>CAVYTP010000023.1:0-55083 GCA_963771455.1 uncultured Pseudomonadota bacterium
GACCAAATTGCCATTGACCCAGAACACTGGCCTGCCAGTCGACGACAGCCAACAGACCGCCGGCCAGGAGGCCGAGAAACTGCCCGGCCAGTCCGGCCATCTGGTTGACGCCCAGGGCCATGCCTCGTTGCTCGAGCGGGAAGGCGTCGGTGAGGATGGCCGCCGAGTTGGCGGTGAGCATGGAGCCGCCGGTGGCCTGGACGATGCGCAGCAGGATCAGCCACAGCGCTCCGGCCGAGCCCTTGAAAGGGTCGAGGGACAGCGCCAGGGAAGCCAAGCTGAAGATCAAGAAGCCGAGGTTGTACATCCGCACCCGGCCGAACATGTCGCCCAGCCGACCCAGCGGGACGACGAGGACGGCCGAGACGAGCAGGTAGCCGAGCACCATCCACAGCAGGTAGGCGATGTTGCCGGCGGCCAGCGGATCGAGGTGGATGCCCCGAAAGATCGGCGGGCATGGCAATAATGACGATCGAACTGTCCAGCGCCGCCATGAGCGTGCCGACGGTCGTATTGGACAACGCCACCCACTTGTAGCGATCGGGGTCGGTTGCCGTCCCGCTCGCCGTGGCCCGCCCGTTGTCGTGTGGTCGGCCTCCATCAGTGGCTTAGTCAATCTAATAAGCCTGGCTTTACTATTCCATCTGGTCGTGCTTCAATCACCGCCAGGGCGACTCGCTGCAGGCACGGACGGTCCTGATCGGCGGCGACAACGGCGAGGAGATCGAGGCCTACCTGGCCACCGCCGACGAGGACGGCGCCCGTGGCGGCGTTGTCGTCATCCATCACCTGCCCGGCTATGACCGGGCCACCCGGGAGATCGTCCGGCGCTTCGCCGAGCTGGGCTACGACGCCGATCTGCCCGAACCTGTACTGGCGGGAGGCGCCGGGAGCGGCGTCCGACGACGCCGCGGCGACGGCTCGAGCCCAGGGTGGGGTGCCCGACGAGCGACTGGTGGGCGACGTCGGCGGCGCGGCCAGCTACCTGCGGGCGCTGCCTTCATCCAACGGCAAGGTGGGCGTGATCGGCTACTGCTCCGGAGGACGCCAAACCGTCCTCGCCGCCTGCCATCTCGATGTCGATGCCGCCGTGGACTGTTACGGCGCCTTCGTGACGGGATCGTCGCCCGAGGGTTCGCCGGTGCACTTCACCAACTTGGTCGATCAGCTGCCCGACCTGCGCGCCCCGCTGCTCGGACTCTTTGGCAAAGAGGACTCCTACCCCAGCCCCGACCAGGTGGCCGAGTTGGACCAGATCCTCACCGCCAACAACAAACCGCATGAGTTCCACAGCTACGACGACGCCGGCCATGCCTTTTTCGCCGTCGACCGGCCGTCCTATCGCGTCGCTGCCGCCAATGACGGCTGGGAGCAGATCAAGAAATTCTACGGCACCCATCTCGGAGCTTGATGATGTGTACCTACGCCACGCAGCACACCTCCCTCGAAGGCAGCGCCAAAGGTCCAGGCGGCGCCTGGTTCAGCGTCACCGCCGGCACCGTCTACTTTGATCACCCTGTTCACGCCATGGCCGAGCACACCTTGAACATCGACATCGCCAACCCGGCCAACGGCCCCGCGGCTCGAGTGGCCCTCGAACTGACCGCGGCCTCGGCTCGTCGACTGGTCGAGGCCATCGAGGCGGCCCTGGCTTCGGTGCCGGCCGGACTGGCCGGCTAAGCCCAGGTCGCCATCGGGCTGACCCAGCCGCGAGACTCCACGAACCGCCATCGGTCCCGCCACCAGGAGAGTCAGACATGAGCAAACTTGCCGGCAAAGTCGCCATCGTGACCGGGTCGGCCTCGGGCAATTTCGAGCTACAGCATCAGGTCATTCGCCACAAGCTCGTCGATATGGCGCAGCGGATCGAGGCGACGCAGGCGATGCTGGAACTGCTGACCTGGCGACTTGAACAGGGCGAGGATCCGATCGCTGAAATCTGCATGCTCAAGAACCAGGCGACGACGACGCTCGCCTTCTGCGCGTCCGAGGGCGTGCAGATTCTCGGCGGCGCCGGATTTATGCGTGGCGCCAAGTGCGAGCGAATCTATCGCGAAGTGAAGGTCAACGCGATCGGCGGCGGCGCCGAAGAGATCATGAAGGATCTCGCCAGCCGCCAGATGGGGTTATGACGCTGTTCGCGCGTCGAAAGAAGTCGAAGTAGCGCAGCGGGACGAAATAAGATCAGTATTCTGTCCCTGTAGTCCAGCGCCGCTACCTGATCGGCGGCGCGTACTGCAGACCGCCCTTGTTCCACAACGCGTTCAGCCCGCGCGCGATCTTCAGTCGCGACCCCATGCCGACGTTGCGTTCAAAGCTCTCGCCGTAATTGCCGACGTGTTTGATGATCCGGTAGGCCCAGTCGTTGGTCAGGCCGAGGTTCTTGCCGAAGTCGCCTTCGGCGCCGAGCAGACGGCGGATTTCCGGGTTCGGCGATTTGAGCATCTCGTCGACGTTGGCCTGCGTGACGCCGAGCTCTTCAGCGGTCACCAGCGCGAAATGCGTCCACTGCACGATCTGGAACCATTGCAGATCGTCCTTGCGGACCACCGGGCCGAGCGGCTCCTTCGAGATGATTTCCGGCAGCACGACATGGTCGTCGGGGTTGGCGAGCTTCAACCGATCGGCGTAGAGCCCGGAGGCGTCGGTGGTGTAGGCGTCACAACGGCCGGAATCGTAGGCCTGCACGGTTTCCTGGTCGGTCGCGAACACGACGGGCTCGACCTTGATGTTGTGGGAGCGGGCGAAGTCGGCGAGATTGAGCTCGGTCGTCGTCCCCTGCTGCACGCAGACCGAAGCGCCGTCGAGTTTCAGCGCCGAATCGACGCCGAGCTTCTTGCGGACCAGAAAGCCCTGGCCGTCGTAGTAGTTGACGCCGGTGAAGAACATGCCGCCCTGCTCGCGCGACAGCGTCCAGGTGGTGTTTCGCACCAGCACGTCGATCTCGCCAGAGGCGAGAATGGTCGGGCGGTCCTTGGCGTTGATCGGCAGGAATTTGATCTTGTCGGGATCGTCGAAAATCGCAGCGGCGAGCGCACGGCATTCATCGACGTCGAGGCCCTGATAAACGCCCTTGTCGTCGGGAAGGCCAAAGCCGGGAAGGCCAGGGTTCGTGCCGCAGATCAGCGCGCCGCGCGCCTTGATCGTATCGAGCGTTCCCGCCTCTGCGCCGCAGGCGCCCGCAAGGCAGAACCCTATGGCGGAAACAATCACGGCATAACGCATCGGAAGACTCCCAGATCAGCTTGCTCGGCGCCGCAAACGACCAGCGCCAACGACTTGTCGCCGTAACCTTGAGCTTAAGTCAATTTCGCGACGGCCTTGATTGCGCCCAAGCGGCGACGCACACTCGCGCATACGACCGTACGGTCTTGGGGGGTCTGTGAATGCGCGCTCGGCTGGTCGCACTGGCTCTCGTTGCCGTATCCCCGCCGGCATTCGCCGCTGATCCGCTGGCCGCGGCGCACAAACCAGCCCTTGCTACGCCAGTCGGCGTGTTCGACTACCAAAAACAGCAGGCCGATCAGAAGTCGCAGGACGGTCAGCCTGCTCAGGCCGATTCGGACGCCAGCGGCGCGGGCGCGATCGAAGACGCCTATGCCGCCTACTTCAGCCGGGCGGCGATCGCCAAGGGCATCATCGCAGTCAAGCCGGACGGCGACGGCTTCGTTGTCACCTGGGATCTGCAGAAGGCATTCGACGCCGTGGATCCCGCGTCGCCGAGCCCGGTGCAGATCGAGCCGTTTGGCTATCATATCAAACCGGAAGCGAATGGCGGGTGGAGTTGGAGCGGCGACGCGTTGCCCAAATTCACCATTGACGCCAAGACCGAAAATGGCCCGTCCAAGGGTGCGGTCGCATTCGAGGGCGTATCGGTGACTGGCCGGTTCGACCCGACATCGGAGCCGTTCCTCACCAACAAGATCACTATCGGCGCGATGATGGGCGACATCGCCGAGACCGACCCCAGCGGCGAAAATCACATCAAGTTCCTGCAGAAGGACATGTCTGCGGAGGCGCGCGGCCAAACCGATTCCGCCGGAGGCGTTGACCTCGGGCTGGTCCATGCGATCGGCTCGATCAGCCAGATCGTGACCCCGCCCGGGGCCGATCCCGGCGGCGATCTCGACATAAAGTTCAACTCCGACGGCTCCGGCGGGGGCGCGGCGATCACCCACTTGCGCGCCAGGGAGATCGGGACCTTATGGCGGGCGCTGGTCGCCTCGGCGAACGACGGCAAGGCGCCGGACAACCTCGCCGAACTGGTGATGGCGGCCCTGCCGCTCTGGAACGACATGGGCGGCGACGTGCGGCTCAAGGACTTGCGTGTCGCTTCCGCGGTCGGCAGCGCGGGCGTCGTCGGCTTTGGCGAAAAGCTCAAGCTTTCGGGCTTGACCGATGAAGGGCGCGTCGAGTTCGGCCTCGAGATCGACGGGTTGACGATCGACTCGCCGATCGCGCCTCCCTGGACCGCGCAACTGAGCCCGCTCAGCGCGAACCTCGCCCTCGCGCTGACCGATACGGGCGTTGGCGAAGCCGTCCGTCTCGCGCTGAAAGACCCCAAATTCGGCCAGAGCGGCGATCTCGCAGCGGAGACCCAGGCCGCGATCAACAACGCCATCAAGGCCGGCGACCCGAAAATTCTTCTGCTGCCCGGCCACTTGAAGACGCCTGTTATCGACGTCGCGTTCGAAGGCTCGGCTCGCGTCGACGCGAATTCGCCGTCGGCGCAGATGAAGCTCAGCGTCGATAGCCTCGACAAACTGCTCGACCTTGCCACCGAACTCGGCAAGGCCGACCCCGAAGTGCAGACCGGCGTGCTCGGTCTCAGCCTCGCCAAGGGTCTGGCCAAAACCGACGCTGACGGCCGGCTGGTCTGGGACATCGTGATGGAGGGCGACAAGGTGACGGTCAACGGCTCGCCTCTGCCGACCGGGAAGTGAACCTAGGTCCAGCTTGACGCGGCCGACCGGCGCTCGGCATGACGGACGCGGGCGCCACGGCGCGCGATTGCTACTGAGCCGATCCCGCCATGAGAAAACTCACTCCCGCCACCCGTGAACGTCTGGCCGGCGCACGCGCCTCGTCCACCTCGGCCATGATTTCGAAGTCACGCAGGGCTTCGTCAACGTGCCGGCGTTCCGCGGTTCGACCGTCCTGTTCGAGAACGTCGAGAGCTTCCACAGAGACGCGGCAGCGCTACACCTATGGCACCCACGGCACTCCGACGACGGAAGCGCTGAAGGAGGCCTGGAACGACCTCTCGGGCGCTGCGGGCACGGTGCTGGTGCCCTCCGGGCTCGCGGCGATCGTCGTCGGCGCTGATGGCCGCGCTGCAGTCGGGCGACCATCTGCTGATGACCGACTTCGGCCTATTTCCCGACCCGACGGTTCTGCGAGAACGGTGCTGAAGCGGATGGGCGTCGAGACGACCTATTACGATCCCGAAATCGGCGCCGGCATCGCCGACCTGATCCGCCCCAATACGAAGGCGATCTTCACCGAGGCGCCGGGCTCGCAATCGCTCGACATGCAGGACATTCCCGCGATCGTCGCCGCCGCGCAGGCGCGCGGCGTCTGCGTGCATCATGGACAACACCTGGGCGACGCCGATCTTCTTTCCCGCCCACGCGCACGGCGTCGACATCGCGATCGAGGCCGGCACCAAATATCTCTCCGGCCATTCCGACCTGCTGCTCGGGCTCGTCTCAGCGCGAACGCCGAATGGTTCCCGCGCCTTCACCGCACCGTCGACCAGTTGGCGATCCCGCCGGGGCCGGAGGATGTCTTCCTCGCGTTGCGCGGCCTGCGCACGATGGACCTGCGGCTGCGCGAAGCCGAGCGGCAGGCGCTCGCGCTCGCGCAATGGCTGCAAGGCGCGGCCCGAAGTGCAGCGCGTCATCCACCCCGCCCTGCCCGGCGATCGCCGGGCACGCGATCTGGAAGCGCGACTTCAAGGGCTCGTCGGGCCTGTTCAGTCTGGTGCTGCAGCCGGCGCCCGAGCGCGGCGGTCGCCGCGCTGGTCGACTGCCTCGAACTGTTCGGGCTCGGCTATTCCTGGGGCGGCTACGAAAGCCTGCGTGATCCCGTTCGACTGCACGAAATACCGCACCGCGACGCATTGGGCGCCGGGCGGCCCGACGCTGCGGATCAGCGTCGGGCTCGAAGACATCGAGGATCTCAAGGCCGACCTCGAGCAGGGTTTTGCGGCGTTTCGCGCCGCGCTGTAGCGCGGCGCACGGGCGCGCTCATCTCGAAAGCCCGAATAGTCCGACAAGCGCCAGGACCAACAGCGCAATGAGATAGAACAGGCAGATCCCGATGGCGATCCGGAACAGGAAAATCTTCCAGTACAGGATGTTCGCCAGCGCCGCGCAGCGCGCGCGGAACAGCGCGAGCAGCGCTTCCGATTCCTCGGGCGGCGCGACGAAATCCTCGGGCTTCAACGACCGTCGCAGGAAGAACGGATAGCCCGGCGTGGCAATGACGCGTGGAGAGATCGTCATTATCAGGAGAATGATCGCGCACAGCGGAAACACGATCAGCGCCAATACCGGAATATAGCGCGGCAAATCTCCACGAAACACGGTCAGAGTGGAAACAGAAATAGACAGGAAGAAAATGAGTATGTTGGACTTGGCGTCCGACGTCCTGATGTTGTCCGTGTAGACAGTAATCAGCCGCTCGAAATATTCCTTTTGGTCTGGTGACATTCAACGCCCCTCGGTAATTTTTTGGCTCGCAGGCGCTGACGCCTTCCGCGAAGAAGCTTTCGACAAGAGGCGCGCCACCCCTCCTGGTCTATTCAGCCCAGCGCCAGATCACAACTCTATTGCGGAGTTTAGCGAGGTTGCAAGGAATGTGCCTCATACGACTCGTGGCGCGGGAGACGTTCAGCGCCGCAATTTATCAAAGGACCCCCATGAACCGCCTGGCCGCCATCTTCGCCTTCGCCCTTCTGTTCGCGCCCGCGGGCGCCTTCGCCAAGACCTTCCCGATCCCCGACGACGATCCTGTCGCCACGATTTCCGTGCCGGACGGCTGGGAGCCAAAGCCCTACGACGGCGGCGTCGAAGCGACGTCGCCAGACGGCAAGGTCTACATCGCGGTGGAGGAAGTGGACTCCGACGACGTCGGCAGCGTGGCCGAGGACGGCGTCAAATGGTTCGCCAAGCAGGGCGTCGAAATCGACGACAAGTCGCTGAAGACCGAGGAAATGAAGGTCAACGGCCTGCCCGCTTTCGACATGACGATGAGCGGCAAGGACAAGGACGGCCCGACGGAAGTCGGCATGACCCTGATCGGCGCCCATGCGCCAGGACAAGTTCCTGCTGTTCTACTACTGGGGCTCGCATGAAGGTCAGGCCGCCAACCAGACTGACATCAGGGCGATCATCGACAGTCTGCAGGCGACCAAATAGTCTCCGAGCTTGACTCGAAGCCGCAGGGCGGGCGTTCCTCCCGGCTCGACTGGAGCCCCGCCGACATGCGAATCTTTGTCATCGACACCGACACCGCCTCGGACGACGCCGTTGCGATCCTGATGGCGCTGGCGGCGCCTGACGTCCGCGTCGTCGGGCTGACGACGGTCGCCGGCAATGTCGGCGTCGCGCAGGCGACCGCCAACGCGCTGTACACCGCTCGAAGTGGCGGGCTCCGACGCTGCCGGTCTTCATCGGCGCCGACGCGCCGCTGACCCGTCCCCATCTCGATGCGCATTGGTTCCACGGCCGCGACGGTTTCGGCGAGCAGAACTACCCTGCCGCAAAACGTTCGGCGGAATCCGAATTCGCCGTCGACGCGCTGATCCGGCTGTCGCGCGAACATCCCGGGCTGACCCTCGTCACGCTGGGCCCGCTGACCAACATCGCGCTGGCGCTGGCGCGCGATCCAGGCTTCGCCGGGCGCATCGGCCGCTGCGTCGTCATGGGCGGCGCGCCGGCCTGCGAAGGCAATGTCACGCCCGCGGCCGAGTATAACATCTGGGTCGATCCGGAGGCCGCGCGCCGCGTCTTTCGCTCGGCATTGCCGATCGAAATGGTTGGATGGCACGTGTCGAGAGGCGCCTCGGTGCTGACCGAGGCCGAGATCGAGGCGGTGGCTGGCCTCGGCACGGCGAAAGCGCGCTTCGCCATCGACTGCAATCGTCGCGCCAAGGAAGCCTATTTCACCCAGACCGGCGAGGCCGGCCTGTCGCTGGCCGACCCGACCGCGATGGCGATCGCGCTCGACTATCAGATCGGAACCAGCTGGAGCCGGCATTTCGTCGAGATCGAGTGCGCGAGCGAACTCACTCGCGGCATGACGGTCGTCGATCGCCTGAACGTTACGCACGATGAAAGCAATGCAGCGGTCTGGCGCGAAGCGCTCGCCTCGGGGCGCAAGGCCGACGTTTGCTGGACGTTCGATGCGGAGGCCTACAAAGCCCTGTTGAAGCGGTCGCTGGCGTGAGTCCCGCCGATCTCGACGTCACCGGCGAGTGGTCTGGGGTTTACAGCTACGCGGGCTCGTTCGCTGTCGTGAGCTTCGAGGCGCGTCTCGATGAGGCGCTCGGCGTGGTGGCGGGGACGACCGAGGAAGCCCTCCGCCGCGCTCCGAAGCGCAGGGTCACCGCCTCGGTGCAGGGAGAGCGCGAGGCGAGCCACGTTTCGTTCGTCAAGCGCTATGACGCGCCCGTGACGCCCGGCTACGAAACGCCGGTGGTCTACGTCGGATCGCTGAATTCAGATGGAAACGAAATCCACGGGGAGTGGACATTGCCGGGCGCGCGCGGCCCCTTTTTAATGATCCGCGCCCGCAGTCTCGAAGACGACCGCGCGCAGACCGCTGAAAATGCGCTAGGCGTGAAACGCTCGTAAGGACCTTATGCGCAGCCTGGGCGTTTTGGGCGTCCATACGGCGAGCTTCGCGTCCTGCGGCCGGATCGGCCTCGCCTCTCCGACCGTTGATTTGGTCGCGTCCGCGTGATTTTGTTACAGCTCCCGGGCTCGCCGCTGGTTGGGAAGCGGCGCCCTTTGAGGATCCCAGATTGAACCCCGGGAAGTAAGGCCGTGCGGAAAATGAAGGCTCCCCTGCTATTTACCCGGCTGGCGCTCGTGTTTGCGGCGGTGTTGTTGGGTTCAGCGGCCCACGCGGCCTCGATCGACCCCGGCTATCACGTATTCCATGATCAATCAGGCGCTCTGGTCGCAAATGATTTGCTGCGATTCACCCGAAAGCAGTTGGAAGCGCGGCGTCGACCAGGGTTTCGCAATCGCCCTCAAGAAGGGAAGTAGCGATTACTATTTATGGCGACTCGACAGCAAGGCGGGACCGTTCGGCGCGCGTCCCAGCTGTCAGGGCCAACTCACCTCCGACGGAAATACGCCCGTCATCGTCGACGATGTGCAGGATTTTGAAATCGGAGACCTGCTGGGCCGCGGCTCGAGATTCCTGGTTGCTCTCACGGGACACGGGTCCGGGTTGATCGCCTGGAATTTGGAGGATTGCGAAAAACAAGGCCGCCTGACGCCAGCAGCGGCCCTATCCCTCGGCGACGCGCAACAGTCACCGGAAGCTGGATCGGATTCAAGTCGGCGACTTTACCGGCTCCGGTATCGATGAAGTGCTCGCCATCGACTCCAAAGATGGACGGTACGCGCAGTGGGCGATGAAATCCGGGCGCACCTTCAATCCCACTCATCAGGGATTCATCAAGCTCTCGCCGCACGGGGCCGAAACGGTCAAGAACATTTCCTACGCTGTCGTGACCAGGCTGCCGCATCAGCAACCCAATGTGGCCTATGAAGCCGCAACGATCCTTCTGCACGACAAGGGATTTAGCCTATTTCGGAACGGCGAAACGGTCGAATACGTACCGAATTGTCGTGAAGATCCGAAGATGTGCGAGAACAAGACGCTGTTGTTCAACCTCGACCAGGGTATCGACGGCGGCCTGCAGGCGATTGCCCACGCCGACCCGCAGACCGCGGACCAGATGATCGACCGCATATCTGAGTTCCTCAAGAGCACCGGAGAGGCCTACAACGTGTGGGCGCTCGTCAACCCGATCTATGAGGATCGAACGGCGACGCTTGCCGTTCTCGACCGCTTGGCGAAGAACGGCGTCCCGTTCGTGCTCGATTTTTATAGTTCGGACATCACGAATATCGCCTACGTCAAGCCAGGCTCTGTCAGCTACAAACCCAAGACCTTTGCGGCGCTGAAGGGCGTTTCACTCGCCATCCAGGGCGCGCCGGGCGCGCCGGACAATCTCGATTTCTACGCCCAGCGCTATGGCAAGCTATTCGCAGGCGTTCGAATCTTCGAGCGGCTAGGGATGGAAATCAACGCCAGCGTGCCGGGTTTGGCCCCGCTGGTAAAGGACGAGGCGCTCGCCAGGCAAGAGTTACCGCTCGATTGGCGGCTCGTTCGGGATCTGCTCGACTGGAGCCAGCACAACAACAAGTACGTCATTTGGTCAGATCCGGCGCTCTACATCCAGTACGAATGCTACTGGAAAAAGGAGCAGGTCAACGCGGCTTCGGCCGTTCGTGACAGATACGTCGCGCGGGAGGGAGAGCTGGCGACCGCATATACAAACGTCGTTCCCGTTTATGACAACAACGAGGGCGTGAAGCGTTGCGGAGTAGCGCAAGGCGATTTTGAACTCACGCCGCGAAACTTCCGCCTATCTCATTGGCAATCCATTCCGGCGCAAATCGCATCGAAGAAAAACGGCGACACGGCGCTCACCGGTCGACACGGATTTGGCCTCAGTGTCCAATCGTGGACGGCGGACTATGATCCGGTTCTCAATGCCGGCACTTTGCCTGACGCGGAGATCGCGATCTGGGCCCTTGATGGGTTTCGGCAAGGCGCATCGTTGCTCGAATTTGAACCCGGCTACTATTTCTTTGCGTGGCCCGCCAATAATAAATTGCTCAATTCCAGCCCGGGGTCAAAACAGTTGCCTCCAGGCGCTCCGCTAGCCTCATCCAAAGAACTGTTCAAAGCCCTGGGCATTCAGGAATAGCATGCAAAGTCGATTTGGAGTTGTCCAATCCGCTAATGGCTCTCCGCGACCAACCACGCCAACCGGCAAGTGATTCAACCACCGCCTTTTGGCGCCCCGGCGCCGCGCCGTTCATTGAAGTGGAGGCGTGACGGGGAATACAACCGAGAGAGAAGCTTAGAGGCTTGCCTGCACTCCCTTCACAGGGCGCCCGCCTTTATTAGAGCCCGACTATCAACGATTGGCAGCGCTTCAAGGAATGTCCATAATTCCTCTTCGCCGGCATCGCGCTCAATCAACTCGGAAACTAGCGAGGGAAGCTTGTCCGCAAGCTTGTGCGATTCAGGCTGTAGATTGCTGACCAGCGCGATCCCTGTGGGAGGACAGTCGAAAACATCGATTCGGAGTTCCGGGCGTTCGCGGCGCAGCAATGGAATTACGCGCCATACATCGCCGGTCCAACCGGCAGCCAGTTCCTTATCGCGGCGGCGCTCAGGCCGGCGGACCCGCTCCGACATCTCAAAATTCCTCGGGACCGAGTTGTGCAGCACGATTACGCCGTTAGCCGAGCAGAAACGCTCTACGTTTACGAAGTCCCTCAATACGAATTCTGAGAGATGCATTCCATCAATAAGCGCGAGATCGATATTCCCGCCAAGGATCTCTTCTGGATCGTGGCTTGCGAAGAAATCGTCACTTGTCATCTCGAAGAGATCAACGCCAGGCTTCTTCGACCAAACTTCCTTGTCGAGTTGGAACATGGGGTCAATCGCGATTGATCGACCTGTCGCCTGCGCAAGCGAAAGTCCGGAGTGGGTGCCGATCTCAAGATAGCGTTCCACTCGACGTATTCGGTGCAGCGCGCCGAGAAACTGAAGGTATGGTACACCCTGCAGAGCCGTAACGCGCTCCAACCCGTCTTTTAGTTCGCGTCGCAATTGTCGCGCGGCCAGGTTCGATTGATCGACGCGATTTTCCGATGGCGACTGTATCATGTCTCTTACTTTTGGTTTGACATCTTCCCCGGGCAGCGGGGCTGGTTCTGGCTGACGAACTGCGTCCACCGATGTCGCGAGCCCTGACAGTTTGCCTGATGATATGCTGTCCTGCCCTGCAAAATACTCACCTAGGTGGGAACTTGCTTTTAGATATTCTATAATCTTATCACCTTCGACCTCGCAATGAAGATTGGGCCAGACCTGCTTCATTCCTGGCGTATTGCGTAGAGAAATTACGTAGTTCGCCCTGTTGCCGCAGAGAGCGTCGAACATGTAATAATTCACGTATT
This sequence comes from uncultured Pseudomonadota bacterium, assembly GCA_963771455.1. Lineage (GTDB taxonomy): Bacteria > Pseudomonadota > Alphaproteobacteria > Rhizobiales > Beijerinckiaceae > Roseiarcus. Next base: position 12,282 of record CAVYTP010000023.1, read on the forward strand.
GCCGATCATCGCAAATTGTATCCGTGACAAGCTGACTCCCATCGCGAACAAATGCGATGTTATGAAACGCACTTCCCCAACATCCTACAATATTTCTATGGGTATTAAACAGAACAATCTGCTCATTCAACGAAAGCTTTTCAGGGCTTACGATCAAGAACCCATTTCGACGTAGACTTGACTCCAGTTCTTCCTGACCATTCAGTACTCTACCTTGAGTCAACTGGGCTCTGGATAGAAATACCGGCTGTTCTGTATGCAGAAGCGAGGTTTTCTGCAGAATTTTCCCGGCCACTGCGAGAAAGACTTCGCGATGCACAGAATATGCCAACGCCCTTGCGCAAAATGATGCGGTTGGCAACAAACATTTCCTAATTCTCGTTGGACCCTTGGCTGTATGAAGGTTCTGTCCAATGTGTAGGTTGAATACGCTCAAAAATTCCCTGAAAGGCGTACCAACTTCAGCAATATGTGAATAAAATCCACTTATCTTATCCAGCTCTGGATGGTATATCTTTGGCCACAACCGACTCGTGTACTCAGTAAGAAAATGACCCCAGTGATTTTCCAGGCTACCAAGATATAGCATGGGCTCATCAATAGTAATGCAGTCAGGCGGTATAACTATCGATTCTTCTTCCTGCATCTATTAATTCTTTTAACTCCGGTCCACGTCTCGTACAACTCTCCAATATTCGATTTCCATTTTTGTCGTACAGACATCTGGCGCCGGGTATGCAGTAAACGTCATCCAATTCCGCAATATCAGGGGGTGCGCCGTCGATAATACGATAGCCAAAGTCACCGCTCAAAAGCCATTTGGGAAAATTATCAGTCGAGAAATATGTAACATTGGTCGCGATACGAGATTTATCTTGATCTGGATAGGATATTGTAAGCGGTATCGACAGCTCTTTCATCATCTATCTATCCTATACCCTTTAATTTTACGATGCATAATACACCATCTCGCATTTTATATTTTAAAGCGAAAGAGGACGGGACATCGTCTCAAACTCACAAAGCAAATTGTTGCCCTTCCATCGAGGATATACACACGATAACCAAGCATGCTCGACAAGATAGCAACACGAGCCTATCCTTGGCAAGTCGCCATTGAACTACGAATAGCTTGGCGGCCATTGACCGTCGCCGTCAATATTTCGAGAATCGCCGGAGCGTCGGCGCAGCACTTGCGTCTTCTGGGGCATCCTGGCGACGATGCCGTGAGCATAGACGCGGACGCGCTCAGCCCGAGACGCCCAGAAATTCAGCAATGTGGGCGAAATTACTCAACGCTTCACCCGATGCCGAAGCTTCCGCAAGTATCACAGGAATTATTGTCTGCTATTCAGCAAAATTTGGAGCCAGGTTCCCGGCCCGTTAGTATGCCGCGAGCCCCTGAATTGCAATTCGTTTGGGTTGTGAATACGGTATTCTCGTAAGAGACTCAGTGCTTTAGTCCTGACGGGACGACAAAGGAACGGCTAGTGGCGAAAGACGAAAACTATCGTCCGATTCTGGTGGTTGGCAGGCAACGGTCGGGAACGACTGTGCTGCGAAGACTTATCGCGAGTTCAAACATATATAAAGATCTGAGCGAGATTTTTCACGATGACTTTCTTCGTCCCACCTTGGAAGAACGGGCAGACTTCTTCTTTTTCGCCTTTCTAAGTAGGCAGTTGGCCACGAATCGGAGGTTTCTGCACCCGATGTACTGGGTTCAGGTGTTCGATCTTTACCTGGAAAAACTGTTCCGAGATCATAGCCGCAAGGTGATACTCGACGTAAAGTACAACATGCTGAATTTTATCAAGAATGGCGCAAATCGACCAGGCAACGCAGATGATTTTGGTATTATTGACGCAGCTTACAAGAACAAAATGCTCGTGGTACATATCATGAGACGCAATGTTCTTCGTACTCTCGTCTCAGAACACATTGCGCTGAATACCAATCAATGGGGGATTACCAACGAGTTGCAGCGTAAAGTGCAAAAGGTAATGGTGGATCCGTTCAAAATAGTAGACCGTCTGAAATCGGAAATCCAAACGGCGAGCTTCGTGAGGGACGCGATGGCGGCGCTGCCCGACGTGATCGAGGTGGAATACTCGGAAATGTTCAACTCTGCCGGCATGTTTGACGACATGTTCGTAAACAAGCTCGAAGCGCGGCTCGGACTGACCGGCTTGGTTAGAACGCCGAAGCTGTTCAAACAAAACCCAGCGCCTTTGTCCGAGCTCATCTCAAATTACGACGCCGTCGCTCATGCCTTGTCAGGCACCCGGTTCGGTTGGATGCTTGAAACTGCAGGGTGAAACAAACAAAGCAGTTCACCCCATTCGTACAACCGACGGATACTGCGTGCGACGCTAATCTGCTAAACCTATGCCTCAACATGCCGAAGTACGATGTTATCGTATTCGGTATTTGCAAGCTTCTGCGGTTCCAGCGCAAACTCGTCCCAATTTACTGTCCGGCCGGGCTCGATATTGGGCGGAACACGATATATCCCGAGCCCCATGCTGCGGCAAAACTCGAAGAAAGCGGCGGGAGCAAATCCGGCCCGGCGCATCTGACTGAGCGACCACTCTATTATTACCGTTATCGACCGCGAGCTGCGTATTGTCTCAGCTGCGCCTCTCAACACCGAAAGCTCGAATCCCTCAACATCGATCTTCATAAGATCAACTACGGTGCCCTTGGGAATCAAACGATCAACCGGTTCCGTTTTTACTTCGACCGCTACGTTGGTGGACTCGGCATCCTCCGGAGGCGCGGCGAGACTTGCATTGGCGGCGCCTGACTTCGGAACAAACAGCGTCGCCGTCCCCTGTTCGGCTGAAGCGCCGCAGCAATGGGTGGCAATGTCCGACATCGACCAGTTTATCGATATATTCCGCTTCAGGATCGAATATACCCTTGGATTGGCCTCAATCGCGACGACTTTCCCCGTCCCAGCACGGCCAATGCGCGAAGCGACAAGACATGTAAAATACCCGATATTTGCGCCAACATCGACAAACACAGTGTCGCGTGTAGTTACTGAAAGGAAAAATTTCGACAAATCCGCTTCCCATTGCCGATAGATAATCAGCTGAGGCGCCATGACAGTATCACTGGATTTAATAAAGTACTTGGTCCCGTATATCGTCTGAACCAGCACGGTTCCATCAGGGTACACGACGCCGAAGGGGCCAACTACTTGCCTAATCTCGCGGCAATAGGATTCCACTCGTGTCAATTGAAGTTCCAGTGACGCGATCCGTGCATTGAGAGAAGACAAAATGGCGTCCGACTGACTGGGAGCCGGCTGCATTGTTGGCTGCGCGCTATCGGCTGCCCCGGACTGCAATTTTGTATCATCGTCCGACATAAAGACCCCAAAATCCTGGTTCAGAGCGAGTACTGTCGGGAGGACCAGATAGCTGCATCCTTCCGTGGTGTCTACACAGCCTGACCGGTAGTGTGCGTTCGAACCTGGAGCGCGTTCTTTGAAAACCTTAAGGTTTTCAAATCGCGTAGGGATCGGACAGCCTGGACAGTGGGTTCGGCTTCGCCGCGGCGATATCCCGCAGAACTGTCGCTACCGCGTTCATGACCGGCTTGGCGGCCGCGTCCTGTTCGATCGATCGCGCGATTGTCCCCGCGAGGTCCTGACGCGATTTTTGAAGCGCTTCCTGGCCGAATGCCTCCCTGTCGGCGGCCGTCGCAGAGATCGCCGGCGCGTACACCTGCAGTTTGGCGAGCGCAGCCATGATCAACGGACCTCTAAACGCCGGGCGGCGCAGCAGCACGTGCGCGACGAACTCCTCGCGCGATCCCAGCAAGGCCGCCAACTCGTCACATTCCTCTTTCGACGGCGTCCGGTCTTCGAACAGCGCGAGCAGGAAACCAATATTTTCGGCGAACGTCGTCATTTGCCGCCCTCACGGTGCGAACCATAGGCCAGATCGAACGCCTTCTGATAGGCTTTCTCGACCGCCGCGGTCATCGCTTCGATCGTGAATCGTCTCTCAAACTCTGCTCTCGCGTTGCGCGACATTCTCGCCAGAAGGGCGCGATCTTCGTCAAACCGGACAATGCATTTGGCGATCTCTTCGGCCGCATCGTCATTGTCCTGGATGAGAAAACCGCTGACGTGGTCTTCGACGACTTCTTTCAGGCCGCCGGCGGCAAGCGCGATGACAGGCTTGCCGGCCGACATGCCCTCGATCGCGACGAGCCCGAAGGAACTCATAGCGGCTCGGCATCAGAACCACGTCGCACGAACGATAGAGGTGTTCCAGTTGGTCGCGGTCGACCACGCCGAAGAATTTGATGCGCTGGAACACATCGGCCCCGAGCGCTTCGATGACCTCCAACTGCTCCGCCTTCGCAAGCGCTCCCCCGGCAAACCAGAATTCGACGCTCTCGAAATTGCCGAGGTATGCGGCGGCGTCGATCGCGATGTCGAAGCCCTTGCGCTTCTCGTTCCTGCCGACGAATAACACGCGCAGCAGGCCGGTCTCGTTGACGGGGGAGACCTCGTGGCCCTCGAGAAGATCGTCGGTGCCATGCGGCGCGAGCACGACCCGATCGCTGAACTCGACGCGATAGGCCTCGGTGAGATCCGCCACGACCGCATGGGAGTTGGCGAGGATGACCGGCGTGTCGAGCAACGCCTTGCGCTCGGCGGCGATCATCTTGTCGACAAACAGCGCCTCATAAAGCGGCTTCGCGCTCCATTCCGGCTTGAACTGCTTGGCGAGCGCATAAGAGGTATGCAGGCTCATCACCACGCCGATTGTGGGATCGCCGACACAGGCCAGACCCTCGAGGTCCCAGATCGGGAAGGACACCACGAGGCGACCGAAGCTCTTGAGAAACTCGACCTCCTGCAGGACTCGCGCCGACCAGGCCGCTACATTGCCGGGAATCCGCAGAGCTGCAGCGATCGGCTCGAAACCGCCCTTCGCGGGCGCCACCCGATGCAGCCATACGCCGTCTTCGCAGACGACGCTCTCGGTCTCGCCCTCACGGATCTGGGTGATGACGTGAACGTTGTGGCCGCGCGCCGCAAATCCCACCGCCAGCATCGATGTCCATCTGGCGATCCCCGCGTCGATATCAGGCGGGTAGGTCCGGGAGACCAGGACGATGCGCAGGCCCTCGAAGGGCGGTACGCGCTTGAGCGGCGTCGCGGGCGCGACTACGAGGTCGCCCAGCGTCGCTTTGCCGATACGATCATAGGCGCGTCGCAATCCCTCATCGATGCCCTGCTGCAAATCGCTGTTGAGCGATTTCGCATGCATCCAGGCAATCTTATTGTTCTCGATCAGCCACTGGTTGGCGCTTAGAATTTCGTTGCGATAGGCCTGCAGTTTTTGCGCGGCGACCTCCGCCGACTGTTGGGATCCATGCCGCATGATGAAATAGGATTTGCTGCGCGCGCTTGGCAGCAGAGTCTTGGGAATCCAGTCGTCGTTGCGCCGATCGCTCGCCGCCCCCTTGTGATAGACGATCGCAGTCGGCTCGTAGACGACTTCCAATCCGGCATCGACCATCCGCAGACAAACATCCGTCTCGTCGAGCATGTAGGCGAAGGTCTCGTCGAACCCGCCAATTTCGACCAGCGTCGAGCGACGGAATGAAGAGTTGGTGCCCAGCAGGCTCGGGAAAATACGGCGAGCCGGGACGATTGAGCGGTCGCTCGTCGAAGAAGTCGCTGACGTTGAAAGCCTCGCCATAGCGATCGCAAATCGTCTTGCGCACCTGCCACTTCACACCGGTCTTGTCGACGGTGAAGCCGCCGACGGCGGCGACTTCAGGGCGCCGGTAGTGCCCCTCGAGTTTCGTCAACCAGGTCGGATGCGGAATTGCGTCGTCGTCGATAAACGCGACGATGTCGCCGGAAGAAAGGGCGATGCCGACGTTGCGGGACTGAGACAGATTGGGCGCAGGGCAATCGCCGATTTTGATGATGTCCGAATATCGTTGCAAAAGCGCGCCGGTATTGTCCGTCGACGGGCCGTTGACGACGATGATCTCGAAATTTGGAAAATCGAGACTCAGCAATCCCTTGAGCGTGTCCTCGAGGGTGGTCGCGCGATTGTAGGTGTTGATGACGACCGAGAAGCTGAAACGGGCGTGGTCAGGGTGCGAGGCTAAAGTCACTTCTGGCTTCCCTGCACCTGAATCTTTGGCATCGCCCCGACGACGTAGCACAAATCAAGGTTGGCGGATCGAAACTCAGGGGTTTCGATGATAAACACGAACGCGTCCCAGAATGTGCGGCAGCTTCGCAGCAGCTTGCCGACGTATTGAGCCGAAGCGTTGCGTTGGCCCGTCAGCACTTCCAGCAGCGATCGAAGGCTTTCGACATCAGGGTACAGCCAACCATCGCCGCGCTTCGACGCGATGGCGTTGATGGGCTCAACGAAGTTGGGATCGAACCGGCACTTCGGCGTTTCGACGTAGGGCTCCATCCGCCGCTTGGCGACGTCCTGCAGCAGAGGGCGCACCCGCTCCAACGGCTCGCCGAGCGCCAGCGCGCTGCGAAAGAACGACTCGCAGTCGATCAGCTTGTTCTGCCCGTGGAGGGAGGCCGCGTAATCGAATGTGAACTTAGGGTGATAGGGATAGACCTGGGTGCAGCGCCAGAATTGGTATTCGGCCAAATCGAAACGACCCGCTGCGAAGTCTTCAGCGCCTTTTCTGGCCAATCCCAGCACTTCAACATCGAATGTCGCGGCCTTGAGGGAATAATTCACCCTCTCGCGCCTGGTGGTGAGGGTGTTTTGGATCGAACGAAGCTCCGTGAGGCCGTCGGCGGAGTTGGAATTGTTGAGATGGCGGCGGGCGCGCTCCAGCCGCACGGCAAGGGGCTCTCGGCCGTCCTCGAGCGCCATCTGTTCGGGAGTGGGCATTCAGGTCATTCCGTCAATGCGCAAATTGATGGCGCCGAGCCAAGCGCCGGTACGGGATCATCGCGCCGGCCAACGGTTGGGCTTGCGACGCCGGGCGCTGGCGTCAGCATGGTTCTCTTCATTGGCGGCGGCGAGACCAAATGGCCCATGCTGCGTCGCCAGCGGATCCAATCCATAGGCGGACGGGACGTCGATGCGCGAGGCCTTCGATGCAATCCCGGCTCGCAACTCGATATTTTCAACCCGGGTCACCAACTCGTCGAGACGCGCGATGCCCAGCGAAAACTCGACCGCAAGGTCAACCAGACCTTCAAACAGCGCCGTAAATTCCAATTCCGGTTCTTCGGTTTCGAACAAGTCGCCGACATCCGACGAATCAAACGAATTCGCGGCAATATAATCGCCGATTCGATTGATAAACTGCGGAAACGCTCCCGCCGTCACGCTTTCAATGCGTAACGCGTAACCCAACAACGTATTGGCCGCCGACCACCCGAGGCTCTCCTGTATCCTGATTGCCAAATCCTGACTTGGGGGAACGGCCTGCCCGGCGCCAAATTCCTGACTCAAGATTATCGATTTCCAATACCCAATGCGATCGCGCAGGCCTGCGAAGGAAATGGGCAAAGTATTTAATTCCGGCTCCGGCTCCCGACGAAGCAGAGTGCGGTAGCAGTGCGCGCGAAATCTGGCCGCGTCCGCTTCAAGCAGAACCGCCCTCATGCGGAAGCAATGGGAGAGAGCGCTCCGCGCAACCGCATCCACCGCGGCCCGACGGCTCGGCGCGACATGCGATTGCGCGTTGACCTCGTCCGCAGGCGCCGTCCGCCTATTCGCCGGCGCTGAAACAACGGACGCGACAGTCGATCGAGCGACGGTTGCTCCAGGGCCTCGCAGTGGCGCGAGCCTCATTGACGATTCCAGACCGGCGGTCTGGGACGGCAAAGGCGCAACACGCGCGGGCGCAAGCGGTTTCGGCGGGGCCGCGCCCAAGACGTGAGACGCGCGCGGCGCGGCGCCGAGGGATCCGGCTTGACTCAGGGTCGACATGCCATTCGGGACTTCGATCGGAGCTGCGGAAAATGGCGCGGGGGCCGATTGCGCTTCCGGTTCGTGGCTTCCGGAGGCGGTGGACGGAGCCGCGGCCGGCGGTTGCAGGCCTGGCTCGACGCCCGGAGAGCTCTCACCCTTCAAACTGTCCAGGAATTCAAGTTCGAACGCATATTTCGGGCCGCCCCGCTCCGCAAACCAATAGTTGTGCTCATTGACGAGGTCGAAGACAAGAACAGCGTTGCGGATGCCCTCCAAGGCTTTTCGCGGCAGCTTTATGTTTGAAGGGATCCACTGTTCCGGAAAGGCTAAAACCGGGTCTTTCAGAATTCGGCCTTCATAAATCACATTCGACATGTCGCTGGCGAAAAGTCGGAAGCCAGCGTTCACTTCTCCGCTTCTACCGGGGATCAGCTCAACAGCGACGGGAGAGTTGACTTTGAAATGGAAAGGCAACTCTACATCGCCACTGCCGAGAACAATCCTGTTCGATTGATTGTCCCGCAACAGTCCAAATCTTGCGCTGTAATCGAATGGCTCAACCATCATGGCGTCCACAACTGTACCCTTGGCGATCGTGAGCTGCTATCGACTGACGTCGAAGGAGGCGATTTTTTAGCCCAGATCGGTCAGGCTGTCGACCAGCGCGACCAAGCTTTCGCCATCATTGGCGGGAGATGGCGGGAAGGCGATCAACGATGCGGGTGGGGCTTTGTTAGTCTTCCAGCCCCTCCCCTTTCCGCCATTCCGCAAGCAACGCTCGGCGCCGTTTCGGATAACGTTCCGGAGCGATCTCGAGCGCCGCAATCCGGTCGACGCGAAAATGGCGGAACGCGGCGCGGGTTTCGCACCACGCGGCGACCATCCGAACGTCGCGAAGAAATCCGACCGCGACCGGCCAGATTTTTCGCAGGCTGGAGGCGCCGGCGCCATCGACATAATCGAGCGTAACCTTCCGCTCGCCGCGCATCGCCTCGCGCAATTTCGGCATCCATTCATTCTCGCAGCCCGGTTCGCGAGCGTTCGATACAAGCTGGGTCGGCGCATCGAGCCATTCGCCGCTATCCCTGGGCGCGACAGCGGCGATCTTGACCATCGCGCGCTCGGCGGCGACCGCGAGCGCGACGTCGCCGTTGCGGCGGACCCAGCGCGCGCCAAGCGCAAGCGCGTCGAGTTCTTCGGGCGTGAACATCAGCGGCGGCAGCGTGAAGCCGGGCCGCAGCAGATAGCCGACGCCCGCCTCGCCCGCGACGTCGGCGCCTTGCGCGCGCAGGGCCTGGATGTCGCGATAAAGCGTGCGCAGCGAGACGCCGAGAGTGTTCGGCCAGCGTCGCAGCGGCGACCGGCGTTCGCCGGGCGCGCAGCGCTTGCAGCAGTTCGAGCAGCCGTTCGGCGCGGCCGGGCATCGCAGCGTTCTTCTTTTGCGGGCGCCCCGTGACGCTCCCTGGGACTTATCTAGCCTCGCGGCCGAGGGCCCGCAAACGGCCGGTCAGCTTTCGACGGAGGGCGGCTTTGGCGGCCGGTTGCGCTTGCGCGTCTGGACGTCCACCCTCGGTCCGTCGACCAACCGGACGACCGCGCCCCAGAGCGTGCGAACGTCCTGCTGGGTGAGCTGCATGCGGTGAAAGATGTTGCGCAGGTTGCGCCGCATGCCCGGCTTTTTGGTCACAGGACGGAAGAAGCCGGCGGCGTCGAGCTTGTCCTCGAGGAACTCGAAAAAGGCGATCACCATCTCGCGGTCGGCGGGCGGAGACGTGACGCGGAAAACCTGCGGAGGGGGCGGCGCGTCGCCGTGCGCGGATTTGAACCACTCGTAGCCGACCAGCAATACGGCCTGCGCGAGGTTGAGCGAGGCGTAGGTCGGATTGGCGGGGAAAGTGAGGATCGCGTCGGCGAGCGCGACTTCATCGTTTTCGAGCCCGGTCCGTTCGGGTCCAAACAGCACGCCGCGCTTCTGCTCTGAAAGCTCCGCCGTCTCCGCCATTGCGAACGAAGGGGCGAACACCGGCTTGGCCTGTCCGCGCTCGCGCGCCGTCGCCGCGTAGAGAAACTGCAGGTCGGCGACTGCACTCTCGATGCTCTCGAACACACGGGCGCCATCGAGGATGTCGGCCGCGCCGGCGGCGGCCGAATACGCGACCTCGCGATATTCGTCGGTGCGCGGCCAACCCTCGCGAGGGTTGACCAGCCGCAGGTCGTCGAGGCCGAAATTGGCCATCGCGCGGGCGCACATGCCGATATTCACCGCGAGCTGCGGGCGCACCAGGATCACCGCCGGACCGCCGCCGAGACCCGCCTTCGTTTTGTCCGTGCCCGCGCCGACCATGCATCCTCGCTTCAGGGGGGCATGTGTTCGATTTGCGGCGGACGCGCAAGTGCGGTCGCCCGCGGCTCACGCCTCGTTGCGCGAGATCTCAAAGCGGCGGGCAATTTCCGCGGCTATGGCGGCGCTGGAATCGATCGGCGTGTAGTCGAACGGCTCGATGCGGCCGGCGAAACGGCGCGCCGCGCCGATCGAAATCAACCCCCCGATCATTGCGGTAAGTTTTGGCGACGCGCCGCCGCTGGGCTCGAAAATGTAGACCGGCGCGCCCCGTCGCGACCGCTTCTCCCACCATGTTCGCGCTGTCGCCGGTGACGAGGATCGCTTCGGCGAGCGCGAGAATGGGGGCGTAGGGATTCTCCCCGGTGCCGTCCCAAATGAACCCCGGCGCGCCCTTCGCGCCTTCCCGCACCGCTTCCGTGAGTTCCGCCGGGGTGCGACGCGACGGCGTCGCCATCAGGCTGTAACCCTGCGAGGCGATGGCGCGCGCCCCGTCGCGGATACGCGCCATGTCACCGAGCGTGAAATGTTGCGCCCCGCTCGGACCGCCGAGCACGATCGCGCAGCGTGGCCGCGGCAGGCAGCGGAGCCGCGGATCGGGAGCGGCGCGCGCTTCCAACAGCCGGCGTCGTGAGAACGGATGCGGCGAAGTCAGCGTGGTCAGAACATTAGGCCCGCGCAGCTTGTCGTGCGCCGGGGTCCAGATCAGGTCCATCAGGCCGCGCGAGGCGCGTGGGTCCTGGAGGAAGACGGCGAACAGCCGGCGTCCGCCGGCCTTCTTCAGCGCGCGGATATACGGCACGGTCGCGCGCCCGCAGGCGATGACGATGTCGGGCAGCGGTTCGGCAAGGAAGGCGGCGCGCTCGCGCGGGTCCATCGGGCCGTAGGGCGCGAGGCGCTCGAACAGCGCGCGCGGCGCGATGCGGCGAAACTCGGTCGAGGCCGCCGAGCGCCTCGGCGACGCCCTTGGCGTTGACCTCGTGACCGGCCTTGCCGGAGCCAATCACCAGAACGCGGGCGTCGGCGAGCGCCGCGCCCGCCACGAGGCTAAAGGCCTATCTTGCCCGGCATGTACTGGACGAGCGCCTGCCCCAGCGACGCGACGCGATGACGCGTGTAAGCGCCGCTGGTGTCGTACTCATCGACCCTCGTGAACAGCGCGGTGGTTATCGGGTAGGTCGCGAGCGTGCGGCCGCCCGCGCCCGATCAGGACGCCTTCCCCCTCGACGTAGTCCATGGCTCCGTTTCCGTTCGGACTATTCGCCGAACCCGGAATGCCAAAACTGATCAAGCTGTAGCGAATGGTGAGCGTCGGCGCGCTGGAGTCGCCGGGCGCGAGATAGGGGCCGAAATACTGCGGCACCCAGGCCGGCGCCGTCTCGGCGATCACGGCCGCCGAGAACGTATCTCCATTCGCGGCGAGCGGCTTGGTATCAATCTTTACGGCGCGAATGCGCGTGAACGGCGTTGCGGCGCGGGACGTCGATACCCCGGTCGCCCCTAGCGCCGCCGCTCCAAAAGCCAGCAGCAACGAGCGTCGGCTGAAGGGGACGATTTGCATGTCGAACTCCGCAATGTTCGCGCTTACCTGTTCAGATATAGGCGATCTTGAGGATTTCATAGGACTTGCCGCCGCCGGGCGTATTCACTTCCACGCTATCGCCGACCTTCTTGCCGATCAGGGCGCGGGCGGTCGGCGAACTGATCGACACCCTGCCCGACTTCACATCGGCCTCGGGGTCGCCGACGATCTGGAACATCTTCTCCTGCTCGGTGTCCTCGTCGATCAGCGTGACCGTCGCGCCGAACTTTACCGTCGTGCCCGACAGTTTGGTGACGTCGATCACTTCGGCGCGCTGCAGCATGTCCTCGATTTCGACGATCCGGCCCTCGTTGTGCGACTGGGCTTCCTTCGCCGAATGGTATTCGGCATTTTCCGAGAGATCGCCGTGCGCGCGCGCTTCGGAGATCGCCTGGATGATGCGCGGGCGTTCGACCTTCTGGCGGCGATCGAACTCGGCCTGCAACTGGGCGTGCCCGCCGACCGTGATCGGAAACTTGTCCATGGATGTCTGCCTACAATCGCCTTTAACGAGAAAACGGGAGAATGCAGCCGGGTCGCTCGGCCTCGGGATCACGCGAAATAGTCCTGCAGGGCCCGCACTTCAAGGTCCCCGGCCCCAAACGCCTTGATGCCTTCGACCGCGGCGATCGCCCCGGCGAGCGTGGTGTAATAGGGCGTTTTTTGCAAGAGCGCGGCGCGCCGCAGCGGCTTGGAGTCGGCGAGCGAGGTCGCGCCCTTCCGTGGTGTTGAACATCAGCTGCACGGCGCCGTTGCGGACCGCGTCGGCCGCGTGCGGCCGGCCCTCGGAAACCTTGTTGATCTTCTCGGCCGGCACGCCGTGCGCGGCGAGGAAGCGCTGCGTGCCGCCGGTCGCCGATCACTTTGAAGCCGAGGTCGACGAGCCTCTTCAGCGCGTCGACGACGCCGGGCTTGTCGGCCTCGCGCAGCGAAACGAACACCGTACCGGATTTCGGCAGATTGACGCCGGCGCCGAGCTGGCTCTTGGCGAACGCCTTGGCGAAGCTGCGGTCGATGCCCATGACCTCGCCGGTCGAGCGCATTTCCGGCCCGAGCACGGTGTCGACGCCGGGGAAGCGCGCGAACGGGAACACCGCCTCCTTGACGCCGACATGCCGCAACGACTTCGGCTTCAGACCGAACTGACGAAAGCGGCTCGCCCGCCATGATGCGGCTGGCGATCTTGGCGAGCGGCTCGCCTATCACCTTGGCGACGAACGGCACGGTGCGCGACGCGCGCGGGTTGACCTCCAGCACGTAGATCTGCCCGTCCTTTAGCGCGTACTGGACGTTCATCAGGCCGCCGACGTCGAGCGCCAGCGCGAGCTTGCGCGTCTCCGCCTCGAGACGCGCGATCATCTCGGGCGCCAGCGAACGCGCCGGCAGCGAGCACGCGCTGTCGCCGGAATGAATGCCGGCCTCCTCGATGTGCTCCATGACGCCCGCGACATAGACGTCCCTGCCGTCGCAGAGCGCGTCGACGTCGATCTCGATCGCATCGGAGAGATAGCGGTCGAACAGCAGCGGATTGGAGCCGAGAACAGTATTGATCTGTCCGGTCTTGTCGTTGGGATAGCGCGCTTTGACGTCGGCGGGCACCAGGCTCGGCAGAACGCCGAGCAGGTAGTCATCGAACGCCGTCTGGTCGTGGATGATCGCCATCGCGCGGCCGCCCAGCACATAGGACGGACGCACCACCAGCGGCAGCCCGAGGCTGGCGGCGACGGTGCGCGATTGCTCGACCGAATAGGCGATGCCGTTTTTCGGCTGCTTCAGGCCGAGCTTGTCGAGCAGGCGCTTGAAGCGGTCGCGGTCCTCGGCGAGGTCGATCGAGTCGACGGACGTGCCGAGGATCGGCGCGCCGGACATTTCAATCGCGCGCGCCAGCTTCAGCGGGGTCTGGCCGCCGAACTGGACGATCACGCCCTTCAGCTTGCCGTTCTCCTGCTCCTTGGCGAGGATGGCGAGCACGTCCTCAGCCGTCAGCGGCTCGAAATAAAGGCGATCCGAGGTGTCGTAGTCGGTCGACACCGTCTCCGGATTGCAGTTGATCATGATCGTCTCGAAGCCGGCCTCGCTGAGCGCGAAGCAGGCGTGGCAGCAGCAATAGTCGAACTCGATGCCCTGCCCGATACGGTTGGGGCCACCGCCGAGGATGACGATCTTCTCGCGGTCGGACGGCGCGGATTCACAGGCCGGCTTGCCGCCGAACGGCGCCTCGTAGGTCGAGTACATATAAGCCGTCGGCGAGGCGAACTCCGCCGCGCAGGTGTCGATGCGCTTGTAGACCGGCTGCACGTCGAGTTTTACGCGCAACTGCGCGATGTCTTCGGCCGTCGCGCCTGACAGCGCGGCGAGACGTGTATCGGAAAACCCGTTCGCCTTCAGCCGCCGCAGATTGGCCGCGTCCTTGGGAACGCCGTGCTCGCGCACCCTCGCCTCGAGCTTGATGATATCGGATATCCGCTCGATAAACCAAGGGTCTATGCGCGTAACTTCGTGTACTTCCTCCGCGCTCATGCCGTAGCGCATCACCTGAGCGACCTTCAGCAGACGGTCGGGGGTGGGCGTTCCGATCGCCGCGCGCATCGCGTTTCCGTCATCGCCCTTGCCGAGGCCCTCGATCTCGATCTCGTCGAGGCCGGTGAGCCCAGTCTCCAGCGACCGCAGGGCTTTCTGCAGCGACTCGTTGAAGGTGCGGCCGATCGCCATCGCCTCGCCGACCGACTTCATCGCCGTGGTCAGCACCGGGTCGGCGCCGGGGAATTTCTCGAACGCGAAGCGCGGGATCTTGGTGACGATGTAGTCGATGGTCGGCTCGAACGAGGCCGGCGTGGCGCCGCCGGTGATGTCGTTGGCGATCTCGTCGAGCGTGTAGCCGACAGCGAGCTTTGCGGCGACCTTGGCGATCGGGAAGCCGGTCGCTTTCGAAGCCAGCGCCGAGGAGCGCGAGACGCGCGGGTTCATCTCGATGACGACCATCTGGCCGTTGGCCGGATTGATCGCGAACTGCACGTTCGAGCCGCCGGTCTCGACGCCGATCTCGCGCAGCACGGCCAGCGAGGCGTCGCGCATGATCTGGTATTCTTTGTCGGTCAGCGTCAGCGCCGGCGCGATGGTGATCGAGTCGCCGGTGTGGACGCCCATCGGGTCGATGTTCTCGATCGAGCAGATGATGATGCAATTGTCGCGCTTGTCGCGCACCACCTCCATCTCGAACTCTTTCCAGCCGAGCACGCTCTCCTCGATCAGCACTTCGCTGGTCGGCGAGGCGTCGATGCCGCGCTCGACGATCTCGATGAACTCGGCCTTGTTGTAGGCGATGCCGCCGCCGGTGCCGCCGAGCGTGAACGACGGGCGGATGATCGCCGGCAGGCCGATGTCGTCGAGCGCGACGAGCGCCTGCGGCAGGGTCTTGATGTGATGCGAGCGCGGCGTGGCGAGGCCGATCTTGGTCATCGCCTCGCGGAACAGCTCGCGGTCCTCGGCCTTGTCGATGGCGTGCGCGGTCGCGCCGATCATCTCGACGTCGAAGTGCTTCAGCACCCCCATCTTCTCGAGGCTGAGCGCGCAGTTGAGCGCCGTCTGGCCGCCCATGGTCGGCAGCAGCGCGAAGCCGCCGGGAACGGCATAGCGTTCCTTGGCGATGATCTTGGCGACGATCTCGGGCGTGATCGGCTCGACATAGGTGCGGTCGGCCATGTCCGGGATCGGTCATGATGGTGGCCGGATTGGAATTGACCAGCACGATCCGGTAGCCCTCGGCGCGCAACGTCTTGCAGGCCTGCGTGCCCGAATAGTCGAACTCGCACGCCTGACCGATGATGATCGGCCCCGCTCCGATGATCAGGATCGTCGAGATGTCAGTCCGCTTCGGCATAGGGTCCTCTGTCGCGCTACCGTCCAGGGGCGATCGGCGCACAAAAAAAGGCCGCTCGGCTGCGGCCCAGCGTCCTTTGCGCGCACGTCAGCGCCCCGGGCTCAAACCGCCCGGCCGGTGCGGGCCCTCCCTAGACCAGAATCGTCGGGAGGGGAAGGGAGAAAGGCCACGTCAGCACGCCGGAGACGGTCTGCGCCCGCCTCACGGGTCGGGCGGTCAGTTCAGATGGAACTCGCCATCCAAAGCCTTGAACTCCTGCGGTTTTATCAGCCCGGAATGCGCCACGACGACGGAATGGAGCGCGCCGTCGAGCTCTCGCCGCCAGAAATCGAGAAAGCGCCTGAGCTGGGGAAATTCCGGGTGCAGATCGTGTTCCTGCCAGAGGTAGCTCTGCAACAGGGCCGGACAGTCGGGGCGGTGGTAGAAGATGTTCGCGGTCGTCAGTCCAAAACCTTCCCATCGCTTGCGAAAGTCAGTTGAAATCATGGCGCCCTTTTCCCGCATGAAGACTCAGACCAATAAAGAGATTGCCACGGCCACTGTCGCACGCAAGTTATAAATGACGATTTCTCTTATCTTTTCAAATTGTTAGCACTCACTTTAGCGAGTGCTGATTTTAGAGGATCAGCTCTCTGCGGCGCGGTCGGCGGGCCGAAATCGTGGATTGGCATCCATGGCGAATGGCCGTCGGATCGTTGCGGACGCTGAGGGCCGCTCGGCTTGAGGCCGAGTTCTGCCCATGTCAGTCGCTCGATCGCGGGTCGCTGCTTCTCCCACGCGGACTTCCATGCGATGACGGAGACGGCGCCAGTTCGGGTCTATCCAGAGCCGCCGTGGACCCGTCAGGAATGGCCGCCCGCCACCGAGGGGAGCCGTTTGCCAGCTTGGCGCTTCGTGGATTGGCTGGAGCATGTTGATCCCGGCGCGCATCGCCGGATCAAGGGGCTGCGACTGGTCACAGCGTTTGGAATCGCCGCACTGCTCGGCCGGTTGCCGGAATTCTCGCGGGGACTGCCGAACGGCGCCTGGCTCAGTTACCTCGCCGCTGGCTTCGCACTCTGGGCCAGCGTGTCCGAGGCTCGCTCAACCCGGCTGGAGTCCAGCCGTGACCTCGTGGCGCTCTGCGCGGCCGCCGCGCTCGGCGCCATCTCCATGATGTTACTCTCCCCCGCCCTGAACGGACCGGGTCGTCCGGGGGCTGAGCTCACGCTGGTGGGTGGAGCCTTTCTCGTAGGCTACCTGCGCAGTTTCGGTATCCTGGGGGGTGGCGTCGGGTCACAGATCTTCATCGGGCAGCTGCTCGCCTACAGCGCGAAACTGGTCGACTCCGACCTGGGGAGCGTCGGGCTCGCGGCGGTGATAGCGGCGGTGGCAGCGGTGGTTCCGCGGGTGCTCAGCGGTCCGGCTGAGCATCCGGCGCTCGCCGCCTCCAGCCCGCCCCTGTCCGCCAACGCCGCACGGCCGGAACTGCGGATGGGATTGCAGGCGGCGCTCGGCGCGCTGGTCGTCGTCGCACTGAATGACGCGGTTGCCCTCGATCAATCGGCGTGGGCGATCACGGCCTGCACTTATGTCATCGCGGGTTCGGCCACAGGCACAATCGACCGGGTTCGCCGGCGGATCATCGGGACAGCGATCGGCGTGCCTCTCGGCATCGCCTGCCTGCCCCTCGCGCTCCATGCGCCCCTGCTGGTCTGGATCGCGGCCGCGTTGGCGATGGTCATCTACGCGATGGCGTTGCCGGAGCGATACGACATCGCCAGCGCAGCCTACGCCTTCACGCTGATGGTCACGCTAGCCGCCAACGGGGAGCACGAATTGCCGGTCCTGGCCGCGCGCGCGTGGGAGACATTGCTCGGCGCAGGTCTTGGTGCGACGATGGCGCTCGTGGTGCTTCCGCTTCGCCCTCAACAGCAACACGCGTAGCCCCGGCGTCCGCGACGCCTGGTGGCCGCTAGAGACGATGCGCCGGGAGCTTGCTTATCGAAGGATGCGCGGCAGGGCGCCTGTAGGTCGCGTTCCAGGCGACGCCGCAAAACCCTGCCCCCTCCCGTCAGCGTGTATCCCTTACGCCGAACAAAATCTGCTTCCCATCGACGCCAGCGTCTCGAACTCCGAGTCGTAGTCGTGGGGATCGAACGGCAACTCGCTGTAGTCGATCGCCAGCAGCTTTGCGTCGAAGCGCGCCAACAGGTCGCGCATCTCCTTCGCCGGAATAGGTTTCAACGTGTCCCTGAGCCACATCTGATCGTAGCGCCCGGGTCCGAACCAGTCGCCGATCATCGCTCCATCGTAGAAATATCGGGCGCCTTCGAGCCGCAACTGCACGAGCCGCCGCCCGTAACGAGGCGCTTCGGCGTTGGCGGCCTGCAGGATCTTGAAGCCTTGACGAGTGGCGAGGATGCGATCCCATTTGCCTGCGGTCACGAACGCGCG
The DNA here is from genome assembly GCA_963771455.1 of uncultured Pseudomonadota bacterium. GTDB lineage: Bacteria > Pseudomonadota > Alphaproteobacteria > Rhizobiales > Beijerinckiaceae > Roseiarcus. The sequence goes on from CAVYTP010000023.1 coordinate 30,461, forward strand.
CTCGACAGGGCGTTCCGCCGCGACCACCAACAACAGCGCGGCGGCGCCAGCCGCCACGGCGGGACGTCGCCCAAACGCCAGGGCGCGCGGCGCCAGCCAACCCACGAGACACGACAGAGCGTCATAAAGCAGCGTCGCCGACAGCAGCGCCCCGATCGCATGCACCGGCGCGAGATAGCGCTCGACTTGCGTGACGTAAAACCAGAACAGCGCGTAGCCGACGAACGCAGCCCACAGCATCAGCACCCGCCGTTCGCCTCGGGCGGCGAGCGGCGCCGCCAGCCCGGGCAACAGCCAGTTGGCGCCCGCCTTGATGAGCGATTGCGGGAACTTCCAGAGCGCGGTCCCGACGCCGTGAGTGGCGAGTTCGGCGCGCTGGGCGACGAGATCAGATGCATTCCACAGAAAATAGCCAAACCACGGACCGCCCGCAGGACTGATCGGATCGCCGCTGATCGCGTAGCTGCGCATATACCAGCCGCAGCCGACGACGGCCGTCGCTGCGGCGTAGACGACGAGCGCAGACAGACGCGCACGACCAGCCACCAGCAACAGCATCACGATCGCCGCCGCGACGAGCCCATAGATCTTGCAGCCGGCCGCCGTGCCCGCGAATACCCCCAGCACCGCGTAGACCCCAAGCGGCGCGGAGCCCGCAAACAGGATCGCCCCCAGCATCGCCGCGAAGCAGAACAGCGCGAGCCCAACGTCGATATAGGCGTAGCCAAGCAGTCTGTCGGTGATCGGCATCGACAGGAAAATCACCGCCGCCCCGATGCCGACCAGATACGAATTCCTCAGCCAGCGCGCGGCGCCCACCAACCCAAGCGCGATGACGAAAGCGGGCAATGCGGCAAATCCCTGCGCCCCCAGCACGTCGCCGGGACTCAGCAGGAAGCCGAGCGTGAACAGCAGCTCCATGTTCTGTGGAAACAGCGGAAACCTGACATAGGCGTCGAGACCCAGGCCATGCGTTTCTGCATAGTATTTGGCCAGCGGCAGATGGTAGGCGGTGTCGTCAAAAAAACCTGGAACCCGGACCGCCGCCGCGGCCGCCCAGATAAGAAACGCCGCCATGATGGCGAGATCCGCCGCGCTCGGCCGCGCCAGGTTGAGCGAATTTTTGGTGCGCCAGAGCCACATTGCCGCTGCGCCCGCGGAGCCGGCGCCGACGGCAAGCGCCGTTTGCAAATAGAGGACGCCGCCAATCCCAAGGATGAACAGCAGCGCGATGTCTATCGCCAACCCGAGCGTGAGCGCGAAAAAGGCTCGCAGCAGAAAACTGTCAGCCCCGGCGGGCGTGGCGCGCCACAGCGGCGTCGCCGCAGCCCAACCAACCAGCGCGGCATGACAGGTTACGGCCAACATCGACGCGTCGGCCAGGAAAACGGAAGGCAATCAGATTCTCCGCCGCGGGACGCCGCCTATTAGGCTCCCGCGGCGGTCGGGCCTAGCCCTGCTGGTTACAGCCGCTCGACCGTGACATGAGCGATGCCGACGCGCAGCATGCCCAGCTGCGCCGCGGCCGCTGTACCTAGGTCGATGATGCGCCCCGTCGCGTAGGGCCCGCGATCGACGATCACCACGACCAGGCTGCGCCCGTTGTCGAGATCGGTGACTTTCACCCGCGAACCAAATGGCAGGGTCTTGTGAGCGGCAATGAGCCCCGGATGATAGGGGTTGGTGTAGTAAGTCGCGATGCCCCGTTCGGCGGCAAACGCGGGCGAAGCGGAGACCATCAAGGCCGCCAGGATCGTCTTTTTAAGCAAGATACTGTAATCCTTTATGTTTTTTAGAATTTCCTCTCTAGTCCCAGGGGTCGTCTCGCCCGGGAATACGTCCGAAATGCGGCGTCGAAGGAAAGCTTAACGATTTAAAAGGCTTGAGCAGCCGCCCGCGGCGCCGATAACGCGCCCGCGAGGAAAATGTTCCTTGTTGCTCCCGAGAAGGCGGAAATTGAGCGGGTTAGGCGCCGCCCGGCCCAGGAAAATCAGCTATCTCCGCTCCCGACCCCCGGCCCCCGCGTCCTGAATGTGTCTAAGGAGGTACGAAAGGCGTCGGTGTCCTTCGACAGGCTCAGGTCGAGGAGCGTGGTTTTTGCGCCGCCGTTTGCTCAACGAGTTAATCGCTGTCCGAAATACGTGGATGCCCTAGCGCTTTCGCGGGAATGAAAATACTTTGAACGCGCGTCACGAGCGGCGCTCGGGGGATCGACATGAAGGTACTCGTCATCGGCGCCGCCGGCATGATCGGCCGAAAACTCATCGAGCGGCTGAGCCGCGACGGCGCGCTCGGCGGGCGGCGCATCGAAGCGCTTACGGCCACCGATATCGTCGCGCCCACTCCCGGCGCCGCGCCGTTTCCGATCGCCACGGAGGCCTGCGACATCGCGGCGCCTTATATCGCTCCCAAGCTCCTCGCTGGGAGGCCTGACGCGATCTTCCTGCTGGCGTCGATCGTCTCGGGCGAAGCCGAAGCGGATTTCGAAAAAGGCTACGCGATCAACCTCGACGGAACGCGGCTGATCTTCGAGGCGATCCGTCACGAGCAGGAGCGTTCTGGCGGCGTCTACCGACCCCGCATCGTGTTCACCTCGTCGATCGCCGTGTTCGGCGCGCCGTTCCCCGAAGCGATCGACGACGAGTTTTTCACGACCCCTCTGACGAGCTACGGCACGCAGAAGGCGATCTGCGAACTGCTGCTGGCCGACTATTCGCGCCGCGGCTTTTTCGATGGCGTCGGCATTCGCCTGCCGACGATCACCGTCCGGCCCGGCGCGCCCAACAAGGCGGCGTCAGGGTTCTTCTCAGGCATCATGCGCGAGCCGCTGGCGGGCAAGGAGGCGATCCTTCCCGTCGGCGACGACGTCATGCACTGGCACGCCTCGCCGCGCTCTGCGATCGGGTTCCTCGTTCATGCCGCGACGATGGATACGGCGCCGCTCGGCGCTCGCCGCAGCCTCACCATGCCGGGTGTGGCCGCCACCGTCGCAGAACAGATCGAGGCGTTGCGGCAGATCGCCGGCGCCGACGCGGTCGCCCGTATCCGCCGCCAGCCTGATCCCGTCATCGCCCGCATCGTTTCCGGGTGGCCGCGGAAATTCGACACTGCGCGTGCTGTTTCTTTCGGATTTCGCGCAGAAGGCACTTTTTTTGACATACTCGGCGCCTACGTAGACGACGAACATGTCCGTATTGGCGCCTGAACAATTCAACGGCGCGGTAGCGCCCCTGATCGATGCGCGAGACGGCGCCATCGAAGAGGTTCGTGTTTCCCGCCGCGGGTTCGGCCTCACCAGCCGCCTGATGGTGATCACAATCGCCGCCGTGATCGCGGTGATCAGCATTTTCGGCATCACCCGGCTATCGCTGTCGCGTGAGAACGCCCTGCGCGATCGTATGTTCGCCGCGCGCACCGCGGCGATGGTGTTCGCTTCGGATTCGCCTTCGCCCTCCAAGGAACTGTCGCGCAAGATTCTCGATGCGGTCGGCGCGCAGCGGATCGTGCTGACTAGCCCGCAGGGCAAAATCGTCATCGAGGACGGCGCGTCTGCCCGCCCTGCCGACTACCAGTTCGACAACACCGATCCCTCGATAATCGAGGGAATCAAGGCGGCGTTCGATACGCTATTTGCGGCGCGCGGATCGACGTTGATGGTGGTCGGCCCGGGACCGACGCCCGGCTCCACCATCGAAATGCACGCTCGACCAGTCGCCCGTCATTGACCAGATGTGGCGCGTCAGCCGCAACTTCCTGACGCTCTCGCTGATCGTCTCGGCGGCGCTGACGCTGGTGTTGTGGTTGGCGCTGTGGCGGCTGGTGATCCGGCCCGTCACGCGCCTGACCGACAACATCATCGCTTTCGGGGCCAACCCCCAGGACATCGGCCGCGTGATGGCGCCGGGCGGCCGCGGCGACGAGATCGGCCGCGCGGAGATGGCGCTGGCGACGATGCAATCGACGCTCGTGCATGAGCTCAGCCAGCGCAAGCGTCTCGCCGAACTCGGCCTCGCGGTCGCGCGCATCAACCACGACCTGCGCAACATGCTGGCGACCGCGCAGCTGATCTCCGACCGTCTCGCGACGATCGCCGATCCGCTCGCCCAGCGCCTTGCGCCGCAGCTGGTCGCGACGCTCGACCGCGCCATCGAATTCTGCCAGTCGACGCTGGTCTATGGCGCCGGGCGCGAGCGCGCGCCGATCCGGCGCGTGTTCGATCTGCGCGAGCTGGTGCGGGAAATCGTCGAGACGGCGCAAGCCGCCGATTCCGGCGCGATCGCCTTCGCTATCGACATCCCGCCGAGCTTCGAGATTTTCGCCGACCGCGACCATGTGCGACGCGCGATCGAGAACCTGGCGCGCAACGCGTCGCAGGCGCTCGTCAAAGGCGGGACGCCGAACGGACCGACCGCGATCCGCTTCGCCGCGATCCGGATCGCCGAGCAGGAAGCGCTGATCGAGGTCAGCGACAGCGGCCCGGGATTTCCGCCTGGGGCGGACGACCACATGTTCGAGCCGTTCCATCGCACCACCCACGACGGCGGCTCGGGGCTCGGCCTGGCGATCGCCGGCGATCTGGTCGCCCGCAACGGCGGCGCGATCCGGCTCGCTCCGTCCGCGCCCGGCGATTTTTACTGCGGCGCGCGCTTCCTGATCACGCTGCCGGCGCCGCGCAGCACGCGCAAATACTCTCGCATCGCGCACAACGCCTGATATAAGCGCGGCCCGCGCCCAGCTTGTCAGGATCTCATCCGCCGCTATCGAAGTCCCTTTCCGGCGGACTGCTGGCCCTTGGCGGCTGGGCGGCGTTCAGCCTGCAGGACGCGCTGGTAAAATCGCTGGTCGTCGTGCTGCCGGTGCCGGAAGTGCTGTTCGGGCGCTCGCTCGTGATCGTCGCGATCGCGCTCTTCGTGCTGAAGCGCGACGACTGGACGCGCGATGTCGAAACGGCCCAATTTCGTGGCGATCGCCAGCCGCTCGGTGCTGATCCTGATCGCCTGGCTCGCCTATTATCGCGCCTCGCGCTCGCTGCAGCTCGCCGATCTCGTCACCTATTATTTCGTCGCGCCGCTGTTCGTGGTCGGGCTCTCGGCGCCGATCCTGAAGGAATATGTCGGGCCGGCGCGATGGCTCGCCGTGCTGGTCGGATTCGCGGGCGTCTTGATCGCGGCGACGCCGTCGGGCGGCGCGGCGCTCGAGCCCGTTGCTGCTCGCGCTGACGGCTGCGCTGTGCTGGGCGATGACGACCCTGTTGGCGCGCAGCCTCGCCAAGGGCGTCAGCACGCCGGCGATGATGTTTGGCGGCGCGCTCGGTTTCGTGATCTTCTGCGGCGTCGCCCTGCCCTGGTACGGCGTCGTTCCCACCGTTCCGCAACTGGGAATCATGCTCGCGACCGGCTTTGCAGGCGGCCTCGGCCAGTTCCTGTGGTTCGAGGGGGTGCGGCGCGCGCCCGCCTCCCTGCTGGCGCCGCTCGAATATTCGCTGCTCGCCTACGCGATCTTCTGGGGCTACGTGTTCTTCGGCGACCTGCCGAGTGAGCGCACGCTAATCGGCGCCGCCGTCGTGCTGACGAGCGGCCTGGCGGTGATGTGGGTCGAAATCCGCCGCGCCCGCATCGCTGCGGCCGTGGCCTAGCGCCGGCGCCGTTCCTTGGTCGGGTTTACGCGCTGTCGGTCCTCCTCTATCTCTGCCTCGGCGAAGGTCGGAACTCATGAACGCGCGCGCGCCAGTTGAAGCGAAAGTCTCGACGATCGCCTTCCTCGCCTCCAGCGCCCAGGAGGCGATCGACGCCCGCGAGCGCCTCGTCGCAATGTATGGCGATTGCAAGCCCGAGGACGCCGACGTGATCGTCACGCTCGGCGGCGACGGCCTGATGCTGCAGACCCTGCACCGCTTCATGGACCGCCCGAAGCCGATCTACGGCATGAACCGCGGCTCGGTCGGCTTCCTGATGAACGACTATTCCGACGTCGATCTCGCCGAACGCCTTGCCGCGGCGCGTCCTTCGATCATCCACCCGCTGCTGATGCACACGGTCGATACGCGCGGCGAACGGGCGACGTCGCGCGCCATTAACGAGGTCGCGTTGCTGCGCCAGACCTCGCAGGCCGCCAAGCTGACGATCAGCGTCGACGGCGCCGTGCGGCTGACCGAGTTGATCGCCGACGGCGTGCTGCTCGCCACGCCCGCCGGCTCGACCGCCTACAACCTCTCGGTCAATGGCCCGATCGTGCCGCTCGGCGCGACGCTGATGGCGCTGACGCCGATTTCCGCCTTTCGCCCGCGACGTTGGCGCGGCGCGCTGCTGCCCGACAGCGCCGAAGTCACGATCGAAGTCCTGGAGGCCGACAAGCGGCCGGTGGCCGCGACCGCCGACCATTTCGAAATCCGCCGCGTCGAGCGCGTCGCCATCCGCACGGACCACGCCACGTCGCTGGTGCTGCTGCACGACCCCGGCCATTCGCTGGACGAGCGGATATTGCGCGAGCAATTCGGCTACTGACGGCCCGTTAGCCGGAAACGAGGTGCGCGCCCATCGCGACCACGATCAACACCGCGACCGAGGCGACGGCGCCATAACGATGCTGGGTGCGATCCAGCGCGCTCTTGCGGATCAGATCGCCCGCCGAATTTGCCGACAATCGGCGACCGACGGCCAGCACGCCGTACACGGAAGCGCCGATGGCGATCAGTCCGGCCGCGATATTGGTCGTCAGCAGGGGCGTCACAGGCAGGATGCCGGCGAGATAGCCGCCGGTCGCGAGCACGCCCAGAAACGCGGGCAGTTCCACACACAGATCGAGGCGCCAATGGGCCAGAGCGAGCCATCGGCGCAGCAGCGCCGACTCCGGACCGGCCCGCTCCAGAACGATCTCGACCAGCACACAGCCGAGCCACAGGAACGCGCACAGGATGTGGATCAGAAGCGCCATGAACTCTCCAGGAACCCTTTCTTAGCGGCACGCCCAGGCTGGCGGAAGGAAACAAGTCACTCTGGTGCGTTTATCCCAAGCTTAATTTCGGAATAACGCGGCTCATCGCCGCATGTTTCACTCAAAACATGACTTTTTTCAAGTCAAATCTATCTAAACTATAAGTATTTAAGACTATATAGATAAAGTTAAGCGTCTATTAACCATCGGATCACCTCGTCATTGCGAGCAGAGCGAAGCAATCCAGTGCGCGGCCGCCGCGCTTTATAGGCAACATTTGCGGCAGGCGCGGGATGATTTCCTTCGTCGCTACGCTCCTCGCAATGACGATGAACGCAATGGGATGCAGCAGCGGAACGCTCTATCCGCGTCCGGCCGCCTCGATCCAACCCTGCAGGTCGCGCCCGGCGCGCGCCGACATTTGTCGCTTGCGCGCCGCGCCGCGCTCCGGCCCGCGCAGGCGTTTTCCCGCCTCGTCGGTGCGCGGTTCGTCGATCGGCGGAAACAGGCCGAAGTTGACGTTCATCGGCTGGAACGAGCGCGGGCCGGCGTCGATCGCCTCGATATGGCCGCCGGTGATATGGTTCATCAGCGCGCCGATCGCGGTGGTTGACGGCGGCGGTTCGAGGGGTCGTTGCAGCCGCTCGGCGGCGGCGAACCGGCCGGCGATCAGCCCGACCGCGGCGCTTTCGACGTAGCCCTCGCAGCCCGTGATCTGGCCGGCGAACCGCAGCCGCGGCTCGGCCCGCAGGCGCAGCAACGGATCTAGCAGCCGCGGCGAATTGAGATAGGTGTTGCGATGCAGGCCGCCGAGCCTGGCGAACTCGGCCCGCTCCAGCCCGGGGATCAGCCTGAACACCCTGCCCTGCTCGCCGTATTTGAGCTTGGTCTGGAACCCAACCATGTTGAACAGCGTGCCGAGCGCGTTGTCCTGCCGCAGCTGCACGACGGCGTAAGGCTTGACGGTGGGGTTGTGCGCATTGGTGAGGCCGACCGGCTTCATCGGACCCCAGCGCAAGGTTTCGCGGCCGCGCTCGGCCATCACCTCGATCGGCAGGCAGCCGTCGAAATAAGGCGTACCCTCGAATTCGCGGAATTCCGTCTTGTCGGCGGCCAGCAGCGCATCGACGAATGCGTCATACTGCTCGCGCGTCATCGGGCAGTTGACGTAATCTGCGCCGGTGCCGCCCGGCCCCGCCTTGTCGTAGCGCGACTGCCGCCAGGCCGTATCGAAATCGATCGAGTCGAAATGCACGATCGGCGCGATCGCGTCGAAGAAAGCGAGCGCGGTTTCGCCCGTGCGCTCCCGGATCGCCGCGGCAAGCGCCGGCGAAGTCAGCGGTCCGGTCGCGATGATGACGCTGTCCCATTCCGCAGGCGGCAGGCCCTCGACCTCTGCGCGTTCGACCCGGATCAGCGGCTCCGCGAGGATCGCCGCTTCGACCGCTGCCGAGAAGCCGTCGCGATCGACCGCCAGCGCGCCGCCTGCCGGCACCTGATGCGCATCGGCGGAGCTCATGATGAGCGAGCCGAGCGCGCGCATCTCGCGATGGATGACGCCGACCGCATTGTTCTCGGCGTCGTCGGAGCGGAAGGAATTCGAGCACACGAGCTCGGCAAGCCGCTCGGTGCGATGCGCTTCCGTCCCGCGAGTCGGCCTCATCTCGTGCAGCACGACGGGAACGCCCGCCCGGGCAATCTGCCAGGACGCCTCCGAGCCGGCGAGCCCGCCGCCGATGACATGGATGGGTTTCATCGCGCGCTTGTCACAAAGGCGGGCGGGCGCGTCAACCGCAGCGATTTCCTTGCAAGGGGTCTAAAAGGCGTTTGGTCGTCGAAAACGCCTCTCAGCTATAGGCCAAATTTGCGCCGCTCAGTTTCTACGGTTGGACCCTAGCTAAAAAGGCCTCGTGGGTTCGCCGCGCGGGTCCTAAGCGGCTATCCGGGCGGCTTCTTTCGAGACTGCTCGCCAATAGCCAGCCCAGGAAAGTCCAGCAAAGCCAAGCAGCATCATCAACCAAGTAGAGGAACTCCGGGACGCTTGTTGTCACGTTATCGGCCAGCCAATACCCACCGTTTGAAGGCACTCCCGAGATATCCACCTGGGTGACTCCTAACAAATTCAGCGTGTAGGTGGTCAAAGTCTGAGTAATAGTCAGAGGTGCGCCATTGACTGTGATTATTTCAGTCGGATTAGCGTCATACCATGAAATCGCCAAGTCTAAACTAACCAAATCAAAGGCGCCGCCACCAGTTCTCGTAATTGATTCAAAATCGCCAGTACTAAAGCCTGCAAAAATGTTGGCATTTGTCCCATTGCCATTTGGCGACCCGCCGTCCCAAACATACATATACGTGCCACTATTGGTGAAGGTCAGCCCCTGATCGGAAAATACAGACTGCGCCTGATCTACAATGCTGTTACCTGCGGCGTCATCGAAAGTCACGGTCGTCGCAAACGCGGGAAATGCGGACAGGAGCGCAGCAGATGCCGCCGCCGCTAAAGTGAAAAATTTCGTTGCCGATCTCATAGTATAAACCCCTTCATCAAAATGCGGGTCACGCGATAGGTCAAATAATCACTTATTCAAAGCCAGATAGTCCTCGAATAGTACGAAATTCACTTCTCCGCAAGGTTGCGGTCTCGACTCTAACACCGTGCAACCTTTCACCACAAAAGCCGTAGATCCTTGAAATTAATGACAAAAAAACAAGAAATGGCGGCAAAGTGTGTCCATTTTCGACGCGCATAACGTGCTCTGCCTTGCCGTCTACCGTCGACCACACATCAAAACTGGCGGCCCACTTCGGTCGCATATAGTGTAGAAAACGGTACGTGCGCTCCCGATTTGCAAGGCCGCCTCAGAGCGGGCAAATCCGCCGGCTCCAGGGGCCTCCCGACCAATGCGCCAAAGAACCGCGTTCGCCTGAAGGAGCGTTCGTTACCCTAACAACGGCTAACTTTGCGCGATGCCCCTGATGCGGAGTAGCTTTGGATTTTACTAACGCAATAAATCAAAGGAAGCTGTTTTGCTTGACTCAAAGTATTCGTTAAAATAACGTTTCTGGGCGGCGTTTTACGGGGTGGAGAGAGCAATGCGTAGCGCTCTTGTCGGTGCAGCGTTTATCTCAGTTATATCAGTTACTTCAAGCTTCGCCGGCACCGTTAACCTCACTGTGGACGCGAAGGACGACATCTTCCTGGCGGGTCAGTCAGGTGTGCCAAGTGGCTTCCCTGCTAACTCTGGAACCGGCGGTGAGGGAGCCGGTATGCTGCCGGTTTCGATCTGGGTTCACGACGGCGAGGTCCTGACGATCGGCGCTACAGGCACGGTATCTTGCTGTTTGGGTGGTACCCCAACCAACGGCCCAGATGGCGGTGGCCTCGGCGGCAGCACGAGCATCACGGGATACGGCAACGTAGGCGCGTACTCGAGCGGGACACAGATGGCGCTGGTCGGCGTTTTTGGCGGTCCTACGCTTGGAACGCCCTGGACTGTATTCCAGGTTGGGCATTCGGCGATGATCACCGTAGGCCCCGGCGAGACCCAGCTGTTCCTTGGCATCGCCGATGCAGTCGGGTTTGGCAGCGCGCCCGGCTACTACAACGACAATACGGGGGCCTTTAAGGTCTCTGTCTCTGGCGTACCCGAGGCCTCTACTTGGCTCATGCTCGTCGCCGGCTTTGCCGGCCTCGGCTTTGTGGCGCAACGCAGGTCGGCTCGAAACGCCAAAATCGCTTCCTTTACCGCCTAAGATCCGGCGTCTTTCAGCTTCTCAAACCCGCGCGGCTTAGCCTCGCGGGTTTTTTCTCGGCCGCACCCGGGTACACTGCTCCCGCCCCAATATCGCGGCCGCTCACGCCCGCCCTTGCTCCCCGCCCCCAAACCAGCGACAAAACCGGCAGAGGGGCCTGTCCCCGTTCCGATCCGCCAGGGGGCAGCATGAAATTTCAGGGTACGGCCAGCTATATTGCCAGCGACGAACTGAAGACCGCCGTCAACGCCGCGGTGACGCTCGAGCGGCCGCTGCTGGTCAAAGGCGAGCCCGGTACGGGCAAGACGCTGCTCGCCCAGGAGATCGCCGCTGCGCTCGGCGCGCCGCTGATCGCCTGGCACATCAAGTCCACAACTCGCGCCCAGCAGGGCCTGTACGAATACGACGCGGTTTCGCGCCTGCGCAACTCGCAACTCGGCGACGCCAGAGTCTCCGACATCAGGAATTATATCCGCAAGGGCAAACTCTGGGAGGCGTTCACCGCCGACGAGCGGCCGGTTCTGCTGATCGACGAGATCGACAAGGCCGACATCGAATTTCCCAACGACCTGCTGCTCGAACTCGATCGCATGGAGTTCTTCGTCTACGAGACTTCGGAGACGATCAAAGCGGTGCGGCGGCCGATCGTCGTCATCACTTCCAACAACGAGAAGGAGCTGCCGGACGCGTTTCTGCGTCGCTGCTTCTTCCACTACATTCGCTTTCCTGACACCGAGACGATGAACCGGATCGTCGACGCCCACTTCCCCGGCATCAAGCCGCGCCTGATCGAGGAAGCGCTCAGGATGTTCTTCCAGGTCCGCGAGACGCCGGGGCTCAAGAAGAAGCCGACCACGTCGGAGCTGCTCGACTGGCTGAAACTGCTGGTCAGCGACGATGTCTCGCCGGAGACGTTGCGCGAGCGCGACCCGCGCAAGTTGATCCCGCCGCTGCACGGCGCCCTGCTCAAGAACGAGCAGGACGTGCATCTGTTCGAGCGGCTAGCCTTCCTGAACCGGCGTGAAAAGGCCACCTGAACTCGATCAGCCGGCGCTTGCCAGCTTAAGTCCATCCGCTAGAATAAATGCATGAGACGGCTGCTGCTCATGCGTCACGCCATGGCCGCGCCCTCGTTTGGGGGCGGCGACTATGCGCGCGAGCTGACGGAGAGCGGCGCACACGACGCGACCCTGCTGGGCGACTATCTGGCGGCGCAGTCGCTCATCCCCGATCTCATCCTCTATTCCGGCGCGCGCCGCGCCCGCGACACCGCTCGCGCCCTGCTCCTGCGCTGGGCGCGAGCGATCGACGCCAGCGAGCAGCGTTCGCTTTATGACGCGCACTGGCGCCTGATCCTCGCTCTGCTACACGAGCTGCCGGACGCCGCCCCCTCGGCGCTGCTTGTCGGCCACAATCCCGGCATTGGCGACGCGGCCAACCACCTCGCTGGCGAAGGCGACCGGCCCTGCCGAATGCGCATGGCTTCCAACTATCCGACCTCCGGCCTCGCTGTGATTGACTTCGAAGTCGCCGCCTGGCGCGAGATCGCGACGCGCTCCGGGCGGCTCGACCGGTTCGTCACGCCCGCCGATCTCGCGCGATATTGACGCGCCGCACACAATTCGGTCTGCGCCGACGGAACTTTTGGGGAGCGGGTACGTACATCCCTCAACGCGGAGGCGAACAATGCTACGTTTCCTGGTTCCCTGCCTTTGGATCGGCCTCGCGGCCACGCCCGTTGCGCTCGCGGACAGCACCAACACCGCCGGCGACGCTACTGTGAGCCTCGCCCCAGACGAAGCGGCCGCCGCCAGCATGGCGCGCCAGGTGATCGAGCACCAGCTCGCCGCGTTCCAGCATGACGACGCCGATCAGGCCTATTCGGACGCGGCGCCAACCGTGCAGATGGCCTTTCCGGACGCGTCGGAATTCCTCGCCATGGTCGCCTACCACTATCCCGCCGTCTACCGGCATAGCCACGTCGACTTCGGCGATGCGGCTGAGAAGGACGGCCACATCGCCCAAGCCGTGTTGCTCACCGACGACAACGGCAAGATCTGGGAGGCGATCTACAAGCTCGAACGCGAGCCTGATGCGCGCTGGAAGATTGTCGGCTGTGTGATTGCCGCATCGGAAGCGCAGGGGCTCTGAGCAGGCTGGAAACTTTCGCGTTGAGACTTCGCCCGCTTGCGGCGAACGAGGGAAGCGCATCACGTGTCAGAGGTGATGGTGCGGCCGCCCTCATCCGGCCTTCGGCCACCTTCTCCCGCGGGCGGGAGAAGGGCTTAATCCGGGGAGTTTGCGAGCTATGAAGCTATGGCTTATCGCAACCTGCGCCCATACCCCCTACATAGCGGCTCACTCCCTCGTGTTCCGAGCGCCGCTTGCCCCTGCTGTCCAATCTTGCCCAAGAAGCCGAATTCGCGGCGCGGTCGCTTTACGACTACCTGCAGGGCGGAGCTTTACGGCTCGGCGTCACGGGTCTGTCGCGCGCGGGCAAGACCGTGTTCGTCACGGCGCTGATCCAGAACCTGCTCGCCGGCGCTCGGCTGCCTGTTCTGGCCGCGTCGGCGGAAGGGCGCATTTCCGGCGCCCGGCTCGATCCGCAGCCCGACGACGCCGTGCCGCGTTTTCCCTACGAGGATCATCTCGCGGCGCTCGACGGGCCCGAGCCGCCATTGGCCGGAATCGACCCGGCGCATTTCGGAGCTCAGGCTGACGCTGCAGTTCGAGCGCGCGCGCGGCTGGCGCTCGGGGCCGGCGGAGCTCAACATCGACATCGTCGACTATCCCGGCGAGTGGCTGCTCGACCTTTCGCTGCTCGACAAGTCCTACGCGCAATGGGCGCGCGAGACGCAGGACGCGGCGCAAGCGCCGGGCCGCGAGGCGTTGTCGGCGGAATGGCGCGGCCTGCGTCGCCGGGCTCGATCCGCAGGCGCCGGCTCTGGAAGATGACGCGCGCCGCGCCGCCGCCGTGTTCACCGAATATCTGCGCCGCGCCCGCACCGGCGATTACGCCCTGTCGACGCTGCCGCCCGGCCGCTTCCTGATGCCCGGCGATCTCGAAGGCTCCCCTGCGCTCACCTTCGCGCCGCTGCCGCTCGAAGGCGACGCGTCGCCAAAGCCGGCGTCGCTCGCCGCGATGATGGAGCGCCGCTACGAGGCTTATAAGACCCATGTCGCGCGGCCGTTCTTCCGCGACCATTTCAGCCGGCTCGACCGGCAGATCGTGCTGGTCGACGCGCTCGCCGCGCTGAACTCCGGACCCGCCGCGCTCGCCGACCTCGAACGCGCGCTCGGCGAAACCTTGAAATGCTTTCGCGCCGGCCGCGCCTCGACGCTCGCCGCGATCTTCCGCCCGCGCATCAGCAAGATCCTGTTCGCCGCCACCAAGGCCGACCATCTGCATCACACCAGCCACGACCGGCTGGAGGCGCTGCTGCGGCTGCTGACGCGTCGCGCGATCGATCGCGTGCGAGGGCCTCGGCGCCGAGATCGACGTGATCGCGCTCGCCGCGATCCGCGCCACGCGCGAGGCCGAAATCCGCAGCCGACGGCGAGACGCTGAAGGCGATCGTCGGCGTGCCCGAAGCGGGCGAGACGATGGGCGAGCGAGATCTTCAACGGCGTGTCGGAAGCGGCGGTGTTTCCCGGCGAATTGCCGGCCGATCCGGCGCCGCTGCTGGAGGGCGATGCGCTCGCACTGCCCGAGACACGAGAACGACTGGCGGTTCGTCAAATTCCGCCCGCCGATCACGGCGCGCGGAGAACCCGCGCCGCACATCCGGCTCGACCGCGCGCTGCAATTCCTGATCGGAGACCGGCTGGCATGACCGACCCGCGCCCCAGACCCCGCGCCTTCCGCCTCGACGACGATCGCGTCGCGGTCGACGACCAGCCGGCGCCGTTCGCGCCCGCGGCGTACGTCAGGTCGGAGCACCAGACATTCGATCCGCCAACCGTGAACGACGGCCTCGACGCCACCGAGCGCGAGATCGAGGCCGCGCAGGCGCAGGGGTTTCTCGCCCGCTGGCGGCCGAGCGCGGTGAGCGTTGCGCTGACCGGCCTCGGCGGCCTCGATCTCGCTCGCCTTCGGGCTCTGGACGACCTCGCTGATCGAGGACCTGTTCGCCGCCGCGTTTACGCTCGGCTGGATCGGCGAGGCGTTTCTCGCGCTGTTCGTGCTGGGGCATCGTCGGCCTCGGCGCCCGGGAGGCGGCGGCGTTGATGCGGCAGCGCCGGATCGCCGGATCTGCACGCGGCGCTGGCGCACGCCCGCGCCGGCGACGACCAGGCCGCGGCGCGGCGCGAGGTCGGCAAACTGATCGCGCTTTACGCCGAGCGCCCCGAGACCGCGCAGCGCCCGCGCGGAAGTAGAGAAGGCGGCGCGCGAAATCGTCGACGGCCGCGACCTGATCGACATCGCCGAGCGCGCGCTGCTGAAGCCGCTCGACGCGCAGGCGCAGGCGGAGATCGCGCTCGCCGCCAAGCGCGTCTCGGTCGTGACGGCGATCAGCCCGCGCGCCGTGCTCGATCTGATCTTCGTCATCGCGCAGATCGCGCGGCTGTGCCGGCGCGTCTCCGAGATCTACGGCGGGCCGGCCGGGCTGGCTCGGCTTCCTCGGCTCGCCAGGGCGGTGGCGACGCATCTCAGCGTCACCGGCGGCATGGCGGTCGGCGATTCGCTGCTGCAGCAGATCGTCGGCCACGGCATCGCGGCGCAGATTTCCGCCCAGATGGGCGAAGGGGTGCTGAACGGCCTGCTCACCGCCCGCGTCGGGCTTTCCGCGCTCAGCGTCTGCCGCCCTGCGCCATTCGACGTCGCGCCGCGCGCCGGGCGTCTCGGACGTCGCGCCGTTCCTATTCAGCGGGAGCAAGGGCGCGTGAAGCGCGGCGCGCCATCCAGCTGCGCGCCAGCCTGACCGCCAGCGCGGCGAGTCCTGCCACAAGCACCCAGAACGCCGGGCGCGGGAACATGTCGGGATCGATGTTGGCGGAAATGACCTGGTAGAAGTCGTAGTGACGGCGCAGCGCATACCAGGTCGCCTCGGCGAGCGCGGTGAGGCCGACGCCGAGCACACCCGCTGTCACGACCGAAGCCCAGACCGGCGCGCCGCGCTTGATCACGATGCGGTAGATCATCAGTTCGAAGAAGAACCCGCTCATCATCACGGGTTCGCTGACGTCGGCCTTCGACTGAATGTAAAAATGCAGGATGCGCGAGCACGGCAGATACCGTAGACGATCTTGTGCAGCCGGTTCCAGCGCGCGGCCCCGACGCGGCGGATCATCGCGTCGGTCGATGTCGCGGCGAGCGCGGCCAGGCCGAGCAACGCGACGAAGCCGATCGTCAGATAGAAGCGCAGCACGATCTCTGAGACGACATGCGCGAGGTCGTAGTGCTGGTCGACGATGTAGAGCGTAAAATGGCCGAACGCATAGGCGAATGCGGCGACCCCAACCATGCGGCGGATGGCGATCAGTTTCGGCCAGTCGGCGATCCGCCGTAGCGGCGTCACGAGCAATGAGAGCAGAATGAGCCGCAGCGCCCAGTCGCCGCTGCGATGAATGAGTTCGGTGACGGGTTTCGGGCCCAGCGCGCCGGTCGCGAACTGGAAGATGTAGTAAGCCGCGGGGATGAACAGGCCCACAAAGACGATCGCCTTCAACAGCGAGAACCGGCCGTTTCTTTCGCGCCAGGGCGCCTTCAGGACTGACTTCATCACTCACCTATAGCAGACGATTTGGCGCCCGGCCCCGCCGCTTGCTTCAACATACGCAGCGGCGTTGCAAAAGTTACACGCTTCGCACGCTTGGCGAACGGTTTGACCGCTCGCGCCGGTTGCACGATAAAGCGCAGCGGACATGGCGCGATCGACGCGCCCAACAACAGGGCCCGGGCGATAGCTGATGAATGAGCGCACCCTCGATGCGATTGGACTTCAACACGGAACGGACAAATCGTCCCGGCACCATGACTACCTCAGCTTCTACGAGAGCGCGTTTGCGCCGCTGCGCGACAAGCCGTTAACAATTCTCGAAATTGGCGTACTCAATGGCGCCTCGGTCAGAACCTGGCATGACTATTTCCCGAAGGCGCGGGTCATCGGCTGCGACATCGATCCGATGGCGCGGCGCTGGGCAGGCGACCGGATCGAAATCGAATACATGGATCAGTCCAACATCGAGGATCTGGTTCGCATCGCAGTCAAATACGGCCCGTTCGACATCGTCATCGAAGATGGCTCGCACCTTTGGGACCATCAGACCACTTCGCTGAAGACGCTGTATCCGTTCGTGCGTCCGGGCGGATTTTATGTCGTGGAGGACCTGCAGACCAATTACGGCGAGTTCGAAGCGGAGTATCGGGGACTCGCGCGTCAGAGCTGCGTCGAATTCCTGATGCAATGGCTCGATCTGCACATCGCCGACAACGCGCTGCCGCTCAACAGGGTCGAAGATCCTTTCCTGCGCACCTATGGCCGCGGGGCGCGCGCGATCAGTTTCCACAAGCGGGTCTGCCTGATCGAAAAGCGCGCCCTGGCCCTGCCGGCCGCGGCCGGGCCGCTGAAGCCGTTGATCGCGCCGACCGACGGCGCCGACTACATCAAGCTGGGACTGGTCGCGCATGTTAGCCACGTCGGAGACGTCTATGGCCCCGAGGGCTATGTCGACATCGGACATGATCGTTTCACCTTCCAGGGCGTCGCCGTCGACGATCCGGAACAGGCGCTGGAATACCGTGTGCGTGGCCAGGACCAGGCCTGGGGCCCCTGGCTGCCCTCGCCGGATTTCGCCGGCACGCGCGGCCGCGCGCAAATATTGACCGGGATTTCGATGCGCCTGCGAGAGAGCGCGAAGCCGCGGTTCCGATTGCACTTCATCGCGCGGTTCGCGGGCAGCAGCGTGCTGGTCGCCTGCGCGGACGGCGAGGACTGCGTCTCGCCCAACCGCACCGAGCTCCGCGCGCTGCAGATCCTGCTGGCGCGAATGCCGGTCGCAGCCCAAGCGCCCGAAATGGACGGCGTGGCGGAAATCGCGGCCGCAACCGCGGTTTGATTTGCGTCAAATCGCGCAACGGGCGGATTTGTAGGATCGTTCCCGTACGGCAATGAGAAGCCTTGACCCCGCGGCGCAAGCTGCGGGGTTTTTTTAATTGAGGACAACTCTCACGACCGATTGACGAATCGCTCGATCTCGGCGACCTTTGCAACTGGCGCGTGTGCCCCTTCCTCCCACGGGCCGCTTGCCCCGCGGACCGGTCAACGGCGCGGGGCTTCTTTTCTCACCGCTCTGCGCACCCTGCCTTTTCGCCGCTCCAAACTTGCCGCCGGGCACTGGACAACCAAAATCGGGCTCCCTATAAGCCTGCCACCGCGAACGCCTCGAGCGTTTCGGCGCCCAGGTAGCTCAGTTGGTAGAGCATGCGACTGAAAATCGCAGTGTCGGTGGTTCGATTCCGCCCCTGGGCACCATTTGAAATCAAAAACTTGCTGTAAATTTTGGGTCATAAGAGGCCCGCACGTTCGCCTGCGCGGACTTGGTTCTTTTGAAGTCCCTTGCAGACGACGTCTGGCAATCAGGAGATGCCATGCCGGCAAGCCGTCGCGTGGGGACGCGACGTCGATTGTCGAGTTAACGCTGAAATCGCTGTACTTTTGACAAAACCATTAACTTTCCGTAAATGGACCTCGCGGCGCTTCTAACCCTTCGGGGCAACCAAAGTGATAAAATCAGTTCGAGTTACAATGGCAGCCGCGGGCGCATTGATGGTGTGTTCGGCGGCATCGGCATCGACCACAGAAGTGATCGGGTCAATTACAGCAACGGACTACGGATTCGTTTCTCCGGCCGCCCCGAGCTTCGCACAGTCAGGAACGGCGGCGGGGGGAGCTGCGCAAATACAGATCGGTCAGCCTGGCTTCAATCCAACGACGATCCTGGGCAATCCCGGATGGGATCCTTATGGCACTGCAGACTCTCTCACTCGTGGTGGAACCTCGAGTCGGGAACCGTTACGCTGGCAAAAATTGGGTCGACTTTGAACATGGTGTGGGGATCACCCAATAACGACGACCCCAATGCCGCGAACACCGTCGAGTTTGATCTAGCCGGTAAGAAGGTCGCCTCCATTAACGCCTATGACCTCTATAGCCAGTTCCCGGCGGGCTCCTTCGAAAACAACTACGGCGATACCGGCTATTTGATGAGCTTCGCCGTGAAGGGCGGCTTTGACAGCGTCGTCTTCTCAACGACGGGCGGCGCCAGCGACTTCGAGTTCGCAGTTACTAGCGTTCCTGAAGCGTCGACCTGGGCGATGATGCTTTTCGGTTTCGCCGGCCTTGGCTTCGCGGGCTACCGCACTTCGCGCAAATCAAACGCGCTAACGGCGTAGCTTAAGCCCATACATATTTCCGAGAGCGAGAGGCCGCCGCGAGCGGCCTTTTTCATGCGTCGCGTTGCGGCAACTCTGGCCTACTTTTGCAAACTCATGAAAAAGGGCGGCCGGTGGCCGCCCTTGAAGTGAAAACTCGTTGCAACGCAACTTCAGCAATCCGACTTGGTTTTCGTCACACTGTCGCCGTCGGAATTTTCCTTCTTGACGGTTTTCGTGGTGCACCCCTCAGTCGCGTGTTCGTGAACGACCGTGTCGTGATGTTCGACGACTACGCCCGGGACCGGGACGGGCACGACAGGTCCGCGACAGTGTCATCAGCTAACGCCGGGGAGATGCAGAGCGCCAACGCAGCAGCCGTAATCATTCCGTATCGCATGGTCATATACCTCGCTAGTGGAACCTACGTAACGATCATGCGTGCAGTCTGTTCCCTGCTCTCCGAGCTCCGAGCGGAGCGCGCATCAATCATTGATGAGGCCGCATAGCCGCGGAACCAGACCCAACGCTGTGAAGTTTCCTTCAGTCAGCTAGGGGGTCCGGATGTTGCGAGGCGAGAGGTTCATTGCCCAGGCTCGTGTGGACGCTGCGCATAGGAATCCACTCCCCGTTTGGGGCGCCGTGGCATTGGTTGGAGCGCTGTGTGGCGTTGGCGCCCTGCTGGTGACCAACAACACTGCGGGAGCGATGGGAGGCGGCAATCCAGCGGCCATCATGATTCGCGCAGAGGAGGCCTCCAGAGAACCGGCGCCGGGCCTCGCTCTCCCCGAGCCCCGTTCGACTCGGGCGCCTGCCACCGCTAATGGGTCCGGTCTTGCTGTCTGCGTCCGACTTTGCGACGGATTTTTCTTTCCCAGCAACTCGGCTTCCGGCGACGACCAATCCTGCGAGGCGCAATGCCCAGACGCGCCGACGGCGCTATACCGGGAGCAGGCGGGGTCGGACAGCATTGAAGATGCAGTATCAACGACCGGCGCCTCATATTCGGAATTGCCAGCGGCTGGTCGCCATCAGACCGCCCTCGACAGCGCGTGCACCTGCCACCGCGGACCAATCAACTATTCCGCGATGCTTCTGAACGATCCAACTCTGCGCAGAGGCGATGTCGTCATGACGCCGAGCGGCCCCGTCGTCTATGAAGGCGGCCAGACGTCCTCCCCGCGACGCGAGGATTTTGTGGCGTTGGCGAAGGACTCGACATTGCAGCACGATATCAGGGCGACTCTGTCGACGATGCGCAGCGCGGCATGGGAAAAGCAGGTTGCTTCGGATCGCGTCGCAACGCCCTAGGTGGCGGCGTCTCCTGCGGAACACCTGAGCCCGCTCAGCGTTTCACATCAGGACCCGGGAGGTCCTGATTGATGGAGTGTAAAATGCGCGCAGCAAAGCTCGCTTTGAGCGCGGCCCTTGGATTGGGTGCGTTCGGGCTATCCTGCGCCCCTTCAGTGGCGGCGATTATCTGCAACGGCGGCGGCGACTGCTGGCACTCGACAGAGACGTACGCTTACCCCTCGGACTCGGAGGTGGTCGTTCACCCCGATGGTTGGAAGTGGAAATCTGACGAACACTACAAGTGGCGCGAACATGAGGGTCGCGGTTATTGGGCGCACAATGATTGGAAGGCGTTCTAATCAAAATCGGGGCGGCGGCCAAGCGCCGCCGCCCGCTTATCATTGCATCTGGCGGGGGCGACAAGATGTTTTACCGAGGGACTGTGGTGCTGGCGATATGCGTGCTTGTGGCAATGGCAATTGGGGCTCGTGTGAGCGCCATGGCCAGCGCGGACCCAACACAACGGGTCGCCGGCATCTTCCTAGACGACAAATAGCCCTCGGCGCCGCTCGGGCGGCGTGCGAGAAATGGCCCGCTAGCCGGACTATTTCTTACTCATCATTGCTGGCGTTCAATTCCTCGGCGGGAATTTCCGGCGGCGTCGGACGTTGATAGCGAAGCCCCGAGCGCCCAACCTCTGTAATCGCATAGATTCGGTCGGTCGCGTTCGGCGCGTGTTCCTTGACCCATCCTGCCTCGATCAGACGCTGAAGAGCCTGCCGTCTGCCATCACCTGATGCTGCTTGCTCGCATTTGTCGAGTTGCTCAAGCAAAGAGATTTCGGCTTCGGTCAATTGTGTCATCACTGCCCCTTTCCGAGGAACCAACGCCGTCTGCGCACGTGATGCGTGCCGAAGGCGCTGCGCATCGGGCGCAATCCAAAGCTGCAACGCACAATCCGGCGCTTGGTTCCCGTACAGGCGCTAGTCCTTCGACAGGCTCAGGACGAGAGTCGCATTTCAGCTGTCCATCTTCAGCGCGGCGATGAACGCCTCCTGCGGGATTTCAACCTTGCCGAACTGGCGCATGCGCTTCTTGCCTGCCTTCTGCTTATCGAGAAGTTTTCGTTTGCGGGTGGCGTCGCCGCCGTAGCATTTGGCGGTGACGTCCTTGCGCAGCGCGCGGATCGTCTCGCGGGCGATAATTTTCGCGCCGAGCGCCGCCTGCACCGGGATCTGGAACATGTGCGGCGGAATGAGTTCGCGCAGCTTCTCGACCATGGCGCGGCCGCGCAAGTCGGCGCGATCGCGATGGACCAGCATCGACAACGCATCGACGGGCTCGGCATTGACGAGGATCGACATTTTTACCAGGTCGCCCTCGCGATAATCGGTCAGGACGTAGTCGAACGAGGCATAGCCCTTCGAGATCGACTTCAGCCGGTCATAGAAGTCGAACACCACCTCGTTGAGCGGCAGTTCGTAGACGACCATCGCCCGCTTGCCGACATAGGACAGATCGATCTGCAGGCCGCGGCGGTCCTGACAGAGTTTTAGCACCGAGCCGAGGTATTCGTCGGGCGTCAGGATCGTCGCCTTGATCCACGGCTCCTTGATGTAGGCGATCTTGACCGGATCGGGCATGTCGACGGGATTGTGCAGCTCGATCTCGGTCTTGTCGTTGAGGCCGATCCGGTAGATGACCGAAGGCGCCGTCGCGATCAGGTCGAGATTGAACTCGCGCTCGAGGCGCTCCTGGATGATCTCGAGATGCAGCAGGCCGAGGAAGCCGCAGCGGAAGCCGAAGCCGAGCGCGGCGGAAGTCTCCATCTCGTAGGAGAAGCTCGCGTCGTTGAGCCGGAGCCTGCCCATCGCGGCGCGCAGAGCCTCGAAGTCGGCGGCGTCGACCGGGAACAGGCCGCAGAACACCACCGGCTGCGCCGGCTTGAAGCCCGGCAGCGCGTGCGGCCGTCGGCTTGCGGTCGTCGGTGATCGTGTCGCCGACGCGGGTGTCCGCCACCTGCTTGATCTGTGCGGTGATGAAGCCGATTTCGCCGGGGCCGAGTTCGCTGCACGTCGCTCATCTTCGGGCGGAACACGCCGATGCGCTCGACATCGTAGACGGCGTCGGCGCCCATCATGCGGATCCGCGTGTGCTTCTTCAGCACGCCGTCGAGGATGCGCACCAGCACGACGACGCCGAGATAGGAATCGTAGTAGCTGTCGACCAGCAGCGCCTTCAGCGGCGCCGTCTCGTCGCCCTTCGGCGGCGGCAGGCGCTTGACGATCGCCTCCAGCACGAGATCGATGTTGAGGCCGGTCTTGGCCGAGATCGGCACCGCCTCCGAGGCGTCGAGGCCGATGACGTCCTCGATCTGCTGCTTGATTCGGTCCGGCTCGGCCGCCGGCAGGTCGATCTTGTTGAGCACGGGCACGATCTCGTGGCCGGCGTCGAGCGCGTGATAGACGTTGGCGAGCGTCTGCGCCTCGACCCCCTGCGACGCGTCGACGACCAGCAGCGAGCCCTCGCAGGCGGCGAGCGAGCGCGACACCTCGTAGGCGAAGTCGACGTGGCCGGGCGTATCCATCAGGTTGAGAATGTAGGTCTTGCCGTCCTGCGCCTTGTATTCGAGGCGGACCGTGTTGGCCTTGATGGTGATGCCGCGCTCGCGCTCGATATCCATCGAATCGAGCACCTGCTCGACCATGTCGCGCTCGGCGACCGTGCCGGTCTGCTGGATCAGCCGGTCGGCGAGCGTCGATTTGCCGTGGTCGATATGCGCGACGATGGAGAAGTTGCGGATATTGTCGATCGTATGGGTCGTCATGCGCGGGGGATTAGCAGGGAGAGCGCAGGAAGGGAACGGGGCGGCGTCTGTAGCCGCGGTCGCTGACCGCGGCAGACCGCGGTCGACGACCTCCGCTACAGACAGCCATTCCTGAACGCCGGTTGAATGGGCCATTCACAGCCAGTTCAGTCGCAGCGCGCCACGCTCGACGATGATGTTCCCGCTTCCCCGCGTCGCTTTCGGCTACGGTTCGCTGACGGGCCACGCGAAATCCGCGGCGCTGACGCCGGCGGATCTGGCTCGGGCGCTGGGACGGCGAGTTCAGGACCCTCCCCTGCGGCGTTCGGAGAGCGCGTTGAGGTCGTCGAGCCTGCGGGTCCAGGAGGCGAGCATGGCGTTGAGCCAGGCGCCGACCTCCGTGAGCGGACGCGGATCGAGGTGATAGAGTCGTTCCCGGCCGCGGCGCTCGACCAGCAGCAGCCCGGCCTGGGTCAGCGCCTGCAGATGCTCCGACACGGTGGGACGCGCGATCGGCATACCTTCGCAAAGCTCCGACGCCGTACGCGCGCCGCCCCTCAGCGACATCAGGATTTGCCGTCGCAACGGATTGGACAGCGCGCCGAAAACATCCGCCGCGCCTGCCTCGTTCGCCATGCTGTCGCTCCGCCGACAGGATGCGTCGGGATTTCCCGACATATCATCTCGCAGCTGCAGAGGAAAGCATCGCGCAAGATGCCTGCATAATCTCCTACAAATCTGATGTTACGAGCTTTTCCACGGCTTTTCGACGACGCGCGGCCGCCGTTGCGCGGCCCGAAAACCCATGTTAGGTGACGCCCGCAATCCCAGAGGGGCGGACTTTGGCCGAAGACACCGACTTCGTAACAGGCGTATCCGGGCGCTACGCGTCCGCGCTGTTCGCCCTCGCACAGGAGCGGGTCGAAACGGCGCAAGTCGCCGAAGCGCTGAAGACCTTCGACGCGCAGATCGTCGCGAGCCCGGACCTGCAGCGCCTCGTGCAAAGCCCGGTGTTCTCCGCCGACGAGCAGACCCGCGCCGTCGGCGCGCTGCTCGACGCCGCCGGCATCAGCGGCATCGCCGCCAATTTCATCCGCCTCGTCGCCGCCAAGCGCCGGCTGTTCGTGATCCGCGAGATGATCGCCGATTTCAACAAGCTCTACGACCAGGCGCGCGGCGTGACCCGCGCCTCCGTCACCAGCGCAGCCCCCCTTTCGGACGAACATGTGGCTGAGCTCAAACAGACCCTGCACGCCATCGCCGGCGGCAAGGATGTCGAGCTCAACGTCAAGGTCGATCCTTCCCTGCTCGGCGGTCTCATCGTCCAGCTTGGCTCGCGCCAGGTTGACGGCTCGCTGAAAACCAAACTCAACGCAATCCGCAATCGCATGAAAGAGGTCGGCTGATGGATATCCGCGCCGCTGAAATTTCTTCCATACTGAAGAGCCAGATCGCCAACTT
>CAVYTP010000024.1:0-240697 GCA_963771455.1 uncultured Pseudomonadota bacterium
AACCTTATGGCGTCGAACTTAGCCAAGCCGTACGCCATGGTTTTGGGACCTGCGGGTTTGTATCCGTTGCCGTCGTATCCGTCCCAGCCGCCCAATCTTCCGACGACCCAGGCCAGTCGGGCAAGGGATGATTTGGGGTGGGGGCATTTTTGCTTCTCGGTCTTGCCTTCGAGCTTGCTCACCAACGCCTCGACCAGGGGCTCGGCAGCTTCGTCCATGGCGTCGCCGAGGCTTTGTCCAGTAGAGCCCGAACGAGCGTGAACCAACTGCATCACCCGTAGCGCCGCGATCAGCGCGGCGCTCGCCAGTTTGGCCATCGCCTCGGGCGTTTCGATCTGGCTGTCTTCGATGTTCATGCCGCCGGTCTTGAGGGTGCGAAACACCTGTTCGATGGTCCAGCGCGCGCGATACCATTGGGCGATCTGAAAGGCGTCGGCCAGACCGGTGACTTCGTGCGTGGTCAGCAGCAACCAAAGGATCGGCTTGACGCCTTCGGGCGGATCGACCTCTTCGACGCGCACCGCGTTCAGCGTCAGCTTGGCCGGCAGGTCGTTCTGCGCGCCATAGACGCGGGTCGGCCGCATTATCTCGATCTTGCGCCAACTGACCCGCGTCATCGCGGCGCGCGCCGCCTGCCCGGCTTTGGCGGGGATTTCAATCGGCCAGCCCGCCCTTTGCGCGCTCGAAGCCATCGTCTCGAACAGCCGCCCTCCTTCGCTCAACGCGCGATCGTGTGCGGCCCGCACGATCAGATGCGTATGAGCCGAGCGCGGCGTGGCGAAGCCTTCGTAGATGTCGCATTCCGCGTCGGCGACCACCGTCACCATCCTGGCCGAACCAAGCTCGCGGTCCGCCGAGCGCAGGCCATCGATCCAGCGCGCGCTCTCGCGCCGCCCGATCGGGCGCGAGCGGTCGCGCAGCGGCTTGCGCGAAGCCTTCGTCGCAGCTTTGGGACGGTTGAGGATTAAGGCGTCCGCCAGTCCGAGAATGCCGCCGGCATGGCCAACCTGACGGGCGCCGCCGTCGCCCGCATCCACCACGATGACCGGATGCAGGAACAGGCCGATGTCGCGCCCGTTCCCCACCACGCCAAAACCGCGTTTGGAGCCCACGTGGTCAGAAAAATTGAGCTCCGTCGTATCCTGGATCGCCAGCACATGCCGCCCGCGCGCCGCCTGCCCAGCATGCGCCGCCGCCGTCGAAATCATCTCCTCGCGGCTCACCCGAGGGTTGTGCAGAAACCGCCCATACCGGATCGCCCCGGCGCGGTTGGCTCCCAACTGACGCAGGCAAACCGTGCCCCCAGACATGAGAGCCGCCAGAAAATCGGCCCCCCTTTTTGGAGCCGTTCGTCGCCGAAATGCCCGAGCTCCGTCATCCCGTCCATCGCCCTGCTCCGACTCACAAACAGGCCAAAGGAATCACAAATCGCCAAATCGCAAAAGATGTGTGCACGGATTAGGTCAGCGACCGCGGCTACAGAGTGGCCTTACTTCCAGGCCGCCAGAGCTGCGTTGACCAGCTTCTCGCCGTCGGCGCCCTTCTCGAAGGTCAGCTTGCCGATCCGGCCGTCGGGTAGAAGCATCGGGAAGTCGAACCAGCCGCTGAGGCCGATCGCGTCCATGTTGTGCTGCTGGTCGGTATCGGCGCGGTTGAGTCCGATCAGAAAATAGCTGTCGTTGATCACGACGCGCACACCGAGCAGCGGCGTCACGGTGGCGGGTTCGTCGCGCCGCATCTGCGGCACGCCTACGTCCTTGAGGCCCTTGAACTGCGAGCCGTCGTCGAAGGTGAGGCGCAGATCGATGGTATGCGAAGCCGGCAACCCCGGATCGACGTTCTTCCGCATCAGCATCGTCGCATGCATTTTCAGATCGGGGATGTCGATGTCGGCGCGCACGCCAGGGCCGCCGCCTTGACCCGGAGCGGGCGGCGGGCTTGACCAGGTCACGCCCCCGACAAACACGGTCGGTTTTTGCACGTCCTGCGGCGTCGCGAGCAGCATCGCCGCGCGATCGGCGCCAAATGTCGCGGTCTGCGACGGCGTCATCGCGGGGGCGGGAGTTGCGGGGGCGTTCGGCGAGGCGGCGGTCGTCGGCGTCGCCGCCGGGGTCGCGGCTTGTGTCGGAGCCGTGGAAGCGTCAGGGGTCGCCTCTGGCGTCTGCGCAGGCGCCGCAACGCCGCCGACACGTTCGTTGATCTTCGGCCCCGCGGCGGGCGTCGGGGATTTCGTCGGCGTCGGGACGACGACCTTCGTCTCCTTGATCGCCAGATCCTGCGGACGCTGCGAGCGCAGCAGATAGGCCCCGAGCGCGACGGCGCCAACCAGGCCGACCACGACGGCGAGAATCGCCCATTTCCAGAGGCCGCTGCCGCCTTCGTCGTCCGGACGGGGCGCAACCGGTCGCGCCGAATCGGAGTTCGCGCGGCGGCCCGAGCGGAGCCGTGGGCTTCAGAAGCGGCGCGCCGTCATCGACGGGCATCTCTCTCGAAAGCGGCGCGGCGATCGGCGGGGCGGCGACGCCGGGCGCGGCGGGGGGCTCCACGACCGATGGCGCGGCGTTTCGATCGTCGGCGCGCGCAGTGGGCGCCTTGGCGGAAAGCGGAGGCGCCATTGACGCCGGCGGCAGCGTGGCTGCGGCTGGCGCGGCCGGCGGCCGTGGCGCGACGGCCGTCGGCGCCCTCAGCGTCGGTCGCGGCTCGGCGGCGACCGACGCCGGAGCGACCGGCCTCGGGGGCGCTGGCGGCGGGGCGGCGGCGCGCGGCGGCGGCGCGGGGGGCTGAGGCGGCGGCGCCGCGCCCGCAAGGGCGGGGTCGATCTCCGCCTCGAGCCGCTGAACCGCGGCGTCGAGCGCATTCTCCTCGCGCGCGATGTCGCTTTCCGGCAGCGGCGGTTTCAGCGAACGCAGTTGATTGTTCAGCGCCTTGCGCGCGCGATCGTAAATCGCCCGACGCGCCGTCGGCGGGCTGGATTTGGGAAGGTTTGCGATCGCGCGCGAAAGCAGGGAATAATAGTCAGCCATTTCGCAAGCCGGTCATCAAACTCTTGGCGCAGCGCGCGGGATTGCCGTTAGTCCTGAAAGGGATCATGCACCAAAATCGTATCGTCTCTCTCCGGGCTCGTCGATAGCAGAGCGACAGGCGCGCCGATGAGTTCCTCGATTCGGCGGACGTATTTGATCGCCTGGGCGGGCAGATTGGCCCAGGAGCGCGCGCCGCCGGTTGCGCCCTTCCAGCCTTCGATGGTCTCGTAGACCGGCTCGAGCCGCGCCTGCGCTGCTTGCGAAGCCGGCATGTAGTCGATCGCCTTGCCGTCGAGCAGGTAGTGCGTCGCGACCTTGATCTCGTCGAAGCCGTCGAGCACGTCGAGCTTGGTGAGCGCGATGCCGTCGATGCCCGAAGTGCGCACGGTCTGGCGCGTCAGCACCGCGTCGAACCAGCCGCAGCGGCGCGGCCGGCCGGTGTTGGTGCCGAATTCGCGTGCCGCGCTTGCCGAGTTCGGCGCCGATCTCGTCGTTGAGCTCGGTCGGGAACGGGCCGCCGCCGACGCGCGTCGTATAGGCCTTGGCGATGCCGAGCACGTAGCCGATCGCGCCCGGCCCGAGGCCCGAGCCGGTCGCCGCGTTGGCGGCCACCGTGTTCGACGAGGTGACGTAAGGATAGGTGCCGTGGTCGACGTCGAGCAGCGCGCCCTGCGCGCCCTCGAACAGGATGCGCTTGCCGGCGCGGCGCTCGCGATCGAGCAGATCGAAGGTCGGCGCCATGTAGGGCAGGACTTTGGGCGCGATCTCGAGCAATTCCTGCTTGATCGCCGCGGCGGTCGGCGGCGTCAGGCCAAGTCCTCGCCACAGCGGATCGTGATGGGCGAGCAGGCGGGCGATCTTGCCGTCGAGCGATTCGGGCTCGGCGAGGTCCATCAGGCGGATGGCGCGGCGGCCGACCTTGTCCTCGTAGGCCGGCCCGATGCCGCGCTTGGTGGTGCCGATCGACAGCGCGCCGGTCTCGACGCCCTCGCGATGCGCGTCGAGCTCGCGGTAGATGGAGAGGATCAGCGGGGTGTTTTCGGCGATCTTCAGATTGTCGGGCGAGACCTCGACGCCCTGCGCGCGAATCGCCTCGATCTCGCGCGACCAGATGATAGGGGTCGAGCACGACGCCGTTGCCGATGATCGACAGCTTGCCGGGACGCACGATGCCGGACGGCAGCAGCGCGAGCTTGAAGACTTTTTCGCCGATGACCAGCGTGTGGCCGGCGTTGTGGCCGCCCTGGAACCGGACGATCACGTCGGCCGCGACGCACAGCCAGTCGACGATCTTGCCTTTGCCTTCGTCGCCCCACTGGGCGCCGACCACCACGACATTCGCCATTGCCGATCCGCTTCGAGCCGCAGCGATCAAGATACAAAACGAACAAAGCCCCGGGAATGCCGCAATGGCGACCCGGGGCTCATTGCGCGAATGCCGTACGCGAAAGCGGCCGCTGAGTAAAGCCGCGCGCTTTTGCGCATTTCGGACCTCGGGCGGACTGCAGGGTCTTGGAAGCGTCAACATTGCCGCCCATATCCGGCGGCGCGGGGCGATACGTCCCGGTCAGGGAGATTGTCATGACTCCGGAAGAACGCCAGATGCTCACCGACCTGTTCGGGCGCACTGCGGTCGGCGGGCGCCGCGCCGCGAGATCCGCAGGCTGAGGCTTTCATCACCGACGCGATGCGCGCGCAGCCCTATGCGCCCTACGTCCTGTCCCAAACCGTGATCGTGCAGCAGCATGCGCTCGAGGCCGCGCAGCAGCGCATTCAGGAGCTTGAGGCTGCGCGTCTGCCCAGCCGCAGCAGGAAACGAGCTTTCTCGGCAAGCTGTTCGGCGGCGGCTCCGCGCCGCAGGCGCCGGCGCCCGCGGTCGCTACGACGCCAGCGATTATCAGCGCGGCGCCTCCCGGCCCACAGGGCGGTTACGCTCCGCAGCAGGGCTACGCGCCGCAGCGGCGGCGGGTATCCGCCCCAGCAGGGCGGATATGCTCCTCAGCAGGGCGGCCCGTGGGGCGCGCCACAGGGCGGCGGCGGCGGTGGTTTTCTCGGCAGCGCGCTGCAGACGGCGACCGGCGTCGCCGGCGGCGTGCTGGCGGCCAATGCGCTCGAAGGTCTGCTCGGCGGCCATCGCGGCGGCGGCATGTTCGGCGGCGGCTCCTCGGGGTTGTTCGACGGCGGTTCGTCAGGCCCGCGCGAGGTGGTCAACAATTACTACGAAGGCGCGGATCCCGCCGGCCAGCACGCGCAGGATGTGCTGCAGGACCAGGATCAGGATCAGGACGACGCGCAGGACGCAGCCGACAATGGCGGCTACGACGACAATTCCGGCGGCGGTTGGGACAACTGAGGCGGCGCGGCCGCCCTCCTAACCCTCCCTCACGAAGGGGGAGGGAACACGGAACCGGACGGTTCTTCTCCCTGCCCCTTCATGGGGGAGGGCCGGGGAGGGGTCCGCCGCCGCCACCCGACCGCTACATCACGATGACCCGCGTCCCGACCTTCGCGCGCTCGTAAAGATCCATCACATCCTCGTTCATCATCCGGATGCAGCCCGACGAGACGTTCTGGCCGATCGTCCACGGCTCGTTGGTGCCATGGATGCGATACATCGACGAACCGAGATAGAGCGCGCGCGCGCCGAGCGGATTTCCCGGGCCGCCGTCCATGTGCGCGGGCAGGTCGGGACGGCGCAGCATCATTTCCGGCGGCGGCGTCCAGTCCGGCCATTCGGCCTTGCGCGATACCGTCTTGACGCCCGACCATTCGAAGCCGGGACGGCCGACGCCGATGCCGTAGCGCATCGCCTTTCCGCCCGGCTCGACGAAAAAGAGAAACTTGTTGGGCGTATCGACGAGATCACGCCCGGCCGCTCCTTGCCGTCGTAGGCGACTTCCTGCCGCAGGAACTGCGGAGGGATCTCGCGGGCGACCGCCGTCGGCTCCTGGGGCGCGATCGACGCCATCTGCGGCGGCGCGAGCGCCTGAGGATCGGCGAACAGGACATCGGGCGACGCGGACGGGGCGCCGAGGCAATTGCGTTCTCGGCGCGAGATCGCGGCGTCGCGCTGATTGCCGCCCGAAACCAGCGCCTCGAACAATCCGCCGCCGAGGCCTCCGCCCTGTCGCGCGGCTCGCGTCGGCCCAGGCGGGCATGGCGACGAGCGAAGCTGCGCCGCACAGGGCGGCGAAAAATACACGACGCATGAGACGCTCCGGGCATGCGCGCACCCGGCGAACACCTGCCGGCGCGCGATGGCCGTGAAGGATACGTCAACGTCGGACCTCCAGGCGACGGAGTTTGCCGACCTTGGTTGAGGCGCGGTAACGTTTGTTGGTTATCAGACGGTAACTGCGCCGCGCGCCGTTGAGCGGGTTGTCCTCGTCCCAGCCATAGCGCAGCGTCTCGAACCGCATCGCGCGCGTGTCGATCATCAGCAGCTTGCCGACCAGGCCTTCGTCGCCATCGCCGAAACCGCCGACGATCTCGCGGATCGCCTCCAGCGCCATCAGCGCGCCGAGCACGCCGGCCAGCGCGCCGAGCACGCCCGCCTCCGCGCAGGCGGGCACGGTTCCCGGCGGCGGCGCCTCGGGAAACAGGCAGCGATAGGTCGGGTTCGGCTTGCCGTCCGTCGCTCGGATCATGCGGCTTCAGCGTCGTCAGCGTGCCGTCGTATTCGCCGATCGCCGCGGTCACCAGCGTGCGGGCCTCGTGAAAGCAGGCGTCGGAGAGGGCGTAGCGGGTTTCGAAATTGTCGGAGCCGTCGAGCACGACGTCCCAGCCGCGAACCGTTTCGCGCGCATTTTCCGCGCGTGACGCGGACCGGGAAGGCTTCCACCTTCACATGCGGGTTGAGCCGCGCGATGGCGTCCGTCGCGCTGTCGACTTTCGGCCGGCCGACATCTGGGGTCGCATGCAGCACCTGACGCTGCAGATTGGAGAGCGAGACGTGGTCGTCATCGACGATTCCGAGCGTCCCGACGCCCGCGGCGGCCAGATATTGCAGCGCCGGCGAGCCGAGGCCGCCCGCGCCGATCGCCAGCACGCGCGCGGCTTTCAGCTTGTTCTGGCCGGGCCCGCCGACGCCGCGCAGCACGATGTGGCGAGCGTAGCGCTCGACTTCTTCAGGCGAGAGTTTCATGTCTTGCGGCTCGCCCTCACCCCAGCCCTCTCCCGCAAGAGGCGGGCGAGGGGGCGATACCCTTCTCCCGCCTGCGGGAGAAGGTGGCGC
The DNA here is from genome assembly GCA_963771455.1 of uncultured Pseudomonadota bacterium. Classification (GTDB taxonomy): domain Bacteria; phylum Pseudomonadota; class Alphaproteobacteria; order Rhizobiales; family Beijerinckiaceae; genus Roseiarcus. The sequence goes on from CAVYTP010000024.1 coordinate 7,258, forward strand.
GAAGCGCCGGATGAGGGCCGGGACGAGGGCGTCACGCCGCCAGCTGCCGCAGCACGTAGGCCAAAATCCCGCCGTTGCGGAAATACTCGAGCTCGTCGAGCGTATCGATCCGGCAGATCAGCGGCGACCGTCTGCTTCGAGCCGTCGGCCGAAACGATCTCGGCGGTCAGCATCTGGCGCGGCTTCAGGTCGCCGGCGAGGCCGGGGATCGAGACCGTCTCGTCGCCTTTTAGGCCCAGCGTCTGCCACGAGTCGCCTTCGTGGAACACGAGCGGCAGCACGCCCATGCCGACCAGGTTCGAGCGGTGGATGCGCTCGAAACTCTGCGCGATCACCGCGCGCACGCCGAGCAGCTTGGTGCCCTTGGCCGCCCAGTCGCGCGACGATCCCGTGCCGTATTCGCGGCCGGCGAACACGACCAGCGGCCGCCCCTCGGCCTGATATTTCATCGCGGCGTCGTAGATCGCCAGGCGCTCGCCGTCGGGATAGTGGATCGTGAAGCCGCCCTCGACGACATTGCCGTCGGCGTCCTTCACCATCTGGTTCTTGATGCGGATGTTGGCGAACGTGCCGCGCATCATCACCTCATGGTTGCCGCGCCGCGTGCCGAACTGGTTGAAGTCGGCCTGCGCGACCTGATGCTCGGACAGATACTGGCCCGGCCGGGCTCTTCAGCTTGATCGAGCCGGCGGGCGAGATGTGGTCGGTGGTGATCGAGTTGAGGAACAGGCCGAGGATGCGGGCGCCGACGATGTCGGTGACCGGCGTCGGCGTCATGCTCATGCCCTCGAAATAGGGCGGGTTCTGCACGTAGGTCGCTGCCCATCTCCCAGGCATAGGCCGGCCCCGACGGCGCCTTGACCTTCTTCCAGTTGGAGTTGCCGTCGAACACGCTGGCGTATTTCTCCTTGAACATCTTGGCCTTGATCTTCGACTCGACGAGGTCGATGGATCTCCTCGGTCGAGGGCCAGATGTCGGCGAGATAGACCGGCTTGCCCTGCTTGTCGGTTGCCGATCGGATCGCGCGCGAGGTCGATCTGCATCGAGCCGGCGAGCGCGTAGGCGACGACCAGCGGCGGCGAGGCGAGGTAATTGGCGCGGACGTCGGGGTTTACGCGGCCCTCGAAATTGCGGTTGCCCGACAGCACCGCCGCGGCGACGAGGTTGTTCTTGGCGATCGTCGCCGAGATTTCCGGCGCCAGCGGGCCGGAATTGCCGATGCAGGTCGTGCAGCCGTAACCGACGATGTTGAAGCCGAGCTTGTCGAGCGGCTTCTGCAACTCGGCCGCCTCGAGATAGTCGGCGACCACCTGGCTGCCCGGCGCCAGCGAGGTCTTCACCCACGGCTTGACGGTCAGGCCCTTGGCGACCGCGTTGCGGGCGACGAGGCCGGCGGCGATCATCACGCTCGGGTTGGAGGTGTTGGTGCAGGAGGTGATGGCGGCGATCACGACGTCGCCGTTGCCGAGATCGAAATTCTTGTCCTCGACCTTGTAACGCGAAGCGAGCGTGTCGGCCTGCTTGAATTCCTTGTCCATGGCGGTCGCGAAGCCAGCCTTGGCTTCCGACAGCAGCACGCGGTCCTGCGGGCGCTTCGGGCCGGCGAGCGACGGCGCGACTTCGCCGAGGTCGAGTTCGAGCGTGTCGGTGAACACGGGATCGGGCGTGAGCCGGGTGCGGAACATGCCCTGCGCCTTGGCGTAGGCCTCGACCAGCGCGATGCGCGCCGACTTGCGGCCGGAGCCCTGCAGGATAGTCGAGCGCCTGCGCGTCGATCGGGAACAGGCCGCAGGTCGCGCCATATTCCGGCGCCATGTTGGCGATCGTGGCGCGGTCGGCGACCGACATGTGGTTGAGGCCGGGGCCGTAGAATTCGACGAACTTGCCGACCACGCCCTTCTTGCGCAGCATCTGGGTGACGGTCAGCACGAGGTCGGTCGCGGTGATGCCCTCGCGCAGCTCGCCAGTCAGCTTGAAGCCGATCACCTCGGGCAGCAGCATCGACAGCGGCTGTCCCAGCATCGCGGCTTCCGCCTCGATGCCGCCGACGCCCCAGCCGAGCACGGCGAGGCCGTTGACCATCGTGGTGTGGCTGTCGGTGCCGACCAGCGTGTCGGGATAGGCGATCTCGGTGGTCTTGCGGCCGTCCTTCTCCTTGGTGGTCCAGACGGTCTGCGCGAGATATTCGAGGTTGACCTGATGGCAGATGCCGGTGCCGGGCGGCACGACCGAGAAATTCGAGAACGCCTGCTGGCCCCACTTCAGGAAGCGGTAGCGCTCCTGGTTCTGCTCGTATTCGCGCTTGACGTTCTGCCCCAGCGATTTCGACGTGCCGGCGTAGTCGACGACCACGGAATGGTCGATCACCAGGTCGACCGGCACCAGCGGGTTGATCTTCTTCGGGTCGCCGCCGAGCTGCACCATCGCGTCGCGCATCGCGGCGAGGTCGACGACGGCGGGAACGCCGGTAAAATCCTGCATCAGCACGCGGGCCGGGCGGAACGCGATCTCGTGCTCGGTCTTGCCCTTGTTGACGAGCCACGCCGCGACCGCCTCGATGTCCTCTTTCTTGACGGTGCGGCCGTCTTCGTTGCGCAACAAATTCTCGAGCACGATCTTCATCGAGAACGGCAGTTTGGCGATCCCTTCGAGGCCATGCTTCTCGGCCGCCTTCAGGGAAAAATACTCGTAGGTCTTGGCTCCGACAGTGAGAGATTTTCGAGCTTTGAAACTGTCGAGGCTAGCCATGCGGGCGACTCCTTGCCGATTTTTCGGCGATGTTTGGATGACAGCGAGCTTATAGATATTTCCACATCTCTACGCTACACAAACCTTTGTATGACGGGGCGAATTCGAGGGGTCCCCGGCGCGGGAGCCCGATGCGCCTTTTCGCTGCAGAAGTTGCTCTGGAACGAGGCGGGCGCCAACTTTTCAGGCGGCTTTCATTTGAGGTCCGCTCAGGCGAAGCGCTGATTGTGACGGGCCCCAACGGTTCGGGAAAATCGAGCCTGCTGCGCGCGCTCGCCGGCTTCCTGACGCTGGCGGAAGGCGCCGTCAGACTGGAGGGCGGCGACCCCGAACTTTCGATCGGCGAGCAGGCGCATTATCTCGGCCACGCGGACGCGTTGAAGGGCGCCCTTACGGCAGGCGAGAACCTCGCGTTCTGGGCTGGCATACTCGGGGCCGATTCCCGCCGTGCGTCCTGGTTGCCGGCGCTGGCGCGGCTGGGGCTGGCGCATGTCGCCGATTTTCCGGTGCGCGCGCTTTCCGCCGGCCAGAAGCGGCGCGTCGCGCTGGCGCAGGCTGAATGTCGCGCCGCCGACCGATCTGGCTGATCGACGAACCGACCACCGCGCTCGACGCGGCGGCGCAGGCGCTATTCGCCGACATCATGCGCGAGCATCTCGCCGGCGGGCGGGCTGATCGTGGCCGCGACCCATGCGCCGCTCGGCCTGGAGGGCGCGAAGTCGCTGCGGCTAGGCGAGCAAGCGGTCGCATGACATGGAGCGGCTCTACGGGAGTAGCCCCTTCTCCCCTTGCGGGAGAAGGTGCGCGAAGCGCGGATGAGGGGTCCGCGGGCGGGAACGTGCTCCCTTCTCCCGCCTGCGGGAGAAGGTGGCCGAAGGCCGGATGAGGGCTCTTCAGCTTAGCGACGACAGTCTCCCTTTTGGGCATTTCGACGGCGGCACGCCCCTCATCCGGCCTTCGCGCCACCTTCTCCCGCAAGCGGGAGAAGGGGTACTCGCATGACCCCCGTCCTCGCACTCTTCCTCCGCGAATGGCGGATCGCGCGGCGGATCGGCGGCGGGGCGTCGGTGGGGGCGATGTTCTTCCTGATCCTCGTCACCATCATGCCGTTCGCGCTCGGGCCCGATCTCGTGCTGCTCGGCAAGCTCGGCCCGGCAATCCTGTGGATCGCCGCGCTGCTCTCGACGCTGCTCGGCCTCGACCGGCTGTTCCAGAGCGATGCCGACGACGGCTCGCTCGACGGGCTCGTCAACGCGGCGATCCCGCTGGAGCTGATCGTGCTCGTCAAATGCGCGGCGCACTGGATCGTCGAGCGCCCTGCCGCTGGTCGTCGCCAGCCCGCTGTTCGGCCTGATGCTCGGCATGGACGCGCCGGCGCTCGGCCTCGTCGCGCTGACCCTGTTCGCCGGCACGCCGGCGCTGACGATGATCGGCGCGATCGGCGCCGCGCTCACCGTTTCGCTACGGCGCGGCGGGCTGCTGATGGCGGTGCTGGCGCTGCCGCTGACCATCCCCGTGCTGATCTTCGGCGTCGCGGCGGCCTCGGCGGCGAGCGGCGGCGTCGCGCCGTTCCGGGCGCCGTTTCTGATGCTCTCGGCATTGTCACTTGCATCGATCGCCGGCGCGCCGTTCGCTGCGGCGGCGGCGCTCAGGCATGTCCGCGAATAGATTTAAGGGGCTGAGGAAACATGGCGAGGGCCTTACCGACCGCAGGGGAAATCTCCGCGCGCATTGACCGGCTGCCGCCGACCCGCACCGTCTGGATGGCGATCCTGCTGCTCAGCGCGGGCATGTTTTTCGAGCTCTACGACCTGCTGTTCACGGCTACATCGCGCCGACGCTGGTCAAATCCGGCATGCTGACGCCGACGACGTCCAACTTCTTCGGCCTCACCGGCGTTGCCGGCTTCATCGCGGCGCTGTTCTCGGGATTGTTCATCGGCACGCTGCTCTGCGGCTTCCTCGCCGACCGGTTCGGGCGGCGGCGCATCTTCGTCGCCTCGCTCGTCTGGTACACCGCCGCCAACGTGATGGTCGCGATGCAGAACGACGCCTTCGGGCTCAACCTGTGGCGCTTCATTTCCGGCATCGGGCTCGGCGTCGAGATGATCACCATCGGCGCCTATCTCTCGGAAATGGCGCCGAAGCATCTGCGCGGCAAGGCGTTCGCCTGCTCGCAGGCGATCGGCTTCTGCTGCGTGCCGATCGCCTCGTTTCTGGCCTATGCGCTCGTTCCCACGGCGCCGTTCGGGATCGAGGGCTGGCGCTGGGTGGTGCTGATCGGCGTTCTGTCGGCGGCGCTGGTCGGGTTCCTGCGCATGGGTCTGCCGGAGAGCCCGCGCTGGCTCGCCCGTCAGGGCCGGCTCGAAGAGGCCGACCGGGTGCTCGCCGGCATCGAGGCCAAGGTCGCCGCCGAATACGGCCAGCCGCTGCCGCCGCCCGGCGAGCCGGAGCCGGTGTCGTCGGCCGGAACCTTCGCCGACCTCTGGGTTCCGCCGACCCGCGGCCGCATCATCATGATGAGCGTCTTCAACATATTCCAGACCGTCGGGTTCTACGGCTTCCAGAACTGGGTGCCGACTCTGCTCGTCAATCAGGGCGTCGAGATCACCAGCAGCCTCGGCTACACGACGGTCATCGCGCTCGCCGCGCCCGTCGGCCCGCTGCTCGGGTTCTTCCTCGGCGACCGGATCGAGCGGAAGTTCGTGATCGTCGGCGCCGCCGGCGCGATTCTGGTGTTCGGCCTGATATTCGGCGCGACGCGGGAGGCGGCGGCGATCATCGCGATGGGCCTTGGCCTGCAGCTCGCCAACAACATCATGTCCTACAGCTACCACGCCTATCAGCAGGAGCTGTTCCCGACCGGCATCCGGGCGCGAGCGGCGGGCTTCGTCTATTCCTGGAGCCGGCTGTCGGTGATCTTCTCATCGTTCGTGATCGCGTTCCTGCTGCAGAATTTCGGCGCGCCGGGCGTGTTCGTGTTCATCGCCGGCGCGATGCTCGTCGTGATGGCGGTGATCGGCCTGTTCGGCCCCCGCACCAGCAACGTCGCGCTGGAGCGGATTTCGCGGTGACCCCCTTGTAGCCGAGGTCGCCGACCTCGGCCTTCAGCGAGGTCGGCGACCTCGCCTACAGGGGCGCCGATCAGGCGTTCCAGCCGCCGTCGACGGTGAGGTTTTCGCCGTTGGTGAACGAGGCTTCCGGGCTCGCCAGATACGCCACCGCCGCCGCGATCTCGTTCACCTTGCCGAAGCGCCCGACGCTCGTAAGCTTGACCATGGTCGCGTGCGCCTCGCTACCTTCCGGAGGGCTCAACTCGGTGTCGATCGGGCCGGGTTGGACGCTGTTGACGGTAATCCCCAGCGGGCCGAACTCGCGCGACAAACCCCGGGTCAGGCCGTTGATGGCGAATTTTGTCGCGATGTAGAGCGTGATGCCGGGGAGGTGAGCCGCTTCGCCGAGAGCAGACCCGATGTTGATGATGCGGCCCCAGCCCGATTTCGACATCCGCTTGCCGGCTTCCTTCGCCAGGGCGATCGGCGCGCGAACGTTGAGGTTGAAGTGCTTGTCGTAGGACTCGTCGGACTGCTCGAGGAAGGGGCCGTATTCCACCGTGCCGGCATTGTTGACGAGAATGTCGAGCCGGCCGCCGAACTTGCCGCCGAACACGGCGTCGAGCGAACCAATCAGCTTCCTCACGCCGTCCAGGCTGGCGAGATCGGCGGCCAGCAGTTCCGCCTCGCCGCCTGCTTTCCGGATGGCTGACACCACTTCCTCGGCGCTCTGCGCGCTCGACGCATAGTTGACGATGACCGAGGCGCCTTCGTTGGCGAGACGGGCGGCGATGGCGGCGCCGATGCCGCGCGACGAGCCGGTGACTAGGGCGAGCTTGTTTTCCAGGGGTTTGGTCATGGCGGAGTTATCCATTCGCAACAAATGAGGTCCGGCGTCTGCCGGCTGCGCCCCTCGGCGCTGGCGACCTCGAGGTCGTTGGCTGCAAATTGGTCCCTGGAGTGCGAACCCGGTATCCACGCCGCTCGAACAAGATATATACGTATTCGGTATGAGTGACCGACTTCAGGAGCTTGGGATATTCGTCCGCGCTGCCGAATCGGGCAGCTTCTCGCGCACGGCGCGCGAACTCGGCACGACCCAGCCCTCGGTTTCACGAACCATTGCGGCGCTGGAGGCGAGGCTCGGGGTAAAGCTGTTCCTGCGCACGACGCGGCGGATCGCGCTTGACCGAGGCAGGGTCGGTCTTGCTCGAACGCGCGCGGCATCTCCTTCCTGAAATCGACGAGGCGGAAGATGCGGCGCGCGGGACCGACAATCTGCGGGGGCTGATCAGGGTCGCGATGCCCGTCGCGTTTGGCATCCGCGAGGTGATTCCGAAGCTACCGCCGTTTCTGGCCGAGCACCCGTTGCTGAAGGTCGATTTCGCCATGTCCGACGACGCGGAGGACCTGATCGCCGAAGGCGTCGACATGGCGTTGAGGCTTGGGCGGCTCGTCGATTCCGGCTTCGGCGCCAGGAAACTCGCGACGGCGCCCCGCTTCCTGCTCGCGTCGCCCGCCTATCTCGAAAGAAAGGGCGCGCCGGCGACTCTCGCCGATCTCGCGGAGCACGATTGCATCTTTGGCCCCGGCGCTTCCGGGCGGCGGGGGTGGGGCGGCCTTGCAAGGCGCGGCCGTGCGCGAACGGTTCAACGTCGGATCGGCGGAAGGGGCGGTAGCGCTGGCGAAGGCCGGGCTCGGTATCGCGATCGCGTCCTTGTGGATGTGTCGCGCCGAACTCGAGGCCGGCGAGCTTGTCCCGATCCTGGCGGACTTCGTGTTGGCCCCCGCGGAGGTCCACGTGATTTTCCCTGCGGGACGCCAGCCATCGCGCAAGGTGAGGGTCCTCACCGACTACCTCGTGGCGGCGCTGCGCCGCGACTGAGACATCATCACGGCGCCTTCTGCGTTCCAAATATCATCGGCTTCGGTAGGGGCGCCTTCGTCGGATTGTTGACCACCAGCATCGGCTTGCCGTCCTCGCCGATCAGCGTCCAATGGCCTTCATTCCAAGCGATCGCGCGCACCTTGCCAAGGTCCGGGATCGTGTCGCCGGGTTTGATCGAGAGGATGCGCGCGCCCGACCGCACCCACGCGTGGTCGGCGCCGGCCGCGACCAGTTCGAAGTCTGGCGGCGCGACACGCTTCGGCGGCTCGATGGCGCCGACGGGCGCAGTGTCGACCGCGATCGGGCTCTGCGCTTCGGCGATCTCCGCCGGGGGCGTTGGCGCGACGGGCGTGAAGTCCGGCCATTGTTTCGCGTTGGCGCCCGGCTGACCGAAGATCGCCAGATATTGCGTGCCGTTGACCAGCGGCGCGTGTTCGCTCTGCATCAACATGAAACCGGCGAACGCCGCCGAGCCGACGGCGGCGCTGATGCCGGCTCCAACCAACGCGACGTCAATCAGCTTCGCCGTCACGAAGGTGACGGAGGCGCCGATGACGGCGACCTTGGCGATCGTCGCCTTGGTGGGGACGGCCTGTCGGGGAACCGGTTTCCTGGGCGCGGGGGCTTTCATGGGACGTCCCTTCAAGGCTCTAGCTGACCCCGCCGGCGTCTTCGGGTTTGGTTGGCGGCCTGAGCGCGGCGGCGAGATCGACGAACGGGTCGTTGCAGAGCGGCGAGTTCAGCGTCTGCGTCATGCATTCGTAGATGCGCGGAACGGTCTTCACCGCCTGGTCGAGCATGGGATCGCTGCCGGGCGTGTAGCCGCCCATCAGGCGCAGCTCGCGCGTTTCCTCGTAGCGGGCGACCATCGACCGCAGCCGCGTGACCAGCGTGCTCTGCTCCGGCGTCCAGCGCGGCGCGGCGAGCCGCGAGATCGAGGACAGCACGTTGACGGCGGGGTAGCGGCCCTGGTCGGCGATCGCGCGATCGAGCACGATATGGCCGTCGAGCGTGCCGCGGATGTTGTCGGCGACCGGATCGTTGTGATCGTCGCCGTCGACCAGCACGGAGAAGATGCCGGTGATCGAGCCGGAGCCATCGACGCCAGGGCCGGCGCGCTCCAGCAGCCGCGGCAGATCGCTGAACACGCTCGGCGCATAGCCGCGCGCCACGGCGGGCTCGCCGGCGGCGAGCGCGACGTCGCGCGCCGCATGGGCGTAGCGGGTGACGGAATCGATGATCAGCAGCACCGACTGTCCGCGATCGCGAAAATATTCGGCGATCGTCGCCGCCGCCTTCGGCGCCAGGCGGCGCATCATCGGGCTTTCGTCGCCGGTCGAGACGACGGTCACCGCACTGCTCGCGGTTGGCGCCGAGCGTATCCTCGAGAAACTCGCGCACTTCCCGGCCGCGCTCGCCGACCAGCGCGATGACGACGGCGTCGAAATCGGGCGCGCGCGCCAGCATGGCGAGCAGCGACGATTTGCCGACGCCGGAGCCGGCGAAAATGCCCATGCGCTGGCCCGCGCAGATCGGCGTGAACAGGTCGATGACGCGAATGCCGGTCTTGATCGGCTTCTTGACGCGCGCGCGCTTCAGCGCCGGCGGCGGTTCGGCGTCGAGCGACATCGCGCGGTCGCCGTGAACGAGATCGCCCTGTTCGTCGATCGGCCGCCCGAGCGCATCGATGACGCGGCCCTTCCAGGATTCGTGCGGGCAGAGCGAAAGGCTTTCGGCGCGATAGGCGCGCGCGCCGATCGCCGCGTCGCAGCGCGCGTCGAACGGTTTCAGCGTGATCGTGCCGTCATCGATGCGGACCACCTCGCCGATCTGCTCGCGCTCGCCGGCTTCAACCTTGACGCATTCGCCAAGCCGCACGAAGCGCGACAGTCCCGCGACACGGTAATGCGAAGTGGCGATCTCCGTGACGACGCCGCTGACGCGGGTGAACGGCAGTTCGCGAAGCCGCTGCGCAATGCCGCGCTCCAGCGCCTGCAGCGCATTGAGCTCGCCGCTCGGCTTCCGCGTCGGCGCCCGTCGCGCTCTGGCTCATGTCGGCGCGCCCAGCGCCTTGATGGCGTCTTCAATCGAGGTCTCGCCCTTGGTGACCTCGTTGGCGATCTGATCGAAATTGCGGGTGACGGTGATGAGCCGCGTCATCTCCTCGATCGGGTTGACGTTGGAACCCTCAACGGCGCCCTGCACGACGCCGTTGGTGCGTGAAATCGAGCACGGGCACGCCGGGAATGTTCGACGTGAAGCCGGAGCTGCCGGCGCGCGACAGGTTGGCGGAGCTGTCGAGTTCGAACAGGCCGATCGCGCCGGCCTGACGGCCGCCCTGCGTGATCATGCCGTCGCCGGAAATGGCGGGCGCGCCGCCGTCGGGGTTGAGCTGGATCGGCGCGCCGCCCGCGTCGAGCACCGGCGCGCCGTTGACGTTCAGCAGCGAGCCGTTCTCGGACAGCTGGAAGCGCCCGTCGCGCGTGTAGACGGTCTGGCCGTTCTGGTTGATCGCGAACCAGCCTTCCCCCTGCACGGCGACGTCGAGTTCGTTGTTGGTGCGCGTCAGCGGCCCCTGGCGGCGCGACACAAATTCGTCGCCGCTCGATACGTAGGAGAGCGAATTGTCGCCGGCTTTGGCGACCTGCTCCTCGAACCGCACGGCGTCGGCGCGAAAGCCGGTCGTATTCATGTTGGCGACGTTGTTGGCGATCGTCTCCAGCCGCCGTTGCACGGAGACCTGCCCGGAAAGCGCGACATAAAGACCGTTCTGCATGATCGGTGGGCTTTCCGCGGGTCTTCGCAACAAGCGTTCACGGAACTTTCACCATGCTCGCTTGCCCCAGGCTGACCTCCGCCAAGGGGGTTCTGAAACAGTCCCGCGTAAGATTTCGAAGTCACGTTTGCCCCGGTCGGCGAGCGGGGTGGGACCAGTGAATTTCGGTATCGGCATCGTGATTGCTGTTGGCAGCATGATCGGCGGCTATTCCGCGCTCGGCGGCCATCTCGAAGTGCTGGTTCAGCCGTTCGAATTCGTCATCATCTGCGGCGCCTCGCTCGGCGTGTTCATCATCGCCAACCCGTTCTCGACCATCAAGGATTGCGGCAAGGCGCTGATGGAAGGCGATTCTCGACAAGGCGCCCAAGCCGCGCGATTTTCTCGACGTGCTGAGCGTGCTGCACGCGCTGATGCGCGAGCTGCGCGCCAAGTCGCGCAGCGAAGTCGAATCGCACTTCGACAATCCCAAGGAATCCGAGATCTTCAAGGCGTTTCCAAAGCTGCTCGCCAACGCCGATCTCGTCACCTTCATCTGCGACTATTGCCGGCTGATCATCATCGGCAACGCCAAGACCCATGAGATCGAGGCGCTGATGGACGAGGAGATCGAGACGCTCGACCACGACAAGCAGAAGCCGGTTCACGCCTACAATGCCGTCGCCGACGGCCTGCCGGCGCTCGGCATCGTCGCGGCGGTGCTCGGCGTCATTCACGCCATGGGCGCGCTCGACCAGTCGCCGGAAGTGCTCGGCGGCCTGATCGGCGCCGCGCTGGTCGGCACGTTCGGCGGCATCTTCCTGTCCTACGGCGTGATGGCGCCGATCGCGCCGAAGATTCCAGTCGTGCGCCACAAACAACTGCGGCTCTACACGCTCGTCAAACAAAGCCTGCTCGCGTTCATGAACGGCGCCATGCCGCAGGTCGCGGTCGAATTCGGCCGCAAGACCATTCCGGCCAAGGAGCGGCCGTCGATCGACACGGTCGAAAACGAAACGTCGCTCGGCGGCGGCGCCGGGAAGGAGGCGGCCTGATCGATGAACGCCTTGCAGCACGAGAGGGAGGCGCCCGCCTCCTGGCTCAAGGACCCGCGGCCGGAAGCGCCGTCCCTGCCGATCGAGAAAATGCCGCAGCTCAACGCTTCGCTGGAGCGTTTCGCCGAGGCGATCGGCGAGGCGCTGACCGATGTCTGCGGCCCCGGCGGCGTCGGCGCGACCGAGCGCATCTCGACCGACGACGACGTTCGATCTGTTCGGCGCCTATCACGGCCACGCCTGCGCGGTGCTGCGCAGCCGCGCGCTCGACGCCCGCGGCCTGTTCATATTTGGACCCGAAGCCGTCGACGGCGCTGCTCAACGCCATCTTCGGCATCGATCCCGGCATCGATCCCGCCGCCGCCGAGGAGCCGCCGCGCGAGCGCACCGCGCTCGAAAACCAGATGCTCGCCGGGTTGGCGCGCATTCTCGTCGGGCCGCTGCAGGAGGCCTTCGCGCCGGTCGCGAGTTTCGACTCTCGCGTCGAGAAGCTCGTCGACATCGTCGACGAGAACCTGCTCGGCGCGCGCGAAATGCCGGCGATCATGGCGCAATACATGATCAAGACGCGCGGCGGCCCGTTCCGCGCTCGTCGCGGTGCTGCCGCAGACGCTCACGACGCCGCTCGGCGACATGTTCGCGCGCGGGCCCGATCCCAACGCCGCCAAGATCGATCCGCAATGGACGCGCCAGATGGAGCAGGGCGTCACGCGCGCCAAGCTGACCCTGACGGCGATCCTCGACGAATTCGAAATGTCGCTCGGCCAAGTCGCCGAGCTGCGCGTCGGCTCGACGATGTCGCTCTCCAGCGGCGGCGACGGCCATGTGCGCATCGAATGCGCCGAGCGCGGCGTGTTCCTTTGCCGGCTCGGCGAGCGCGGCGACCGCTACGCGCTCGAAATCGAAGACATCATCGCCAACCGCCGGCGGACGACAGCCTACGCCGCCCGATTGACTGCCGCCGCCTTGCGCAACCATCCTGAACCGAACGGGTCAATCATGAACGCCATGTTGGAAAGCGACGGCGAAGACGAAACCGAACTCAACGTCGCCGTTACCGAAGCGGCCGCGGCCGCCGAGGCCTCGGGGCGCGCGCCCAATCTCGACGCCATCCTCGCCATTCCGGTGACCGTGCAGGTCGTGCTCGGCACGACCTCGATGCCGGTCGCCAAACTGATGAAGCTCAATCGCGGCGCGGTGATCACGCTCGACCAGCGCGTCGGCGCGCCGGTCAGCGTGCTCGTCAACGGCCGCACCGTCGCGCGCGGCGAGGTCGTGGTGGTTGACGAGGACAATTCCCGTTTCGGCGTGACGCTGACCGAGATCGTCAGCTCGCCCTACGAAGACGCGCGCTGCGCGCTGAGACGAGCGAACGGGCTGAGACGTGAGCGAACTGACGACAACGCGCGACGCTCGGCGATGACCGGCACTCAGAAGGCGGCGACGATCCTGCTGACCATCGGCAAGCCGGCGGCGACGCAGCTGATGAAAAATCTGACCCACAGCGAATTGCGCGCGGTGACGATGGCGGCCGCCAAGCTCGGCGCGATCCAGGCCGATACGATCGAGGAGATCGTCGGCGGAATTCAGCGCCGCCTACTCGACCGGCGCCGCGCTGCTCGGCGACGAGATCCAGGCGCGCCTGCTGATCGCCGATGCGGCCTCGCCCGAGCAGGTCAAGGACATCCTCAACGATCTCGGCGGCGTCCATCACGGCATCGACGTCTGGAAGGCGATGGGCAATCTGCCCGAGGCGCTGCTCGCGACGTTCCTGAAGAACGAGCGTCCGATCATGGCGACCTACATCCTCTCCAAGCTCGATCCCGCGCTCGTCGGCGCGCATCGTGGCGCAATTGCCGCGCGAAATGCGCAACCAGGTGCTGGTGCGTCTGCTGGCGCCGCCGACCATCGGGCTCGGCGCGCTCGCGCTGATCGAGGACGCGCTGCGCGAAGCGCTGCTCGGCGGCGCCGCGGCTTCGCGAGATGGCGACAATCGCGCCCGCATCGCCGAGATCATCAACAATCTCGACGCCGGCCGACGCCGAGGACGTCATGCGCGCGCTCGCCGCGTCCAAGCCGCAGGACGCGCGCGTGGTGCGCACGCATGCTGTTCTCCTTCAACGATCTCACGCGCCTGACCCAGCGCGCCCGCGCGTTGCTGTTCGACAAGATCTCGACCGAACGTCGTCGTGCTGGCGCTGCGCGGAACCGACGCGGAATTCCGCGAGCCGGTGCTGTCGGCGATGGCGTCGCGCTCGCGCCGTCTGGTCGAGAGCGAACTCGCCAATCCGGCGACGCCGCCGCCGGTCGAGATCGACAAGGCGCGCAAAGCAGATCGTCAAGCAGGTGCTCGCGATGGCGCAGCGCGGCGAGATCGAACTGCCGAAAGCCGACGAAACCGAAGCGGCCTGATAGCACGGAGCAACCAGCCGTGGCCGAAGAGTCCGACGACGAAGCAAGACGGAAGAACCGACCGACAAGCGCATCGCCGATGCGCTCGAGCGGGGCAACATTCCGGTCTCGCGCGACGCCTCGCTGCTGGCCGGGCTCGCCGCGCTGCTCGTCGTCGAGACGCTGATTCTGCCGCGCGTGACGCCGGAACTGATCGGCGCGCTCGTCCATTTCATCGACGATCCCGCCGGCTGGCGGCTCGCCAAGGACGCCGACGCCCTGGAACTCGCCGGCCTCGTCGTCGGCGCGATGGCGAAATTCGTCGGGCCGCTCGTCCTGCTCTTCATGGCGTTCGGCCTGGTCGTCGAATTTCGCGCAGAACGCGCCGCGCATCATGCCCGAGCCGCATCATGCCGGATTTTTCGCGCGCTCTCGCTGCGCGCGGCGCTGGTGCGCATGTTTGGCCCGCGCGGCTTGACCGAGTTCGCCAAGAGCGTCGTCAAGCTTCTGGCGGTCGGCCTCGCGGCGGGGCTCGTCGTCTCCGCGCAGCGCGGCGCTGATCCTGGAGGCGATGTTCGCCGACCCCGCCGATCTGCCGCAGCGCATGTTGTCGCTGTGCGTGAAGGTCGACTTCGGCCGTCACGCTCTGCATGCTCGCGCTCGCCGGCGCCGACCTGGTCTGGACGCGCATCCACTGGCGGCGCGATCTGCGCATGAGCCGCTACGACCTCAAGGAGGAGGTGCGGCAGGCCGAAGGCGACCGCATGATGAAGGCGCGCTTCCGCTCGCTGCGGCTGTCGCTGCTGCGCCGGCGCATGCTGAAGGCGGTGCCGCGCGCGACCATGGTCGTCGTCAATCCCGACCCATTACGCCGTCGCGATGCGCTACGTGCGCGGCGAAGGCCCGGCGCCGCTCGTGCTCGCCAAGGGCGTCGACGCCGATCGCGCTGAAGATCCGCGCCATCGCCGAGGAGCACAACATTCCCATCATCGAGGACAAGCCGCTGGCGCGCTCGCTCCACGACGCGGTGCAGGTCGACGCCACATTCCCCCGGAATTCTATCGCGCCGTCGCCGAAATCGTTCACTCTCATTCAGGACCGGCGCGCTGCGAGGCGGCTCGAACCGCGGAGGGTCAACGCATGAAACCAGACTGCCCGCTGTCCGACCACAGCCTGCATGAGCGCATGCTCGCCGACGCGATGGTCGATGTCGCGACCGAACTGCGGCTCGCCGATCCCGCTCGAATTTCTGACGATGATCCGCGGCAATCAGGACGCCAACATCGCCGATCTCGTCAATTCGTCGAGCGAGCTGTTTTTCCGCAGCGGCTCGCTGCGCTACGGCCTCGTCGGCGCGCTGCGACCTCAAGTGGGAGACGACGCCGAGCGTCGGGCTCGACATGGAGTTCCGCGAGCGCGCCGGTGACCGTGTTCTTCCGCCTGACGATCGGGCGCGCGCACGCCGGCGTCGAGATCTTCGAGTGTTTTTCGATACGGCGGGTCGACGTCGACGCCGAGGTCGCGCGTCGAGCATGTCGGATGCGAAGGAGGCGCGTCCGAGGGCTCGGGAACGCTGCGACGCTCGAGGCGAGGCTGATCTGCGCGAGGCGAGCGGCTTCGCTGTGCGACAGGCTCCGCATCTTGACGAAGATCCTCGACGCCGTGCGGCGCGCGCGCATGCGCCTCTCGCACCCGGCTCGCTATTCGGCGCAAAATCATCGACGACCGACAACGCCTTCCTGTGCGACGCGGTGCTTCAGGATACGTCCGCCGGGCGGCATGCGGCTGCTGCTGGCGCGCAACATCGGCCTGCCGCCGCTTCGGCGTGCACGACGATGACAGCGGGGAAATCTTTTACGGTCTCGCAGGCCTGGCGGCGCGGCTGTCATGATTGGCGTGCGCATCCACGGCACGCGATGCGCCGCGGCCGATCAAGGCCGCCGAGCGCGCCGGCGCTCGCCGGCCGCTATTACGACGTGCGCGGCTGAACGAGACGTCGCGCAGCGCCGCCGCCATCGCTGGCGAACACGCTGCGCCATTCGCCGGCCTTTGTCTGTCGGAACAGGCGCGCGCTGGGATACCAGGGCGAGTCGTCGCGCCCGCGCAGCCAGCGCCATTCCGCATCGAATTTGAGCGCGATCCAGACCGGCCGCGCCAGCGCGCCGGCGAGATGGGCGACAGAAGTGTCGCAGCTGATCGACGAGATCGAGGCTCGCCATCGCCGCCGCCGTGTCGAGGAAACTGTCGCCGACCGCAATCAAACTCCTCGCCGAGGCTTTCGACCTTGAACGGCGCCGAAGCCGCTCTGCGCCGCGGCCGGCCCGACCTGCAGCGAGATCAGCCGTACGCCCTCGATCGCCGCGAGGGGCTGCCAACTCGGCGAGCGCGAAACGAGCGCGCCCGGTCGGCGGCCGGGTCCGGGATTGCCCTGCCAGACGATGCCGATCGCGAAACCCGGCCGCTCCGAGCGCGCTGTCGCCAGCGCGCGATCGCGCTCGGGCTCGGCCGCGAGATAGGGGACGTGCGACCGGAACGGTCGTCGAGCCGCGTGCCGAAGGCGCGCGGCAGGCTCGACAGCGCGATCTGCGCGTCAAATATTTCGCTCGTTCGGGCGCCGTCGTCGACGAGCGGACATGTCGAGGCTCGGCGCGAGCAGGCGATGCAGCTTGCGCGGAACAACAAACGTCGCGCTCGACGCCCGCCGCGCGTCATCAGCGGCAGATAGCGACAGAACTGGATCGTGTCGCCGAGCCCGTGATCGTTGAACACGAGCACGCGCTGCGCCGCCGTCCCCGGGCCCGCGCCACCAGGGAAAGCGCAGGCCCAAGCGCCTCGGCGAGCGAGCGGCCGGCGATCCAGCGCGCCTCATAGCCCTCGAAGCCCGGCTCGAAATCTCCGAGCATCAGATCGAGACAACCGCGCCCGGCGATCGCCTCGCGGCAGCCGAGCGCTTCCGCTTCGCAGGAAAGCCGCGCGCGCCTCGTCGAGCCGGCCGAGCGCGCGCAGCGCGAGCCCGAGCCGCACAGCGCGTCGGCATAGTCCGGCTTCAGCGCCAGCGCGCGCCGGTAGGCCGCGAGCGCTTCTGCGGGACGCCCGAGCTTGTGAAGCGCGTTGCCGAGATTGAGCGCGGCCTCCGCGCTGCGCGGCTCGCGGCGCAGCGCTTCCGATGCGGTCGCCGCGCTCTCTTCGAGCCGGCCGAGTTCGCGCAACGATGCCGCGCGGCCGTTGAGCAGATCCGCGTCGCGCGCGCTTGCGACTTCGAGCCCGGCGTCGAAGGCGGCCAGCGCGCTCTCGAATCGCCGCAGCCGGAACAGCAGCCTTGCCGTAGTTCGCCCAGACGATCGCCATGTCAGGTTTGAATTCGAGCGCACGGCCATAGAACCGCGCCGCGGTCTCCAGCGATCCGGAGCGCTCGATCAGATAGCCGCCAAACGCCAACGCCTCGGCGAAATCCGGTCTCAACTGCAACGCCTCGTCGAGGCGATCCGCCGCGCCTTTCGCGTCGCCGGCCGAGAACAGCGCCTGCGCCTCGCCGTAAAGCGCGACGGCGCGATTGATCGGGATCGGGATGGCGGCCCGCTCTGGGATCATCAAGGAACTGTGGGCAGACTGGCTGACGCGGGGCTGGCGAAAGGATGGCGCCTGCGCGGCGCGCGAGTTTCGGTTACAAGCAGGCGCCGTCGCGTCGAAAGCCATCTGTGAATCCCGCTTCTTCCGTCATCCTGTTCACCACCGCCTCCGGCGCCGGCTATGGCCTCGTCGTCTGGCTCGGACTTGCCGCCGCAGTCGGTGCGCTCCCCGCCGATCGAGGTTTTGGCTTTGTCGCGCTCGGACTGGCGACCGCGCTGTTCTCCGCCGGCTTGCTGAGCTCGACCTTTCATCTCGGCCGTCCGGAGCGCGCCTGGCGGGCGCTCTCGCAATGGCGCTCGTCATGGCTCTCGCGGGAGGGCGTGGCGGCGATCGCCACTTTCGTTCCGATTGCCGGGTTCGCGCTCGGCTGGATCGTGTTGGGCCGGCTCGACGGACCCTATGCAGTCGCCGGCGTTGCGAGCGCCGCCATGGCCGCCGTGACCGTGCTGTGCACCGGGCAGATCTATCAGAGCCTGAAGCCGATCCGGCAATGGAACAATCGCTGGACCACGCGGTCTATCTGGCGCTCGCAGGCTATACCGGCGCGATCTTGCTGACGCTGACGACGCTCGCTTTCGGCTTCTTTCAACCCGCGTTCGGCGCCCTCGCGCTGGGGATGCTCGCGCTGAGCGCGGCGGGGAAATTCTGCTATTGGCGTTTGATTGACAACGAGCCGGCGCGCTCGACGATGGTTTCGGCGACCGGGCTAACGCGCTTCGACAAGGTCAGGCTGTTCGAAGCGCCGCACACTGAGGCCAACTTCATCATGCGAGAGATGGGCTTTCAGGTGGCGCGCAAACATGCGGCCAAGCTGCGGCAGTTGGTGTGGCTGACGTTGTTTGCTGCGCCGGCCGCACTGCTCGTGATTGGTGTCGCTCTTGCGTCCGGGCCCTCAGCCTTGAGCCTCGCCGCGGCGGCCGCAGCGACGCTGAGCGCAGGCCTCGGGGTGGCCGTCGAGCGCTGGCTGTTTTTCGCCGAAGCGACGCATGTGTCGATGCTGTACTATGGGCAACCGGCATGACCCGCGCCTGATGTGATTACACCCTTCTCCCCGTTTGCGGGGAGAAGGTGCGCGAAGCGCGGATGAGGGGCGGCCGGGCGCACCATCCGGCCGACCAAATATTTGTCGGACGCCCGTCGCAGCAACGGCGCTTACGTGATGCGGCTGCCCCTCATCCGGCCTTCGGCCACCTTCTCCCCGCAAGCGGGGAGAAGGGTCAAATCACTTCGGCCTGCGCAGTCGATTGCCAACGCGTGTGCGCTCTCCTTCGCCGGCGGGCTCGGGACCAGCAGGAGGCCCAGGCACCAGCCGATATAGAAGCGCGCGTCGATGAAAACATTGGTCCAGTTGTAGAGACTGGACGCCGCTGACCCTCGCGCATCTGCAATCAGGTCATATATCGTCGCAAGCCCCAGCCAGACGAGCGCGACCGCCGCCGTCACCGGCGCGATACGCACGAAGTCGACATGGCCGCCCTCCGTCCGAAGCCAACGATATCCCAGCGCCTGGATGGCGATGCAGGGGATCGCGGTGGTTGCAGTTTCGACGACCGTCCAGTCGAACATCCAGCCTGCGAAAGCCGAGGAAGCTGCAGCGGCGATCCCGATCGGGATGCCGATCCACAGATTGCGCGCCGACTGCCACGCCAGCGCGATCATGAACGGGACCAGCGCCCAGCTGACGGTAACTTCGAGCGCCGCCTTGACGCCGGCTTCGGCATGCGTTCCGCCCTCGCCGCCGGCGAGGTAGGCCGTGAACGCCTCATGGATGAACATCGAGGCGAGACCGAACGCGAAGCCGACGAAAAACCTGTAGACCGGCGACCAGGGCTGCAGTTCGCCGGCGCCCTCGTGACGGCCCTCAATCAGGCCGCGTCCGTGATGCAGCAAAGGCTCGATGAAGAATACCGACATCAGACCAAACAACATCGGGGAGACCCAGTCGAAATGGCCGCCATGCGCCATGGCGATCAACAGTCCCTGCCACATCAGCTCCGGCGCGGCGGCGCAGATCGCGATCCACAACGCGAACACGGCGGCGGAAATCGGCCGCTCGATATGCATCAGCAGCTGTGAAGGTGCGCTCTCGGATTTCGTGCTTTCCATATCCTCGATTCCGGCCGAGCTAGGCTATTCGAACATAGACACATTCGCCGCGGATGTCGTCTCAGGCCGCGGCTTTCCGTCGAGCGTGCGCTTCCGCGACGATACACAGCAGCTCATAGAGGATCGTCGCCCCGCACAGCGCGGTGTTCGTGCCGGGATCGAACGGCGGGGCGACTTCCACGACATCCGCGCCAATCAGATTCAATCCGCGCAAGCCGCGCACGAGGCCCTGCGCCTCGCGCATCGTGAGGCCGCCCGCTTCGGGCGTTCCAGTACCCGGCGCTATGGAGGGATCGAGCGCGTCTATATCAAACGAAACATAGGCGGCCTGATCGCCGACGATGCCGCGCGCGATCTCGACGGCGCCTTTGACGCCGATCTCGTCGAACTCCTCGATGAAGATGATCCTGACGCCATGGCGTTGACAGAAATCCCAGGCCTCGAACACATTGTGCGCGCCTCGGATGCCGATCTGCACCATGCGCTTGGGATCAATCAGGCCGTCCTCGATCGCATTGCGGAACGGCGAGCCATGGTGGAAGCGCACGCCCTGGATCGGGCCGAGCGTATCGGTATGCGCGTCGATATGAACGAGGCCGACCGGCCGCTCTTTCACAAGGCCCTTGAGGATTGCGTATGTGATTCCGTGGTCGCCGCCAACCGACAGAGGCGTGACGCCCGCTTCGGAGAAGCGTGCGTAGAAGTCGGCGATGTTCCGCTCGGCGACCGAGTTGTCGAAGATCGAGTTGAAGCGCACGTCGCCGACGTCAGCGATCCGGCACAATTCGAACGGGTTGATCCGAAACACGTGATGCGTCGCGCGCATCAGCGACGACAGGTCGCGCACCGCGCGCGGACCGTGGCGCGCGCCCACCCGATTGGTGGCGCCGCCGTCGAATGGAATGCCCGCGATGCCGATGTCGAGCCCTTCGAGGCTCAACTGATGGGGCGCGCGCATAAAGGTCGCGATTTCGGCGAAGCGCGGGGCGTAGCGCGGATCATAGTCCGCGTCATAGGTGACGCGATCGTTGTAGAACTTGTTTTCCATGACGGGCTCGGGCTCTTTCGCGACGGGACGCTTCGGCAGATGACGGCGCCTGCGTGCGCGGCGCAATAGGGCCGGCCTCAACCGGTGTCGGCTGCCGGGTAGTCCACGCGCAACAAGGTACAGGCCGTCGGGCGGCGCGACGGGGCCACAGCGCGCGCGGTCAGCGGCGTCCAGCGCCGATTTCAGATCGCTCGCGCTCCATTTGCCGACCCCGACCTCGACGAGCGAACCGACCATCGACCGCACCTGTCGGTGCAGGAACGAGCGGGCGCCGACCTCGCAACGCACTTCGTCGCCGTCTCGGCTGACCTCGAAATGCTCGAGCGTGCGCACCGGCGAGGCCGCCTGGCACTGCAAGTCGCGGAAGGTGGTGAAATCGTGCCGGCCAGTCAGGCCTTGCGCCGCTTCCTGCATGGCGTCGGCGTCCAGCGCGCGCTTCACACGCCAGACTCGGCCTCGGTCGAGGGTCAGCGGGGCGCGACGGTTGCAGATCCTGTAGAGATAGCGCCGGAAAGTTGCGCTGCGGCGGGCGTCGAAACTTTCTGGAGCCGCCGCCGCTGAAGTCACGGCGATCGGCTGCGCCGAGCAAATGAGCGTTGATCGCTTCGCGCAACCGCCAGCCATCCCATTCCCGTTCCAGATCGATATGGGCGACCTGACCCGTCGCGTGCACGCCGGCGTCCGTGCGGCCGGCGCCCTGAACAAGGGTGCTGCGAGCCCGTCAGGCGAAACACGGCGTCCTCGATCGCGCCCTGGATCGACAGCCCGTTGGCCTGCCGCTGCCAACCGGAATACTCGGAACCGTCGTATTCGAGCGTCAATTTGTAGCGGGGCATGACAAACTCAGGCGTCCGCTCGGCGAAAACCGGCCCGAACGGAACGACTTGTCCTGCGAAGTTTAAAAGTTGCTTCATCAGTCTTGTCCAGAAATCACAGGGGATCGAGCATTCGTGGTGCTATGGCTTTGGATTTGCGGGGGTTGTCAAGGCGTATAGGCGCGCGCGCAATCGCGCCGCTGGCCCGCTTCAGCCGCTTCCTGCTCGCCGCCAGCGATCCAAATCTCGAACCTGCGCTCCGCGACGGACTGCGCACCGCGCAACTCGAAGCGGTGGGCCGGCATTCTATGCTGATGCTGGTTGGCAATCTGTGCAACGCGGCCGTCATCGTCGCGGTCGCGGCCCGAAGCGCGAATTGCGGGATTTGCGCTGGCCTGGGGCGCCCTGCTTCTGGCGTTCCTGAGCCCGGCCCTTTCGCAGATGGACCGCGCAGCCGCCGCCCGGAGAGACCGCGCGCCGTCTCACAGCGCACGCTCACGCGCTTTATCCGCAATGCCGGCATACTCGGCGCGTTCTGGGGCCTGGCGCCGTTTCTGTTCATCAACACCGGCGGCAGACGCCGAAGCTCGTGGTCGGAATAGTGACCGCGGGCATGCTGTGCGGGGGCGCATTCGGGCTGGCGGCGGTTCCGCTCGCGGCGATCGCCTATGTCGTGCCGCTCGGCGTTGGCTACGTCGCGGCGTTGTTCGTCTCTCGCTATCCGACCCACGCCTTGGTCGCGCCTTTGACCGATCGGCTACGTCGGGGTGCTGATCGGCGCCGCGATCTCGCATGGGCGCGAGTTCGCCGACACGCGCGATCGCTCGCGCGCGCGCCGAACGCGCGGCGCGCCACGATCCCCTTACCGGACTGGCCAATCGCGTCGCGCTGGACGCGGCGATCGGGGACTCCTTGGCGCGGCTCGATCGCTATGGCGAACCTTTTGCGGCGCTCAGCATACGCTTCGACGACCTGAAGGCTCTGGTCTTTCAGCGCGGCCCGCAGGCCGGAGACGAATGGCTCCGTCAGGCGGCGACGCGCCTGCGGGACGCGGTCGATGAACGGGGCCTGTTGGCGAGGATCGGCGACGACCATTTCGCGTTCGTCATGCGCATGTCGAGCGCCTCGCGCGACGTGCGTTCGCTGGCTGACGATATCGCCAGCCGTTTCGACAAGGCGATCGTGCTCGAAAGCGGTCTCGCATTCTGCCAAGCCGCGGTCGGCGTAGCGCTCGCTCCTGACGACGGCAACGATGCGGAGGCATTGCTGGCCAGCGCCGACGCCGAAATCTACCGGCAGCCGGGCGAAGCCCACCCCGCCGCGCCCGCGCTGGAAACGATACGTCGCGCGCCGCGTCGGCGGGAGCTGACGCTCGCCATGGGCAGCAGCCTTTCGCGCGGCGAATTCTTTCTCGAGTATCAACCGATATTGACGACGGGCACTGGACGGGTGGAAGCCTTCGAGGCGCTCGCCCGCTGGCGCCATCCGTCGCTCGGCCTCATCCCGCCGGTGGAATTCATCGACATCGCCGAGAAGACAGGCCTGATCCACGATCTCGGCGAATGGATCGTCAACGAGGCGCTGCGTGAGGCGGTGCGCTGGCCGCAGCCGGCGCGAGTTGCCGTCAACGTGTCTGGCGAGCAACTATGCGGCGCGCTCCTTCAAGACCATGTTTGAACGCGCCGTCGCGAAGAGCAGCATTGACCCGCAGCGGATCCAGATCGAGGTGACCGAATCCGCAACGCTCGCCGGCGCCGACAAAGCGATCCGGGCGTTGGAGGCGCTGGCATCGCGCGGGATCGAAATTGTGCTCGACGACTTCGGCGTCGGCTATTCGTCGCTCGTCCAGGTCGGCCGACTGCCGGTGAAGCGGCTGAAGATCGATCGTGGGTTTGTCGCCGGGCTGCCGCATTCCCGACGCGGACGCGGCGGTGGTCGAGACGGTCATCGGTCTGGCGCGCGCGCTCGATTTTGCCGTCACGGCCGAAGGCGTCGAGACGGAAGCGCAGCGCGCCTATCTGGCGCTGGCCGGCGTGGATTCGGCGCAAGGCTATCTGATCTCGCGGCCGCTCGTGGCTGCGGACGCAGTTGCGCTGCTCAAGCGGCAGAAATCGGCGCGCTCCGGCCTCGCGGCGTGAGCTACAGTTTCAGCATGATCTTGCCGACATGAGCTGAACTTTCCATCCGCGCATGCGCCTTCGCGACCTCGTCGAGCGCGAACACGGAATTGATGACCGGCTTGCAGCGTCCCGCTTCGAGCAGCGGCCAGACTTTTTCGCGCAGCGACGTCGGCGATCACGGCTTTCTCGGCGACGGAGCGCGGCCGCAGGGTCGAGCCGGTATGGGTCAGGCGCTTCATCATCAGCGGCCGCAGGTCGAGCTCCACTTTCGGCCCGTGCAGGAAGGCGATCTGCACGATGCGGCCGTCGACGCGCGCGGCGGCGTAATTGCGCGGCGTGTAGTCGCCGCCAACCATGTCGAGGATGAGATCGACGCCGACGGCCGTCGGTCGCAGCCATGCGTCTCGGCGACGAAATCCTGTTCGCGGTAGTTGATCGCGAAATCGGCGCCGAGCTCGAGGCACGC
The DNA here is from genome assembly GCA_963771455.1 of uncultured Pseudomonadota bacterium. Classification (GTDB taxonomy): domain Bacteria; phylum Pseudomonadota; class Alphaproteobacteria; order Rhizobiales; family Beijerinckiaceae; genus Roseiarcus. The sequence goes on from CAVYTP010000024.1 coordinate 31,333, forward strand.
CGTCGCCTTTTCGGCGGAGCCGACGGTCGCGATCACTTTGGCGCCGAACGCCTTGGCGAGCTGGATCGCCGTGACGCCGATGCCCGAGGTTCCGCCATGGACCAGGAACGTCTCGCCCAGCTTCAGGCCGCCGCGGTCGAACACATTGGTCCAGACGGTGAAATAGGTCTCCGGGATCGCCGCCGCTTCTTCGAGGCTCAGGCCCTCCGGGACAGGCAGCGCATTGCTCTCGTGGACTATTGCGTATTCGGCGTAGCCGCCGCCGGGCAGCAGCGCGGTCACCTTGTCGCCGACTGCATAGCGGGTCGCGCCGGCGCCGAACGCCGCGACTTCGCCGGCGACTTCGAGGCCCGAGCACGTCGCTGGCGCCGGGCGGCGGCGCGTATTGCCCTTGCCGCTGCAACATGTCGGGCCGGTTGACGCCGGCCGCCGCGACGCGAATGAGGATTTCGCCGGGGCCCGGCTCCGGCCGCGGCCGCTGCACGAGCGTCAGCGCCTCGGGGCCGCCCGGAACCGGCGCCGTCACGGCGCGCATCAGGACTTGTTCGCTCATCGGTTGTTCCTTGAGTGATGTCGGTCGCGCGTCAGCCGATCGGCGCGGTGACGCCGTCTAGCCCCGGCGCGGCTCGGAACGCTTTCAGCTCTTCAGCGCGCGCCGCGAAATCCGCGATGCGCGGATAGTCCCGGAAGTCGAACACTTGCAACAGGTCGCCGATCGTCGATTGGGTGAAGCCCCAGGCGCAGGCGACCGTGATGTCGGCAATGCCCAGCGTGTCGCCGCCGATCCACCCGCGCTCGGGAAGCTCGCGCTCGAGCGCGTCGAGGCCGGCGCGCAACTGGCCGCCGACCCGCGCCATCCAGTCGTCGCTGCGTTCCTCCGGCGCTGCGCAGGGCGCGCTCGTAATGCGCCTGCACCGCCTTTTCGCAGACGGTGAGCGCGACGCCGGTCAAGCGCGGGCGGCCGCCGGCGGGGGACGCGGCGCGCGCCACGCTCATCGCGTCGATGCGCGGATGAACGGCGCCGAGATAATCGAGGATGACGTTGGATTCCACGAGCACCGTATCGTCGTCGAGCACCAGCGTCGGGGCTTTCAGCAGCGGGCTTATCAGCGAGAATCGGTCGATGTGGCGAAACAGCGAAATCGGCAGGTGATCGAACGCGACCCGCGCCGTCAGCAGGGTGACGGCGACCCGACGCACGTAAGGGGAATCCAGCATTCCGATCAGTTGCATCTTACGACCTCCGGCCGGCATTGGACCCCAGGATGGCGCGCCGCGCAAGACGGCCTTGACGCAGCCGCCGTCGTCGCCGATGTGCGTCCGCATGCCCAGTACTTTCGATCGCCGCCCTCACCGACGACTTCCCCGCATTCCGTGTCGCGGCCATCCTCGGCGAAGGCGTGGCCATTCCGCGATCAACGGTCGGCCGCGTTGGCCGCGGAGATCGCCGACATCGAGACGCGTTGCCGGGAACGGTTACGCGGGAATGGAGCTTTCCGCGATCCCCGGCGTCGCGGCCTGGCGCAGCGCCTATCGCGCGTTCGGCATCAAGAAGACGAGCTATCGCTCGTCGGTCGAGCGGCTCATCAAGCGCGTGCTGGCGGGCGATGCGTTGCCCGAAGTCAACGCGCTGGTCGACGCCTATAACGCGGCCTCGGTCGAGCACGGCCTCTGTCTCGGCTGCGACGACCTCGACCTCACGTCAGGCGATCTTGCCTTCCGCTATGCGCGCGAGGGCGACACGTTCGTCGACATGAGCGCCGCCGAGGGCGAAGACCCCAACGATCCGCCGAAAGCCGGCGAGGTGGTCTACGCCGATCAGCGCCATGTGCTGTGCCGTCGCTGGAACTGGCGCCAGGACGCCCGAAGCAAGGTGACGCACGACGACGCGCCGCATCGTGCTGACCGTGCAGTCGAACGGCGTCGGGGACGTTGAGGCGGCGCCGCGGCGCAGCTGGTGGAGACGCTGAAGCGCGAGTGCGGCGGCGACTACAAGGTTGTCGTGGCGGAGCGCTCGGGTCCGGTTGTCAGCATCTGAGACTGGGGAAGCAACCGCCACAATACCCGATCAACGAGACGCCGGCGCGGCGCGGCTGCCCCTTCTCCCGCGAGCGGGAGAAGGTGGCCGAAGGCCGGATGAGGGGAGCCGCCAGGACGAGGCGGATGAAAACTTGGCCTCTCGCTTCAGCTCAACGGTAGCGAACATATTGGTTGCCCCCCGCCCTCATCCGGCGCTACGCGCCACCTTCTCCCGTAAACGGGAGAAGGGCAATTGGCGCCGCCTCATATTTCCATTTCGAGCATCAGCGAGCTCAGCGATTTGCCGTGCGCGTCGAGCGTCAGCGCGCGCGTGACGCCGCCGGCGAGCGCGCCTTCGAGCACGAAGTTGAGCGCGGCGAGGCGCGGAAGTTCATAGCGGGCGATCGGACCAGAAACGATCGCGCGAAAATGCTCGGCGACTCTCTTCACTGTCAGCTTTTCGCGCAGCAACTGATAGTTGCTCGCGTCGTAGGCGATCACCGAAATGTTGGAGATGTCGCCTTTGTCGCCCGCGCGCGAATGGGCGATCTCATCGAGTTTCATCACCCCTCCGACATCACGAACGAACAGGCGCGCCGCGGCCTCAGGAACAAGCGTCGAGGCGACGGCGACGATCTCTCGCGCCGACTTGAACGCGCCGCCGCCGCCGGCCGGGCCGTTGGTGTAGAGCGTCTCGACCTCATCGCCGATGCGGAGCGCTTCCTCCATCGTTTCGGTGCGGCCCGCCACGCGCAGGCGAACCTCGTAGGGATCGCCGTCGCGCGGCCGCGCCGCGCCGTGCAGCGCATCGACGCCGATCAGATCGAAGCGCGTCTCGCTCGCGCGGAGCGCCGGTGATCGCGAAGCCGCTCGCGCACGATCTCGAGCGCGAGCCGGGCGCGCGCCAGGGCGTTTGGCCCGGCGTAGGAGATCTGACCTTCGCCGACAAAACTGTCGAGATAGCCGACGGAGACCTTCAGCATGCCGGTTTTCGGCGCGGCCCGCGCGCCGCCGGTCACGCGCACGCGATCGCGCCCGATCTCCTCGACGCTGCACGTCAGAGAAATCGGCGATCACGTCGGGCTGCAGATAGGCGGCGGGATCGTGGATCTCGTAGAGCAGTTGCTCCTTCACCGTGCGCGCCGTCACCGCGCCGCCGGAACCCTCGACCTTGGTGATGACGACCTCGCCGCTTTCGTCGACCTCGCCGATCGGAAATCCGAGCCGCGCGAGGTCCGGAATATCCTTGACGCCGGGATCGGCGAAATAGCCGCCGGTGATCTGTCCCGCGCATTCGAGCAGATGACCGACCAGCGACCCCGCGTCCGAGCCGCGTCCAGTCTTCCATCGCCCAACCGAATTCGGCGATCAGCGGCGCCATGAACAGCGCGGGATCGGCGGCGCGCCCGGTGATCACGATGTCCGCGCCTGCCGCCAGCGCCTCGACGATCGGCCGCGCGCCGATATAGGCGTTGGCGGATATGAACTCGATTGCCGAGCGAGCTGAGCGTGGCGCCATTGTCGAGCCGCGCGTCTGATGCGCGCAGGACGTCGAGCACGTCATCGCCTGTGACCGCAGCAATTTTCAGCCGGCTGAACCCAAGCTCGCGCGCCACCTGTCGCGCCGCTTCGGCTGCAGCTCGAGGATTTGCCGCGCCCATATTGGTGACGATCTTGACGCCTTGCCGCGCGCACGCCGGCAGCACCGCGCGCAGCCGCGTTTCCAACTGGCGATCGAAACCCGCGGCCGGGTCCTTCAGTCGTATCTGCTGTGCGAGAGCGATCGTGCGCTCGGCCAGGCATTCAAACACCAGATAGTCGAGCCCGCCGTTTTCGGCCAGTTCAACCGCGGGTTCGATGCGATCGCCGGAGTATCCGGCGCCGGCGCCGACGCGCAGCGTTCTCATCTCAAGATGGTTTCCCACGAAGCCAGTCGGCGCCACGCGCGTAGAGCGCCTCGACCTCAGGTCCAGTCAGCTGCGGCATATCGAGCTTCACCTGATACCCGATGGCGAGCTGGATGTAGGCGAGGTGGCGATATCCTTTGGGGAGTTCGGCCAATCGGGCGGCATCCAGCTTCAGGGTCGCGGCCGGGTCCACGGGGTCGATGCGGTCTTTCTCGTAGATCGGCTGGCGCAGGACGAGGCCCCAGCGCCCGTCGCGCTTCTCAAGGAAGTCGTAGAAGCGCCCCGTGCAGACGACGTCGGAGAGCACTCCAGAGACTTCGCCGCGCTGCGAAATCGTCATCTTGGTCTGCGCGACGGCGCGCGCTCCGCGACGTCGATCGACGCGCCGCCGAGGAAATGCAGGATGCTGACGCCCTTCGCCCAACCCTCCTTGGTGACCCGGATGAATTCCGCCGCCGGGCCCTGAAACCAGGTCGCCATCATCACGCCGTCGTCGTGCCAGACGGTCGCGAAGCGACCCCAATCGCCGGCGTCGCGCCACACCGCCCAGTTCTCGATCAGCTCGCGGATGGCGAGCTTGTCCTCACGCTCCGCGTTCATGTCTGATCCTGGTCGCGACGGTCTTCGGCGTCATCCCAACGGGGCGCCGGCGCCCTGCCGCCAGGCTTTGATCTCGGTCGTGGCGAACAGCCCCGCCTTGGAAAAGGGATCATTTTCGACAAGGGTTTTCGCCGCCTCGGCGTTCTCGCACTCGTAGATCAGCAGCGAGCCGACCGCCGTCTGATTGTCCGGGCCCAGAAACGGTCCGGCGAGTTTCAGGCTGTCCTTTATTTGCCCCAGATAGGCGAGATGATCGGGACGCGTGTCGAGCCGGGTCTGAAGGCTGCCCGGCTTATCCATACATGTGACTACGAACAACATTGGCGTCTCCCCTTCGCTTGAGGCTACCGTACGACTCGAGTGGGGTAAAGCAGGATCGCGTCCCGCTTTACGTCGCCCGACACAGATGGCAGACTGCGGGGGAGCGACGCAGAGGCGCTCAATCCGTGAAGTTGCGCCAACGCGAGCCGCGGTGAGACGGGAGGAGTTTCCAGGCCTAGCATTGCCTAGCATTTGCCCGTTACAATCCGAACCAAGAAAATGCCGCACGTCAGGTGCGGAGCCGGAGGAACAAGTTGCCCGTTGGTGCGCTCGCGCTGGAGATGCGCGACATTTCGAAGTGGTTCCCCGGGGTCAACGCGCTGGAGGGCGTGAGCTTCGATTGCGCGGCCGGCGAAGTCCACGCCATCTGCGGCGAGAACGGCGCGGGCAAATCGACGCTGATCAAGGTGCTTGGCGGCGTCTACAAGCCGGACACGGGAACCATAACGGTCAACGGCCAGCGAAGTGTCGTTCGCGCATCCGGCCGAGGCGCGCGCGCCGGCATCAGCATCATCCATCAGGAATTGAGCCTCCTGCCGCACCGCACCGTCGCCGAGAACGTCTTTCTCGGCCTCGAGCCGACCCGGCGCGGAATCCTCGACCGCAACGCGATGCGTGCCGGGACGGAGAGGCTGCTGCAGCGACTGGCCTCGAAGATTGATCCTGATACGATGGCCGGCGATCTCTCGGTCGCCGAGCAGCAGATCGTCGAAATCGCCAAGGCGCTGGCGGTCGACGCGCGCATTCTGGTGATGGACGAACCGACGGCGGCGCTCGACGACGTCGACGCCGGGCGTCTGCTTTCGCTCGTTCGCAAGCTTCGCGAGCAGGGCGTAGCGATCGTCTACATCTCGCATCGGATGTCGGAGATCGCGGGCGTCGCCGACCGCATCACGGTCATGAAAGACGGACGCAAGGTGGCGACCGCCAATGCCGCCGATCTGCCCACGGACCGCATCGTCAGGTTGATGGTCGGGCGCGATCTCGCCGACTTCTATCCGCCGCGTTCCGAACAACCGCCGGGGCGTCCGCTGCTGGCGATCTCCGGCGGCCGGCAATCGAAAGGTTGCGGACATAGAGTTGACGGTCTGCGCGGGCGAGATCGTCGGCGTCGCCGGCCTGGAAGGGTCCGGAAAGACCGCGCTGGCGCGCGCGATATTTGGCGACGAGCCGTTCGAGCGCGGCGTAGTTCTCGATGGAGGGAAAGCCCTCAATCTGCGCAGCCCGCGCTCGGCGATCGGCGAAGGCGTCGGCTTTCTGCCTGACGACCGAAAACGCGAAGGTCTCGCGCTGCGGCAATCGTCGCGCAGCAACGTGTTGTTGACGCTGCGCGCGTTCGCGGCGGCGTTGGCGCGCGCGGCTGGCGGCGCGATGAGCGACGCCAGCGCGGATGCGCAGCTGCATCAACTCGACGTTCGGGCGGCCTCTTACGCTGGGGAAGTCGGCAGACTCTCGGGCGGCAATCAGCAGAAGGTGATCATCGGCCGCTGGCTTGCGCGCGATCCGAGCGTGCTGATCTTTTGCGAGCCGACCCGTGGCGTCGACGTCGCCGCGAAGGCGGCGATCTACCGCATCATGCGCGACCTCGCCTCGCGCGGGCGCGGCATTCTGCTGGTTTCGTCCGACTTGCCCGAGATCATCGGCGTCAGCGATCGCATCGTCGTGATGCGGGCGGGGCGCATCGTCGGCGAATGCGCGGGCGGCGCGGGCGAGGAAGAGGTGATGGCGCTCGCCGTCGGCCACGTCGCAGCGCGCGAAACTCAGGCGAGCAGTGAATTGCAGGCCGCTTCATGAGCGCGATCGTTTCGACGCCGCGTCGCGCCGCGTCGCCTGCCGGTCCCGCTGCTTTTGCTGGTCGGGTCGCTCGCGCTCTATGTCGGCGTCGCGCTGTGGACCGGCCAGACCAGCCAGCTGGACACGGAGGGCTGGGTCGGGCTGCTGCAGCGCATGGTGGCGCTCGGGCATCGTCAGCCTCGGCCAGACCTTCGTCATCCTGTGCGGCTCGATCGATCTGTCGGTCGCCAATCTCATCAGCGTCGGCGCGGTCGCCGCGTCCTTCATCATGCAGGGCGACACCCCGCGATGATCGCTGCCGGCGGTGGCGGTCGTGCTGGCTGATCTCGGTCGCCGTCGGAGTGATCAACGGCGCGATCATCGCCAAACTGCAGCGTCAATCCGCTGATCGCGACGCTCGGCGTCGGCCTCGTGCTGCAAGGCCTGCTGTCGGCGAGCTTCACCGATTTTGCCGGGTCCGTGCCGGCAAGCTTTCAGGCTGCTCGCCTATGGCGCGCTCGGCCCGGTCCCCTATTCGGTGCTCGGCCCTGTTCGCGCTTCGCGCTGGTTGGCTGGTGGGTGCTGCGCTCGACGCGGTTCGGCGCGCATCTCTATGCCGTCGGCGGCAATGCCGAAGGTGCGCGTCTGGCCGGCGTGCGCACCGATCGCATCATCATCCAGGCGCATGTCATCTGCAGCGTTCTCGCCGGCATGACCGGCCTCTATCTGGCGAGCCGGTTGCGTTCGGGCGCTCCCTGGGTCGGGCGCGACGGCGTCTACGATCTCGAATTCGATCGCCGTCGTCGTCATCGGCGGGACGCTGCTGGCGGGCGGCCGCGGCGGCGTCTGGGGAACGCTGGCGGGCGTGCTGCTGTTCGCGACGCTCGATGCGGTGTTCAACATGCTGGGGGTGCTCCGCCTTTCCCAAGCTCGTGCTGCGCGGCGCGATCGTCATTCTCGCCGTCGCGGCTTACGCTATGCGCAGCAAGGAGCAGGCGGCGTGACGACGATGACCGCCGAGGCGTTCGCCGCGTAGCAGCGCCATCGCCATCGCCCGGCATGTCAATGTCGCGGTCGTGGTTTTCCTCGTGCTGTACGCCTGCGTCGGCATCTTGCAGCCTTCCTATCTCGAGCTGAACGGCTTCATGGGCTTCCTGCGGCGCTGCGCGCCGCTGGCGATCCTCGCCATCGGGCCAGCTTTTCGTGCTGGTGGTTGGCGGCTTCGATCTGTCGATGAGCGCGCTGGTGACGCTGACCGTGATCGGCGGATCGATGCTCGCCGACAACGATCCCGCCAACACCTGGTGGACGATCGGCGTGCTTTATCTGATCGGCCTGCTGGTCGGCGTGCTCAACGGCGTCATCGTCTCGTTCCTCAAGGTTCCTTCGATCATCGCCACGCTCGGCATGCTGCTCTGCGTCGACGGCGCGGCGATGATGTGGTCGGGCGGCTCGCCGCGCGGCTATCTGCCCGACAATTTCCGGGCGTTCGGACGCCTCGTCCTGCACGACGTGCCGGTGATCGGCACATTTCCGATCGCGGTCGGAGTCCTGATCGTCTGCGATCGCGCTCGCCTGGTGGCTGCTGCACGTCACCGTGTTTGGCCAACGCGTGCTGGCCGTCGGCGACAATCCCCGCGCCGCCGAACTCGCGGGCGTGCGCGTCGCCGCGACGCGCATCGCCGCCTTCGTGATCTCGGCGCTCAGCGCGGTGACGGGCGGCATCATGCTCGGCGGGTTCGGCGGCGTCTCCGTCGGGGTCGGCTCGGGCCTCGCGCTGCAGGCGATCGCCGCCTGCGTGATCGGCGGCGTCCAGTTGATGGGCGGGCGCGGCAGCGTCGTCGGCGCCATCGCCGGCGCGTTCAGCCTCTATGCGCTGTTCACGCTGCTCAATCTTGTTGGCCTGCCGCAGCCGCTGAAGGACACGGCGCAAGGGCTCATACTGATTTCGGCGGTGGCGTCTGGCGCCTGGCGCCAGCGTCGCGCCGGATGAATGGGGCGATGGCCCCCAAACGCCGCTGCAAGCGGCCTGTCTAGGGAGAGAACTATGTATCGCTGGTTGGTAATGTTGTTGAGCGCCGTGCTCGGCGTCGCATTCGCGACGGCCGCCACAGCGCAGAATTTCGACGATCCCAAGGATTTCGAATACGCCAAGCAATTGCTGGCGATGAAGCCGCAGGGCCCAGAGGGCAAGCCCTGGTTGCAGAACCTCGGCGGCAAGGAAGTCGACACCTCCAAATACAAGAAGGCCGGTCCCTACCGGATCTGCTTCTCCAACGCCGGCGTCGACAATCCCTGGCGCGTGGTCGGCTGGACCGACATGCAGGCGCAGGTCGACGCCAGCAAGGCCGACATCAAATCGTTCACCGCGGCTGACGCCGGCGGCAAGGACGACAAGCAGATCTCCGACATCAACTCGTTCGTGTCGGGCGATCAGTGCGACATCCTGATCGTCTCGCCCAACACCACGGCGGCGTTGACGCCCGCAGTCGAAGCGGCCTGCAAGAAACTGCCGGTCGTGATCTTCGATCGCGGCGTGCTGACGCAATGCCCGGTGACCTTCGTCAACCCGATCGGCGGCTATGGCTGGGGCATCCAGACCGCCAACTTCATCGCCGAGAAACTGCCCGAAGGGCGGCAAGGTGCTGGGCTTGCGCATCCTGCCCGGCGTCGACGTGCTGGAGACGCGCTGGTCGGCGGCCAATCGCATCTTCAAGGAGAAGGGCATCAACGTCGTCGGCGCCGAATTCACCGGCGGCGACAACGCCAAGACCAAGTCGATCGTCGAAGACTATCTCAAGCGCTTCGGCAAGATCGATGCGATCTGGATGGACGCCGGCGCGACGGCTGTCGCGGCGATCGAGGCGTTCGAGGACGCCGGCCAGCCCTACGCCGATCATCACCGGCGAGGATCAGGAAGACTTCCTGGTCAAGTGGCAGAAGGACAAGCTGACCGCGTTCGCGCCGACCTACCCGACCTATCAGTGGCGTTCGGCGATCATCGCGGCGTTGCAAATCCTGAAGGGCGAGCCGGTGATCGGCCCGACCTGGAAGCTGCCGCAGCCCGACATCACCGACGCGACGCTGAGCCAGTACGTCGATCCGAAAATGCCGCCGCTGCATTACGCGATGTGCGGCTGCAAGGATCTGCCCGGCTATCCCCAGCGCTGGGGCGGCAAGCCGTAATCGCGATGTCCCTTCTCCCGCTCGCGGGAGAAGGTGGCCGAAGCGCCGGATGAGGGGCGGCCGCGAGCCAGCGAAGCAGTCCATCGTTCGCTGCGACGCGCTTCTGGCATATAATTCGTAAGGCTGTTCTTGCGCCAAACACGCCCCTCATCCGCGCTTTGCGCACCTTCTCCCCGCAAGCGGGGAGAAGGGCTCTAATTCTGCGACGCCGCAATCGTTGCAGCAAGTTGGTCGGCGCAGGCGCTTCCCGGCCGACCGAGCGCACGCACGATCGTCATGTGGTCTTCGCCAGCAACAGTCGCGTGAACACTCCGCACGCCATAAGCTGTGAGCCGCTCGGAAAAACGCCGGGCCTGATCAAAGAACGGCGCGGTTTCCTGTTCGCCAACCAGCAATCTGACGCTTGCGTCCCCGCGTGGGATTGCGTCGCACGGCGACCATTGCGCGATCTCTTCTTGCGTCAATTGGATTTCAGGCTGCAGGAAACTGACGGCGACCGGCGCGAGGTCATAGAGCCCGCTCACCGCGAGGATGTTGCGAACCGAGTTGTCAGGAAACGCCGGCTCGTGGGGCGCGCGACAGACGAGATAGCTGACGAGGTGCCCTCCCGCGGAATGCCCGGAGGCGCTGATGGCTTGGCTGTCGCCGCCAAAGTCCTGCGCATGCGCCTCCAGCCATCGCGCCGCCCGGCGCACCTGATCAACCAGTCGCGCCATCCGGGCGCCCGGCATCAGGGAATAGTCGATGATCGCCGCGATAGCGCCCTCAGCGACGATCGCGTCAGCTACAAAGCTGTAATCCCGCTTCGAGAACGCGCGCCAATAGCCGCCATGCACGAACATATGGATCGGAAGGCGCCGCGGCGAAGCGCTCGCAGCGGGGAAGAACAGATCCAGCTTTTCGTCGGGCGCCTCGCCATAGGCGACGTCGAGCTGCGCCCGCAATTCAGCGCGCGACGCCGCGCTCGACGCCTGATAATCCGCGACACAGGACTCGAAATGCGGCAGCAGCGCACGGATTCTGAAGGGGTCGACAGTCTCAGGCATCGTGCAACCTCTGCGTCCTTAGGCCGCCGCGAAGACCGACTTCAAGTGCCGGAGACCGTTGCTGGCGAGGGCGTCCTCGCTCTCCGCCAGCTGGCGCCAGATCGAGACGGCGCGCGCAATCTCCTTTATTTCCGGCGTAAACGCCTCGATCACGACCGGGCCCCGGAACGATGTTTCGCGGAGCGCGCTGACGATCGCCGGCCACGGCAAATGGTCTTCGCCCGGAGTTCCACGGTCACTGGAGCAGGCGTGGAACTCGACGATCTTGCCGGCCGCGCGGCGCAACGCAGCGGGGATGTCCTTCTCCTCGATGTTCATGTGGAAGGTATCGAGCAGCAGTCCGACGTTTGGCCGGTCGATGTCGGCGACCATGCGCAGCCCCTGATCGACGGTATTGACAAGGTCGGTTTCGAACCGGTTCAGCGGCTCGAGGCCGAGCTTGACGCCACGTTCGGCGGCAAAATCCGCCGCTCGCCGGATGTTTTCAACGGCAAGCAACCATTGGATTTTTCGCGCCGGCGCGTCCAGCAGGCGGGTCTTCCCGACGGCGGAGTACATCGGTCCGACCACGCTCCCGGCGTCGAGCGCCGCCGCGATTTCGATGCAGCGGCGAAGATAAGCGAGGCCGTTCTCGCGGGTCTCGACGTCGTCGGCGCTCAAATCACGGTCGGGGCCGAATGCGCCGCATATTGTGGCCTTCACGCCGGTTTGCTTCAGGCGCTCTGCGATGGCCTTGACGTCGATCGTTTCGGGGTCTTCGACGCAGATCTCGATGATATCGAATCCGAGCTGCTTGACGTGATCGATGAGGGACAGTTTTGCGTTGGAGAAAGGCGAAGTCCAAATGAAGGTGCTGGCTCCGAAGAGCATGTATCCCTCCCTGTCGGCTTAGAACCGCGCGTGAAACGATCTGTGTCTATCGAGAAGGATATCGCGCGTCGATCGGCCTTGTCGAGGGATTGGCTCGGAGCCTGAGTTCGTCATATGCTCACGGCAATGCCGCGCGGCCGAAGCCGCGCCGCCGATATCTGGGAGGAGATCGAGATGGCGTCCTATTTGTTTCGCAACGTCACCATCTGGGACGGCGTCAACGACGAGGAATATCCCGGCGAAGTCGTCGTCGAGAACAACCGGATCAAGACGGTCGCCCGCGGCCGCAACGTCATTTCGCGGCGAGAACGCCGCCGAAGTCATCGACGGGCAGGGGCAGTTCCTGATGCCCGGCCTGGTGGAGGGCCACTGCCATCTCTCGTTCGTCGGGCCGGCGCGCAATCAGGATCTCGGCGAAATCCCGCCGGAAGAGCATCTGCTGCGCACCTGCCGCAACGCGACGCTGATCCTCAATCACGGCTTCACCTCGGCCTATTCGGCCGCCTCGGCCAAACTGCGGATCGACGTCGTCGTGCGCCAGGAGATCGAGGACGGCTATCTCGCCGGCCCGCGCTATCGCGCCGCCGGCCCGGAAATCACCACCACCGGCGGCCTCGGCGACGAGCGCAAGCAGCACATGCACGCCGAGAGCTTCGGCATGATCGCCGACGGCGTCGACGAAATCCGGCGGGCGGTGCGGCTGTGCTGCCGCGAGGGCGTCGACAACGTCAAGTTCAACATTTCCGGCGACGAATTCGTCAGTCACGCGCGCGCCGAAATCGTCTCGCTTGAGCGAGGACGAACTGCTGGTCGGCGTTCGCACCGCGCACGATTGGGGCAAGCGCGTCGCCTGCCATTCGCGCGCCGCCGAGTTGGTCAAGCGCGCCGTGCGCGCCGGCGTCGATTGCATCTACCATTGCGACTTCGCCGATGAGGAAGCGCTCGACATGCTGGAGGCCGCCAAGGACGGGTGATCATCGGTCCGGCATTCGGCCTCGTCCACAATTCGGTGTTCGAGGGCGACGTCGTTGGCATGACCCGCGAGATCGTCGAACGCATGGGCCTGCCGCGCAAGCTCGAGCACACCGTCGCGACCTATCACCAGATGCGCAAGCGCGGCATGCGCGTCGTCGTCGGCGGCGACTATGGGTTCACGGTGACGCCGATGGGCCAGAACGCGCGCGACATCGGCCATTTCGTGAAATTCTTCGGCTACAGCCCGGCCGAGGCGCTGAAGTGCGCGACCGCCGTCGGCGGCGACCTGATGGGTCACAAGGGGGAACTGGGCGTCATTCGGGAAGGCGCGTTGGCCGATATTCTGCTGGTCGACGCCAATCCCCTGCGGGATCTGTCGGTCCTGGTTGGGCCCGCGCATTTCTCGATGATCATGAAGGACGGCGCGATGTTTCGCGATCCGCGCGGCCGGAAGGTGGTCGAAAGGAGAGATATCGCCGCCGAATGACGCCCGTCGCCGCCGGATGTTCAGCGCCGAGGCAAATGGAAGTCGCAATCCCTGAGGTCGTTCTCGCGAATGAAAATCTGGCGGATCGGCCCAGCGGAACCGGAAGCGACACTCCATTCGCGTCTCGAAGCGCGGCTGTCCACGATATTTTGCAGCACGTCCATGTTGGCCCGAATGATGGACTCGCGCTCGAGATCCGTAGCGGTTTTGACTTGAAGCCGATCCTCGATCGCGCTGCGTTTGACGACCACGACAATGGTCCCGTCGTCATCGTACGTCGACAACCGGACCCAAAAAATCGAAGAGCTCAAAATTTTGAGCGGCTTTAAGCTGTCGGGCATTTGTGGAACTTCAATCATCAAGTCTCCCGTTCACGCCCTGGCGCAGATAGCCGCGCGGCCGGCGACGCAAAAAGCTTCGCGACTCTTTTGCCTCCCGGATGCGGTATCTCGAGCGCTTCTGCGCCTCTGCGAACAAGCGACGCTCAGGAAATAGAGCGCGTGCTCAAAGGTTTAGCCTGCAATGAACCCAAATAATCGTTGACGGACGCCGCGAGCGGCGAACCCAGAATGGGCGCAACAATGATCACAATGTCGAAAAAAGCAAGTGGATTTCGAAGGGCTCACTGGATCACTGCCAAGGTATGTCAATGCCTTTGTGAGGTTGCCTGGAGCTGACCAAGATCAACGCAGGGCGGGTCGGCGCCGAAGCGCGCCCAACAATTATGCGCCTTCGTGCTGCTGTCGAGGCGCGGACCCTCATGTTTAACGAGCGTCGCCGTTCGAAACGCACCTGCCGCTATGGCTCGCTGCGCTCACAATCCCGTCACGTTTAGCGGCGCCCACGGAGCGGCGAGCGGTTGGCCGCCAATCAGGATCTGACCGTGAGCGAGATTGCCGAGCGCGGAAAACCCCGTCTTGTTGCTCACAATGACTGAAATCGCATTGACGCCGCCGATCACGTGGTTCTGCGCCACGGCCGCTGTGTTGACGGCGAGAATGACGTCGGCGCTGGTCGACAGTTGGGATTGCGGCGTGCCCTGCTGGCAATCGTTGTCGGTGAACACGACATCGAAGGCGCCGACCGCCAACACAACGGGCGAGCTGCCGAATCCCTCCAATTGGTTGCCGCGCATGCTGACCTTGTTCGACAGCGCCACCGGCGGCGGATTGGCCGGCGCCGTGAAATTGACGTTGAAGAGCCCCGTCAGGTTGGTCTTGGCGATGTCGTTGGTCAGCGTGAAGCGCTGAGGCATGGCGGCGAAATCCCCGACGGTCATGATGGCCGGCGTCTGGGCGCCTTGGGGGATTACGCCAAGAACGAAGATCGGCGTCCACGGGCTCGCGTCGGATTTGGCCGGCAGCGCGGCAGGGCTGTAGCGGCGCACCACATTGTCGCCGATCTGCACCGAGCTGAACGGCTGTAGGATCGAAATGCCGACCGAAGGCCCGACGAAGTCGCCTGCCGGTCCGACATCGGAGATCTCATTGCCGGAAATCTCGGCGCGGTCACCTCCGGCCACGACGATTCCGGCGCGCGATTGCGCCGTCGGCGTGTTCACGCCGACGCGACGGATGATGTTGCCGCGCACACTCGCCGACGTCGCCTGGTTGACCCAGAGGCCGACCAGGACCGCTGTCTTCGGATCGGTGGTTCCTCCTGCGACGAGGTCGATGTCGGTGATCAGATTTCCTTCGACCGACACAGCGAGCGTCGGCGTGGTCACGGCGGCGAGGGTGTACTGTAGCGCTATTCCGACTCCGACATGATCGATCTGGTTGGCCGAGACGATGGCTCTGTCGACGGGCGAGCGAATGGCGACGCCGCCGACGGGGAAGCCGGAGATGATGTTGCCGCTCGCTTCGCACACTGCAAACAGAGTCGCGCGGCTGGCGTAGAGTGACCAGATCGTGACGCCTTCCTGCACGCCCGGCTTTCCGATGAACCGGATCACATTGTCGACGATCCGCAGCCCGTTCACGCTGGCGACGATTCCGGAGCCGGTGGTGGTGATGAAATTGCCCACGATCTGGGCGCTGGAAGCGGCCAGCATCATGAATTGCAGGCCGATGGCGTAGAGCGTTCCCGTGGAAATGGTGTTGTCGGCGATGCGCAGATCGACGCCCGTCACATCGGGCGACTCGAACGTGATCGCGTCGAGCAGCGTGCTGAATTGGTTGTGCGCGATATCGAGCCTCAGGGGTTTGGCTTTGACGTCGGCGCCGCTCGCGCTGTTGATGGTCAAGCTCGGCTGCGCCGTCGTTCCGGTCGTATTGGCCAGGACCAATGCGTCGGCGGCTCCCGTCGCGGCGACCTGCGGCGTATAGACGATTCCGGAAGGCGCGGAGATCGCGCAATCGCGCACCTTGGCGTTGACGACAGGCGAACCGAAACGGATCGCCGCGCCGGTCAGCACGTCAGTCGTCATGATCAGAGTGACGCGTTCGCAGTCAAACGTTCCGCCGGCGACGGAGATCAGCGCGTTCGCATTGCCGGTTGCGCGCGCGCCGCCCGATACCGCGAAGTCGCACAGCTCGACGTCGCCCGCAGCGATCGCGAACGCGCCGGCGATCGCCGTGATCGTCGTGGCGCCGCGCTGTCCGGCGATCCGGATTTTCGCGCCGGCCTTGATCGTCACCGGCGCGGTCAGATTGTAGGCCCCCGGCGCCAGACAGACCGTTCCGCCCGTTGCGCTGACGTCATCAGCGGCTTTCTGCAGCGTGTAGGTCCCGTTGGCGTGCGTCGTCGGCGTGACGCAGGCGGTGCAGCAGCAATCGTTGCCTGAGTTGGCCGGCGGCCAGATCACCCGGCAATCGGTGACGGTGTTGGGAAAGGTGACGACGCCGAGTTTGGCGTAGTGGTGGTGCGGACCGCGCGGCGGCGCGGCGGAAAGTTGCTCGACAGTACCGTCGCTCGCGCGCGCCGCGAACACCCAATAATCGCCAACGCCGAACGGGACGCCGCTTGCGTCGAGGCTGAAGCTGACGACGATGCCGTTTTCGAGCAGCACCGAGACCGAATTCGACGCCGGCGTCGTGATAGCGCCCGTGCTTCCGGCGGCGCCGAGATCAACCAGCACGTTGCCGTTCTGATCGAGCACCTTGCCGCCCTGATCCCAGCGGCGGATGCGGGTGTGGCGGCTGGCGGTCATGTTGCCGAGCGAGTCGGCGGGGAAGACGCCCGCGGTGATCGGCGTCGACAGCGTGATGATGCGCGTCGCGTCATCGACGCCGCCGCCGATCACGATCTGATGCAGTTCGCCGGCCTGTCCCGAAAACTCGCGCCAATCGTCGGTGATCTCAAGCCAGTCGCCGTCGGAGAAGCGCAAGATGTCGTCGCGGCCGACGCTGTCGACGACGATGTGCGACGGATCGATCATCTGCAGCACGCGCGCGCAGACGGACGCGTTGTCGCGCGACCATTTGAAGGTCGCGACGCCCGGCGCGCCGCCGGCGTGGATTTCCACCCGATAGAGCTGATTCTCCAGCCCCGTGTAGCCGGAGGCGGGCGGGATCAGACAGGGATTGGTCTGGCCGGGGATGGTCGCCGGCGCGCTCGTCAGGCGACCGCCGGAAGCGGCGGTGAAGGTTGTCGGCGTCGCACAAGTGGTGCTCGCCGCGAGATTGTCGATGAACCTCACTTGCCAGGCGGTCTGGCGGCGCGTCGTCGTATCGACGCCGAGCGCGGATTCGAGCAGGCTCGAATCCTCGAACTGCGTCACCTCGCGTTCCCATACATCGAGATAGGCGACGGCCGTGTGGCCCGAAGCGGGCAGGGCCGGCGGATTGGGCATGTAGGGCGCGGCGAGGCCCGACGTTGTCGGCAGGTAGGGCGTCGGTTGCGAACCTTTCAATTCCGCGAGAACGGGGTCCCAAACCTGGGCGCCCGTGCCATGGTTTTCGGCGAGCAGGCCGTCGACGTACATCCGTCCCTGGCCAATCCACAGCGCGTTGCTCGAATCGAAGGTGAGTTGGAACCCGTTGGGGGTCGTCGCCGGCACGACCGCCTGTCCCAACGTGTCGTAGCTGCCCGCCTGAAATCCGGCGCGAGGCGCGCCATCGCCTGGTCGTTCCAGTCGCGATCGGTCAGCGGCCGCCCCTGCTGCAGCATCACGGCGCTGAAGTCTTTCGTCGGGTCGAAGCCGTATCGGCTGTAGTCTCCGCTCATCGCTCAACTCCCCGCTCAAAGGCTCAATTCTGATGAAAGATCCCCGCTTCCATGCCGACCCGCATGTACTCTGCGAGCCGGATGGTCAGGTTGTCCTCGCGTTGCGCCTGATAGATCGAATGGAATGCGCCGGGTTCGCCCTCGTCGTCGGCGCCCGTCTGCAGGCTCTGGCCCGCCGTCGCGCCGAGCTGGCAATAGCCGGGGGCGCCGTAGCGCAGGCTCGTGAAGATCGGCAGCGACAGGCGCGGATCGGCGTCGGGATCGGGCAGGCATCGATAGCGCCGCGGCGCCCGCGCGCTGGGCGGCAGATAGCTGAAACGCGTGCAGCCGATCTGCCGTCGCTCGGCGCTGACCGCCCACGCCCAGGTGTCGCCTGGGCCGAGCGCGGCAAGCAGGATCGAGTTGCTGACCAGCGTGAACTGGCGCGCGTTGATCTTGCCGATCGCCGTCACGGCCTGCAGCGTCAGCGAGGCGCCGGGCGAGGCATTGTCGAGCGCGGCATAGGCGACGCCCGTCGTCGCGGTCGCATCGAGAACGCTGTCGGAGATCGCCACCGTCGCTTCCGCGTGCGCGCGCAGCCCGCCCAGGATGGAGTGATCGATGGCGGTCGTCAGCGTCGGCAATTCGAGCACGAGGCTCGGAGCGGTTGGCGATGCGGGCGCGCCGGAAGGCGCCAGCGCAAGGCCGGGCGTCAGCGTGCAATGGCTGATCGTCAAATTCACGAGCGCGTCGCTCGCGCTGGCGCCGACATGCAGCTCGGCTCCCGCGATCAGCAGCCCGTTGAGCGAGATCGCCGATCCCGCCGCGCCGGAGAGCTCCATCGTCGCGCCGAGCAGGATCGTTGGCCGGCGGCCGTTTGCCGCGCGCAATTCGATGGTCGCGTTCGCGGCCACGGAAATCGCCAGCGTTTCCGAATAGCGACCGCTATCCTCGATCTCTACGACTCCGGCGCCCCCGAGTTCTCCGAGCGCGCCGGCGATCGTCGCCGAATCTGAGGGCACGCGGATCAGCTTGGGCGGCGTCGCCGCGCCGAGCGAACTTGTCTGGCGATTGTATTCGCCGCCGCCAAGGGGAGCGCTGAAGGCGTAGTGGAAGTCTACCGCAACGATCGAGCCCGACGGCGGCGCAGCCGGCAATGCGAAGCGCCCGAGCACAGTGTCGATGGCATATTTGCCGGCAGGCGGCGTGTGCGCCCAAACCGACCCGTTGTCAGCGAGGTTGCAACTCGCGATATTGGTGGGATCGACGGGGACGAGCGCGTGCGGCGGCCCGACGTAAAGTCGTAGGCTTTTGGTTATGTTGTCGGGTCCCGTGTAATAGTCGCTAGGCCGTTTGCTGAAGTCGCGGCGCAGGATCGGCTCAGGAACATTGAGCGGCGTCGCCAGGCTCATCACGTTGGTCTCGGTCACGGGCAGCGTGACGAGCGCGCAGTCGATGCCGAGCGGATGGAAGCATCCGCGCGTCGCATCAACCATCGCGGCGGGCGAGCCCGTCAGGCTGTAGGGGTCGAGCCGCCAGAGATAAACGCCGACATTGGGAATGTTGTAGCGGCCGCGCCGCGAAGCCACCTTGCGCGCCTCGAAAGTCCGCATCACGCGGTCGAACGCGCCGCCGCCGACGCGCTCGAGAATGCGCCAGTCGCGGAGATCGGGGCTGGCGCGACACTCGCTGCGAATGTGGTTCATGTACTGGGTGACGATCATCCTCTGGAAGAACTCGACCGCGGTCGCGTTCCAGCCGGTCACGTCGCGCGCCAGTTGCTCGATGACGGTGATGGTTCCTTTGCGCCGTCGATAGCCGATCGTATGCGCGACTTCCGCGCGCGGGCTCGCAACCTGCGGCGTCACGCCGTGCAGCGGACGATAGGAGATCAGGTCGCCGATATAGGGCGCGACCCAGTCGGCGCAGGTCTCGATGAAATGGTCATCGTAGAGTTGGTCGAGATTCTCGCGCAGCGCGAGCACCTGCTCCTCGACGATCGCCATCAGACTGGCGAGCGGGCCGCCGGTCGCTGCCGTCGTCAGCTCGAGAAGTTGTGTTTGCTGCGCGGGGGTCAGCGTCCCGCCGGCGGTGACCATGTCCTGCAGATTGGCGAGGGTGGCGCGGTCGGCTGGTTGAAGCAGACCCGGCGTGACGACGGCCTGTGCGGAATCCCGCATCCTGAGGACCTGCGGCAGCAGATCGTAGAGCTCTGTGCGCGTGGTCGTCATGGCATGGTCCCGAGTTGCGGCGGGGTCGCGTTCAGCGTGAGAATTTCCGCCTGGCTCACCGTTCCGTCAGGCTGTACGGTCGGCAGCGCGGCGAGCAGCCGTCCCTCTGGTTGATCGGACCCGGGGCCTGTATCGAGCCGGTAGAGTTGCTGGATGTCGACGGCCAGGACGCCCGAAACCGACTGCATGGTCGCGTAGACGCCGTCGAGCGTCACCGGTTCGCCGAAATCCATCGAGTCGAAGGCGTATGCGGAGGCGAGCGCGGCTTGCACCGCGGCCGTCACTTTCGCCGCATCCGCTCCAGCGACGAATTTCAGAGAAGCCGTGAGCGTGAACGTGGGCGCGCTGTAGGATTCAACAAAGATCGGCAGCATGGCGTCGCCGAACCTATGCAGCGATGCGACGAGCGCGGTGACCGTCGGATCGGTTTGTTGGAAGGTTTCGCCGCCGG
This sequence comes from uncultured Pseudomonadota bacterium, assembly GCA_963771455.1. Classification (GTDB taxonomy): domain Bacteria; phylum Pseudomonadota; class Alphaproteobacteria; order Rhizobiales; family Beijerinckiaceae; genus Roseiarcus. The sequence continues at coordinate 51,345 of CAVYTP010000024.1, forward strand.
GCCCGGCAATCGTCACATGCACGCCGCGCGCGGGACCGGAGGGAATCCAGATCGCGCTCGCCTTGGCGACACCGGCGAAAGTGGCGGCGTAATCTGCATAGTCGGAGATCGAAACGGCGCGATCGAGCGTACGCACATGCATCGGCGCGTTGGCGCGGGTGTCGTCGATCGCTTCAGGGTCTTGTCCGCCGGTGCTCTTGGCGGGATTGACGACCGATGTGACGCCCGCGGGGCGCGTCAGCAGCGAGGAAATCTGCCCGGCGCGCAAGTTGCCGGCCACGCCGAGCCCGACGCGATATTGGAAGCGGACGTTGTTTTGACCCGAAGACAGACGAGCGCCCATCACGCCGTCGCCGAACTGCACCGTCGTGACGTTGTTGGCGTCCCGCGACAGCGAATAGACGCGGTCCGTCGGTCCCGCCGTGTAAAGCGTCGGCGTCTCGCTCCAGGCGAGGCTGTCGATCTGCGCGATCAGCGTCGAGGAGGCGCCGGTCGGCGACGATGCATCAGTGACATAGGTCAGCGGCGATTGTTTGAGGGCGAAGGTCTGATCGCCGACGCTCGCGTCGCCGGAGCCGCCGAACTCGGCGACGGTTTGGCCGTGCGTGGCGGGCGCCACGTTGGCGTTCACCGCAACGGTCGAGCGATCGTAGCAATTGGCGAGAGGCGAGGCGAGCGTCAAGATGGTCGTGTCGAGCCCAAGGGTGATCCCGTCGGCGCCGCTGGCGATGATCGCCGCTTCGCTGAGCGTCGCGTCGCTGGAGAGCGCCGGCTGCAACTGGGTTGCGCTCACGTCGGCGACCAGCGTGACCGTCGTCCCGTCGCGATCGAGCAAGGTCCAGGTGAGCGGGCCGTCCGGCAAGTTGGAGGGATCGAGCTGTTCCTGAAGAAGGATGGAAACCGTCCCGCCCACGGTCTGCTCGGGGGCGGCCAACATCTGGAAACTGTCGCCGGCCGCGGGAATGCGGTTGGGATCGTTGACGAACGAGACCGAGGAGACATCCGGGCCGAGCACGATGCGCTGCAGTTTGCCGCTGACGGCGATCCACTGGCCGGGCGCCAGGTTTGGTTGAACCTGTCCGAGAGCGAGTGTCGAGCCGTAGCACGGATAGAGCAGGGGCCGCTGCGTCACCGCCAATTGTTCCGACTGGCCGAGCGCCTGGGCGCTGGCGAGCGGAAATTTCGACAGATCATTGGCGGTGTCGAAAGCGAGACGCGTCACCTTCGCCGAGATGCCGAAGTCGCGGCGCGGCGCAAGGGTCACGCCGCTGATCTTGTAGAGCGCGACATAGCCGATCAGCGGCGACCATTTGTCGTCGCCGCCGGCGAGCGCGATCCAACCCCCCTTAACGATCTTCGAATAGGCGGAGTCGAGATCGACCTTCTTTCCCGTGGCGTCGATCTCATAGTGCATCCAATCGCCGTCGGCATAGACAATTTTGCCGATTGCCGTGGTCGGAAGATTCATCAGCCTCGCGTCCGGCGCGTTGTAGCCGAACAGCGAGGCGCGCTGCCGCAGCGCATAAACCTTCGTGCCTTGGCTCGAGGGCGTTCCCCAACCGCCGCCGAGCCCCTCCGACCACGAGACCGTCGTGAGATTGCGGGTCGAGTCGGCTTGCACCTGTTCGATCCAACGCACGTCCCAGCGCTCGCTGCTCGGATCGCTCTCGCGCTCCGAGCCCACAATCAGGATAGCGTCGCCCGGCGAGAGTTGCGTCGCCGTGCCCGCGAGATAGAGCTGAGTGAGGCCCGAGACGATGGGCACGGCGACGCCGGTTTGCGCCGGTATCGCGTTCCATTCGAGGCGCGCGGTGATCTCAGCGATCGTCTCGAAGGTTTGCGGCGTCTGGCCGGGGTCCGGATTGCTCTGGGCGCGCGTTCCGACGGCGACGATCGACGGTTGCGGCGACAGGTTCGGCTGTCCGGGCGCCGACTGCATCGTGAACGCCAGCGCCACGTTGGCCGCCACGCCCGGCGCTGGTTGATAGCCGATCAGCTTCGCCAATTGCAGCGTCGAGTTGAACTGCGTGGCGGTGCGCAGATAAGTCTCGTTGGCGATACGCTCCTGATAGAACGTGATGACGTCCGCCATCGTCGCGAACGCGTCGCCGAGCGCGATCGTATAGTCGTCGTCGCCGCGGGTGGTGAGGCCCGAGAGCGCCGGAAAGTCGGAACTCGAAAATCGTGACAATACCGTCGATTTGACCGTGCCCCAGTCGCCGATGCGATAGGCGATCGCGTCGAGGCCTTGCGCATTGGCGATGCCGACCGAAGTCTCGATCGTCAGGCCCGCGCAGCATCCGCAAGTGCAGCCGCTCATGGCTCAATTGCCTCCGTTGAGGTCGAGAGTCAGCACGCCGTGCTCGGGATAATTGGGATCGTTATCGAGCCGCGCGATCTCGTTGGCCGCCAGCGCCATCTCGCCGCGCGCGAGCGGCGCCGGATCGGGCGTTCCCTGGCGCTGGAAGGTGACGACGAACGCCGAGGCTACGCCCGCGACCGAATGGGCGGCGGCGTAGATCGGGCTCAGATAGACGGTCTGACCGAAATCGAAATTGTCGGGGTAGAACAGACCAAGGGAGCCGTCGGGATTGCGCTTGTTGCTGAGGACCCGCAGCAATGCGGCCTCGACGTCGGCGCGGAAATAGCCGTCCTTGACGCAGATGTGGATCTCGATCTCGAGCGACACATAGGCCGGGTTGTCGAATTGGAGATCGACGCCCATCATTCGGTAGCCGTCGACAAACTTTTGCAGCGGAGCGATGAGGCTGCTGGAGTCGACGCCGTCTTGCGGCGCGATTGCGGTGAACATCGTGTACCAGCTTCCGGTCCAGCGCGAGACGCTGGCTGCGCGCCTCACGCCGGCCTGCTTCTCGGCGACCCAGGCGTAGTCTGCGGGCGTCACCGCGCGTTCCTGAACTCGGAACGCCTGAGGCGCGTTGCGCCGAACGCTGTCGTTGCTCTCGGGATCGACGCCGCCCGCCGCCGCAAACGGATTGCGCACAGAGGTCACCGAAGCGATGTCCGAGGGCGAGGCGACGATATGCGCGATCGTCTCCGCGCCGACGTTGCCCACCGATCCGTTGCCGACCCGATAGGTTGCGGTGAAGGAAGTTCCGGTTGCGGGCGCGACGCCATGTTCATCGTCGCCGAAGCGGATGTGCGACAGGCCCCAATCGTCGACTTCGACAACGAAATCATTCGCGGATCCCGAGCTCTCGAGCAAGCTGCGCTGCGCCGTCCAGTTCTCCGCCTCGCCGAGTAACGTGCTCGTCAACGAGATGACCGGCGCGGCGTTGGCCACCGACCAGGTCATGATTGAACTTGCGGGAGCCGAGGCGTCAAACGGCGCGAGCGCTCCTCTGGCGGCCAGCGCGACGCGTCTCTGCTGCGTGAGCGGACCCTGCGCCAGCGTCGGGTGGAAACGTGCGGGGATCGGCGTCGGCGCCCGAAATAATGAGGACGCAGGCATCACGCCGACCTGTTCGTTCGAGACCGTGGCGCCTTGGTCGACGACCATCAGATTGCCGCGCGCGACAGAAACGTTCTCGAGCAGGCCGCCGCCGTGGGCACTATCGGCGCGGCTCGATATGCAGAGCGGGAAGGTCAACGCATCCGCCGTCGCCCAGGCGATCTGAGTGATCGCCGCTCCCGTCAACGGGTCGGTCAGGGTCGCGGGCGCCGTCGGCGACGCCGAGGTCAGACGAACGACCTGGCGGTAAGTCGGATCGGCGTCGCCGGCGGCCCCGGTGTTCGGCCCCATCACTTCTTCGAACAACATCAGATCGCCAGCTTTGAGATCGGGATGTGCGCCGTTCAGAGTGGCCGACGTCGCTCCGACGTCGAGGCAGCAAAGATCGTCGCTCCAGGTGTAGAACGTCAACGAGTTGTGGTCCTCATACATAGTCGGACATTCGAGCGGCTCGAAGATCTGCGGCGCCGTCTGCAAGGCCTGTCGCAACGCGTCGGAGTCGATCGGAAGGCCGATCGGGAGACCCGCGCAGCGCGTGAGAAATTGCGTCGCGCCCTTGGTGGGTGTGAAGCTCGGGGTCGCGATCTGCAATTGGAGGAACGCCCGCGCGTTGCAGCCGTCGTGCATCGCGTAATCGACGAGCACGCCGAGCCGGCGCAGGGAAATGCGACGACGCGCCGTGCCGATGTAGCCCTCGGTCGCGATCGCGTCCTGTTCATAGCTGATCTGATCGCCGACGTAGGCGAGCAATTCGACGATCGCCTGGCCATAATCCGCCGGTCCGCCGGTCGGTCCCCAAGTCGGAGAAAGCTGGGCGATGCGGTCGAGCATAAGTCCCGCGAAGGTCGTGTAGTCGCGCCCCAGATAGTTGATTACGGGTTTGGCGAGCGGCGTAGTTGAACAGGGCGTCTTGATCAGGCAGTCGAAGTCCGAGGGGCAGTCGACTTTGAACCAGAAGTCCTCGCTGGAGAGGCGCGGGTCGAAATTCGGCGGCGGATCGGAATCGAGCGCCGAGGCGACAAGGGCCAGCGTATATGACGAGAAGTCGCCGGCGCCTGCAACGCGAACGACGAGCGTGGAGGCGGCGTCGGTCAGCGCCGAGACGACGGCCGCCGTGGCGCCTTCGCCCGGGGCGGAGAGCTGCGTCGGCTTTGGCGAGGCGGGCGCCGCCCAGGTAACGACGATGTTGGTGATGCGCGAGCCGCCGGTAATGACGACATTGGCGCGCGTGAATGCGGGGATTGGCTTGAAACAATGGACGAGCAGGGTGCGTTGGCGCAGCGGGTCGAACGACGGCAGCTCCGAGTCGATCACTTCGATGTAATCGATGCCGTTCAGCGTCGCGCTTGCCGCGACGAGATGGCGCCGATTTTCTTCCATGCATTGGTAGGTCACGACGAGGCCCCCACCGAACGTTGGTATTGTTGTTGCTGGATCTGCCCGGTCGCACGCAGCGCATAGGCGACGGTGATCGTGAGCGTTGAGACGTCCGCCTGCACGTCGACGCCTTGCACCACGATTAGCGTATTGAGCCACTTCTGCAGCGAGGCCTGGATCAGCATGCTGGTCGCGCTCGCGAGTTCAACTCCGTTCGGCGCAAACACCAGTCGCGCAGCGCCGCAACCGAAATCCGGGCGCATGACGCGCTCTCCCGGCGCCGTGAACAGCACCTCCTCAATCAGATCGCGCACATGCGTGGCGACGTCGGTCGTCGCCGTCCGACCCTGAGCGTTCATCTGATAGGGATAGGCGATGTCCATAGAATCCTCACATCGCAATGACGCGGGTCTGCGCGACGGATGGAATCATCGGCGTTCCCGTCGGCGCGCAGACCGATACGCCGCCGAGAATGGCAACTGGCTGACCGAGCGCCATCACGCGGGTGGCGCCGAGCACCCATTGACCGGTCAGGCAGGGTCCGGGAAACGTCGGCGGCGTGAAGGCGCAGCCAGCGATCGCCCATGGCGCGGCGATCGTCGCGACCGGCAGGGTGCTGACTAGCACGCGGGGAACGGGCGCGGTCGGCGTCGCCACGCCGCCATGGGAGCACATGACGACCGCGCCTTGATGGAGAATGGGTCCGGGCATGATGCGCTCCTCAGATGATCGTCAGCGCGCCGAGATTGATCTCGACCGCCGGGCCAATCATTGTGATCGAGGCCCCTTTGCCGTTCTGGATGAAAATGCCGGCGTCGTTGACGACCAGCGAAGCGCCGGTGAGGCTCTTCAGCATGATGCCGCCGGTGAGCGGCGAGGGCGGCGCATCGCTGATCATCACCATGTTCTGCCCCATCGTCTGCATGCAGATGTTGGGCGAGACCGGAAGGCCAACCAACGCGAGCGGCGGTATGTCGGTCGGCAATCCCCAACGACAGCCGACCCAGATCGGCTTTGAAGGGTCGCCCTGCTCGAATTCGACCCACACGCCCGCGCCGATCGGCGGCACCATGTAAACGCCCATTGGCAGGCCGGTCGGGCCCGCGAGCGGAACGCATGGCTCCGCCCAACTCGACGGCACGAGGCCCGTAACGTCAGGCACCTCAAGCAGTAGCCGACCTTTCAGCATCGGATCGATGTTGTCGATCACGGTCCCGCGATATTTGCCATAGAACAGCCGCGGCTGGTTGGAGGTGGTCGTCGTCGTCATGTCGGCACTCCAGGGGTGTTGGCGACCAGGCCGTCGCGCGAAATCGAGAAGCTCTGTTTGTACTGACCCGGCTTGATGTTGTGGGTGACGCTGTTGACGTAGTAGAGCCCGTCGTAGGCGAGGCCGGCGCCGCGCACGCCGACCATCATGCGCGAGCGCAGAATCTGTCCGTAGCGGAACACATCGAGCGTGCCCGTGCCGGTGATGGAATCGGTGGCGCCGAACATGATGCCGATCGTGCGATTGAGCGCGTCAGTGACGCCTAGGGAGCCCATGCCTTCGGCGAACTCGAGCTTGCTGGGCACAGGCAGTCTGAGGCCCATTGGCGGCCGCAACGGATCGAGATTGGGGACAGGAATCGGTATGGGGATTTTCATCGTCACCGGATCGAAGATGGTGACGACGATGATCTTCTTGGCGAGGCCGTCGAAAGCGAAGCTCAACCCCTCGACGTTGGTCGCCAGATCCATGTCGACGTTGAGCGCTGATTGCGGCGCCGGCACTCGGAAATCCGGTCCGAAATAGGCGATGCTGGAGCCGGGCAGGGGGCCTGGGTCGACGAAGAACACGTAGCCGGCGTCGCTCGCGAGCTTGCGCAGATATTGCAGATCGGTGCCGACCTGGCTTGGCAGTTCCTCGATCGGAATGGGCACGTCGGGGATGATCGGCGGAATGGCGACCGGGGCTATCCCCAGCACCGAATAGCGCGCCAGGATGGCGTAGACGCGGCCGATCACGGGGATGGGCCAACGCATGAACGGCATCTCGACGAGATCCATCATGCGGCTCAGGTCTTCGCCGGTGATGGTGAATGTCGATTTGCCGATCTCGTTGGAAGGCGTCAATTCCTGACGCGTCACCACGCCGTCCATGATCACGTTCGGCAGGCCGTTGAGCGTCACCAGAATGATCACGCGCGTAAGGATGGGATCGAAAAAGCCGGTCGCGATCAAGGTCTGCAGCGATGAAGTCTTGCCGATCTTGAACGTAAGCTGGAAGCCGCTGTTCTGGGTCGAATTCGTCACCTGCACCGCATCGAGCGCCTCGATGACGTCTTGCGGCGCCGGCGTGGGCACGCCGACTCCAATCATCAGGGTCAGGTTGACGCCTTCCAGCATCAAGTGCCTCCCGTGCCGCCGGGAACGCCCTGCGGCAGCGTCAACCGCAGCAGCGTCCCGATAGTTTGCGTCAGCTTCGAAGGCCGCATCGCGTTGTTAGCGTCGCAGATGCGCCAGTAGAGCTGGGGATCGTTGAATGCGCTGGAGGCGATGTTGTCGATCCGGTCGCCCTGCACGACGCTGTGCGTGCGCACCAGCGACAGCGTGTCCGGTTGGGGAACGAAGCGCTGGCTCAGATAGGCGATCGGCGTCCCGTCCGGTCCCGTGAAGGTGAGGGTCGGCTGCCCGTAATAGCGGGAGTTGGGCGGATACAGCCGCGGCGCGGCGCTGGCGCTTTGCAGCAGTGCGTCGAGGGTGGCGAGCGCGTCGGCCATCATATGGCTCCAATTCCGAGCGACTCGAGCGAAGCGCTCGGCGCTTTCGTGGCGAGAAATTCCTTGCGTTGCAGATAGCTGAGGAACAGCGTCGATCCGCGATGGGTGGAAGGAAGATCGTCGATGTTGAGCACGCGCAGCGTCATAGAGACCTTGACGCGGAACGGGTTCAACGTCGGGTCGAACGCCTCCTCGGTGATCGAACATTCGGTGACGCGCACCGGCAGCACGCGCTGCGCGCTCCAGACAAACAACAGTAGGGGGCTTTCGGCAGGCGCGATTTCGAGTACGCCGTTCCCCGCCATCGTTGTTTGGTCGATCAGTTCGGAGACGGTGGGGTTGATCAGCGACTCGATCGCGGCGAGGCGGGGATGCAGCCCGTATTGAATCGTCGCCGAATTGGCTGAGAGGTCCGGGCGTTCGAACTGATCGGTCGCATCGAGCGCCGCCTCGAACTTGATCGTCTCGGTCGCCGGTCCCTTCAGGCGCAAGACTTCGGTGCGCGCGCCGTTATCGCCGACCCCCTGGATAGCCAGCGTACGCGTCAATGTGTCGGGATTGTACTGCAGCGAGATCACCGTCAGCACCGAGCCGCTCGTCGGGTCCACCTGCACGAGACCGCAGCGGGTCAATTTTGGAGAGCCGGGAAACGGGCTGGAGGTCATTTGTGAGCGTGCCTCATGTCAGGGCGCCGTCGTTGGCGTGGGCGTCGTTCCGGGGGGAGCAACCGGTGGGCTTGATGCGCCTGCCGTCGGGACCGGGCCGGGCGCCGAAGGGACAACGCTGGAACTCTTGTAGAAGGGGGCGCGCGGCGTGCCGGCGAAGGTGGAGCCGCTTCGGACATATTCGAAGATTTTCCGGCCGGCGCCGGGTTGCGCGTCATCGACTCCGCTGATCAGGACTTTCTGAACCGACGACGCCATCAGTTCGGGAGTGAGTTTGTCGATGATCTGGTCCAGTTCAGTCTTCGTCACCTCGCCGTGCGAGATCTGGACGACGACGTCGCCGCCGACGTTCATTTGTCTGCCGCCGATCAAAGTATTTGCATTCAGGGCGTCGAGTTGATTGGGCCTAGCGGCCTTGGTTTTGATCTTGGCGCGGATCGCGTCGCGAATCTCCGCCATCTTGAAATCGTTGGTCGGCAGATCGACGACGGGCGCTTTGCCCGGATCAGGGTTGTCCTTGCGGGTGATCTTCGGCACTTCACGGCCTAGCGGATCCTTGCCGAGCTCGGGTCGGACATCGCGCGATGCGGACGTCACATTGACGACCTCGATGCGATGCTCCCCGCCGGCCGCGTCCCGCACGTAAAGGTCGGGGGATCGCCCTCCCATATTGCCGGGCACGATTTTCACGGCTTGTTTGGAGGGGTCGCGAAGCGCGTCCATGATTGTTCGCAGTTCGCCCGCGGCTTGCCGTGTCTCGACATATTCGCGAAGCGACGCTTTCTCGGTGAAACCCTTGGTCTTTTTGATGATCTCGAGCAGCGCGCGAAGCGAGACTTCGTATTCGTCCGGGCCAAACGCGCTAAGCTTGGCAATGTCGCTGGGCGTAAGGAATTGAGGCGGCGTCGTAGCCGTGGTTGGGGCGGGCGGCGCTGGGGGAGGTCCGGCGGGCGGCGGAGGGGCGGCGCCGGGAGGGACCGGCGTCTTGGGCGATGCGGCGCCGACCGGGCTTCCCAGCTCGACCGGACCTTGGGCGCCGTCCTTGGCCAAGGGGATGGCGGAGCCCGAGCCCCCGCGCAGTTCGTCAGCGGCTACCGGCTCGGGAGCGCGATCGGCCGGGCCTCCTGTGAAGTCGTGGAGGAACCGCTCGTAGTCGGATCCCGGCAAGTCCGGCGGATTGACGAATTCGCGACTCTGCCAACTCTGGTCGGTGGCGCGATATCTGATCGAGTAGGGCTTCTCGGCGCCCGGCGTATATTTGAACGTCGATTGCGCGAGTTTTCCGGTAACCGGATCGTAGTAATCGAGCACGGAAGTAAGCGCTTCGCGCGGCCCGAGGCGCAGCCTAAAGCTTCGCAACAGCGTTGCAAAATCCTCGGCCGACGGAACGCGGTTGATGATCTCCTGACCGGGGTGGTAGTGGCGCCTGAATTTCAAGTTGCGTGCGGCGAATTCGGGTTCCGAGAACAGCACTTGTTCGAGGTTGACCTCAGGTCTGCCGTCCGCGTCTACGCCGCCCTGGACGACGAAAAACTCGCCGGTGTCGGCGTCTTGCAGAATTGCGGCCTCTAGCCCGGGCTGTTCGGCTTTGCAGGCCGCGTAGACCTTCACGGCGCCGCGCGCGTCCAAGTTCGAGACGACGTCTCCATTCGTCAACTGATCGTATACGCCGCCTTCTCGCCGAGCCGCATTGGACAACGCCGCGCGCGCATTGGCGTTGGCTCCTGTCTTGGCGCCGGCAGCGGGCGACTTCGCGCGATATTTCGGCGTCGCGGAGGCTGATGCGTCGTCGGGTCCAAGATCGGCGGAGCCTTGCGCCTTGGGCTCGGTTGGGTCGCCCGGCTTGGCGCGCTCGTCGACGGTCGCAGCCGAGGCGCGTTCGGGGACGACTTGGGCGCGGCGGCCGTCCTCCCCGGTTGCTTTGTCCCGCCCCTGTTCGTTGGCCTCGATCTCGTCCCCCGGGGATAGTTCAGCGTGACCCTGCGATTGTTCGTTGATCCCCTGCGTCGCGCCGCGCCCCGGCGATTCCAACCCGGCCGGATCGGCGGGGCGCGGGCTCGCGACGCTCTCCGCCGAAAGCGTTGGAGTCTCGCGGAACGGCAGGGCGCCGGAGGGTCGGCCCGACAGGCCCGGTAATTCGAGAGCGGTGTGCACCGCGAGGGTTCCGGCCGCGATCCGCGGCCTCGCCCAGCTTAAAACCTTCGGCGCTTTTTCGGCGGCGTAGGGTCCAAAGAGGGTCGCCGCGTCGAATGCGCCGGTCGCGTAATGGCCTTGCGCGAATTCGTCCACCATGCCTGCGCCGCCCGGCGCCGCAAGCAGCGCGCCCGCTTCCGGCACGAAGGCCAGTCCCGCCCCGGTGACGGCGCCCTCTCCGATCTCGAGCGTGATCTCCTTCCAATCGGGGAGCTTGCGAGACTTGTCGTAGACCTGAGCGCCGATGCGGCCTGCGCTAAAGGCCCCACCGAGCGCGGCGCCTGCGCCAACCGTTTTTAACGTGACGGCGCCCGTGCCGAGAGTCGCAAGCGTTGGCGCTGCAGCATAGACGGTGAGCGCCGCGGCAGTGACCTTGATGCCGGTGATCGTGACTTCGCCGGCAAGTTCCCGGTTGGCTTCATACCGGTTCCATTCACGCACTGCGACCTTTCGCTGCTTCTCCGATTGATCCAGATATTTGAGCGTGGTCTTGATATCGCCTTTCTTCAGGGCAAGTCGCGCTCCAGTTTGCGACTTATCGATCGCGCTCCAGGAGTCTCCTTTCAGCTCGGCGCCCGCGATGGCGTCGCCGGCCCTTACCGCCAATCCGCGATCGTTCTTGTAGGATGAGTAGAAATCCTTCGAGTTGCGGACAGTATTGAGGCGCGTCTCGATTTGCCTCAGCGCCTCAGCGCGCAAATCCTTGAATTGCGCCTCGCTCAGGGTCGCTTTGCCGCCCTGTGGCAAGTCAAACTCGTATTGTTTGACGCCGCCGCTCCCCTCGACGGCCGCTGGGTTTTTCGCGATCCATTCGAGCAGCAAGGGCGCCGCGTAGTCCCGCTTGAGCGCGTTGAAGGTGTCGTATTGCAACTCGTGCTTGGCCTGACCCACCGCCTCGTTGGTCTCGACCGTCGGCCGCGCATAGTTGGCCCACAATTCTCGAATGTCGCGCGGGTCGCTGTAGCCCATCGCCTGCGCCTCGCGCGCGAACTGCTGGTAGTCCTGGGCCCGCTGGCGGCCTTGTCGCCATTTGAAGAAGTCGGCATTGGCGAGCAACCCGAGAAGCTCCTGCTCGGTCGCGCGATCCGCCATCGATGGATTGAAGACGGAGAGGAACGCTTCATCATGGTAGGCATAATCGCTGAGATAGGCGCGATATTGATTGCGCAGCGCATCGATTATCGCCGTGCGCTCGCTCTCCTTCTTGTCTGTCTCGGCATCGACGATCCGCACCGGCGCCGCCGGATTGGTGGATGGCTTTCCCCAATCGGGCGGCAGGATCACTTCGACGTTCGGGATCGCCCCGCTGCCCGTTACCCGTGTGCGAACCAGCTCCGCTGATTCGGCGGCGGATTTGCCCGGCGGCGGCGTGAGTTCCGCGTAACCTTTGACGATTTTCCCTCCCCTGATAAGCACGACCGCAATACGCCCGTTCTCCTTCGCAATGACCTCGACATGCCCGTGAGCCGCCTCTTGCATCTGCAACGCGCCCGGGCTGGCGTTCCCGGCGACAGCGACGTTGCGGCCAACCGAAACAGAATCTGCGGCGGTCCGCGCTTCAGCCTCCAGCGCTTCGCTTGGGCTTGCAGGTCCTTCGCTTGATTGTTGCACGACGTGCGCGAGTTCGTGTGCGAGCAGGCGTCGGCCATCGATGGTCGTCGGCGCGTAGTGCTCGGCGCCGAAGACAATCTGGCGTCCGATGGCAAACGCGTTCGCGCCGACCGAGTTTGTCGCCCCGTCGTCGACAACGATGCGCACCTGCCCAAAATCGCGCCCAAAACGCCGCTCGAAGAATATGCGGTCGTTTGCGAAGCAACGGCGCACCCGGAGCTCCCAGGGCGCGCTCGACCGCCCTGACGGTCCCCGAGCGTCTGGAGGCTGGCGCTGACCTGCGGGGCCCCTGTCCTATTGGTCGTCAAGACGGTTGGCGCAGGTTCCGCCTGTCCGCCCGTCGGTCGCCCCATCGCGCTTCCCGCGTCGGCCGCCTGCTCATCCGTTGAGACCGTTTCCGCTTCGACACCTGCAGCGCGCGTCGAAGTGCGAAGCGGCGCGGCGCAATCCTGGCGCCTATCGCCCATCGCGAACTCGGGCGCAGAGGCGACCGCCTGTTGTACGGCTCGCTCGGGCGGCGCCCGGCTGTGCGTCGCCGGGCTGTCGACGCCCCGTTCCCGCACGACCGCGCCGGCTAGCGAATCTGCGTGGATTCGGATGTGGGCGAAGTCTCGCCGGAAGCGCGGTCTCCCGTTCGCGACGCTCGCGTTCGCGCTCGGGCAACGGCGCGCCGGGCGCCGAAAGCGCGGCTTCGACCGCACTCGCGCTCGGCAGCCGCGATTGCGAGAGCGCCCGCAATCGCTCGCGCGCGCCCGTCCACGCTTCGGCGGCGGGCTTCTGGGCGCTCGGGGCGCGGGCGAGGCGGGGCGCGGTCATGTCAGTTGAACGGGTAGGGCAATGGAATTCTTCGGACTCGTGAGCATCTTCTGGCCGGGCATTTGTTGGGGCTGATGCTCAGGGGGCATGTCGGGCCCGAACGGCGAGGGTTCGGGCATTTTCGGCTTGCGGCCCTTCAAGCACGCGCAACAGCGAGTTCGACGGCCGCTTTGACTGCCTTTTTGTCGGCGGGCAACGGCAGCGCGTCGATGATTTGATTGACGGTGATCTCGTCGAGGTCCTTCAAAGGCGTGATCAACTGATCGCGCATGCGCTTGGGAAGCTTGTGAAGGATGGCGTCGTCGCGGAGATAGGTCTCCAGCCAGTCTTGCGACGGCCCGGGAACGTCGGGAAAATGCGGGTTCGGCGGGCGCTCGGCGAGCGGCGGCAGCGCGGACGGAGGGATCTTGAACAGGTCGAGCGGTTTCTTCTCCGGCTCGGGCGGCGTCGCTGAAATCGGCGCTGGCTTGATCGGCAGCGATGTCGCGACCTCGACGGCGCGATTGCGAGCTTCCCGCTTCTCGTCGGGAGTCTCGACGATCAGGTTCTTTTCTCCGGCGGAGAGAACTTCGATGCTGTCGATCGCCGATGACCCAACGCCCGCCTTGCGCAAGGCCGCCTCGATGACCGCCTTGGTCTTTTCGGCGCGCCGTAGACCCAGGCCTTCGTTGTAGGCTTCCTTGCCGGAAGTGTCGGTGTGGCCGGTGACGACGATCTTGATGGGTCCGCCGCCCTTTTGCGTCTCGCGCGCGATCTCGCCAGCGAACGCGTCGATTTGTTTCAAATGCGAAGCGGTGGGCGCGTCGCTGTCGAAGGCGAAACGGTCGAGCAATCGCGACGGGCCCGCTGATCGCGCGATAGGAGGCGCCTGAGCGGGCGCGGCGGCGAGCGGCGCGGCGGCAGGCGAACCGGCGACGGGCCCCTTGCCGAGCTCTGACGGCGCCTTGACCGGCGCAGCCGGCTTTGCATCCGACTTTCGCGGAGCGGCGGTCGGCGTGTAGGGCTGAGCGACTTTGTCGGCGGGTCCGCTCATGACTTCAGCCTCCGCGCGATCTCGCGCGCCGCGGCGGCGCCCAACGCGCCGGGTTCGGTCGCCGCGAGCGGCGCGGCGTCGAGCTTGCGAACGGAGCGGCTCGATCCAAGCAAACCCTCGGCTTCGGCGAGACTGGCGGCGAGTTCGGCGCGAAAGCGCGCGATGGCGGCGCGTCCGCCTTCGGGCGTGAAGCCGTTGAGCACGAAACGATCGATGCGCACATCGACGCGGCGGGACGAGGAATCGTCGCTCATGGCCATCCCCTCGTTTCGGATCCGCTCAATGGTCGGTCGAGCTTGGCGCGGTCGGCGCGCGCGGCGCGCAGCAGGTGGGCCATGCCAACCTTCTCCCCGGCCTCGGCGGCGAGAAACGCGGCGTTGAGCGCGATGTTGCGCACCGCGCCGCCGGTGATCTGCAATTGCGCGAGCTTTCGGTAGTCGATCTCGCCGAGCGGGGTCGCCTCCGGAAATGCGCGCCGCCAGATCGCCTCGCGTTGCCCCTCGTCGGGAAACGGGAAGCGCACGATGAAACGCAATCGCCGATGAAACGCCGCGTCGAGCGCGGATTTCAGGTTGGTCGTCAGGATCGCCAGCCCGCGATAGGCCTCCATCCGCTGCAGCAGATAGGAGACCTCGATGTTGGCGTAGCGGTCGTGGCTGTCCTTCACCTCGCCGCGCTTGCCGAACAGCGCATCGGCTTCATCAAACAGCAGCACGGCGCCGCTGTCCTCGGCGGCGTCGAATACGCGCCGAAGGTTCTTCTCGGTTTCGCCGATATATTTGCTGACCACCGACGAGAGATCGATCCGGTAGAGATCGAGCCCGAGTTCTTCGGCGAGCACTTCGGCCGCCAGCGTCTTGCCGGCGCCGCTCTCGCCGCAGAACAGCGCCGCGATGCCGAGGCCGCGTTCGCCGCGCGCCGCGAACCCCCAGTCTTCGTGGACGCGCTGGCGCTGCCGCATCTGCGCGGCGATCTCGCGCAGCGCGTCGATCTGTCCCGCCGGCAGCACCAGATCATCCCAACCCGCCGCGCTGGCGATGCGCGTGGCGAGGTCGTCCAGCGGGTTTCGCCCGGAATTGCGACAGGCTTCACGGATCGCGACGGCCGCGCGCTCGCCGTCGGCGATGCGCCGCCGGGCTTCCATGGCGCGAGCCGTGATCGCCCGCGCGCCGAGCCGGTACTGCGAGGCGACCACGTCGAGATCAATCGTCTCGGCGCCCTCGCCGAGGCCGAGGCGCCAGAGCTCGCGACGCTCGCCCGCGGGCGGACATTTGACCTCGAAATGCGCGGCGCCTGACGCGAGGTTGGCGCGCTCTCGCGAGCGCAGAAACAGCGGCCCGCTCGTCAAGTCGGCGAGGCGCCGCGCTTGCCGCGATGGCTGCGCCTCGTCGCCGCGAACGTAGAGCGCCGCTCGTAACAGCGCCGTCTCGCGTTCCCACAGCCGCGCGAACTCGGCAAGCTCGTGCGGGTCTGTTGGCAGCAGGTCGCCATCGACCGCGCAGAGCCGAAGACCGGCATGCTCGGCCGCGCGCGCCGCCACGTCCTGCGCGCCTTCGCCATCTTCGCCCGAGAGGCCGACGAGCCGTACGGGCGCGCTTGGATCGCGCCATGCTGCCGCGATGCGCTGCGCCAGCGCTTCGCCGTCGCGCGCGAGACGCACGGGCGCCGTGACGAACTCCACGCGATCTTCGAGGCGTGGGTCGAGGTAGCCGACGCCGACCAGATAATTGACGACCCGCTCATCAGCGCGCAGCCGCGCGTTGACAGGCTCGACGCCCGTTTCCAGATCGATCAACCGCCAGCGTCGCAGCGGCCGATTTGGCGCCAGCGCGCTCCAATGGGAATCGTCGAGCCGCGCCAACGCGAGAGAGAAAGTTGCGGCGCGCTGCGGCGAAACGCGCGCGACGGCGTCAGCCAGCGCCGTGTCGAGCTCCGCCCCTGCTGCGAGCAACAACACGCCGCGCTCGAAACTGGTCAGCGAAAAGGCCTCGGCGAGCATGTCGATCGCCGGCGCCGGCGACATGGCGCGCGCAGCGGCGATGCGTTCGTCGAGTTCCGGCTCGGCGTCGAGTTCCGGGTCGAGACGGATCGCCAGGCGACGAAGCTCCAGAGCGAGGAACGCCTGGTTGCGGTCGGTCCAGGACAGCGTCGGCCCGCTCATGTCGACACCACGATTTGCGGGCCGGCGAAGGTTGGCGGCGAACCGGCGACGACAAGCGGACTGTCGACCCCGTCGACGCGCAACCGAACCCAGTAGGTTCCAGGCGCCAGCGATGGAAACACGAAGGTCGGGGTCGTGGTTGAACCGGTGAAAGCGTTGGCCGACACCGACTGATCGTTGAGAACGAGCAGGACGTCCTGGTTGGACTGCACTTGCGGCGTGCAGGTCGGCGTCAGCGTCAGCGATCCGTCGGCGGCCAGCGTGGCGGTCGGAGAAATCGAGACGATCTGCGGCGCAATGGAGAACGGCAGCGAATTGGTGCTGACGATCACGCCGTCGCCGGGACGACCGAGACTGAGGCTCGCGGCATAGCTCCCCGCCGCGACGTTCACCGGATCGTTGGGCACCAGGAAGCTGGCCGAAAGATCGCCGGCGTTGCTCGCCGGCGATAGCGTCAACGTGAAGCCGCGCTGGGCGTTGACCGCTATCAGCTTGAGACCTGTGCCCTGGAGCCCGGTCCCGACCGCGGTGACCGTATCGCCGAGTTGGGCCGCGAGCCGGGTCGGCGGCAGGGTGATCGACGACAGGATCGCAAACGGCGGAACGATTCCCTGCAGTACGGTCGGACCCGTCTCGCGCTGGGTGACGGGATCGCGCGGACCGCGCGACAGCACCGGAAGCGGCGCGGTCGCGGCGGCCTGCGGCTCGATCATCACCACCGTCGCGAGATAGACGGCGGTCGGTCGGTAATGCGATTGGATCGCGGTCCAGAGTTTGGACAGTTCCTCGGTGTTCATGACCTGCGGCGTGATCTTGATCTGCTCGTACTGATCGGCGAGCGCGGCGGCGCGCAGCGACTGATAGGTGGTCGGTAAAATCGAACCCGTCACGTCGGTCGGAGCGGGATCGAGCGCCTTGCGGATCGCTGCGCGGGTCAACACGGGCGTCTCGTGCAGCAGCAGCATGGCGTAGCCGAGCAGGATCTCAGCCTGCAGGTCGCTCGCCCCGTAAGCCGTGATCATGTAGTGCAAATCGAGCGCGAGCGGGGGATTGCGGATCACCAGGCCGCTGGGACCGACCGAAGGCAGGGCGATATTGCGCAGCGCGGCGTTCGGGGTGGCCTGAAAGAAGAAGATGTTCAGGCGCGGCTGTTCGTCGGGGCCGGTCTTGATTTCGTCGGGCGCAATCGCT
Organism: uncultured Pseudomonadota bacterium; assembly: GCA_963771455.1. GTDB lineage: Bacteria > Pseudomonadota > Alphaproteobacteria > Rhizobiales > Beijerinckiaceae > Roseiarcus. Next base: position 68,626 of record CAVYTP010000024.1, read on the forward strand.
GAAACGTTGACGGCCTGGCCAAGCGAGCTCGGCAGATCGTGATCGATCATTCCATTGTCGAGCAGATCCTTGAGGACCGCGGTCACGCCGGCGATGGCGAGCGCGTTGCTCATCGGCTGGCCTGCCCGCGTCGGCTGAGATAGTCGTCGAGCGACATTGGCGCCTTGGTTGATGGGGCGGCGCGGGGCGGCGCCGCAGCCGGCGCCGCTGTCAGTTCAACGCGGCCGATCACGATGCTGGTGACGACGCTCGGCGTCGGCGACGCGGCCGGGAGCGCAAGCGCTGGACGCGGCGGCTCGGGCGCGAAAATTCGTGCGACGGCGGTTTCGAACTCGCGGCCCACCGGATCGGCAGGCGTGGATGGCGAGGCCTCGACATCAGGAGTTCTCTTTGCTTTGGGCGGCGGCGGCGCTTCGCTTGGCTCTCGCCGCGGCATGGCTGGATCGTTGTCGGTGCTCGTCGCCGCGCTCGCTTCGTGCGGATCGCTCGAGGTTTTGTTCAACAGCGCGGAAGGGTTCAGGCCTTGTTGCTGGACGCGCGGGAGACGGGTCGATGCGACGGCGCTCGGAGATCGGCGCCGGCGGATCCGCGCCCCGATAAAACGCGGGCGAGGGGCTCGACGTTGGTCCCACGGCCGGTGGTTCGAAGGTCATCGGCGCCAGCACGCGCGGTCGCGGCGGCGGCGTGGCCGTCGGGCGATGCTCGACGGCGCGCGCGATAAATCCTTCAAGGAAGCGCGTCATGCCAGCCGCCTCTCGAGATAGGCGGCGCGCCGCACAGGGCTGAGCGCGAGAATTTCAGCCTCGGACCAACCATAACCCGAAGCGAGCCAATGCACTTCGTCGAGCAGATCGCGCGCGCGGTCTTCGATCTCGATCCAAAGATAGGCGGCGGCGTCGAGCTCGTCGCTCCACGCGTGCCCGCATTCGACGCAGCTCAGGCGCAGACCGATCGCCGCGCGGCGTCGCCATTCCGCCATCCTACGATCGACTTCCTCGAGCTCGTTGTCGTCGAGCGGCGGCCCGTCGTCGAGCCGGCAGCGGCCGATAAGCCTTTGAGCGCCTTCAGCCAGAGATTTCTCGCGTGCGGCGATGATGAGATCGGTAGTCGTCGGCGGTCGAAATCGCACGCCGCCGGCGAGCGCAAGTTCCGTCTCGTCGTCGAAGATCTCGGCGCGACTGCGTCAAGCTCGAATTCGAGCTCTTCTCCGCAAGCGGGACAAGCGACGGAGACCGGCATCGTTTTGCCGAAATACGCCGTGTGCGTTCGCAATAGCGCGGCTTCGCGCCTCCCCAGCGGCCATTCGGCCACGGCCGCCTCGCTGTCGCTGGACGCCGCGGCGGCCAGCATCACGCCGCGCGACAGCGGCCCCAGTTCGCGCCCCCGTTCCCAAAGTGCGATGAGCGAGGCGGCGTCGTAACTTCCCATGCCGATGCTCCTGATCAGAGCGCCGTGAAGCTAGGTTCCTTAGGCTCCTGAACCGTGAGATCGCGCTCCCAGCCTTCGTTCTCGAGCTTGATGTGCTGGATCGCCACGGCGTTGGCGTTGGCGTCGAGATCAGGGAGGGCCTGATATTCGGAAACCCAGGCGCGATAAATCTTGTAAGACAACGCAAGTTGCCCAGCTTCGTTGTAGAACTCCAAGGTCAGATTCTTGCGAAAATCAGCGAGCGAAACCTCGGCGCCGAGCAGCGCTCCGTAGCGCCAGACCTTGTTCGCCCAGGCTTCGAAGTCGGTGTCGTGGGTGACGCCGCGCTCCAGCGTGATCGCCTCGTATTTTGTGCGCCCCGGCGACTTTCGCGAAGTCGAGGGATCGCCGCCTTCGCGGTGTTCCACCACTTCCGTCGTGCGCTTCATCGCGCTGCATTTCGAGAGTCCGGCCACATAGTGCCCATCCCACTTCAAGCGGAACTTGAAGTTTTTGTAGGGATCGTGGCGCGTCGGATTGACAGAGAATTCAACCATGTCCGGCTCCGGCGTCAGGAGGAAGCGAGCGGGGAGATTTGTTGGATCTGGATCACGACGAACTCGGCCGGATACAGCGGAGCGAAGCCGACGATGATGTTGACGATGCCGTTGGCGGCATCTGTCGGCGTCGTGGTCGTCGAGTCGCAGTTGACGAAGTAGGCCTGGCTCGGCGAAGTTCCCGCGAAGGCGCCCTGAGAGAAAAGCTCCTGCATGAAGGCGCCGACATCAAGCCGGATCTGCGACCACAGCGGCTCCGCATTGGGCTCGAACACGACCCATTGCGTGCCCTGGAATAGGCTTTGCTCGATGTAGCGCGCGAGACGGCGGATCGGCACATATTTCCATGGCGAAGACAGCGCATCGGCGCCGGCCATGGTGCGCGCGCCCCAGACGACATTGCCGATGACAGGGAAATTGCGCAGGCAATTGACGCCGAGCGGATTGAGCTGGCCGCTGTCGCCGTCATTCAGCGCGATCGGCGCGCCGCTGCTGCCCGCCGTGAGCGCGACGGCGCCGGAGAGCGAAGCGGAAATGCCGGCCGGCGCCTTCCACACGCCACGCTGCGCGTCGGTGTTGGCGTAGATGCCCGCAATCATCCCGCTCGGCGCGAACGGCATCAGCAGGTTCTGCTGCAAGGGATCCGGCGCCAGCACATAGGGAAAGTAGATCGCGGCGCTGTCGGCGTAGGTGTTCGTGGAGAGGACGTTGGTGAGCATGTGGGGCGCCGCGGTCTCCGCTGCCTGGACCGTGCCCCACGAACTCGGCGCATCGACAATCAGGAAGGCGCGCCTCGTGGCGACGTATTGCGCCGCTGCGGTCCAAGTGGCGGCGCCTACGTCCGGAGACGACGCGCCAGGAAGCCGCGTATAGGGCGGGATCACCAGCAGATTGAAAATCAGCGCCAGATCAAGCGCCCACAGCCCCTGTTTGTTGGCTTGCAGGTTCGGTCCGGTCGCGACCTCAGCGTCGCCGATGTCAGACCCGTCGCTTGGCGAACCCGTAAAGGCGACGGTCTGCGGAACGTTAGGAATGGGAACCAGAGGCGACCAGGCCGCGACCGTCGTCACCGCAAGCTGCGATTGCTGGGCGAGCACCTGGCCAATGAAATTGCCGCTGGTCGGGTCGGTGGAAAGGTTGAGATAGGTTTCGCTGGCGCCGCTCCCGGAATCCGTCAATTTGAGATTGAACAATTTCGTGGCGTTGACCTGCGACGCCGTGACGACGGCCGTAAGGTTCTGGCCCCACGCTCCGGGGCTGGCGGCCTGCAGCGTGATGGCTGTTCCGCCTGTCGTCAGGCTCGCCGTCGCATAGGTGGCGTCGTGGTGGACGCGGACGATCAGCGCTTGTGAGCCGCCGTTGGCGAAGAATTGCGCGACTGAGTAGCCGAGCGCGCTCGGCGCCCACAATCCCCCAAATTGCCGCGTGAAGTCGGCGAAACTCTGCACCAGAGTCGGCTGGTTGGTGGGTCCACGCAATGCGCGGCCGATGAAGGCGGTCAATGAAGTCGACACGCCGACGATTGCGCTGCCGGCCGTGTTGTTTTCTTCGATATAAACGCCAGGGTAGCTGAGGGCGACGGGCATCGCGGCTTCCTTCAGTTGGAATTCAAATTATCGATCGGGGGAAAACTCGAGCCGCGGCCTGCGCCGGCGAACAGGATGGCGCCGTCAGGCAATTCAACGCGCTCGATGACGCCGGACGCCACGAGCCGCTCGCAAGCCGCCTCGACCTCGGCTCGCGTAGCGCCAGGCACGCGGGCGCCAACCCACCACGCGTGGACGCCTTCCAGCGTGTCCGCGGCGCTCGGATGCGAGGCGACATAGCTTGTGATCAAGCCTTCGATCTCCAGACCGATGTCATGGGAACGCGCCATTGCGGCCTCTCCCCGTTCCCATCCTGCAATTTCAAGTCGCGTGCCAGGACGTCGGCATCAGAGAGATCAAGGAGTTGAGAACAGGCAGACGTCGCGGTGGGTTGTTCTTCCTCCACGGCGCAGGTCGTCTATCGCCCGGAAACCGCGGGCCGCGCCGGTTGACGCCAATTCTTCCCACTGGGTCAAACTTGTCTCACCCGATGCAGCGCGCGCCGGCGCCCTATTGGCGGAAGGGGCTTCGAACCGATCGTTGGGGCTGCTTGGGGCGCTCACAGAGCCGATGGCTCAGGGTTCTGCCGCCGAGTTCGAACGGTTGACGGAATTGATGGCCGGCGAGGCCATACTTGCGCGCCATCCGGTTGAGCGCGCTGCGGTCCTTGTGAGACAACCGCGCGGCGAGAGAGACGTTGCCGGCAGTTCGCGCGAACAGGTCGCTCAGCCACGCGCGTTCGAAGTCGGCGATCGCGCGCGCCTTCGCCGCCTTGAATACGAACGGCTCCGTTCGAATTATACGCGGGTCCGGCAGGGGCTTCCGAGGTTCAGGTGCAGCCATTTCGAACCCGGGTCGGCGAGCAGAAATTCACTCAAGATCAAATTCTGCAATTCGCGCACGTTGCCCGGCCAACTCTCGATTCGTAAGCGCGCGACGGCGGCCTCGGTCAGACGCATCTGCGGTCGGCGATACTGCAGGCAATACGTGTCCAGGAAATGGTCGCGCGAGCATCACCGCGTCGTCCTCGCGCTTGCGCAAAGGCGGCATGGTGATGTTGAGCACGCCAAAGCGAAACAGCAAATCTGAGCGGAAAAGTTGGCGTTTGGCGAGCTCATGCAAGTTGACGTTGCTCGCCGCGACGACGCGGGCGTCGCCGAGTTTGAGAGCTGTGGCGCCCACCGGCCGATATTCCTGGTTTTGCAGAAACCGCAGTAGCACGACCTGCGCGCGGGGCGACAACGCCTCCACTTCATCGAGGAACAGCGTGCCGCCCTGCGCGCTGGCGACCAGCCCGCGGTGCGACCCACGCGCATCAGTAAACGCCCCGCGCTCATGTCCAAACAATTCACTTTCGAGCAATGTGTCAGGCAGAGCGCCGCAGTTGACCGGCACAAAAGCAAAATCTCGGCGGCGACTGAAATAGTGCAACGCGCGCGCAGCGAGCTCCTTGCCGGTGCCGGTCTCGCCCTGAATCAACGTCGCCGCTTCGACGTCGCCAAACCTCTCGATGAATCGCAGCGCTTGTCGAAAAGCGGCCGACTCGCCGAGTCAGATTCAATCTGAAGAAAACATCGCGCGCCGTCTCTGAAGCGCCAGATCCTCCGGCCATGCTTGGCCCCTCTGATGCATAGATTCTCGCTGGAGATTTATGCAAGCGCCCAAAATCTTTTGGCGCGACCCCAGCGTGCTATATCACGGTGCGACTGTTTACGCCAAGTCTAGAGCGCTCACGTTGCGGATTGGTTGCTTGAGATTGGTTGGGGCTGTCGTGGAGCCGGCGCGTTCGACCGATAACGACGAATCCTGAAAGGATCGCGCCATCGAGAGCGTCTTATTTGGCGCCGCTCTGATGCGCAATTGTTGTACAATTCATTGAACGGAATCGCTCTCACGTACTCCGTGATGAACTTGTCGTTTGAAGGGAAGTTGACGAAAATTGTCCCAGAGTGGTCTCGGTTGTTTCGAGGATGTAGCAGCGATGAATGAAACGGTCGAGCGGCGAGGGGGTCATATGGGGATCGCCGAAAACATTCGCCCATGGCCAAAGCTCAGGTTCGTCGCAATGATGACGCTGGCGCGCTCGCAGAGTTTGCTCAGGAGATGAAAAGCACCGCTCCGCCGGAGGCGCTGAACGGCGAGAAGCCAAAGTAAGTTCGTCGACCGTTTGAGCCACGCCGTGCATTTTGAGGCGCGCAAAATTGAGACGACGGCGCTGGCGGCGGAATATGACGCATGACGCGCCTCCCGACCTTTGCTCAGCGCTTCAAAGGGCTCGACATCGGCTTGTGGCTCAGTGGTCTACGTCAAAGCTTGCGGCGCTCTTGTCTGGGGCGTTTTCCTGGGCGTGCCGTCAATCGCGCCGACAGAGAACGGCCAGCGGGCCGCCCTTTTCAATAGGCCGACAGATTGTCGACGAGGCCAAATGAGTGGCGTCACGGTTAAGTCGACTACCTGACTTAGTTTAACCGCTTTCGAAGCTTTACTTGTTTGGGCAGGCGACCTCGCCTGCAACCAGGGACGGCTCGGCGAGCGGCGCGTCGGGCCGTTTCTGTTTTGCACTACAATTTATTATCCAGCGAAGGGAACTTGTGGTTTCCGTCGCGGTACTTGCCTGCGGGGACCGGGGAATCGCCGCATCCTTTGCGACCCCAGAACGGCCTGACGCCTCACGGCGTCGGGCCGTTTTCTCAGCGCGACGGACGGCGGTGATATGGACGCGGCGAACACGTCCACATAAATCTTTGAGACTGTCCAGAGTGCAACTCCGCACGATGCTTTCGAAACATCAGAGGGCGGCCGGTGCGCCGCCGGTGTCGCCTCCACTATGCGGCTGGGTCCACTACTCCATCCTTCTTTTCCCCCCGCGCGACAATCCTCAGCGCGCCGTCGGGAAGTGGACGCTGCAGCGCGAGCACATCGGCGGCCGGCGCGGTCATCCACAGTTCAATCTCTTCGGGCTTTGTCAGGATGACGGGCATCGCTTTGGGATGGATGGGCGCGACCTCGGCGTTGGGCTCGGTCGTCAGGAACGCGAACGCGTCGACCGTCACCTCGCCTTCCTTCAACTTCCGCACTGACGTCCACCTCGTCCAGATCCCGGCGAAGAAGGCGAGCGGTCGGCCTTCGTCGAACGCGAACCATACCGGCGGCCGTGAGCCGTCCGGCAGAACTTCATTCTCGGAAAAGCTTGTGAACGGGACGACGCAACGGCTTTGGACGCCGAGCCAGCGCCGCCAGTGCGGCGAGGCGACGTTGCGGACATTGGTCACGCCCGGGTCCGTCTTCTTGCCCTTCAATGCAAAGACCGGCGACGGCATGCCCCAACGCGCCATTGCGAGCTCGCGGACGCCGTCCGGCGCGTTGCGCACGATCGGCGCGGGATAGTCGGGGAAGATACCGGGGAGCGGCGGCCAGTTGCCCGTTGTGTCGCGCATCGCGCGCGCGACATCGCGGATTGCCTGCGGGCCGATGGTGACGGAATAGAGGTTGCACATACGGCCGACGCTAGCCGGCCGGCGCCGCGAGCGCAAAGGAGAGCTCGCGGCGTGGGTCGGTCGGGCCTAAGCGCTGAGAAAGGCGGCAGGGAATGAGAGAGGGCGGCCCCAGAGCCTCCCTCTTCGCGTCGCGGTGCATGCTGTTCGAGTAACATCATGGCTGCGAAATGATTTAGGCCACATTGGCCTGACGACACTTTGGCCCGAGCAGGGCCGATTTGCGCGACATTGACTTAGACACTCACACCAGAGGGAGGAAACAACCCTCCCGTCATTGCATGACGGCGTGGGGATGGTCGTGGTGTTTGCCGATGAAGTTTAGGCCGGTGGGATCGTAACCCGCTGGCCAGGCTTCAAACCAAAAATCTGATAATAGGCGACTTCGCCAAGTAAACTTTCAGCGGCCGTCAAAAACTCATGACCGCGCAGCGTCACTTCCCGATAGTCGTCGGAATCGGAATTTTCATCATCAAGCGCCTGAAGACGTTCTCGCATAGCCAACAATCGCTCGGCAGTCTGAGGGTCCTTTTCGTCCAAAACAGCGTGAACGCGCTCAGCAAACTCGTCTACCAACTCTGGGGTTTCGAGGCTTACCATCATGAGACTCCCCTTCGCTGAAGAACTGGCCCCGGTGGACAACCTGCATCCTCTCAAATTGTGCAGAAATTGAGCAGATCGACGGCCATAACTGCCATACCTGGCGCTTGAGAACGAATAACCGTTCGCACCGTTAACGGTGAGCGGGCGCGAATTACCGTTTGCAGTCGCAATAAGTACTTGATTTGCCAGCTGGTGACAAACCCCGTCTCTAAGATATCGAAGCACCGTGCCTCGCGCGCCCATGTTGCTGCCGCAGTGTAAATTTTCTCTGACCACGCATCTAGCCACTGCAAGGTTCGCGCCACCTGCCACAATGAAACCGTCCGGCGACCAACCTGTTCCGCCGCTGATGTGGAAGTCGCCCCAGCAATACCAGAAGTCGGCGCCGCCGCCGGCGACCCCGGAAATGTCGCCATGCGGGAAGAGCCGATTATCGTAGCTCGTTACCCAAGTATGATCCCAGACGGGCGGAACGCCGCCAAGGGTTGCTTTTTCTAGAATTGAATTGACCGCGATCGGTCGCGCCCATGCAAATAAGTCGGCAGGCAACCCCACCCCCTAGAGACCGGCTCTTCGTACGTTCGAGCGCGTACTAATTCCTTATGATCCTAGAGCATAAGTGGTCCGGCGCAATAGCCTCATCCGCGGTTCCTCTTTCATCTCCCGCGAAAATTTGGGTTTCTACCGTTGGAATGGGCGACAGACATCTGTTGTCCAACGCGGTGTCCAAGACGCGGCTGGCTCAAAAATCCGCGTTTCAGATTTTCTCGTAAACCGTTGATTAGAAATGGCTCCCCGAGCAGGACTCGAACCTGCGACCATTCGATTAACAGTCGAATGCTCTACCAACTGAGCTATCGGGGATCATGCCGTTGGGCGAGCGGGCATATAGCAGAAAAATCCGGCGAGGGAAGCCCGATTTTCATCGAATTCGCCTCGAGCCTTGCCGGGGCGCTCCGGCCGGCGCCAGTCTCGCCGCCCATGCACAGTCTCGCAAAATACCCGGAATTGCTGACTCCGCGCGAAATGGCGGCCTGCGATCGTCAGACGATCGACCAGGGGACGCCAGGCATCGTTCTGATGGAAAGGGCGGGCGCGGCGGTCGCAGACGCTGCGCTACAGCGCGTGCGGACGCGCGGGCGGGTGAAAATTCTGTGCGGGCCCGGAGGCAATGGCGGCGACGGTTTTATCGCCGCGCGGCGGCTCGCGGATCGGGGATGTCGGGTTGAAGTCTTTCTGCTCGGTCCGCGCTCGGCGCTCCGGGGCGACCCCGCGCTCGCGGCGCAGCGCTTCTCGGGCGAAATCGGCGGCGCGGAAGCCTTCGAATCCGGCGGAGCCGATCTCGTCATCGACGCGCTTTACGGCGCGGGGCTGTCTCGCGACGTCGACGGGCTCGCGGCGACTTGTGTTCGGAACATCAACGCCTTCGCAGATCGGGGCGGAGCTGTGCTCGCCGTGGACATGCCCTCGGGGATCGACGGGGAAACGGGCGCCGTGCGCGGCGTCGCGGTCCGCGCCCACGCGTCCGTTACGTTCCACCGGTTCAAGCCGGGCCATCTGCTGCTGCCGGGGCGCGAGTTCGCGGGCGAACTGATCCTTGCCGATATCGGCATCGCCGAGCGACGCGCTCGCGGCGATCGGGCCGCGCGCATGGGCCAATGGCCCGCGGATATGGCGCGACGCAGTTTCCGTTTCCCGGCGCCGCCTCGCACAAATATTCACGCGGGTCGGCGCTGATCCTGTCCGGCCCGGCGCATCGCACCGGCGCGGCGCGGCTGGCGGCGCGCGCGGCGCTCCGGGTCGGCGCCGGGCTCGTCACGCTCGCCAGCCCGCCGGACGCCGTCGCGGTCAACGCCGCGCAGCTCACGGCGGTGATGGTCGAGCCGTTCGATGGCGCGGGTGAGTTTGTCCGCCTGCTCGCCGATTCCCGGCGGAACGCCATTCTCCTCGGCCCGGGCGCCGGCTTGGGCCCGCAGACCCGCGCCCACGTCGAGGCGGCGTTGACGTCGCCTTCGGACCGTCCGCGCGCGGTCGTCCTCGACGCCGATGCGATCAGCGTTTTTGCGGGCGAGGCGGACGCCCTCGCGGCGCTGATCGCCGCCGGCGGCAAGTCGACTGTGCTCACCCCGCACGAGGGCGAATTCGCGCGGCTGTTTCGCGGCTGCCCGGACATTCTCGCCGCCCCATCCAAGCTCGAGCGCGCCCGCGCGGCCGCGGCGAAACTCGGCGCCGTCATCGTCTACAAGGGCGCGGACACGGTCGTGGCCGCGCCGGACGGCCGCGCGACGATCGGCTGGGATCTGCCGCCGACGCTCGCCACCGCCGGCTCCGGCGACGTGCTCTCGGGGCTCTGCTGCGGACTGCTCGCGCAGGGCATGGCGCCGTTCGAGGCGGCGTCCGCGGCCGTCTGGCTGCACGGCGCGGCCGCCCGGGCGTTCGGGCCGGGACTGATCGCGGAAGACCTGCCCGACTGCGTTCCCGCGGCGCTGCGTGAGCTCCAGGGCGCTATTTGACGCTGTAGGGAACCACGTCGCGCACCATGTGGTCGACGTGCAGGCGGTGCCGCAACGGGGGCACCGAGCGCTGCGAGCAGTTCGGCCGCTCGCAAATCCGGCAGGAAACGCCGATCGGCTCGAAATGCGATTTGTCGCCGAGATCGAGACCATCGGAATACACAAACTGGTCGGCGAACGCCGCTCTCGCAGCCGAGCGCGATCGCGTAGCGGCGGCGATCGGATTTGAAGCCGCCGACGCCTTTGACGATCTCCGTCGCGACGCACAGATATTTGACGCCGTCGGGGGTTTGCGCGAGCTGCCGGATGATGCGTCCCGGCGACTCGAAGGCCTGATGGATGTTCCACAGCGGGCAGGCGCCGCCGTGGCGCGCGAACTGGAATTTCGCCGCGCTGTGGCGCTTGGTGATGTTGCCGGCGCGGTCGATGCGCGCGAAAAACACCGGCACGCCCTTGTCGCCGGGGCGTTGCAGCGTCGACAGCCGGTGCGCGACCTGCTCGAGGCTGGCGTGAAAGCGCGTCGCCAGCAATTCGAGATCGTGGCGCAGCTCCTGCGCCGCCGGTGCTGAAGGCGCCATAGGGCAGCAGCAGCGCGCCGGCGAAATAGTTGGCGAGCCCGATCTTGCAGATTTCGATCGCGTCGGCGCTGCGGAATTCGGCGCTGCGTCGCGATGCTGTTCGATCAGCGCCGCGTTCTCGAGCACGCCGATCTGATAGGCGAGCAGGAAATTGCGCGACGGCGTCGGCAGGCCCGGGTTGAGAAACAGCGCCTTGGCCTTCGCGTCGAACCGGCGCAACGGCGCGTCGCTGTTTCCGACGCGCAGCACGCGAACCTTCAGCCGGTTTTCGAGATGCGCGGTGAGCGCCATGCCCGGCTCCTGCTGGGGAATGCTGAGCCGGCGCGCCAGCTCCTCGGCGGCGGCGTCGAGCTCGTGCAGGTAGTTGTTGACGAAGTGGAAGAAGTCGCGGACTTCCTCATAGGCGGTCGCAGACATGCGCGACGCCGGCCGCCCTCGTCGCGGATGTCGAGGCTGGCGAGTTGTTCGGACGCTTGCCGGTAGGCGGCGTGGACCTGCATCAGCGCGCGCGCGACGGCCGGCGCATTGCGCACGACGAGCCGCAATTCCTGCAGGGCCGGCCGTTGCGCCTCGAACAGCGGGTCGGCGAGCGTCTCCGACAACGCCGACAGCAGCCGGTCGTCGTCGCCGGCGCCGAGGCTGCGCAGGTCGACCTGGAACTTGTCGGCGAGCACCATCAGCACCGCGGCGGAAATCGGGCGCTGATTGTTCTCGATCTGGTTGAGGTAGCTGGTCGATATGCCGAGCTTCGAGGCGAAGGCCGGCCTGCGTGTCGCCGGACGTCCGACCTGAGCTTGCGAACGCTCCGGCCGATGAACAGTTTGCCGCTTCGCATAATTTGCAACTTTGCAGTTTGCATGTTGCAGATGCCATACAACATTCACATTCGCACGAACAGGGCTTTCTTTGCGGTTCGCATGTCGTCATATTGCGCCGCACAAGGTTGAGCGGGAGGCGCAAGGTGACTTTGCTGGAAGCTCCAGAAGTCGTGCACGGCGCGGGGAACATTGCGGCTCAACCCAGCTCGCTGCCGGTCTCCGTAGCCGCCAAATCCTGCGGCGGCTCGCCGCTCGCGAGCTCCGCGGCGCCGGCCTCGCCCGGCTCGCAGACCTCGAGCAACGGGCGCTGGCGATCGCCAAGCATTCCGAGGCAGGCGCTAGTCTGGCGCGCCATCTCGAGGCGCTGTTTGCGGAAGTGCGGGGCTTACTTTCCGAGCAGTTCGCGGAACTCGATCATTGCCTCCAGCAGGCCTACGGGCCGCGCGCGATGCTGGAAACGCCCGAGCCGTGCGCCGACGAGGCGCAAGGCTTCGATCGCCTCACCGCCGCGGAGAAGCGGGTGTTTGTGGAACTGGCGAAGGGCAAGCCGAACAAGATCATCGCCTACAACCTCTCGATCAGCGAAGCGACCGTCAAGGCGCATGTCTCCAAGATCCTGAAAAAGCTCAAGGTTCACAGCCGGAACCGCGCCATCGCGGTGTTCGCGTCGCGCGTGGCGGCGTAGGGCTGTTCAGCTGTCCCCGCGTGGGAGGAGCTTGTGCACGCACGGCCGCGAAGGGCAGGCAGACGGCGTGGCGCGCGGGCCCACAGCAGCGGGCGGCGTCCCACGGGCGCGCGCCAGGCAAGACATATCGGTCTTGCCCGGCGGCGATCGCGCTAACTTACTTTTTTGACTGGCGGCAATTCCCATGAACCGTCAAGGATCGAGGGGTTCGCTTCCTTCGGCCAATACAGCCGCATCATCAGCAGGAACTTGCCTTTGGGCGCGGGAAGCCAGTTGGATTCCTTGTCCGAACCCGGCGACTCGTTCTGAATATACAGGTCGATCGATCCGTCGGCATTGGCCTTGAGAGGCTGGCGCGCGCTGATCGAATAGCGGTTCAGCGGGTTCTCGACGAAGAAATAATTCGCGTCATACATCGTTAAGGACCAAAAGCCCTCAACCGGCGGCGTCATGCCTTTGGCGAAGGTGATGACGTATTTTTCGCTGCCCATATAATCGCGTCCGATCAATCCGCCCGCATACTTCATGGACGTCGGATAGATCGCATCCTGCGGGCGGTTGGCTCCCAAGCCAATGGCCGTTATCAGCGCACGCTGGATGTAATTGACGCCGTAAATTCCCGTCTTGAGCGTGTAGCCCCAGCCGTTGACGTCCTTGAAGTCGCCATCGCTGAACTTGAAATGCAGCATGATGCGGTCGAAAGCGACCTCGGGCACGCGCTTGGCGAAGTCTGGATTAAATTTGCTCTTGTCGAAGGATTGGCCGGGCACGATGCCGATCGCCGCCATTCTTTCCACGAGCGGCGCGTCCGCTGCATAGGGCGGATTGGTCTTCATCAGTTCACAGAGCAGCGTGAAATATTCTACCGCATCCATGCGATTGACCTGATCGCGCACCGCCGTCTTCATGTCGATTGACGGATCGACCACGCCCGCAGGCGGCGTATAGGGCTTGCCGTAAGAGCTGAGCGGCACGACCTTGAACTGGTCTTGCAAGGCGTGGACAGCCTTGTAGTCGTCCGGCGTGCCCGTGCAGTAGATGCGTCCCAAAAGCCATACGAGGCTCGTCGGCGATTTGTATTCCTTGACCCCATCGGGAAGCGTTCCCGTCCAACCGGGTCCGGTGATGGCGTAGGTTTGCGCCGCTGTGCCCGTGGTCCGTTTGCCCGGCACTTCGAAGACCGTGGTCCAGCCGTCCAGCATGGGCAACAGCGCGTAGCGATCGTCCATAGCGGGAATGCTGAGCACCCAAGGCTCCTTCCCCACCTCCAGCCACGCTACGGTGTAAAGCGTGTCTGCATTCGGCGCAGTGACATCGCGAAACGAGGCGTTCGGATATTCGCGGGCGGGAATAATGTGGCCCATCGGCCCCCTAAGCCCTGCGACTTCACGCGACATTCGTGGAGACTCGGCGCGTCATCTCCATTGTGACCAACGGATAACCGAACGTGTAGGCCTCGATCGCCAGAGCAAATTCTTCGGCGCCCTCGGTGAGATCCATGGCCGGATCGGCGGAACTGGCGGTGGATCCAAGGGCTGTGGCGGCGAGCAGGCTCACTCCACCGACGGACACAGTTCGACGGGAAATGGTCATTGGGGCTTTCCTCCATGAAAGACTGGTTGGAACTGAACCCGGAGTTTTGTCGAGTTCGATCAGTTTAGGGTCAACACTGTGGTTGCTTTAGAGGCACCCTACGGCAACCGGCCGATTGCCAATGAACCCCGTGAGCTCGTTGAAGGCAACCATGCGCTCTCATGCGCCGCAAATTGTGACCGCTTATTCACGCTCCCGCCGACCGACGCGTCGCGGCGCAGGTAGCCCTGCTGTGGGACGGCGGGGAGTTTGGCTCGACTTTTATTCTTCACTGCAAACCCTCCCCGTCCTGCGGCGCTAGACTTGTAGAAATGCGCTTGGCTCAGTCGATCGATATTTCCACGGCGTGAGCCCTGGGTACGGACCGAATAACCTCGTGGCGGCAATTCACTCCCAGTCCGCTCCGCGGGTTTGAAATCGCCCGCTTCGCGACTTGCAACTTGCGCGCGCTAACGTAATGAAAATCTCCGCATCCAGTTTTCCAATTTCCGTCAATTGGAGACGAAATCTTGCAAAGTTCCGATATCGGCCCCGGATCCGATGGCGACGCCAAAGCTTATCAACGTGCGTCGGCGCTTGCCGAAATTCCGGGTCTGCTCGCCGAATTCGGCGTCGACGATAAACGGGCGATCGAAGGGTTGCCGCTCGACCCGTCTGTTTTTGTCGAACCAAACAGATACTTGCCCTATTCGTGGGCGACCCGAATCCTCGCCAATTGCGTGGCCGCAACCGGCTGTGCGCATTTCGGGTTGGTCCTTGGCGGCCGAACGACGCCGCGCATTCTGGGTCCGGCGGGGCGCTGGCTCGCCGATGCGCCCGACGTTTTAACGGCGCTCTCCGGCTTTCAATTGCTGCAGAGCGCGAATTCGCGCGGCGCCATATACTACCTGCGGCGTGCGAGCCCGGACTACATCCTTGGCTACGGCGTGTACGACGGCACAGCCACCGCTCACGACCAGGCTTATGCGCTGGCGATGATGGCGGCTTTCAACGTCTTGCGACTGTTGTCGAACGGCGCAGTCCAACCGTCCGAAGTCTTGTTCGCCTTTCGCCGCCCGAGAGATATCAAGCCCTACGCTTCCCATTTCGGCGCGCCTGTAAGATTCGACCAACATGAGACGGGGTTGGTCTTTTCGCGCCGCGTCATGCGAGCGCCTATCTCGGGCGCGAAATCGGCGGATTTCAATTTCTGGCGACAGAAGGCGATCGAAATAGCGCCGCGCAGCGATCGACCATGGACGGACAATGTGCGACACGCGCTTCGGCCGCTGCTCCTCGAGCACAAAGCGTTCGCGCCGAAGGTCGCCAAGACGCTCGCTATCGACGTGCGAACGCTCGGCCGCCGTCTCGAAGCGGAAGGAACAAACTTTCAGAGCGTATTCGACGACGTTCGCTATGCCGTCGCAAGAGAGTTCTTGTCCGTGAGCGACATGCAGAATCGGCGATATCGCGATCGCACTGTCCTTCGCGACCCATGCCGCGTTCACCGTCGCTTTTCGCAGATGGGCCGGCCAGTCTCCCGCGGAATGGCGCAAGGCGAGACGAGCAAAGACGCAATCGTAATTTTCGGGCGGGCGCAATGCCGCCTAAACGTATGCAGCCCTCTATGTTCGCTTCCCGCCCAAAATCGCGATTCGAGGCGGGCGCCGAGCATTTGCTTGCGGCACCTCCCGTTGTTCGCAGATCGCGCCCCGCGGTCGCAAAAGCCGGCTGACCGCCCCTTCCGCGCCGCCGCTCAGACCGTTAAACCATCCGTCGCCCCGTTTTGGCTTTCAAGGGTCGGACTACCCGATGACGAAGGAAAAGCAGTGAAAGACAGCTATGACGTCGTGATCGTCGGCGGCGCGGTGATCGGGTCGTCGGTCGCCTATTTCCTCGCCGCCAATCCCGACTTTCGCGGTTCGATCCTGATCGTCGAGCGCGACCCCACGTTCCGCCATGCGTCGACGTCGCTGTCCGCCGCCTCGATTCGCAGCCAGTTCTCCAATCCGGTCAATGTGAAAATCGGCCTGTTCGGCGTCGAGTTCATCCGCAATTTCGCCGAGACGATGCAGGTTGGCGACGACCGCCCGGATCTCGCCTTTCACGAGGCCGGCTATCTGTTTCTCGCCGCAACCGACTTGCAGGCCCAGACCTTGCGCGAAAACCATGCGGCGCAGAAGGCTTGCGGCGCCGATGTCGTGCTGTGGAGCCGCGACGAACTCGGCGAGGCGTTCCCGCATCTCCGGGTCGACGACATCCAGCTCGCCTCCTATGGCCGCTCGGGCGAGGGCTGGTTCAGCAACACCGGACTGATGAACGGCCTGCGCGCCAAGGCGCGCGCACTCGGCGCCGACTATCTGGTCGACGAGGTGGTCGGCATCGGCCGCGACGGATCGCGCGTCGCCTCGGTAACGCTGAAGTCGGGCCGCACGATCGCGGCCGGCGCGATCGTCAACGCTTCGGGTCCGCGCGCGGCGCTGACGGCGCGCATGGCGGGGCTCGACATTCCCATCGAGCCGCGCAAGCGGACATTGTTCGTGTTCGACTGCGCGAGGAGCCCGGAAGGGAGCGCGCGCGTCGGCAAGGGCCGGCTCCCGCTGATGATCGACACGACCGGCGTGTTCTGCCGGCCGGAGGGGCGCTATTTCCTCGGCGGCGCCGTGCCCGTCGAGGACCCCGGCGTGGCGTTCGACGATTTCGAGCCGCGCCACGAGGAGTTCGAGGACATCGTGTGGCCGGCGCTCGCCGAGCGCTCCGAGGCTTTCGAGTTGATCAAGGTCGTCAATCTCTGGGCCGGCCATTACGATTTCAACGTGCTCGACCATAACCTCGTCGTCGGTCGCCACCCTGAAGTCACCAACTTCCTGTTCGCCAACGGCTTCTCAGGCCACGGCTTGCAGCAGGGCCCGGCCGCCGGACGGGCGATTTCCGAACTGATCACCTACGGCGCCTTCCGCACCCTTGATCTCTCCGAGGTCGGTTACGAACGCATCCTCGCGGGCCGCCCGTTCCTGGAAAAGGCGGTTATCTGAGACAAAGACGCAAGCGCTCCTGTAGCTGCTCCCGAATTCGCCTTTTTTTCACGCGATATCTAAAACGTAGAAGGACGAAATCGTCATTGCGAAAAGCGGGGCGCGAAGCCATCACGAGGGCGCCTGATTGCACAGCTTAGGCAAACCAACAGTCTTGTGCGGATCGCCGCCCTCGCCGCAGCGCTGCTGATGAGCGCGCGCTCCTTCGCCTATGAATGGCCGAAGTCGCCGGAAGTTCTATTTGAAGACCTGTACGCCGACGTCGAGCTTCAGCGCGTGTTTCCTGACAGCAAGGAATTCGCAGACGCTACGCCGCTATCGTCGCCAGCCGAAATCCTCGCACGCTATCGCGCGCTGAAGCCGCTTTCCGCGGACGCCCTGAAAAGTTTCGTTGAAGCGAATTTTCGGCTGCCGGCGAGCGTCACGCCGCCGGTTGCCGTCAGCGCCTTCGTCCCATTGCGCGAGCACATCAACAACCTCTGGGACCATTTGACGAGAAGCACGCCAACCGCGCCGCCCTATTCCTCGCTGTTGCCGCTCCCAAAGCCCTATGTCGTGCCGGGCGGGCGGTTCCGCGAAATCTACTATTGGGACTCCTATTTCACCATGCTGGGACTCGCGGAGAGCGGGCGACGCGATCTGCTCGAGGACATGGTCGAGGACTTCGCCTATCTCATCGAGACCTACGGTCATGCGCCGAATGGCGCGCGCACTTATTATCTGTCGCGCTCGCAGCCGCCGGTATTCTTCGCTATGGTTGGTCTTCTGTCTCCCGATGACCCGCCGGCGGCTTACGCGCGCTTCCTGCCGCAATTGAAACAGGAATATGCGTTCTGGATGGACGGCGCCGACGGCCTTGCGACGGGCGCCGCCCATCGCCGCGTCGTCGCGCTGGACGGCGGATATCTGCTCAATCGCTATTTCGATGACTTCAATACGCCGCGCGACGAATCCTATCGCGAGGATGTCCTTACCGCGCAAGACTCCCCCCGCGAGCCGCAACAGACCTATCGTGAGATTCGCGCCGCCGCCGAAAGTGGTTGGGATTTCAGCTCGCGCTGGTTCGCGGACGGAAAGTCCCTGTCGAGTCTCGACACTACGGATATCGTTCCCGTGGATCTCAACAGTTGGCTGTTCGGGCTCGAAGGCGCGATCCGCGCCGGCTGCGAGAGGCTGGCGGACGGCGCCTGCGTCGAAGAGTTCAGCGGCCGCATGGCGAAACGTCACGCCGCGATCGATCGATACCTCTGGGATTCGTCGCGCGGCGTCTATCTCGACTATCGTTGGACGAGCGGCAAACCCGTTGACGACCTCAGCGCCGCAGTCCTCGCTCCGCTGTTCCTGCGTCTGGCCAGCAACGATCAGGCGGCCCGCGTCGCTCGCGCCGCGCAGGAGGAGCTGTTGAAGCCGGGCGGCATTGTGACAACGACGGTCACTACGGACCAGCAATGGGATGCGCCGAATGGCTGGGCGCCGCTGCAATGGATCGCCGTTGAGGGCCTCGCGCATTATGGGCAAGCGGACCTCGCGCAGGCCATCGCTTGCCGCTGGATCGTCAACGTCGCCAGCAACTATCGCCTGACCGGCAAGCTTGTTGAGAAATACGATGTGATGAACCCGGACAAGCCGGGCGGCGGCGGCGAATATCCGACTCAGGACGGTTTTGGCTGGACCAACGGCGTCACGCTCAAACTGATGGCGCTCTATCCGGACTACGAAAAGCTGGCGAGCCTGCAGGAATGTCCGCTCCCAGGCTCGCATTGAAGAGGCCGGGTGCGGTCCGGCGGCGATTGAAAACAGGCGGTTGCCGGGCTAGCAGTCTGCGCGAGGAGCACGCCATGATCATCAAGACGCCCGACGACGTGACGGCCGACGCGCTCGCTGTGATGCAGGGGACCGCGGACCCGCGTCTGCGCGAAATCATGGTCTCGCTCGTCAAGCATCTTCACAGTTTCGTGCGCGAAGTCCGGTTGACCGAGGCCGAGTTTCGGCGCGCGGCGGGGATCGTGAACGAGATCGGCAAGCTGACGAACGACACGCACAATGAGGCTGTGCTGATGGCGGGGTCGCTGGGCGTCTCGTCGCTGGTCTGCCTCCTCAACAATGGCGACGGCGGCAATACTGAGACCTCGCAATCGCTGCTCGGCCCGTTCTGGCGGATGAACTCACCGCGCGTCGCCAACGGCGGCAGCCTCGTCCGGTCAGATACGCCCGGCGATCCGCTGGTTGTCACCGCGCGCGTAGTTGACAGGACAGGCGCGCCGATCGCCGGTGCGGAGGTTGATATCTGGCACGCCTCGCCGATGGGCCTCTATGAGAACCAGGACCCCGACCAGGCGGACATGAACCTGCGCGGCAAGTTCACGACCGACTCCGACGGCAGGTTCTGGTTCACGACCGTCAAGATGGTTGGCTATCCCATACCTGTCGATGGGGTCGTCGGACGGCTATTGCAGGCGCAAAACCGCCAGCCCAAGCGGCCCGCGCATCTGCACGCGCTGATCTTCAAGCCCGGTTTCAAAGTGCTGATCTCGCAGGTCTATGATCCCGCAGATCCCAACATCGATGTCGACCCGCAGTTCGGCGTGACCCGCGCCTTGCTGGGCGAATATGTGCGGCACGACGAGCCGCGCCCATCCGATCCCTCGCGTGGGGCGCCGTGGTATTCGCTCGACTACATTTACGTCATGGAGCCGGGCGAGGCTGTCCTGCCGCAGCCGCCGATCAAGTGACGGATGGCGCGCGGTTTGGGCTTGACTTACGCATAGCTCGTTGGTTATGGATTGCGAACAATAACCAGTGAGTTATGCGTCCAAGTGGCTCCTGCCTACGATATGCTGTTCAAGTCGCTCGCCGATCCGACGCGACGCACCCTGTTTGAGCGCCTGTGTCGGGAAGGCGAGCAGACGGTTGGATCGTTGACGGCGCGCGCCGGCATTTCGCAGCCGGCCGTGTCCAAGCATCTGGCCGTGTTGAAGCAGGCGGGACTTGTGCTCGACCGGCACGAGGGCCGCCAGACGCACTATAGCGCGCAACTGAGCGCGCTGGACCCGCTCGTCGACTGGACGCGCGAAATGGCCGGGTTCTGGCGGACCCGGTTCGACGACCTCGAAAATCTGCTGAGAAGGATGGATCAATGACCGAAATGTCGAGCGAAGTTCGCTCCGTAGTCGTCGAGCGGCAGCTCGCCTTTCCGCCGGAGAGGATTTGGCGGGCGCTGACGACGCCCCATCTGATTGAAGAATGGTTGATGAAGAACGACTTCAAGCCGGTTGTGGATCACCGCTTCGTTCTCCGCGGCGACTGGGGTTCGGTCGACTGTCAGGTCTTGTCCATCGAGCCCAACCGGAAGCTGTCGTACACCTGGAACGCCATGGGACTCGAAAGCGTCGTCACCTGGACGCTGACACCGTCCGACTCCGGGGTCCACCTGAAGATGGAGCAGACCGGTTTCAAGCCGGATCAGGACAGGGCCTACCAGGGCGCCGCTTATGGCTGGCAGAAGTTCCTTGCCGATTTCGAACAGGTGCTGACGCGCATCAATTAACGTGGAAGCGACACCATGAGCAAAAGCGCTGCGACGGAAGCCAAGACGCCGTCAGAGCTGATCGACGAGCGTATCAGGGAGCTCGGCGACTGGCGCGGAGACCGTCTCTCCCGCCTGCGCGGCGCTGATCAAACAGGCCGTCCCTGAAGTGACCGAGGAGTGGAAGTGGAGAGGCGTCCCGGTCTGGTATTGCGGTGGCATGATCTGTACGGGCGAGACCTACAAGGCGGTCGTAAAGCTGACCTTCGCGAAGGGCGCCGCCCTCGCCGATCCTTCGAAGCTGTTCAATTCCAGCCTCGATGGCAACGTCAGGCGCGCGATTGATTTTCACGAGGGCGACCCTGTCAACGAAGCCGCGCTGAAGGCGCTTGTCCGCGCCGCGGTAGTGCTGAACCAGTCGCGTGGCAAAGGTTGAGCGGCCTAAACCAATCATTGTGAGGAGCGCAGCGACGAAGGCGATGGATTGCGTTTCCGCTGGTTGATGTTGGCGCGCCGCCCCCCCTCCCTAGCCCTCCCCCACGAGGGGGGAGGGGACACGGAACCGGCGTTTCTACTCCCTCCCCCCTTCATGGGGGAGGGCGGGGAGGGGGTGAGCCCGACGAGTTCAAACATCGCTGGCAACGACAAATCAATCGTGCAGCAAAAATACTCTCAGCGCATCCTCGCACGGCGCCTCGACCTTCAGACTGAGAATGTCATCCGCGCGCGTGCGGCCGAGGTTGACCACTGCGATCGGCTTTCCAGCGCTTGCGGCCGCTTCAGCGAAGCGGAATCCCGAATAGACCATCAGCGAAGAGCCGACGACGAGCAGCGCGTCGGCTTTATCGAGCCGCGCAAACGCTTCGGCTACCCGCGCCTTGGGAACGCTCTCGCCGAAGAACACCACGTCGGGCTTCAGCATGCCGCCGCAACGCGGGCAGGGCGGAATGGCGAACGTGGAGAAATCGAGCCCGTCGAGATCGGCGTCGCCGTCAGGCGCGCTCGCAGCGGCGAAGACGAGCCATTGCCGGGTTTGCCGCCTCGAGCCAGTCCTGCATGTCCGCGCGTGGCAGCCGATGTTCGCAGGCTAGGCAGCGCACCGTGTCGAGCCGGCCATGCAGGTCGATGACGCGCTCGCTGCCGGCGGCCTGATGCAGGCCGTCGACGTTCTGCGTCAGCAGCAGTTCGATGCGCCCCTGCGCTTCGAGCCGCGCGAGCGCGCGATGGGAGTCATTCGGTCTTGCGCCCAGGAACATCGGCCAGCCGATCAGGCTTCGCGCCCAATACCGCCGCCGCGTCGTCTCGTCGCCGACGAAAGCCTGGAACGTCACCGGAGGCTTGCGCTTCCACTGCCCTTCGAGGTCGCGATAGTCGGGGATGCCGGAGCGCGTGCTGCAGCCGGCGCCGGTGAGCACAAACAGCCGATCATGAGCGGCGACGAAAGCTTCGAGCGGGGCGGCGGCGTTCATGTCCGGGGAATGAGACCCAATGCGCGCGCCCAGGTCAAATCGCTAGCGGGATCCGACAGCCGCCGACGGTCATGATGTTCGACGCCAAGGGGTCAGAACTCCGACCAATCGTCGCCTCCGGAGACTCTGGCAAGAGTCGGCTTTGCGGCGGGCCGCTTCGGTGCCCCTGACGGCGGCGAGAAGGCGTGCGGCGCCGCCTTCTGCAGCGCCTTGCGCAGGTCCGGACCTTTCTCCGTCGCCCTTTTCGACGCTTGCGCCGCCCCGAGATTGAATTGGCCGATGAGTTCTGCGAGCCGCGCCGTCTCCTGCGCCAAAGCGCGGCTGGCGGCGGTCGATTCCTCGGCCATGGTGGCGTTCTGCTGCGTGGCTTGGTCCATCTCGTTGATCGCGATGTTGACCTCCTGAATGCCCGAGGCCTGGTTCTGTGCGCCCTCGGAAATCTCGGCCACAACGCGGTTGATTTCGGCGACGCGCGACATGATGCGCTCGAGGCCGCTGCCGGTGTCGGTCACCAGTTGGACGCCGGATTGGACCTGCTCGGCCGAGGCCGAAATAAGCGCCTTGATCTCTTTCGCCGCATCCGCCGAACGCTGGGCGAGCGCACGCACTTCCGAGGCGACGACCGCGAACCCCTTGCCGGCGTCGCCGGCGCGCGCTGCTTCGACGCCTGCATTGAGCGCCAGCAGATTTGTCTGGAACGCGATTTCGTCAATCACGCCGATGATCTGCGCGATCTTTTGCGAGGAGCCCGAAATGGCGCCCATGGCCTCGACCGCGCGCTTGACGACGACGGAACCTTCTGTGGCGTCGCTGTTGGCGGTGGCGACCAGCGCGCTTGCGTTCTTCACGCCCGCCGCGGATCGTTTCAGCGTGTTGGTGATCTCGTCGAGCGCCGAGGCGGTCTCCGCAAGGCTCGCGGCTTGCTGTTCGGTGCGGGCGGAGAGATTGTCGGAAGCGCGCCCGATCTCCGCTACGCCGGCTCTGATTCCGTCGGCGTTGTCTCGCACCGCGACCATCGTTTCGCGAAGCCGTTCGAGCGCGGCGTTGAAGTCGAGCCTCAGCTTGTCGAGCCCGGCATCAAACGGCGTCTCGATCCGATAGGCGAGTTCGCCGCCGGCCAGTTTCTCGAGCCCCTGGCCGAGCGCCCTGGTCGTCGCCTCGAGCCTGCGTTCGCGTTCAGTGCGCTCGGAATCGTAGGCGACGCGCGACCGTTCGGCGGCCTGGCTCGATGCTTCCGCATGGGTCTCAAGTTCGGCGCGGGCGCGCGCCGCGTCCTGAAACACGTGCACCGACGCGGTCATCCGATCCACTTCGTCGTGGCCTGAGGCGACGGGCAGCTTGGCCTCGAAGTCTCCCCCCGCCAGCTTGCTCATAACGGCGCTGAGTGTGACGAGCCGGTTCGATAGGCTGAAGATGGTCCAACCGGCGACGACGCCGATGAGGAGGATGAAAGCCGCGGCGACGCTCGCGCTGAATCGGAGCTGCGACCAGATCTTATCTTGCAGGTCATCTATGTAGACGCCGGTGCCGACCGTCCATTTCCAGGGAGTGAAGAATTTGATGTACGAGAGTTTCGGCGAGGGGTGGTCCAGCGCCGCGCCGGGCTTGGCGTATTGGTAGTCGACGTATCCCTGGCCCTGTTCGGCGGCAACCTTGTGCATTTCCTGCACGAACAGTTTGCCGGTCGGGTCCTTGGTCGCCTTTCCGTCGACGCCCTCCTGGTCGGGACGGGCGCCGTGCACGATCGTGACCATGTTGTCGTCCTGGACGAAAATATAGTCGGTCGCGTTGTAGCGCATCGAACGCAATACCGACTTGGCGCGATCCTGCGCTTCCGCCTCGGTGATCTTGCCGGCCTTGAAGGCGGCGTACTGGCCGTCGACCGCCTTGAAGGCGACTTCGACGACGCTGCGGAGCTGATCCCGGCGCGCGTCGTAGATTTCGTTGATCGAACGCCAGGTCTGTACGGCGACGAGCGCGATCATGGCGAGCGCAAACAGCGCGATCACGCCGGCGAGGCGACCGCGGATCGAACCCAGCCAGCCAAGGCCGGGAAGACGAAGCAAGGTTGACGGCATCAAGCGGCTCCGGACGGCGCGATTGGCGCGCGGCAAGAATAGGGGATGAAGCGAGCATGGCGCTGGAGCGCGCGAGCCGGGATAGGCTTACCGCGTGTGCATGGCCTTCGCATGGGAACGGCATGATGCCTGCGGGGCCCGATAGGCCGACCGCCCGTTGCGACCGACACAGAAATCCCGAATAAACGCTAAGAAAGCGTTTCGACTTCGGCGAGAGGCGCAAGTTTGGCGCATGTTCCCATCGCCATCGAATGCCTCCCGTTAACTTGGTCGGTTCCCTCGTCTACGCGGGCGCCGGCGGCGCGACGCCTCAGAACAAAAAGTACCTCTGCGCCATCGGCAGCTTGTCCGCCGGCTCGCAAGTCAGCAGCACGCCGTCGGCGGTCACGGTGTAAGTCTCAGGATCAATCTGGATGTCGGGCGTCGCGTCGTTGTGGATGAGGCTCTTCTTGGAGATTTTGCCGCGCGTATTCTCGACGGCGACGAGCTGCTTCTGGACCTTCAGCGCCTTGCCGATCCCCTTGGCGATCAACTCTCCCGAAACGAACGTGAGCGACGTTCCCGTGCGGGCGCGGCCAAAACTGCCGAACATCGGACGGTAGTGTACGGGCTGAGGGGTCGGGATGGAGGCGTTCGGATCGCCCATCGGCGCCGCCGCGATCATGCCGCCCTTGATGATCAGATCGGGTTTGACGCCAAAGAACGCAGGCGACCACAGCACGAGGTCGGCGAGCTTCCCCTTCTCGATCGAGCCGATGTGTTTCGAGACGCCATGCGCGATGGCGGGGTTGATGGTGTATTTGGCGACGTAGCGTTTGACGCGGAAATTGTCGCTGCGCGACGTGTCCGCGCCGAGCGGTCCGCGCTGGCGCTTCATCTTGTCTGCGGTCTGCCAGGTCCGGGTGATCACCTCGCCGACGCGGCCCATCGCCTGACTGTCGCTCGACATCATCGACAGCGCGCCGAGGTCGTGCAGGATGTCTTCGGCGGCGATCGTTTCCTTGCGGATGCGGCTCTCGGCGAACGCCAGATCTTCCGGGATCGAGCCGTCGAGATGATGGCAGACCATCAGCATGTCGAGATGCTCGTCGAGCGTGTTGCGCGTGTACGGACGCGTCGGGTTGGTCGACGAAGGCAGCACGTTGGAGAGCCCGGCGACGCGCATGATGTCGGGGGCGTGGCCGCCGCCGGCGCCCTCGGTGTGGAAGGCGTGGATGGTGCGGCCTTTGAATGCCTTGATCGTGTCCTCGACGAAGCCGGATTCGTTGAGCGTGTCGGAATGCAGCATCACCTGCACGTCGTAATCGTCGGCGACCGACAGGCAGCAATCGATCGAGGCCGGCGTGGTGCCCCAATCCTCGTGCAGTTTCAGCGCGCAGGCGCCGGCCGCGATCTGCTCGACGAGCGCCGCCGGCTTGCTCGCATTGCCCTTGCCCGAGAAGCCGAGGTTCACAGGAAATTCGTCGGCCGCCTCGATCATCCGCGCGATGTGCCACGGGCCCGGCGTGCAGGTGGTGGCGAGCGTGCCGGTCGCCGGGCCGGTGCCGCCGCCTAGCATCGAGGTGACGCCGGACATCAGCGCCTCGTCGATCTGCTGCGGCGCGATGAAATGGATATGCGTGTCAAAGCCGCCGGCGGTGAGGATCTTGCCCTCGCCGGCGATCACCTCCGTGCCCGGGCCGACGATGATGTCGACGTTGGGCTGGATGTCGGGATTGCCCGCCTTGCCGATCTTGAGGATGAAGCCATCCTTGATCGCGACGTCGGCTTTGACGATGCCCCAGTGGTCGATAATGACCGCGTTGGTGATCACGGTGTCGACGGCGCCTCTGGCGCGGGTCACTTGGCTTTGCCCCATGCCGTCGCGGATCACCTTGCCGCCGCCGAACTTCACCTCCTCGCCGTAGGTGGTGAAATCCTTCTCGATCTCGATGAAGAGTTCCGTGTCGGCGAGCCGCATGCGGTCGCCCGTCGTCGGCCCGAACATGTCGGCGTAGGCGGCGCGGGGCAGGGAGGTCTTTGAGTTGCGGGTCATCGAATGGGCTCGTTTGATTGTGGCAATGAGGGGGGCGTCAGGCGGAGAGTTCCCTAAAATCGCGATCGCGCGCGGCGGCCTTGTCGAATGTCCAAGTCGTGGCGCATCCCGCCCCGCGGTTCAGCGCACCGATCAGGCGGTCGGCCATGCCGCCCGCTGACCTGTCCGTTTTGCTGATCAATTCGAGAACGCAATCGCGATGCTGAACGAGGAGAGCTGGATGACTTACGATCTGGTTGAGAGCAAGCCGCACCCGGTCATCGTCCCACCGGTAAGCGCGGCGCAGCGTCCACGCGAATTCGACGAGAACGATAACGTTGACAAACAGCGCCTCAGCCGGCGCGCCGTCTATGAGCTTCGCCGCGGCCGCCGCCTGGGCAGGATCATCGCCCGTGAAGGCGCGCACGAGGATATTCGAATCAACACCGTTCATTCAGCGGCCGGTCGGCGCTTGGAAGGGGACGGCCTGGCGCTACGTCTGTGCTTTTCCGCAGCGGCCTCCGCAATGCCCTCATCCATTTCGCGAATCGAAAGCGGCGGCTCCCGCGCCTCAACGTCGAAAAGACCCTTCCAGCTTTTCGCCGATCCAGTGATGGCATGAAACAAAACGTCGCCTTCGAGGGTCAGAAAAAACTCGACTTCGACGCCTTCGCGAATTTTGAGCGCCTTCGTCAACTCCGCGGGAAGGACGACCGCGCCGTCCGCGCCTACTTTGGTTCGATAGCTTGGCACTCGAGCCTCCCAACCATCCGTCGTGATGGCGCCAACCCGGCCTCGGCGTGGGTTGCCGAAGCGGCCATCGCGCAGCGACGTGCGCGCCGCAATCTGACCCTGCCCCCCATTCATGTCCAGCCGCCGTGCTCCGTTCACACCTTCCCCATCACTTCGCCGCGGAAGCCGATCGCGTGCTTCTTGCCGGCGATCTCGACGAGGCGGACGGTGCGGGTCTGCCCAGGCTCGAAGCGGGTCGCGGTGCCGGCGGGGATGTCGAGGCGATAACCTTTCGTGCCGGGGCGATCGAACTTGAGCGCCGGATTGGTCTCGAAGAAATGGTAGTGGGAGCCGACCTGGATCGGCCGGTCGCCGGAATTGGCGACATCAAGCGTCATCGTCGCGCGACCGACGTTCATGATGATGTCGCCGGGTTCGGCGACCGTCTCGCCGGGGATCAGCTGGTCGTCGGCGCCGCGAATCGGGTTGTGGACGGTGACGAGCTTGGTGCCGTCTGGGAAGGTCGCCTCGACCTGGATGTCGTGGATCATCGAGGCGATGCCGTCCATCACCTGTTCGGCGGTGATCACATGCGCGCCCGCTTCCATCAGTTCGGCGACCGAGCGGCCGTCGCGCGCGCCTTCGACGACGAAATCGGTGATCAGCGCGATCGCTTCCGGGTGGTTGAGCTTGACGCCCCGCTCCAGCCGCCGTCGCGCCACGATCGCGGCCATCGCGATCAGCAGCTTGTCTTTTTCCCTAGGCGTAAGGTTCATAGGTTTTGCCGCTCCTGAAGGCGTGCTTTGCGTATAGAATGCCGAGGAAATCGGCGCCGCGCAACCACGCCTGCCCCAGCAGGCGACGGAATTCTAGATAAAGCGAGGCAGACTGCGGCGCGCCGACCTCAGGCGGCCTGTTCGACCGGCGGCGCGAGGGCGCCTGTCATCATCGCCACCGCGTCCGACATCGTCACCGATTTCGGATTGACGACGGTTAGCCGTCGCCCGAGACGGTGAATGTGGATGCGGTCGGCGACCTCGAACACATGCGGCATGTTGTGCGAGATCAGGATGATCGGCAATCCCCGCTTCTTGACGTCCAGGATTAGCTCCAACACGCGGCGCGACTCCTTCACGCCGAGCGCCGCGGTCGGTTCGTCCATGATGACCACCCGCTTGGCGAAGGCGGCGGCGCGCGCCACCGCGACGCCCTGGCGCTGTCCGCCCGACAGCGTCTCGACCGGCTGGTTGATGTTCTGGATCGTCATCAGGCCGAGTTCGTTGAGTTTTTCGCGGGAGAACCTCTGCATCGCGCCGCGGTCGAGCAGCGCGAAACCATCTTCCGAGCGCGCCCGCGGCCTTGATCTCGCGGCCGAGGAACATGTTGTCGGCGATCGAAGGGCCGGCGAGAGGGCGAGGTTCTGGTAGACGGTCTCGATGCCGGCCTCGCGCGCCTCGATCGGCGATTTGAATTGCACGACTTCTCCGGCGAGCCGGATCTCGCCGGCGTCGGGATGCACTGCGCCGCACAGCGCCTTGATCAGGCTCGACTTGCCGGCGCCGTTGTCGCCGATCACGGCGAGAATCTCGCCGGGATAGAGATCGAAGTCGGCGTGGTCGAGCGCGGTGACGCGGCCGTAGCGCTTGATCAGCGAACGGGCCTGCAGGATCGGAACGGCGCTCATTTCGAAACCCTCCGGATCCATTGGTCGAGCGCAACCGCGACGATGATCAGAACGCCGATCGCGAATTCCTGCCACAGCACGTCGAGGCCGGCCAGCGACACCGCCGAGCGGAACACGCCGACGATCAGCGCGCCGACCAGCGTGCCGACGATCGAGCCGCGACCGCCGAACAATGAGGTGCCGCCGATCACGACGGCGGTGATGCTGTCGAGGTTGGCGTTCTCGCCCGCCGTCGGGCTGATCGCGCCGACGCGGCCGATCAACGCCCAGCCGGCAATCGCAGCGATGATGCCGGCGAGCGTGTAGACGCTGCGCAATACGCGATCGGTGTCGATGCCGGCGAGCCGCGCGGCCTCGGGATCGTCGCCGGTCGCATAGACGTGGCGGCCGTAGGCGGTTCGGTTCAGCACATACCAGAACGCCAGTGCGACCAGCAGCATCAGGAACGTGCCCCACATGATGCGCGCGCCGCCGAACATCACCTGATTGCCCATGATCTGCAGGAAATAGGCTTTGTCCTCGATGTCCTGCATGCCGATTGTTTCACTACGCGAATAATACGTGTTGAGCGCGCCGATGATGCTGAGCGTGCCCAGCGTGACGATGAAGGGAGGCATCGTCAGCCGCGTGACGAGCGTGCCGTTGAGCCAGCCGAAGAACGCGCCGCACAGCAATCCCAGCGGGAAGGCGACGATTGTCGGCAGGCCGTCGATGACGCCGATGCGGCCCATCACGACCGAGGAAATGACCATGATGACGCCGATCGACAGATCGATGCCGGCGGTAAGGATGACCAGCGTCTGGCCGATGCCGAGAATGCCCGTCACCATCACCTGGGTCAGGATGGTCGAGAAATTGCTGGCGGCGGTGAAGCGCGACGGGTTCACCGTGACGCCGAGCAGGAGGCCCAGCACCAGCACTACGAACGGCACCGTCGTCGGATAGGCGTGAAGAAAGCGCTGGAGGCGCTGAAGAAAGGTAAGCGGCTGCTCTTCGAACGACGCGACTGAAACCGTCGCCCCGTGAAGCACCTTTTCGAATTCCTGGGGAGCGGGACGTCCTTCTTGAGAGACTTCGCTCATACTTTTCCCCGTTGTTTCCTCGTCGCGGCTCTGATGCAAGACCGGCGTCCGCGCCTTCAGGGCGGACGCCGGCTTATGACCGTTTGACGAATTAAGCTCTCAACTGCAGGTTAAATCAACCCCAGCAGAGCTTCAGGCCTTCTTCGACGCTGATCGAGGGTACGCCGGCGACCGGATGGTCGGTTACGAGCTTCTCGCCGGTGTCGATGCTTGTCGGCTTCTTGCCGCTCTTGATGAACTCGGCGACCGCCTGCAACGCCATCCGCCGCCATCAGCAGCGGATACTGCTGGGAGGTCGCGCCGATGATGCCTTCCTTGACCCACTTGACGCCCTGGCAGCCGCCGTCGACGGCGACGATCGTCACGCCCTTCTCCTTGCCCGCCGCCTTCAGCGCGGCATAGCCGCCGTAAGCGGCCGGCTCGTTGATCGCGTAGACGAGGTCGATCTGGTCGGCCTTCTGCAGGATGTTCTCCATCGCCTTGCGGCCGCCTTCGGTCGCGCCCTGGGTGACGTCGGAGCCGACGATCTGCGGGCTGTCGCTCGTCGAGAAGTGCTTCGGATCCTTGACCTTGATGCCGAAGCCGTCGAGGAAGCCGTTGTGGCGCAGGTAGTCGACCGTCGGCTGGTTGGGGGTCGAGGTCGAGCGTGGCGATCTTGGCGGTTGCCGCCTTGGCGCCGAGCGTGCCCTTCGCCCATTGGCCGATCAGCTGGCCGGCCTTGAAGTTGTCGGTCGCGAACAGAGCGTCGGCGGCGTCGGCCGGGTCGAGCGGCGTGTCGAGCGTGATGACGAGGATGCCGGCGTCGCGCGCCTTCTTGACCGTCGGCACGATGGCGGTCGAAGTCGCTCGGCACCAGCAGGATGCCCTTCGCGCCTGCAGCGATCAACTGCTCGATCGCCTTGACTTCGCCGTCGTTGTCGCCGTCCGCCTTGCCGGCGTAGGCCTGCGGCGTCAGGCCGAGTTCCTTGGCCTTGGCCTCAAAACCTTCCTTCATCTTGACGAAGAACGGGTTGGTGTTGGTCTTGGTGACGAGGCCGACGATTTCGCCCGCCGCAAAGGACGGAGCGCTGGTCAGCGCGAGCGCCACAGCGGCGGCCGCTGCGGATTTGAGCAGAGTAAATTTGATCGACATGACTTCCTCCCGGAATGCAAGTTTCCGACGGCGCCTTGCTCATGCAAGGACCCGCATGGCGTTTCCACCTTTTGTGCGAGCGGTTCACCCGTCGTCGGGAAGCATTGGGGCAGAGTTTTGATTGACTGTCAAGGATAATTCCAACCAATGGAATAATCCTTGACTTAGAGCGCGCGCGCCCATCATTCTCATCGCATTCATAGGTAAAGTACAAGAAGCTAGAGGCGGAGGATGACGCAAGCGCGACCCGAGACGCGCGCAATGGGTGATGGCGCACGTCTGCGCGCCGAATCCTCTCCGCTGATTGCGATTCCGTCGAGCGGCGCGGATCAGGCAGGGGTACGTCTCTACAACGAGCGGCTGCTGCTCTCTCTGGTCAGGAGATTTGGTCCGCTCTCGAAGATCGAAGTTGCGCGGCTGACCGGCCTGTCGGTCCAATCAAGTTCCGCGATCATGAACAGGCTTCAATCCGAGGGATTGTTGAAGCGGGAGGCGCCGTTGCGGGGGCGCGTCGGACAGCCGACGGTTCCGGTTTCTCTCGACCCCGATGGCGCCTATTCGCTCGGGCTGAAGATCGGTCGCCGAAGCTGCGAGCTCGTGCTGGTCGATTTCTGTGGGCGCATTCGCAGCCGCGCGCGACGGACCTTCGCCTATCCCACGCCCGATACTCGCGCTCGATTTCGTCAGACAGACATTGCCGCAGGTGACATCAGGGTCTGACGCCGGACCAATCACGACGCATCGCCGGCCTCGGCGTGGCCGCGCCGTTTCAGCTCTGGAGCTGGGAGGCGGAAGTCGGCGCGCCGCCGGGCGCCATGGAGGGTTGGCGCGACATATCGATCGCCGACGAGATTGGACGCATCTGCCCTTACGCGGTGACGCTCTGCAACGATGCGACCTCCGCATGCGCGGCCGAATTCTTCTTTGGCGACGCCTGGCGCGAACGCGACTTCCTGTATTTCTTCATCGGCTTTTTTCTGGGCGGCGGGTTGGTGCTCGATGGCGCGCTCCATACCGGCCGCACCGGAAACGCGGCGGCGCTCGGCTCCATGCCGATCACGGCGCCCGATGGCAGCGGATCTTCGCAGTTGATCGCCTGGGCATCCATCTATCAGCTCGAGAAGCAGCTCGAAGCCGCGGGAACAGATCCTTCGCCGATCTGGCGGGACCTTACGGATTGGGGCGATCTCGGCGCCCCGCTCGAGAAATGGATCGAAGACGCCTCCTATGGCATCGCGCAGGCGTCGATCGCGGCCGCCTCGGTCATCGATGTCTCGGCGGTGGTGATCGACGGCGCCATGCCGGCGGCCGTGCGCGAAGCGATCCGGCTGCGTACGGCGGCGCGTCTGGAAACGCTGGATCGTCGCGGGCTTTCCGATCTCAAAGTGCTGTCGGGCGCGGTGGGCGCCGACGCGCGTGCGATCGGCGCGGCCGCGTTGCCGCTGATCAAGGGTTTTGCGCGTGACAGGGAAGTGTTGTTAAAAGAGGGGACCAACGCCCTGGGCTGAACCCGGGTCGCTGCGCTCGCCGCGCATTCGTAAGCAGGGCTTCCGCGCGGTTCGACGACCAACCAAAATGAGGAAAATATGGCGGCCAAGTTCATCAAGGTCGACCCGTTCGATCTCGTCGTCTTCGGCGGCACGGGCGATCTGGCCTACCGCAAGCTCTATCCCGCGTTGCTGCATCGCGATCGCAGCGATCAGTTCACCGAGCCTACACGGATCATCGGCGTTTCAAGGCGCCATCTGTCCGACGATGACTTCCGCGCCTCGGTGCGCGATTCGCTGATCAAGTTCAACGGCGCCGACGACACGCCGCCCGAGGTAATGGATCGCTTCCTCAAGCGCGTGCATTTCGTAGCCGTCGACGCGACTTCTGATGCGGGGTGGGAGGACCTGAAGAAGCTGCTCGGTCCGGAGGACCGCACCCGCGCCTATTATATGGCGACCGGGCCCGATCTGTTCGGACCGATCGCCAAACGGCTGGGCGCCGCCGGTCTCGCCACGCCACGTTCACGCATCATCGTCGAAAAGCCGATCGGCAAGGATGGCGCCAGCGCCGATGCGATCAACGATGCGATCGGCTCGGTGTTTCTCGAGCGCAACATCTTCCGCATCGATCACTATCTCGGCAAGGAATCGGTGCAGAACCTGATGGCGCTGCGATTCGCCAACGCCCTGTTCGAGCCGCTTTGGAATAGCGCGCACATCGATCACGTGCAGATCACCGTCGCGGAGACGCTTGGCGTCGGCGGGCGCGGCGCCTATTACGACAACTCCGGCGCCATGCGCGACATGGTGCAGAACCATATGATGCAGCTTCTTTGTCTTGTCGCGATGGAGCCGCCGGCTTCGTTCGAGGCCGACGCGTTGCGCGACGAGAAGCTCAAGGTGCTGAAGTCGCTGACGCCGATCAACGATAGCAACATTTCCGCATTGACGGTGCGCGGACAATACCGCGCCGGTTACGCCGAGAGTGCGCCCTCCGCCTCCTACCTCGAAGACATCGAGAAGGAAGCGAGCGACACCGAAACCTTCGTCGCGTTGAAGATCGGCATCGGCAACTGGCGGTGGGCCGGCGTGCCGTTCTATCTGCGCACCGGCAAACGCCTGCCGCAGC
Source organism: uncultured Pseudomonadota bacterium (assembly GCA_963771455.1). Taxonomy (GTDB): domain Bacteria; phylum Pseudomonadota; class Alphaproteobacteria; order Rhizobiales; family Beijerinckiaceae; genus Roseiarcus. The sequence continues at coordinate 101,810 of CAVYTP010000024.1, forward strand.
GATTCTCCGAGATCGTCGTCGGCTTCCGCCGCGTGCCGCACGCGATCTTTGATTCAGGGTCGGACGGCATTCCCGCCAATCGGCTGGTCATCCGGGTGCAGCCCGACGAGGGCATAAAACTCTGGTTGATGATCAAGGAGCCGGGGCCGGGCGGCATGCGGCTGCAACACGTGCCGCTCGACATGAGCTTTGCAAAGACGTTCGCAACGCCGGCGCCAGAGGCCTACGAGCGCCTGCTGCTCGACGCGATGCGCGGCAACGCCTCGCTGTTCATGCGTCGCGACGAAGTCGAGGCGGCATGGCGCTTCATCGATCCGATTCGCGACGCCTGGACGCACAGTTCCGATGGCCCGCGTCCCTACGCCGCCGGAACCTGGGGACCGGCGGCCTCCATCGCGCTGATCGAGCGCGACGGCCGAACCTGGAATGAGGAGTACGAATGACGACGGATCTTTTGTCGCGCCGGTCGTTTGCGACCGGCGCCGAACTGGCGCCGGAGTTCGCGCGCTGGACGGCGGAACTGCTCGCCAAGGCGATCGCGGAACGGGGCGCGGCCTTGCTCGCGGTGTCGGGAGGATCGACGCCGCAAGCGTTATTTCGCCGCGTTGTCGCAGGAGGCGATCGACTGGTCGCGCGTGACAGTGACGCTGGTTGACGAGCGGCGCGTGCCTGACGACAATCCGCGCTCCAATGCGCGGCTTGTCAGGCAGAACCTGCTGCAGAACCTCGCCGCCGCCGCCGCCTTTGCGCCGCTGGCCGATTCGCGGCTGCGGCCGGAACAGGAACTCGCCAGCGCGCGGGCGCGCATCGCGGCGCTGCCGCTGCCGGCCGATCTGGTCGTGCTCGGCATGGGCGACGATGGCCATACCGCCTCGTGGTTTCCCGGCGCCGAAGGACTTGCCGAGGCGATGGACCCTGCCGCGCGCGCGCTCGTCGCGCCGATTACGCCCTCGGATGGTCTGGAGCCACGGCTGACCCTGACCGGCCGCGCGGTTCTCAGGGCGAGGCGTCTCGCGCTGCAGATCGAAGGCCCGGACAAACAGGCGACGCTCGCCCGCGCCCTGCAGGACGGCCCGCTTGAGGAAATGCCGATCCGCGCGCCGTTGCGCCAGGCGGCGGACCGGCTGACGATTTTCGAGAGCGCATAGGGCGGCGCGATTGAGCGTTTGGCCACTTTACCACCACGCTCCTCGTCCCGAGCCTCTCGAAGGACTTGCCGCCGCACAATGCGGGCCGGGGTTCGCGTGGTCGGTGCAACGATTGCTGGTGCAAACAGGGCGGCCAATCGGAGGTCCTTCGACGGGCTCAGGACGAGGGCGGTGTGCGGAACGAATGATGCGCGGTTGCCTCATTGCTCGTCGACGGCGGCGCGCGTGGACATTTTTGAAGTTTGGCTATAGGGTTAGTCAGCTGAAAGTTTCGGAGCCTGTGCGATGAGGATCACCCGCCGCAGCGCGCTCGCAGGCGCCGCCTCGCTGGCTTTTGCCGGACTGACGCGCGCGGTCGAGGTCGATCCCGCGCTGCAGACGCTCATCGACGGGCCGCAGCGTTCGGACAAGAATCGAGCCCGCGACAAATATCGGCATCCCGCCGAAGTGTTGTCGTTCTTCGGGGTCAGGCCGGACAGCGTCGTCGTGGAGATCATGCCCGGCGCCGGCGGCTACTGGACCGAGATTCTCGCGCCCTATCTTAGGGATAAGGGCCAATACATCGCCGCCAACGCCGAGCCGACTTCGGACGAAGCGAAGCGCGACAACGAGGGCTTCGCCGCCAAGATGGCGGGCAGTCCGGATCTCTATGGCAAGGTGGAAACCTCCGTGTTCGCCGCCGACCGCTTTCCGATCGCAGCGCCCAGCAGCGCCGATTATGTGCTGACGTTCCGCAACCTCCACAATTGGATGGCGCACGGCGAAGCCGAAGCCTCGCTGAAGGCGTTTTACGCAGCGCTGAAGACCGGCGGCGCGCTCGGCATCGAAGATCACCGCGGCAAGCCGGATCAGCCGCAGGATCCGCTCGCCAAGTCCGGCTACGTGCGCCAGGATTTTGCGGTTCAGCTTGCCGAAGCCGCAGGCTTTCGAACTCGATGCGGCATCCGAGGCGAGCGCCAACCCGAAGGACACAAAAGACTATGCCGTCGGGGTCTGGGCGCTACCGCCGACCTTCCGAACTCAAGGATCAGGATCACGACAAATATGCCGCGATCGGCGAAAGCGACCGCTGGACGCTGAAGTTCGTCAAACCGGCGGCGTGAGGGCTGCGCAACCAACCGCCCTCGTTCTGAGCTTGTCGGAGGACGTCCGGTCGGCCGCTCTGCTTCCGCCAGCAATTGGCCTCACGGCCACGCGAGCGGAGGCGAACTCGCGCCGCGGATCGCGCCGGCGGCAGTGTCCTCCGACAAACTCAGGATGAGGAGCGTAGAGGCAAAGCGCGCCGGCCTGAGGGAGCGGCGGCGGCGGAGGCTGCTGGCCGCCGCCGTCAGCGTCTCAGACGGCGATGCGGTGTTCGCTGACGTCGCCGGTCAGGCGGGCGTGAGTGGCGCGAAGGCGGGATATCGCACCCTCGATTTCCTGCCGCTGGCGCTCCAGGTGGTCGATCTGGGTGACGATCTGCTGCGGCTGCAGTTTCTGCTCGAAATCCTCGCTCGAATCCTGCGCGCCGATCAGTTCACTGATCTCGGTCAGCGTGAAGCCGAGCTGTTTGCCTTTCAGGATCATCCGGAGTCGCATCCGATCGCCGGCGCCGTAGATCCGCATGTTGCCATCCCGGCGCGGCCTCAGGAGTTTCCTATCCTCGTAGAAACGCAGAGTTCTGAGGCTTACGGAGAATTGGGAAGCCATCTCGCCGATCGTTGATTCGCCTTGCGAATCAAGAGCAATGCTTTCCGTTTGGTTCAATGAATTGAGAGCTTGGCTCAAAGACGTTTCAATAATCATGTTCAATCCCCGTTTCGTCCCCCTGTTCCGCTCCGGCGCCCTGCACGAGGCGAAGCAGCGTTATGCAGAGCTTAAGAAATCTCTCAACGGAATGCAATCTGTAATTGCAATATATCACCAAAATACAACCTATAAGGGCATAACATAACGCGCACGGTCCCAAAATGGGGCATCTTAACGGTTTGTTCACCATGAGGGTCGAAACATTGCCTCGGGGGTCCGTCTCAAAGCCGGGGGCGCGACGCTGGGACCATTCGGCGACGGTTGCATCGATGAAAAAAGCCGCGGCTTGGAACGTTTCGGGGGTTGAACGCGCGACCCAGGCCGCTGCCGAGGAGGCGGCCCGACGGGCGGGCATGAGCTTGGCGGAATGGCTCGACGAAACCGTGGCCGAACAGGCTGCGGGACAAGGAATTGTCAGCGACGAACAAGAACCTTTCGAGCCTGAGGAGGAGCCGGCCTATGCGTCTCCTCGACCGGCTAGAGGCGCTCCCGCCTTTACCGCGCGCGACCGCGCGGCCCCGCGGGCGGAAGCGAGACCCCGCGATCGGAGTGTGCAGCGCGAGCCACATCCCGACCTGAGGTCTACAGCCGTCCGTCCGGAAGCCGACGATCGCCTCACGCAAGCCATCACGCAGATCGAGGCGAACGCCGCGCTGCGCGAAGAGCGCACCGCCCGGGCGCTTGAAAGCATGGCGGAGTGGATTGCCCGCAAGGAGGCTGCCGAGGCGACGCGCGCGAAAGCCCCGGCGAGCAAGAGTGAACGGCCCGCGAGTTCAGCAGCAACCCGCCTTGTTGCGGCAGAGCCCCCTCGCTCCATCGCCCGGTCGCCCGTCGACCTGCAGGACGCGATCGAACGGATCCAGCGCCGCCGCAGCGAACTCGACCTGCGTCAGGGGGTCGATGCGCAGCCTACGCGCGCTGCGCGGCGCGAATACGAAACGCCGCGCCCCACGCCGGTGCGGGCAGCGGAACCGCCTTTGCGGCAACGCCGCGAGCCCGAACCGCCCGCCAGACCGCGCGGCGACGCCGCCGTCGGCATCTTGCGCGCCGAAATCGCCGATCTCAACGCGCGTCTGCATTGGCCTTCGTCAGGATCAGTTGCGGCGCGGCGCGGTCGCGGCCAAGGCGGAGAGCGTGGACCGTCGCCTGACGCCCAGCGAGACCGATTCGCTGCGCAGCGAACTCGCCTCGATGCGGCGCAGCCTCGGCGAACTCGCTCCGCGCAACGTCACCGTAGCGCTCGAAGGCGCGATCGCCGACCTCGGCCAGCGCGTCGACGCGATGCGCCGCGCGCCGGTCAGCGCGGAAGCGCTGCGGCCCCTCGAGGACATGCTGAGCCAGGCGGTGCAGGCGCTGCGCGCTCACGATCCGTCGAGCGCGGCCCGCAACGTCGAGGCGGATTTGAAGGCGTTGAGCGGACGCATCGACGAACTCGCGCGCTCCGCAGTCGACCCAGTGGCGATCGACCATATCCGCCGCCAGACCGAGGACATCCGGCAGATGCTGGCGCGAGCGGCGGAAAGCGCGCCGATCGCGCGACTCGAGCGGCAGATCGAGCAGCTCGCCGACCGGACCGAAAAGCTGACCAATCATCCGTGGCCGGCCCCGGAGATCCGCAGCCTTACCGCGCAGTTCGCCGACACGCGCGCGCAGATCGAACGCGCCATGTCGCCGACCATACTGAAGGCCGTCGAGCAGCGACTCGAAAACCTCGCCGATCGGATCGACGAGGCGCTGCGGCGCCCCGATCCCCGACCCCGATCCGACCCCGATCCACGAGCTCACCCGCCGCGTCGATGAGCTGACCGGCGCGGTCGACCGGCAGACCTCGCAATCGCCTTCGACCGCCAAGCTCGAAGCCGCGCTCGCCGAGATTGCGCGCAAGCTCGACCGTCCCCAGACCGTCTCCGATTTCGATCCGCGCGCGCATCGACGCCCTCGTCGGCCACATCGAATATGCGCAGGGCGCCGGCGACCGCGGACGCAACCGGCGCCAAGCTCGAATCGGGGCTCGCCGAAGTCGGCCGCAAGCTCGAAATGCTGGCCGGAGCTCCCGGCATCGACGGACGGCAGATCGGCCAGCTGGCGCAGCGCTTCGAAAGCCTCAGGGAATTGGTCGAGCGCCAGGCGCGCCGCGCCGGCCACTCGCCAGATCGAAGCCGCGATAACCGATATCGCCCGCAAGCTCGATCGCCCGATGACCCGCGCCCCGCCTGGATCTGCGGCCGCTCGAGGACATCGCCCGCCAGATCGAGAGCGTGAAGTCCGCGGTGACGAGGTCGGACACGACCTCGCCCGCGCTCGCCAAGATCGAAGCGACGCTGCAGGACCTCGGCCGCAAGCTCGACCGCGCCGCCTTCGAGCAGCGCCCCGTCGAGGACATCGCGCAGCAGATCGAGGGTCTCAGAGCGACCCTGGAGCAGCAGACCGAGGCGATCGCGCAGGCCGCCGCGCTCGAGGCGCAGATCGCCGAGATCGGCCGCAAGCTGGACCGGCCCGCGCAGGGCCTCGCCGATCAGATGGCGATCAAGTCGACGCTGCAGGCGCTGAGCGCTCGCGTCGACGACGGTTTCCGCAAGATCGGCGAGCACGCGCATGCGCCCGCCGATCCCGCCATCGAAATCGAATTGCTCGATGAGATGGCCAGGGGACTGAGCGAGATCCGCGGCGCGATCGACCGGCAGGGCGACTTCAGCGCCAACTCGCACCGCCTCGAAACCGCGATCGCCGATCTCGCGCACCGCATGGACACCGTCTCCGAGCCCGCGCACAGCCAGGCGGCGCTGCAGGAAACGCTGCAGATGCTGCTGCGAGCGCCTGCAGGATTGGTCGCACGCGCCAGCCTCGAACTCGGGCGCTCTCGAGGACCTTGTCGCCCGCGTCGATGAATTGCGGCGCCGCGCTCGCGGCGCCCGCCGAACTCTCCGGCCAGCTCGCCAGTCTCGCCGGTGAAGTTCGCGATCTGCGCGCCAAGCTGGAAACCAAGGATCTGGCCGCCAGCAATGACCGCGTGCAGGCGCTCGCCCAGCGGCTGGACCGCCCCGACACCGAGCTCGGACCTGCGCGCGCTCGAGACGCTGGTGCGCGAGATCGGTTCGCGTCCGGCGAAGATCGACACCAGCGCGATCGAATGGATGTTCGACGACCTCGGACGCAAGCTCGAGAGCGTGAGCGGCGCCACCGAGGCGCTCACGCCCTTCATCGACGCATTGTCCAAGATCGAAGCCCGGATCGACGCTGTCGATCCCGCACCGCTCGAGCAGGCGATCCGGGAGCTCGGCGACCGTCTCGATGCGCAGGGCGGCGCAACGCTCGACGACGAGCAGGTGGCGCGCGCAGCGGCGATGATCGCCGAACGGCTCGGCTCCGCGACCGGACTCGGCGTCGACGCCGAACTGCTGCTCCGTCAGGTGACGGAGATCCACGATCGCCTCGACGCGATCGGCTCGGATACCGGCTCCAACAGCGCGCTGGAGAAGACCGTTTCCGACCTCGTCGCCGAGTTCGAGGACACCCGCAAACTGCTGCTCGAAGTCGTCGAGCCCGCGTCCCATTTCCGCAACGTCGCCGACGGCGTCACCGAGCTTAGAGCCGAGCAGGCGAACGCCGAGCGGCGCATGTCGGCGCGCGTCTCCCGCGTTCAGGAAATTCTGGAAGAGCTTTCCGAGCGCCTCGGCGATCTGGAGGGTTCCGGGCCGGAACCAGCTCCGCGGCCCGCCCAAGCGCCGCAGGCTGGCTATGCGCCGCAGGCTAATTATGCGCCCCAGCCCGCTGCAAATCCGTTCGCGATCGGCGACATTCCTGACCGACCCCGGCCTTTGCCTCAGGTTCAGTCGGCGCCGTCGCACTTCGCCCGTTCCGCTGATGAGGGTCGGGCGATTCCGATCGAGCCGGGCGCCGTGGCGCGCGCGCGGCTGCAGCAACAGCCGACCGAGGCGCCGCTCGGCGCGCAAGCCGACCGATCTGCAAGCCCATATCGCGGCCGCGCGCCGCGCCGCGATGACCGAGATGAACGCGCGACGCGAGGCGCCGGAGGAGGGCGAGAGCAAGCCGGAAACTTCGAAGCGCGCGAACGTGACCCGATTGGGCGTGTTGAAACAGGCGCAGGGGGTGCTGGCGACCAAACGCGTGCCGTTCCTGATCGGCGCCGTACTGCTCGTCGCGGCGGCGACGGTTGCGATCACCGAACTGCGTGGCGGCCGACTGCCGTTTATCCACCGCGCGGATATCACCCCCGTTTCGCCGGTCGAGACGCCGCTGGCGAGCGCAGCCGCGCCCGTCGCCGTCGCGACGCCTGCCGCCCTCCGCACGACGCCCGGCCGCCGCGCCAAAGGTCGACTATGCGCCGACCGGTTCGGTCGAGGGCGCGAAGTCGCCCGCGACGCCCAGCGCGACGGGTCCGAATTCGGATCTGCTCGCCGTCCTGCCGGGGGCGTTGCCAGATACGATAAAGCTGTCCGCGATGGCCGGCGATCCCGCCGGCGAAATCGAGGTCTCGCTGCGCTTCCTCGAGGGCCGCGGCGTTACCCGCGATCCGAAGATCGGCGCGCGCTGGATGGAGCTCGCCGCCGCCCAGGGGCAGCCCTATGCGGAATATCGCACCGGAGCGCTCTATGAGCGCGGCGTCGGCGTGACCAAGGACCCGCAGCTCGCGCGCGCCTGGTACAAGAAGAGCGCTGACGCCGGAAACGCCCGCGCCATCCACAACCTCGCGGTCATGAACGCCGAGGACGGCGGCACGGGCAAGCCCGACTACGCCGCCGCCGCTGCCGGCTTCCGCGCCGCCGGCGAATACGGGGTGCGCGACAGCCAGTTCAATCTCGGCGTGCTCTACGGCCGCGGCCTCGGCGTCGCCCAGGACCTGGCGCAATCGTGGCTTTGGTTCTCGCTCGCCGCCCAGCAAGGTGACGCCGACGCCGGCAAGAAGCGCGACGAAATCGCCGCGAAACTTGACCCGAAGGCCTACGCCGAAGCCCAGAAGAAACTCGCGGACTTCAAGGTCAAGCCGCTATCGGCCGCCGCCAACGACCAACCACAGCCGCCTGAAGGCTGGGATGCCAAAGCCGCACCGCCGCAGGCCGCCAAGCCTTCGCCCGCGCCGGCGACCAAGAGCTGAACTCACGAGCGCGACAAAAAGAAACGGCCGGCCCCAGGGGGGCCGGCCGTTTCGCGTCCAGAAAACGGACTTTACTTGGTCGCTGCGGCGTAGAGCTCGGCGACGTATTCCCAGTTGACGAGATTTTCGACGAACGCCTTCAGGTAGTCGGGGCGGCGATTGCGGTAGTCGATGTAATACGAGTGTTCCCACACGTCGACGCCGAGGATCGGCGTGGCGCCATGGACCAGCGGGCTCTCGCCATTCGCGGTCTTGGCGGCGACGATCTTGCCGCCCTGGACGGCCAGCCAGCCCCAGCCCGAGCCGAACTGCGTCGTGCCGGCGGCGATCAGGTCCTCTTTCGCTTTGGCGACGGAACCGAACGAATTCGGTAAGCGCCTTCTCGAGCGCGCCCGGAATGGCGCCGCCGCCATTCGGCTTCATCCATTTCCAGAAGTGAGTGTGGTTGTAATGCTGGCCCGCATTGTTGAAAAGCGCGGCATTCTTGCCAAACGAGCCCTTGACGATCTCCTCAAGGCTCTTGCCTTCCCACTCGGTCCCCTTCAACAGGTTGTTGCCATTGTTGACGTAAGCCAGATGGTGCTTGTCGTGATGGAACTCGAGCGTCTCCTTCGACATATAAGGCCCGAGGGCGTCGTGAGCGTAGGGCAGTTCGGGAAGCGAGAAAGACATTGCACGGCTCCAGACTTGAAACGGACTGTGGACGAGGGAGGTCGAGCCTTCCGCTGTCGCGATCTTAAGTAGTCCTCCCCTCCCAAAGCCGCAACCCGCGCCGCGATATTGACAAAATACCCGTGTTGCAAGGTGGCGAAGGCAGAGACCCTATATGGCAATATTCGTATTCATTCTCGCGTTGATCCTCGCCATCGGCGGCGGCGGCGCCCTGGTGGCCAGCGTCGACCTGATGCCGACGGAGGTCGGGCTGCTCTATGCCGGCTGCGGCGTGATCGCTTTGAGTTCCGCTTGCGTCGTTGCGTCGATTGGCGCCCTCCTGATCCGGATCGAACGCGTTGGCACCCGGTTTGGCAATGCGCTGTTCGCCGACGAAGCCCACCTCGGCCATTTCGCCGAGGCCCACGCAGCGCACCCTGCGCCGGCGGCGCCCGCGCCGCAGCCTCCGCTGGTCGCGCCGCGAGCGGCTGAGCCCCCCAAGGCTGAGCCCCCCAAGGCCCCGCCCCGCGCGGCTGAGCGCTCCACCGCCGAAGATCCCGTCAACGAGAATCGCTCCGGCCATCTGCCCACCCTGGAAGAGATCGAAGAGACCTTCGCCCATCCCGAACCCCCGCCGCGGCTGATCGGCCGATACAGCGCCGGCGGCGCGAATTATGCCATCTTTTCCGACGGTTCGGTCGAAGCGGAGATGACCGAGGGTCAGTTCAATTTCGCCTCGATGGGCGATTTCCGGGCCTTTCTGGAAGATCGCAGGGCGCAGCAGCTGGGGTGAGGCGCCTTTCTGTCTGCAGCGAAGTCACCGTCCTCGTCCTGAGCTCGTCGAAGGACGTCCGGTGCCCGCTTGGCTTCCGCCGGGAAAAGTTGCCGTAACACTGCAATCGCAGGCGAGCTCGCGCCCAGGATCGCGTAGGCGGCAGCGTCCTTCGACGGGCTCAGGACGAGGGCGGCGGAGGCTCAGGACGAGGGCGGTGTGCGGCCGTCAAATATTGCGCCGATTTAGCAGATCAACCGATCGACATCAGGCTGGCATTGCCGCCGGCGGCCGTGGTGTTGACGCACAGCGAGCGCTCCAGCAGCAGCAGGTCTAGCGGCGCCTCGTCGCGCCTCAACGTGTCCGCATCGACGCGATGCAGGCTGACGATCTCGCCGTCGCGCCTTGCGAGTTCGCCGGCGAACGCGACCAGCGCGTCGCCTGCGCGGTCGGTGAGCGCGGCTTGCAGCGGCGCTCCGGGCGCAGCGCGCTCGAGCGGCAGGCCTGGGTAGGCGAAGATCGCCGCGTCGGCCGCCGGCCCGTCGAGCGCGGCGCGATTGCCGGTGCTCAGAGCGCAGGCGATCTGGGCCAGCAGCGCCTCTTCGGTCGCCGCGTCGCAGAGCACGACGCCGCGGGGGTGCAGCGAATAGACGTTGCGTTCGCCGACGGGGCCCTTGAGTTCGATGGCGAGGCCGAGCCGGGCGCCGCGGGCTAGCCGTTCGGCCAGCTCCGCCAGTTCGTCCTGTCCGTGGGCTCGCAGCGCCTGCGCGAACGCAAGGGCGTGCGGCGACGGGCTGCCGGCCGGCAGCGGCGGCCACGCGGCAGGCGATGCGGCGAGCAAACGCTTCATGTAGATCGGGCCGCCTGCTTTCGGGCCCGTGCCAGAAAGCCCGTGGCCGCCGAACGGCTGCACGCCGACGACCGCGCCGATGATGTTGCGGTTGACATAGAGGTTGCCGGCGGCGAGGCGCGAGCAGATGAGGTCGATCGTCGCGTCGATGCGCGAATGCGCGCCGCCGGTCAGCGCGTAGCCGGTCTGGTTGATCTCGTCGATCAGCGCGGGCAGCGCTTCGCGCTTGTAGCGCAGGACATGCAGCACCGGCCCGAACTGCTCGCGGCCGAGATCCTTGACGCCAGATACCTCGATGATCGTCGGCGACAGGAAATGGCCGTGCGGCGCAGTCGTCTCCGAGTTCTGAGCTGATGGACCGCGAAACCGCGGTCGCGCATCGAATCGATATGGCGCTGCAGGCCCGTCCGCGCTTCGCTGGAGATGACGGGACCGATGTCCGTCGACAGACGGTCGGGCGGCGCGACCGTCAGTTCCTGCATCGCCGACTTCAGCATGGTCAGCGTGCGGTCGGCGATGTCGTCCTGCAGGCAGAGCAGACGCAGCGCCGAGCAGCGCTGCCCTGCGGAATCGAACGCGGAGGCGATCGCGTCGCCGACGACTTGTTCGGCGAGCGCGGACGAATCGACGATCAGCGCGTTCTGACCACCGGTCTCGGCGATCAGCGGGATCGGCGCGCCACCGGGGCCGAGCCGCCTGGCGAGCGAGGCCTGGATGAGGCGCGCGACTTCGGTCGAGCCGGTGAACATCACGCCCGAGACCCTGTGGTCGCCGGTCAGCGCCGCGCCGACCGCGCCGTCGCCGACCAGCGCCTGCAGCGCGTCGGCGGGGACGCCGGCCTCATGCAGCAGCCGCACAGCTTCCAGCGCAATCAGCGGCGTCTCTTCCGCTGGTTTTGCGATCACAGCGTTGCCGGCGGCGAGCGCGGCGGCGACCTGTCCGCTGAAGATCGCGATCGGAAAATTCCACGGGCTGATGCAGGCGACGACGCCGAGCGGCCTGTGCGTCGCGTTGTCGAAGCCGCGCGCGACTTCGGCGCCGTAATAGCGCAGGAAATCGACGGCCTCGCGCACGTCGCCGATCGCGTTGACGATCGACTTGCCCGCCTCGCGCACGATCAGGCCGGACAGGCGGCCGATGTCGCGTTCGAACAGATTTGCGGCGCGGTCGAGCGCTGCGCCGCGCTCGGTGGGCGCGACGGCGGCCCATGCCGGCGCCGCGTCGGCGGCGCGCGCGCAGGCCGCGGCGACGTCCGCCGCGTCGGCTTCGACGACCTCGCCGACGACATCGTGCGTGAAGGCCGGATTTCGGATCGCACGGCCGCCGCCGAGCCGGCGGCGCGACGGAGGTGAGCGCGCCGCCCAGTTCCGTCAGCGCGGCCTCGTTGAACAGATCGACGCCCTTCGCGTTCGCCCGCTCGGCGCCAAACAGGTCCACTGGCAGCGCGATGCGTGGATGCGGCGAGCCAAACGGCTCGATCCTACGCGCCGCAGCGACCGGGTCTTCAATCAGCGCCTCGACCGGCACGTTGGGATCGGCGATCCGGTTGACGAACGAGGAATTGGCGCCGTTCTCCAGCAGCCGGCGCACCAGATAGGCGAGCAGCGTCTCGTGCGAGCCGACCGGCGCATAGATGCGGCACGGCCGCTGCGCGACGATCTGGCTGTAGAGCGGCTCGCCCATGCCGTGCAGGCACTGGAACTCGTATTGCCCGGCGTAATAGTTCGGGCCCGCCATCGCGTGGATCGCGGCGAGCGTCATCGCGTTGTGGGTCGCAAACTGCGGGAACGCCGCCTCGGGCGCCGACAGCAGCAGCTTCGCGCAGGCGAGATAGGAAACGTCGGTGTGGATCTTGCGCGTGAAAACAGGGAAATCGGCGAGGCCTTCGACCTGCGCGCGCTTGATCTCGCTATCCCAGTAGGCGCCCTTGACCAGCCGCACCATGATGCGCCGCCTGGTGGCGCGCGCCAGCTCGATCACCCATTTCACGACGAAATAGGCGCGCTTCTGATAGCCCTGGATGACGAAGCCGATGCCGTTCCAGCCCTGCAGATCGGGATCGCGGCACAGCGCCTCCAGCAGGTCGAGCGAGATGTCGAGCCGCTCGGATTCCTCGGCGTCGATGTTGAGCCCGATGTCCCATTTGCGGGCGCGCAGGAACAGCGCCTTCAGGCGCGGGTAGAGTTCGTCCATCACCCGCTCGCGCTGGGCGCGGCTGTAGCGCGGATGGAGCGCCGACAGTTTTACGGACAGGCCGGGGCCTTCGTAGATGCCGCGGCCGGCCGACGCCGCGCCGATCGCGTCGAGCGCGACCTCGTAGGACTGCAGATAGCGCTCGGCGTCTTCGGCGGTCAGCGCCGCCTCGCCGAGCATGTCGTAGGAATAGCGAAATCCCTTGGCTTCGAGGCTGCGCGCGTGGGCGAGCGCCGCTTCGATCGTCTGCCCGCACACGAACTGCTCGCCGAGCACCCGCATCGCCGTGTCGACGCTGGCGCGGATGATCGGCGCGCCGGAGCGCGCGATCAGTTTGGAGAGCGAGGCGGCGAGGCCGCGCTCGTCGACCGAGCCGATCAGCCGACCGGTGATCAGCAGCCCCCAGGTGGCGGCGTTGACGAACGGGGAGGGCGATTGGCCGATATGGGCGCGCCATTCGCCGCCGCCCACCTTGTCGGCGATCAGCGCGTCGCGGGTCGCCGCGTCGGGAATCCGCAGCAGCGCCTCGGCGAGGCACATCAGCGCGACGCCTTCCTGGCTGGAGAGCGAATATTCCCGCATCAACCCCTGCACGAGGCCGCCGGCCGGCCGGCCGCGCAAGCCTTCGACAAGCCGGCGGGCGAGTTTCTGCGCCTCGGCAATCTCGGGCGCGGGCTGCTGGGCGAACTCGGCGAGGCTCGCCACGCGCTCTGGTTCCGGCGCGCGATGGGCTGCGTCGATCTCCGCCCGCAGACCGTAATGTTTTCGTAGGTCCGTCAGGAACGCTTTGAAGGGCTTCGGAGTTGCATCCGCTGTGACTGGTTCAGGATCGGACATGGCTCTGCCAAAAAACGGTGATGCAAACCCGCTATCACGCTTCACGCAGGGCAGGAAATGTACGATGTCTGAGCGGCTGGGATGGGGCGAATCTCGCGCGAAAAAGATTGCTGCAGTGCAGCATACGTGCTAGCATGCCAACTCACGCTGTAGATTAAATCAACGCGTTTTAGAAATTCAAAAGCCCGAACAAGGCGCTGCAGAGGCCGGCATGAGCACGGTATGGAAAACGAAGTGGGGACCCGACGGGTCCGCAAGGAACCGCCGACGCTTGAAGAAGCTCTGATCGCGGCTGAGGCCATGACCAGCGATCCTTCACAGAAGGTGGAAATTGCCGCGTCGCTGATCGGCGCGCCGGTCGAGGACGTGCAGGCCTACGCCACCAGGCTGTCCGCACAAACCCGGGGGCGACCGACTTTGGTGTCGGGCCGTACGCGCGCCGTCGTGGTCGAATACAAGCGGCCGCGCACAATCTCCCGGCCGGCTGCGCCGCTCGGCCGCCGGTAAACCAGCTACACCGGCACCCGCACGGTGGCCCTCAGGCCGCCGAGCGGACTCGACGCCAGCGTGATGTCGCCGCCATGCGAGCGTGCGATGTCCCGGGCGATCGCCAGGCCCAATCCCGAACCGCCCTGGTCCTGATTGCGCGCCTCGTCGAGCCGCAGGAACGGTCGAAACACGTCCTCGCGATGTTCCGGCGCAATGCCCGGGCCGTCGTCGTCGACGTGCACGATGATGAACCGATTCTCGCGCGTCGCCTGGACGAGCACGCTGCGGCCGAACTTTTGCGCGTTGGAGATCAGATTGCCGAGGCAGCGCTTGATCGCCAGCGGCCTGACTTTCAGGTGGAGGTCGCCCTTCATCTCGACATTGACGGGCGCGCCGTGGCGCTCGCGAGTCCACGCGCAACTCCTCGAGAACGCCGCGCAGATTGGTGACCGTCGTCGGCTCGCCGCCATCGCCCTTCGCAAAGGCGAGATAGGCCTCCAGCATGGCGCGCATTTCCTCGATGTCGGCCAGCAGCAGCTCGCCCTCGGGAGCCTCTTCCATCATTTCGACCGAGAGCCGGAAGCGGGTCAGGATCGTGCGCAGGTCGTGGCTGACGCCATTCAGCATGGCGGTGCGCTGTTCGCTCGCCCGCTCGATGCGCCGCTTCATTTCGATGAACGCGTAGCCGGCCTGACGCACTTCGCGCGCGCCGCGCGGCTGGAATTCGACGTCGCGTCCCTTGCCGAAATCTTCCGCCGCTGCGGCCAGCCGAAGGATCGGCCGGATCTGGTTGCGCAGGAACAGGATCGCCACCGAAATCAGCACCATCGAGGCGGCGACCATCCACAGGATGAAAATCTGCACGTTGGGCTCGTAGGCGAGCGAACGCCGGGTGATGAGCTTCAGCACCCCGAAGCCGAGATCGACGCGGATCTCCATCAGGCCCGAGCGTCCGACCGGATCGACCCAGAAGGGATCGTGCAACTGATTGCCGATTTCCTCCGGCAGGGCGCGAATCAGCGGATCGAGCACGTCGAAAAAGGTTTTCGGCACGCGCGGCGGCAAGCCCTGCGGCGGCATCAATTCGACCGTCATCCGAAAGCGGTCGGCGGCGATCGCGCGCAATTTCTGGTCGTCGGCCCCGGGCGGCATGGCGCGATAGAGGTCCGACCATCGCGCCGACGTCGCGCGCGACGGCCGCCGAAAGCCGATGCGTGACGATGTCGAAGTGGCGCTGCATGAAGACATAGGCCACCGCCGTCTGCAGCAGCACCATCGGCACGATGACGATCAGCAGCGAGCGCGCATAGAGGCCCTTCGGCAAGACGTCGGCGAACCAGCGCGCGCCCGCTCGCCACAGCGCGGCGAGGCCCCGAAGGGCGCGCCAGAGCCATTTCGCGAAATCCGAGATCACGTATCGACGACCAGCTTGTAGCCGGCGCCGCGCGCTGTCTGCAGATACAGCGGATTGGCGGGATCGCGCTCGATCTTGCGGCGCAGCCGGTTGATCTGCACGTCGATCGTGCGCTCGTTGGCGCCAGCGCCCGAGCCGGCAAGCGCCTCGCGGCTGACGCTTTCGCCGGGCTTCGCGCTCAGCAGCCGCAGGATTTCGCGCTCGCGCTCGGTCAGCCGGATCGGCTCGTCGCCCTCCCGCAATTCGCCGCGCTCGGGATAGAACACAAACGGCCCGAAGCGGACCAGCGCATCGCCTTCGCGAACCGGCGCCGGCAGCCGGGTGCGCCTCAAGATCGAGCCGATGCGCAGCAGCAGCTCCTTGGGATCATACGGCTTGCCGAGATAATCGTCGACGCCCGCCTCGAGCCCGAGCACCCGGTCGGAAAGTTCGGAACGGGCGGTCAGCATCAGGATCGGAATGTCCGATTGCTCGCGCAGGCCGCGCGCGAAGTCGACGCCGCTTTCGCCGGGCATCATCACGTCGAGCACGATCAGTTCGAATTCGAGGCTTTCGAGGTAGGCGCGCGCTTCCGCCGCAGATGCCGCGGTCGTGACGCGATAGCCGTGCTTGCCGAGGAAAGTCGCGACCAGCGCGCGCAGGCGCCGATCGTCGTCGACAACCAGGATGTGCGGCGCATCGTCGGGCAGCATCTGTGCAGGAGCGGCCAAGGCGAAAATCCTCCCCGACGGCGATCAGGCCAAGACGCGGGGCAGCTTGAGCCCCGTCAGTTCAATCACGCGCTCGCGGTCCGGCGGGTCGACCATGGCCAGCAGGAAGGCGATCGCGGGTTCGCGTCCCTCGGCGCCGACGCGTTCGATAACGCGCTCGAACCTGCGCGTCTGGGCGAGCGAAAGCTGCAGGGCGAGTTCTTCGCCGCGGCCTGTCACGTAGAGCTCGCGGTGCCGCCGGTCGACGGCGCCGGCCCGGGCCTCGATGAAGCCCTCGCGATATCAGTTCCTTCAGCACGCGGTTGAGGCTCTGCTTGGTGATGCGCAGGATGTCGAGCAGCGCGGCGATCGTCAGGCCGGGGTGGCGGCTGACGAAATGCAGCACCCGATGATGCGCGCGGCCGAAGCCGTAGGCCTCCAGCAGCCGGTCCGCATCGCCGACGAAATCGCGATAGGCGAAATAGAACAGCTCGATCAGATCGTACATCGGCGCGCCTCCCGCTTCCGCGGCCGCGCGGCCGTTGGAGCCCAGGCGATCCCTCATCGCGTACCCATTAGGTCAGCATTGTTGACATATTAGGTTTTCCCCTGTAGGAGTCGAACCCCACGACATCCATTTCGTGATAGAACCCGGCGGTTCCAAAAGCAAAGCCGGGAGCCCGGGACAAGAGGAGTACGCCGATGGCGGGACAGACATTCGACGATCGCGACGGCTGGATCTGGTTTGACGGACGAGCTCGATCAATTGGCGCGACGCCAAGGTGCACGTGCTCACCCACGCCCTGCATTACGCCAGCGCGGTGTTCGAGGGCGAGCGCGCCTACGGCGGCGCGATCTTCAAGTCGACCGAGCATTCCGAGCGGCTGAGAGAATCGGCGCGCATTGCTCGATTTCGAGGTGCCCTACAGCGCCGCCGAGATCGACGCCGCCAAGGCGCTGACCCTGCAGAAGAACGGCATGTCCGACGCCTATATCCGGCCGCTCGCTTGGCGCGGCTCGGAGATGATGGGCGTCTCGGCGCAGAACAACAAGATCCACCTCGCCATCGCGACCTGGGAATGGCCGAGCTATTTCGACCCCGCGCAGCGCATGAAGGGCATCCGGCTCGACATCGCCGAATATCGCCGCCCCGATCCGCGCACGGCGCCGTCGCGCGCCAAGGCGGCCGGCCTCTACATGATCTGCACGATCTCCAAGCATCGCGCCGAGCGCCGCGGCTACGCCGACGCGATGATGCTCGATTGGGAGGGCCGCGTCGCCGAATGCACCGGCGCCAACATGTTCTTCATCAAGGACGGCGCCATCCACACGCCGATCGCCGATTGTTTCCTCGACGGCATCACCCGCAAGACGGTCATCGAGCTGGCCCGCAAGCGCGGCGTCAACGTGATCGAACGCCGCATCATGCCGGAGGAGCTGTCGACGTTCTCCGAGTGTTTCATCACCGGCACGCGCCGCCGAAGTGACGCCGGTCGGCGAGATCGCCGAATACAGGTTCACGCCCGGCCAGCTGACCGCGCAGTTGATTGACGATTACACCAGCGAAGTGCAGCCCAAGTCGCGGGCGGCGTGAGGGCGACGCCCTGTTGGCAGCGGCCCTGTAGCCGCGGTCGCTGACCGCGGGGGCTCCGCTCGTTCGCGACTTGCAGGACGGAGGCGCGCTGCGCCGGCCGAGGTCAACGACCTCAGCTACCGGACGTCACGTGCCGCTGAGCGCCTTCACGGCCGCAGCGGCGTCGGCGGACTCCCAGTTTGCGGGGCCGGCCACGACGCCCAACTGACACCCGTCGGCGTCAATCAGCAGCGTCGTTGGAAGGCCGAGCGCCGAGCCCGCGAGGCGCAGCGTCTCGAATGCGTCGCCGCTGGGGTCGGCGTAGCGCTTGAGGTTCTTCACGCCGATCTCGTTGAGGAATGCGGCGGGGCGATCGAGCCTCGCGGTGTCGACATTGACGGCGACGACCTCGAAAGCGGGGCCGCCTGATTTCGCCTGCAGGCGGTCGAGCGACGGCATTTCGGCGCGGCACGGCACGCACCAGGTCGCCCACAGGTTCAGCGCCAGCGCGCGGCCCTTGAAGTCGGCGAGCGTCATCGCCTGTCCATCTGGACCCTTGAACGAAAGCGCCGGCGCGAGCGGCGCGGCTTGACGGCGAGCGCGGCGATATCGCCCTGCGCGAGGGCCCTTCAGCGCCGCCGCGCGCTGCTGCGACGAGGTCGCGCAGGCGACCTCCGACTTGCCCGCATTGGCGCCGATCCCGTAGAAGACGCCCGCCGCGCCGGCCGCCAGGGCTACGGCTACGAGCGCAGCTACAACAACCTTTCGTTTTCCGCTTTCCAATTTCATCCAACCCGGGTTCGCAAATGAGCAACAAGATGTGGGGCGGCCGGTTCGCCACAGGTCCGGCCGAGATCATGGAGGAGATCAACGCCTCCATCGATTTCGACCGCAAGCTTGCCCAGCAGGACATAGCGGGTTCGAAAGCCCATGTCGCCATGCTCGCCGCCGAGGGCATCGTCGCCGCCGAAGACGCCGCCGCGATCACGCAGGGTCTGGACGACGTCAAGGGCGAAATCGAGGCAGGCCAATTCGCCTTCTCGCGCGCGCCTCGAAGACATCCACATGAACGTCGAGAGCCGGCTCGGCGACGCTGATCGGCGCGCCTGCCGGCCGCCTGCACACCGCGCGCTCGCGCAACGATCAGGTGGCGACCGATTTCAAGCTCTGGGTGCGCGACACGATCGACGCGCTCGACGCGCCAGATCGCGGAACTGCAGCGGGCGCTCGCCGAGCGCGCGCTCGCCAGCGCCGACATGGTGATGCCGGGCTTCACCCACCTGCAGTCGGCGCAGCCGGTCACCTTCGGCCATCATCTGCTCGCCTATGTCGAGATGCTGGCGCGCGATCGCGGCCGCTTCCGGGATGCGCGCGCGCGTCTCAACGAAAGCCCGCTCGGAGCCGCCGCGCTTGCCGGCACCTCGTTCCCGATCGATCGTCACGCCACCGCCAGGACGCTTGGCTTCGACCGCCCGACCGCCAATTCGCTCGACAGCGTCGCCGACCGAGACTTCGCGCTGGAAACGCTGGCGGCCGCCTCGATCTGCGCCGTCCATCTGTCGCGCTTCGCCGAGGAACTGGTGCTGTGGTGCACGCCGCAGTTCGGCTTCATAAAACTCAGCGACGCGTTCTCGACGGGGTCGTCGATCATGCCGCAGAAGCGCAACCCCGACGCCGCCGAACTGGTGCGCGGCAAGTCGGGCCGGGTGTTCGGCGCGTTGCTCGGCCTGCTCACCGTGATGAAAGGCCTGCCGCTCGCCTATTCCAAGGACATGCAGGAGGACAAGGAGGGCGTGTTCGACGCGCTGCAAACGCTTTCCCTGTGCCTCGCCGCAGCGGCGGGTATGGTGCGCGATCTGGCGCCGGACGCCAAGCGGATGCGCGCCGCGGCGGGCTCCGGCTATGCGACCGCGACCGACCTCGCCGACTGGCTTGTTCGGACGCTGAAAATGCCGTTCCGCGAGGCGCATCACGCCACCGGCCGGATCGTTGCGGTCGCTTCCGAGCGGGGCGTGGCGCTTGAGAAGCTGAAGCTCGAGGATCTGCAGGCGATCGAGCCGCGCATCACTGACGACGTGTTCGCGGTTCTCGGCGTGATGAACTCGGTCAAGAGCCGCACGTCCTACGGCGGCACGGCGCCGGTCAACGTGCGGCGGCAGGCGAACGCGTGGTTGAAGAAGCTCGGCAAAGGCGGTTGATGATGAAGCAGGCCAAGTGCAGACCGTAAAGGGATAGTCAGAAGCGGCTGCACGGGCCTCTGTTCTGAGCCTGTCGAAGGGCGCTTCAGCTTGACGCCGTCGCCAGCAAGCCCGAAAGCTGCGGTGGCGCATCCTTCGACAAGCTCAGAATGAGGGTCATCAGCAGCCTTTGCTTTGTTGGTTGTCGTCCGGAGAGTTCGCCTTGATCGATCTCCTCTTCAAGAGCGGAACATGAGACGATTGTCTCTCTGGATGCGGTTCCTGGTCGTCGCGTTCGCGCTGTGGCCCGTCGCGAGCCTCGCGCAGTCGCGGGTCGCTCTTGTGATCGGCAACGCGGATTACACCCACACGGCGCCGCTCACCAATCCCATCAACGACGCCGAGGACGTGGCGAGCGCGCTCACCGGCGTCGGCTTCAAAGTTACGCTGCTGCGCAATGCGACCAAGCGCCAGTTCGATCAGGCGTTGGCGCAATTCTCCGCGCGCGGCGCCGGGCTCGGAAGCGGCGTTGATCTATTTCGCCGGTCACGGCATGCAGGACGAGGGCCGCAACTATGTGATGCCGGTCGATGCCGAACTGCAGGACCCGATCAACCTTCGACACGAAATGGTGGGAGTCGACGACATCAGGGACGCGCTGGAAGTGTCGCCTGGCGTCAAGATCATGATCCTCAATTCCTGTCGCGACCATCCGCCCGCCGCCCATCTCGTGCAGGCGATTTCCGGCAGCTCGCGCGATGCGCCGGTGTTGCACGGTCTCGGCCCCGCCGAGCCGACGCAGGGGATCATGATCGTCTACGCGACCCAAGCGGGGCAGGTGGCCATCGATGGCGTGGGACGCAACAGCCCGTTCGCCAAAGCCTTGCTGGAGGAGCTTGCGGTCCCCGGGTTGGAGGTCGCCTCGCTATTCCGCGAGGTCGAGCACAAAGTCATATCCTCGACAGGCGGACGGCAGTCGCCGGAACTCTCGATCTCCGGCGCGCCCGAATTTTATCTGACGCCGCCGCCCGCCGACCAGCAGGCATGGCGGCAAATCCATGACGGCCGGGACGGGGCGGCGTTGAACGGCGCGTTCGCAAGCCTTGCGGTCGATCAAATCGACGTCCTTGCGGGAGCGCCGTCCAAGGCTGCGTCCTCGAAACCGAGGGCGCTGACCCGAGGGGTCTTCCCGGTTGACGCTACCCCCACGCCGAGCCCCACGGCCAAAGCCGCCAGCGCCGCGCCCGAGCCGCCGCCGAAGCCAGCGCCGCCGGCCGTGCGGGCCCGACCTGCCCCCGCGATCGTCAAACCGACACTGCGCGAACCGCCCGCGCCGAGTCACAAGCCGGTGCGAAAGGCCGTGGCGCCAGCGAGTCCGTCGACGCCGGCTCCGGCTGAGGAGAAAGAGGAGGGGTCGTCCGACGGCTGTCCGCCCCACTATTTCGCGCACGTGTTCCCGAATGCCGCCGGCTACCGATGCATGCCTTATCCGTAGTATCCGATAATCACAGCTTCACCCAGACGCCCTCGCGCGCGGCGCGGAAGCAGGCGTCGATGACGCGCATGTTGGCGATCGCATCCTCGATCGGGTAGTCGAGCTTGCCGCCGGAGCGGATGGCGCGCGAAAACGCGTCGCCCTGCAGCGTGTACTGATCGCAGGTCGCGAACTCCTCCGACCTTCGCGCCGCCGCCAACCAGATCGACGCCGGAATCGACGACGATGCGGGTCGGCCGATCAATCGGCGCGTTGAACGGGATCTGAACCTCGATGCGTCCGCCCGAGCCCGCGATCGTCACGCGCTGCGCGCCGGCGAGCTGGGTGCCGGTGCTGAAGGTCAGATGCCGGCCGCCGGGGAATTCAATCAGGGCGCTAGCCAGTCGGTCAGTGCCGAATTTCGGATCGACGTCCATCGCGGCGGCGACGCGGATCGGCTCGGCGCCGAAGATGTAGCGAGCGGTCAAAATCGCGTAGCAGCCGATGTCGTAGAGCCCGCCGCCGCCCGGCGGCTTGTTGCGGATGTTGTCGCCGTCGAGCAGGCGATAGGCGAACAGGGTCTGGATCGCCTGCACGTCGCCGATGCCGCCCGTGCGCACGATCTCCCGCGCGCGGCGCCATTGCGGATGAAAGCGCACCATGAAGGCTTCGGCGAGCAGCTTGCCTGAGGCGTCGCGCGCCGCAATCAGTTGCTCGGCTTCCTTGGCGTCGAGCGCGATCGGCTTCTCGCACAAAACATGCTTGCCGGCGGCCAGCGCCTTGACGCTCCACGGCACGTGCAACTCGTTGGGCAGCGGATTGTAGATCGCCTCGATCTCGGGATCGGCGAGCATCGCCTCGTAGGAGCCGTAGGACTTCGGGATTCCAAGTTTCTTTGCAGCCTCGGCCGCCCGCGCGCCGTCACGCGAGGCGATGCCGAAAATCTCGCTGTCTTTGCCGAGCTGCATCGCCGGAATGACTTTCTCGGTGGCGATTTTCGCAACGCCGAGCACGCCCCATTTGACCTTAGCCATGTTTGTTTCCTCCGATGATTTGGTGATTTAAACCATTTGTCTGATCACGACATTTTCGTCATGACCGGGCTCGTCCCGGTTATCCACGCCGTGCCGCCGTACGAGCTTACGAACTGTCTGACTGCCAGCGCCGCCGCGTGGATGCCCGGGACAAGCCCGGGCATGACGAATTCACGCTTTCGGCGCCGGCGTGCGGCCGTCGGCTTGCCGCGCCAGCATCCAGCCCGGATACTCCGGCTTCAGCGTGCTCACCTTGTCGAGTTCGGCCACGTCGTCGGCAGTCAGTTCGAGCTTCGCGGCGGCGAGGTTGTCGTTGAGCTGCTCGATCGTCTTGGCGCCGATGATGACGCTCATCACGCCCTTGCGCTGCAGCAGCCAGGCGAGCGCAACGCGCGCGACGGAGACGTCGTGGCGATCGCCGACAATTTTCATTGCGTCGATGATGTCGTAGGCGCGCTCCTTGTCGACAGGCGGGAAGTCGAACACCGCGCGACGCGCGTCATTGGATTTCGACCCCTCGCGGGTGAACTTGCCGGACAGGAAGCCGCCCGCCAGCGGGCTCCAGACCATCACGCCGAGGCCCTGGTCCTCGACGACCGGCAACACTTCGCGCTCGAGTTCACGTCCGGCGATCGAATAGTAGGACTGCACGGTCTCGAAGCGCGCATAGCCGCGCTGCTCGGAAATGCCGAGCGCTTTCATGATCTGCCAGGCTGCGAGGTTCGAGCAACCAATCGTGCGCACGTAGCCCTTCGACACGCAGTCATCGAGCGCGCGAAGCGTCTCTTCGAGCGGCGTGACCGGATCGAAGCCGTGGATCTGATAGAGATCGATGTGGTCGAGCTGCAGGCGTTTCAGGCTGCCGGTCACCTGATCCATGATGTGTCCGCGCGACAAGCCGACGTCGTTGGGGCCGGTCCCGGTGCGGCCGCGCACCTTGGTCGCGATGATCACGTCTTCGCGCTTGACCTTGAGATCGCGCAAGGCGACGCCGAGCACCGCCTCGGATTGGCCTTCCGAATAGACGTCGGCGGTATCGATGAAATTGACGCCCGCTTCGAGCGCGCCGGCGACCAGCTTATTCGCGCCTTCCTGCTCGACGGTTCCGACATTGCGCCAGAAGCCGGCGCCGCCGTGGAACGTCATGGTGCCCAGACAGATTTCGGAAACGAACTGCCCGGTCCTTCCGAGAGGTCGATATTTCATGGGTTTGTCCTGAGATCGGCAGCGTCAGGGAGACGCGGCGGCCGCCAGACTAAGCGGCGACAAGCCGATCAGGCAAGGTCTTGAAATCGGCAATTTATTTCCTATTGGCCGGTCCGCTCAGCCAAACAGCCCCTTGGCGTCCGCCAATTCGCGCAGGGAGGTCAGCGGCCGCGCGCCGACGTGCTGGATGATCTCCGCCGCCGCCAGAGCGCCCAATCGCGCGCAGCCGGCGTGGTCATGGCCGTGCGCAAGGCCGGCGAGGAAGCCCGAAGCGTAGAGGTCGCCGGCGCCGGTGGTGTCGACGAGCGCACGGATCGGGTAGGCGGGAACTTCGACGCGCTCACTGCCCTCGATTACGATCGAGCCCTTCTCCGAGCGGGTCACCGCTGCGACCACGCCTTCCCGCGCAAGCGCGTCGAAGGCTTCGTGCAGGTGGGGCGTCTCATAGAGCGACAGCGCTTCGTCGGTGTTGGCGAAGACCGTGTCGACAATCCCCGAGCGCATCAGGTCGAGGAATTCGCCGCGGAAGCGGTCGACGCAGAACGAATCCGACAACGTCAACGCCACGCGCGCCCCGGCGGCGCGGGCGATCCGCCCGGCCTTGCGGAACGCTTCCTTGGCGTCGGGGCGGTCCCACATATAGCCTTCGAGATAGACGAAGCGGGCCGAGCGCACGAGATTTTCGTCGACGTCTGCGGGCGAAAGGTAGGAGCTGGCGCCGAGGAAGGTGTTCATCGTCCGCTCGCCATCGGGCGTCACGAACACGAAGCATCGGCCGGTCGCGGGGCCTTCCGTAGCGGCTTTCGGTGTCAAAACCGACGCCGGTCGCGCGGATGTCGCGCCGGAACGTCTCGCCGAGCGCGTCATGTTTCACCTTGCCGATATAGGCCGAGGAGATGCCGAGCGAAGCGACGCCGACCGCGGTGTTGGCCGCCGAGCCGCCGCTCATGATGGTCGCGTGCTCGACGAGGCCGTAAAGCGCCTCGGCGCGCTCCTCGTCGATCAGCGTCATCGCGCCCTTGGCCATTTCGTATTTCGAAAGGTAGGGATCATCGACGGAGGTCAGGATATCGACGAGGCTGTTGCCCAGGCCCAACACGTCCAGTTGCTCGCGCAAGCTTTTCTCCATCCCGCCCTCAGGGTGGGGTCTCCTCGCACCGCAGCAAAGCTCGTGTCAATCCGACGACAAACCCGGCTCTTCTCGTGAGCTGAATTCTGAAGTTACATCTTCTTGCCGTCCGGCCCGAACTGCTTCAGGTAGGCGATGACGTTCTTGATGTCTTCATCGTGGGTCAGGCCGGGGAACGTCATCTTGGTGCCGGGCACCTTGGCCCTCGGGTCCTTCAGATATTCCGTGAGCGTAGCTTCGTCCCAGGTGAGGCCGGAGTTCTTGTTGGCGTCGGAATAATTGTAGCCTTCTTCCGTGCCCGCCTTGCGGCCGACGACGCCGTTCAGGGACGGTCCCACCATGTTATGGGCGCCTTCGCCGATCTGGTGGCAGACCTTGCATTTCTTGAACACGGCTTCGCCCGCGGCGGCGTCCTGGGCGCGCGCGGCGCCGGACGCGGCGAGCAAGGTGGCGACGGTCATCATGGTTGCGACGAAGGTTCTCACGTTGCCTAAACTCCCCTGGCGCGGCGCGTGACGCCCTTGGTAGCAGCGGTCGCCTGACGACGGTAGTCGCGCTTCGGGTTAATCACGTCTCGATTTGCGCGACAAAGCCGCGGCTAACCGTCGCGGCTTGCGTCTGGCGCGAGCCCGGGGCTAGGGCTATAGGCCGGTCCGGAGACTTTCATGTCCGCTCAGCCTCAGCAAACCCATTTCGGCGAACGCACCGTCAGGCTCGACGAAAAGCAGGGCCTGGTCGACGACGTGTTCCACAAGGTGGCCGGCCGCTACGACCTGATGAACGACCTGATGTCGGCGGGGCTGCACCGGGTCTGGAAGGACATTCTGGTCGCCAAGGTCCGGCCGCCGCGAAATCGCGCCTACCGCCATCTCGACGTCGCCGGGGGCACCGGCGACGTCGCGTTTCGGGTCGCCAACGCCGGCGGCCGCGACACCGAAGTGACCGTGCTCGACATCAACGCCGACATGCTGCGGGTCGGCGAGGAGCGCGCCGCCAAGCGCCGCGGCGGCGACAGGGTCCGTTTCGTCGAGGGCAACGCCGAGGCGTTGCCGTTCGAGGCGAACGCCTTCGACGGCTACACGATCGCCTTCGGCATTCGCAACGTGCCGCGCATTGACCGCTCGCGCTGAAGCGAAGCGCTATCGCGTGCTGAAGCGCGGCTCGCGGTTCCTCTGCCTCGAATTCTCGCAGCGTCGACCTGCCGGTGCTCGACAAGCTCTACGGCTTCTATTCCGACGCGGCGATCCCGGCGCTCGGCAAGGTGGTGGCGGGCGACGGCGCGCCCTATCGCTACCTCGTCGAGTCGATCCGCAAATTTCCGGCTCCCGAGGTGTTCGCCGTCGATGATCGCGGACGCGGGTTTCGCGCGGGCGAGCTTCACGCGGCTCAGCGGCGGCATCGTCGCGATCCACTCGGGCTGGAAGCTCTGACCGCGCGATGCTGAACATTCTTGGTCACGCGGTTCGGATGGCGCGCGCCGGCTTCGTGCTGGCGCGCGAAGGCGCCTTCGTGGATTTCGACACGCGGGGCTTGCCGGCGGTCGCCAAGGCCGGCATCCGGCTCGCCAACCTGGTCGCGCGCCCGGGCGTCAGCGGCGCGACCGGCCTGTCGAGCGCCATCGACCGGCTCGGCCCTTCCTACGTCAAGCTCGGCCAGTTCCTCGCGACCCGCCCCGACATCGTCGGCCCGAAGCTCGCCGCCGAACTCGAACGGCTGCAGGACCGGATGGCGCCGGCGAGCCGCGAATTCGCGGTCGGCCGCGTCGAAGCCGCGTTCGACCGCAAGATCGACGAAGTGTTCGTCGAATTCGGCGACGCGGTCGCCGCCGCCTCGATCGCGCAGGTGCATCGCGCCAAGGTCCGCGACGGCGACGGCGTGCGCGATGTCGCGGTGAAAATTCTGCGGCCGGGCGTCGAGCGACGCTTCCGGCGCGATCTCGCCGACATGTTCTTCGCCGCCCGGCTGGCCGAACGCTTCAATCCCGACCTGAAGCGCCTGAAGGTCGTGCAGGTGGTCGAGACGCTGGCGCGCTCGGTGCGCATGGAGATGGATTTTCGGCTCGAGGCGGCGGCGGCGGCGGAATTCGCCGACAATCATCGAGCGACGACCCGGAATTCCGCTGCCCGCGCATCGACTGGGACCGCACGACGCGCGAAGTGCTGACGATGGAATGGATCGACGGCGTGCCGGCCTCCGATCCCGCCGCGCTCGAAAAGCTCGGCTTCGACGCGCCTGCGCTGGGCCGGAAGATCATCCAGTCGTTTCTGCGCCACGCGCTCTACGACGGCTTCTTTCACGCCGACATGCACCCCGGCAATTTCCTCGATCGATCGCGCGAGGGGCGCATCGTCGCGCTCGACTTCGGCATCATGGGCCGGCTCGGGCTGAAGGAGCGCCGCTTCCTGGCCGAGATCCTGTTCGGCTTCATCCGCCGCGACTATCTGCGCGTCGCCGAGGTGCATTTCGAGGCGGGCTACGTGCCGCGCATCCACCGCGTCGAGGATTTCGCGCAGGCGATCCGGGCGATCGGCGAGCCGATCCACGCGCGCCCGGCCGACCAGATCTCGATGGCGAAGCTGCTGACCCTGCTGTTCGAGGTGACCGGCCTGTTCGACATGCAGACCCGGCTCGAGCTGGTGATGCTGCAGAAGACCATGGTCGTCGTCGAGGGCGTCGCCCGCAAGCTCGATCCCCGGCTCGACATGTGGCGGACGGCGGAACCTGTCGTCGGCGCCTGGATCGCCGAGAACCTCGGACCGCGCGGCCGTCTCGAAGACATCGCCAACGCCGCGAAGGAACTGGCGCGGGAAGCGACGTGGGCGTCGGGACGGATCGCCAAGGTCGGGCGCTGGATCAATTCCTGGCCGGAGGTGCGGCTGATGGAAGACGCGGCGCGCTGGGATTCCGTGGCGCTGTGGATCATCGCCATTGCCCTGGTCTGGATCGCGGCCCGGTTCACCTTTCACTGAACGGATCGCCTGCGTCGTTGACAGTTGAAGCGGGCGAGAATCCGCTGGGACAAACGGCGGATTGGGGAGGCGCGAGGTTACGTGGGCAAAGCCAAACTCGATCCTCAATCGATCATCGAGAACAGCCAGGTGCTCGCCGTTCTGCCGAAGGATTCGGTTCGCGCCCTCACTGCACTGGCGAAGATCGAGCACTACGAGCAGCGCACCCTGCTGGTGGCCAAGGGGAGCGTTCCCGAGCATATCCGCTTCGTTGTCGAGGGCAGCGTCGATCTGACGATGTTCACCAGCGACGGCAAGATCAGCGCCCTGCCAGTGTTTCCGGGGACTGGGCGACCTGGTTGTCGTGCATGAGCGATCAGCCGATGTCGTGGGACATGTGGAGCTCCCGATCCGCCTGCTATCTCGCGCTTCCGCGCCGAAAGGTTCGCGCGGCGGTGTCGCAGCATCCGCAGGCGCTGCTGCACGTGATCGAATATGTCGGGTCGATCCAGCGCGCGTTGATTGAATGGATGCTGAATGTTTCGCTGCAGCCGCCGCAGCAGCGGCTCGCGTATCTTCTGCTGATGTCCGCGCAGGGGAGCTGGACGAGGCCGGAGCCCGGGGGCTCCGCCCCGATAACCCAGGAGCAGATAGGCAACCTCGGTCTGGGCTCCCGGCAGCGGGTTGGGCGCCTGCTGCGCGATCTCGAAAAACTCGCGCTTGTCGAAGTCAGGTATGGCGCCGTGTTCGTGCCTTCCTGGCAGCGGCTGCACGCCTACGTTTTCCCATAGCTTTTTGCTGCAGAAGCAGCCTCCAAATTGTTACGGCGGTGACATTCAGACGCCGCGGCGTTCGCTAGTTCAGCCCCATTCCCGAGCAGCGCTGGCCTAACGCCCAAGCGTCCTCGGCCACGCTGTCGTTGCGTGAAGGGAGGGACACGATGCTTTCGCATATGCAATATCTGATCATGATCGCCCTGTTCACCGGGTTTGCGGTGATGGAATATGTTCTCGACCGCGCCCAGCATTTTGGCGCGACCGGCGCGGACAACACGCTCGACGGGATCGGCTTCGCCCTGCTGGCGATCGTGACCCAACCCGGGATCATCTGGCTCACCGGAGCGATCGGACATTCCGTCGTCCCGCAGTTTGCGAACGCGCTGGCGGACATTCCCTGGTACGCCAAAGTCGCGCTGCTGCTGGTTGGCGACGACATGCTGCAATATTGGTGGCACCGCGCCTCGCATAAGCCGTCCCTGTGGCCGCTGCATCGCGCTCACCATTCCGCGCATTACATGAGCGCCCGGATGATCTACCGAAACAACTTCTTCTATTATGTGTTCATGCCCGCGATCTGGGTCTCCGGCATCCTCGTCTATCTCGGTCTGGGCACGGTCTATCTGGTTTATCTGATGGTGAAACTCACCGTGATCACCGGCGCCCATTCCGACTGTGCGCTGGGATGAGCCGCTCTACAAGATCAAGGTGCTGGCGCCCGTGATGTGGCTGGTGCAACGCCTCATCTCGACGCCGGCGACGCACTTCGCCCATCATGCGGCGACCAATCGCGACGGCATCGGCCATTACACCGGCAACTACGGCAACCTGCTATTCTTCTGGGACGTCCTGTTCGGCACCGCCCACATCACGCAGCGCTATCCGGCGCGGGTCGGATTGAACGACGATCTCTTGTTTGGCGCGGAGAAATGGTGGGTCGAGCTGTTCTATCCGCTGTTCCGCTCGAAGCGCGTCCACTCCGCGCTCACGCCTGGCGGAATGCCGTATGGCGAGGAGGAAGAGAACGACGGGATCGGCAAACTTGCGGGAATGCAGGAGAGTTAGAGGAATCGGCAGGCGCCATTTTGTAGCCGGGGTCGCTGACCCCGGGCGCGCCGCGGCATCCGATTTGGCAAATGTTCTCCAAGCTGAACCCCCGCGGTCGACGACCGTGGCTACAGGAGCGCTCCTCAACTCCGCTTGAAATAAAGCTCCAGCACCCGCTCATAGATCCGGGTCAGCCCTTCGAGCTCCCTGACGTCAGCCCACTCATCGACGCCATGCATCGAGGCGCCGACGAGGCCGAGTTCGACGACCGGGCAGGCGTCCTTGATGAAACGCGCGTCAGACGTGCCGCCGCCAGTCGAGAGTTCGGTCGCGACCCCCGTGACGTCGTGGATGGCGGCCGCGACAAGATCGGTGAACGGGCCGCGCGGGGTGAGGAAGGCGACCGCGTTGGTTGGATCGAAGGCGAGCTTGTAACCGCCTTCCGGGAGGACGCGCGCGAGCCGCGCGCCGATCTCTGCGCGCAGCGTCTCCGGCGTCCAGCGGTCGTTGAAGCGGATGTTGAACGCGAGCCGCGCCTCGCCGGGAATCACGTTGGTGGCGGGATTGCCGACGTCGACCGTGACGACCTCGAGATTGCTCGGCAGGAAGTCGCCGGTGCCGGCGTCGAGCGGCGGTTCGTGCAAGGCGTCGAGCGCGGCGGAGAGGCGGCGCAGCGGGTTGTCGGCGAGATGCGGGTAGGCGACGTGGCCCTGCTTGCCCGCGATGGTCAATCGCCCGGTCAGCGAACCTCGCCGGCCGTTCTTCACGACGTCGCCGAGCCTTTTGACGCTGGTGGGTTCGCCCAGCACGCAATGATCGAAGACCTCGCCGCGCTTCAGCGCCCAGTCGAGCAGTTTTGTGGTGCCGTTGACCGCCGGCCCTTCCTCGTCGCCGGTGATGAGGAAGCTGATCGAGCCCTCGAAGGCGCCGCCGGCGATGAAATTCAGCGCCGCAGCGACGCTCGCGGCGACGCCGCCCTTCATGTCGCAGGCGCCGCGACCGTAGAGCTTGCCGTCGACGACTTCGCCTGCGAACGGACCTTGTCGCCATTTGCTTGCGTCGCCGACCGGCACGACGTCGGTATGGCCGGCGAACACGAAGTTCGGCCGCGTCGTCCCGTAGCGCGCCCACAGATTGAGGATGTCGGGCTGGCCGGGCGCGGAAAACGTAACGAGCTCGGTTTTGAAACCGGCGTCGGCGAGGGTTTTGGCGAGCCAGGGCAGGGCGCCCGCGTCAGCCGGCGTGACCGAAGGAAACTGGATCAGCGCACGCGCGATTTCGAGCGCGGAGGCGGCTTGCGGCATGGGGCAGGCTCCTGACGCTCAGCGCGGGCGCATTTCGCGCACCAGCGCGGCCCATTCCAGCACGACGTCGTAGATGGGAGGCTCGGTGTTGGAAAGCAGCGTCCAGTGGCCGGGAATCTGGCCGCGCTTCAGCGCCTTGACGAGAATGCGACCGTCCGCGAGCCCGCAGACGCACATCCGCCCAATCAGCCCGTCGTCCGCCGTTTCGCGGACGTTGTCGTAGAACACCAGCCAATTGTCGAACAGCGCGCCGAGCGAATGGCCGCGGATCTGCACCGCGACCGTGCTCGGGCTGGCCGTGTCGGGCGCCTCGACATCGTCGAACGGACCCTGGCCGTCGGCATAGAAATGCGCGATCGCGCCCGCGCCGACGAAGCCGACCAGCGGCACGCGGCCGACCGGATGCGAGGGGCGGCCGCCGCCGATCAGCCGCGGCGGCTCGATGCCGAGATATTCGGCGATGATCGAGATCTCTTCCGCCCGCAGTCGGCGCGAGCCGTTGAGCAGATCGGTAATGGCGGAGGGGGAGCGCCCGAGCGCTTTGGCAAGCCCGCTGCGCGTCTTGCCGGTGTCCTTGAGGCCTTGGCGGATCCAATCGACGACCATGCCGTTCACCATATTCTGCTATTTCCGAACCAACGCAATAATGATTTTCAGAAACTTTCTTGACATCTCCGGCTGCGGTCTGGAGAATGAGAACATATAGAGAACAAATTAGTTTGGATTTCCCCGCGGTCAAGTCTCGGCGCGGGAGGGCGGAGGCGTCCCATGGCTTTACCTAAGATATTGGAAACGAAAAAGATTCGTGACTCGCTGGACACCGAGCGACAAGGCGAAAAGCGCGCTTGCCGCCGGCATTTGAAGGACCTGCAACGGCCCATGAACGTCCTCCCGCAGACATGAGCCTGAAGACTACGTCCGTTCCCCGACGAATCGAGCCGGCTGGCCCCGTCTTCATATCACACTTCCCCCGCGGAACTCTGTTCGGAGATTGGCGAATGACGCCAAAGGTCAGGAAATCTCGCAAGAAGCTCGTCATCGAGGGCGACGGACGGCTGGACGCGACGCCCGAGCGGCTGGACCGCGCCGAAGAAGCAGGGCCAAAAATCCGAAATCACCAAGGAGCGGGCGCGTCGCCTGCTCGATCCTTTCGACGTCATGCGGACGACGCGCGCGCTGGCGCCGCATGACCCGAAGCTCAACGATACGCGCTGGCTGATCGGCGAGTCGCTGCGCCGCATCCACAACCGCGCCCGGCTCGACAATCTGCGCGCCGTCTCGACGGAGAGGTTCGGCTCGGGCGGCTTCGGCCCGCGCCAGGGCCTGCCGGCGAGCGAGGTCGCGCTGCACGCGCGCGACAAGCTGCGCGCCGCGGAAGATCGCGTCGGGCCCGCCGCGTGGCCGATCCTGGCGCGGATCATCATCGAGGGCGCCGGCGTGCGCGATTGCCGCAGGTTCGTGCCCGAGGTCATCACGCCGTGGCGGGCGGATGCGGTGGTGACGGACAGGCTGCGGGTGGCGCTGGATCAGCTCGGGGCGCTGACGGGGGTGACGGCGGGGAGGTAGGTCGCCGGCTTAGTCCTGCTGCTGCCCGCAGTTCCTCAACCCTCGCTCGGCGCACACCTCGACGTCGTTGGCGTGCTTGAGGCTGTGATAGAGCCAGAAGCCGCCGACTACGATCACCACGATCGCGATCAGCGCGGCGATGTTGCCGCGGTTGCGGCCAGCTTCGCTATCGCGCTCGTCTTCGTCGCTCATGCCCGCAGGCCGGCCCTCGTCTTGCCGGAGCCGAGCGCGGCGAGCGCGGCGGCGACGAGGCCTTTCGCGTCGAGCCCGGCGGCGGCGTAGAGCTTCTCCGGCTTGTCGTGTTCGTAGAACACGTCGGGCAGCGTCAGGGCGCGGACCTTGACGCCGCCGTCGAGCGCGCCCTCGCGGGCGAGCAGCGTCAGCACATGCGCGCCGAAACCGCCGTCGGCGCCTTCCTCGACCGTCAGCAGCACTTCGTGCTCGCGCGCCAGTTTCAGGATCAGCTCGCGGTCGAGCGGCTTTGCGAAGCGCGCGTCGGCGACGGTGGTGGAAAGTCCGCGGGCGAACAGGTCCTCGGCGGCCTTCAGCGCTTCGGCGAGCCGCGTCCCGAGCGACAGGATGGCGATGCGATTGCCCTGCCGGATAATCCGGCCTTTGCCGATTTCGAGCGGAACGCCGTGCTCGGGCATTTCGACGCCGACGCCTTCGCCGCGCGGATAGCGCAGCGCGATCGGGCCCGCTGTCGTGGGCGGCGGCGGTCGCGACCATGTGGACGAGTTCGGCCTCGTCGGCCGCCGCCATCACCGTCATGTTCGGCAGGCAGGTCGAGATAGGCGACGTCGAAAGCGCCGGCGTGGGTCGCGCCGTCGGCGCCGACCAGGCCGGCGCGGTCGATCGCGAACCGCACCGGCAGGTTCTGGATCGCGACGTCGTGCACGATCTGGTCGTAGCCGCGCTGCAGGAAGGTCGAATAGATCGTGCAGAACGGCTTGTAGCCTTCGGTCGCGAGGCCCGGCGCAGAAGGTCACGGCGTGCTGCTCGGCGATGCCGACGTCGAAGCAGCGCGATCGGGATAGGCCTCGCCGAACTTGTCGAGGCCCGGTGCCGTTCGGCATCGCGGCGGTGACGGCGACGATCTTTTCGTCGCGCGCCGCTTCCTTGATCAGGCTTTCGGCGAACACGCGGGTATAGGCGGGCGCATTGGCCTTCGGCCTTGGCCTGCGCGCCGGTGATGACGTCGAACGGCGCCGACGCCGTGGTACTTGTCGTCCGCCGCTTCGGCCGGCGGGTAGCCCTTGCCCTTCTTGGTGACGACATGGACCAGCACCGGGCCGCCGCGGACCTCGCGCACGTTCTTCAGGACCGGCAGCAGATGGTCGAGATTGTGCCCGTCGATCGGGCCGACGTAATAGAAGCCGAGCTCCTCGAACAGCGTGCCGCCGGTCCAGAAGCCGCGGCCGAATTCCTCGGTGCGCTTGGCCTTGTCGTAGAAGAATTTCGGCAGCCGTCGCGCGAGCTGCTTTGCGACGTCGCGCAGCGACAGATAGGTGCGGCTCGAGACCAGGCGGGCGAGATAGGCCGACATCGCGCCGGTCGGCGGCGCGATCGACATGTCGTTGTCGTTGAGAATGACGATCAGGCGCGAGTGCATGGCGCCGGCGTTGTTCATCGCCTCGTAGGCCATGCCCGCCGACATCGAGCCGTCGCCGATCACGGCGACGACGGAGTTCTCGCGGTTGTCGAGATCGCGCGCCACCGCCATGCCGAGGCCGGCCGAGATCGAGGTCGAGGAATGGCCGGCGCCGAAGGCGTCGTAGTGGCTCTCGACGCGACGCGTGAAGCCCGAGAGGCCGCCGCCCTGGCGCAGCGTGCGGATGCGGTCGCGTCGGCCGGTCAGGATCTTGTGCGGGTAGGCCTGATGCCCGACGTCCCAGACGAGCCGATCGCCCGGCGTATCGAACACGTAGTGCAGCGCCACCGTCAGCTCGATGACGCCGAGCCCCGCGCCGAGATGGCCGCCGGTGACGGAAACCGCCGCTGATCGTTTCGGCGCGCAACTCGTCGGCGAGCTGACGCAGGTCGGTCAGCGGAAGCTTCCTCAGGTCGGCTGGCGATTGGACGCGATCGAGAAGCGGAGTGTTGGATGAAGTCAATGCAGAGCCCCACGCGCCGCGGCCTCGCGGGCCGCAGCGCAAAGATGAGGCATATACCGGAAGGCCGCTGCGCTGCAACCTCAGGTCACGCCCCCTTCCTTCTCCCCGTCATGGAGGAGGGCCGGGGAGGGGGAGCCGCCGCCGGCTGCCCGGCAGGTCTCGGTTAGGACCCCAGGGCGTCGCGCCGCGCCGGGCGCCGGGTGCCAAAGGCGCTGTCCCACAATCCCGTCGTAATGCCGAAAAAGATCCCTTCGCGGTAGTGGTGCGCCATATGGCGGACGCGTGCTTCATAGAGCCAGTCGCCCGGCTGGATGTCCCAGTGATGCACGGCGTGATGGATGGTCATATAGGTCGCGTAGCCGAGCAGCAGACCACTCGTGTACCCGCCGGCGAAAACGTGGTCGAAGGCGACGAGGGGCAGGTAGCCCCCGGCGACCACAAGGCCGCTGGAAAAGAACGAGGGGACGCCGATGAACGCGGTCGGTTTCTGATGATGCAGGTCGTGCAACGGAGAGAGCAGCGGCGCGTGGTGGTAGACGTAGCGATGCACGACATATTCGATCAGCGTCCACGCGACGGCGCCGAGCGCCAGCGCAAACAGGAACTTGGGCGCTGCATCCCACCCGTGCGCCCAATACGCAAACGCTGCGAACATGGCGACCAGAACAGGAATGGCGAAGAAGTCGCCAAAGTAGAGAAACTTGTTGATCGGCATCGACGCGCTCCAGAAAAAGGGCGTCGGGCGAAACCGCGAACGGCCTCGCGCTCCAACGGACACCCTGATCTTAGCACATCCTATGGCGAGCGTGCATGACGTTCGATTGAAGGCCTATCCCTTCAGAATCGCGGCCAGATCGATAGAGGCCTCTGTTCTTGGCGTGAGCACCAGATCCGACAAGATGTGGTCGATATGTTCGGCCATTAGATCCGCCGCGCGCAGCCCGTCGCGCGCGCCTAGCGCCCGGACGACTTCGACGTGCTCGCTATGCCCGCAGGCCGAGATCGGTCCGTGGCCATAGAGCGCAATGACGAGCGAGGAACGCGAGATCAGACCGCCCAGAAACTGGGTCAACGCGCCTTCGCCGCGAACGCGGGCGATCGCCATGTGAAAGTCGCCGGAGAGCCGGATCGCCGCCTGCCGGTCGCCGCGTGTGCAGCGCCGCCTCGCCTTCCGCGAGCAGGCGGCTCAGTCGCTCGACGTCGGCTGGGTTCGATGCGCTCGGCGACCTCGAGCGCGATGCCCGCCTCGATAAGGCGGCGACTGTGGAAAATGTCCTGCGCCTCGGCGGTCGAAGGCGCGGCCACGAAGGCGCCGCGGTGACGCTCGATGGTGACGATATTGTCGTGCGAGAGAGCCTGCAGGGCGCTTCGGACCAGCGTGCGGCTGGCATTGAACAGCGCTCCGAGCTGCTCTTCGGGCAGCTTCGCCCCGGGCGGCAGTCGCTGGTCGACAATGGCGTCGAAGATACTTCTATAGATTGCGGCCACGCGGTCGCTTGCGCCTGCCTCGCGCCCGGCGCGTACCCGCGCCAGTTGTTCTGAGGTCGAATGCACGTTTCCCCTCGAGACCGTTTCCGGGCGTTGACGAAGCGAGCGCTCGGCGGATGCCGCGCCGCACGGAAATAGCGGCCATCGTCAATCCCAGCGGCCCAAAAGGCGAGCGGGAATTGTATACAAGATCGCCAAAATTGTAGACAGAG
Organism: uncultured Pseudomonadota bacterium; assembly: GCA_963771455.1. Classification (GTDB taxonomy): domain Bacteria; phylum Pseudomonadota; class Alphaproteobacteria; order Rhizobiales; family Beijerinckiaceae; genus Roseiarcus. Next base: position 137,805 of record CAVYTP010000024.1, read on the forward strand.
GCGCCTAAGCTTTCGGCGAGCGGCTTTTTCGGCCTCGCCCGTCGTGACCTTTTTCGCGAGCTTACAAGGGATTTCAACGCCCGTCGCTGGCTGGCACGCGCCTTGCTCCCCCATTTACCACTCGTAAGACGGCAGAGAGGCTATGGCGGAAAAGGGCGCGCTCGAACTCGTCAAAGTCACCAAGCGTTATGGAACGACGGTCGCCGTCGACGCCATCGATCTCAGAGTCGGAGCCGGCGAGTATTGCTGCCTGCTCGGGCCCTCCGGCTGCGGAAAGACCTCGACGCTGCGCATGATCGCCGGCCACGAGAGCGCGTCCGAAGGCGACATCCTGATCGGACCGACCAACGTGACCGACCTGCCGCCCGCCAAGCGCGGCACGGCGATGATGTTCCAGAGCTACGCGCTGTTCCCGCATCTGACCTGCGTCGACAACGTCGCATTCTCACTGAAGATGCGCGGCGTCGAAAAGACGGCGCGGCGCGACAAGGCGCTGGAATATCTGAAGCTCGTCGCGATGGAGCCTTACGCCCAGCGCGTGCCCGCGCAATTGTCAGGCGGCCAGCAGCAGCGCGTCGCGCTCGCGCGCGCGCTCATCACCGATCCGCAGATCCTGCTGCTCGACGAGCCGCTTTCGGCGCTCGATCCGTTCCTGCGCGTCCGCATGCGCGCCGAGCTGCGGCGCCTGCAGCGCAGCCTGGGCATCCCGTTCGTTCATGTCACGCACGGCCAGGACGAGGCGCTCGCGCTCGCCGATCTCGTCGTGGTCATGAACAAGGGCAAGATCGAGCAGATGGGTTCGCCGCGCGAAGTGTTCGAAAAGCCGCGCACGGAATTCATCGCCCGCTTCCTCGGCGGCCACAATGTCATCCCGACGCCGGGCGGCCCGATCGCGGTGCGCGCCGATCGCGTCGGCCCTCGTGCCCGCGACCTCGAACGAAGCGCGCCTGCAGGCGACGGTGACCGGCGTCGAATATCAGGGCGTCGCCTATGAGGTCGCGCTCGAAGGCGGCGGCGCCACTGATCTCACGGCGACCGTCGAGGACGCCCACTTCGTCGCGGGCCATGCGGCGGTCGGCGAGAGCGTCGGCCTCGCCTGGCGCGACGAGGACATCCACCCCCTTTCACCGGCGTCATGAAGCGGCGCGGGTTTTGTTGGAGGAAAGAACAATGGTCGATAACAAGGATACGCTTGGCGACGGAGTTTCCCGTCGCACACTTCTGAAATCCGCCGGCGCCGTCGCCGCGGTCGCCGCCGCCTCGACATTCCCCGCGCCCGCCGTCTGGTCCGCAGGAAGAGAAGGTGCTGCGCTACCTCGGCACCGCCGTCAACCAGAGCGACGACATCACCAAGAAGGTGAAGGCCGACACCGGCATCACCATCCAGAACATCGTCGCCACCACCGACGACGTCACCAAGCGCGTCGCGACGCAGCCGAACTCGTTCGACATTCTCGACACCGAATATTTCAGCCTGAAGAAGCTGGTGCCGTCGGGCAACATCCTCCCGATGGACGCCAAGAAGATCAAGGAATTCGACAACATCACGCCGATCTTCACCAAGGGCCAGCTGCCCAACGGCAAGGTGATCGGCGACCAGGGCACCGCGCCCAAGAAGGTGATGTTCCTCGAAGGCCCGACATTCGAAGACGTTCTCGAAGACGCCGACCGAATGGGTGACGCTGATCCCGACCGTCTACAACGCCGACACGCTCGGCATCCGCCCCGACCTGATCAAGCGCCCGATCAACTCCTGGGCCGAATTGCTGAACCCGGAGTTCAAGGGCAAGGCCGCGATCCTCGACATTCCCTCGATCGGCATCATGGACGCCGCGATGGTCGTCGAGGCGACCGGCAAATACAAATACCCCGACAAGGGCAACATGACGAAGGCCGAAATCGACATGACGATCGGCGTGCTGACCGAAGCCAAGAAGGCCGGCCAGTTCCGCGCGTTCTGGAAGGACTTCAACGAGAGCGTCAACCTGATGGCCTCGGGCGAGACCGTCATTCAGTCGATGTGGTCGCCCGCCGTCACGGCGGTGCGCACCAAGGGCATCCCCTGCGTGTTCCAGCCGCTGAAGGAAGGCTATCGCTCCTGGGCCTCGGGCTTCTGCTTCTCGAAGGGCACGACGGCCGAAGCAGCAGGAATGGGCCTACGAGTTCGTCAACTGGTACCTCTCCGGTTGGGCCGGCGCCTATCTCAACCGCCAGGGCTATTACTCGGCGGTGCTCTCGACGGCCAAGGCCAACATGGAGCCCTACGAGTGGGCTTACTGGATGGAAGGCAAGCCCGCCGAGAAGGACATCCACGGCCCGGACGGTTCGTTGCTCGAGAAGGCCGGCGCGACGCGCGACGGCGGCTCCTACGACGACCGCATGGGCAACGTCGCCTGCTGGAACGCGGTCATGGACGAGAACGACTACATGGTCCGCAAATGGAACGAGTTCATCGCGGCGTAATCTGAACGCGTAGCCTGGTGAGAGGTCGCTCGGCTCGCCGCGCTCAGGCGAGCGCGGATGACAGGCGGCTCAGCCCTTCGTAGCCGAGGGCTCGTCCGACAACTCGAACGCCTTTCCCCTCGCCCAGCCATCTTGCGGGAGAGGGGATCCTGTCAGAGGCGATGCACATGGCGGAAGCGCGCGCACCGCTCGAAAGCCCGGGCGCTGCCCGGCTGGCTTCAGGCGACGCCGTTCGCGCTGGTGTTCGCTGCTGTTCTTCGTGCTGCCGCTGCTGCTTCGTCATCATGGTCAGCTTCTGGGACTACAACGACTACGAGATGATCCCGGCGTTCACGACGCGCAGCTACACCGAGAGCTTCGAGGGCTGCCTGACGCAAGCTGCCCGATCTCTGCACGATGCTGGCGACCTATGTCTCGACGGCGAAGTTCTGCCTGATCGTCTGGGCGCTGACGCTCGTCGATCGGCTTCACCGTCGCCTATTTTCTCGCCTTCTACATCACGCAGCCACGACGATGCAGATGGTGCTGTTTCTCGTCTGCACGATCCCGTTCTGGACCTCGAACGTCATCCGCATGATCTCCTGGATTCCGCTGCTCGGGCGCAACGGCCTCGTCAACCAGATGCTGATGAGCACGCATATCGTCAACTCGCCGGTGGAATGGCTGCTCTATTCGCAATTCTCGGTCGCGCTCGCCTTCGTGCATCTCTTCACGTTCTTCATGGTGGCGCCGATCTTCAATTCGATGATGCGCATCGATCGACGCCTGATCGAGGCGGCCTATGACTGCGGCGCCAGCGCCTGGCAGATGCTGACCAACGTCATCATGCCGCTCAGCAAGCCCGGCATCGCGATCGGCTCGATCTTCGTCGTCACCATCGTGATGGGCGATTTCATCACCTTCAGCGTGATGGGCGGCGGACAGATCGCCTCGGCCGGCAAGATCATCGCGACGCGCCTCAACGCGCTGCAATTTCCGCCCGCGGCGGCGAGCGCGGTGATCCTGCTGGTCGCGACGATGGTGATCATCACGCGTGCTCAACCGCATCGTCGACATTCGCAAGGAGCTGTGAGCATGAACGAGGGACGCTCTGCCCGCCTTCTACTGCGCTCGCCGCCTTCTTCGCGCTGTTCGTGCTGTTTCTCTACGGCCCGATGATCGTCATCTTCATCCTGTCGTTCCAGGGCCCGACCGGCGGCCTGACCTTCCCGATGAACGGCGTTTCGCTGCACTGGTTCTACCGGCTCTGGGAAGGCGGCGGCATCGTCGACATCGCCGGCGCGTTCAAGCGTTCGCTGGCGCTCGGCCTCGTCGTGATGGTGCTGACGGTGTTGCTTCTCGCTGACGGCGGGCCTCGCGTTCCGCAAGAAATTCTGGCGGCTCGGACATCGCTGTTCTTCGTCACCGTCGCCAGCCTGATCGTGCCCTCGATCGTCACCTCGCTCGGCATCGCGATCGAATTCCACGTGCTCGACGACCTCCTCAAGAACTATGGCCCGTCCTGGATCGCCGACAATCTATACGACGACGCATGGGCATGTTCACGTCGGGCCTCGGCGCGCATCTGACCTGGACGCTGCCGTTCGGTCTGCTGGTGATGTTCGCGATCTTCAACCGCTTCGACGGCCGCTACGAGGAGGCCGCGCGCGATCAGGGCGCGACGCCGTGGCAGACCCTGCGCTACGTCGTGCTGCCGATCGTCGCGCCCTCGGTCGTCGGCGTCGGCCTGTTCGGCTTCACGCTGTCGTGGGACGAGATCGCGCGCTCCAGCCAGACGATGGGCGAGCACAACACGCTGCCGATGGAATTGCAGGCGCTGACGACCACAGTCACCAACCCCGACATTTACGCGCTCGGCACGACGACGACGGCGGTCTCGTTCGCCGTCATCGCGATCGCGCTGTTCTCGATCGCGATCCTGCGCGCGCGCCAGTCGCGAGCATGGCTCGGACGCCGGGCAGGCGTGAGCCGATGCGCATCCTGCGTCGTCAATCCCAATACGTCGGCGAGCATGACGGCGCGGATCGGCGCGGCCGCGCGCGCCGTCGCCGCAACGACGACCGAAATCGTCGCGGTCAATCCTTCGAGCGGCCCCGTCTCGATCGAGGGCTATTTCGACGAAGCGTTCGCCGTGCCCGGCATGCTCGAGGAGATCGTCAAGGGCGACAAGGCGGGCGCGCAAGGCTTCGTCATCGCCTGTTTCGACGACACCGGCCTGGAGGCCGCGCGCTGCGCGACGCACGAAGCCCGGTGATCGGCATCGGCGAGGCCGCCTTTCATATGGCCTCGCTGATCGCGCACCGCTTCAGCGTCGTGACGACGCTGTCGCGCTCGATCGCGCCGATCGAAGCCAATCTCGTCAAATACGGCCTCGATCGCCGCTGCGCCCGGGTGCGCGCCTGCGAGGTTCCCGTGCTGGCGCTGGACGATCCCGGCTTCCGGCGCGCGCGAAAAGCTCTCGGCGGAGATCGGGCGCGCGCTGAAGCGAAGACGGCGCCGACGCGATCGTGCTCGGCTGCGCCGGCATGGCCGAACTCGCCGCTGAACTCGCGCGCCGAGCACGGCGCGCCGGTCGTCGACGGCGTCGCCTGCGCGGTGAAGCTGATCGAAGCGCTCGTCGGTCTCGGTTTCGGCACCTCCAAGCGGGGCCCTACGCGCGCCGTTGCCGAAGCGGTTTACTGGTGCGTTTGCGAGTTCAGGCTTTGGCTGAGCGGCTTGCGCATCGAGAAATTCGGGATGCCGAACTTCTCGCCCGGCGCGCCGACATCGAGATAGCCGCGCCGCAAATAGAAGCGATGCGCCGTCAGCGTGCTTTCGAGCGTACAGGCAGCCAACCCCGCGTCGCGCGCCAAGGCTTCCAAAAAGGCGAGCATCGCGTCGCTCGCTCCCTGGAAACGCGCCGAGGCGGCGACATAGTTGAGGAGAATGTGGCCGTCGGTCCTGACGCTAGCGCAGCCCACCGCTACGCCGTCGCGCTCCGCGACGACGTTCCTGTTGAGCGGATTCGCCAGCCAGAGTTCGACATTTCCGACGGTTTTGTTGGCGAGCCACTTTTCAAGCACCGCGGAATCGTCGCCATGATCGGCTCCACAGAGCTCGATGATCGAGGAGCGTAAGATGCGCACCATCTCAGGCGCGTCTTCTGCTCGCGCAAACCGCACTTTGACCTGTCTCGAAGCCATTCTTAGCCTGTCGGCGCCTGGAAGAGCGGCATGATGTTAGCCCTGCCGCTTGGCTGTGTCAGCATGGCCGACAGGCATCAATCGGCGGGCAACGAAAGTGGAGGCAAAGTCGAAGCGCCGGAAGATGACTCTCCTTGCCCCGTACGAATTCGGGCAGGCCCCTCTCCAGCGAGCGAGAGAGGGGCTCGATTTCGGCGCCGCTGGCCAATAGGCTGTCGCGACCCCATTGGAGCGTGCGCAGCCATGACCGGCCATATCGATCCCACCAAGGAAGTTTTCGCCGCGTTCCGCGCCAACGACCGCGCCGGCCCGATCCACATGCTGAACCTGGTGCGCTTGCGCGAGCGCGCCGCCTATCCGGACGGTCGCGATGCGACCGGTGCGGAGGCTTACGCGGCTTATGCGCGCGAGAGCGAGCCGGTATTCTCACGGCTCGGCGGCCGAGTCGTGTGGAGCGCAAAATTCGAGCTGATGCTGATCGGCCCTGGCGAGGAGCGTTGGGACAGGATGTTCATCGCCGAATATCCAAGCGTCGCCGCCTTCGTCGAAATGATCCGCGATCCGGTCTATCGTGAGGCGGTGAAGCACCGGCAGGCCGCCGTTGAGGATTCCCGCCTCGTCCGCACGCAGCCCGGCGAGGCCGGCGCCGGCTTTGGTTGAAAGCTTGCGCAAGTTCGGCCTTCGGACTATCCCACGCCGCTCAGTTGAGGCGCGGGAGGATGTTTTGGCGGCTGCGAAAATCGCAATAATCGGCATCGGCAAGATTGCGGTCGATCAGCACGTGCCTGTCATCGCCAAGAGCGAGGCGTTCGAACTTGTCGGCGTCGTAAGCCAGCGCGGCGTCAGCGCCGGAGGCGCGCCGACCTTCAAGACGGCGGCCGAGCTCTACGCGGCCGTTCCTTCCGTTGAAGCTGTCGCCATCTGCACGCCGCCGCATGTCCGCCACACGATTGCGCGCGAGGCGCTCGCCGCCGGCAAGCACGTGATGCTGGAAAAGCCGCCAGCGGCCACGGTCGCCGAGATGCACGATCTGACCGACGCGGCGCGCGAGGCGGGCAGGGTGATCTTCTCGACTTGGCACTCCCAGTACAACGCCGGCGTCGACGAGGCGAAGCGGCGCCTGACGGGACAAAAACTCAAGAAGCTCCACATCGAGTGGAAGGAAGACGTCCGCCGCTGGCATCCCGGTCAGGACTGGATCTGGGACGCCGGCAATTTCGGCGTGTTCGATCCCGGCATCAACGCCCTGTCGATCCTGACCAAGATCGCGCCCGGCGCGATGTTCGTGAAATCCGCCAAGCTCGAATATCCCGAGAACAGAGATACCCCGATCGCCGCATCGCTGACCTTCTCGTCCAATGCGGGCCTGCCAGGCGCCGTGCTCGAGCGCCGACTTCGACTGGCGACAGGAAGGCGATCAGAGCTGGAACATCGATGTCGAAACCGAGCAAGGAGCCTTGCGTCTGACCCACGGCGGCTCAAAACTCTATGTCGATGGCAAGCTCATCGTCGAGGCGCCGATGGCCGAATATGAAGGCCTCTACGCTCATTTCGCCGACCTGTTGCAGATCGCGACAAAGCTGGATGGATTCAACTCCCTTCCAGTTGGTCGCAGACTCGTTCCTGATCGGCTCGCGCCGCGTCGTGGCGCCCTTCCACTGGTAGGCGGGATTGAAGTTCACGGCTACGCGATCGTCTCCGCGGACGATCGCATCGCCGATGCGCAGGGGCAGATGCCGGCCTCGCTGCGCAACGACGCCGACTGGGCCTATTTCCAGTCCGAACTCGACCGCGCCGATTTCGTCGCCATCGGACGTGTCAGCCACGAGGCGACGCCGAACCCGAAGCGCCGCCGCCGGATCGTGCTATCGCGCGCGGCCCGCGGGTTGGAGAGCCGCGCCGATGCGGAGTGGTGGAACCCCGTTGACGCTCGCTTTCGATAATCTGATGGCGCAGCTTGCGCCTAACGGCGCCCGCGTCGCGACGCCCGGCGGGCAGGCGGCGTTCGACGTTTTCCTCAGCGTCGGCTACGCCGGCTTTCACCTCTCTCGCGCAACCCGCGCCGCGCTGCCCGGCGGCCGCGGATTGTTCTCGGTTTGCGACCGGGGCGTGAGCGCCGACGCGGCGCTTGCTGGCGCCGGGCTTGTCGCAGGAATGACCAATGATGATCGACCCGCAGGCAGGGATTGCGCTAACCGTTTGGAGACCGGCCGTTTGAAATCCGTCATTGCGAGCGCAGCGAAGCAATCCATGCTTCCGCTGCCGCCGGCTTTGCTGATCAAAATCAAACGCGGGCTGCAGCGGAAGCATGGATTGCTCACATGAGGGAATTTAGGTCAAGGGCGAGATTTAGCTTCTCATTTTTGGTCCTTTGATTTTTTGTCGATCCTGGTCCGAGCCCGACTCTCGCGATCTGGTTGATAGCCAGATCAAACTCACATCCGGTCGTCGCGTTTCAGCGACAGCACCAATATTCCGCTTGCGGCGGCTGGGGCTCGGGAGGGCGGGACCCTTCTTCGTTGCGGCGTATGTTGCCATGCAATCCACCGGTTCGCCCACCCGGATCGACCGAGGCTGATCGGGCCTCGGCGACGGGAGAAAAGGTTGGGGAGCGGAGGCGGTCAGTCGGCCGCGGCTGCCTTCATGACGGCTCCCTCGATAACGACGCCAAACGTCACGTATTTCCACAACGCGACGAGCAGCTTGCGGGCCAGCGCGACGATCAGCGTCTTGCGCTCGCCGGGCCCGGCGTTGGCGAGCCGGTTGCGAGAACCAGCGCGACAGCTGCGATTGCGGCTGGTGGCGCAGCCACAACCAGGCCAATTGGATCATCGTCGTTCGCAGGCGCGGATTGCCCGCTTTCGACACGCCCTGTTCACGGTCGATCGAGCCGCTCTGCCAAGGGGTGGGCGTCAGGCCGGCAAAGGAGGCGGACCTGCCGGCGATTGGCGAACGATCGGCACAGCCCTTCCGTCCACAGGACGGCGGCGAATTCCGGTCCAATGCTTTTCAGCTTCGCCAACATCCCCAAAGGCGTGGGCGTGGGCATGGGCGTGGGCGTGGACGTGGGATCTTGCGTCGCGGTTTGCGGTTCGGCGCGCGCCTTGAGAGTCAGCAGAGCGTCGCGTTCGCCCTCGACGGCCTCGATCTGCTCCATCAGCAACTCTAGCCGGTCCAGTTCACGGCCGATCTGCGCCTTCAGATGCGGCTCCAGGCTGCGCCCGTCGCCGGTGCGAAGCAACTCGAGCGCTCGACGTCGGTCGCGGCGAAGCGGCTCATATTCGCCAGCCCCTTGGGAAAACAGAAGCCCTTTGATCCGATTGACGTGACGTCCCCGTTCCGCCACCAGCGTCTTGCGCTCGCGGCAGATGCGGCGCTCGTCCTCAGCCTGGGGCGTCGGCGCCCGCACGATCGAACACACTCTGAGCTCGCCGCGCTTGAACGCCAGCAGCGTGCGAACCAGGGTCTCGCCGTCGATCTTGTCCGTCTTTGCCCGGCGACGCCGACGCGGAACCGAGATCGAGGCTGCGTCCACGACGTGGCTTTCGAAGCCCTCTTGCTCCAGAACCCGATGGATCCAGAACCCATCAAGCCCGGCTTCCTAAATCACTATGATCGGATACCTTTTGTCCGTACGAGCCATAGCCTTGCGGCGCAGCTCCGCAAACCGGAAAAGCAAGCCCGCAATGTCTTCGGCCTTGACGACATGCTTGGACATCTTGCCCCCGCTCCCCGGCGAAAGCGAAGTAACGAGCCACTTTGATCGGCTCAGTTCCAATGAAACGAAAATTGCGCCAAAATGGGTGCGGATAGCGGCAGGTTCTGCGTGGGCTTCAAGTGACATCGTCGCCTCCAGAGTGGGTGGGTTTTGCAGCCCCAGTCTGGCAACACGTCCGGCCGCTATCCACCCCCTAATGGAATCTTCGTCGCTGCGCTGCTCGCAATGACGGTTCCAACCGTACTGTCGTCCTCGTGAACTCGGGATTAGCTTAGGTTGTGCGTCCGGCCGCCTCTGTTTGACAATCAACTACGCCCGCGCCGTCATGAAATAATTGACGCTGCAATCCTTCGAAAGCTTCCACATCCGCCTCAACGGATCGAACACCAGCCCTTGCTGCCGTGGGTTGCTAAGCCCCGCGTCGCGCAGGCCGCCTCGAGCTCGTCGGGCGTCACGAACTGCTCCCAGCGATGCGTGCCCGGCCGGCAGCCAGCGCAGCACATATTCGGCGCCGACGATCGCCAGCGCAAAACTCTTCGCGGTGCGGTTGAGCGTCGAGAGCGCCATCAGGCCGCCGGGCTTGACCAGCGAAGCCGCCGTGGCGACGAAAGTCGGCACGTCGTGGACGTGCTCGACGACTTCCAGCGCGAGCACGACGTCGAACCTCGCGCCCTCGCGCGCCAGATCTTCGATCGCTCCTTGCCGATAGGTCGCCGGCGCGCCCGTCTCCGCGGCGTGCGCGCGGGCGATCTCGATCGAGGCGGCGCCGGGTCGAGCCCGGTGACGAGAGCGCCGAGGCGCGACAGCGGCTCGGAGATCAGCCCGGCGCCGCAGCCGATGTCGAGCAGGTCGAGCCCGTCGAGCGGCCCCTCGCCGGCGCGCGGCGTTCGGCCGAAATGGGCGGCGATCACGTCGCGCAGCCAGCCGATGCGGACCGGGTTGATGCGATGCAGGGGCGCCATCGGCCCGTTCGGGTCCCACCATTCCGCCGCCATCTCGTCGAAGCGGCGGACTTCTTCGGAAATGACGCTGGCGGCGACGGCCATGACGCGAAAACCCTAAACCGTTGTGGGCGTTGACCGCCCTCGAGGCGCGCCTTTATACGCCGCGGCGGTCTGCGGCGCGAGCCGCTCTGTTCCCGCCTGGAATGCACATGTCCCGATTGGTGATGAAGTTTGGCGGCACGAGCGTCGCCAATGTCGAGCGCATCCGCAACGTCGCGCGCCACGTCAAACGCGAGGTCGACGCGGGGCACGAGGTCGCCGTCGTCGTCTCCGCCATGGCCGGCAAGACCAACGAACTCGTCGGCCTGGGTGCAGGAAGCCGCGCCGCTTCTACGACGCCGCCGAATATGACGCCGTCGTCGCGTCGGGCGAACTCGTCACCGCCGGCCTGCTGGCGATCGTGCTGAAGGACATGGGGATCGACGCGCGCTCCTGGCAGGGCTGGCAGATCCCGCTGCTGACCGACGAGGCGCACGGTTCGGCGCGCATCGCCGGCGTCGATGGCGCGAACATCATCGCCGGCTTCGGCAAAGGGCAGGTCGCCGTCGTCGCGGGCTTCCAGGGCGTCCACGCCGCCACGAACCGCGTCGCCACGCTCGGCCGCGGCGGCTCCGACACGTCGGCGGTGGCGCTCGCCGCGGCGCTCAAGGCGGACCGCTGCGACATCTACACCGACGTCGACGGCGTCTACACCACCGACCCGCGCATCGTTCCGAAGGCGCGCCGGCTCGACAAGGTGTCGTTCGAGGAAATGCTCGAAATGGCCTCGCTCGGCTCGAAGGTGCTGCAGGTGCGCTCCGTCGAAGTGGCGATGGTTCACAAGGTCAAGACTTACGTGCGGTCGTCGTTCGACGACCCCGCCGACGCCCGGCCCGGCACCCTGATTTGCGACGAGGAGGATATCGTGGAACAGCAGGTCGTCACCGGCATCGCCCTCTCGCGCGACGAAGCGCAGATCACCTTGCGGCGCGTCGCCGACAAGCCCGGCGTCGCCGCGGCGATCTTCGGGCCGCTCGCCGAAGCCAACATCAACGTCGACATGATCATCCAGGTCGTCTCCGACGACACGACGACGACCGACATCACCTTCACCGTGCCGGCCGCCGAGTACAAGCGCGTCGATGGCGATTCTCGGACGCCTGCAGGGCCGCGATCGGCTTCGCCTCGCTCACCGGCGCGCAGGATGTGGTGAAAGTCTCGGCGATCGGCGTCGGCATGCGCAGCCACGTCGGCATCGCCGCGCGCGCCTTCAAGCGCGCTGGCCGAAAAGGGCATCAACATCCGCGCGATCACCACTTCGGAGATCAAGTTCTCGGTGCTGATCGACGAGGCCTATGCCGAACTCGCGGTGCGCACGCTGCACTCGCTCTACGAACTCGACAAGGCCGCCTGAGAGGCGCGCGGAAGGAGGCGTAAGGCATCTTGGACGACCGGCCGAACAACGGCCCTCGAGCGGCCGGCCTCCTCCGGAACCCTCGCATTCGCTGGGCTTGGCGCGCGCACTGCGCAATTCCGTCGCAGGCCTCAGGTTCGCGGCGCGATCCGAGCGCGCATTCCGTCAGGAAGCGATCACGCTCGTCGGCGGCCATTCCCGTGGCGTTCTGGATCAGCGACGACCCGTTCCGGCGCGCGCTGCTGATCGCGAGCGTGGTCGCGGTGCTGGTCGTCGAACTGTTGAACACCGGCGTCGAGAAACTCTGCGACCTCGTCCATCCCGGCCCGCATCCGGCGATCAAGGCCGCAAAGGATATGGGATCGCGCAGCGGTGCTGCTGGCGATCGCCGCGAGCGCGGCGATGTGGGGCGTGACGTTGTGGCAGCGATTGTTTTGAGGTTTGGAACCGGCGGCGCGGTCCGGCACCTCGACGGCGATCACCCGTCGAGGCGATGCGACACCTTCTTGGTAGACCCGCTGTCTGACCTAGACCACGAAGTTTGCGGCCGTGAGATGCAACTGGCCGTTAAGTCTGATAACCAAATCCGGTGACGCGTCGCCGACCAGCGACACCTGGACAAACGTCTGGTTGAGGCTGGCGTTTTGAACAAAGTCGATTTGCCCGCCTGCGGCGGTGAGCGGCGCCGAACCGAGGAAGCTGAAAGCCTGGTCTCCGGCTTTGCTCAGATTGGCGTCGATATGGGAGAGATCGATGACGTCCTGCGAAGTATGGAAGTTGCCGATGCCGTCTTCGCCGCCCGTCGCCGTGGAATCGCCGATCGACAAATATTCGAAGACGTTCTTGCCGCTTCCGCCCCACATATATTGCACGCCGGAGCCGCCGACGAAGACGTTTTCGTTCGCGCCGCCGAAGAGATGATCGACGAAGCCGCCGCCGTAAAGCGTGGTGCTGCCCTGCTTAGGCGCCGTGATGCTTTGCCCCGCGCCGACGCCATGAGGAGATTCGTAGTGCCGACGCCGGCGGCGCGATAAGCGTTCCAGGCTTGCGCCGAATAAACGGGATTTGACCAGTCAATGATCGTATTCCCGGACATTGTCACGCCGGATTGAGCGCCGGGCATGACGTCGTAATACGTGCCGAAGCCGATCATATTGTTTTTTATGTTGATATTGCTGAATGTGCCGTTCGTGCCCGCATTCCCGGCATCAATAACGCTGCTCCGCCAATGAGATAATTTCCGCTGACTGTGACGTTCGAAACGCTGCCCTGCTCAGTGGTGATTCGCACGCAATCGTTGCCCGCGCCCGTCGAGAGCAACTCGTCGCGCCAGTTCGCCCATGTCCAATCGATGAAGTTGTTCGAAATGACTGTCGGACAATTGGTGTCAGTAACCCAAATCGCGTCCGGGTGCTCACCCAGCGACGAATAACCTTCTCCGGAAAAATAATTCCCGCTGACGGTTCCGCCGCGAATGTCGACGGCGTCGCCAGGCGCGTTCAAAAACGAATTGCCAGTAATGGTGATATTATTTTGAGCGCCGATAAACGCTGAGAGTTTCAGCGAATTCGTCGCGGACCCGCCGTTAAAGGTATCGTTTTCGATTATGGCCCCGCTGTAACCAGCGTTCTGAACCACCGAATAACAACCGGTCGCTGCCATTGAAGGTGCGAGTTTTTGATCGTGACGTTGTTCGCTGTCGATCATAACTTCGGCGGTGCCAAAATTGTAGCCGCTCAGCACCGCGCCATTCTTCGTGACTCTGATTAGATTGTTGGCCGCGTCATACCAAAAAGGCGCCGAGTGCTGGATCGAAATTGCGGAAAGGCCGAAGAGCGTGTTCGAGGCTAACAAATTTCCGGTCGCCGTATCGATGCCGGTCAGGATCGCTCCAGGATCTTGTTTGCGAAGTAAAGCAAGTTCCGCGGCGGTAATCATAGCTAGTGACCTCCAATAAATTCGACATTGAAATCAGTAGCGTCCCCGCGTTAAAGTTAGATACGGAAGATGACGAGCAAATTTTGGATTATATTGTATCTAATTTTATTCAAATTGAACTACGAAAGACGCGTGCTTTGGCGAAAGCCGTATGGCGGCCTGAGTGTCTGTCCGGGACATATTTGAATGACTGAGTCGTTTGTGATTCAATGGCGGCGGCCTGATTCGCAGGAGGCCGCCGATGTGGACGACCGAAAACCGCGCTCGCTACGACCGCAGCCGGCTGCGCTATCCGAGCGATCTGACGGACGAGGAATGGGCGCTGATCGAGCCGCTGATCCCGCCGGCCAAGCGCGGCGGCAACAAGCGCACGGTCGATCGTGCGCGAGGTGGTCAACGGCCTGATGTACATCCTGAGCACCGGCTGCCAGTGGCGGGCGATCCCGAAGGACCTGCCGCCGCGCTCCACGGTGCACGATTATTTCGATCTGTGGAGCTAGGACGGCACGCTCGATCGCATCCATCACGCGCTCTACGTCGAAATGCCGCGAGCAGGCCGGACGCGAGGCCAGCCCGACCGCCGCGATCATCGACAGCCAGAGCGTGAAGAGCGCGGAAAAAGGGGGGCCTGCATCGATCCGCACGGCTACGATGCGGGCAAGAAGATCAAGGGCAAGAAGCGGCATATCCTCGTCGATACGCAAGGCCTGCTGATGCACGCCATCGTCCATCGCCGCCGACATCCAGGATCGCGACGGCGGCGTGCTGCTGATGGCGACGCTGTTCGGCCTGTATCCGTTCCTGCTCAAGCTCTACGCCGACGGCGGCTATCAGGGGCCGGAGTTCCAGGACGCGCTGCGTGAAGCGGGTCTGGCGCGCGTCGAACGTCGAGATCGTCAAGCGATCCGATCAGGCCAAGGGCTTCGTCGTCCTGCCAAAGCGATGGATCGTCGAGCGAACCATCGCCTGGCTCAACCGATGCCGACGGCTGGCCAAGGATTGGGAGTGCCTCAACCGCAAAGCGCTCGCGTTCCTCCGCCTCGCCTCAATCCGCCTCATGCTGCGAAAGCTATGCAATTCACGCATGATGTTCCCGGACAAACTCTAAGATCTGGAGACGGCTAACAGTCGGCAGCCAAAATTGGATCGCTAGAGCGGGCCAAGCATTCTTAGCGGCAGTTTGGGACGATTTTGATTCGGTTGTGGTTCAAGGGAGACGCCCTAAATCATTGGGAACCCGTCGCAGGTTATGGACAAAGGAAGACCGCGCTGGTGGCTACGACCGCGCGCTTGCGCTGCCCTTCTAACCTGATTTGAACGGCGAAGAAGGGGGGCGCGGGTCGCGAACATATTAGTTAGGCAGGACGCAGTTGCGAACAATCAGACAGTTAATGTTTCGGGAAGTACGGCTTTAGGGATCACACGCCACAGTATGCTCCGGACTAGACATTGACGAAATGGTCCGCTCAGTCCAAAATTGCTAGGAAAGTCTAGAGGTTTTAAAGGTGGTGATGCATGACAATAATAAGAAGTATAGTTGACAAAGCCGTAATTCGATCGTCCCGGAATAAATATGAAAGTGAGTTTTTGCGGACATATTTTAGAAAAACTACGACATAGACGTAGGAAAGTACAGTGTGGGTTTCTTTGACCGTTGGCGAATTCCGCCAGGAACAAAGGTTGGCCGTTACAGCATAATCGCGGAAACGGCGAGGCTAATTGATGCCAATAATCCATTCACGGCACTTTCCACTCATCCTTTTTTTATGCGCGAGAGTTTGGAATTGTTGATGAAAATCAAGTACATCCTATACCCCCGATTGTTGAAGACGACGTCTGGATGGGACACAACAGTGTAGCAACTCCTAAATGCAAGTGGATAGGCAGAGGCTCAGTGATTGGCGCGGGGTCAGTGGTTACGCGCGACGTGCCTCGTTACAGTGTGATGGCAGGGACGCCGGCACGGCTCTTAAGATATCGGTTTGCTCCAGATATAATTGAGGCCGTCGAAAAAACTGAATGGTGGTTATTGGACAAGCGCGAGCTCAAACGTGGGTCGGACGCTCAGACTTGCTCTTGAACCCCTCTGTTCCGTCCGCACGCTTATTTGCGCGCGCGCTCGGGCGCGAACTTTAGCATCTCAATCTGATTAAGTAGACTTACCTTTCCTTTCAGCATGAAATCAATTGAGAAATCACCTGAATTCAAGTCGTATCGTTGCAGAGATATCCAGCAATGAAGTGTCTTAATTTTCCAATTCAAGTCGATAGGTCCATGTGCAATGCGAAATTCAAAGCTCCGAGCTTCTAGTTATTCAAATGGACTGTTGTTGAGACGGCATGCGGCCGCTGGGATGTTCAGATAGCTAGAATTCTGATAGTGGTTTCCGGAAGGGTCCGACATGCAAACGAACGGCTGAGAATGACTTACAGACCAACAATGAAGCCTAGCTATGTGAGGACGTCCGCTCGCTTGGCGCTCACCGCACTTCGCTTTGCCGCGATAGCCTCTTCAATTGCGTTTCTCGGCATGCTGATCGGCATAATGGTCGTAATTCTACCGCCCATGGTGCCTGTCGGATTAATCCGATTAGGCGTGTAGTCATTGATGGGCTTTCTCCGGAAATAAACCAGAGTGACCAAAAGATATACTAAAAAAGTATTTTTTATTATCTAATAGTGCAGATTTGTATCCCAGCTTATTATGCGTCCAACTACCTGGTTTGCCGTGGATATCGATACGAAGAATATTTGGGTTATTTTTGATAATTGCGTTTTTCATCACTTTAGGTACTTCTCGTAAATCGCGTCAAAACATAATCACTACTCTACACGCAAGTAAATTACTGAGTGTTACTGTTATTGGATTTTTGCTTTGGGGTTTTGTTTCGATTTTCTCATCAGTCTCGCCGGTGAATCACTGACCCATTTTATTGACGCGGTATTGAATTGGTACGTTCCGATGCTCGCGTGCTTCTTGGCGATCAAGTCTGAAGAAGACATCGTGCGTATAATGAAGATAATTGGCGTACTGGCCTTATTTATAAGCTCAATCGGGGTCGTAGAATTTATCACACATCATCGCATAGCTATCGACATTATTCCAAAGCGATACTCTATCGATGTGGGGTCAATCCGTCATTCGCCGCTATTGTAATTCCAGTCCTTATCTCGCAATGGACTGTGGCGAGCGTCGTCAATCTTTAATGTTCCGCTGTCGTTCGGTGAGTTCGCCGTAATGGCAGCTCCCATCGGGGCATATTTTATAGCCGCATGGGATGAAGACGACGAGTCGATTGTTCGGGATTGCCGTTCTTGTCGCGCAATAGTCAGTTTGTATGTTTCCGGGTCCAGGGGGGCGACAATTGGGTTTGTAGTCTCTATGCCTGTTTTCGCCGCATTGTGGGTAGTTCGCTATGCGCGGCTTCGCCCGAAAGCCTGGTCGGCGCGATTTCGGTAGTCATGGCGTCCACGGCAATCGCGCTCATGATCGCAGCGAATTCTCCTTATTGGTCGCATATACAAGGTAGTCTTTGGGGGTGGGGAGGCCGCGTCGAGCGACGAGGGTCGACGTATGCCAGTGGTCCCTAGGAATTCCTCATATTCTCGCAAATCCAATTACCGGGCACGGCTTTGGTATGGGCGGCGAAGTTGTCGGATGGGTTTCACAAGGCGGACAGCCGTCGATAGATAGCTGTGTTTGACTGTGTTGGTCGAAATGGGGGTTCCAGGGCTTATCTGCTTCTTCACTAGCATTGGGCTTGCAATTGCAATGTGTGTTAAAATATACCTCAAGGGAGCTGGAGACGAAAAGACTGCCGTAGCGGTGCCGCTTGTATGCGCGTTGTTAGCGTTTGCGTCTACCGCGTCGCACTCTCTCAACACGAAAATCATACGCTATTTTTTGTGTTGTTAGCCATGGTCTTAGAACTCGCCCAATTCGTTCCAGAAAGAGCAAGTGCGATTTGTTCGGCGCCGCGAGTAAATTTTCCAAGCTTAGCCGATCTGGTGCCGACATTTCATAGGCGGCCGTTTTATTCATCGCTTGCGAACAGTGAAGAATTCCTTCTAGTACAACCGGTGAGATGCCCTCGATCGCCGACATCTCGCTCTCCCGACGCATGAGGACGAGCTACCTTCGATCGGTCTCTGGCATGTATTGCAACTGTTGGAAAGGCGTGAGAGAGTCTGTTATGTCGTCAGTTCGAGCTGTATTAAAAGGGCGCGACAGTATGCCAATTGACAATGCCGTGACTACGATCGTTGTGACCGAGAACCCCTAATGCAATCGTTCACCTTTCAACTTCAGACCTCGTATTTACCATAAGAGTGCGTTAGAAAACCATTAGCATGGATTACTAAGTGATGGACATAGTGTGAGGGCTCGAGACACCTTGAAGTTACGTCATATGCGATATTATCTCATCGTTCGCAAATTATTGTGCGACCAGGCGACCTTTCGCAGTTACGAAAGGAAGTTAAACGACTTGACTTTCGAGTCGAAGTCTCTTCAAGGGATTACGCTTGTGAGGTCGTTTACATGGATAGCCCGGGGCTATTCGCTGTTTTTTAATCGGTTCCGTCGAGATCGGACGCCATTGGTGCGCATGATTGCGATGGCGCACTTACTTCGATCTACGCGAGTTGGGATTCGCTTCCGCGCTCGCGGCGATGTACGGGACCGTCGAACAAGTCAGCGACATTGCTATTTATCGATTTGTTTTTTCGGCAGAGCGTGAAAAATATCAAGAGATTTTGGCAAGCGCTCACGCTTTATCAGTAGTGCGGGGAGTCATTGTCGGATCCATTGCCGCAGCAATGTCTCCGCTTGTGGCGTGGGCCTTTTCGCTTACGCCGGACTGGCCAAGTTTTGCAGCGCTTGGCGGAGTAACACTAATTGGATCTTTCGAACACTTAGGCCCTAAGGTAGCAGAGCGAAATTATGAATACAAATCACAGTTGTATGTAGTATCAGTTTCTAATGGCCTTGGTCTTCTAGCGATAGTCACCGCTTCAATTCTACTACGAAATCATTATGCGATAATAATATCGTTGTTCGCTCAAATTGTTGGGTTGGTAGTTGCCAGTCATATTTTCGCGGAAACTCGATATCGACTTGAATTCCGCTCACCACAATTTTTACGCGCGATTCAATACGGGTATCCGCTAATCGTCAATGGCCTCGGATTGGCTGTAACAAGTCAAGGAGACCGATTTTTAGTCGGAATGATGCTAGGGCTGCCAGCCCTCGGAATTTACAGCATTGCGCTATTGACTGTAATCGTTCCAATTTCAATGCTGTTTAGAATAATGGGCACACTAAACCTTGGTCGTTTTCACAACGCCGTGGCGGAAGGCAGCTCGCTCGACGACAGGTTACGGGTTTCTGCTCGGTTCTCGCCGATGGCGGCGACAATCTACGCGATGGGAGTTATCAATTGCATGGGCTAGTTATGCCTTTTGTCTTTGGGCGAAAGTTCTCTATATCGGTCCTTACAACTATTCTACTCGCGTTTTCCGCTTTTTTTAAAATCATACGTGGGAACCCGTTCACGTCGCTTCTACTCCACCACGGGAGAACAAAGGCGCTTGCGATCGGTAATCTTGCGACTTTTACCGGATTAGCCAGCCCAACATTCTTGGTTTGGTTGTACCCCTCCGTTAACGCCGTACTTGTCGGACGCATACTTGGCGAAATTTCTGGTTTAGTTATAATTACATTAATATCTATAACCGATTTCCAGCCCGGACTGACGCCTTTATATGTTACTTCAAGCTTAGGGGTTTTGTTTATTGTGCTTGACGTTGTGACATTTTCCACGTTTAATTTGGATTATAATTCAAAACTATCGCTGTTGTTGCCTTCTATTTACGTTTTAACCTTTCTGGCAATTGCTGTGCCTAAAAGCTACAGAGTATCTGCACTGTATTTCGTTCCTCAAGAAGTAGGGGGTGATGGGAAGTACCTTCCAAAAAGGTCGAGAATAAACATGCTAAAACTGATGAATTCAGCAGACAATCCTGTGGAGCTGGCAAGTATAAAAGGGAGTCAATTTAAATATTCGATCTGCACAATGGTGACTAAACCTGAGATGTACAAAACTTTACTGAATTCATTTGGATCAAAAGGATTGACTCGAGCGATTGCGAGTATTTGTATGCTGATAACAGTTCAGAAAACAAATATGACGCGTATAGCGCGGTAAATAAATTTCTTAATGTTTCAAATGGTGACTATGTAATCATTTGTCATCAGGACATTGTGCTTCTTGACGACGGCCGTGAAAAGCTAGATGAAATCATAGAGTATCTCAATCGACTTGATTCAAAGTGGGGGGTCTTTGGTAACTCTGGCGGCGTATCGCCGGGACGGCTCGCAATACGAATTACCGACCCGCTTGGGCCTGATCAAAACTCGAAGTCGCTCCCAATTCGGGTTCGAAGCCTTGACGAGAATTTCATCGTTGTTCGCAGACTCCCGTCTAGCCGTTTGCACGATTTGGCCGGTTACCATTTGTATGGAACCGACTTGTGCATAATCGCAGAGATATTGGGACGCAATGCCTATGTCGTGGACTTCCACCTTCGCCATCTAAGCTCCGGCGTCGTGGACGCATCCTTTTATAAACTTCAATCGGAGATGCTCTCGAAATATTCAAGGGCGTTAAGACCGCGTTCGGATCAAGACGCCGATTACATTGATTTTCTTGCACCCTAGCCGACTAATTTCAGTTATAATGAATACAAGATATGTGTGCCGAATAATCGATTTGATTTGCCGTTACCGGAAGTCTAAGAAGTAAACACACCCAGCGCAATTGTTGATTGCCCGAGCAATGGAAAGCGAGCGAGCATGAATTCGAGGAGTTCAATCCTATTTCGATAAAGGACAGAACTATTTCTCCGGTGAACGACGCGACTTCATTGATCGACTAAGCCCAAGCAGTACTCGAGCAATCATCGAAATCGGCTGCGGCGACGGCGCCACTGGCGCCTACGCGAAAAGAACTAACAAGTGCGGAAAATACGTGGGAGTGGAATTGTTCGCGTCTGCCGCTATTGAGGCTCAAAAAGTACTTGATGAAGTTTACGTTGCGGATATCGAGAAATTTGAATTTCCGCACCCAGCAACTCGCTTTGACGTGCTTATAGCGAGTGAAGTACTGGAACATTTGGTGGATCCATGGGCTACTCTGAAAAATTGAGCATGTTACTCAATCCTGGAGCGTTAGTGCTTGCGAGTTCTCCGAATATTGCACACTATTCCACGTTGAAGATGCTGTTGCAGGGGCGTTGGGCATTAGTGCAAGCGGCAGAATGGACCGCACACATTTGCGCTGGTTTACTCCCAGCAGCTATGCCGAGATGTTCCGTCAGTGTGGCTATTCTGTTCAGTCCATTGAACCCTTAACTCCTCTGAGATGGAAGGCGAGGTTGCTTAATGCGGCAACAATGCACAAATTTAAACACTTGTTCATAAGTAAGATCGTAATAATCGAGTCAGATAGTCCCTCATAGCATGAAAATTGAGCGCGCCTGAGCGGGTCAATTATGACAGGAACTGAACTAAATCCACTTACGGTCAAACGCAACTCACGTCGAAAAATCTATTTAGGCTTTGCTCTCTTTAGCGCCGCCAAACTTCGACTTACCACCGGTGGAGTGACGTCCGCGAGCAACTCTCGCAACTTTCCGCCCCAGTCAACCTTATCGTCGGTCTTCGGCCTTGCGTGAAATTGGTCGTGTGTTGCCGCTTTCGTATCGTCCCAAGTAGACGGTGTAATAGTACAGAGCGATCGACTTGCGCGAAATTCCGTCTGGATGGCTTACCGGAACGGGATTCCCATGGTTACTTTTGACGTCGTATTAAATATCACGCAACGATTGAAAATAGGATCTATAGTTTGAATAGCCTGAGTCATTTCGTTATCCCATAGCTCTAGCGGCCCTCCAAAGCTACGTTGCCAACCCTTATTCAAGTATATCAATACGTTTATTCTGCGTTCCAAATTCATAAATCTATGATGGTTGAAGTCGGCGTGTATATCTAAATATCCGCCAGTCTTTAAGTTCGTGAAATCCACCTCCTAGAAAATATGGGTCGGGTATTAGTCCTTTGATTCCGCTGATATTTTCAAGAATCCGTAAAAATGGTCGAGAATTAAAAATATAAAAAAGACCCGAATAGGTGGAGTTAAGGATTCTGGACTATAGTTGTACTTCAAACGTTTCTTGAGGACGATCAAATTTCTTTCCGTCAGCAGTAAGCTCTGTTGGAAATCCGGCCAAACAATGTTCCAATATCGCAGACGGTAAAAATTCATCTATGACAATATGCGGATACGGGTTGCCCGATTGATATTGGTTCCGAAGTTCTTCGCCTTTTCTTGGGTTCGATATCGTTAGATATCATTCCCGTACTTTGATCCATCTCACGAAGATAAACCATCTATCTGTCTCCGTACCAGTTTGGAGCGTCGTGGATTGCTAATCTTCATTGCCAGTAATATCTTGCTTGGCGTCAGTAATATCTGCTATCGTCCGCTAAATGTCTGCGATCCATTTAGTTCTCGAAACGCGACGACAATTGCTCGCGCCTAGATAAAAACGCTCAATACTTCAAGCCAGCCACGACCCTACAGCCCCTCAAACAACGCCGTCGACAAATACCTCTCCGCAAACGACGGGATAATGATCACAACCTGCTTGCCTGCATTCGCCGGCCGCCGCCCGACATCGATCGCTGCCGCTATCGCGGCGCCGGAGGAGATGCCGACGGGGATGCCTTCGATGCGGGCGACCAGGCGGGCGGTGTCGAAGGCGGTTTGGTTGCCGACGGTGACGATCTCGTCGATGACCGATTTGTCGAGAATGGCGGGCTCGAAGCCGGCGCCGATGCCCTGGATCTTGTGCGGGCCGGGCGCGCCGCCGGACAGCACGGGGGAATCTTCGGGCTCGACGGCGACGATTTTTACGCCCGGCTTGCGGGACTTCAGCACCTGGCCGACGCCGGTGATGGTGCCGCCGGTGCCGACGCCGGAGACGAGAAAGTCGACGCCGCCCTTGGTGTCGTTCCAGATTTCTTCCGCGGTGGTGCGGCGATGGATTTCCGGGTTGGCGGGGTTTTCGAATTGCTGCGGGATGACGGCGCCGGGGGTGGCGGCGACGATCTCGTTGGCCTTGGCGATCGCGCCCTTCATGCCGAGCGTGG
This sequence comes from uncultured Pseudomonadota bacterium, assembly GCA_963771455.1. Classification (GTDB taxonomy): domain Bacteria; phylum Pseudomonadota; class Alphaproteobacteria; order Rhizobiales; family Beijerinckiaceae; genus Roseiarcus. The sequence continues at coordinate 160,713 of CAVYTP010000024.1, forward strand.
CGGGCGTCAGCACGAGCTCGGCGCCCAGCAGCGCCAGCATCTTGCGCCGCTCGATCGACATCGATTCCGGCATCACCAGAATGAGCTTGTAGCCGCGCGCCGCGGCGACGAACGCGAGCGCAATGCCGGTGTTGCCGGAGGTCGGCTCGACGATCACGCCGCGGCCCGGCGTCAGCCGTGCCCTGCGCTTCCAGGGAGTCGATCATCGCGACGCCAATGCGGTCCTTGACGCTGGAGATCGGGTTGAAGAACTCGAGCTTGGCGAGCAGAACCGCCTTGACGTCCTTTTCCTTCGCCAGCCGGCTCAGGCGCACGATCGGAGTGTCGCCGATCGTATCCGTTATGGACTCGTAAACCCGGCCTCGTCCCGGAGCGTGGTCGCTCTCAACTCCCGACATGATGTGCACTCCGACGTTTCGTCCCGCGCGGGTAGGCCTCGAGCAGAGTGACTGAGCCGTCGCTCGACGTACCGCGATCAGATCGCGAAATCGGCTCCAGCTTTCTCCTCGCCGAGAACGTTGTTCTTTTCCGCCGATTCGCAGAGGTCTTCAACCGATATCGCGTCGAGTTCCTTCAGAAAAGGCTCGGCCGCGGTGCGGATGGCGGGCTCGACCACCTTTTCGAGCAGTTTCGAGTGCGAAGCGAAGTCTTCGGGGTCGGCCGTGCTGAGGCTCATCGCCGTGCGCACGATATCGCCCGCGCTGATGCGCCGGCGCTCACGCGCCAATTCATAACCGCCGCGCGGACCGCGGACCCCTTTCAGGATCTTCGTGTGCACCAAACCCTGCAGCAGCGTCTCCAGATGGCGTGGCGGCAGCTTGTGACGGCTCGCCAGCGCCTTCGCGGCGACCGGCGAGGTGCGGGAATGAAGCGCGATATCCACAACCGCGGCGATGGCAAGCATGCTTCGCCGTGACAGAAGATTCATCTATTCGTCTCCTTTGCTGGTCCATCCAGTTGACCCGAAGCCTTGCGAGCCCCGAACGGTTTGATTCAGTCGCCCGACAGACGCCAACTCCACGCGCTCGAACTCGTGCGAAGACGAGTTGAGCGATGCGTTCGCCTCTGCGGATGGAAAAGGGATCTTTGCCAAAGTTGGCTAAAATGACGCCGATTTCGCCTCGGTAGTCGGCGTCGATCGTGCCAGGGCTGTTCAAAACCGTCACACCGAAGCGTAACGCCAGTCCGGAACGAGGCCTAACCTGAGCTTCGAATCCTTTTGGAAGCTCCAGGATTAGTCCTGTTGGTATAAGAGCCCGGTCTCCAGGCTCCAGAACCACGGCCTCTCCAACAGGAGTCGCCGCGATCAAGTCCATACCAGCCGCATCTTCACTCTGATAACTAGGGAAAGGCAAGCCCTCTGCGTGCGGTAAAGTCCGAAAATTCACTTTTCCAGCCGGGTTCACTTCAGCTTCCCCGCGATAGTCTCGATCAATTTCCGGGCAACTTCCGCTTTCGACATCGCGGGCCACGGATCTACGCGCCCGGCCTCGACAATCATCACTTCATTGCGAGCGCCGCCAAAAACACCCTTGTTCGGTGATACGTCGTTGGCGACAACCAGATCACAACCTTTTTTGGCGAGTTTCGCGCGGGCGTTGACGAGAACATTTTCCGTTTCGGCGGCGAAGCCGACAACAAGTCGCGGCCGTCGTTCCGTCGCCTTTCCGACGGTTGCGAGAATGTCCGGATTTTCCACGAAGCTGAGCGCCGGCGGCCCAGCGGATGACTTTTTGAGCTTCTGGGCGCCGACGTCGGTTACACGCCAGTCCGCGACGGCGGCGGCCGAAACGAACACATCGGCGGGAAGCGCGGACAGCACTGCGTCGAGCATTTGCCGCGCCGTCTCGACGCGCTCGACCTTGACGCCCGCGGGGTCGCCGAGACTGACGGGGCCGGAGATCAGCGTAACGCTCGCGCCGGCGTCTCGAGCCGCTTCCGCGATGGCAAATCCTTGCAGGCCGGACGAGCGATTGCCGATGAAGCGCACCGGGTCGATCGGCTCAAACGTTGGGCCGGCCGTGACCAGCACGTGTCGTCCGTGCAGCGCGCCCTGAACCTGGCGCTCGGTCGGCAGGGCCAGCGTCGTCGGCCCCTTGAAGAGTTCCTCGACCGCGGCGACGATCTCCAGCGGCTCCGCCATGCGGCCGGGGCCGAACTCGCCGCACGCCATTTCGCCGTCGTTGGGACCGACGAAAGCGACTCCATCGCCCTTCAGCGTGGCGAGGTTGCGCTGGGTGGCGGGGTGGAACCACATCCGCACATTCATTGCCGGGGCGACGAGCACGCGCTTGTCGGTCGCCAGCAGCAGGGTCGTGGCCAGATCGCTCGCCAATCCCTGCGCCATCTGGGCCAGCAGATTGGCGGTCGCCGGCGCCACGACGATCAGGTCGGCCGAGCGCGACAACTCGATGTGCCCCATCTGGGCTTCGTCGGTGAGGCTGAACAGGTCCGTTCGCACTGCCGCGCCGCTCAACGCCGCCGCGGTCATCGGCGAGACAAAAGCCTTGGCGGCCTCCGTCATCACGACTTGGACGCTCGCGCCGCGCTCACGCAACCGCCGGATCAGGTCCAGCGATTTGTATGCGGAAATGCCACCTGCGACGATCAACAGGATCCGTCGCGACGCAAGCGTCGAACTCGGCATAGAGGCGCCACGGCTGAGAGGGGCCGTTGATCGGCCTACTTCTCAGGGTTGTAACATGTCACAATCCCGTTGTCGTCATGCCCGGTTCGCTATCGCGGAGTTTAGGCCAAAAACATTTGCTTGAATAAGCCGCGAGTTACATTGGCCGTAGCGACCTCAAATTGCACGTGAATGTCGTGGCTGCTGATCGTCAGCGAGCAAATAGGCGTCGAACAGGGCGGCGAGCGGTCGCAGAAAAGGACGGCCCTTTTCCGTCACTTCGATGCGGCGCCCGTCCCATTTCGCCAACCCATCGCGCTGAAAACGCGCAACCTCGGCGGCTTGCGCAATAAGCGCGGAGGGATCCGCCTGCCGCTCGAATGCGGCCTGTTCGAGGTCGATTTCGAGATCGCACATCAGTCGCTCGATGATTCCCCGGCGCAATCGGTCGTCGGCATTGAGACGCACGCCGCGCACCGTCGCGAGCCCTCCCGAGCCGATCGCTTTGCTATACGCGGCCGCGGTGGGCGCGTTCTGCACATAGCCCTGTGGCAGGGAACCGATCGCGCTGGCGCCGAAGCCGACCAGAATGGGTGCGTCGTCGGTCGTGTAGCCCTGAAAGCCGCGATGCAACCGGCGCGCCCGGTGAGCCTCGGCCATGGCGTCGCCGGGGCGCGCATAGTGATCGAGCCCGATCGGGATGTAGCCGCCTTCGTCTTTCAGCACGGCGTGAATCGCCTGCTGCTGTTTGAAGCGCTGAAGGGAATCCGGGAGATCCGCCTCCGATATCAAAGCCTGATGCTTTTTCATCCAGGGCACGTGAGCGTAGCCGAACACGGCGACCCGGTCGGCATTGAGGGCGAGCGCGCGCCGCGCCGTCTCGATCACGCTCGCTTCGGTCTGCAACGGCAGGCCGTAGATGAGATCCAGATTCAGCGACCGAATGCCGAGCGCGCGCGCCGCGAAAGCGCAGCGCTCGGTTTCCTCGTAGCTTTGCTTGCGGCCGATAACCCGCTGCACCGCCGGGTCGAGATCCTGCACGCCAAGACTGATGCGGGTGACGCCCATCCGGCGCAGCGCGTCGAAGCGGTCGGGCGGCAGTGATGTCGGATCGAGCTCGATGGCGACCTCGGCGTCGGCGTCGAGATCGAACAGGCGGCGCAACAGCCTCATGATCGAGAGCAGACTTTCGTCGGGAAGCGCGGTCGGCGTTCCGCCGCCCCAGTGCACGTGGCTTACGCGGGCTCGCCGCCTGATGAATGCAGCGACGAGCGCAATCTCGTTCTCAAGTGTCGCCGCGTAGGCTTTCAGCGAGGATTCGAGCCGAACGACGCTGGTGTTGCAGCCACAATAATAGCAGAGCCGGTCGCAGAACGGCACATGGAGGTAAAGCGACAGCGGCGCGTCACCGTCGAGATCGCCGAGCCAATGGGCGTAAGTCTGGGCGTCGATCGCGGGCGAGAAATGCGGCGCCGTCGGATAGCTAGTGTATCGGGGGGCGCGACTGTCGTAGCGCGCGATCAGGTCGGCTTCGTTCATGGGCGCAACCTGCAATCGCGAGAAACGCGACGCCTTGACGCTAGTCAAAGCGGTTGTTCCGCGCCGCAACCGGCGGATGTTAGCCAAAGGGCGGTGGCGGTCGCCGCGATCCTTGCTCGACTTCTGCGGCCAGCCAAAATAAGACTTCGTGTCAGCACCTTCGGGTAAAGCCGCTTATGTTCGCCCTCGACGACCTCGACGCCATTATCGCGCGACGCGCGGACTCGAGCGCGGAGGCATCCTATACCCGGACGTTGCTCGAGAAGGGCGTCGCGCATTGCGCGAAGAAATTCGGCGAAGAGGCGATCGAGGCCACGATAGCCGCGGTCGCGCAGGACGATACGGCGCTTCGCGCCGAAGCCGCCGATGTGCTCTACCATCTGCTTGTGATGTTGCGCGCGCGCGGCGTGGCGCTCGCCGACGTGTTTGGCGAACTCGAACGGCGCACGACGCGCAGCGGCCTCGAGGAAAAAGCGTCGCGACCGCGATGAACGCGCCCTCGAACAAAGCGTACCCTTCGCGTGAGGCGTTCCATGGATGACACCGCAGGCAAGTGGCAGCTGGGCGAAGCGCCGTCGCCTTATCTCCTGTTCACGCGCGACGAATGGGCGCAGCTTCGCGCCGATACGGAGCTTACGCTCACCATCGACGACCTGCGCAAGCTGCAATCGAACCACGATCCGATCAACCTCGACGAAGTGATCGCCATCTACCTGCCACTATCTCGGCTGCTGGCGCTGTACGTCGCCGCCACCCAGGGACTTTTCAAGGCGACGCAACGCTTCCTTGGCGCGAAGGGCGGCAAGGTGCCCTACATCATCGGCGTCGCCGGTTCGGTCGCGGTCGGAAAATCGACCACCGCGCGCGTGCTGCAGGCGATGCTTTCGCGCTGGCCGAACACGCCGAAAGTCCAGCTCGTGACAACCGACGGTTTCCTGCATCCGAACGCCAAGCTCATCGCTGACGGGCTGATGGAGCGCAAGGGCTTCCCGGAGAGCTACGACGGCACGGCGCTGATCCGCTTTCTCGCGGATGTAAAAGCGGGCGAGCGCAATGTCGTGGCGCCCGTGTATTCTCATCTCGTCTACGACGTCGTGCCGGGCGAGACGATCGTCGTCGATCAACCCGACATTCTGATCGTCGAAGGGCTGAATGTGCTGCTGCCCAATCGGCTGTCGCGCGAAGGCCGGGAGTTGCCGTTCGTTTCCGACTTTTTCGATTTCTCGGTGTTCCTCGATGCGAGCGAGGAATTGCTCGAGAAATGGTACATCGAGCGCTTCATGCGGCTTCGCAACACCGCATTCCGCGACCCGCGCAGTTTCTTCAAGAAATTTGCCGATTTCGACGACGACAAAGCGCACGAGACGGCGCGCAACATCTGGCGAAGTATAAACCTTGTAAACCTGCACGAGAACATACTCCCGACCCGACCACGCGCGAGCCTGCGACTGATCAAGGGCGCCAGCCATCGCATCGAGAAGGTTGCGCTGCGCAAATTATAGGGGTCATCGGATGGGCGGCTTACGTCGCTGCGCGGCAATGCTTTTCGTTGCGTGGGCGGGCGTCGCTTCGGCCTCCGCCGCGATCGGGCCAGCCTGCAAGGGCAATGACCTTTCGATCGATCCCACCATCAAACCCCATTACGAGGATTTTGCCGACGAACTCGTCAATGGCGATGGATTGTTCTGGACGATAGAGAAGGCGGGAGTCGCTCCTTCCTATCTCTATGGCACGATGCATTCGACCCAGTCCCAGCCGCTCGCCATGGCGAAAGAGGCGGCGAAATATCTGGAGCACGCGAAGGTCGTCGCGACAGAGCTCGGCGGCCCCATGGATGCCAGCGCCAAGGTTGATATGAGCTCGGCTCTGCTCAACGCGGCGCTTTCTCCCGGCGTCGATACGCTTGCGGGCCGGTTTTCCGAGGCCGACGCCACGATGGCGGATGCTTATCTTTCGGCGCATGGCTACCCCACCGAGTTCGCTCATCATTTGAAATTGTGGTTCCTGGCGGTCGCCGCCTCGCTTCCCGCCTGCGAGACGGAAGGCGAGGCGCTTGGGTTGCCGGAAGTCGACGACACGATCGCCCGGCTTGGGGCCGCCAGGGGACTGCCGGTTGTCGGGCTGGAGACGATCCAGGAGCAGGTCGCCGCGCTCGCGGCCGTTTCGCCCGAACTCGCCGGGCGCATGCTTCTGGCCGCTGCGCGATCGCCGGATCTCGACGACGACGCCTATATGACCCTCCTCCAACTCTATCAACGCAAGCGCCCGGCCGACGCGATCGCCGTGCTCGACGCCGCGCCGGGCGTGCCGGACCAGGACCGCGCCGCGGAGAGAGATTTCACCCGGCTTTTGCTGGTGTCGCGCAACGCGACGATGGCCGAGCGCGCACTGCCGTACGTCAAGAAGGGCGGGGCGTTCATCGCCGTCGGCGCGCTTCATCTGTCCGGAAAGGATGGCCTTGTCGAACGATTCCGGCAGGCGGGCTATAAAGTGACGAAGATCTGGTGACTGCACGGCGTCCGCGATGGACTGAAGTTGGCGCGCCTCTCAAATAAAGTTGCGCAGGCTGCGCGGAATTTCAAAATGTGAGCGCATTCGCGCTCGTCATATGGGAGGGCGTTCATGACACACCCAGCCATCTCTCACGCGCTCCAATTCGCCCGCTCGATCGGAGTCGAGATCCCCATCCTGCTGTCGCCGATGGCCGGCGCGTGTCCGCCTTCGCTATCGATCGCGGTCGCCAACGCCGGCGGCATGGGCAGTTGCGGAGCGCTGCTGATGAAGCCGGAGGCGATCCTCGCCTGGGCGCGCGATGTGCGTGGCGGGACGAATGGCGGCTTCCAGTTGAACGTCTGGATTCCCGATCCGGCGCCGCGGCGCGATCCCGCGCATGAGGCGCGATGGCGCGAATTCCTGGCCGAATGGGGACCTGAGGTCGCCGCCGAGGCCGGCGACGCGACGCCTCCGGATTTCGACGCCCAATGCGAAGCGATGCTGGAGGCCGGTCCCACAGCAGTCTCCTCGATCATGGGCGTCTTTCCGCCGGCCTACGTCGAGCGCCTGCAAGCCCGCGGGGTGAAATGGTTCGCGACGGTGACGACCGTCGGTGAGGCTCGACAGGCCGAGGCCGCTGGCGCCGACGTGATCGTTGCTCAGGGCATGGAAGCCGGCGGCCATCGCGGCGCGTTTTCGGCGGAGCGGGCCGAGGTCGGGCAAGTCGGCTTGTTCGCGCTGCTGCCGGCCGTGGTCGATGCCGTAAAGGTTCCTGTGGTCGCGGCGGGCGCCATGGGCGACGCGCGCGCCGTTGCGGCGGCGCTGTTGCTTGGCGCGTCTGCCGTGCAGGTCGGCACGGCGTTCCTGCGCGCGCCGGAGGCCAAATTCGAGCCCAGCCTGGGCGCAGGCCCTGGCCGCCGCCGCGCCCGAGGACACGATGGTGACGCGCGCCTTTTCTGGTCGCGCGGGCCGAAGCCTCGCGACCGATTACGCGCGTGCAGCTTCGGTTGCGGGAGCCCATCCCGCGCCCTATCCCGTGCAGCGAGGCCTGACCCAGGCGATGCGCGAATTGGCCGCGAAAACGGATGACGTCTCCCGCATGCAGGCCTGGGCCGGACAAGCGGCGGCGCGCGCCGAGGCGAGGCCCGCTGCCGAAATCGCGCGCAGTCTCTGGGAAGGCGCGCAAGCGCTATTGCCTTGAATGGGCGCCGCGTGAACAGGCTGTTGTGGCGCGCGTTTCCGCAAGAGCCTGAGTTGACTTGCCAATTGCAGGCTGAAATCCTGATTTCGGCGGGGCGCGGTGTCAGTGGGCGGCGTGGAGTGATTTGATGCGCAAACTGGGCTTGATGCTTGCGGCCGGACTGATGCTTTCGTCGGCCGCTCCGGCGCTCGCCGCGCGCGGCAGCGACGGCGACCTGAAGATCCTGTTCTGGCAGGCCGTTTCGACGCTCAATCCGTACCTTTCCGGCGGCACCAAGGAGCTGTTCGCCTCCTCGCTGGTGCTGGAGCCGCTCGCCAGCTTTGACGAAAAGGGCCAGATCGTCCCGCGCCTGGTCGATAGTTTGCCGACGGCCGAGAATGGCGGCATCGCCCCGGACCTGACTAGCGTGACGTGGAAGCTCAAGCCGGGCCTGAAATGGTCCGACGGTTCCGCGCTTACCGCAGACGATGTCGTGTTCACTTGGCAATATTGCACGGCGACTGGCGGCGGCTGCGCGCAAGCCACCAAATTCGAAGGCGTCAAACTCGTCGAGGCGCTCGATCCGCTGACGATCAAGATTACCTTCAAGGGGCCGAAGCCGCTATCCGTTTCAGGCCTTCGTCGGCGCCTCGAGCCCGGTCATCCAGAAGGCGCAGTTCAAGGACTGTCTCGGACCGAAGGCGCCCGGCTGCACGGCCGCCAATTTCGGCCCGATCGGCACCGGGCCGTTCAAGGTTCAGTTGTTCAAGCCCAACGACTCCATCGCCTACGTCGCCAACGAGAACTATCGCGAAGCCGATAAACCTGCGTTCGCGAGCGTCAGTCTGAAAGGCGGCGGCGACGCATTGTCGTCCGCCCGCGCCGTGCTCGAAACCGGCGAATACGACTATGGTTGGAACGTGCAGGTCGAACCCGAAGTCCTGCAGTCAATGGTTGAAGCCGGCAAGGGCAGGGTGCTGACCGCGTTCGGCAGCTGGGTCGAGCGCCTCGATCTCAATCACGACGCCGTCGATTCTTCGCTGGGCGACAAGCGCTCGACCGCGGAAGCCGGGCCACATCCGTCTTTGTCCGATCCCGCCGTCCGCAAGGCGCTCTCCATGGCGATCGATCGCGGCGTGATCGTTGAGGCCGGCTACGGAATTGCTGGCAAGCCGACGTGCAACATCATCCCCGGTCCTCCGGTCTATGCCTCGACGACCTTTGACGGCTGCCTGAAGCCTGACATCGCCGGCGCCAACAAATTGCTCGACGACGCGGGCTGGAAGCTCGGCGCCGACGGCGTGCGCGCCAAGAATGGCGTAAAACTGTCGTTCGTGTTCCAATCCTCGACCAATTCGGTGCGGCAGGCGACGCAAGCGCTGTTGAAGGACATGTGGAGCCAGATCGGCGTCGCCGTCGAACTGCGCAACATTTCAGGCTCGGTGTTCTTCGGCGGCGACCCCTCGAGCCCCGACACGTTTCAGAAATTCTATGCCGACATCCAGATGTACACCAACTTCTTCGACGGGACCGATCCGGAGGCCTATCTCTCCGGCTGGCTGTGCGACAAAATCCCAAGCCCGAAGAACGGCTGGCAGGGTGAGAACATGTCGCGGTATTGCGATGCCGATTACGACAAGTTGATCGCCGAGCTATCGAAGACCCAGCCGCTCGCCGATCGCGCCGATCGTCGTCAAGAAGCTCAACGACAAGCTGGTTGCCGACGGCGCCATCATTCCGCTGGTCTATCGCGGCGCCACCTCGGCGTTCTCCAACAAGTTGGCCGGCGTGCGGATGACAGGCTGGGATTCCGAACTCTGGAACGTCGCGGACTGGTCGCGCGCCAAATAGCAGCGCGCCAGTCCGGAGGCGCCGATGTTCGGGTACACGATCCGCAGGCTGCTGGTGGCGATCCCGGTCCTGCTGATCATCAGCTTCGTGATTTTTTCGCTGCTTGCGCTCGCGCCCAACGATCCGCTTGGCGATCTGCCGCTGACCATTCCGCCGGAGGTGCGCGCCGACATGCGCGCGGCGCTCGGGCTCGATCAGCCGTTTTTCATCAGGTTTCTGCTTTGGCTTCGTCAATTCTTCGTCAACGAACCGCTCAACCTGCTGCAAGCCTGGACGGGTTTCCAGATCGGCGATGCGCACCGGCTGCGCGTGCTGTCCTGGGCGACCCGCAGCCCTGTCGTCGACCTCATCGTTCAACGGCTGCCGCAGACCCTTTGGGTCGTGGGCCTCGCCTATCTGTTCGGCGTGCTGCTCGCCGTGCCGATCGGGGTGCTGTCCGCCTATCGTCAGCATTCCTGGTTCGATCAGATCGGCGCGTTCGTGACGATGGTTGGGTATTCGGTGCCCACGTTCTTCACCGGCGTCGTGCTGATCGTCGTGTTCAGCGTCAAGCTGCAATGGTTTCCTTCGGTCTATGACACGAACCTGAAGGTCACGGATTGGGCGAGCTTTGTCGCGCAACTGCGACAGATGTTCCTGCCGGTGCTGGTGCTGACGTTGTTCAACACATCGCAGATCAGCCGGTTCGTGCGCGCATCTATGCTCGACAATCTGCATCAGGATTATGTGCGGACGGCGCGCGCCAAGGGCGTCAAGGAGCATATCGTGGTGCTCGTCCACGTGCTGCGTAACAGCCTCATTCCCGTCGTGACCGTGATCGCGCTCGGCGTTCCCACGATCTTTTCCGGCGCGATCGTCACCGAGCAGGTGTTTCGCGTCAACGGTCTCGGCCAATTGCTGATCACGGCGATCCAGGGCGGCGATCTTCCCCTCGTGCAGACGCTGACCTTCGTGTTCGCGGTGCTGATCGTCGGCTTCAACCTGATCGCCGACGTGCTCTATGGCTGGCTCGATCCGCGGATCAGCTATGACTGAGGCGATCGTCGTCGAAGAGGCGCCCGTCGGGCCGTTATCGAGCCAGATCTGGCGCCAGTTCCGTCGCCACCCCGGCGGTATCGTCGGGCTCGTGGTATTTGTCGGCATCGTGCTCGGCGTCTATCTCGGGCCCCTCATCGATCGCGTCGACCCCAACAAGATCAACATACGCGACCGGAATCAGGCGCCGAGCTTCACGCACCCGTTCGGAACCGACAACCTCGGGCATGACCTGTTCGCGCAGGTGCTGACCGGCGGTCGATTGTCGCTCGCCGTCGGCCTGGCCTCGATGCTGCTTTCGCTGCTGCTGGGTTCTTCTATCGGCCTGCTGTCAGGCTATTTTCGGCGTCTCGACGGGCCGCTGATGCGGCTGACCGATCTGTTTCTGGCCCTGCCGCTGCTGCCGCTCCTGCTCGTAGTCATCACATTGTTTCGCGAGCCTCTGCGCGCGCTGTTCGGGCCGTCGACCGGCATTTTCATCCTGATCGTCAGCGGCATCGGCGTGACGAGTTGGATGCATACGGCGCGCATCGTGCGCGGCGACGTTCTATCCGTGAAGCGCCTGGAATTCGTGCTCGCGGCGCAGGCGAGCGGCATGCGCACACAACGCATCCTGTTGAAACACATTCTGCCGAATGTGCTGAGCTCCATCCTGGTCTCGGCGACGCTCGGCGTCGCCTCGGCGATCATCACCGAATCGTCGCTGAGTTTTCTGGGCCTCGGTTTTCCCCCTGATTTCCCGACCTGGGGGCGGCTGCTTTACGATGGCGTCAGCTTCCTGCAGATCACGCCGGCGCGCGTCATCTGGCCGGGCCTGGCGATCTCGCTCACCGTGCTCAGCGTCAATTACATCGGCGACGCGATTCGCGACGCCCTCGATCCGCGCGCGCTGCGGCGGTGAGGCCCTCATCCGGCGCTTCGCGCCCCCTCTCCCCTCATCCTGAGCTTGTCGAAGGATTGCGGGAGAGGGCTGGGGTGAGGGGCGGTTCCAAATAGGCACGTATTGCTCTAGCTTCATGCTTTCGTCCTTCTCAGGAGACTCAAATGCCCGTTCTCAATCGCGTCAGCGAAATGCAGGAAGAGATCGCCGGCTGGCGCCGGCATCTGCATCAGACGCCGGAGCTCCTCTATGACGTCTACGAGACCTCCGATTTCGTGACCGAGAAGCTGAAGGCGTTCGGCTGCGATGTCGTCGAGACCGGCATCGGCCGCACCGGCGTCGTCGGCCTCATCAAGGGCGCGCGCGGCGACGGGCCGGTGATCGGGCTGCGCGCCGACATGGATGCGCTGCCGATCGACGAGATCAGCGGCAAGCCCTGGACCTCGCAGACCCCCGGCAAAATGCACGCCTGCGGGCATGACGGGCACACCGCGATGCTGCTCGGCGCGGCCAAATATCTGACCGAGACCCGCAATTTTCGCGGCGCTGTCGCCGTCATCTTCCAGCCCGCAGAAGAAGGCGGCGCCGGCGGCGATGCGATGGTGAAGGACGGAATGATGGAGACGTTCTCCATTCTCGAAGTGTTCGGCATGCACAACAGGCCCGGGCTTGCCATTGGCCAGTTCGCGACCCGCAAAGGGCCGGTAATGGCGGCCGCGGACCATTTCGAGATCGTCGTTCACGGCCGCGGCGGGCACGCCGCGATGCCCAGTGCGGCCATCGATCCGGTCATCATCTCGGCGCAAATCATTTCGGGCCTTCAACTCATCGCCTCGCGCGAGACCGACCCGTTGAACTCCGTCGTCGTCACAGTCGCGCTCAATTCATGCCGGAACGGCAAACAATATCATTCCGGAGAACGCGACGATGACCGGCACTGTGCGGACGCTGAGTGCCGAGGTGCGCGATCGCGCCGAGCAAGCGCGTCAAGGAGATCGTATCGGGCATCGCCTCGACCTTCGGCGCCCGCGCAGAAATCCACTATCATCGCGGCTATCCCGTTACAGTCAATCATGCCGATCCGACGGAACGCGCCGTCGAAGTCATGAAGAAACTCGCGGGCGAGAACGCCGTCGACGCGGACGTGGCGCCCGTGATGGGCGCCGAGGATTTCTCCTTCATGCTGGAAGCGCGGCCGGGCGCGTTCGTGTTCATCGGCAATGGCGCGACGGCCAAACTTCACAATGCCGCCTACGATTTCAACGATGAGGCGATTCCCCATGGCGTGAGCTATTGGGTCAATCTCGTCGAGTCCGAGCTCGCCGCCTGACGCCGGGGCCGGCGTTTTGGATCCTGTCCTCGCCGTTCGCGATCTGACGTCTTCGTTTCGCGTCGGCGGCGGCTGGCGCGCGGTGGTCCGCAAGCTGAGCTTCGATATCGGCGCGCGCGAAACGCTCGCCATCGTCGGCGAATCCGGATCAGGCAAGAGCGTCGCTTCGCTCTCGTTGATGCGCCTGTTGCCTTCGCGCGCCAGCCGCGTCGAGGGCAGCGTGCGACTCGAAGGGCAGGAACTTCTGACGCTCGACGCGGAGGCGATGCGTCGGGTGCGCGGCGCCGGGATCGCGATGATCTTCCAGGAGCCGATGACGAGCCTCAATCCGGTGTTCCCGATCGGCGACCAGATCGCCGAGGCGATCTCCTGTCACCAACCGGTCGGCGACGGACTGCGGCGCGCGCGGAAGCTTTGCGGCAGCTCGACCGGGTCAGGATGCCGAACGCGCGGCGGCGCTTCGGCGACTATCCGCACCAGTTCTCGGGCGGCATGCGGCAGCGCGTGATGATCGCGATGGCGCTCGCCGGCAAAGCCGAAGCTGCTGATCGCGGACGAGCCGACGACCGCGCTCGACGTCACCATCCAGGGCCAGATCCTCGATCTCATCAAGAGCGTGCAGGACGAGGAGGGCATGTCGGTATTGTTCATCACGCACGACATGGGCGTCGTCGCCGAGGTCGCCGATCGCACTCTCGTGATGTTTCGCGGCGAGGCCGTGGAGACCGGAGCCACGGAGGAAATATTTCAGCGCGCGGCGCATCCCTACACGCGGATGCTGATTGACGCCGTGCCGCAGCTCGGCTCGATGCGCGGCTCGAGATCGGCCCGCGAAGTTTCCGTTGTTTGAAGCTGACAATGCGCGAAGCGTCACCTCGCGCCGTCGGGCCGCAGCCCGTTCTCGAAGTGCAGGGACCTGACGGCGCGCTTTCCCGTTCGCTCCGGCCTGTTTGGCCGCAAGTCCGGCGCCGTGCATGCGGTCGAGAACGTGTCGTTCGATCTGCGTTCCGGCGAGACGCTGGCTCTGGTGGGCGAATCCGGCTGCGGCAAGTCGACGGCGGGACGCTCGATCATCCGGCTCGTCGAACCCGAGTCCGGCGCCATCAGGATCTCTGGCGAGGATGTGCTCAAGCTCTCCGGCGGCGGCCTCCGGCGGGCGCGCCGCGAAGTCCAGATGGTGTTTCAGGACCCGTTCGCGAGCCTCGATCCGCGCATGACCATCGGCGCGGCGGTGACGGAGCCGTTCCTCGATCACAAGCTTGGGAGATCGCGGGCAAGCGCTACGACAAGGCCGCAGGGACTGTTGCGACAAGTAGGGCTCGATGGCGGCATGATGGGCCGCTACCCGCACGAATTCTCTGGCGGCCAGCGGCAGCGCATCGCGATCGCGCGCGCGCTGATGCTCGATCCAAAGGTCATCATTGCCGACGAGGCGGTCTCGGCGCTCGACGTTTCGATCAAGGCGCAGGTCTGCAATCTGCTGATCGATCTGCAGCGCAGCTTCAATCTCGCGTTCCTGTTCATCTCCCACGACATGGCGGTGGTCGAGCGCATCAGCCATCGCGTCGCCGTCATGCGTCTCGGCGAGATCGTCGAGATCGGGCCGCGTAGGGCCGTGTTCGAGGACCCTCAGCATGACTATACGAAGAAGCTGATCGCAGCCGTTCCGGTCCCCGATCCGACGCGTCGGCGGCTGCGCGGGCCGCTTGAAGTTGAGGAAGTCCAGAGCGCGTTTCGGCCGGTCAACTATGTCGCGCCGACGCGGAGCTATCGGGAGGCGTCGGAGGGGCATTTCGTGATGGTTGGGGCGTGAAGGGCACTATTGAAAGTCTCGTCCTGACGGAACCACTGCGGTCAGCGACCGCGGCTACAGGAGAGCCTTCTCACGCGGCGAGATCGGCGACGATGGTGTCGAGCAGGGGGAAGCCGGCGTGGGTTACCCTCAGCCGTCCATCGGCCTCTTCCGAGATGAAGCCGAGCGAGGTGAGTTCGTCGATCTGGCGGCGACGCAGCCGGCGCCCGCTCAGCGCTTCGTAGCGCGGCAGGCGGATGCCCTCGCGCAGGCGCAGGCCGTTGAGCAGCAGTTCGTCGCTCTGCTCTTCGCGGTTCAGCGGCGAGTCTTCGATCAGGCCGTGGCCTTCGCTCTCGACCTGCGCGAGCCACATTTCCGGATGACGTTCGGTCGCCTGCGCGCGTCGCTCGCCCCACGGGCCGACGCGGCCATGGGCGCCGGGGCCGACGCCGATGTATTCGCCGTAGCGCCAGTAGACGAGATTGTGCCGGGATTCGCCGCCGGGGCGGGCGTGATTCGAGACCTCGTAGGCGGGCAGGCCGTGGGCGTCGAGGATGTCCTGCGTGAGGTCGAACAGGTCCCGGCTCGCGTCCTCGTCGGGCAGCGTCAGCTTGCCGGCGTCGCGCAGCCGCTCGAAGATCGTGTCGGGCTCGATGGTGAGCTGGTAGATCGAGAGATGGTCGCCGGCCATCGCGATCGCCTCGCGAAGCTCCGTCTCCCAGGCTTCGAGGGTCTGCCCGGGGCGGGTGTAGATGAGGTCGAACGAGTAGCGCGGAAAGATGCTGGCGCCGGTCTTCACCGCCTCGATCGCCTCGGCGACCGTGTGCCGCCGCCCCAGCGACTTCAGCGCCTCGTCGCGCAGCGACTGCACGCCGATCGAGACACGGTTGACCCCCGCGGCGCGATAGCCGCGGAAACGGCTCGCCTCCACGCTGGTCGGATTGGCCTCCAGGGTGATTTCGGCGTCCGCGGCGAGGGTCCAGTTCCGGCCGATCGAGTCGAGCATCGCCTGCACCGTCTGCGGCTTCATCAGCGACGGCGTGCCGCCGCCGAAGAATACCGACCCGACCGTGCGCCCGGGCGTCATCTCGGCGCGGTGCGCGAGCTCCGTCTGGAAGGCGGCGACAAATCGCTCCTCGTCGATCGGCTCGGCGCGGACATGCGAGTTGAAATCGCAATAGGGGCATTTGGCGAGGCAGAACGGCCAATGCACGTAAACCGCGAACCCGGATTCCCAGTTCTCGGCTAGGCGCGCGGTCGGCGACGCGAATTTCGGTCTCTTTCATGCGTCGTGTTATGCCATTTCGGCGGCGCGCGCGCCACATCCCTTCCGGTTCGAGAACCTCCATGACTTCCGATCCTCCCTCCCTCCCTTGGGCGCAGAACCCCGGCCATCGCGCCTGGCTGCAGCGCGAGGCCGACGCGCTGTTCGCCTTCTTCGAGCCTCATTCCCTCGACCCCGCCGGCGGATTTGCCGCGCTCGACGAGGCCGGAAAGCCGATTCCCGGCGAGACCGCGCGCCCCCTGCACGCGACGACCCGCATGGCGCATTGCTTCGCGATCGGCATGCTCGAACGGCCGGCCCGGCGCCGCCGACTTCGTCGATCACGCCATGCAGGCGATCTGGACGAAGCATCGCGACGCCAGGCACGGCGGCTATTTCTGGTCGTTCGACGCCGACGGCCCGCGCGAGCGCGACAAGCTCGCCTACGGCCACGCCTTCGTGCTGCTCGCCGCCTCGAGCGCGAAATGCGTCGGCCATCCCGACGCGCCGCGCCTGCTCGCCGACATTTCGGAAATTCTGGAGAACGCGATTCTGGGAGCCCGAGGCCGGCGCCAGCGCGGAGGAATTCCGCGAGGACTGGTCGACGTTCAGCGACTATCGCGGCCAGAATTCCAACATGCATCTGACCGAAGCGCTGATGGCGGCCTTCGAGGCGACCGGCGAGCGCAGCTATCTCGACAAGGCCGAGAGCATCGCGACGCTGATTCTCGGCCGCAACGCGGCGGCGGCCGACTGGCGCGTGCCCGAGCATTATCGCGCCGACTGGAGCGTCGACGCCGACTATCGCGGCTCCGACATGTTCCGCCCCTACGGCTACACGCCCGGCCATGCGCTCGAATGGGCGCGGCTCGCGCTGCAACTCTGGGCGCTCGGCGGCCGCAAGCTCGAATGGCTGCCGGACGCGGCGCGCCGGCCTGTTCGCGCAGGCGCTCGCGCAGGGCTGGGACGCCGAGCGCGGCGGCCTCTACTACACGATCGAATATGACGGCGCGCCTCGGGTGCGCGACCGCCTGTGGTGGCCGATCTGCGAGGGCATCGGCGCCGCGCATTTCCTCAGCGCCCTCGACGGCGACGCCGTTCGCAGAGCAGAGCTACCGACGCTTCTGGGATTTCGCGGCGCGCCATCTGATCGACCGCCAGCACGGCGGCTGGCATGCGCAGCTCGACGACGATCTGAAGCCGATCGTGCGCTATTTCGTCGGCAAGCCCGATCTCTATCATGCGCTGCAGGCCTGCCTGATCCCGCTGTATCCGGCGGATGGCAGCCTGACGCATGCGCTGAGGGCGTCTTGACCCGCTATTTCATCACCGGAACCGCGGGCTTCATCGGCTTTCACCTCGCCGAGCGCCTGCTCGGTCTCGGCCACGAGGTCGTCGGCTACGATGGCTTTACGCGCTATTACGATGTGAGCCTGAAGCGCGCGCGGCAGGCCCGTCTCGCGGCGCACGCCAGCTTCTCGTCACATGAGGCGATGCTCGAAGATTTCGACGCGCTGGCGAAAGCGGTCGAGGCCGCGAAGCCCGAAATCATGGTTCATCTCGCCGCTCAGGCCGGCGTCCGCTACAGCCTGGAAAACCCGCGCGCCTACGCCGACGCAAATCTGACCGGAACCTTCAACCTGCTGGAGACCGCGAAAGCGGCGAGCCCGCGCCACCTTCTGATCGCCTCGACAAGCTCGGCCTACGGCGCCAACACGGCGATGCCGTTCCGGGAGACAGACCGCACCGACCATCCGCTGACGCTCTACGCCGCGACCAAGAAAGCCGGCGAGGACATGGCGCACGCCTATGCGCATCTCTACAAGATCCCCACCACGGCGTTCCGTTTCTTTACCGTTTACGGTCCCTGGGGCCGGCCCGACATGGCGCTGTTCAAGTTCGTCGATGCGATGCTCGCCGACGAACCGATCGACGTCTACGGCGAAGGCAGGATGAAGCGCGACTTCACCTACA
Source organism: uncultured Pseudomonadota bacterium (assembly GCA_963771455.1). GTDB lineage: Bacteria > Pseudomonadota > Alphaproteobacteria > Rhizobiales > Beijerinckiaceae > Roseiarcus. The sequence goes on from CAVYTP010000024.1 coordinate 178,677, forward strand.
TCGACGACCTCGTCGAATCGATCGTCAGGCTGGCCGAGCTGCCGCCGAAGGAAGGCGAGCCGGTTGCGGAGAGGAATTCGTTGAGCCCCGCCGCGCCGTATCGGGTCGTCAACATTGGCGGCGGCCAGCCGGAAGGGTTGATGGATTTCATCGCCGCGATCGAAGCGAGCCTCGGCAAGCCGGCCAAATGCAACTACCTGCCGATGCAGAAAGGCGATGTGCCCGCGACCTGGGCCGCGCCCGATCTGCTGATCGCGCTGACAGGCTTTGCGCCGTCGACGCCGATCGCTAAGGGCGTGCAGGCGTTCGTCGACTGGCGGCTCGCCTATCTGGGCAAATGACCGGGTCAGCCGGCGCCGAACCTGTGCAGGCCCGAGCCGTGGGTCTTCAGCCACGCCTCGGCGCGATCGGTCTCCGGAAACAGCCGGTTCGTCAACTTCCAGAAGATCGGCGAGTGGTTCATGTGCAGGATGTGCGCGACCTCGTGCGCCGCGAGATAGTCGAGCACGTAGGGCGGCGCGAGGATCAGGCGCCACGAGAAGTTCAGGTTGCCCTGCGTCGAACACGAGCCCCAGCGGCTCGACGTATCGCGCAACGTGATCCGCCGCGGCGAGACGCCGAGCCGTCTTGCGTGTCGCGCGACGGCGGCCTCGAGATCCCGCTTGGCTTCGCGGCGCAGGAAATCCGCAACGCGGCGGGGCACATAGGGCGCCTCGCCGGCGACGCACAGCAGCGGTCCATCAGGAGCGGCCTCGGTCCAGACCACGCCACGCGCCAGCGGCCGATGCACGATCACATGCTCGACGCCGCGCAAGCGGAGTTCGGGAGCCCGGCGCGAACGCGACAGGCTTTGGCAGCCGCGCGAGACGCGCGCCGATCCAGGCGGCGTGACGTTCGGCGAATTCGCGCGCCGAAGCGAGCGAACTGCGCGCCGGTATGGTCAGCACCACGTCGCGCGACGCCGAGCGAACGCGCAAAGTGAATCGTCTTGAGCTCGCGAGGCGCCGGAGCGTGACCCTGTAAACCTCGCCCGAATGCGCGACCTCGATCTCCTTGACCGAGGCCGCCGGCGGCCGGCGTTCGAAAAGTCTCAGCATCGCGCCGAGTCTACCGCGATGAGCCCCTAAGTCGCCAGCCCGCGCGGTCAAACAAAATGCAGTTCAGGCATCGGCGCCGGCTTGAGCAACGAAGGCAGCCCGGCGTTCATCGCCACAACCACGTCGGCGACGCCAGCGACTTCGCTGTTGAGGCGACCCTGCCAGTCGCGGAAGTCGCGGCCGAGCGGCGTCATGGGCGCGAGCCCGAGCCCGACTTCGTTGGAAACAAGAATCGTCGGGCCCCGCAGTTTCGTCAGCGCTTGCGTGAGAGCAGCGATCTCGTCCTCAGGCGAACGTCCCGCGTGCATGAGATTGGAGAGCCACAACGTCAGGCAATCGACGAGAACGATTCGCGCCGGCGCCGCTTCCTCACGCAGCGCGCCGACGAGATCGAGCGGCTCTTCGCGCGTGCGCCAGCTCTCGTCCCGATCTTCGCGATGGCGCCGGATGCGCTCGCGCATCTCATCGTCGAGCGCCTGCGCGGTGGCGAGGAACACGCGCTCGCGCCCGCTGCGCTCCGCGAGCGCCTGGCCATGACGGCTCTTGCCCGAGCGCGCGCCGCCGAGCACCAGGGCGACGCGGCATTCAAGCAGGGCAGGCGGAGCTGTCATGGCGCCTCCCTCTCACATCCCCGCCTGGGCGGGCAAGGCTTCGCGCGCGGGCATCGCGATGCTAGGAGTGCGCCCAAGGTCGAAACATATGTTTCGCAGGTGGAAGGTGGGAACCCTCGTTGTCGGTCAAGTCCGTTACGCTCGCGGTTTTTGGCGTTTGCGCATTCCTGCTGACCACGCCGGCGTTCGCCGGATCGGCGGCGCCGTTCGCGCCGCTGACGGCGCCGAAGCCGAAGGTCGTCCGGCTGCTGGCGTTCGCCGGATTTTTCGATCCGAGCGCATTCGAGGGTTTCGAGCGCGCGACCGGCTATGCGGTCGCCTACGATTCCTATTCGCTCGCGCTGGAAATTCCCGAGCAATGGAAAGACGGGCCCTACGATGTCGTCGTCATGCCCGGGCCGGCTCTGGCGCGACGCATCGCGGCGGGCGCGCTCGCGCGGCTGGACCGCCGCAGGCTCGCCAACGCGCGCACGATCCAGCCGGCGGTCGACGCGAAGCTCGCAACCTACGATCCGGGCGACGCCTATTCCGCGCCGTTCGGCTGGGCGCCCTACGGGCTCATCTACGATGCCGACAAGGTGGCGACGCGCCTCGGCGGGCCGCCGACTTCGTGGAACGCGCTGCTGGATCCGCGCGTCTCGCGCAAGCTCTCGGATTGCGGCATCGCGACGCCAAACGCGCGCGACGCGATGTTTGTCGCCGCGTGGCGGCTGGCCGGCGTGGACCCGGCCCGCGCGCGACCGCTCGACGTCAAAGCCGCCGCCGCGCTGATCGGTCGCGCCAAGCCGGCGATGCAGGGTTTTGCGCTCGCCGACCCGGTCGGGTCGATCGCGCGCGGCGGGATCTGCCTGACCGCGGGCACCCAGGGCGAAGCCGCCGCCGCGAACGCGCGCGCGAAATCGTTTGGCGTCCAGGGCGAGATTGCCTTCGCCGAGCCGAAGGAGGGCGGCGGCGTCGAAATCGACGCGTTCGCCATTCCCCGCGACGCGCCCAACCCCGACCTCGCCTACAAGCTCATCGACTTCCTGCTGACGCCGGAAATCGCGCACCAGGATGCGCATTTCGCCGGCCTGTTCGCGAGCGATCAGGCGCCCGACGCCGATCTCGTCAAACGGCTCTGGCCGCTCGGCGCCTTCGACGATGCGTTCGCCCAGGCGCTGGAAACCGAATGGACGCGCCTGCGGACATCGAAATAAACTGTCAGGCCGACCAACACTCTATCTGGAGCTCATGCCCCGCATGTCGAAATCGCCGCCGAATATCCTCATCGTGATGGCCGATCAGCTCGCCGCGCAATTCCTGCCGGCCTACGGTCATCGCGTGGTGAAGGCGCCGGCGATCGACGCGCTGGCGCGCGACGGCGTCGTGTTCGAGAGCGCCTATTGCGCGAGCCCGCTGTGCTCGCCCTCGCGGGCCTCGTTCATGGCGGGATTGCTGCCCTCGCGGACCGGCGTCTATGACAACGCCGCCGAATTCGCCGCCGACATTCCGACCTATGCTCACCACCTGCGCCGACTCGGCTATCGCAGCGTTCTGTCTGGCAAGATGCATTTCTGCGGCCCCGACCAGATGCATGGATTCGAGACGAGGTTGACGACGGACATCTATCCCGCCGACTTCGGCTGGACGCCGGATTGGGACCATCCGGAGGAACGGCCGAGCTGGTATCACAACATGAGCTCGGTGACGCAGGCGGGAACCTGCGTGCGCACCAATCAGCTCGATTTCGACGACGAAGTCGTGTTCATGGCTGAGCGCGAGATTTTCAACAAGGCGCGCGGAGTCGATCCGCGCCCGCTGCTGCTCGTCGCCTCGTTCACGCATCCGCATGATCCCTACGCAATCACCCGCGAGTATTTCGATCTCTATCGCGACGAGGAGATCGACATGCCGGGATCGTACGTCGCGCCCGATCAACTCGATCCGCATTCGCAGCGCCTGCGGCATGTCTGCGCGTTGGATGCGGAGCCGGTGACCAAAGCCGAAATTCGCGCCGCGCGTCGCGCCTATTACGGCGAAATCTCCTATTTCGATCACAACGTCGGCCGCCTTGTGAAGGCGCTCGAAGACGGCGGATTGCGCGACAACACAATCGTCATTCTCGTCTCCGACCACGGCGACATGCTGGGAGAGCGCGGCCTCTGGTACAAGATGAGCTTCTTCGACCCCGCGGCGCGCGTGCCGCTCATCGTCTCCGCGCCGAAGCATTTCGCGCCGCATCGCGTCGGAGGCAACGTCTCGCTGATCGATATCGCCCCGACGCTGATCGATCTCGCCGGCGGCAACTCCACTGCGTTTGCCGAGACATTTCGACGGTCGCAGTCTCGCGCCGCATTTGAAGGGCGAGGGCGGCCACGAAGATACGGTCGGCGAGTATCTGGCGGAAGGCGCGATCGCGCCGATCGTCATGCTGCGGCGAGGGTCACGAAAAGTTCATTCATTCGCCAGCCGATCCGGATCAGCTCTACGATCTCGCCCGCGACCCCCACGAGCTGAACAATCTGGCGGCCCTACCGGAGGCGGCGGCGCGGGTCGCGGCCTACCGCGACGAAATCGGAAAACGCTGGCGCCTTGGCGAGCTCGGCGGCCAGGTGCGCGCCAGCCAGCGCCGGCGACGCCTGGTTGACGAAGCGCTGACCAAAGGCGAGCCGCGCGCCTGGGATTTCCAGCCTTTCACCGACGCCAGCCGGCAGTATGTTCGCAACACCATTCCGCTCGACGACCTTGAAGCGATGGCGCGCTTCCCGAAAGTAATCTGACGGCTTTCCCGAGCGACGCTAACCTGTCTCTTAACCCTAACCGAGCAATGCCGCTGCGGCAGCAAGACCGACGCCGGTTGGAAATCGTATGTCCATGAACTCGTCGATAGAGTGAGGTTTACTGTGACAACTTTGATTTTTTTCAAAACTACTACGAATTGAATATCTTTTTATAGATGCGTCGCGGATCGGATGAAGGCCATGACTTTCGAAACTCGCGTAAAGATTGAGGCAAAAAGACTTTTTGAACTGCTCGCCATGATGACGATTGGCGCGTGCTTGTGGTTTGTCGGCTCCTATCTCGGCGCCTTCAGCGCTCTGAGTCAGTTCGCACTCACTCACGGTCTCATCAACGTCATGGTGCTGTGCGCGTGCATCAGCATTGGCGCTCTGATCGCCGTCGCGCGAACCACGCTGCAATTACGCCAGGCAGTCGCCGCGCGCGCAGCAGCGGAAGCGGTTGCTGACCGGCTCGCGCGTCAGGATCCGTTGACGGGTCTCGGCAATCGACGTGAGTTCAATGAGCAGGCCGCCGCGGCGCTGGCCGATTTGCAGCCGACCCAGAAGCTGGCCCTCATCCTCATCGATCTCGATCGGTTCAAACCCGTCAACGACCTCTATGGCCACGCGGCCGGCAATGCGGTGTTATGCGCGGTGGCGGAGCGTCTGCAGCAGATTGCAACGGATGCCCTGCTTGTGGCGCGGCTTGGCGGCGACGAGTTCGTCGTCCTTGCGCCCAACGAAAGCGAGGTTGGGGCGGGGGATTTGGCGCAAAAGATCTCGACTCCATTCGTCGGCCGATCTCCTGGAATGGGGGCTTCGTCGAAGTGGACGCCACGATCGGCATCGCCATCGGCTCTGCGGGCGCGCACGACCCCGAGACATTGCTGCACGTCGCCGATGTCGCGATGTACGAAGGCAAGCGGCAGGGCCGCGGCGTGTGGCGATTCTTTCGTCCCGAAATGGACGAGGCGCTGAAGACGCGGGCGATGCTGGAGAGCGAGCTTCGCGCCGCCATCGCGGGCGACCAGATCAAGCCGTTCTATCAGCCTATCGTGAAGTTGCCGCACCGCGAACTCGCGGCCTTCGAGGTGCTGGCGCGCTGGCGGCATCCCACCCTCGGCGAGATCCCGCCCGAGACTTTCATTCCGATCGCCGAGGAGTGCGGACTGATCGCCGATTTGTTCGCACGACTGCTGAAGGCGGCCTGTCTCGAGGCCCGCTCATGGCCGAGCCACATCAGGCTCTCCGTCAACATTTCGCCGCAGCAGATCCAGGATCCGCAGATGCCGCAAAAGCTGCTCGCGATCCTCAGTCAGGCTCGTTTTCCTGCCCGGCGACTGGAAGTCGAGCTGACGGAAAGGGCGCTGATCAACGACATCGAGGCCGCCCGCGTCGCGCTCGCCTCGCTGCAAAATCTCGGCGTCAGCCTGGCGCTCGACAATTTCGGCGCGGGCTATTCCATCCTCTCTCATCTCAGCGAATTGCGCTTCAGCAAGCTCAAGATCGATCGCAGCTTCGTGTCGAGCCTGAGCAGCGGCGGCGATCGCGCCCTGCTCGTCGATGCGATCCTGCAACTCGGCGCCAATCTCAGCCTCAGCACGACAGCCGAAGGAGTCGAGACTGCGGAGCATTGCGAATGGCTCGCCAGCCAGGGCTGCTCGCACGGGCAGGGTTATCTTTTCGGTCGCGCCATGGCGCGCAGCGACGCGGAAGCGTACATCAGGGGATCTTATGGCTCCGGCTCGACTCCCGGCGCGCGACGCTTCAGCGACCGGCTGACATTGGCGCCGCGGCTCTGATCCGCGGCCGCGATTGACAGCGCGGGCATTACCGCTACCGTCGTCGCACGCGGTGGACGATCGGGGAGGAAAGTGGCCAGTTTCATCGATAGCTTGTTTGGTCTTTCCGGCCGCCTCGCGCTGGTGACGGGTTCGTCCGGCGGCATCGGCTTCGCGGTCGCCAAAGGGCTCGCGCAAGCCGGCGCGACCGTGCTGATCAACGGGCGGCAGGCCGACAAGGTCGAGGCCGCGGTCGCTTCCCTGAAGGCGGCCGGTCTGGCGGCTCAAGGCGTCGTGTTCGACGTGACGAATTCCGCCGCGGTGCGCACGGCGATCGATGGCGTCGAGAAAAGCGTCGGCCCGATCGACATCCTGATCAACAACGCCGGCATTCAGCGGCGCGGACCGCTCGAAGATTATCCCGAGGAGACCTGGCGCGAACTGATGAGCGCCAATGTCGACAGTGTATTTTTCGTCGGTCAGGCGGTCGCCAGACATATGATCGGCCGCGGGCGCGGCGCGATCGTCAACGTCGCTTCGGTGCAGAGCGAGCTGGCGCGCGTCAACATTGCTCCGTACACCGCCTCGAAAGGCGCGGTAAAAATGCTCACCAAGGGCATGGCGACCGATTGGGGCAAGCACGGCTTGCGCGTCAACGCACTGGCGCCCGGCTACTTCAAGACGGAGCTCAACAAGGCTCTCGTCGAAGACGAGAAATTCACCGCTTGGCTTGCGGCGCGAACGCCGATGGGCCGCTGGGGCGACGTCGAGGAACTCGTAGGCGCCGCGCTGTTTCTGTGCTCTTCCGCGTCAAGCTTCGTCAATGGACACGTACTCTATGTCGACGGCGGAATCACAGCCTGCCTCTAGCGCGCCCGCGATCGTCGTGATGGGCGTCTCTGGTTCGGGCAAGACGACGGTTGGGCGCATCCTTGCCGCGACGCTGGGCGCCGAGTTCATCGACGGCGACGATCTGCATTCGGACGCCGCGCGCGCGAAGATGGCGAGCGGCCACGCCCTGACTGATGAGGATCGCTGGCCCTGGCTCGACAGGGTCGCCGCGCGGCTCGCCGAGGGCGAGCGCACCGGGCAGGGCGCGGTGATTGCATGCTCCGCGTTGCGCAGGGTCTATCGCGACCGGCTGCGCGCCGGCGCCGGGCCTGCATTGCGATTCGTCTACCTCGACGCGACGCCGGAAGCGATGCGGGCAAGGGTGGGCTCTCGCAAGGATCATTACATGCCGGCTTCCCTGGTTGACAGCCAGTTTGCGACGCTCGAGCCGCCACAGGGCGAAACGGACGTGGTAAAGCTAGCCGCCGAAGCGAAGCTGCCGGAAGCCGTCATCGCACTGGCGCCGACGCTCGCCCGATAACAGAAACGCACGCTTGTTCACCTGTGTCTCACTGGAGCCAATCTCATGACCAACTCGATCACCACCAAGGACGGAGTTGAGATCTACTACAAGGACTGGGGCAAAGGGCAGCCGATCGTCTTCAGCCATGGTTGGCCGCTGTCGTCTGACGATTGGGACGCCCAGATGATGTTCTTCCTCAATCACGGCTATCGCGTCATCGCGCACGACCGCCGCGGCCATGGCCGCTCCTCTCAGACGGCCGACGGCCACGACATGGATCATTACGCCGACGATCTCGCGGCCTTGACCGCGCATCTCAATCTGAGCGACGCCGTGCACATCGGCCATTCCACCGGCGGCGGCGAGGTGGTTCGCTATCTCGCCCGTCACGGAGAAAGCCGCGCCGCGAAAGCGGTGCTGATTTCCGCTGTCCCCCCGCTGATGCTGAAGACCGAAGCCAACCCCGGCGGGCTTCCCAAGGACGTGTTCGATGGGTTCCAGGTCCAGGTGGCGACCAACCGGTCGCAGTTCTACTGGGACCTGGCGGCGGGGCCGTTCTACGGCTTCAACCGGCCGGGCGCCAAAGTATCTGAGGCCATTGTTCACAACTGGTGGCGCCAAGGGATGATCGGCGGCGCCAAGGCGCATTACGACGGGATCGTCGCGTTTTCGCAGACTGATTTCACCGCGGATCTGAAGAAACTGTCCCTGCCGGTGCTGGTCATGCACGGCGACGATGACCAGATCGTTCCCTACGCCGATTCCGGCCCGTTGTCGGCGAAGCTGTTGAAGAACGGAACGCTCAAAACCTATGCCGGATTCCCGCACGGCATGCCGACGACGGAGGCCAAGACGATCAACGAGGACTTGCTGGCGTTCATACGAAGATAGTGTGTTTCGCGTTTAACCGGAGTCGTCATTGCGAGGAGCGCAGCGACAAAGCAATCCATGCTTCGTCTGCTGCAAGCCGTTGCGGATGAAGCTCAAATAGAGCGGCAGCGGAACGATGGATTGTTTCGCTGCGCCCGCAATGACGGATCAATCAGGCCGAGCAATGCTCTAGTGTGGTTGATGACGCGTCAAACGCGTAGCACGGCCCTCGTCCTGAGCTTGTCGAAGGACGTTCTCACTCGCGCGGGCATTTCAAGGATTTCTATGATTGTTTGAAGCTGTCGCTCCAGCTGAAACATCCTTCGACAAGCTCAGGATGAGGCTAGTGCCGGGCGGGCCGATGCGACGCGTTCAGGCGTTGAAGCTCGGCCGGCTCGAAACCAACTCATACCATCTCGCCAGCGCCGCATGGTTTTCTCGGCGCGGCATGGCAAGCGCCTTGGCGGCGAAATCGACGGTGACCACGGCGGTGATGTCGGCGACCGAGAAGCGATCGCCGGCGACAAACGTGAACGTCTTCAATCGCGCGTCGAGGTCGTCATAGAAATCTCGCACGCGCAGTTTGCTGCGTTCAGCAAGCGAGGGGATTTGCTCGTAGGCGTTCGGCCCCGCCAGCGCCCGGCCTTTCAACCCCGGCGCCGCATTACGAACGGCCTCCATGACCGCCGCAAAACCCTCGAGCTCGGCGCGTCGCTCCCACATCGCGATCTCGGCTTTTTCCTTGGGAGTCGATCCGAGCAGCGCGGGATGAGGATAGGTCTCTTCGATGTACCTGATGATCGCCGGGACTTCGCCGATCGCCGCGCCGTCGTCGAGCACGAGAGTCGGAACGACGCTGCGCGAGTTGATCGCCTGGTAGGCCGCAGAGAATTGCTCCTTGGCCCCGAGATCGACGGGGACTTGCACGATCGTGACGCCTTTCTCGGCGAGATAGATCCGCACCCGGCGCGAATTCGGCGATCCGTTAGATTGATAGAACTTCATGGCGTTTTCCGGAGAATGGTTGGTTGTCTCAGAGCTTGGAGCCGCCATCGACGGGGATCTTCGCGCCGCTAATCCACCGCGCGTCGTCCGAGCCGAGGAACGCGATCACGTCGCCGATATCATCGGGTTGACCCACGCGCTGCAGAGCTTGCATCCCAAGTGTGAAGGCGCGGCCGTCGTCGCTGCGCACGAAGCTCGACATGTCGGTGTCGATGACGCCGGGCGCGACCGCGTTGACGCGAATGCCTTTGCCGCCAAGCGCGGTCGCAAAGTGTTTCACCAGCGTGTCGACCGCGCCTTTGGTCGCCGCATAAGCGGAAAGCTCGCCGACGGAAGCCCGCGCGGCGAGCGACGAGAGCAGCACGACGCTACTGCCCGCGCCCAGAATCGGCAGCAATTGCTGAACCAGAAAATATGGCGCCCGCACGTTGACGGCATAGAGCCGGTCGAAATCCTCGACGCTCATCTCGCTGATCGGGGCGAAGGTCGCGATGCCCGCATTCGCGACGAGAATGTCGAGCCGGTCGCCGACGCGGGCGCGAACATCGGCCGCGAGCCTGTGCGCGCCATCGGCGGCCGAGAGGTCGGCGCCAACCGCCTCGGCGCGGCCGCCCGCCTCTAGGATGTCTTTGACGACCGCTTCCGCGGTATCGCGATCGTGGCCGTAATGAACGAGCACGCGGGCGCCGCGGGCGGCGAGCGCAAGGGCAGTGGCGCGGCCGAGGCCACGCGAGGCGCCGGTGACGAGAGCGGTTTTGGATGCCAAGTTGGACATGACGTATCCTTTCCTGTGAGGGTCGAAGTTGGAGTGAGAAGAGAGGCGGCGGTTACGAGGCCGTCTTGCCGCCGTTGACGTCGAGAATTTGGCCGGTGACGAACGCCGCCTCGCTGGAGGCGAGGAAGACGATCGCGGCGGCGATGTCGTCGGGTTGGCCGAGCCGCTTCAGCGGCACGCCCGCGACCATTCCGGCTTTGCGGGCGGCCGATCCGGCGAACCGGTCGAGCATTTCGGTTTCGACCGGACCCGGCGCCACCGCGTTGACGCGGATGCCGAACTCTGCGCCTTCGAGCGCCGCCGATTTGGTCAGTCCCTCAACCGCATGTTTGCTCGCGACATAGAGCGAGGCGCCGGCGGCGCCGCGGTGTCCCATCGTTGAGGAAAGATTGATGATGACGCCGCTGCGCTGCGCCTGCATCGCGCGCAATTCGTGTTTCAGGCTCAGCAAGACACCCAGCACGTTAGTCTCGAACGTCGCGGCGTAAGTTCCTGCATCCTGTTCGGTGAGCGGACCAGGGCGCCCCTCCGTGCCGGCATTGTTGACGGCGACATCGAGGCGGCCGAAGCGCTTGACCGTTTCGTCAACCAGAGCGCGGACTTCGTCCTCTCGGCGCACGTCGGCCCGCACAAACATCGCCTCCGCGCCCAACTGGCTTAGCTCCTCGACGAGCGCCCGGCCGGCGTCGTCGCGACGACCGGAGACGACGACCCGTGCGCCGCGGCGGGCGAAGGCGAAGGCCGTGGCCCGCCCAATGCCGGCCAGCGCGCCGGTGATCAGAACGACAGGAGAATCCATGACCGTGTCCTTTCTCAATATAGCGCCGCACCATGCTCGCGAGGTGTGGCCGAGCGAACGTTGCGCGGGAAGCCCTCAACGCGAGCACCTGATCAGACGCCGGTGCTGCAGGAGATTTAGGTTCCGCTGGCGCCTTTGAGAAAGACTTTGTAATGTCCTGGTCATACCTTTGAGGCATGGCTTGCCATGGAACTACGGCATCTCCGCTACTTCATCGCCGTCGCCGAGGAAGGCAGCCTCACGGTGGCGGCGGAAAAGCGCCTGCACACCGCGCAGCCGTCGCTGAGCCGACAGATGCGCGACCTCGAGCTTGAACTGGGCGTCACGCTGATGGAGCGTGGCGCGCGCGGCATCGCGCTGACGGCGGCGGGCCGGGTGTTCCTCGACCACGCGCGCATCGCGCTGCTGCAGGTCGAAGCGGCGGGCGAGGCCGCGCGGCGCGCGGCGCAGCCCGTCAAGAGCAGCTTCGCCGTCGGCTTCCTGACCGGCTACGAAGTCGACTGGCTCCCTGCCGTCATGGCGATCTTGCGAGAAGAAACGCCGAGCACCGAAATCGTCATCTACAGCCAGCCATCGCCCGATCTCGCGGCCGGGTTGATGCGCGGCAAGATCGATGTCGCCTTCATGCGCCCGGAGGCGAAGGCGCCCGGGCTCTCCTTTAAGCTTCTGCGGAAGGAGCCGCTGCTCGTTCTGATGCCGCGCGAACATTTGCTAGCGGCGCAGGACAGCATTCGGCCGCAAGATCTCGTCGGGCTGACGTTGATCGGCGTGCCGATGTCCAACGCGCCGGAACTCAGGAAGGCGACCGACAGATACGCCGCGCGGGTCGGAATCGATCTGACGCCGACCTACGAGGTCGACAACCTGTCGATGGCGATTTCGCTCGTCGCCTCTACCGGCGGCGTCAGCCTGCTTCCGCTCTATGCCCGCAACTTCCTGCCCCCGACGGTCGTTTCTCGAATGCTGCAGGGCCCTCCGCCGATGATCGACCTGTCACTTGGCTTCAATCAGGCCAATACGGCGCGTCCGCTGAAACTGTTGCTGGCGAAGCTCGAGGACCTGAAATTTCGGGCGTTTCCCGGCGCGTAGGGCGCCGATGAAGCCGCCGCAAGCCTCAGGCTAGGCGTCAAGCGCACGTTAACCATGTTCGGGCTTCGGCTCGGCCTTTTGGGGAGATGGTTGGCTTCGATGGCGGCTCTGCGAAATTCCACGGCTGATCGGCCGCGCCTGATTTCAGCGCCCGACGAAGGAGACAGCCGGCTTGCAATCCCGTCGGTCGTCGCCACCATTGATCCGACGCAAGCCATGGCTCGGGTAAACATTTGGCGGGCAAACGACGTCGAGTTTGACGCCTGGCTCGCGAGCGGCGCCGCCGCGCCGGTCGCGTTGCGGCGGCTCGCTTTGCGACACTGGTCGGCCGGCCAGAGCCGCCTTGCGAGCGTGATGTTCGCCACGTCAGTGGCGCTCGCTCCGGGACAGCCTGAAGTCTGGCGCGACCTCGGCTTCGCGTTGCAGGCGTCAGGCGAAGCCAAGCAGGGCGTCCTCGCGCTTCAGCAGTCGCTCGCGCTCGATCCGGGCTCGGCGCGCGGCTGGCTTGCGCTGGGGCTCGCCGCCAATCAGACAGGAGACGTCGCGCTTGCCGAACACGCATTCGCCGCCGCGCTCGCGCGCGACGCTTCGCTCAGCGAAGCCGCCTTCGGGCTCGGCCTGATCGCGTTCGACCAGCGCCGCTACGGGCCGGCGGCGCAATCGTTCCGGCGCGCGCTTGCTCTCGGCGCCGAGACGCCGCTCGCCCACATCGGCCTCGGGCAGTCGCTGTTCTTCCTCGGCGAATTCGCCGCCGCCGCCGCTGAGCTTTGCGCGGCGATTTCGGGGGGCGTCGCCCAGCCCGCCATCCTCCTTCGCGCCGCCCTTTGCCATTACCTCGCCAAAGCGCTCGACGGCGACTTCGATCGCGGCGACGAGATTTACGCGGAGATCGCCGGATCGAACGCCGAATCGCCTGAAAGGATCGCGTTCTCCGCATTCCAGATCCTGGTCGGCTATGGGCGCCGCGACGCCGCGCTCGCGCTCGCCGAAGCGCGGCTCCCGGCCCGAGCTGCGGACCCGGTGCAGCGCTATCTGGTCGCCGCCGCTGCGGGCGAAGCGTGCGAACGCGCGCCAGACGATTACGTGGTCGCTCATTTCGATGCCTCCGCTGAGCATTTCGATCAGCAACTCGTCGAGGTGCTTGGCTACCGCGCCCCGCAGCAGCTGCTCGAACTCGTCGAGGCCTTCGGTCGCCCGGCGCCGCGCGTGCTCGACCTCGGCTGCGGCACCGGGCTTGCGGGGCCGCTGCTGCGCGGCTCCTGCGAACGGCTTGTCGGAGTCGATCTCTCGCCGCGGATGCTGGAAAAGGCAGCGGCGCGCGCGACCTACGACACGTTGATTGAAGCGGAGTTGGTGAGCTTTCTGCGCCAGACGCACGAGCGCTTCGATCTGCTGTTCGCCGCCGACGCGCTGGTCTATTTCGGCGATCTCACGCCGGTTTTCGCTGCCGCCGCGCGCGCCGCCACTGCGGGCGCGCTGTTTGCGTTCAATATCGAGACGACCAACGAGAGCCCTTACGAGCTGACGAGCTCGGGTCGCTTCGCCCACGATCCCGCAACGCTCACGGGGGCCGCCGCGCCGTGGTTCCGCCTGCGCACTTTCAAGCGCGCCGCGTTGCGGCGCGAAGGTCTTGGCGACGCCAAGGGCGCGCTGGTAATCATGGAGCGCCGCGGCAGGGTTACGCGCGCCGCGTCAACCATTCTGGCCGCGTGAGCGCCATCAGCGCGAGGTCGCGGCGCCGCCCGTCAGGCGCCAGATACGCCTCGCGCAGCACCCCGTCGTGGCTGAAGCCGAGCTTTTCGTAGGCGCGCCGGGCGCGCAAATTTTCGACGAAACAATCGAGGTGGAAGCGATGCGCGGCCGTCTCCGCGAACGCCCAGTCGATCACCGCGGCGAGAAACCGCGTCCCCCGGCCTTCTCCGGGCGCATCGACCGCCACCCGTTTCAGGTAGAGGTTGCCGTGGGGGTCGTCGGGATCGCGCAGAATGGCGAACGCGAACGGTTGCTGGGCGGCCATCAAACCGAGCAGGTAGACGTAGCGCGGCGACGCGAGCATCTCCTCGTGCTCGGCGCGCGGCGATCGTCCCACGTAGGCCTCGAACCCGGGCCCGCGCTCGAGCGCCATGACCGCCTCGAGGTCGTCCACGTTCGCCCGGCGGAGGTGAAATGCGGGCGCCGGGAGGTGCGAATTCGCCATTGCGCGGCCCCCAACGATTGTCTATACCCCCGCCACTCGCGAGCCGGCCCGTCCGGCCTCGCATGGGTTTGGGCGCTTAGCTCAGCGGTAGAGCACTTCCTTGACATGGAAGGGGTCACAGGTTCGATCCCTGTAGCGCCCACCATTAACCCCAGCAAAAACAAGGGTCAAGCCGCTGACCCCTTCCTTTTGCACGGCGGGATGAAGCTCGAAAAAACCCCGAAATCGACCCCTATCCGCGCAAAATTCGTCCAGCAGTGTTCGCGGCTTGTTATCCCGGCAAAGGGGAGGCGCGACGGATGCGGATCAATTCCGCCGGCCCGCGGTTGCGACTCCACCGTGGGGGCCGCCGCTCATAGCGTTTCGGGCCTGATGCTGCTTATTCGACGCCATGGGATGCTACGAACGGGCCTCCGTGAGGAGACGCCGAAACCGCTCACCCTGGGTAGGCCGCCATCGCCGCCAGAATGAGCGCGATGGCCAGCAATGAGAGGCTGCTCACAGGCCATTGGCGCAACCACGCGTCCACTTTTTCGAATGCCCGGCCCCAACCGTAGCTGGCGTCGAACGCGGCTTCGCCCCATACGACGACATCGCCCGAGGGAATGCGCGGGAGCCCGCGTCCCCAGCGCGAAAGCGTGGCCGCAAGCGCCGCGCCGATAAGGATCGGCCAAATGCCATTCCAGAGCGCGCTGAGACTGAGCGCGTCCGTCGGGACGCCGATCGTCGGATAGTAGAGCAACCAGGGGAGAAAAATCGCGCCGAATGCGACGCCCGGCCAGAACCGAACGATAGCACGGCGGGACCCGCGCATCTTCGGGCGGCGATCGCCCAAGCCGCGTCAGGAAATGCAGCATCAGCAGCGAAGTCGCGGCTGCAGACGCATAGGAAAGGCTTCCGGCGAGCGCCGTATCCGAACTGCGCCTTGACGGCGAGCTTCGCGAAAGCGCCCCCGGTGAAGGGCAGGCCCGCGAGACTGAGCGCGACGGCGCCGACCAGGATCAGCGATCCCCAACCCCGACGGAGGTCCGACGCAGCCGCGACGCCGACGATCAGAAACAACGCGCCTTTCACCAGCAGATGATTGGCCGCGTAGAATGCGACCTGCGTAGTCGCCGCAACGTCGCCGGCAGAGAGGGCCAGCCCGAGCGCGGCGGCGATCACGCCCATCTGGCTGATGCTTGAATAGGCGAGAATCGTCTTCGGATTTTGCTGCGTGACGCCAATCGCCGCGCCATAGAACGCGGCGACAAAACCGATGATGGTCAGCGCCTCGCCCCAACCGGGCATCGGCGAGGCGAGTGGCAGAAAGCGGATGAGGCCAATGACGCCGGCCTTCACGCCCGCCCCACTCAGGACGGCGGCTGCGGGGATCGGCGCGGCCGTATAGGTCAGCGGCATCCAGCCGTTGAGCGGCGCCAGCGCCATCTTCATTCCGAAACCGGCAATGATCAGCGCCAGCGCTGCGTCGCGCCACGGCGAAGTGGGCAAAGCCGCGACGACGTCGTCGATGCGCAGGCTTCTGCCTGGTTCGCCCGCCGCGAGCAGCGCAAACGCCATCAACAGGAACGCTTCCCCGAGAATGGCGAACGCCATGTAGACGCCGGCCGCGCGCTTCAACTCCGGAGCGCCCATCCCGATCACGAGTTGATAGGCCGGCAGGCTGACGAGCGCGTAGACCAGATAGAATGTCAGCAGATCGCCTGCGACAAACACGCCGAGGCTGCCGATCAGCGTCAGCAACCACGCGATCGCGAAGCGCTCGTTCGGCCGTCCCGCTGAGGGCATGAAGGTCGCCGCGCTGACGACGATCCAAAGGATCGACGCCGACGGCCAGCAACAACGCGCCCGGTTGGTCGAGCCGGAGGCTGATCCGCAACGCTGGCGCCTCTACCGCCAGCGGACCGCTGCCCAGTGCGACGATTGCCGCGCCCAGCGCCGGCAATGGCGCCAGCCCCTGCAGCGCGAGCGCGGGCCCGCGCAATCGCCCCGACAAACACGCCGCAAGGAACAGCAGCGGGACCCCGAGCGTGGCGGCAAGGAGCGCGGGACCGGCGGCGCTCGCGAAGCCCATCACGGCGTCCCCGTCGCGGCCGCGCGGCCGATCTGAAGAAAGTCGAAGAACGATTGCGGCATGAACCCGAGCGCCACCGCCACCAGCGCCAGCGCCAAGGCGATCGCCTCGCGGCCCCGCTGCGGCGGCGCCTTCAGCACAATCGCGCCTTCGCTGAGCGCGGGCGCCAGGATGCGGTAGACGTAGCCGGCGGCGAGCAGCCCGCCGGCAAGCATCACGACCGCCCATGGCCATTGGCCGGCCGCCACCGAGGCTCTCAGCAGCAGCCATTTCGCCGCAAAGCCGCCGCTCGGCGGCAGACCCATCAACGACAGGCCGCCAAGCCCGAGCGCAAAGAATGTCGCGGGCATCGCGCGCCCGGCGCCGGCGAACTCGGAGATCCGGTCGTGACCGAGCGATTCAGCGAGCAACCCCGCCGCCATGAACATCGCCGCCTTGGCGAAGGCGTGCGACAGCGTCTGCATCACGCCGCCGTTCCAGCCGTCGATGACCCAGGGATGCGCGCCCGCGGCGAGCGGAAATATCAGGAACAGATAGCCGATCTGCGCGAGCGTCGAATAGGCGATCAGCAGCTTCAACCGCTCCTGCCTGAGCGCGAGAACGCTGCCAAACAGGATGGCGGCCGAGCCGAGCGTTCCGAGGATCGCCTCCGCGGCGCTGCCCGGAAGCGCCGGCAATACGTAGAACCAGAGACGGATCGCCAACACGAACGAGCCCTTGACGACAAGTCCTGACAGTACGGCGCTCGCCGCGGCCGGCGCGTTGGCGTGCGCTGGAGGCAGCCACAGATGCAGCGGAAACAGCGCCGTCTTGGCGAGCAGTCCCGTCGTCATCAGTCCGGCGGCAAGCCATACCGCGGGGGTCGGATGCATGCGCTCGGCGAGCAACACGATGTCGAGCGTGCCGAACGCCCCGTACAGCAGCGCGGCGCCGAGCAGATAGAATACCGATCCGAACAACGCGAACAACAGATAGCGCAGCGCAGCGACAAAGGTCTCCGGCTTTCCGCCGAGGCAGACCAGCGGCACGGCGGCGAAGGTCAGCATTTCCAGCGCGACATAGAGATTGAACAAATCGCCGCCGACGAAAAGGATCGTCAGCGCCGCCCAGATCGCCTGCATCAGGATCCAGAACGCGAACGGCGCGCGAGCTTCTTCAACGCCGTCAGGCGTTGCGAAATAGGACCGTGCGTAGAACGACGCCGCCGACATCACCAGCGCCGCAGTCAGCAGCATGACGCAGGACAGGCCGTCCGCGCGCAGCGCAATGCCGAGCGGCGGCGCGAGTCCGCGACATTGTAGACGACGGGCGCGCCTGAACTCCAAACAAGCCAGGTGATGGCCAGCGCGATGGCGAGCCCAATGGGCGTAAGGGCGAGCGTCACCCGTTCCGCGTTTCGTCCGCCTGCCGCAAACGAAAGCAGGATGGCGATGACGGGCAGCAGGATGGCGAGCACGAGCAGGGAGCCGCCCGTGGTCGCCGCAAGAGCCGGAGGCGTTACGTTCACGACAAGAGCCGGAGGCGTAGCGATCATGATTTACCGGCCGCCTCTATGGCGGGCGTGGCGGGCGCTTCCGAATCCAGCGCGACCTTGCCGGTCTCCTCCTGAAGCCGCAGGATCAGCGCCACGGCGAGGGCGCTCGCCGCGAAGGCGACGACGATGCCGGTGATCACCATCGCCTGCGGCACCGGATCGAACGGAAATCCCGCAGCCGCGCCCCGGCGCGCGACAATGCCGAACACCAGAAACACGCCGCTGCCGATCAGGTTGAAAGCGAGCACCTTGCGAAGCGGCTGCGGGTTGATGATCAGGCCATAGAGCCCGAGCCCGACCAGCGCCGCGCCCACGAGTCCGGCCAATGTCGATGGGTTCATGGCTCGGGGCCCCGGCTCGGCGGGCCCGCGACCAGAAGCGGTAGCGTCACCGCGATCGACAGCAGCATGAAGGCCTCGATGAACAGGATGATCGGTTTGGCGAAGCCGGTGGGATAGGCGAAGAAACTGTCGGCCATCAGCGGTCCCGCGAGGCCGGCGACAAGAAAGACCGCGGGACCGGCGATCAGCGCCAGCCTCAACCAAAGCGCGCTGACGCGCGGCGGCTCGGTCAGACGCGAGATCATCACGATCATCCACATCGCCGCGAGTATGGCGCCACCCTGGAAGGCGCCGCCGGGCGCGTCGGCGCCGACCCAGAAAATATGCACGCCGACCAGGATGCCGAGCGGCACCAATATCTGATCGAGAAACAGCAGCGCGCCTTCCGGCCGGGCGCGGCCGAGCGGCGCGGGCGCGCCGCCCCAGGCGCGGTCCGGCGCCAGCGACCAGACGCCGACGACCGCGAGCAGCAGAACGACTTTCTCGAGCATCGTGTCGAACGAGCGATAGGCGATCAGCACCGCGGTTACCGGGTTCCCCAGCCCGGTCGCCGCCAATTCCTGCTGCGCCTCGGGCGCCAGCGTCGGCGGCGGTTCCGGCAGCAGCAGGATCACTGCCGCCAGCGCCGCAGCAACCAATGCGCAGAGCACAGCGGCGAGCGCGCGTTGCGAGATCGCCGGATTTGGCGTCGCGAGAACGCGGCCGAGGCCCCGGAGGCGCGCGCCCGCTGTGATCAGCAATACGCCGGTCACGCCGCTGCCGATCGCCGCTTCAGTCAAGGCGACGTCAGGCGCGTAAAGCCTGATCCAGACCAGCGAAAGCAGCAGCCCATAGGCGACATAGCCGACGACAGAGGCGAACAGCTCCGGCGCCGCGATTGTCCACCACGCGACGCCCAGCACGAGAACGGAAAGCCCGACGTCGAGGAATTGAAGAATACTCACTCGGCGGCGCTCCGACGGCGGCTCAGCGCCCGTCCAATCAACTGCGAGGTCGCCGCGCCCGACACCTGTATCAGCGCCCAGATGGCGATCAGCCGCAGCGCGTCGAGCAGGCTTTCCACGCGCGGCAGCAGCCCGAGCACGACGAGCCCAAGGCCGAGATTGTCGGCTTTGGTGAGCGCGTGCAGGCGCGTCAGGGAATCGGGAAAGCGCAGCAGCCCCACCGTGCCTGCAAAAAAGAAAAACGCGCCGGCGGCGACAGCGACAAGACTGAAGAGGTCGATGGCGAGGCTCATCCGCGCTCCGCCTCCGACGCTTCAGCGCCCTCGAGGTCGGCGCTGTTGACGAACGCGATCGAAGCAAAGGCGGCGAGCAGCGCGAGGCCGAGGGCGAGATCTTCCACGCCGGCCACCGTCGTCGCCGAGGCGATCAACAGCAGCGCGGCGATGCCGCCAGTGCCGAGCAACTGCGCCGCCATCATGCGGTCCACGTCGCCCGGGCCTCGCAGCACGCGGACCAACCCCGCGGCGACGGTCAGCAAGATGAACCCCGCGACAACGAGGAACAGGTCGTTCATCGCTCACCGCCCTGTTCTCCGAACGCGCGAATGAACAGGGCTTCCTCGCGCGCCAGATCCTTGGCGATCGGCTGGCTGACGTCGAGCCCATGGATGAGCAGCGAGCCCTCGTTCATTCCGACCGGCAAAGTTCCCGGCATGAGGCTCGACAGGGACGAGAAGGCATTGCGCGCATCTCCGGTCGGAAGCCGCAACGGCGCCGTCACGAACCCGGGCCGCAGGTCCAACTGCGGCCGCAGAGCCCTACGCGCAACATCAACGCCGGATACGACCGAGCCGCGGAAAAAGCTCGAGGCGACAGCCAACGCGGGGACGAGGCGAAACTGCAGGCGCTTGGCCGGCAGCAGCTTCAGGCTGCTCCACGTCGCGGCCGCGGCCGTCAGCAATCCCACCGGCAGGTCCGCCGCCTTCCAACCGGAAATGGCAAGCCAGAACGCAAAGAAGAACACGCCGCGCCCGAGAGCGGCGCCCATCACCCCGGTCCGTTCGGCCTCGCCCGCAGTCAAGTGCGGCGTCCGAAACAACGGTGAAACATCGCAGCGCCCCTCATTCGCGCGAATGCCCTTTGGGCGTTCAGCGACGGGACGCAATTATCATATCGACCGGGGACTGCCAATGTCGGGCGCTGCTGCGCAATCGCGCGAATCGGCTAAGGTTGTTCTGAGGGGGAGGCCCGATATGACCGTTCAGAACGCGACCGGCGATCGACCGGGAACATTATCCGATCAGATGATTCTTGCGATCGTCTCGGCTTACGGAGCCGCGTTCGTGCTGTTCGGCCTCATGCTCCAGCCCCCGGCCGCGTTGCTTAGCGGGCTCGCAAACATCCTGACTACGCGCGACACGCTCCTCACCGATTATTTCGGCGTCGGCGGCATCGGCGGCGGCTGCGTCAGCGCCGGATTGCTGACGCTTGCCGCGGCCTTCGTCTATTGGCGCGCGGGCGCGAAAATCACTGGCGCCGCCGTGGCTGCGCTGTTCCTGGTCTTGGGATTCGGCCTGTTCGGCAAGAATCTCCTCAACGTCTGGTCGATCGTGCTGGGCGTCTACCTTTATTCACGGTTTCGCGGCGAGCCGTTCGCGGCCCATATCAACACCGCATTCTTCGGGGCCGCGCTGGCGCCGGTGTTCTCGGAGATTCTGTTCAGCACCGACCTGCCGGTTTCGTTGAGTCTTCCGCTCGCTGTCGCAACCAGCGCCCTGATTGGATTCGTGCTTCCGCCTGCAGCTGCCAATCTCTCCAAGGCCCATATGGGCTTCAGCCTGTACAATATGGGCTTCACGGCCGGCATTGTCGGGACGCTGATCGTCGCGCTCTACAAGTCCTACGGTTTCGTGCCGGACCCGGTGTTCATCTGGACGACAGGCCACAATCTTCTGCTCGGTTCGTTCCTCGGAATCATATTCGGGTCGATGCTGGTCGTCGGCTTTTGGCTCGACCCGAGCGGGCTCGAGGGCCTTCGCACGATCCTGCGCGCGCCAGGACGGGCGCCGAGCGATTTCATCGCGATGGCCGGGTTCGGCGCCACGCTCGCTAACATGGGGCTTACCGGCATGATTGGCGTGATCTATGTGCTGGCGATCGGCGGCGATCTCAACGGACCCGTGATCGGCGCGATCCTGTGCATCGTCGGATTCTCCGCCTACGGCAAGCATCCGCGCAACATTGTCCCGATCATGGCCGGCGTGTTCATCGCCTCGCTGGCAAAGCCTTGGTCGGCCTCGGACCCGTCGGCGCAACTGGCTGCGTTGTTCGGCACGACGCTAGCGCCGATCGCCGGGCGCTTTGGCTGGGGTTGGGGCCTTGTCGCCGGCTTCGTCCATTCTTCAGCGGCGATGAGCGTCGGGCCGCTGCACGCGGGCCTCAACCTCTACAACAACGGCTTTGCCGCCGGCATCGTCGCCTCAGTACTGGTGCCTGTCATTCTCGCGGTCCGAGCGGGGTTCGGGTACGACGACGCGGACGTCAAAGTGTGACCGCAGCCGTCATCAATCAGAGAGAGGCGCGGCATCTCTGTCCGCTTCGAACGTATGGCGAGGCAACAGGAACATCCACGACACCAGGATGAACGGCGCCGTCAGCGCGGGAATGGCGAACGGCCGCAAAGCCACATTGAGCGCCACTTGCGCCACCACTGTGAAGATCGTGCCGAGCGCTGCGTATCCTGCAATGCGCAGGCTCGGACGATTGAACGTCGCCCCAAGCGCAATCGCGGTGAGGACTGGGCTGAAGCCCAGCAGCCCCCCGACGATGAGATCACTCTCGGCGCCAAACAAATGCGCTGTGGCGACCGCAAGAATTGCGCCGCCGAGCGCGAAGATCGCCGCCCAAGCCGAACTGACGGCAAGGCCGGCGAGCAGCAACAGCGCTGCGACGCTGCTGGCCTTGAGGAACACCTGCGAGATGCTGAGCAGCACGCCGCCGAAGAACCCGACAAAACCCATCGAAGACGCCGGCAGCAATTCGATCGGCGTGATCACCCCGACCGCCGGCATGCCCGGACCGGAGAGACCTGTGAAGCCAAAGGTCGCGAGCAGAAGAATCCAGGTGACGATCACGAACGGAAACGTCAAAGCGGCCACGCCGAAGGGCTTCAACGCGTTCGCTGTGCCGAGCGTCGCCACAACCGTAACGGCCGCGCCCAGCACGACATAGATCCATAGCAGCGCGCCGGGCGAAATGAACGTTGCGAGCGCGAGCCCCACCAGCACGCCATTGTAACCGAACAGGCCGGCATTGAGCTTCGTCCGATCGACTTCGAGCCAGATCGCGCAAAACGTCGCCGTCACGACGGCGAGGAGCGCCGCGATCAGAATCTCGGGCGCATGCCCGACAAGCGACGCCCATGCGATGGCGATCAGGAAGATGAACCCCGTCAGGGGATTGTCCTGGAACATCACCTGCCCCACGCCGCGCAGGCACACATCGACAAACCGCAGCGCTATCGACCGGGCGCACATCGCCTCCCAGGACGCCATCCAGGACTCTATAAGCTTCTGCACGTCGTCGCCCCCCATCTTGTTTGTTATTCGCAATTGCTTTGCCGACTCCGCGGAACAGGTTCGAACCTAAATGAGAATCAATGTAGCCCAAAACGCAATCAATCACTGACCGGGCGAGGCCGCCAACGCAGCTTGAAAGGCGGTGGCCTCGATGATATAGCCCCCGCGGGGGACTCGGCCGGACCGGTGCACACTGGCTCCAAGCTGTTGAGTTTGCAGGCTGTCCGCGCTTCCATGTGAAATTCAAGGACCGCAATGGCGCCGCGCGAAACTGTCCCGCCCCGAGGCTTCCGCTTTGCTTGGGCTCTTCCGCTAGTTCCCGCAATTGCGCTTTTGCTGGGCGCGTGCAGCGAGGAGAAGAAGGCCGCCGAAGCGCCGGCTCCTCGTCCCGTGCGCACGATCACCGCGGCCAAAAGCGACGTCGGCGAGACGATCGTGCTCACCGGCCAAATCGCGGCGGAAAACGAAGTTTCGCTGGCTTTTCGGATTGGCGGCCGCATTCTTAAACGCTCCGCCAATGTCGGCGATCGCGTCCAGCCGGATCAAGTTCTTGCGACGCTCGATCCTGTCGACGAACAGAATGCGCTGCGCTCGGCGACAGCCGCGATTTCCGCGGCCGAAGGACAGCTCGAAGAGGCCAGCAACAACTTCGACCGCCAATCCCATCTCATGGACCGCGGCTTTACGACCAGGGTCAATTTCGATCAGGCCCGGCAGGCGCGCCAGACCGCGCAGGCCCGTCTCGACGACGCGCAAGCCCAACTCGATCAGGCGCGCGACAGGGTGAGTTTCACCGAATTGAAATCGACCGTAACGGGCGCGATCACGGCCCGCAGCGCCGAGGCCGGCGAAGTCGTCGCGCCGGGTCAAGCGATCTTCCAGGTGGCGCGCGAGGACGGCCGCGACGCGGTGTTCGACGTGCCGGCGCAGGTGTTGCGCGCAGCGTCGCCGGACTCGACGATCATCGTGACCCTGACCGACGACAAATCGGTGACGGCGAAGGCGCAGGTGCGCACCGTCGATCCGCAGGCGGATCCGGTCACGCGCACGTTCCGCGTGCGCATGAGCCTGATCGACCACCCTGAGGCGATGCGGCTCGGCGCCACGGTGACCGGCCGCCTCGAACTGCATGCCGGCCCCGGCATCGCCATACCCGCCACCGCGCTCACGCAAGTCGAAGGCAAACCCGCCGTCTGGATCGTCGACCCCACCCAGCAGACGGTTTCGCTGCACAATATCGAAGTTGAGCGCTTTGACCCCGGCACGGTGGTCGTTTCGGGAGGTCTGCAGGGCGGCGAAGTGATCGTCACGGCGGGCGTGCAGGCGCTGCATCCCGGTCAGAAGGTCAGGCTGCTCGGAGCGGCGTCTTGAGCGGTTTCAACCTCTCCGATTGGGCGCTCAAACACCGCTCGTTCGTCATCTTCCTGATGGTCGCCGCGACAGTCGGCGGCATGCTCTCCTACTTCCGGCTCGGCCGCGCGGAAGACCCGCCGTTCACGTTCCGCACCATGATTGTCCAGGCGGGCTGGCCCGGCGCGTCGATGGACGACACGCTGAAACAGGTCACCGAACGCATCGAGCGAAAGCTGCAGGAGACCAAAGGCCTCGATTTCCTGCGCAGCTACACGAAACCGGGCCTCGCGACCATATTCGTCAATCTGAAAGGCTCAACCAAAGCGTCCGAAGTCCCTGATATCTGGTATCAGGTGCGCAAGAACGTCGGCGACATCCGCGGCTCGTTGCCAGCAGGCGTCGTCGGACCCGGCTTCAATGACGATTTCGGCGACACTTTCGGACTGATCTACGGATTTACGGCTGATGGTTTCACCCATCGCGAATTGCGCGATCGCGTCGAAGAGATTCGCTCGCGTCTGCTACTCGTGCCCGATGTCTCGAAGATCGAGCTGATTGGCGCGCAGGACGAACAGATCTTCGTCGAATTCTCCACCGAGCAACTCGCCGGCCTCGGCATCGATCGCGCCGCTCTGGTCGCCGCCTTGCGGGCGCAGAATGCCGTCAGTCCTGCGGGCGCGCTGCAGACCGGCGACGAGACCCTGTCGCTGCGCGTGTCGGGCGCGTTTTCGTCCGAACAGGATATTCTCGACGTCAACTTCCTCTCGAACGGACGGCTGATCCGGCTTCGCGACATTGCGCAGGTGCGCCGCGGCCTATTCCGACCCGCCGCAGCCGATGTTTCGCGTCAACGGCAAGCCCGCGATCGGCCTCGCGATCGCGATGCGCGATGGCGGCGACATTCTCGCGCTCGGCCAGAATGTGACGAAGGCGATCGACGACAGCGTCGCAAATCTTCCGCTCGGCATCGACGCGACGCTGGTCTCGGATCAGCCCGTCGTCGTCAAGACCGCGATCAGCGAATTCATGGAATCGCTTTGGCAGGCGATCGCGATCATCATGGCGGTAAGCATCATCAGCCTAGGCCTGAGGCCCGGCTCGGTGGTGGCGCTGACCATTCCGCTGACGATCGCGGTCGTATTTCCGATCATGGAATCGGTCAACATCGACCTGCAGCGCATTTCGCTCGGCGCTTTGATCATTTCGCTGAGCCTGCTCGTCGACAGCGCGATGACGACCATCGATGTGATGACGACCCGGCTCGCCAACGGCGACAGCAAGGAAGAAGCGGCCTCATTCGCCTACCGAACCCTGGCCTTTCCGATGCTGACCGGCACGCTGGTCACGATCGCCGGCTTCGTGCCGATCGGCTTCGCGCGCAGCGCGGCCGGCGAATATACGTTCTCGATCTTCGCCGTCGTCACGATCGCGCTTGTCGTGTCGTGGTTCGTCGCGGTGCTGTTCGCGCCGCTGCTCGGCGTCTGGATCCTCAAGAAGCCGGAGAAGGCCGCGCCCGCAGCGCCCGGCATGGTGGAGCGCGCTTTTCGCTCGGTGCTTGTCGGCGTCATGCGGGTGCGCTGGCTGACGATCGCGGTGACGCTCGCCTGTTTCGTGCTCTCGCTGCTGGCGCTGCCGTACGTGCCGCGACAGTTCTTCCCGGCCTCCGATCGCCCCGAACTGGTCGTCGATCTGACCTTGCCGCAGAACGCTTCGATATACGCGAGCGACACCGTCTCGGCCAAGCTCGAGGGGATGCTCAAGGGCGATCCCGACGTCGCGAGTTGGAGCACGTATGTCGGCCGCGGCGCGATCCGCTTCTATCTGCCGCTCGACGTCCAACTGGCCAACGATTTCTTTTCGCAGGTCGTGGTCATCGCCAAGGACGTCGCGGCGCGCGACCGCTTGCACGCAAAACTCGAAAAGGCGGTGGCGGAGCAGCTTCCGAGCGTCGTCGCGCGCGTTTCGCCGCTCGAACTCGGGCCGCCGGTCGGCTGGCCGGTCAAATATCGGGTGAGCGGTCCCGACATCGAACAGGTGCGCGCGATCGCGCTGAAGCTCGGCCAGAGCATGGGCTCGGACTCGAACCTGCGACTGGTCAATTTCGACTGGATGGAGCCGTCGCGACAGGTGCGGATCAAGATCGATCAGGATCAGGCGCGCCTCGTCGGGTTAAACTCGCAGGCGCTCGCCGAAGTCATGAACACGGTCATGACCGGCACGCCGGTCACGCAGGTGCGCGACGACATCTATCTGATCAACGTCGTCGTGCGCGCCAACGACGAGCAGCGCGTTTCGCTCTCGACGCTGCGCTCGCTGCAACTGCCGCTGCCGAATGGACGCACCGTGCCGTTGAGCCAGGTCGCCAGCTTCGCATTCGATCAGGAATTTCCGCTGATCTGGCGGCGCGACCGGGTGCCGACGCTGACGGTCGAGGCCGATGTCGCCAACGGCGCGACGCCCGAAGGCGCGGTGCGCTCGCTGACCCCGTCGGTCGAGACGCTGCGCGCGAGCCTGCCGAGCGGCTATCGCATCGATGTCGGCGGAACCGTCGAAGAGAGCGCGAACTCGCAGGCGTCGGTGTTTGCAATGCTTCCCGTCGCGTTCCTGCTGATGCTGCTGTTCCTGATGGCGCAGTTGCATAGTTTCGGCCGTGTCTTCCTGGTGATTGCGACGGTGCCTTTGGGATTGATCGGCATCGTGCTGGCGCTGCTCGCCTTCAACCGTCCGCTCGGCTTCGTCGCCATACTCGGCATTCTGGCGCTGGTCGGCATGATCGCGCGCAACGCGGTCATCCTGATCGACCAGATCGAGACCGAACGCGCGCAGGGGCGCGAGATCTGGGATGCGGTCGTCGAGGCGACAGTCTCGCGTTTCCGTCCGATCATGCTGACAGCGATTTCCACGGTGCTGGGCATGATCCCGATCGCGCCGACGGTGTTCTGGGGACCGATGGCGTTCGCCATCATGGGCGGCCTGTTTGTCGCCACGATGCTGACGCTGTTGGTGCTGCCTGTGTTCTACATCACGCTCTATCGCGGCAAGCGGCCGGAGAAGGCGGTAGCGGCGGCAGCCTCGTGACCCGTCATTGCGAGCGCAGCGACGAAGCCAACCGTGGCTCCACAATCAACGTCCCTTATGCTGAGCCTAACTTCCCTCATGCTGAGCTTGTCGAAGCCTGCTCCCGCGAAGACCGCCGTTCGGAGACGCCGCGCAAGCTGAAGCTTCCTTCGACAAGCTCAGGAAGAGGGAAGATCACGACCTCAGGAAGAAGAAGGCGTCGGCCAAGCTTCGCCAACGCGAAGATCGCTCAGAACCGCCACCCCATCTTGAGCACGGTTTGCGCTTCCCACTGGTCGTAAGCGATCCCGGGCGCGCTCGACCAGACCTTGAGATAAGAGCCCTGCATGTCGAGCGCAGGGCGGCCCAGTAACGCCGCGAACCTGTCGCCGCCGAGTATGGCGGCCGGTATGACATATTCCAGCGTCGCGATCGGCGTCGCCTCGAGATCGTTTCTCATCTGCCCGACAGCGTTCTGATCGAACCAGCGATTCAACACTTCGACCGCGAAGCTCGCGTTCCAATCCTTCGACAACACGTAGGACAGCGACGGAATGACAAACAACGCCGATGAGGAGAGCTGCGGTTGGCGCAACCGGCGCTGAACGAACGCGGTCATTCCCAACGACCAAACCGTCGCCGCCGCCGTGTTGCCGGACGCCGGCACAGGCTGAAACGAGCCATCGAAATTGAAGCGCTTGTTGAATCCGAGATTGAAATCCTGCCGCGCCGAAACCTGATCCGAGTAAGCGTCGACGTAGTCCCAGCGAGGAGCGATCGCGAAATACGGCGAGAACGCCTGATCGTTGTTGGGATCGACATATTGGAGCCGGCCGGAGACAGAAATTCTTTCGTTGTCGAAGGTCGAAGCGTTGAAATAGCGGTTGAGGAAAGTGCTGGCGCTGAGCGTCACCCGGAGCGGCAGATTTGGCACGGGCGCC
This sequence comes from uncultured Pseudomonadota bacterium, assembly GCA_963771455.1. GTDB lineage: Bacteria > Pseudomonadota > Alphaproteobacteria > Rhizobiales > Beijerinckiaceae > Roseiarcus. The sequence continues at coordinate 206,835 of CAVYTP010000024.1, forward strand.
GCCCACGAAACGCCGCCAAACGGCGACGTGGCGAGCGTCGAGCCGCCGCCCCGGCTGCTCAGCGACGGGTTCGTATCGAAGCTGAGCGGCGCCAGCGCATTGACCCGCCATTGCGCCGCGGGAATTTGGCGCTCGAGGCCGGGCGCTGTCGCGTAGAGGTTCGACAGCGGCGCCGGCGTTTCCTCGTTTGGGGTCCCGAATAAGGCGTCGATGCGCGCGTCCTGCGCGTCACTGTTCGAATCCTGCCGTTGCGCGGCCTGGGCAAGCAGAGGCGTCGGCGCCGCGGCGGCGACCAGCAGCAGCGCGCACGCAATTCTCGATGCGACCACGCGGCAAGCTGCGAGTGCGCGTTCAGCCATTTGCAGGATCACATCGCCCCCGCGCCCAGTGACAAGCTTTTCGAACCAAAGCGTGCGCGCATGTAGTCCGGACCGCGCCATTCGACAACATGCGCAGCGTTGCGCGCCATCGCCGGGCTTCGTATAGGCAGCCCTCCGGCGCTGCGGCGCTGGCGCCGATGGGAAACTCGGCAAGTCCGGGGGGAAAGTCCACCTATGTCGACCACGGTTGCTATCCTCGGGGGCGTGGGCCTCTTCCTGCTCGGCATGACGGTCATGACCGAAGGGTTGAAAGCTCTGGCTGGCTCTTCGTTGCGTACGCTGCTGGGCAGGGCGGCGGCCACACCCTTGTCGGGCGCGTTCTGGGGCGCGATCGTCACGCTGGTGGTGCAATCTTCGAGCGCCACGACCATGACAACAATTGGATTGGTCAGTGCGGGCCTGCTGACTTTCCCGCAAGGACTAGGCCTCGTGTTCGGCGCCAATATCGGCACCACTGGCACGGGCTGGCTAGTCGCATTGGTCGGCGTCCGCGTCTCGCTGTCCTCCTATGCTCTGCCGCTGATCTTCATCGGCGCGCTGACTCAAACTCCTGACCAGCGGGCGCACGTCCGCGGCGGGAGCCGCGCTCGCGGGCTTCGCTCTGGTTCTGTTCGGACTGACGACCTTGCAAGAGGGCATGGGCGACCTGGCGGCGACCATGCATCCCTCGGATCTGCCCGCCGTGCTCGGCGCGCCCGGAGTTGGCTGGCTGACGGGGTCGTTCGGCCTCGTCACGCTTGTCGTGGTCGGGTTGGTGATGACCGCGGTGATGCAATCATCGACAGCTTCTATCGCCGTCACGCTTTCGGCCTTCTACGCCGGGGCGATCAGCATCGAGCAGGGATGCGCGCTGATCATCGGGCAGAACATCGGAACAGCGACCAGTTCCGCACTTGCCGCCATAGGCGCCAGCACGACGGCCAAGCGGCTCGCGGTCGCCTACATCCTGTTCAAGGTGATCGCTGCGCTGATCGCTTTGGCGCTGTTCCCGATAACAATGCCGCTGATCCTGCGAGCGACAGCATTTGCGGATGGGACGACGCTGCTGGCGGCCTATCACACCGCTTACAACGTCGTCGGGGTCGCCGTGCTGATGCCGTTGATTGGCTGGTTCACAGGCTTTGTCGAACGGCTCCTGCCGGATCGCTCGTCTCCGCTTACCCGCAGTCTCGATCCCACATCGCTCGCGGTTCCGATCGCCGCCGCCGAAGGCGTCCGACGCACAGTGGCCCGCGCGATCGAATCGATCTGCGCGACGGTCAGCGCATCCGTGACAGCCGCGCCGGGCAACGCCATTGTCGCCGGCAGCAAGGATGCCGCGTCGATATCAGAAGCCGCAGATGCGTTGGAAAAAGCGCTGAAGTTCATGTCCGACGTCAGCGGCCCGCCAGCGGACGAAAGCGAGCAGCGACGGGTCACCGCGACGCTACACGCCCTAGACCACGCGACGCGCCTGGCCGACGTTGCGGGCGGCGAAACCGCAGCTATCGCGACTAGCGCTGAGGCCGAAGATTCCCGCGCGGCGCAACTCTGCGTCGACGCGATGCAGAGCGCCTCGGCGATCGCGAGCGAAGTCGCTTCCGGGCCTCTCGAATCCGACGGCAAGCGGCTGGTTGAAAGGCCTCGCCGCGCTCCCGCGCCGGCCGCCGCTCTCGTGCGGCTGGAGGCGGCTGCGAAGGAGCTGAGCACGCTCAGGCTTACCCATCGCAGCGCGACGTTGGCCAAGGTCGCGACCGGAAACTTGACGGCGGAGGAAGCCATCGCACGCGTCGACGCCGTCACGCGCCTCGAAGCGCTCGCACGCCACGCCTGGCGCTCCGCCGCCTATCTGGCCGGCGCCGCATAAGCGCACAGTGTTTGCGGCTACCCGATCGCGGGGCGGACTGCTAAGCCTGAGCCATGCCTAGCGAATGCGCGCCATGACAACCTTGCCGAGACCAAGCGTGCGCGCCAAACCCATTCTCGATCCGCGGCTCGGCGACAGAGAGAATGATCACTCGGCCACCAAGCAGCGTTCGCTGCTGGCGATCGCCGGCAGCCTACTCGCCGAAATCAGTCTGCCGAAGCTGCTGTTTGCTCTGGCGGCCTCGGTCGTCTTGCCCGCAATCCTGCTGGGCGTGGCTCCGCTCGCGCTCACCGCCTGGTTTCGTCAGGCCTCCGATCGGCTGTACGAAGCGACGGGGTTCGGCGCCGCGATTGCAATCCTGCTGGCGCTCCTCGTCGCAGCCATCGGTTGGCGGCCTTTGTTTCGGATCGTGGAGACCAATTTCTGGTCGTTGAACGCGCTCGCCGTTCAACCCGGCTATGCGCTCTGGCGCGAGGCGCTGCGGCATCTGGCGGAGCGCTCGCTGCAGGGACGCGATGGGGCGGCGCTCGCCCGGATGCGCGCGATCAGTTGCGCGGGCGCAGGCCTGCTGCTGTTTGCTGTCGCCTCGCTGGTCGCGCTTGCCGTCTGGCCGGCGACGCAATGGGTCGCGACGCTTGCCGATCTGGCGGCGCCGCATCTGCTGGTGCTGCCGACAATCGCCAACGCGATCGTGGTGATGTCCGCGTATCTCGCCGTCGCGTCGCTGGTCTGGGGATTTGCGGACGCAACGGCCGATCAACCCCTAGATCTCCAGACATTCGGCGCCGCAAGTCCCGGGCGACCGGGTCTGGCGCGTCGCGCATCTCTCCGATGTTCATTGCGTCGGCGAACGCTACGGATTTCGCATCGAGAGCGGACGCGGCGGTCCGCGCGGCAACGAGCGAATGGCCCGGGTGCTGCAACGCCTCGCCGAACTGCATGAGGCCGAGCCGCTGGATTTGTTGCTGATCAGCGGCGACATGACGGACGCGGGCATCTCCGCCGAATGGGCCGAGTTTCTCGACATGCTCGAAGCCTATCCCGAACTCGCGCGCCGCACGCTGATGCTGCCCGGTAACCACGACGTCAACATCGTCGATCGCACCAATCCTGCGCGGCTCGATCTGCCGTTCAGCCCAATCAAGACGCTGCGCAAGATGCGCGCCTTGTCGGCAATCGCCTCCGTGCACGGCGAGCGCGTTCGCGTGGTCGGCCCGTCCGGAGAGCCGCTCGGCGCGACGCTGTCGGACGCTCTTGAGCCGCATAGGCAAGCGCTGACAGATTTCGCCGATCAGGGCGGCCTGCGACGCTCGGCGAAACTGTCGCGATTCTGGACTGAGCTGTACCCGATGATCCTGCCGCCTGCCGAGCCGGGCGGTCTCGGCGTCGCGCTGCTCAACTCGAATGCGGACACCAATTTCTCTTTTACCAACGCGCTGGGCCTGATCCCGGCGGGTCAGGCGCTGCGTCTGACCGCAGCGCTCGACGCCTTTCCGAAAGCTCGCTGGATCATCGCGCAGCACCACCATCTCGCCGAATATCCGATGGCGGTCGATGCCTTCTCGGAGCGGGTCGGCACGGCGCTGATCAACGGCAGTTGGTTCCTGCGCGTCTTGAAGCCTTATGCGAGCCGCCTCGTTGTCATGCACGGCCATCGCCACATCGACTGGATAGGCGCCTGCGGCGATCTCAAGATCATCTCCGCGCCGTCGCCAGTGATGGGTCGGCCTGACGAGACGCGACACTTCTACATTCACACGCTCGCCGCCGCGCCTGATGGTGGCGTGAACCTTTGTGCCCCTCAAAGAGTGGAGATCCCGGCGGAGGGCGCCGAGGCCGGTTGCAGGGCCGCCAAATATCTGAGCGATCCTGCGGGTCGATTCGTAGTGGCTGCAAAAGGTCAGCGTCGCGATGGCGATCGGCACTCCGATGAAGGCGCCATACAGGCCCCAAATGAAGGTCCAGAAAAATACCGAGAGCAGCACGACCAGCGGCGAGATCGAAAGGACGTTTCCGGACACCCGCGGTTCGACGTAGCTGCCGATGACGAACTGGATGATGTTCAAGCAGGCAAACACGCCGAGCACGGCCTGCCAGGTGTCGAATTGCGCCATCGCCAGCAAGGTGGGAAACAGCGTCGCGACGAACGGCCCCATGAACGGAATATAGTTCAGCGCGAACGCGATCACGCCCCATTCCGCCGCGAACTGCAGCCCCGTCGCCCACGCGAACGCGCCGACCAGCACACCTGTCGCGAGGCTCATCTGGGTCCGCACCATCATGTATTTGCGGAATTTTGCAGCGGTATCCCTCGTCGCCGAAAGGAACGCTCGCGCGTCTTCCAGGCTGAGCGTCGCATCCACCCTTCGCCTCAAATCCTCAACCTCCATCAAGCCCAGGATTACGTAGACTAGCGTGATCAACCAGAAACTCAGAGTCGTGTTGACGCGACCGGTGACCTGCTGCGCCCAGCGCAGCACCCAGCCGACATTGAAATGTTCCGCCCATAGCCCGGCGACCGAGACGTCGTGACCTTCGAGCCAGGCGATCGCGCTGTCGAACAATGCCTGATAGCGGGCCGAATCCGCGATCAGCGAGCGACCGACCCGTCCAAACCCCCAGACGACCAGCGATGCGAACGTCAGCATCACCGCGATGGTCAGCGTCATAGTGATCGCCAGCGCGATCAGCGATGGAATGCGCTTTTGCAACAGCGCCTGGAACGGCCATACCAGCGCGATGATGAACAGACCGAGGGTCAGCGGCGCCAGCACGACGCCGACATTGTAGGCCGCAACCGCGACCGCCGCGGCGGCGACCAGCGCGATCCAGGGTTTTACCGTCGCCTCGGGCTCCATCAAGGGCATTCCCAGCTCACAGCACCGGGCGACGAATGCGGCCCGGGCGGTATGTGCCCGAAGGTCGCGGCCGTGTACAGCCTACCGCTGACTACCGCCGCCCTCGCCAAGCGCCGCGCGAACTCCGCGCTTGTCAGGCGGCCGCGCATGGGCCACGCTGACGGCGCAACGCATGTACATCGGGGGACGGCGGCGTGGCCAGGGTCGTCAAATACGTCCTCATCGTTTTCGTCGTGGCGTTCGCAACGCTGATTGCCGTTCGCGCATGGGATTTGCTGCGCGGCGCGCCGCTCGAACCGTGGCACACGTTTGTCCCGCACGAGCTGAGCGTGAGCGAACTCGATGCGGGCGACTGGGCGCAATATATCGCGGCCGAGAACCGCATCTATGAGGCGATGCGGGACGAAGTCACCCGCGTGCTGCCTGAGCGCGATCGTGTGCCCACCGACCGTTACTTCGAAGCAAGCCCAATCTACCCCGGCCATTTCAAGCAGGATTGGAACAGGTCGTTCATTCTAGAGCCGCAAGGCGAGCCGGCGGGCGCCGTCGTGCTGCTGCATGGCCTAACCGATTCGCCCTACAGCCTCAGAAAAGTCGCCGAACTCTACCGTGCTCACGGCTATGCCGCGGTCGGCTTGCGCATTCCCGGCCACGGCACGGTTCCCGGCGCTTTGACGCAGAGCGAATGGGAGGACTGGATGGCGGCGACGCGTCTCGCCGTGCGCGAGGCGCGTCGAATCGCGGGCAAATCCAAGCCGCTCCAGATCGTCGGCTATTCCAACGGAGGCGCGTTGGCGCTCAAATATGCGCTCGACGCGCTCGATGATGACAAATTGGAAAAAGCCGATCGGGTTGTTCTGATTTCGCCGATGATCGGCATCACGGCCTTCGCGCGGTTCGTCGGGCTCGCGGCGATTCCGGCCTATTTTCCCGGGTTCGCCAAGGCGGCATGGCTCTCGGTGCTGCCGGAATTCAATCCGTTCAAATACAATTCGTTTCCGGTCAACGCCGCGTGGCAATCACACCGGTTGACGCAGGCGCTACAGGAACAGATTGCCGCCGCCCAGCGCAGCGGCAAGCTTGCCAATCTCCCGCCGGTGCTGACCTTCCAATCGGTGGTTGACGAGACCGTCAGCACAGCCGCGGTCGTGTCGGAGTTTTACGCGCGGCTGCCGCCGAAGATCGGCGAGCTCGTGCTGTTCGACATCAACCGGACGACGCCGCTCGTCGCGCTGGTCCGGCCGTCTGTTGAGACCACGATAGCGCGCCTGCTGCCGCCGACGCCGCGCAATTTCCGCACGACGATCATCACCAACGACGGCACGACAGAGGGCGAGGAAGTGGAGAGCGTCGTCGAGGCGGGCGCGTCGACCGCGACTACCCGTCCCCTGGGCCTGACCTATCCGGCGGAGTCCTATTCGCTGTCGCATGTGGCGCTGCCATTCCCGATCAACGACGGTCTTTACGGGTTGCATCCGGACGCGGACGACGACTTCGGCATTCGCCTGGGATCGCTCGCGCCGAGGGGCGAACGTGGCGTGCTGATCGTCGGGCTCGACACGGTGGTGCGCATGACCTCGAATCCGTTTTACCCGTATTTGGCGAAGCGGATCGAGGAGGGATTACCGCGCTAGTTGGAGCGGCTCTCCCCTCATCCGGCGCTACGCGCCACTTTCTCCCGCTTGCGGGAGAGGGCTGGGGCGAGGGCAGCTCGCGCACATTGCTCTAGGATTGCGCTCTAATGTCCTTTAATGGCGAGTGCGCGTGGCCGATCGCCGGCGCAACGCGGAATTCTGGAGGGGTACAGTGCTTTTTGAAGGTGGTTTTACATTCACGAATTTCGTCGCCGACGCCTTTGCGATTTTCGTATTCGTCATCTGGTTCTGGTTGTTCATCAGCGTCGCCGGCGATCTGTTTCGCCGCCACGATATGTCCGGCTGGGCGAAGGTTCTGTGGGTCATCGCGCTCGTCGTGTTCTCCTACATCGGCGTCTTTGCTTACGTCCTCATCGAAGGCCGCGGCATGGCCGAGCGCAACCAGGCGCGCGCGAAAGAGGCTCGTAATGAACTGCGCCAGGCGATCGGATTCAGCGTCGCCGACGAGATTGAAAAGTTGGACAAGCTGAAATCCGCAGGTTCCATTTCGGAGCCGGAATACGCTAAGCTCCGGGATCGGCTGATGAACAGCTAAAGAGACGGGTTTAAGCGCAGCGGATGGCGCCAAACGCCCCTCATCCTGAACTTGTCGAGCCCACGGGCGCCCCGCAACCCGCGGTGTCCTTCGACAAACCCACGACGAGGCTCACAGGCGCCATCTGCTTAGTTACTCTAAACGACGATCCCCTGGAGCGTCCTACCTTTGATCTCATCGCGTACTTCGTAGGCGGGGCCGTTCTGATGAACGCCATTCCTTGGGATCGGCATGTTCGCGCTCGGGCTCCCGATGGCGCGGTGGCTTAGCCGTTTCCACGGCGGCAATTCGCCAGAGACTCGTTAACGGTCCCCGCCTTCGCCGCTCCCGCGAGCTTTCTCACCGCCGCCTCGGTCGCCCGCGCCAGCGCCTTGCGGTCGGGGTAGTCGCCCACTCGGAGCGGCTCGCCGTAGATTACGTCGCAGTCGACGCCGCCCGCGGCGATGAGGCCGAACAGGTGGGGGAGGAAGGTCGTTTCGCCGTACCAGGCGATGGCGGGGCGATCGCGGCGCGAAACCGCGAGGCCGCCCAGCCGACGAAAATCCAGATAGACCGGCTGGACGACCGCGGGCTTTTCCGCCTGGTCCGCAATCCTCGCGGCTTCGAAATGTGAAGAGCGGAATGGCAGGATGGTGACGCCGTCGTCGGTCGTCCCTTCGGCGAACAGCACGACCGGCTGGCCCGCCCGCATCGCGGCCGCCATCGCGGCGTTCGATTTCGGGATCGAACGCCGGCGCTGACGATCGACGTAGACGACGCCCTGCAGACTGACGAGCTGGCGGCCGATGAACGGCCGCCCGATTTCCTTTTTGGCGAGAAACGTCATCGGCTCGATGGCGCCGAGGGCGAGAATGTCGAGCCAGGAGACGTGGTTGACGACGATCAGCCGGGCGCCCGCCGCGGACGCGGCCCCACGGCGGCGTACCCGCATTCCAAGCAGCGAACACAGCAGATGGTGGAACCGAACCGGCATGCCGCTGCCCCATTTGGAGCCGCGCAGCTGCGCGATGCGCCGGAGCGGGCCCAAAATGGCCAGATAGAGCGCGGCGATCGGCAGGCCCAGCAGGACCCGCGCGAGGTTCATTGCGTGGCTCGCAGCGACGCTTCGGTCACACGAGCTCCCGGCGCATCACCCAGGCGGGCGCCGGGGCGCCGCCGTCCTTGCGGTAGTAGCCGCGGCGATCGCCGACCTTGACGAAGCCGAACCGCCGGTAGAGCGCAATCGCCGGCGCATTCTCGGGATCGACTTCGAGAAACAGCGTGCGCACGCCGTTCAGCGCCGTCTGGCGCAGATGCTCGGCGATCAGCTCGCGGCCGACTCCATAGCCCCGCCATGCAGACGCGACAGCCAGGGTGAGGATTTCCGCTTCGTCCGCCGCCTGTCGCGAAAGCACGAATCCGCGCACGTCCGGACCCGCCGGCTCAAGCGCCACGGCGCCGAACGCCGAAGATCCCGCCAGCAGCGCGCCGATATCTTCGGCCGACCAGGCGTGCGCAAACGATTCGGAATGGATCGCCGCGCAATCCTCCGCGTGCTCACTTCGCAGCGGCGCCAACCGCGAGGCCGCCGGTTTCCCCCAGAACAACACGCGTCATCCCTCCGCGCGCGCTATCGTTTCCGCCTGATGAGGCTGCGCGTCCGGGGGCTTTATGTAAAGAGCGCGCGCCGGCGACGTCGCCGGATCGAGCGCCAGCCCGGCGCGCGCGATCGCGACAATGTCGGGGTAGGGCGAGGCCTGCGAAGCATCGAAATCGCCGGGCAGCCGCTGGGTCTCGTCGGCGATCAGCTGAGCTGCGTTGCCGCACAGGCGCGCGGGGCCGCCGCCCATCTGCCGGATGGCGTCCCTGAGCTTGGCGACCCGCGGCGCAAACAGCGGGCGGCCGGTAGCCTCGAAGAGCTGGAAATAAATCTGGCCGTGCCGGGCGTCGACGGCCGACGACGATGACGCCGGGCCGGGGATCGGCGAGCAGCGGCCCGGCGAAGGCGATCAGGCTGGAGACGCCGACCACAGGCGCTCCCAGCGCAACTCCCATCGCGCGCGCCATCGCGATGCTGATTCGGATGCCGGTAAACGAGCCGGGCCCGACGCAAACGGCGATCCGGTCGATGGTCGGGAAACCGCCCTCGACCTGCGCCATCGCGCTTTGCACCATCGGTCCGAGCGCCTCGGCATGGCCCTGCGCCATCGGGCGCGTTTCGGCGGCCAGCGCCCTGCGCTCCACCGCGTCATAGACCGCGACGGAGGCGGCGGCGCAGGAAGTATCGATCGCCAAAACGCGCATGGGTTTCCTGGATCTACCGGGTGATCAGCGTGCCGGCGCCGCCGTCGGTCAGCAGCTCGATCAGGACGGCATGGGGGATCTTGCCGTCGAGGATGACGACGCCCTCGACGCCCCGCTCGACCGCGTAGATGCACGTCTCGACCTTCGGGATCATCCCGCCGGTGATGGTGCCGTCGGCGATCAGCGCGCGGATCTGGTCGACGTTCAGCTCTTTGATAAGGTTCTTGTTTTTGTCGAGCACGCCCGGCACGTCGGTCAAAAACAGCAGCCGCTTGGCGCCGAGCGCGCCGGCGATCGCGCCGGCGAACGTGTCGGCGTTGACATTGTAGGTCTGCCCGTCCGCGCCCTGCGCGATCGGCGCCAGAACGGGGATCAGGTCGCCGCCGAGGATCTGCTCGAGCACCGTCGAATCGATCTTGTCGGGCTCGCCGACGAAGCCGAGGTCGACGTAATCCTCGTGATCGTCGCCGGGCATCGGCGCGCGCGTCACCTTGCGCGCCCTCACCATGTTGCCGTCCTTGCCGCACAGGCCGATCGCTCGGCCGCCCTGGGCGTTGATCGTTCCGACGATCTGCTTGTTGATCGACCCGGCGAGCACCATTTCGACGATCTCGACCGTCGGCTTGTCGGTCACCCGCAGGCCGCCGGAGAACCTGCGATTCGATGCCGAGCTTCTTCAGCATCGAGCCGATCTGCGGTCCGCCGCCGTGCACGACGACCGGATTCAGGCCGGACTGTTCGAGCAGCACCATGTCGCGCGCGAAATCGCGTTCCTTGTCGTCGTCGCCCATCGCATGGCCGCCATACTTCACCACGATGATCGCGTCGTCGTAGCGCAGCATGTGGGGCAGCGCCTGCATGAGGATTTCAGCCTGTTCCTGGGGGCTGACTTTAAGCGCGTCGGTCATGGTCGCTCCGGCCGGAGGGGGCGCGCCCTTCTACCGGGGGATGTCGTCAAGCTCAAACGGTTTGATGGATACGGCGGCCACAGCCTCGCCTTTGCCGCTCCGGGCCGCTAGATTATAGCCATGCCATATCTCGTCAGATATTCTGGTGGTCGTGTTCGGGCTGATCGCCGCGGCGTTTTTCGCCGGCGCAGAGACGGCGCTGACCGCCGCCTCGCGCGCCCGGATGCAGGCGCTCGAAAGTGGCGGCGACTCGCGCGCCGCGCTCGTCAACCGTCTGATCGCCAAGCGCGGGCGGCTCATTTCGGCGATGCTGCTCGGCGGCCAGCTCGTCACCATCGGCTCGTCCGCCTACATGACCAATGCGCTCGTCAACGATTTCGGCGACCGCGGCGTCGTCTATGCGACGGTCCTCATGACGGCGCTGATCGTGGTGTTCGGCGAGGTGATGCCGAAGACGATCGCCATCGCCTATCCCGATCGCATGTCGCTGTGGATCGCCAGGCTGGTCGCGCTGTTCGTGACCTTGTTCGGCCCCGTCGTCAGCGCGGTCGAAATTCTGGTGCGCGGCATCCTGAGGCTCGTCGGCATTTCGCTGGTCGAGAGGGAAAGTTCGGTTACCGGCGCCGAGGAACTCAAGGGCGCCGTCGACATCCTGCATCGCGAGGGCGAAGTCGCGCGCGACGAGCGCGACATGTTCGGCGGCCTGCTGCAACTCAACGAGATCCCGGTCAGCGACGCGATGGTCCATCGGACCAAGATGGTGAGCATCGACGCCGATCTGCCGCCCGACGAACTGGTGCGCGAAGTGCTCGCCTCGCCCTATACCCGCATGCCGCTCTGGCGCGGCGACGCCGACAACATCATCGGCATGCTGCACACCAAGGATCTGTTCCGCGCGTTTGCCGCGGTCGGCGGCGACGCCAGCAAGATCAAGGCGGCCGACATCGCGCTGGAGGCCTGGTTCATCCCGGATTCGACGACGCTGCGCGACCAGCTGCAGGCGTTTCTCCGCCGCAAGACCCATTCGGCGCTGGTCGTCGACGAATACGGCGTGGTGCTCGGGCCTCATCACGCTCGAGGACATCATCGAGGAGATCGTCGGCGACATCAAGGACGAGCACGACGTGCTGGCCCAGGGCGTCCGCCAGCAGCTCGACGGCTCGCTGATCGTCGACGGCTCGGTGACGATCCGCGACCTCAATCGCGCGATGGACTGGAATTTGCCCGACGACGAGGCCGCGACGATCGCCGGGCTCGTCATCCACGAGGCGCGCGCGATCCCCGAGACGCGCCAGACCTTCGTGTTCCACGGCCTGCGCTTCGAGGTGCTGCGCAAGCAGCGCAACCGGATCGCCGCGCTGCGCGTGACGCCGATGGTGGAAGTCCCGAAGCTGAAAGGCGCCACGAAAGCTGCGCCGGCGAAGTCGGCGCCCGTCTGACCCTTCTCCCGCGAGTGGGAGAAGGGACCGGCATCCCGTAAGTCTGCCTCCGCTCTCGGGTGTTTGTCTTGACGCGTCGCGCGGCTTCGCAAACAGTCGCGCGTCCGGCGGACGGAGGCTGAAGGTGCGGAACGGCTTGCGGGTTTTATTTGGCGCCTTGGCCGTAGTCAGGCTGGTTTTGCCTGACCGGCACGGCGCTGGCGGGCGAGCGCATCGCGCTCGTCTTCGGCAACGGCGCCTACCATTCCGCCCCCGCGCTCGACAATCCCGCCAACGACGCCGAGGATGTCGGCAAAGTCGCTGAGCGCGATGGGCTTCAACGTGGTCGTGCGCCGCGACGCGACGCGGGCCGACATGACGGAGGCGCTGCGCGACTTTTCCGAGCGCATCCGCAACGCGGACGTCGCGCTGTTCTACTACGCCGGCCACGGCCTGCAGATGGAAGGCGAGAACTATCTGCTGCCGGTCGACGCCAAGATCGAGACGCCCGCCGACGTCCGCTTCAACACGATCAACCTGACCGACGTCCAGCAGGAGATGGCGGGCGCGCAGCGCGCCAACATCATCATCCTCGACGCCTGCCGCAACAACCCGTTCGCCGCAAAGCTCAGCGGCAAGGGGCGCGCGATCGGCGAGCGCGGGCTCGGCCGCGTCGATGCGACAGGCGCCGGCTCGCTGATCGTGTTCTCGACCCAGCCCAACAATGTCGCGCTCGACGGCTCCGGCCGCAATTCGCCGTTCGCCGCGGCTCTCGCCGAAATATGTCGCGACGCCCGGGCCTCGAAGTGCGGCAGATGATCTCGAAGGTGCGCGGCGACGTGCTCGAGGCGACCAACCAGAAGCAGGTGCCGTGGGATAGTTCCTCGCTGGTCGGCGATGTCTATCTCGCCGGCACGGCGCGCGGCCGCCTCGAGCGCTGCGCGCCGCCCAGCCGCCGCCCCCGGCGGCTTCGGTCGCGCCCGCTGGCGACAGCCCGCAAAGACAGCAGGTCGCAAAGACCGGACCGGCCGCCGAGTGCGAAAAGATCGCGGCGCCGCTGCCGGATTTCGCCGATCCCGCCGTCATCAAGGCCTCGCATCTGCCGAAGGACTGGACCCGCGCGATCGGCTTCTGCAAGCAGGCGCTGGAAGACGATCCGAACGCGGCCAACCTCCGCTACGACCTCGGCGTCTCCTACTTCAATACGAAGGACTATCTGTCGGCGGTGCACAATTTGACGCTGGCCGCGGATGCGGGCAACGCCGCCGCCCAGACACAGCTCGGTTTCATGTTCGTGACCGGCACAGGCGTCGTGAAGGATTACCATCGCGCGCTCGATTATTTCACCAAGGCCGCCGCCGCGCGGCAATTCCGCCGCGGTCGGCGATCTCGGTTCGATGTACAGCAACGGTTTCGGCGTGAAGGAGGACGATGCGCAGGCGCTTGCGCTGTACGAAAAAGCCATCGAGGCGGGCAACCCGTTCGCGCTCGGGCAGGCCGGCGTGATGTATTTCAACGGCAAGGGCGCGCCGCGCGACTACGCCGCGGCCGAGCAATATTTTCAGCAGGCCGCCGATCTCGGCGAAGGCTATTCGATGAAGTTTCTCGCCATCATGTACGAGCGCGGCCTGCTCGGTCCGCCCGATCCGGCCCAGGCCGCGCAACTGCGGCTGCGCGCGGCGCAGGAAGATCCCGACAGCCAGACCCCTGTCGTGCCGATGCCGAAAGTGGCCGAAGCGCAGACGGCGCGGCCCCATACGGCCCGTCGCATCCGCTACTATCGCTACATCATCCGGAGCTGCTGGCCGTTGTGCTGAGCCCCGTTCACTGAGTTCCGAGGCTGCCCGGAGCCGAGATTGCCGCCGCCGCGTCCCGCGCCTATATAGCGGCGGCGCAGAACGAGGCCTTTGGCAAAAATGTCCTGGAACAATAACGGCGGCGGTCCCTGGCGCTCTCCAGGGGCCCTGGGGGCAGGGCCCAGGCAATACGCCTCCGGGCGACCTCGAAGAAGCGATCCGGCGGCTGCAAAAAGGGCTGAAGAACATGACGCCAGGCGGCGTTCGGCGGCGGCTTCGGCGGCCGCGGCGTGCTCCTTGCGATTCTGCTTCTGGTGCTGGTCTGGCTCGCGTTCGGCACGTTCTACACCGTGCAGCCCAACGAGGTCGGCCTGAACCTCGTGCTCGGCAAGTTCACCGGCAAGACGGCGCCGGGCCTCAACATGAACTGGCCGTCGCCGATCGGCGAAGTGATCCACGTTCCGGTCGCCGACCAGCAGATCACCGAAGTCGGCTATCGCGGCGACAGCCGCGTCGAGAACCTGGCCGAAAGCCAGATGCTGACCGGCGACCAGAACATCGTCAGCGTCCATTTCCGGGTCGATCTGGCAGATCGATCCCGCCCACCCCGAAGATTTCGTGTTCAACGTGCTGAACCCGCGCGACACCGTCAAAGCGGTCGCCGAGAGCATCATGCGCGAGGTCGTCGGCCTGAAGACGATCGACGGCATTCTGACCAGCGACCGCAAGTCGATCGAGCCGGACGTGCAGAACCGGATGCAGAAGGTGCTCGACGACTACAAGGTCGGCGTGCTCGTCCGGCAGGTGCAGTTGCAGTCGGTCGATGCGCCGGCGCAGGTCATCTCCGCCTATCGCGACGTCACCGCCGCGCAGCAGGACCTGCAGCGCGCCGTCAACGACGCCGACACCTACGCCAACCGCGTCGTGCCGGAGGCCGAAGGGCAGGCGTCGCGCATCCTCGCCGAAGCCAAGGCCTATCGCGAGCAGACCATCCTGGAGGCCAAAGGCCAGACCTCGCGCTACACGCAGATCTACGATCAGTACAAGAAGGCGCCGGGCGTCACGCGCGAGCGCATGTATCTGGAGACGATGGAGCGCGTGCTCGGCGGCATGCCGAAGACGATCCTCGACGCCGGCGGCGGCGCGAGCGCGCCGGTGCCCTTATATCGCGATCGATCCGCAGACCGAGCAAACCGGCGGGAGCGCCGAAGTGAACCGCGCCCCGCTCGTCCTCGCCGCGATCGTCGCTGTCGTCGTCGCTCATCATCGCGGCGTTTTCGCTGTTCACGGTCGATCCGACCGAGCAGGCGCTGGTGCTGCGGTTCGGCGAGCCGGTGCGCGACCTGATCGACGCGCCCGGGCTCTACGCCCGCGTGCCGTTCATCGATATCGGTCGTCTACATCGACAAGCGCATTCTCGCGCTCGACAACGAGCGGCAGGAAGTGCTGGTCGCCGACAACCAGCGGCTCGAAGTCGACGCCTTCGTGCGCTACCGCATCGCCGATCCGCTGCTGTTCTATCAATCCGTGCTCAACGTGCAGGGCGCCAACTCGCAGCTCGGCGGCATGCTGAACTCCGCGCTGCGGCGGACGCTTTCCGAGGCCTCGATCAGCGACATCGTGCGCAACCGGCGCGACCAGCTGATGGCGGAGATCCGCGATTCGGTCAGGGGCGGCGCGAAGCGCTTCGGCATCGAAGTGATCGACGTCCGCATCAAGCGCGCCGATCTGCCGGAAGAGAATTCGGAAGCGGTGTTCCGCCGCATGCAGGCCGAGCGCCAGCAGCGCGCCGCGTCCTATCGCGCGCAGGGCGCGCAGCAGAGCCAGGAGATCCGCGCCGAAGCCGACCGCAAGGTGACGGTGACGATCGCGACCGCGCAGCAGCAGTCCGATCAGATCCGCGGCGAAGGCGACGGCGAACGCAACCGCATCTTCGCCGAAGCCTATGGCGCCGATCCCGAGTTCTTCGCGTTTTACCGTTCGATGCAGGCCTACGACACGGCGCTGAAGGCCGACGCGCGCGCGGTGCTGAGCCCGAAGTCCGACTTCTTCCGCTACTTCTCGACGGCGACGCCGCCGGCGCCGGCGGCGACCCCTGCGCGGGCAGCCGCAAGCGACGAATTAGCGGGTTGCGACCTGGTCGGCGCCGTCTCGGCGCCAAGATTGTGGTTCCATGACGCCTAACTCGCTCAAAAAAGGGAAACCGCCCCATGGGTCTTCTGTCGCTCCGCTCCCGCTACAGCGCGACCGCGCTGACGCTGCTCCTGAGCCTGGGAGTCGTCGCGGCCACCCCGGCCGGCGTGGCGCCGGCCTACGCGCAGGCTCGCCCCGGCGGTCTTGCCGACCTCGTCGATCAGGTCGCCGAGGCGGTCGTCAACATTTCCGCGACCCAGACGGTCGAAGAAAAGACGGCGGAGACGCCGCCGGACCTGCCCAAGGGCACGCCGTTCGACGACATGTTCGAGCAGTTCTTCAAGAACCACGGCATGAACGGCGGACCGGCGCGCCCGCGCAAGAGCTCCTCGCTCGGCTCCGGCTTCGTCGTCGACGCCAGCGGCATCGTCATCACCAACAATCACGTCGTCGGCGACGCCAACGACATCGTCGTCATCTTCACCGACGGCCGCAAGCTGAAGGCCAAGGTGATCGGCAAGGACGCCAAGGTCGACGTCGCGGTGCTGAAGGTCGAGAGCGACAAGCCGCTGAAGACGGTCAAGTTCGGCGACAGCGACAAGGCGCGCGTCGGCGACGGCGTGATGGCGGTCGGCAATCCGTTCGGGCTCGGCGAGACCGTGACGGCAGGCATCCTCTCCGCCCGCAACCGCAATATCGACAGCGGTCCCTACGACGACTTCCTGCAGACCGACGCCTCGATCAACAAGGGCAATTCCGGCGGCCCGCTGTTCAACCTGCAGGGCGAGGTGATCGGCATCAACACCGCGATCCTGTCGCCCTCGGGCGGCTCGATCGGCATCGGCTTCGCGACGCCCTCCAACACCGTCATGCCGGTCATCGAACAGCTGCAGAAATTCGGCGAGACCCGGCGCGGCTGGCTCGGCGTCCGCATCCAGCCGGTCGACGACGGCATCGCCGAAAGCCTCGGCCTCGGCACCGCGCGCGGCGCGCTCGTCGCCGGCGTCGACGAGAAGGGCCCCGCCAAGCCCGCGGGCATCCTGCCCGGCGACGTGATCGTCAAGTTCGACGGCAAGGACATCAAGGAATCGCGCGACCTGCCGAGCATCGTCGCCTCGATGGCGGTCGGCAAGAGCGTCGACGTGGTCGTCGTGCGCAAGGGCAAGGAAATGACGGAGACCGTCACGCTCGGCCGGCTCGAGGATGGCGAGAAGCTCGCCAAGGCCGACGACGACGATCAGACGCGATCTCGATGCGCCGACCTCCGCCAAGGCGCTCGGCTTGACGCTCGCGCCGATCAGCCCCGATGCGCGCAAGACCTTCAAGCTGAAGGAAAGCCTCGAAGGCGTCGTCGTTTCGTCCGTCGATCCGAATTCGACAGCGGCCGAAAAAGGGCCTGCATCCCGGCGACGTGATCGAAGAGGTCAACCAGCAGGCCGTTTCGAAGCCGACCGACGTTTCCAAGGCGATCGACGGCCTGAAGAAGCAGGGCAAGAAATCCGCGCTGCTGCTGGTCGCCAACGCGGCCGGCGAGGTTCGGTTCGTCGCGCTGCAGTTGAACTAGAGGTTAGTTGGGAAGCGGCCTCACCCCAGCCCTCTCCCGTAATCCTTCGACACAAGCTCAGGATGAGAGGAGAGGAGGCGCTACCCTTCTCCCGCCTCAGGAAGAAGGTGGCGCTCAGCGACAAGCTTGCTTGTCGCGGGGATGAGGGCAGCCCTCCCTCAACTACACCACGTGCGCCCAAGCGGGCAGACCAGCATGTTGTGAGGGCAGCACCTCGTGTCGCCAGGCGCCGCCTGCCACGCGGGATTGTAGGAACCGCCTCCGGCATAGTGGTAGCGTACGATGTGGCGCGCTGTGTAGGCGTGCTGAGTGAGCGGCGCGTTTTTGGGGAAAGTGACCTGCGGGGTCGCGCCTTCCGGGTCTTCTTCGGCCGCACGCAGTCGCATTTGGGCCGCCCGCGCCGGGTCGGGGGGGCCAACGAGCCCATGCTCGTAGAGGATGGCGAGAAACTTCATCGAATAGCCGTCGCTGAGTTCGGCGGCCTGCAGGAAATATTGTTCGGCGGCCGCATAGTCGCGCGGCGCGCCCTTGCCGTTAAAATACATCACGCCGGCCTGAGCGAGCGCGAACGGGTTGCCGAGTTCGATGCCCTTCTCGAAATACGCAAGCGCCCTGGAATCGTCCTCGGGCACGCCCCAACCATTGCTGTACATCGCGCCGAGGCTGGTGATAGCGCGCCCGTTGCCGGCGGCGGCCGCCTTCGCGAAATATTCAACGGCGCGGTGATAGTCCTTCACGGCGCCTGTGCCGGTCGCGAACGCGAAGCCCAGCGTCTGCTGGGCATCGGCATCTCCCCCGTCGGACGCGATGGTGAGTTCGCGCATCGCATTCAAATAGTCTTTCTGATGGTTGTACGAAGCGCCGAGAAGGTAGTGGAGCCTGACCGAATTCGGGTCGGCTTCGGTCGCCGCCTTGCAGACGGCAGCGGCGTGGGTCCAGTCGCGCTTCGCCCGCACGGCCTTGATCTGGTCGATGGTGGCGAACATGGGGGTCGGCGAGGCGAGCCTTTCGCATTCGGCGGCGTCGCCCGAGGCGATCGGCTCCTGCTGTCGGGGCGTGCTGGCGGCGGTCGGCGTCTGAACGGGCGCAGGCGTCGAAGAGGCCGAGGGCTCCGCCGCAGTCTGCGTGAGATAAACGTCGCCGACCAACGAGGAGCTGTCCCACGGCACCTGTTTCTGATCGGTGGCCGCGAGCACATCGGCCCGCACGTCGGAGAGCATGCGGCGGATCTCGACATTCGGCGTGGCGATATGTCTGGCGAGCGCGGCTGCGAACGGCGAATTGCGGCCGGAGCCGTCGAGCGCCACATTGTTGGGCTGGGTGGAGAACACGATCAACGAGCCGACGCCGTTCGCCTCGACGCGACCGAGGCCGCGATCGCCGATGCCTCGACCGCTGCCGGAGAGTTTTTTAGCGAACGGGTTGTTGCGGCAAGCGTCGAGCACGATGATGTTGGCGCGACCGGCGCCCGCCATTTCCTGCTGCACGTCGCTCAGATTGATCGTAGCGAACCGCACATCGGCCGGCAACTCGATGCGGGCGTCGATCGGCAGCAGGAAGTTCTCGCCGTCCATCTGCATGCCATGACCGGCGAAATAGAACAGGGCTACGTCGGCGCCTTGGATGCGCTGGGTGAAGTCGCGCACTGCATCGGCCATGTCCGTGCGGCTAGCGTCATCACGCAGGATCACGTCGAAACCCGCGCCCGTGAGCGCCTTGGCGATATCGGACGCGTCGTTCGGCGGATTCTCGAGCGCTGGCACATTCTTGTAGGCGCCATTGCCGATCACCAACGCCACGCGGTGCGCCGCTGACGCCTCGCCGATAAAACCGAGCAGCGCGCCGATGCAGAGCAAACACCGGACAAGACCGATCAATCCCATAAGCATTGAACTCTTTCGGTGTGTGTTTGATCGGCAACCCGGCGCCCGCGCCGTTGGTTGGACAAAGCAACATAGACCGTGGAATTGTCGGATTGCAAACTTTGGCGCCGCGCGCACGAGCAAAATCTGCCCTAAAACGCGATCGTGAAACCTGCCCCCACGAGGGCGGACGGCTTCAGGCCGCGTTCGGACTGAATTTCAATGCGACGCCGTTCATGCAGTAGCGAAGACCGGTCGGAGCGGGGCCGTCATTGAAGACGTGACCGAGATGGCTTTCACAGCGCCGGCACGAGATCGCCGTACGGTCCATTCCGAAGGAGCCGTCTGCAGTTTCCTTCACCGCGCCCTCGATCGGCGCCCAGAAACTCGGCCATCCTGTGCCGCTGTCGAACTTCATCTTCGACGAGAAGTCGGGAAGGTCGCAGCCGGCGCAAGCAAACACGCCGGCACGCTTTTCATGCAGCAGCGGGCTCGTGAACGGCGGCTCCGTTCCGGCTTGTCGGAGCACGTCGTACTGGGTTGGAGTCAGGAGCTTGCGCCATTCTGCGTCGGAATGCGTCACAACGCCTTCGGCGGCGAACGCCAAGCCAACCCGCTTCAGCGCCGCCAGGCCGACTAGCGCCGCGACGGAGCCGGAAATCATAAAACGTCTGCGGCTTTGCATGGTGGACCTCGGGTTCGGCGCGCAAGGTGGATTTCTGGACATACGCAGCCGGACCCGCAACTGTTACCCGAAGACCGTCGATCTCGTAAAATTGATCCACCGATGGGGAGGCCGAGCCAGAGGCCATGGCCATAACGGCCGGGCTGAGCACTGGTCCTGGCCATGACGGAAAGGGACGCCGGAATCGGGAGGGTTGGCTCCCAGGGTGACGAACTCGGCGATCACAGACGGCGAGTGAAGGCGCTAGGCGTCATTCAAACTTGTCGGCATAGACGTCGGGCACGTACATGTCCTTGGGGACCGGCGTGCGGATGTAATCGGGATGGCGCGTGCGCGGCGGCAGCTCCGGTTCGACGTGCGGAACAATCTCGTAGGGGATTTGGGTCAGCAGATGCGCGATGGCGTTGAGCCGCGCGCGCTTCTTGTTGACCGCCTCGATGACGTGCCACGGCGCCTCGGGGATGCTGGTGCGCTCGAGCATGGTCTCCTTGGCGCGGGTGTAGTCCTCCCAGCGACTGCGAGACTCAAGGTCCATCGGCGATAGCTTCCACTGTTTCAGCGGATCGTGGATGCGCATCAGGAAGCGCGCGTTCTGTTCCTCGTCGGTGATCGAGAACCAGTATTTGATGAGGATGATCCCGGATCGATTGAGCATGCGCTCGAACTCAGGCGCCGAATGGAAGAACTCCTCATATTGCTCGTCGGTGCAGAAGCCCATCACGCGTTCGACGCCAGCCCGGTTGTACCAGGACCGGTCGAACAGCACCATTTCGCCGCCGGCGGGCAGATGCGCCGCGTAGCGCTGGAAGTACCATTGGGTGCGCTCGCGCTCGTTCGGCGCCGGCAGAGCTGCGACGCGGCAGACCCGGGGGTTGAGGCGCTGGGTGATGCGCTTGATGACGCCGCCTTTGCCCGCCGCGTCGCGTCCCTCGAACAGAACGACGACCTTGAGCTTCTTGTGGACGATCCAGTCCTGCAGCTTGATCAACTCGCGCTGCAGGCGGAGCAACTCCTTGAAGTAGAACTTGCGGCTCTCGTTCGCGACTGGATTGTCGATCACCCCGTCGATGGTGTCGGCGACGCGGTCGTCGTCAAGCTCGAGCTCCAACTCCTCGTCGAGGTCGTCGGTGACCTCGTTCTGGATGCGCCGGAACATCGCTGCGGCCCGCTTTTTGTCGTCTGCGCTCATTCTCCCGCCTCCTCGTGTTGCGTTCTCACCCTGGGTTAGCGACATTACGGAATTGCGACAGCCCCCGCGCCGCGCATGTCAATGATTTGTCGCAATAACACTGGAAGCAGAATGGCCTTTCCCCGGAGTATCTCAATGAGCACGGCCAGCCAAATTCTTCACCGTCTGCATGAAGACGAAATCAAGTTGCTGGAGACCCTGCGGCTGAAGCGCCGGGAGCGCACCGCCAAAGGGCCGGAAGAGTTCTCAATCGGCGATCGCGTGGCCAACTCGGTCGCGGCGACTATGGGTTCGTGGAAATTCATCATCATCCAGAGCGTGATTCTGGTCGTCTGGATCGTGCTGAATGTGACCGCCTTCATGCAGCAGTGGGACCCCTATCCTTTCATTCTGCTCAATCTGGCGCTGTCGTTTCAGGCGGCGTATGCGGCGCCATTCATCATGATGAGCCAGAACCGGCAGGCGGCTATCGACCGTGCGGCTGCGCAGCACGACTATCAGATCAACGCAAAGGCGGAGCTCGAAATCGAGCTGGTGCATCAGAAGCTCGACCTGCTGCGCGAAACCGAGGTGTCAGAACTCATCAACGTGATCCGACGCCTCGAAGCGCGCCTGCCGCCGCAGGATCGAGAGCTCGGCGGCGAGCTTCCGGTTATCGGCGCCTAAGTCCTTCACCCGCAAGCGGATAAGGCCCTACGTTGTTAGGTTGGATCGTCGTGGCGCAGGTCGTGGATCGCGATGCCGTGCCGGATCGGCTGGCGTGTGAATTCCTGGGTCGTCGGCGCGTTCATCGAGCCGCCTCGCTCTTCAGCAAGTCCACATGCTGGAACAGTTCGAGCGCCGCCGGACCGCCCCAGGCGCCCTTCAGTTCGACGTCCTGCATGTAGTAGCGCACCAGCTCGCCGATCCTCAGCGAGTTGTCGACGTGCCGGTGATGCGGTCCGCGTCTCCGGAGCACAGGAACACGACCAGCGCGGCGACCTGCTCGGAGGTGACGAACTGTTTGGCGGGTTTCGAGGCCAACAGGATGTCGTGGATCAGCTGATTGCAGGTCAGGTCGTGTCGCTCTACGAAAACCATAAGAAAAAGGCCCCGCCGAAGCGGGGCCTGAGATCCTCGTTACAGGGAGGGAGCTGCAACGAGGGCGTCGACGGGAAAATGGACCCGACGAGACCTAGGCTAGCACACGTTGACCCACTGCCGGCCGACGAACTGCCCCCAGCGGTTGTACACCGGTTGTAGCTGTGTGCAGGAGCCGCCGCCCCAACCGTAGTAGGGGCTCGTCGCGGCAAGCGCAGCGCCTGCCACCAGGCCGCCCGCGAGGAGCGGCGCGCCCCAACCCCAGCCGCCGCCGCAGCCCCAGCCGCCGCAGCCCCAGCCGCCGCCACGCCAGCCTACGGCGCCCCAGCCCGGGCCGCGCCATCCGCCGCCACGCCATCCGCCGCCCCAGCCGCCGCCATGCCATCCGCCGCCGCCCCAGCCGCCGCCGTGCCAGCCGCCGCCGCCATGCCAACCACCGCCGCCGCCGCGCCACTGGGCGTCCGCCGGGGCCACTGTCGCGCCAAGCGCCATCGCGCCGACGAGAGCCGCGGCAACGAGCGTCTTCATACGAGCTATGCTCATGACTCTGCTCCTTTGCTTGCACCTTAAAAACAGCAAACGCAGGCGGTTCGCCGTTTCCACCTGATATTCGGCTGCAGCCTCGACAGCCCGGCCGTGGGTTAATTAAACCAATCCCATTGGCGGCGTCATGTGGCCGGAATCGCGGCAACCCCGAGGCGGTGCAACCTTTATCGCGAAAATTTCCTGCAAACCTTCTGATACTATGAACAAACGTTCAGGTTGCAGCTTGGCCGCGAGGCCTCGGGGGCCAGTATATTACGGGATGGTCGCGGGGCGCCCTTGCGTTGCGCGCCCCGCTGGTCCAAATAGCGCGCCGGGAGGTTGGCGAAGGACGTACCGCTCGCCAACCGGGTCAGGTCCGGAAGGAAGCAGCCCTAACGAGCCAGGGCGGGTCTTTGTCCAACCTCCCACCTCCCCATTGCCCGATCGCATGACCGACACGAACGCGCTGGACTCCTCCGCTTCCGGGGCTCGACCTCGGCGAGCCTCCGCAGCCGCAAGCCGCAGCGACCCCCTATCGCGTGCTGGCGCGCAAATACCGGCCGATCAGCTTCGACGATCTGATCGGGCAGGACGCGATGGTGAGAACGCTCACCAACGCCTTTTCCGTCAACCGCATCCATCAGGCCTACATCCTCACCGGCGTGCGCGGGGTCGGCAAGACGACGACGGCGCGCATTCTGGCGCGCGCGTTCAACTATTCGGTCCCCGGCAAGATCGACCGCCCGAGCGTCGACATGCCGGAACTCGGCGTGCACTGCCAGGCGATCATCGAACTCGCGCCACATCGACGTCATCGAAATGGACGCCGCCTCGCATACCGGCGTCGAGGACGTGCGCGAGATCATCGAGAACGTGCGCTATCTGCCGGTCTCGGCGCGCACCAAGGTCTACATCATCGACGAAGTGCACATGCTCTCCAAGGCGGCGTTCAACGCGCTGCTGAAGACGCTCGAAGAGCCGCCGCCGCACGTGAAATTCCTGTTCGCGACGACCGAGATCGACAAGGTGCCGATCACCATCCGCTCGCGCTGCATCCGCTTCGACCTGAAGCGCATCGAGGCGGGGCTGCTGGTGAAGCACCTGCAGAAGATCTGCCGCGCCGAGAAGGTGGAGGCGGACGAAGAGGCGCTGGCGCTGATCGCGCGCGTCGCCGAAGGTTCCGTGCGCGACTCGCTCTCGTTGCTCGATCAGGCGATCGCCCATGCCGCCACCGAGCGCGTCGAGCACCGACGACGTGCGCGAAATGCTCGGCCTGTCCGACCGCGGCGACGTCATCGAGCTGTTCGGCCTCGCGATGCGCGGCGATACGCCGGCCGCGCTCGAACTCGTCGCCCGCATGTATCATGCCGGCGCCGATGCGGCGGAAATGCTGATCGAACTCGCCGAATTCTGCCATCTGGTCACCCGCATCCGCGTCGCCAACGCTCCCCCGACCGATCCCTCGATCAGCGAGATCGAGAAGACGAAGGGGCAGGAATTTGCGCAGGCGCTGGCCTCGGCCAACTGACCCGCGCCTGGACGATCCTGTTCAAGGGCGTCGAGGACGTGAAGGACAGCCCGCGCCCGCTCGCCTCGCTCGAAATGGCGCTGATCCGGCTCGCTTACGCCGCCGATCTGCCGGGCCCCGAGGAAGCGTTGCGCAAGCTCGCCGAGACCGGCGGCCGCAGCGCCCACGGGCCGCGCCGCCCTCAGGCGGTGGCTCCGGACCGGCGGCGCCCGCGCGCAGGCGGCGGCGCCGCGTCCCGCTGGCCGTCGCGCGCGCCGCGCCCAGCCGGCAAGCGCGCCGCGGCTGGCGAGCTTCGCCGAGATCGTCGCGCTGGCGCGCGCCAAGCGCGACGTGCAACTGCGTCAATGCGCTGGAGCATCAGGTCCGGCCCGGCCGGATCGAGCCCGGCGAAGTCGAGTTCTCGCTGGTCGAGGGCGCCTCGCCGGCGCTCGCGCAGACGCTGACCCGCAAGCTCAACGAATGGACGGGCGAGCGGTGGCTCGTCGCGCTCGTGCAGGGCGTGACGCGCGCCGACGCATGGCGGAGCTGGCGGCGGAACGGGAGGCGGCCAGGGTGACGCGGGGTCGCGGCCCATCCACTGGTCCGCAAGGTGATGGAGAAGTTTCCGGGCGCCAAGATCGTCGACATCCGCGATCCCGACGCGCCGCCCGCCGCCGCCCGCGGAACCCGCCGACGAGGACGCCGATTTCGGCTATGCGGACTCGGTTCCGCTCGACGACGATTTCTGACGGACGGCATGCCCGCTTTTGTCACCACGCCCCTCGTCCTGAGCCTGTCGAAGGACGTTGCCGCCGGCAGATCAGCGGCCAACGGAATATCCTTCGACGGGCTCAGGATGAGGGTGGCGCCTCGCAGTAACGAACACGTGTGAATTTTAAAGTCGTCAAGCCGGAGCGAGATCGATGGACATCATGGGCATGATGAAGAAGGCGCAGGCGCTGCAGGCGAAGCCTCGGCGACGCGCAGGAGGAGCTGGCGGCGCATGATCGATCGAGGGCCAGTCCGGCGGCGGCGCGGTGAAGCTGACGATGACCGGCAAGGGCGAGCTCAAGAGCGATCGCGATCGATCCCTCGTTGCTCAACCCCGACGAGAAGGAAATGCTCGAGGACCTGATCCTCACCGCGTTCGCCGACGGCAAGGCCAAGGCCGATCAGATGTCGGCCGAAAAGATGCAGGCGCTGACGGCGGGCCTGCCGCTGCCGCCCGGCATGAAACTGCCGTTCTGACGCGCATGGCGAACACGATCGCGGGTCCCGAAATCGAGCGGCTGATCCAGTTGCTCGCGCGCCTGCCCGGCCTCGGGCCGCGCTCGGCGCGCCGCGCGGCGCTGCATCTGATCCGCAAGCGCGAGCAATTGCTCGGACCGCTCGCCGAGGCGATGCGCGATCGCCAACGAGCGCGTCGTCATCTGCATCGACATGCGGCAATGTCGACACCCGCGATCCCTGCACGATCTGCGCCGACGAGCGGCGCGACGCCTCGCTGATCGTGGTGGTCGAGAATGTCGGCGACCTCTGGGCGCTGGAGCGCGCCGATGCGACGCGCGGGCCGCTATCACGTGCTCGGCGGCACGCTGTCGCCGCTCGACGGCGTCGGCCCCGACGACCTCAACCTCGCGAGCCTGGTCCAGCGCGTCGCGCACGGCGGCGTCAAGGAAGTCGTGCTCGCGGTCAACGCGACCGTCGACGGCCAGACGACGGCGCATTACATCACCGACCTGCTCAAGCCGCTATGACGTGAAGGTCTCGCGCCTCGCGCACGGCGTGCCGGTCGGCGGCGAACTGGATTTTCTGGATGACGGCACGCTGAGCGCGGCGATGAAGCAGCGGACGGCGTTCTGACGCCCCTCACCCCAGCCCTCTCCCGCGAGCGGGAGAGGGGGCGATACCCTTCTCCCGCCTGGGAGAAGGTGGCCGAAGGCCGGATGAGGGTAGCCTCGCCGGCTCCCCTTACGGGCAGGTATCCCAGAAGCCGTTTCGCTGCGACGCATCCGTGTAATACCAGCACAGACCCGGGCTAGGCGGCGGCGGCGCCCAGGCGGCGGCGGTGCCGTACGCCAGGAAGCCGATCGCGGCGCCGGCCGCAATTGCTCCGCCGGGGGCCCATCCGTAATGCCGTCCCGACCACGCGCCGCGATAGACGCCGCCGTGATAGCCGTTGACGCTGACATTGCGGTTGACGTTGACGTTGCGGTTGACGTTTGTGTTCCGGTTTACGTTCACGTTACGATTGACGTTCGCGTTATGGTTGACGTTGGCGTTCCGATTGACGTTCATATTGTGGTTCATGTTGCGGTTGGCGTTCATGTTGTGGTTCATATTGTGACCACCGCCGCCGTGCATCCCGCCGCCGCGACCGCCGCCGCCGCCACCGCCGTGACGCGGGGCGGCCATGCCCGGTTCGACAACCGCCAGCATACTTGCCGCGGCCATGACCGCCGCCAAGGTAAGATTGAGAACCTTCATCACGCGCTATCCTTCTTGGTTGGTTAGGGATCCATTCCGGCCACGCCTTGGCGGCGTCTTGGTCTTGGCGTCTCGCACGACGCGGTGCGATTCACTGTGCGTCAATGTCGGGAACTTCGAGCGGGGCGCCTTCGCCGATCAGGTCGATATCGACCTCAGCAATCCGGCCGTTGTATTTGAACGGCATGCGGTCCGCGTAATCCTCCACGATGGGCGTTCCTCGATCCTCCCCGACGTCGAGTGTTTCATCAACTGAGTATATGAACGGGACCGTATGGCTGATATCGGTCCGTCCGACTTCGACGCCGTCGACATTTAGCACATAGGCGCCGCCTTTCCCAAATTCGCCCTTTTTGCCGTCATAAGCGAAGCTGAGCGTAACGACATGGTCGCCCGGCGTCAGTCTGTCGGGACCGGCGATGCGGATGCCGTCATCAGGCTGTTGGGTGTTCTTGTAAGCCCACACGGGCTTGCCATCCAGCATCATCAGACCCCATCCGGCGAATCGGCCGCCTTGGGTGACGACCACGCCTTCCGCGCCCCGATCAGGCACGTTGAGCTTGGCGGTAATTTTATAAGACGTGTTCTTGACCGTTGGCGCCGTCCCCTCCGGGATCCGCACGGTGCCCTGATGAAACACGAAATGCGAACGTCCGCGCGTCAGGCTCGGCTTTTGAAACACGGCCTGAACGGTCGCGACCGGGCTGAAGTTCAGCGGCAGCGCGTTGTTGCGGCCCGCCTCCGCCCACCAGAGTTCCTCCATTTCTTTCAGCTTGTCGGGCATCGCCTTGGCGAGGTCGTCGCCCTGCGAAAAATCCTTGTGGAGATCGTAGAGCTCCCAGTTGAAGCTCTCCGGCGTCAGGCCTTTGGGTTCCGGCAACCAGGCGAACACGAGCGGCGTGGTGGAGGCCATCCAGCCGTCGTGGTAGATGCCGCGATTGCCGAACATCTCGAACAATTGCGTCGCCCGGCGCGTCGCCGCCTTGGCGTCGTCCCAGGTGTAGGCCATGGAGACGCCGTCGATCGGCAGTTGTTTGACGCCGTTGATGGCGTCGGGGGCTTGCACCTTGGCGGCCTCGAGGATCGTCGGCATGATATCCGTCACGTAGTGAAACTGCTCGCGCAACGCCGCCGACATCCTTAATGTGACCGGGCCAGCTCATCACCATGCCGTTGCGCGTGCCGCCGAAATGGCTCGCGTAGCGCTTGGTCCATTGAAACGGCGTATCGAACGCCCATGACCATGGCACGGGCATATGGTTGTAGTGGAGCGGGCCGCCGAGTTCGTCCTTGATCGAATAGAGATAGTTGAAGCTCTCTTTCGCACCGTTGCCGATCACGGCGATTTCGTTGGCGGTGCCCTGCAGTGTGCCCTCAGCGCTGCCGCCATTGTCGCCTTCAATGAATATGACCAGCGTGTTGTCGCTGACGCCTTCCTGCTTCAACGTGTCGAGCACGCGCCCGATATTGTAGTCGTCGTAGGCGAGGAAGGCGGCATAGATTTCCGCCATATGCGAAAAGAGCTCCTTGTGCTTGGCGTCCAGCGAGTCCCAGGCCGGCAGATTGGCGGGTCGCGGCGTCAGGATAGTGTTCTGAGGTATGACGCCGAGCTTTTTCTGCCGCGCAAAAGTTTCCTCGCGCAGCTTGTCCCAGCCCTGATCGAATTGACCCTTGAACTTCGCGATCCATTCCTTTGGAACGTGATGGGGCGCGTGCGTCGCCCCGGGCGCGTAATAGGCGAAGAACGGCTTGTTGGGCGCCAGCGAATGTTGTTGCTGGATCCAGTGGATCGCCTGGTCGGCGAGATCGGCGTCAAGATTGTAGTTCGCCTTGTCCGCTCGCGCTCAGCTTCTCCTTTGGCTCCACGGGAACCGTATTCTCGAAAACCGTCGGGTCCCACTGGTCGGTGTCGCCGCCGATGAAGCCGTAGAAATAATCGAAGCCGAGACCCGTTGGCCAAAGATCGAACGGGCCATCGGCGCTGCTCTGCCACGCGGGGACGTTATGGTTCTTGCCGAACCACGCGGTGCTGTACCCGTTGCCGCGCAGGATTTCGGCGACAGTCCCCGCGCTCTTGGGCATCAGAGAATCGTAGCCGGGGTAGCCGAGGCTGCGCTCCATGATGATGCCGGTGTGCACTGTGTGCTGATCTCGCCCGGTGATCAACGCAGCGCGCGTCGGCGAGCAAAGCGCGGTGGTCGAGAAGGCATTGTACTTGACGCCGTTCGCGGCCAGCGCATCGAGCGTCGGCGTCGGCACGGGGCCGCCGAATGCGCTTGAAGCGCCAAACCCGACGTCGTCGGTCAGGATGACAACGATGTTCGGCGCGCCGGCGGGCGCTTTGACGGGTTGGGGAAAATCAGGTTTGGAATCCTCGGTCGTTCGACCGATGACGCCTTTGAACGCCGTATCGGGGTAGGGCAGCACCGAAACGTTCGGCGGTCCCGAAACGCTATCGCCGCCAGTTGCGGACTGCGCCGAGGATTGCGTTGGAACCACATCCCACGCAAGGCTCAACCCGCAAAAGAGCGCCGTTTGAAGACAGGTCGCAATATATCGACGCATGGCGCCACTCCGGTTTGATGCGATATCGACGCGAGACTTCGACCTAGGGCGAGGCGCGCCAAGTTGCTCGCGACGCAGTTGCGCCTTCGGGTTCCTTCACCTTGCTGGCAACACGGTCCGCTCGTGCGCCAGCCCGCTGTCGTCGATGTCGAAATCCGGGTCGATCACCGTCTTGCCCTGATTGCCGACGAATGCGGGCTGAGCCTTGATCCACAGGCTTGGCTTCTGCTCTCGCGCATAGGCCAGCAGGCGTCCTTCGAGGTCCTTGACGATCTCGGGGTTGTCGGCGGCCACGTCGTTGGTTTCACCCGGGTCTTTGGCGAGATTGAACAATTGCGTCTTGCCGGGCAGCAGCGCGATCTTGATGAGTTTCCAGTCGCCCTTGCGAACGGCGCCGCGGAAGGCTTCAACATTGATCAAAACATCGTCATGTGGGGAGGGCGCGCCGTCGGCGATCGTCGCCCACATGTCCTTGCCGTCGAACGGATGGTCAGGACTTCCCTTCGCGCCGGCGAGGTCCAGCAAGGTCGGCATCACGTCGACCATGTCGAGCGGCTCGTTGACGATCCGGGGCTTTAACTTGCCGGGCCAGTTGGCGAACGCTGCGACGCGCACGCCGCCTTCGCGCAGGCTGCCCTTGCCGCCGGCGAATGGCGCATTGGAGGCGGGCGTCTTCTGGTCCATCTGGACGCCGCCCTGTTGGTCGGCGCGCTCCTCATTGCTCTTCGCTCCTTCGGCGAACAATCCGTTGGTCGCGCCGCCGTTGTCGCTGGCGAACAGGATGATCGTGTTGTCGCGCAATCCCTTCTTGTCGAGTTCGGCGACGACGCGGCCAACTTGCACGTCCAATTGCGTGATCATCGCCGAATAGGTTCGTCGCAGCGGATCGGCGACCGATTTGTATTGATCGATCGCCGCCTGCGGCGCCTGATAGGGCGCGTGCGAGGCCAAAGAGGCGAAATACAGAAAGAACGGCTGCTTGCCATCCTGCTGGTCGATGAGACGAACGGCGTCGTCGCCAATCAAGTTGGTGTAGTATCCTTGTTCTTTCAGGAACACGCCGTTACGCTGCCAATCAATGAGGCCGCCGCGTTCGCGGGTGAAATAGTCGACCTCGCCGACCACGTTGCCGTAGAAATAATCGAAGCCGCGATTCTGCGGCCAGTACTTCCGGTCGGCATGGCCGAGGTGCCACTTGCCTACCATCAAGGTCTTGTAGCCGGCCTCCTTCAGCGCCTGAGGCAGCGTCCTTTCGTCCGTGGCGAGGCCGTAGGTGTGGCTCGGGAAAATGACGAGGGTCTGCAGGCCGTAGCGCATCGCGTATCGGCCGGTCATCAATTGCGCGCGCGACGGCGTGCAGACCGGCATGCCGTAGAAATCCTCGAGCCTGACGCCTTCGGTGGCGAGCTTGTCGATATTGGGGGTGTTGATCTGGCCCCCACGATAGCCGAGGTCGGCGTTACCGAGATCGTCGGCCATGATGAAGATGATGTTGGGCCTGCTGGCGGGCGACTGCGCCTCCGCGGCGCCGGCCCCCAGGGAGAGGGCGACCATGACGACCGCAAAATTCATCATTCGCCGAAGACTTGTGGCCGCCATGCGGGCCTCCCGGGTCTTCCCATACTTAAGACTGTCTGGGCGCCGCTTATCCTGAATCGTCGCGACCGATTGACCGCCGACGGGCAGTTTGCGAAGATTTTGGGCGGCCTGTTCGAATATTTCTCACGCAGAATGAAGTTATTCTACGAAAGTATGTATCGCCGACGCCGTGATCGAAGCGGCGTCAGGACCACACGGCGACTCTGAGACCTCATGCCAACGCTTCCGCAGGCCCATCAGATTGTGTCGCGGGCCGGCTGGCTGAGCATGACGCCCGCGCCGTTTCGGCGGATCGTGCTCGATCGATGTCAACTCGAAGAGGTCAGGGCAGGCGCTTCAGTCTATTCGATCGGGGATCCGCCCGGCGGCATGTTTGGCCTGGTTCGGGGCGGGCTCGCGCTCTCCATCGCGCCCGGCGAACGTGGCCCCTATGCGGCCCATTTTGTTCGACCCGGCACGTGGCTGGGGGAGGCGAGCGCCTTCACTGAGCAGCCTCGCCGCATTGGCCTGATGGCGACGCGGAACTCGAAACTGCTACATCTGCCACTTCACGCGATCCGCGAAATCGTTGGCGCCGACCCCGGCGCCTGGCGGTTCTTCGGTTTCGCCGCGATCGCGCATTATGACGTGGCGATCGGCGGCGCCGACGACTTGCTGATCCGCGATCATTTCAAGCGAAGCGTCGCCGTCCTGTTGCGGCTCGGGGGCTGCCGACAGCAAACGCCGCCGGGTTCGTCGGCTATCGAAGTTGATGTCAGCCAGCAGGATTTTGCAGATATGACCAACACGGCGCGCACCACCGCGGGCGCCGTTCTGCGCGAGCTCGAATCGGCAGGCCACATCAAAGTGTCGTACCGAAACATCACGATATTGGCGCCCGATGCGCTGCGGGCCTTGCTGGAGCGGTGAACCGTGGGGCCTCCGCCAAGATACCTGCAGTCCTTGTGTCGCCGCGATCATGCGCGCACATCTCGGTCGGAATTCGTACTGAAAAGGCTCCCCAATGGTGTTGACGGCCACGGTTCCCGCTTCTCCGGCTTTCCGTCCGCCTGCGCCGGCGCAGCGCACGCGCCCGCTCAGCCGCCTGGGGCTGGTTTACACCCTCTGGCGCAATCCGCTCGAAGTCTGGAGCCGCGCCCATTTCGATCTGCCGATACTCGTCGGCAAAACCGCGCTGGGGACCCGCGCCGCCGTCAGCGATCCGCAGGCGATCCGCCACGTGCTGCTCGACAATGCCGCGAACTACCGCAAGGACGCGCTGCAACTGAAGTTGCTGCGCCCCGGTCTCGGCGACGGCCTGCTGACGGTTGAGGGCGACGCGTGGAAAGTGCAGAGGCGCGCGCTGGCTCCAATGTTCTCGCCGCGACAGGTGGGCGAATTCGCGCCGGCGATGCACCGCGTGGCGCGCGTCGCGGTCGAGCGGATAGCGGCGGCGCCGACGGATCGGCCGCTCGCCGTAGATTCCGAGATGGCGCTGACGACGCTGCAAGTGCTCGAACAGACCCTGTTCAGCCAGGGCCTCGGCCGCGAAGCCTCCGAGTTCCGGAACGCCGTCACCCGGTATTTCGAGACTTTCGGCCAGCTTGACCCGCTCGATCTGCTCGGCGCGCCCAAATTCCTGCCCCGGCTCGGGCGCTGGCGCGGGCGCGATGCGCTCGCGTTCTTCGAGACCGCGGTCGGCGAAATCATTGCGGCGCGCAAGGCGCTGATCGCCTCGGGCGTCACGCCCCCGACCGATCTGCTGACCCTGCTGCTGCGCGCCGCCGACCCCGAAACCGGGCAGCGGATGTCCGAACGCGACGTGCGCTCGAACATCGTCACCTTCATCGGAGCCGGACACGAGACGACCGCCAACGGGCTGAGCTGGACGCTCTACCTGCTTTCGCAGGCGCCGGATTGGCGGGCCCGGGTGGAGGCCGAAGTCGATGAGGCGTTCGCCGCGGCCGGCGACGGCGACCCCGACGACGATGGCCTTCCGGTGACCCGCGCGGTCATCGAGGAAGCGCTGCGGCTGTATCCGCCGGCCGCGTTCATGAGCCGCGAGGCGATCGGCGAGGATTGGCTGTGCGGCCAGCGCATCGAGCCGGGGACGGTGGTCACCATCGCGCCCTATGTCGTGCATCGGCACCGCAAGCTGTGGAAGATCGCCGGATCTGTATCGATCCGAGCCGCTTTCTGGGGCCAGCTCGCGATGAGATCGACCGGTTCGCCTACATTCCTTTCGGCGCGGGTCCGCGGGTCTGCATCGGAATGGCGTTTGCGCTGCAGGAGGCCGTGATCGTGCTCGCGCATTTGCTGCGCAGCTTCCGGTTTTCGCTCGCGCCGGGCTGCGTGGTCGACGCCCCAGCAGCGCGTAACTCTCAGGCCCCGCAATGGCTTGCAGATGATCGTCCACAGGCGGTGCTGAGGGCTGACAAAAAAACTTCAAAAAGCGTTTGACACCCCCGAAAGCCTTATCTATACACCGCCCACCGACGACGACCTCGGTTGGCGCTTTCGGGCGCGACGGTTTGTGGTTGTGTGACATTCTGGCGAAGATTGACCTTTGCCGCTCTCCCTGAAAGGGGAGGGGCGGTAGGAGGTCGGCTTTTCGCCGGTTTTGGCCTCTGTAGTGTGGGGGCTGAGACGAGTTTGGGGTTTTTGAGCGGGCTTTTGCGGCGATGCTGCGGGGTTTGCGAGAGGGTCCCGGGGCCTGAAGAGGGTCTCGAAGGGGTTTGTGAGAACTCCGGAGGTTTCGGCCTCGCTGCTGTTTGACAATTGCATCGGAAGGAAGAGAGACGTGGACGGCGGCATCCTTGCGAGGAGCCCGTTCATGTGAGGCTTAGGCCTTATGTGGCGGGTTCTTGTGAGAGACATATCGACGGTCACGTTTCTATATACCATCGAGCCTGACTATAGGTTCTGGAGCGCGCTGTGAGGCGGACTTCAGGGTTTGGTTTGGCTCGAGGTGTAGGAACTCGTCAGAGTTGCGGAACCGCAAGGTTTCCG
>CAVYTP010000025.1:2500-765674 GCA_963771455.1 uncultured Pseudomonadota bacterium
GATATGTTTGAAGCAAAATGGTCTTTTCGAAATGTCGATCGACGAGGCCTCGGCGTCGAGTCGCGGCTTTATCGATTATGAGAGCAATCAAGTGCTATAAGGGTATCCGGTGGATGCCTTGGCGCTGAGAGGCGATGAAGGACGTGGTACGCTGCGATAAGTCATGGGGAGCTGCGAACAGGCTTTGATCCGAGAATTTCCGAATGGGGAAACCCACCTTCGATCTCTGTTATTCCGAAGAGGTTTGCGCAACGTGCGAGCGAGACTGCACAGGTCGACTCGAGTGGGCGCGGACCGGCTTTTGATGAGCGGTCTTTGGACTAGCAGAGATCAATAGAAGGTATTTAGTTCCTGAATACATAGGGGAATAAAAGCGAACCCGGGGAACTGAAACATCTAAGTACCCGGAGGAAAGGACATCAACGAGACTCCGTTAGTAGTGGCGAGCGAACGCGGACCAGGCCAATGCTTTTGTTTGAACGACCAGAACCGGTTGGAAAGCCGGGCCTCAGTGGGTGATAGCCCCGTATGGATAAGGTCGAACAGAGAGATTCGAGTAGGGCGGGACACGTGAAATCCTGTCTGAACATGGGGGGACCACCCTCCAAGCCTAAGTACTCCTCAGCGACCGATAGCGAACAAGTACCGTGAGGGAAAGGTGAAAAGCACCCCGACGAGGGGAGTGAAACAGTTCCTGAAACCGGATACCTACAAACAGTCGGAGCCCGCAAGGGTGACGGCGTACCTTTTGTATTATGGGTCAGCGACTTAAAGTATCGAGCAAGCTTAAGCCGATAGGCGTAGGCGCAGCGAAAGCGAGTCTGAACAGGGCGTTCAGTTCGTTGCTTTAGACCCGAAACCGAGTGATCTAGTCATGAGCAGGTTGAAGGCAAGGTAACACTTGCTGGAGGACCGAACGGGTGCCTGTTGAAAAAGGCTCCGATGACTTGTGATTAGGGGTGAAAGGCCAACCAAACTCGGAAATAGCTGGTTCTCCGCGAAATATATTTAGGTATAGCCTCGAGATGAGGCTCCAGGGGGTAGAGCACTGGATGGGCTAGGGGGGCTAAAACCCTACCAAACCTAACCAAACTCCGAATACCTGGAAGTCATTCTCGGGAGCCACACAGTGGGTGCTAACGTCCATTGTGGAGAGGGAAACAACCCAGACCAACAGCTAAGGCCCCCAATTCGTGGCTAAGTGGGAAAGGATGTGGAAATCCCAAAACAACCAGGAGGTTGGCTTAGAAGCAGCCATCCTTTAAAGAAAGCGTAACAGCTCACTGGTCTAAATAAGGGTTTCTGCGCCGAAGATGTACCGGGGCTCAAGCCACGAGCCGAAGCTTTGGGTGCGCGCAAGTGCGCGGTAGCGGAGCGTTCCGTAAGCCTGTGAAGGGACAGCCGTGAGGCATCCTGGAGGTATCGGAAGTGCGAATGCTGACATGAGTAACGACAAACACTGTGAAAGACAGTGTCGCCGAAAGTCCAAGGGTTCCTGCGTAAAGTTAATCTTCGCAGGGTTAGCCGGTCCCTAAGGCGAGGCCGAAAGGCGTAGTCGATGGGAATCACGTTAATATTCGTGAGCCAGTGGGTGGTGACGGATCTCGTAAGTTGTTCGAGCTTACTGGATTGGTCGGGCTGCGAAGCGGTTCCAGGAAATAGCCCCCACATCAGACCGTACCCGAAACCGACACAGGTGGACAGGTAGAGTATACCAAGGCGCTTGAGAGAATGACGTTGAAGGAACTCGGCAATTTACCTCCGTAACTTCGGGATAAGGAGGCCCTCGGCTCACGCAAGTGGTCGGTGGGGGCACAGTCCAGGGGGTGGCAACTGTTTAACAAAAACACAGGGCTCTGCGAAATCGTAAGATGACGTATAGGGTCTGACGCCTGCCCGGTGCCGGAAGGTTAAAAGGAGAGGTGCAAGCCTTGAATTGAAGCCCCGGTAAACGGCGGCCGTAACTATAACGGTCCTAAGGTAGCGAAATTCCTTGTCGGGTAAGTTCCGACCTGCACGAATGGCGTAATGACTTCCCCGCTGTCTCCAACGTCAGCTCAGTGAAATTGAAGTCCCCGTGAAGATGCGGGGTTCCTGCGGTCAGACGGAAAGACCCCGTGCACCTTTACTATAACTTTGCGTTGGCATTCGTGTACGGCATGTGTAGGATAGGTGGTAGGCTTTGAAGCCGGGGCGCCAGCTCTGGTGGAGCCATCCTTGAAATACCACCCTTGACTTTATGGATGTCTAACCGCGCCCCGTCATCCGGGGCCCGGGACAACGCATGGTGGGTAGTTTGACTGGGGCGGTCGCCTCCCAAAGAGTAACGGAGGCGCGCAATGGTTGGCTCAGACCGGTCGGAAATCGGTCGTTGAGTGCAATGGCATAAGCCAGCCTGACTGCGAGACTAACAAGTCGAGCAGAGACGAAAGTCGGTCATAGTGATCCGGTGGTCCCGCGTGGGTGGGCCATCGCTCAACGGATAAAAGGTACGCCGGGGATAACAGGCTGATACTCCCCAAGAGTCCATATCGACGGGAGTGTTTGGCACCTCGATGTCGGCTCATCACATCCTGGGGCTGGAGAAGGTCCCAAGGGTTCGGCTGTTCGCCGATTAAAGTGGTACGTGAGCTGGGTTCAAAACGTCGTGAGACAGTTTGGTCCCTATCTGCCGTGGGTGTAGGAGAATTGAGAGGATTTGCCCCTAGTACGAGAGGACCGGGGTGAACACATCTCTGGTGGACCTGTTGTGGCGCCAGCCGCAGTGCAGGGTAGCTATATGTGGAATGGATAACCGCTGAAGGCATCTAAGCGGGAAACCAGCCTCAAGACGAGTTCTCCCTGAAGAGCCGTGGAAGACGACCACGTTGATAGGCCGGGTGTGTAAGCGCGGCAACGCGTTCAGCTTACCGGTACTAATAGCTCGTTCGGCTTGATTGTTCTCATACTCGAAAAGCTGAAAATAGGCAGTCGGCAATAGGCAGTCGGCAGTCGGATGTAAATCCCGACTGCCAAATGCCGATTGCCGAATGCCGATCTTCCCAACGAAAATCCATTTTGCTTCAATCCCTATCCGTTTTTTGCCGGCCTGGTGGCTCTCTGCAAGGCGATAAGACCCGATCCCATCCCGAACTCGGCCGTCAAACGCCTCAGCGCCAATGGTACTTTGTCTCAAGACACGGGAGAGTAGGTCGTCGCCAGGCCTGCAAAAAACGGATAGAGATACCTCATCACGATCAATCAGGGCAGTAGGCAATGGGCAGTAGGCCGTAGATACCCAATCTACGCCTGCTGCCCATTGCCTACTGCCCACTGCCCTTTTGACGCGGGGTGGAGCAGCCCGGTAGCTCGTCAGGCTCATAACCTGAAGGCCGCAGGTTCAAATCCTGCCCCCGCAACCAAATCACAAAAGCCCCCGTGCTCAACACACGGGGGCTTTTTGTCGTCGAGATTGCTAATTCAAAGCCAAGCTCTCTGCCACTTGGTTGAAACAGCCCGCAGGTGGCTTCAAAGAACATTTGGTTGGCCGCTTTCGCTGCCTCCGGCTCCCAGCAATTTCATGATGTCGCGATAGGAATACTCGAGATGGTCGCGCATCATCCGGCGCGATTGCTTCTCATCTCTGATGCTCAGCGCGTCGATGATCTGGCGGTGCTGGTCCAGCGTCGCCTGAGCCCGACCGGGCCTGGGAACCGACATGTATCGGCAGCGATCGAGTTGGGCCTTGGAAATCTCTATCGCCTTCCACAATCGCGGCAGCCCGCTGATTTCACTGATATAGCGGTGGAATGCGTCGTCCCAACCGATGGCGTCGACGTAGCGATGGCGCTCGATTGCGTGCTGATGAAGCAGATACAGTTCATCCATTCGGTCCTTGTGAAGTTCGCTCATCTTCTCGACGGCCTGAGCGATATTCTCAACTTCCAGCGCGCGGCGAATCAGAAAAGCCTCACGGATCAACCGGGCGTCAATCGGGGCGACAATCGTTGACGATTGCGCTTTCACTTCGACGAGGTTCTCGTCCGACAGCTTCTTCACTGCTTCTCTGACAGGCGTACGGGAAACGCCGAGGTTCAGCGCAATGGTCTTCTCGTCGATAGACGCCCCCGGCGCGAATTCTCCCGTCAGAATTGAACGGCGAACAAATGCATAAACCTGCTCGCGCAGCGATCGGGAATGGTCGACGCGCTCCGGAGCGGCGTCGAGCGCCGCGATCTCGAGCGGCGCTATGTCGTCCCTTTGCAGGCTCCACATTCGTTTTTCAGACATCGACGCTGTCCGAGTTTTTTCCTTGCGGACCGATTGGAACATGATACTAGTATATCAGTTCCCGCTTTGCCATCGGACTTTTACAGTCAGGTGCAAGTTGGCCGAATAAGGCTCACGGGCGAAATGCCCGGAGAGGAAATGGCACTAGGGAGGCTGCTCGTGGGCGCTAACAACTTCCCGCGTTTGCATAACGCGATGTGGCCGGGACTGGTCGGCAAGGGTCCGGATTCAGAGCCGCCGATCGCGCTCGACACGATGCTGGAAATGACCGCGAAATCGCGAGTCGACGGAGTCGGATTTGACGGGGTCGACCTGTTTCTTGCCGACCCGCACACGTCGATCGATTCAAAGCCGGACGACATCAAACAACTCGCCGACAAGATAGGCGGCCTTGGCCTGGCCGTCGGCTCGTTGGTGGCCCCTGTCTGGCCGCCTGTGGGAGGCGGCTCGGCAATGGGCTCAGCCGAAGAACGGGCGCGCTTCGTGGCCGTGGTGGAAAAGGCCTGTCGAATCGGCAAGCAATTGCGCGACATCGGCATTCGCACCGCCAACGTCGTGCGCGTCGATTCTGCCGCTGGCGTCACCGAATGGGACGCGGATCCTGCCGGCAATCAAAAGAAAATCGCGGAAACATTCAAGCAGGCCTGCGCGGTCGCGGAAAGCTTTGGCGAACGCCTCGCGGCGGAAGGCGAGATTTGCTGGGGCGGGATGCACAGCTGGAAATACATGGTCCAACTGCTCGAGATGGTCGGCAAGCCCGAGACTTTTGGCTTCCAGGCCGACATGGCGCACACCATGCTTTATACGCTCGGCTACAACGCCCCCGAACACCGGCTGCTTCCTGAAGGCTTTGATTGGAAGGATCAGTCCGTACTGGATGAAGCGCTGAGAACTGTCGCGAATGCGCTACGCCCCTGGACAATTGATTTCCACGTCGCTCAGAACGACGGCACGGTCAAGGGCGGCGGCTCGCACGACAAGACGGGGCGCCATTGCATGGCGAAGGACCCGAACGGCAAGCTCGATATCGTCAAACACGCGGGATTCTGGCTTCGCAACGAAAAGGGCGAAGTCACCCGCGCCGCCAAACATATTTGCTGGGACGGTTGTCTGTTTCCGAACTCGGAAATGATGAAGCAGCAGACCTGGGACGACATTCTCGCCGCTATGATCAAGGTGCGGGACGCTCACGGGTGGGTGCAGTAGGAGCTGTAGACACGGCGCACGGGGACAAAGCATGGTTGAAGCGCGCAAGCTGAACATTGGGCTGGTTGGATACGGTTTCATGGGCCGCACGCATTCCAATGCGTTCGGCCAGGTCAGCAAGTTCTTCAATCCCGACTACCAGCCTGTCCTGAAAGCGGTTTGCGGACGCGACGCCGCGAAAGTGCAGGCCTTCGCAAAACAATGGGGCTACGAATCCACCGAGACGGACTGGCGGAAGCTGATCGCAAGGCCTGATATCGATCTCATCGACATCGCGAGCCCCAATGACACCCACGCGGAAATCGCCATCGCCGCCGCCAAGGCTGGCAAGATGGTGTTGTGCGAGAAGCCGCTGGGACGCAACGTCGGCGAAGCCCTGCGCATGGTCGAGGCGGTCGAGGCCGCCAAAGTCCCCAACATGGTGTGGTACAATTATCGTCGTGTGCCTGCGGTCACCCTCGCCAAGCAATTGATTGAAGAAGGACGGTTGGGAAGGATATTTCACTACCGTGCAAAATTCCTGCAGGACTGGACGATTTCCGCCGACGTCCCCCAAGGCGGCGCGGCGTTGTGGCGGTTGGACGCCAACGTAGCGGGCAGCGGCGTCACCGGAGATCTGCTGGCCCATTGCATCGATACCGCGCTCTGGCTGAACGGCGCCATCGACAACGTCACCGCCGCGACCGAGACCTTCGTCAAAGAGCGCATGCACAATCTGACCGGCAAGGTTGAGCCGATCGGCATCGACGATGCGTCGATGTTCCTGGCGCGGTTCGCCAACGGCTCGCTCGCGACATTTGAGGCGACGCGCTACGCGCGCGGTCACAAGGCGCTCTACACGCTGGAGATCAACGGCGAGCACGCCTCGATCGCGTGGGATCTGCACGATCTGCACCGCCTGCAATTCTTCGATCACCGCGACCAGGGCAACGTCAGAGGCTGGCGTTCGCTGCACATAACGGACGGCGATCATCCCTACATGAACCGATGGTGGGTGCCGGGCCTGCAGATCGGCTACGAACACACCTTCGTTCATCAAGTCGCGGATTTCCTGGAGGGCTTGTCGAGCGGCGTCGCCGCAGCGCCGACTTTCCGCGACGGGCTGGCGACCGACAGGGTGACCGACGCCGTGCTGCGCTCCGCACGCAGCGGAAAATGGGAGAGACCGCACGAGTCGACGTGAACGGCATCGCTTCCGTTGACGGCCAATCGCTTTGGAAGGGTTGCAACAGCGGTTTTGAGGGGTGACAGGAAAGGTCGATGTCGGTTCAGTCGCAGGCAAGAGTCGCTGTCTCGTTCTCCAGGGTCAGTAAATCCTATGGCGCTGTGCGCGCCCTGTCGGATTTGACGTTCTCCGTCGAGGAGGGACGTTTCTTCGTCTTGTTTGGCCCCAGTGCGGTCGGCAAGACGACGGCGCTGCGCGCGGTCGCGGGCCTGGTTCGCCCTGACGCGGGCGTCGTCAGGATCGGCGGAACCGACGTCACCCACGCGCCGATCAAGGGCCGCGGCGTCTCCATGGTTTTCCAGTCCTTCGCCCTCTATCCGCACCTCTCGGTCCGTCACAACCTCTCCTATCCTCTGGTTGAGGAGGGCGTCGCGCGGCCCAGAGATTGACAAGCGGGTGCGCGAGACGGCGGAAATGCTGCGCCTTACGCATCGACTGGAGCAGAAGCCGGCCACGCTTTCGGGCGGCGAACAGCAGCGCGTGGCGCTCGGACGTTCGCTGATCCGACGGCCAAAGATACTGCTGCTCGACGAGCCTCTCACCAATCTCGACGCCAAACTGCGTCACGATATGCGCGCTGAGCTCAAGCGACTTCACCGGCAGTTCGGGATGACCATCATCTACGCGACGCCCGACGAGCTCGAGGCGATGTCGATGGGCGAGGAAATCGCCGTGATGCGCGAAGGGCGCGCCGTGCAGCAAGGGACGCCAGACGAATTGTACGAGACGCCCAGCGACCTCTATGTCGCGACCAAGATCGGTTCGCCGCATATGAACACGCTGGCGTGGCACGTGACCGGGGATAGTCGCGGAATTGGCGACGCCGATCGGGCGCGTCCGCTTGCCTCCTTCGCTTTCGTCGCTGGGCGCGCGCGAGACCTTGACGCTCGGCATACGCCCATCCGATCTTCGTCTGGCGGACACGACCGAGGCGCCGGCGAGCGGCCGCGTGCAACAGATCGAGCCGCTCGGCGATCTCACGGTCGCTTTCGCTGCTGGTCGACGACGCGGTGCTGCGCATGGTTCTGCCGGAATCGCAGGCGGTCGGCATGAAGTCCGGGGACCGCTGCCGATCACAGCCGATCTCAGCAAAAGTTCACTTCTTCCGTGGTCACGACGGGTCGGCGTTATCCCGACAATCGTGACGTTCAAAAAAGAAGCAAAGGGAGGAAGCAACATGCAATGGCAAAAGGAATTGGCCGCCACAGCGAGCTGCGATCGCTATGACCGCCGGGCATGGCGCTGGCGCCCGCCAAGCGCCGAAACCGTCACCTTGAAAATGGCGGTGCCGGACTGGCCGCCGACGCACATCATGAAAGATCTGTTCGACAAGAATTATAAGCCGAAGTCGGGCAACACCGTGAAGCTCGACATCGATTTCATTCCGTGGCCCGACTATTACACCCGCCTCAACGCCTCGCTCACGTCGGGCGAAAAGAAATACAACATGGCGGTGTCGGACAGCCAGTGGCTGGGCGCGTTCATCGAGGGCGGCTATTATCTGAACATCAACAAATACGTGGACGCCGATCCCGGCCTGCAGGCGGTGTTCAAGGACCTTCATCCGGCCGTGAAGGCGTCCTATTCGACCTATCCCTACAAGTCCGACAAGCTCTACGGCTTCCCGCAGATGCCGGACCTCGTGGTCAACTACTATCGCAAGGACGTGTTCTGCGACGCGACCGAGCAGAAAAACTTCGAGGCGAAATACAAATACAAGCTGCCTTGCGCGCCCGAGGAAATGGACAAAATCACCTGGGACAATTACCGCGACATCGGCGAGTTCTTCAAGCGCAAGAAGGGCGAGATGCTGATGGGCAAGCCGCTCGATGACGACTTCTTCGGCGTCGAGTTCCAGGTCGGCAAGGGCTATGACTTCTTCACCACCTCGGTCTACGAGTTCCTGTGGCAGGCCGGCGGCGACATCTGGGATGAGACCAAGCAACCCAATGCTCATGCCGTCGGCATCGTGAACTCCGACGTCGCGGTCAAGTCGTTCGAGCATCTGCTGTCGTTCATCCCGTTCATGCCGCCTGAAGGCCCGACGGGCAATCTCGACATCTTCAAGACCGACGAATTGTTCCGGGCCGGCAAGGTCGCTAGCAACCTGGAATGGGTCGGTTTTGCAGAAAGCTCCATCCATCCCGACACGTCCAAGGTCGCCGACAAGGTCGCGTTCGCTCAATTGCCGGGCCTGAAAACCGACAAGGGCATCGATCGCTCGTCCGTCATCGGCGGGCAGCCGTTCGTGCTGATGACCTGGAATACCGATCCGCAAAACAAGGAAGCGCTCGACTTCTGCAAGTGGTGGCTGTCGAAGGATGCGCAGATCGATTTCGCAAAGGCCGGTGGCCAGAGCGCGCTGAAGTCGGTCTATACCGACCAGGACTACGTCACCTTCCGTCCATGGAACCGCACCTGGGCCGAGAGCCTCGACTGGCAGAAGAGACTTCTGGCACATCCCGGAATTCTTCGAACTGCTGACCCAACAGCAGGAAGAGTACACGAAGGCGGTGTCCGGCCAGGAAACCGCGAAGGCGGCGCTGGATAATGTCGCGAACTTCCAGGAAAAGACGCTCAAGGAAGCCGGGCGTATCAAATAAAGTCCGCATGATCCGCGTTGCCTGGTCCACGCGCATCGAAGCGTGGTGTTCAAGGCAAGCGGGCCCTCCCTCGCCCGTGCAGAAGATGCAAGGGGCGAGGCGGGTAAATCAATAGCCACCAGGCCATGACAAGCGAAATGACGACGCCACCTGCAGCGCCATCCCAGGACATGCCACGGGCTGTAAGCCCGGTCGGCCGGATGTTTCAACTTCGTTGGAACAATTGGCCGGCGGCGCTCGTGCTGTTTGTCGTCGGGATGGCGGCGAGCATCCCGACACTGCCGCCGGCCACTTCGTTCTGGCTGTCGGCGGGGCTTGCCGCGCTGCTCGCTGTCACGTTGGTCGTCAATGCGTGGGGACGTTATACCGGCGGCTTGTTGGTCACGCCGGCGCTGGTATTGCTGTTCCTGATGAACGTGTTCCCGCTGGTCTGGTCGTTCGGGCTGTCGTTCTTCACCTACAAGGCCAACCGGGCGAAGGCGCCGACCTGGGTCGGGCTTGGAAAACTATCAAAAAGTGCTGACCGATCCGGATGTCTGGGACCGGCTGCAGAACACCGTCACGATGGTCATCCTGACAGTTTCGACGCAAATGGTCGTCGGTTTCCTGCTCGCGCTGCTGTTCTCCAAACAGTTCCCGCTTCGACGCTATCTGATGATCCTCGTGCTGACGCCGATGATGCTGTCGTTCGTCGCGGTCGGCGCCTTCTTCCGCTATTATTACGATCCGACATTCGGCCTGCTGTCGCAGGCCGTGCCGCTATTTCACCGGCCATCCCTATACGCTGATGGGGACCGTCTGGGGATCGCGCGCCGGCATCGTCTTCGCGGACGCCTGGATGTGGTCGCCGTTCGTCATGCTTCTGGTGCTGGCCGGCCTGGTCAGCGTGCCGAAATATCTCTACGAGGCCGCAGCGATCGACCGGGTCCCGCGCTGGCGGCAATTCGTGTCGATCACATTCCCTTATATCAGGGGACTGTTGCTGCTGGCGCTGCTGTTCCGCACGATCGAGGCGTTCAAGCTGTTCGATCTGGTTTTCCTG
The DNA here is from genome assembly GCA_963771455.1 of uncultured Pseudomonadota bacterium. Taxonomy (GTDB): domain Bacteria; phylum Pseudomonadota; class Alphaproteobacteria; order Rhizobiales; family Beijerinckiaceae; genus Roseiarcus. Next base: position 12,846 of record CAVYTP010000025.1, read on the forward strand.
CTGACCAATGGCGGCCCGGGAACGGCGACGGAAACCATCGCGCTGCGCGTCTATCGCGATCGCGTTCGAGAACAACAAGACCAGCGAGTCGACGGCGCTCGCCTATATCCTGTTGTTCACCGTCATCGTGCTCACCAACCTCTATCTCTATCTCGCGAGCCAGCGCGCCAAGGAGGCTTGAACGGATATGTCGAACGGAGCGGTAAGCGCTAAAGCGGCGGCCGACGAACCCGCCATACCGCTGATGGAGCGTCTGGGCCTGCGATCGGCACGGGCGTAGGCGTGGCGGGCTGGGGCCGCACCGCGTTTGCCGCGATCGTCAGCTTTATCTATTTCTTCCCGGTGCTGTGGATCATCCTGACCGCGTTCAAGACCTACGAGGACGCTCTGGCGGTGCCGGCAAAATTCTTCTTCACGCCGACGCTGACCAATTTCGCCCAGGTGTTCAATCGCGCCTATTCCGAGGGCGGGCAGGCGCAGAACACCGGGTTCTGCGCTCTATTTCTTCAATTCGCTGTTCATCTCGGGCGTCAGCGTGCTGCTCGCCCTGCTGATCGGCACGCTCGCCGCCTTCGGGTTTTCGCGCTATCCGCTGAAGGGCAACGACACCTATCTGTTCATGATCCTGACGACCCGCATGTTGCCGGCGATCGTGGTGATCATTCCGATCTTCATCATGTTCCGCGTGACCGGCCTCGCCGGCACCTATCTCGGCATCATCGCGCTCTACACCGCGTTCAATCTGCCGTTCGCGATCTGGATGATGAAGAGCTTCTTCGACGAACTGTCGCTCGACGTCGAGGACGCCGCGCGCATCGACGGCTCTTCGGATATCTGGGTGTTCATCAAGATCTGCCTGCCGCAGGTGTTGGCCGGGCTTGCCGCGACAGCGGTGTTCGGGCTGATCCTGACCTGGAACGAGTTCCTGTTCGCGCTGCTGCTGTCGGGCGTCGAAACCCGCACCGTGCCCGGTGGCGATGTCGCAGACGATCGGCGGCGACATCGGCGTGCGGCTGGGGCCTGCTGGCCGCGATCGAAACGCTGTTCCTCATCCCCGTCGTCGTCGTGACCTTCGTGCTGCAGAATCAACTTCTGCGCGGGGTGACATTCGGCACCATCAAACGCTGAACGCGTCGCATAAGGACCTAGATGTCGACGATTGAACTCAAAAAGGTGACCAAGCGGTTCGGCTCATTCGTAGCCGTTCGCGACGTCGATCTCTCCGTGGCGGCGGGCGAGGTCGTCTGTCTGCTCGGGCCGTCGGGCTGCGGCAAGACGACGACGCTGCGGATCATTGCGGGCCTGGAGCGGGCGACCTCGGGCGACGTGCTGATCGCCGGCAAGCGGATGAACGCCTGCCGCCCGAACGTCGCGACATTGCGATGGTGTTCCAGTTCTACGCGCTCTATCCCGCCCTGACCGTGAGGGAGAACATCATGTTCCCTCTCCACTACGAGCGGCTTGACGCCATCGGTCGCGAATGCGCGGATCGCCAAGGTCGCCGGGTTGCTGCACCTCGAGCCTGTGCTCGATCGACTTCCGGGTCAGATCTCGGAGGGAGAGAAGCAGCGCGTCGCGGTGGCGCGCGCCGTCGTGCGCGACCCCAATTGCTTCCTGTTCGACGAGCCGCTGTCGCGTCTCGACGTCGAGTTGCGTCAGTCGATGCGCGGACAGATCAAGACGGTGCTGACCGGCCTCTCCAAGGCGACGGTGATCGTCACGCACGACCAACTCGAGGCGCTCACCATGGCCGATCGCATCGCGATCATGCGCGACGGGCGGATCGAGCAGATCGCCTCGCCGCACGAGGTGTTCGCGGCGCCGGCGAATGTGTTCGTGGCGAGCTTCATCGGCACCCCGCAAATGAACCTGATGAGCGCAGAATTCGACGGCGTCGAAGCCAACATGGGAAAGTTCGTGCTGGAAGGGCGACCGATACGCTTCGACGTTAACCCCGCGGTGAGCCGCCTCGGTAAGAAGGAGGTCACCCTCGGCATTCGCCCTAGAGCGTTTGTGCCGCAGTCGGACGCGTCATCCGATACGGTGACTGGCCTTGCCGAACTGATCGAGCCAATGGGCGCGGAGACGCTCATTCATGCGCGCACGGAGCGCGGGCATGAAATCAGGTTCGTCGTCTCTCGCGATGTCAAGGTGCGCGTCGGCGAGACGCTCCACCTGAAAGCCAATCCGCGCCAGACCCACGTTTTCGACGCGGACGGAAAGGCGGTTCGGCAATGAGCCCCTCCTTGCAAGGCGATCCTCAGATGTCGGCGGCGCCGAGCGGCGGCATGAGCCAGCAGGCCGCGCGGCGGGTGGAATATTCCATCATCGCGCTGGGCGTGTTCGCTCTCGCGCTGATCTTCCAGCCCTTCAGCCTTTCGTTGTTTGGAGTCGGCTGCGCTCTGGTCGTCGTCGCGGGGTTGGTCAACAACCTGCTGCCGCTCTGCCGGCCGGGAGAAAAGCCGCGCACGCTCATCCGGGCCGGCATCATCGTCGCGCTCATCTTCTGCATCGTGCTTCTGCTGTCGCTGACCGCCGCCTATCTCTACGGCGTGTTCTTTGTCATCACGTTCGCGCCCGACGACAGCGTGCCGTTCTACAATCAGTCGTTCGTATGGGGGGTCGCCGTGATTGCCGTTCTGCTGGCCATCGCCGTCTTTCTGTTGCGGCCGGCCAAAGCCATTCCAGGTTAGCCCGACCGCTATTCGAGCGAGACACGACTGAAGGATGAACGCGCCATGCTTCTGGGTTTCAACATGCTGTTGTGGACGACGCACGTCGACGAGGAGCACTTCCCTCTGTTCGCAGACATAAAGCGCGCCGGCTACGACGGAGTCGAACTGCCGATATTCGAGGGCCAGCCGGAGCATTACCGCAAAGTGGGGCAAGCGCTTCGCGACAATGGCCTACGTGCGACAGCGGTGGCCGTTGTGCCCGACGCCGCGCAGGATTGCACGAGCAGCGATCCCGCCGTCCGGGCCGCGGCGGCAAAGCATATCAACTGGGCGATTGATTGCCTGCACGCGGCGGGCGGCGAGACGCTGTGCGGTCCCTTGCATCAACCGCTTGGCGTTTTTACCGGAGAGCCGCCGACCGACGCGGAGCGCGCCAATCTGGCGAGCGTTCACAAGGTCATTTCCGCTTACGCGGCCGAGCGAAACATCAAGATATCGGTCGAGCCGCTAAATCGCTTCGAGTGCTACGTGCTCAACACTGTCGACGACGCCGCGGCCCTTGTACGCGCGGTGAACGCGCCCAATTACGGGCTGCTGTACGACACGTTCCATGCCAACATCGAGGAAAAGGATCCGGTCGGCGTCATCGCGCCGAACCTGCCTTTCATCAACCATGTGCATTTCTCCGAGAACGATCGTGGCACTCCCGGCAAGGGACACGTGCCCTGGGCGCCAACCATGCGCGCGCTCAAGCGCGGCGGCTACGACGGCTGGTGCACGATCGAGGCCTTCGGGCGCGCTCTGCCGGCGCTGGCCGCGGCGACCCGCGTCTGGCGGGACTTCTTTCCCAATCGCGAGGAGGTCTACCGCTTTGGTCACGACTTCCTGCGCGACCAATGGGCCAAGGCCTGAGGCGAGCCTCGGGGGAATGAACCAACTAACGTGGAGGACATGATCATGTCGGGCAAGAAAATATTGATGTTGGCTGGTGAATTCAGCGAAGAATACGAAATCTTCGTCTTCGAGCAGGGCATGATGGCGGTTGGGCACACTGTGCACGTCGTCTGTCCAGACCGGAAGGCGGGCGACAAGATCCACACGTCGCTGCACGATTTCGAGGGCGGACTGACATATACTGAGAAGCCGGGTCATCTCCAGACGCTCAACGCGACCTTCGCCGATGTCGATCCCGCCAACTACGATGCGGTCTATGTCGCTGGCGGACGCGGTCCCGAATATATCCGTATCAACAAGAAGGTGCAGAGCATCATCCGCCACTTCCACCAGAGCGGCAAACCGATCTTCACCATCTGTCACGGCGTTCAGGTGCTGATGGCGGTTGACGGCGTGATCACCGGCAAGCGCGTCGCGGCGCTGGAATATTGTGAACCCGAAGTGACGGCTGTCGGCGGCATCTATGTCGATGTGCCGCCTACGGGCGCTCACGTCGATGGCAATCTCGTGTCCGCAAAAGGATGGCCGGGTCTCGCCGCGTTCATGCGCGAATGCCTAGGCGTGCTCGGCACGGAGATCGTCCATTCGCCTGTGCGCAAGGCTTCTCCTGCAACCAAAGCGGCGCCGGCGGCGTCAAAGCGCGCTGAGAAGGTGGCGGCAGGGGCAGCGCGGTAGGGCCGTCGCATCTCGCGTCGTCGATTCAAGCCCCCGCGCTGTGTCTCGGGGGCTTCTTATTTTGCGGAGATCCGCGGCTGTCCGATCAGAGCATTGCTCGGCCTGATTGATCCGTCATTGCGAGCGCAGCGAAGCAATCCATCGTTCCGCTGCCGCGCGATCTGCGCTTGATACTCAACGGATTGCGGCAGACGAAGCATGGATTGCTTCGTTGCTGCGCTCCTCGCAATGACGATTAAAGGTAAACGCGAAACGCTCTAGTCTTTCCCGCCAGGAAGCACTGCGGAGAGCAATTGCTTCGCGCTGTTCTTCAGCACGCTGCCAAGTTCCGGCTCGCGGAGCGTCATCGCCATAAAATTCTTGGCGTCCTTCAGCGTGATATGCGGCGGCAATGGCGGCACGTTGGGATCGGTGTAACATTCGAGAATGACAGGACGGTCCGCGGATAACGCCTCTTCCCAGGCAGCGCCCAGTTTCTCCGGATCGTTGACGAAAATTCCCTTCAACCCGACCAGCTCCGCATATTTGTGATACGGAAAATCCGGGATGCTTTGTGTCGACTCGGTCTTCGCCTCGCCGAGTTGAATGCGCTCCTCCCAGGTGACCTGATTGAGGTCGCGATTGTTCAGCACCATGACGATCAACCGGGGATCTGACCAAAGCTTCCAATATTTGGAAATGGTGATCATGACGTTGAGGCCGTTCATCTGCATCGCGCCGTCGCCGATGAAAGCAATCACGACGCGGTCCGGAAACGCCATCTTCGCGGCCATCGCGTAAGGCGTCGCCGCGCCGAGCGAGGCGAGACCGCCCGATAGCGATCCCATCATGCCGCGACGCATACGAATGTCGCGCGCATACCAGTTGGCCACAGAGCCGGAATCGCCGGTCAGGATGCAATTGTCCGGCAGCCGCTTCGACAGTTCCCAGAACACCCGTTGCGGGTTGATCGGGTCGGCGGGCTCCATCGCTCTTTCCTCGAGCGTCTTCCACCACGCCGGCACGCCCTTTTCGATTCCGCTGCCGCCAGCCGCTCGTCGGTCTTCTGCTTCAGCATCGGCAGCAGCGCCCGCAGCGTCGCCGCGCTGTCGCCGACCAGATTGACTTCCATCGGATAGCGCAGGCTCAGCCGCGTGCCGTCGATGTCGATCTGCACGCCGCGCGCGTCGCCCGGCTTGGGCAGGAATTCGCTGTACGGGAAGGCCGAGCCGACCATCAGGAAGCGTGTCGCAGCCCTTCATCAGATCCCAGCACGGCTTGGTGCCGAGCAGCCCGATCGAGCCGGTGACCCAGGGCAGATCGTCCGGCAGCGCCGCCTTGCCGAGCAGCGCCTTCGCGACGCCGGCCTGCAGCCTTTCGGCGACCGCGATCACTTCGTCGGTCGCGCTGCAGCGCGCCGGCGCCGACCAGCATGGCGACTTTCTTGCCGGCGTTGAGCACGTCGGCGGCCGCGCTGCAGCAGCGCCTCGGTCGGGCAGCTTGCGCCGGCCCGGCGTAGCCGACGCCGGTATGGGTCGTGCCGTGCGCCATCGGCGGATCTTCGTAGGCCATGCCCTGCAGATCGTTCGGCATGATGACGCAGGTCACGGTGCGGCGCGTCTGCGCGATGCGCACGGCGCGGTCGATCAGGTGGCGCACCTGCGCCGGGCACGCTGGCGGTGGCGACGAAATCGCCGGCGACGTCCTTGAACAGCGAGTGCAGGTCGACTTCCTGCTGGTAGTGCGCGCCGATCGCGGTGCGCGCCTGCTGGCCGACGATGGCGACCACCGGCACGTGGTCCATCTTGGCGTCGTAGAGGCCGTTGAGCAGGTGGATCGCGCCCGGGCCCGGAGGTCGCGTAGCAGAGCCCGACCTCGCCGGTGAACTTGGCGTGCGCCGACGCCATGAAGGCGGCCATCTCCTCGTGCCGGACCTGGACGTATTGCATGTGGTCCTTGCGCCTTCTCGAGCGCGACGTCGAGGCCGCCGACGCCGTCGCCGGGATAGCCGTAGACGCGCTTGAAGTCCCCATTCCGCCAGCCGCTGCCAAACGAATTCGCTGACGTTCATGGCCATGGCTTGAACTCCGGCAGGAAGATGCGCCGCGGCTCCTGAAAACGCCTCGATGCAACGCGTCGCCGCCCGTTCCGTTCCTGGTGGACACAGGCGTTGCAACGGTCGGCGGAGTTCGCAGCCTCGCCGGACAAGCGGCGTCGCGGCCCCAGTCCGTGGCGATTGCAAACGAGTCGCCGATGGGGATAGACAAACCGCGCCGGGGCAGGTCCGGCATTTTCAGTTGGGGCGAGCCGTCGAGATATGCGCCATTTCCTGTTGACCGGCGCACTCGGCCTGCTGCTGCTGATCGTCCTGTTTTATTATTCCGGCGTCGACAGATCGCTGAATTTTTCGCGGCGATCGGCTGGGGGCTGGGCGTCGTCATCCTGCTGCGGTTCGCCAAGGTCGCGGGCGCCGCATGGGCGTGGGCGTGCCTGTTTCCGGCCGCGGCGCGCGTTGCGCCGGCGATCGTCGTACGGGCTGCGGCTCGTCCGCGAAGGCATCAACACTCTGCTGCCGGTCGCCCAGGTCGGCGGCGAATTCGTCGGGGCGCGGCTCGCCGCTCGCAACGGCCTGTCGATTGGCGAGGCCGGCGCCAGCGTCGCGGTCGATCTGCTCAGCCAGGCGGTCACGCAGGCGGTCTTCACCATTGCCGGGCATAGCGGTGCTCGCGTCGCTCGGCGGCGCGCCGACGATGGTCCGCGACGTCGCGCTGACGCTGCTCGCGCTCGTGCCGGGATTGATCGGCTTTTTCGCCATCCAGCGATTCGGCGGGAATTGGCTGGATCGAGCGCCAGATCGCCAAACTGTCGCAGCGCGTCGAATGGCTGTCGCTGGGCAAGATGACGGACCTCGACGCGAACCTGAAGCGCCTGTACCGGGATCGTCCGGCGCTGGCCAGAAACGCCGGCCTGCATCTCGCCTTGTGGTTTTTCGGGGCGCTGGAAATCTGGGTCGCGTTGAAGTTCATGGGCGAGCCCGTGACGGCGGCCAAGGCGCTGGTGATCGAAAGCCTGTCGCTCGCCATGCGGAGCGCGACCTTCGTGATGCCGGCCAGCCTCGGCGTTCAGGAAGGCGCGATGATCGCGGTCTGCGCGGTGTTCGGGCTTGGCGCGCCGGCGGCGTTGGCATTGTCCTTGTCGAAGCGCGCGGCCGAACTCGTCGTCGGGCTGGTCGGGCTTATCACCTGGCAATTTTTCGAGCGCGCGGTACGTCAGCGCCGGCTGCCGGAGGCGCTCGAGGGCCGCGAACGACCGGCCCTTGATCGTATTCGGAACAGGCCAGATCGGGCTCAACCTCTCCCGTGGAACCCTCCCCGCGGCAGGCAAGATGGATTTCGGACAAGACATGAAAAGTATTGAGATCACCCGCCGCAGTCTGGGCGCTTATGGCGTTGCGGGCTCGTCGCCGCCGCTTCGTTGGCGTTCGCCCGGGCGTAGCTGCGGACGCCGCAGTCGCCTCGATCGAGCGCTACTACTCTCGCCTGATCGCAACGATGCAGGCCGCCTCGAGCCTCTCCGTTCAGGCTCGCTATGAGCGATGGCGCCCGTGCTGGCCGAGGCCTTCGACTTTCCGACCATGACGCGTCTGTCCGTGGGGCCCGCCTTCAATAGCGCGTCCGGCGCGCAGCAGGCGGCGATCCGGCAGGCGTTCGAGAAATTCCTCGGGGCTTTTTACGCCAATCGAATCGATGGCTATTCCAGCGAAAAGTTCGTGGTCGAGCCCGTCGTCGAAAATCGCGGCGGCCAGCGCGTGGTCAAGACCACGCTGGTGCGCCCGGGCGGCGGCTCGACCCGCATCGATTACCTGATGAACGGCAGTCGGGTGATCGACATTTACCTCGACGGCAGCATCAGCGAAGTGGCGTCCCGGCGCGGAGAGTTCTCCTCGATCATGGCGTCCGGCGGCGCCGACGCGCTGGTCAAGGCGCTTCGTGAAAAGACGGCGCAGCTGCTCGGCGGGTAATTTGTAGCCGCGGTCATTGACCGCGGCCGTTCCGTTTGACGAGCGTTTGCAAAAGTGGGTCGCCTAAATGCGGGCCGAGGTCGTTGACCCATAGGCGCTAGCTTAAGCAGGCATGGGGTCGGCCATCGCGCTTTCCGTCATGGCCGTGCTCGTCACGGCCATCCACGCGGTCACGCAAGACACGAAGTCTGAGCGTGGAACGCGCAGCACATGCAAAAACTTCAGCCAACCTGGCAGCCGAACAGCGTGGATACGCGGGACAAGCGCCGCGATGACGACCGAGAGCGCCTCAAAAGCCTTAAACTAGCGGCTATGGGTCAGCGACCTCGGCTACAATTGCCCTAGCTACTTGGCTTGAGCCGTCGGCGTCGGCTTCGGTTTGGCGTAAGCCGCCTTTTTGGGCGCGGGCTTGACGGGCGGCTCAATGACCACCGGCACCGTCTGCGGCTCGACGGTGATGCCGTAGGCGTCGCCGAGTTCCGAGGCGCGCTTCTGAAGATAGAGGCTGCGCAGTCGGGGGTAGGGGTCGAGGGACCCGGCCAGAACATCGTCGAGGCCGCCGGCTTCGTTCAACGCCATGAAGCCGGCAATGCCAATCGACGGCCATAGGCCGCCGTAATGCCAGATCACGTACAGCGCCGGGTTGATTTCGGGGTCGACGCCCTTGCCGATTCCGTCCCGGATATTGGCGGGTCCGAGGAGCGGCAGGACCAGATAGGGACCGCTGTCAAATCCCCAGACATACAGCGTCTGGCCGAAATCGCCGGTCTGACGCGGCATGCCGGCGCTTGTCGCCCAATCGAACAGGCCGCCGATGCCAAAGGTCGAATTCAGCACAAATCGACCGAGTGTCGTCGAAGCCGCCTGCCCACGACCCTGCAGCAAATCGTTGACGAAAATGCGCGGCTCGGAGAGGTTGTCGACGCCGGCGGAAACGCGATCGCGCAGCATTTGCGGCACGACGGCCCTGTAGACGCCGCCGATCGGACGCTCGATACCCTGGTAGAGCAGCAGGTTGCCTTGCAGGAAGACCCGGTTCATCGGCTCCAGGGGATCGCTGTTGTCGGAGGCGCTGGCCTGCAACGCCTGCATGCGCTGGGCCTTGTCGGCGGGTAGGCTCGCGCAGCCGCCGAGCGCCAAGGCGCCGAGAAGCGCCAACACCCACGCTGACGAAAAAATACGTTGTCGACATTCAGCCGCCCGCGCCCCTTAAGACGGTCAATTCGTGTTGAACTGCCCCACGCATTCCGACTCGACTTGCATCAACCTAAGTCGTCGTATTCATAACGTTCAATAGCCGTCGCATGCTACATAACGCAACGCACAACAGCACAAAGACCTTTGAATTCCGCCATGCAATGCTGAGTCCTAGCACGCACGTCGGCCGAGTGGCTGTGCCAAATCTGCACCACACTCTGCCTGTTTGGTTGCCTTTATACATGTGCTGGCGAGCGAATTCGTGCGTCGATTCGCGCGGCAGATCGAGGCCCCGCGCAGCGAAAGCTCAAGCGTCACCGTTCTCAAGCCGCTATGTGGCGACGAGATGGGTTTGCGCGAAAACCTGCTCACCTTTTGCACGCAGGACTACCGGTCGAAGGTGCAGATAATCTTTGGCCTGCAAAGCGCTTCCGACCCGCGATTGCGGTTGTCCACAGGTTGCAATCCGAATTTCCGCACCTGGATCTCAGGCTCGTCGTCGACGACCGCAGGCACGGCTCCAACCGCAAGGTTTCGAGCCTCATCAACATGGCGCGGTTCATCGAACACGAGATAGTCGTGCTGGCTGACAGCGACGTCGGCGTGGATCCTGACTTCCTGCAGCGGCTTTGCGGCGCTCTGGAGCGCCCCGGCGTCGGTCTCGTCAGCTGCCTTTACCGCGGCAAGGACACGGGCACGCTCTGGTCGCGACTCGCCTGCATGGGGATGGAATTCCAGTTCCTGCCGAGCGTCGTATTCGGGGTGGCGACCGGTCTCGCCAAACCCTGCCTGGGGCCCACGATGGCGCTGCAGGCGCGAAACGCTGGCTGCGGTCGGAGGGTTCGAAATTCTCGCCGATCAGCTCGCCGACGACTACGCGCTGGGCGTTGCGGTTAGAAAATTGGGCCTCCGCACCGAGATCCCGCCCTTTCTGATCACGCATTCGTGTCCGGAACGCAGCTTTGGCGAACTGTTCCGGCACGAACTGCGCTGGGCGCGGACCATCTTCCGCCTCGACCCGGCCGGGTTCGTCGGCTCCGGCGTCACCTACGCCTTTCCCCTGGCGTTGCTGGCGGCGCTGTTGCGCGGGTTCGATTTCTGGGGGTGCGCGCTGATGGCGTTCGCGCTGGCGTGCCGGCTGGCGCTTCAGGTTGTCGTGACGCGCGCATTCCGCTTGCCGACAGCATCGCTGCCGCTCGCCCCCCTGCGCGACATGATTTCATTTATGGTGTATCTGGCGTGCTTCTTCGGTTCTCGGGTCGACTGGCGAGGGCAATCCTACAGCGTCGACCGGAAGGGCAACATGACGCCTCTCGGCGTAAATGAGACAGGGAAATCAGCGCGATGATGCGGACTTTGTTTCTTCAGGCGCCTTCTTTCGACGGCTTCGACGGCGGCGCGGGCTCGCGCTACCAGACGAAACGCGAAGTCGCTTCGTTCTGGTATCCGCACTGGCTGGCGCAACCCGCCGCGATGATCGAGAACAGCAAGCTGATCGACGCCCCGCCGCACCGGATCAAACTGCCGGAAGTCACCGCGCAGGCCAAGAATTTCGACCTTGCGGTGCTGCACACCTCGACGCCGTCGTTCGCCTCCGACGTCAAGACGATCGAGGCGCTGAAGGCGGCAAACCCGAGCCTGAAGGTTGGCCTTATCGGCGCGAAGGTCGCCGTCGACGCGCTCGGCAGCCTGAAGGCCGCGCCGATCGTCGATTTTGTCGCCCGCAACGAATTCGACTTCACGATCAAGGATGTTGCGGAAGGCAAGGACTGGAAGTCGATTCCCGGCCTGTCGTATCGCAACGCCGACGGCGAGATCGAGCACACGATCGATCGCGCGATCGTCGAGGACATGGACCAGCTGCCGTTCACGACCCCGGTCTATCGGCGCGACCTGCAGATCAGCCGCTATTTCAACGGCTATCTGAAGCACCCCTATCTCTCGCTGCACACCGGCCGCGGCTGCAAGTCGCGCTGCACGTTCTGCCTGTGGCCGCAGACGGTGGGCGGCCACCGCTATCGCACCCGTTCGATCGACAACGTGATGGAAGAGATGCGTTGGGCGAAGCAGGCGTTCCCGGAGGTCAAGGAATTCTTCTTCGACGACGACACGTTCACCGACAATCTGCCCCGCGCCGAAGCGATAGCGAAGGAAATGGGCAAGCTCGGCATGGTGTGGTCCTGCAACGCAAAAGCCAACGTGCCGCGCGAGACGCTGAAAAAGCTGCGCGACGGCGGTTTGCGCCTGCTGCTGGTTGGATACGAGTCCGGCAATCAGCAGATCCTGCACAACATCAAGAAGGGCATGCGGGTCGACGTCGCCAAGAAGTTCTCCAAAGATTGCCGCGAACTCGGCATCAAGGTCCATGGCACCTTCATCATGGGCTTGCCTGGTGAGACGAAGGAGACGATCGAGGAGACGATCCGCTTTGCGACCGAAGTCAATCCGCACACGATCCAGGTCTCGCTCGCCGCGCCCTATCCCGGCACGTTCCTGTATGATCAGGCGCTGAAAAACGGCTGGCTCGACGACGCCAATGCCCAGTTGGTTGATGAGCGCGGCGTGCAGATTGCGCCGTTGCATTATCCCCATCTCAGCCACGCCGAGATCTACGACTCGGTCGAGACGTTCTATCGCCGCTTCTACTTCCGCTCCAGCAAGATCGCCGCGATCCTCAACGAAATGGTGCGAAGCCCGCAGATGATGGTTCGCCGTCTGCGCGAGGGCGGAGAATTTTTCCGCTTCCTGCGCGAACGCGGCGCCGAGGCGCATTGATGCGAGCGGCTGGTTGACGCGCTAATCTCAGAGTCGCCTGTCATTCCGCAGGGCAGGCGTACATATTCGCTCCGCAGCCTGCCACCCTCGTCCTGAGCTTGTCGAAGGACGTCAGGTTGGCCGCACGGCTTTTGCCAGAGTGTTTTGCGTTTGACATGAATAGTCGTTGCGAGGCGCGCAGCGACGAAGCAATCCATGCTTCGTCTGCTGGAAGCCATTGTAAACAACGACAAGCAGAGCGGCGGCCGAACCGCTGGATGTCTTCGCTTCGCTCACAATGACGGACCACTCCCATCGCGAGAGGCTCCAGTCATCGTTCCAATAACCACGCGAACGGAGGAGAACTCGGGCCCAGGATCGAAGCCGGCGGCAACATCCTGCGACAGGCTCAGGACGAGGTGCGCGGCGGCATGCGATTATTTGCTCAACAATTTAACTGCTGTCCGAAAGCTGTGCATGCCCTCGCACGAACGCGAGAGTCCGGTTGTGCAGAGCGTTGCGGAACAATCGCCTCCGCTTTCGGCTTGACGGCAAGTGCGGCACTTTCAAACAAACAAAATCCGCATGCCCGCGACGTTGAGCATTGTCATGATAGCGCGTATTGATTGGCTCGCCGACAATACGCATTAGGAATAAATCTCAACCAAGTTCTCTTGCTTACCTTCAGCTAGTCAACAAGGTTCTCATGGGAATTGTGTTTGCAAGACTTGAGGTCAATTTGACAAACATCAGATCTGGGATTTGGATGCTCAAAATTCGGGAGCGAGGAGGCCAAGGTGCGACATCTCAGCAAAGTCTTAGCCGTTGCGTTATTCGCGGCGACTATGAGCCTTAGCGTGTCGGTCGCGCACGCGACGTCGCCGATCTGGACGTACTCGGGCGATGGCTCGGACGGCTACGTCACCGCAGATATCCCTTACATACCCACCGGTAGTTACAAATTCACTTGGCAATCCGCTACGGTCCCGATTGTCACAGGGAACTACAATGCGACGATAGAGGATATTTACGATTACGATTTCAACATGTTTTTTGCGGACGGCACAAATTACGGCGGCGATGACGATTGGCTTGAGCAATATTTTGACGTGTCTCCCCTCGCGAGTGACAATCCATACGATTTCAGCAAAACATTCAAGGTCATCCCGTTGCCTAAAGGCTCTACGACATATGCGACCAACGGCGACTATGAGATCGACTTATATTTTCCCCTGGGCGCGGCAATAAATCTAAATATCGATCCGGTTCCCGGAGCGTTCACGGCGACGATCACGGCGGTGCCGGAACCCGCCACCTGGGCGATGATGCTGCTTGGGGTCTTTGGGCTTGGTTGGGCTGCGCATAGACGAGCAAACCTCAAAGAGTGTGAAAGCGTTCGGATTCCCTAATGTCTGGGTGTTTTTGTGAGGTAGCTAGCAGGACTTCCCGGCCCTGCCTATACGCGGCAACGGGCCCCTTCTTTGGCTCTCGCTACGGCGCGCTGACGGCCAGAGACAAAACAAGTAGGTCACCTCATGGCGACCTATTTTATTGAGCCGGCAAGACCGCCATCAATCAGGCCGCGCGGGGGCTCTGCAAGCGGCTACCGGCACGGCGGTATCCTGCAAAACCGAGGCCAGCGAATCCGAGCAGCAGCATCGCCCAAGTCGAGGGTTCCGGCACGGCCGGCGTGAAGGATACGCCGCGGATCGAAACATTTGTTGGCGCGCTATATAGGGTGTCGAAAACCTCGCCGCCCGTCTGCCCGATCGTGGTGTCCGCCAGCGCATCCGTGATTTCGTAGAGATAGCTTGGTGACAATTCGTTCAGACCGTAGCTGGTCGCAAACAATTCGACCTTCCCGCCAACGACTTCTCCAGTGAGACCGAGCAATCCGGTGACGCCGGGACCCGTGGGATCGTTGGCATTGGCCGTGGCATTGTTTACCAGGTTCAATCCGGCGACGAGATCGTAGTCGAGCTTCCACGTTCCGCCGATGTCGCTCCATTTTTGCAGGCCTCCCTCGCCGAGCGCCGCTTTGTTCGCGTTGCCGTTCTTGGGTTGGCCGCTGTCAGCGACATAGAGCGTGTTCGGATCGGCAAAGAAGAATTCTTCGGGGCTCAGATATACGAAACTCCCGATCCGAGCGTTGTTGACGCCGTTTGCGAGCGCAGTCGTCAAATTGATCGAACCATTGTTGCCACCCGAAGAATAAGGGCTCGCCGGAGGAACTATGTGGGTTTCGACCAAGCCGGTTGAAGATGTCGGCAATTGGCCGCCTGGGCCGACGAGCGAGCTGACATTGGTGAAATTCTGGCTGCCGCTTCCGGGAGGATTCTGGTCACGTGAGACGTAGAGCTTCCCGTTATAGATCTCCACGGAGCGCGTGTCGGTGCTGGTGTCAATCGCAGTCGCCGTCGTCGCGCCGAGCGGAGCGTAGAAGACGCCCTGAGTCGGGTCCGTCTTGCTGGCGGCTTGGCCCGAGACATAAAATGACTTGCCGTCCACCGTGACTGCGCTGCGCGGGTTGTTTTCGTTGAAGACGCCGGTCAGCGCCGTCGTCGTGTTGACCGAGGTGTTGCCGCCGATCAACGCGACCACCCTGGGAACGGTCGTAACGGATCCTCCCGTCAGGCTCGTCGTCTGGCCGAGGGCCGGCGTGCCGTATGTGGATAGCGGCGCGGCGTTAAATGTGCCGGCGTTGACGCCATAGCCCATCAAAGTCAGATATCGGTCATTGCCTGAAAGTTGAAGAATGCCTTCCGAGGCCGAACCATACTCGCCAGAAATCGCGGAGCCGTAGCTTCCCGGTGTTTGTGGCAACACGAAGGATCCGACTGAACTGGCCGACGTTCCGTTACTGCCGAGGCTGAATTCCTGCAACGTGATGGCCGAAGCGGAGTTGAGGGTCGAACCCGTAACCGTGTCGATGACCAGATCGCCGAGAGTGAACGACTTTAGGCTGCCTGCCTTCGCCATAACCGGAGTAAACGCCAGCAATCCCGTCGCTAAGGCGGCAACGGCGCCGTGTCGCGAGCTACGCAGTTTGTATTCCGGCGCGACGCTCATATTCATCTCCCAATATTTTTACGGACGCGAAGGAGCCGGTCGCAGACTATGATCTGAACTGGGCCACGCCGCCGGATAGGCAGTCCGTGTGACAGGGATATGAACCTTTCAAACCGTCAGCGGGCATATGCCGCCCGGCAGTTTCCGGCTCGGTGGGCAGCTCATCGGTGGACGCATTCCGGGGCCAACAGAGCGCAATCTCGCCGTTCGCATGCCAGTGCCGGCGGCCGACATTTCGCGTGGCGTCGCCTTTTGGACTAGCGGCTCGATCGACGCGCCAGACAGTCGCAGTTCTAGGTGTCGGTTCGCAGCGCACCCGCGTCGCGTGCGTCAGGCCGCCGCGCTGACGCGATTCCGACCCGCCGCCTTGGCGCGATAGAGCGCCTGGTCGGCGCGGTGGTAGAGGTCGCGCCAATCGAGAGCCTCGCCGCGTTCCGCCAGTCCTATCGAAGCTGTGATCGTCAGCAGCCTGCCAGAAGGCCCCAGCGGGAATTTCTCCTGTTCGATCACTTGCAGGACGCGCTCGGCAATGTTGACGGCGTCCCGGGCGTCGGGGCCGGGCATCACCAGCACGAATTCCTCGCCGCCCAGGCGACACAGCAGATCGCCGAGGCGGATGATGCCGCGCAGCCGCTGCGAGAACGCCTTCAACACCTCGTCGCCGGCGTCGTGGCCGTAGGTGTCGTTGACGCGCTTGAAATGGTCGATGTCGACGATCATCAGCGTCAGCGGCGTGCTATTGGCGCGCGCCGTCTCGATCAACTTGTCGAGGTGGCTTTCCAAGAAACCGGCGGTTGTTGAGCCCGGTCAAAGGGTCGTACGACGCCAGCTCAATGGATTCGCGCAGCTGTTCGCGCAGGAAGTCGGCGTAGCGCTTGTACCTCAACTGAGTGCGCACGCGAGCCAGCAGTTCGTTGCGATCGACAGGTCTGCCAAGCCAGTCGCTGACGCCCAGTTCGAGTCCTCGCAGGACTCGCGCGCGGTCTTCGAGATCAGCGATCAGCAGGATAGGCAGTTGACGCGTGCGCTCCATGGCGCGGAGCTGTCCGCAGAGCCGGAGCGCGTCGAAATTCTGCAAACCCAGGCTGAGGATGATGACGTCGAATTCGGCCTCGGAGGCCTTGGCCAACGCCGTTTCGGGAACCGTCTCGACCACCACGGTGTGATGTGGCGCGAGCGCCTGCACAAGCCGCTCCGAAGAGGCCGATCGGTCGTCAACCAGAAGCAATCGGCCGCGACGGCCATCTTCGGCTCCGCCGGCGGCGAACGCTGCGATCCGCCCCAGCAGATCCTGGGTCGGCTGCGCGTTCGCGCATCTCGTCGATGACCACCTTCAGGCGCGAAAGCGAGCGGACGCGGGCGACCAGGTGGACTTCGTCAACCGGCTTGGTCAGGAAGTCGTCCGCCCCTGCTTCCAGCCCGCGCACGCGATCGGACGGCTGGTCGAGAGCCGTCACCATGATGATCGGCAGATGGGCGGTGGCCTGGTGGCTTCTCAAACGGCGGCAAACTTCGAAGCCGTCCATATCAGGCATCATCACGTCGAGCAGCACGATGTCGCACTGCGTGTTCTGGCAGATTTCGATCGCTTCGGTTCCGTTGCTGGCGGTGAGGACATCAAAATACTCGGCGTTCAACCGAGCCTCGAGCAGCCGCCGATTGGCCGGATTGTCATCGACAACGAGAACGCGCGCGCTCATGGGTTAATGACCTTTGAGACTGGGATTGATCCCACCGGAGACCGATTTAACTTCGATCATATTCTTTGCTGTCGTTACGAACCTAGACTCGAAAGCCCCCTATGTCTTGGTAACCATGAATCGTCCCTAGAGAAACTTTTTGAACTTCGCTCAAAATTGTCGGACATTCCGGTAAAGCTGTATCTTCAGATAGCTAGCAGCGGTTTCAGCCGCCGACGGCTGACACGGGAAGCACAGAGTTGGGACTTCGGCTTAACTTCGCGCTTCCCTACTTTGGCGGCGCCGTCGTCTCGCGAGGCGGTCCCATCAATGCCGGTTGGAACAGGACGGCGGCGGCCAGAGTGGTCACCAACGAGAGCGCCATCAGCTTTCCCATGCTCGACGTGCCCGGATGTTTGGAGAACCACAGACTGCCGAACGCGGTCGCCGTCGCCATCGCGCTGAAGAACACCGCGCGCGTCAGGCTCGATTGCAGCAGCTTTGTCTGTCCACCTCGCCACGCCATCACATAATAGATCTTGAACGCGACGCCGACGCCGAGCAGCAGCGGCAGCGCGATGATGTTGGCGAAGTTGAGCGGCAGGTCGATCAGCCCGCAAATCTCCAGCGTGATGACACCGGCCAGGATCAGCGGGAGCAACGTCAGCAAAACGTCGCGCGGGCTGCGAAGCGCGAGAAACAGCAGCACCGCGATCGAGGCCAACGCGAGCGCGCCCGCCTGGAAGAAGGCGCGGACGACGGTCTTGCCGGATTCCTGGATCGAAACCGGCGCGCCGGTCGCATTCGGCGCCAAGGCCGTGACGGCGTCGACGAATTTCTTCAAGACGACGTTGTCGTTGGAATCGCCCCTGGCGGAGACCTCGACCCTTGCGCGGCCATCTTTGGCGATCCAGTCATTGACGATTTCCTGCGGAAGGTCACCGAGCGCGACAGGCGCCGCCTGGATCGCTTGACGGGTGCGCTCGAGCACGCGGGCAAATCCGGGCAGCAGCCGCGCCGTGGCGTCGGCGCGAAGCTTTGGCGGCGCCGGAGGCGAGTTCAGAGAGGCTTTTGGCCAGGCGATTGGCCGCCTCGGCCCCGGCTCCCGCGCCGCCCTTGGTCGCGTCTTCGAGCCCGGAAGCGGCGGACTCGCAAGGCTTCCACCGTCTGCGCATCGTCGGGAGCTGCAGCAACCTCGGAAGGGTACAGCGACGGCCCGAGCAGCGTCGACAGGTCCTGGATCTGCTCCAGCTTGGCGTCCTGATCCGCCGGCACGAAACTGGCGATGGTCAGGGCGCGGTCGACTTCCGGTAGCTGGCGGAGCTTTTCAGCCAGCGCCGCCGCCTCGCTCGGCGAACCGGCGAGGATCTCGATCGTGTTCGGGCTCGTGCCGGGGTCCTTGGCGAGGTCCAGGAACGTGGCGACCGATTCCACGGCGTGACTTCGCAGGTTGAGCGGATTGAAATCAAACCGGACTTTCGTCAGCAACGGCAACCCGCCGATGCTGACGACCGCCGTCACGACCAGCACCGCGATGCGATGGCGCGCCATGAAATCGTCGAGCGGCGCGAGGAAGCGGTAGCCCATCGAATTCGCTTCGGGCGGCGTACGCGCGAGGTTGATGAGCACCGGCAGCAAGGTCACGCTGGTCGCAAACGCGATCAACATCCCTGTCCCTGCGATGACGCCGAGTTCCGAAATGCCCCGGTATTCGGTTGGCAGAAAGGAATAGAAGCCGGCCGCAACCGACGCCGCCGCCAACGCCAGCGGGCTGCCAGCGTTCAAACCTGTCATGACGAGCGCATCGGCGGACTTGTCGAGGAGGTGGCGCTCCTCGCGATAGCGCACGCCGAATTGCAGGCCGAAATCGACGCCGATGCCGACGAACAACGCCGCGAACGCCACCGAGATCAGGTTCAGCGCGTGAACGAGCAGCAACCCGATCGCCGCGGTCATCGCAAATCCGATCACCAGGCAGACAAACACCGCCGCGATAATCTTGAACGAACGCAGCGCCAGGCGAAGCAGGAACAGCACGGTCAGGACGGTCAGCACGCCGTTCAGCGCGGCGCCATCGGCGACCGTGGCGAACTCCTCGTCCGCAAGCGGCGCGGCGCCCGTCAGGCGAACGCGAATTCCGTGCTCGGGCGTCAATTTCAGATCCCGCGCGGCGGCGCGGATCGCTTGCGAGGACGCGGCGCCGGGCTCCAGGGCGCTATAATCGAGAACGGGCTGAACGAGGACCAGGCGCCGTTTCGACTCCAGCTTGTCGTCGCCGCCGGTAATCAAGGTTTGCCAGGAAAAATCGCCGCTACGGCCGGCATCGATGTCCTCAAAGACTTGGGCGAGCGACGTCAGCGGTTTGAGGATCGCGTCGAACGTAGTCTCCTTATCGCGCACCCCCTTGGCCATCAGCGACATGACGTTGGCCAGGCCGCGCAGGCTCGGATCTGCGGCGAGCGCGCCGAGAAACGGCTGCGCCGCGAGCAATTGCTCGGCCCGCTTCTGCACTTCCGCCGTGCTCAGAAACAGCAGGCCGTTCTTGTCGAAAAACTCGCCGGCGTCTGGCCGGCGCACCGAACGGATGGCGGAGGTCTCCTTCGCCAGGCGCGCCGTCAGCTCGCCGGCGGCCTGATCGGCGCGCTCCGGGGTGGGCGCATCGATGACGACGAGGGTGAGGCCGGCGCGCTCTGGAAACGTGCGGTTGAGGTCGCTCTCGAGTTGCCGCCATCGTACGTGCTCGGAAATAAGCTGCGTGGTGTCAGTGGTGATCGCGAAGTGTTTTACAGCATAGATCGCCGCAGCCGCGAATAAAATCAAATATAGGAGAATAACGATTGTTGGGTTTTTTACCGATAGTCGCACAAGTCGAGCCGTGAATTCGTTGCGCAAACTCTGGCTCCTGACCCCAGTTTCGGAGGGCGGCTCAACCCCATCCGACTTCCAAATTCTTATAGCCGGGCCTCGCGGATAGGCAAGCATTGCGCAGGGAGGGTGCTACGCATGTGCTCGATATTTGCATAAGGACACGATATGCGACGAGACCCAGACCGGGCCACCAGGAGGCTACAGCCGAAATCCGTGCAGTGAATTCAAGGAGGCCAAGCGTATTTACCTTGATATTAGAGATACGGCCGCCGCCTGTTTCGCAACTGGTAAAAACGAACGACAAAGGGCGCCGAAACTGTTTGTAAACTTGTAGTGCGGTCGGAATTGCTCTTGACCCCCGGCGATCCGAATTCGCTGGCTCTAGGCTCGCACGTGGAGATTCCGCCAGATGGGTCAAAGAGACATTTCGACAGTATTGTCGTAGGGAAGGCCGTATTGATGAAGATACTTCTTGCGCAACCTCGCGGGTTTTGTGCCGGTGTGGTCCGGGCGATCGATATCGTCGAAGCGTCACTGGCCAAATTTGGGGCGCCGGTTTACGTGCGGCACGAAATCGTCCACAACCGGCACGTGGTCGAGAGTTTGCGCAGCAAGGGCGCGATCTTCGTCAACGACCTGTCGGAGATCCCTGTCGGCGCCGTGACGATTTTCAGCGCGCATGGCGTGTCCAAGGCTGTCGAGGCTGCCGCGGAGCGCAGAAACCTTCCGGTCATCGACGCGACCTGTCCTTTGGTGTCAAAAGTCCACATGCAGGGGCGGCGGTATCTGTCACAGGGTCGAACGCTCATTCTGGTCGGCCACGCCGGTCATCCCGAGGTCGAAGGCACGATGGGACAATTCGAGGACCCGGTCATTCTCGTGCAAACGGTCGAGGATGTCGCGTCGCTCGATCTTCCCGCCGAGACCCCCGTCGCCTATATCACCCAGACGACGCTCAGCGTCGACGACACGCGCGCCATCATCCAGGCTCTACATGCCCGCTTCAGCGACGTCCGCGGTCCCGACGTCAGCGACATATGCTATGCGACCCAGAACCGGCAGGCGGCGGTTCGCGAGCTCGCCAAGCTCGCCGACGTCATCCTTGTCGTCGGCGCCAAAAACAGTTCCAATTCGAACCGGCTGCGCGAGATCGGCGAGGAAGCCGGCATTCCGAGCTACCTGGTGGCGGACGCGGGCGAACTCGAACTCGACTGGGTGCGCGGCGCCCGCTCGGTTGGGCTCGCCGCCGGCGCCTCGGCGCCGGAGGTTTCGGTGCTGGGCGTCATCGACGCGTTGCGCCAATTGGGTGACGTCGAGGTTTCCAGCCTGCCCGGGGTGCAGGAATCGATCGAATTTCGGTTGCCGGCGCAATTGCGGGAACCGGAAGGCCCCTCTGAGCGCTCCCTAACCGAGCGCTCAATGCGTACGAACGCTATATAGAGAGAAGCGGCGCTCGCGCGTTGCACCAGGAAGGCGAATATGTCCATACCGTTCAACCAGATGGCGCGCATCGGCGCTTATATCGTCAAGCAGGAGCTTTCGGGCCGGAAGCGTTATCCGCTCGTGCTGATGCTCGAGCCGCTGTTCCGCTGCAATCTCGCCTGCGCCGGGTGCGGCAAGATCGACTATCCCGACGAGATCCTGAATCAGCGCCTTTCGTTCAAGGACTGCATGGAGGCGATCGACGAGTGCGGCGCGCCTGCCGTCTCGATCGCCGGCGGCGAGCCGCTGCTGCATCGTGAGATGCCGCAAATCGTCAAGGGTTTTATCGCCCGCAAGAAGTTCGTCATCCTGTGCACCAACGCGCTGCTGCTGGCCAAGAAGATCGACCAGTACAAGCCGAGCCCGTTTTTCGCCTGGTCGATCCATCTCGACGGCGACCAGGAGATGCACGATCAATCGGTCTGCCAGCCCGGCGTCTACGACCGCGCGATCGAAGCGATCAAGCTCGCCCAATCGAAGGGTTTCAGGGTCCAGATCAACTGCACCCTGTTCAACAACGCCAAGGCCGACAAGGCGGCGGCGTTCTTCGATTCGATGAAGGAACTGGGGATCGACGGCATCACCGTTTCGCCGGGCTATGCCTATGAGCGCGCGCCCGACCAGCAGCACTTCCTCAACCGCTCGAAGACCAAGGAACTGTTCCGCGACATCCTGAGCCGCGGCAATGGCGGCAAGGCCTGGGCGTTCACGCAGTCGACGCTGTTCCTCGATTTCCTCGCCGGCAACGAGACCTATGAGTGCACGCCCTGGGCGATGCCGGCGCGCACGGTGTTTGGTTGGCAGCGGCCCTGCTACCTGCTCGGCGAAGGCTACGCGAAGACCTTCAAGGAATTGATGGAAACCACCAACTGGGATGGCTACGGCGTCGGCAAGTACGAGAAATGCGCCGACTGCATGGTCCATTGCGGTTTCGAGGGCACGGCGGTGCGGGACTCGGTGCGCCGCCCGTGGAGGGCCGCAGCGGTCGCGCTGCGCGGGGTGAAGACCGACGGGCCGATGGCGCCGGATATCTCGATCGAAAACCAGCGCCCGGCCGAGTTCGTGTTCTCACGCCACGTCGAGCACAAGATAAAGGAAATCCGCGAGTCCAAGATCCCGGTGGAAGCCGAGATCGACTGAGGCCGATTTCCCTTCTCCCGCCTGCGGGAGAAGGTGGCGCGGAGCGCCGGATGAGTGCGGCCCCACCACGACATGGGTGCCCTTTACAATGAGCTTCAGCGACAAATACCAAGGCCTCGCACTGCGGGCGCCGCCCCTCATCCGCGCTTCGCGCACCTTCTCCCGCGCGCGGGAGAAGGGAATGAACCCTCACTCCTCGAACCGTTCGCTCATGCCAAAGCTCGCCGCCGGCGCCAGCGCGGCGTCCGGCGCCTGCTTCGGCTCGCCGGAATCCCGGAAGCGGTTGACGATCGGGTAGCGGCGGTCGCGGCCGAAATTCTTCGGGCCGACTTTTACGCCCGGCGCCGATTGGCGGCGCTTGTATTCAGCGAGATAGAGCAGCCGCTCGATGCGCTTCACCGTGTCGGGATCGAAGCCATCGGCGATCACGTCGGCGATCCGCATTTCCTTCTCGACCAGCCGGTGCAGGATGCCGTCGAGCACCGGGTAGGGCGGCAGCAAATCCTCGTCCTTCTGGTTCTCGCGCAACTCGGCGCTCGGCGGCTTCGTGATGATCGCGGGCGGAATCGCCTCGCCGTCGGGGCCTTTCGCGTCGCGCGGCTTCCAGCGGTTGCGCAGCTCGCAGAGCGCGAACACCTCCATCTTGTAGAGGTCCTTGATCGGGTTGAAGCCGCCGTTCATGTCGCCGTAGAGCGTGGCGTAGCCGACCGACATTTCCGACTTGTTGCCGGTCGTCACCACCATCGCGCCGAACTTGTTGGAGATCGACATCAGGATAAGCCCGCGCGCCCGGCTCTGGATGTTTTCTTCCGTGATGTCGCGCGCGCGGCCCGCGAACATCGCCGACAGCACGCGCTCCACGCCCTCCACCGGTTCGGCGATCGGCACGATGTCGTAGCGAATGCCGAGCGCCTTCGCGCAGGCGCTCGCATCGCGCAGCGAGTCCGAGGAGGTATATTTGTAGGGCAGCATGACGGCGTGGACGCGGTCGGGTCCGAGCGCATCCACCGCCATCGCCGCGCACAAAGCCGAGTCGACGCCGCCGGATAGGCCGAGCACGACGCCAGGAAAACGGTTGTTGTCGACGTAATCGCGTAGGCCCATCACGCAGGCGCGATAGTCGCCCTCGTCGCCCTGCTCGACCTGAGAGTTTGGCCCCTCGACGCATCGCCAGGCGCCGGCTTGCCGCTCCCACACGGTCCTGGCGACCAGCGACTCGAAGCCGGGAAGCTGCGCGACTACGGCGCCATCCGGGTTGAGCGCGAACGAGCCGCCTTCGAACGCGAGTTCGTCCTGGCCGCCGACCTGATTGAGATAGATCAGCGGCAGGCCGCTCTCGCGCACGCGCGCTTTCGCGACTTCGAGCCGCACGGCAAGCTTGTTCCGCTCATAGGGGGACGCGTTGGGAACCAGCAGGATCTCGCCGCCGGTCTCATGAATGCACTCGACCGGCTCCGGGCCCCAGATGTCTTCGCAGATCGGCGCGCCGATGCGCACGCCCTTGAACACGAACGGCCCCGGCGCCGGCCCGGCCCGGAACACCCGCTTCTCGTCGAACACGCCATAGTTTGGCAGATCGACCTTGTAGCGCACGGCCTCGATGCGGCCGCCGGCGAGCAGCGCGACGGCGTTGAAAAGGGCGCCCTGTTCCACCCACGGCAAGCCGACCAGCACGGCGGGTCCGCCGTCGGCGGTCTCGCGCGCCAGGGTCTCGACGGCGGTGCGGCAGGCCTCCTGAAACGCCGGCTTCAGCACCAGGTCCTCCGGCGGATAGCCGGAGATGTAGAGTTCGGGCGCCAGCACGATATCGGCGCCGAAACCGGCGGCTTCGACGCGCGCGGCGCGTAGCCGCTCGACATTGCCGGCGATGTCGCCGACGACGGCGGAAATCTGGGCGAGCGCGATGACGAGGCGATGAGTCATGCCGGGTTTGTATCGCGAGCCCCGCCGCTTGCGCAAACCGGTCGACGAGGGGCAGCCGGGGCGCGGGCGCCCGCATTTGAAGTCCGGAACGATTTGACGGGATCGCGCGCAAGGCATACGCTTTTGGCGCTTTTCAACGACACGCCAAAATCAGGCGTGATATTTATTGCTCCGCGCCCGACGTTTGAGATGGCGCAAAATATTTGCTGAACGAATGGATTGAAACAAACAACGACTATTTGATGAATTTGCGTTGAAGGACGATCGCCCGCGCGGGGATGGAGTTTTTGCCGTTCCCTGCCGCGCGCGGCCACTGTTCGTGGCGCCTGGCCTTTGCGTCGCTCATCGGAAAGAAAACGCGGTTTCTTCCGCGCGTTGTGGGTCGGCGCGAGATGGGGCGACGGGTGTGAACGCAAATTCCAGCAAGCCCAAAGTGGCGCTGATTACCGGCGTGACCGGCCAGGACGGCGCCTATCTGGCCGAAAGCTCTGCTGGCCAAGGGCTACATCGTCCATGGCATCAAGCGCCGCTCGTCGTCGTTCAACACCGGGCGGATCGAGCACATCTATCAGGACCCGCATGAACCCGACTCACGGTTCTTTCTGCATTTCGGCGACCTGACTGACGCGACAAATCTGGTCCGCATCGTTCAGGAAACCCAGCCCGACGAGCTCTACAATCTCGCCGCGCAATCTCACGTTCAGGTGAGCTTCGAGACGGCAGAATATACGGCCAACGCGGACGCGCTTGGAGCGCTGCGCCTCCTGGAGGCGATCCGGTTGCTCGGCCTCACGCAGAAGACCCGCTTCTATCAGGCGTCCACTTCCGAATTGTACGGCAAGGTTCAGACCGTGCCGCAGAACGAGACGACGCCGTTCTATCCGCGCTCGCCCTATGCGGCGGCCAAGCTCTACGCCTACTGGATGGTCGTCAACTATCGCGAGGCCTATGGCCTGCACGCTTCGAACGGCATCCTGTTCAACCACGAGAGTCCCTTGCGAGGCGAGACTTTCGTTACGCGCAAGATTACCCGCGCAGTTGCGGCGATCCATCGCGGGCAGTCAGCACCGCCTGTATCTCGGCAACCTCGAGGCCGAAGCGCGACTGGGGCCACGCGCGCGAATACGTCCGCGGCATGTGGTTGATGCTTCAGCAGTCAGAGCCCCGACGACTATGTCCTGGCGACGGGGCGCAAGACCAAGGTGCGGAGTTTTGTCGAAATGGCGTTTCGACAGATCGGCATGGAGCTGGCGTGGGATGGCGAAGGCGTCGACGAGCGCGGCGTCGACGCAACGACGGGCAGGGTGCTGGTCGAAGTCGACCCGCGCTATTTCCGGCCGACCGAAGTGGACTGACTGCTGGGCGACTCGTCGAAGGCCGAGCGAGGTTCTGGGCTGGAAGCATCAGATCGGGGTCGAGGATCTGGTTTCGGAAATGGTCCGCGAAGACATCCGGACTTTGCAGGAGCGACCCGAGACGCGCTGGGCGAGGGACTGATGGCCGACGGCTTTTCGCTTGCGGGCAAGCGAGTCTGGGTCGCCGGCCATCGCGGCATGGTGGGCTCGGCGCTCGTGCGCCGTTTGGCGCGCGAAGACTGCGAAGTCCTGACGGTCGAACGCGCGAGCCTCGACCTGCGGAACCAGGCTGAAGTTCGAGTCCTGGCTCAGGGCCAACGCGCCGGACGTCGTGTTCCTGGCGGCCGCCAAAGTCGGCGGCATTCTCGCCAACGACCTGCTATCCGGCCGATTTCTCTACGACAACCTGATGATCGAGGCGAACGTCATCGAGGCCGCCTTTGAGATCGGCGTCGAAGAAGCTGATGTTCCTCGGCTCGTCGCTGCATCTATCCGAAAAATGCCGCGCAGCCGATGACCGAGGACGCCCTGCTGACCGGGCCGCTGGAGCCGACCAACGAGTGGTACGCGATCGCCAAGATCGCCGGCATCAAGCTGTGCGAGGCCTATCGGAAGCAGCACGGCGTCGACTTCATTTCCGGCCATGCCCACCAACCTCTACGGGCCGGGCGACAACTACGACCTCAGCGCCGAGCCATGTGCTGCCGGCGCTGATCCGCAAGGCGCACGAAGCCAAGACAGCCTGTTCGTCGTCGCTGACGATCTGGGGCACGGGTTCGCCACGGCGCGAGTTTCTGCACGTCGACGACTGCGCGGACGCGCTCCTGGTTGTGGCGAAGTCGTATTCGGCCGCCGAGCCCATCAACATCGGATCGGGCGCCGGAATCTCGATTCTCGAACTCGCCCGGGTGGTGGCCGACGTCGTCGGTTTTCACGGCGAAATCGTCTGCGACCGCTCGAAGCCAGACGGCGCGCCAAGAAAGCTCATCGACAGTGAGAAGCTGCGCAGACTTGGTTGGAAGCCGACAGTTGGCCTCCGCGCAGGCATCGAAGCGGCGTATCGGGATTTCGTCGTGGGATGCCAAGGCGAGATCGAAATGGGTTGATCGAGCACCTGCGAGCAATGAAGCGCCTCAGCTGGCGCGCGGGTTATTTCATGGTCCTCACCCGAGCTTTTCGAAGGACGTTTCAGCATGCGGAACCGTCCCAGGCAGAAGTTGAGGCAGGCTGCGCTCAACTGGAACCGCCCTCACCCCAACCCTCTCCCGCAAGCGGGAGAGGGGGCGGAGAGGCCTGCGCTCGCTTGCGGGAAAGGGTGGCGACTTGCGTGGTCGTCAAACACGGCGGGGACACCCTTTCAGATCTTGTCTGCTCGCGCTTCACGGGGTCGGTTTTCGCTGACGAGGATTATTCGAAGCTGCCCGAGGACAGCGCGCCATTCGCCGCAATGTCGGGCCGAAGCTTTCGAAGCCCGATTCCGACGCCCGCCAGCGCCAATAATGCACCGCCCGCAAACGTGATCAGACTTGGCGGATGATGCGGAATTTCGCGCCAACGCGGTATGATTCTCTCGGCCGTATTGAAAGGTTCGTCGCTATAACGGCACAGGATCAGCGAAGCGCCGCTGTCGAGCATCTCGCGTTCGATTGTCGCAATCAGCGCACGCACGGCCGATCGATCGCCTGGCATGGATTGCAAGTGCATCAGCAACGCCCGGGTCGCGGCCAAATAAGCGTGCGAGCACTCGTTGAATGGGCTGCCTTCGTCCTCGACGCTGCCGGGAATCCATCCCCACAGGCAGTCGAAATATTGCAGGCTGATGAAGCCCTGAAGTCGTCGCATCGTCGGGTCGGTAGGAGTTTGTTTATCGGCAAGATCGAGAATGGCGCTGCGATATTTTGCGAGAACGGCCATCTGGCCATGAGTGAGATTTGGAATCGAGATCGATTCCGCAGGCGCCTCACGGCCAGTTGCCTCGCGGTGCGCCCAGACGGGAGCCGAGATCGCTACGAAAAGTGCTAGAGCGACCGCGAGAGACGCAAGGATCCTCATGGGCCGCCCTCCGCCGTCATCGGACCGACGGAGGCGAGCGTCCACCTTCCCCCATTGCCGCTGAGGCGCGTCAGCGACAGCGGCGCGACATCGATGCGCCAGAACGATTGTGGCCCGGCGCCGAGCGCATAAACGATCGCGGCGCGGATTACCGAGGCATGGGTGACAGCCAAGGTCGCGCCCTTCGTCTGCCGCTGCGCGTCGAGCCAATTTGCGACGCGCTCAATCAGGGCGAGCAGAGATTCGCCGCCGTGCGGCGCGGCCTCGGGGGCCCGCAACCATTCGGCGACCGCTTGCGGCTCCTCTGCTTCCAGTTCAGCAAGCGTGCGGCCGGTCCACCGGCCGTAGTCGCAATCGCGCAGCGCCGGTTCGACATGGGCGTCAGGCCCAGCGACTCCGCCGTCTGCCGGGCGCGCAGCGCCGGGCTGGTCAAATAACGATCCGCGTCGAGCCCTTGTTTCGAGACGCCCGCCAGCTTCCGCCGCCCCAAACGCGTCGAGCGGCTCGTCAGCAGGAAAGGCGGCGTCGCGGACTGCGGCTGTCGAGGCGTGGCAGAGCAGTTTGAGACGCATTGTCACTACCACCCTCGCGACGTCAGTCCGCGATAAATTCCCTAAAGGCCCGCCGCGCGCAATCTTGCGCCGCTACCGCCGATCGCCGGAGCGCGCTCGGCCAGCGCGCCGAAACCAAGTCCGATCGTCGTCCACATGATCGTCTGCGCGCCGAGCGAAGCGATCCGGAACTGCCAGAGCACGACCGCCGGGAAGCCTTCGGGAACTTCGTTGACGCTCGGCAGCGCCAGCGCGACGACGGTCACGACAACTATATAGGCCGCCGCGGCGATCGAGCGAGGCGTTCCAGCCGCCAATAGGCGCGCAGCAAGCCGGTTGCGCAGCATCCACGCCGCGATCATCGCCGCCAGCGAAATCGCAGATCATCGCGAAATAAAGGCCGGTGCGCGATGCGATCGTCTCGGGATCGCCGACCGAGGGCGGGTTGGCGGGATATTTCAGGTTCGGAACGATATACACCGCGACAATGCCGGAAATCGCCAGCAACGCCGCAGTCGTTCGCGCGTCGAAATCGCCCATGCGGCGATAGGCGAGCGCGAAAACCAGCGCGAACAGGCCGCCGAACGCGGTGTTGTAGACGGTGACGCCCGGTGAACAAGCCGATGCCCGCTTGCACGGGCCGGCTGACGAGCTCAGGCTCGGGGTCTTCCTTCGCCATCGACATGCCTTTGGCGGCGGCCGCATCCGCCTTCGCCTTGTCCTTGGCCTCGTCCATCGCCGATTCGAAATTGGATCGCGCTGATCGACCGCGGGTTCGCCAACGACTTTCAAAAATCCAAATGACAGGATGCCTGCGATGATGCCGATGAGCATCCCGCGCACGAGCAAGCTTCCCACCATGGCAGGATTTCCTTCAGCGGGATTGCAGACGAATCGCTTGCGCGCCACGCTGCTCCCGCAATCCGTTCGACAAGCTCCAGGATGAGGCGCGAAGCGAACTCGGCTCTAGTGGCAGGGGAACCCGAGCAGGTGGCGTCCGTCATGAACGAATTCATGCACGTACATGCCTTTGAAGACCGACGTGGCGCCTTGCTCGGCGCCGACGAAGTAGATCGCGAGAAGCAGCATGAGGCCGCCGAACACGAGCCAGGGCAGCGCCTCCCGGACCGGGATCGCGACGGGCTGGGCTATCGGTTTCGCGAATGGTGGCGGCGGTCATCGTTTCAGCTCCTGGGATTCCGCGTCCCGTTCGAGATGCGCTTGTTGCGAGCCGGGTCTGACTTGCGACTCCCGCGCCGAGACGCGCGAGCCGATTACAGTGGCGCGACCGTGCCGGAATTCCACCGGCTTCCTACCTCGCAATTGTGCAAAGCGCAGCATAGGGGCCGCCAAGGCGTTGTCAATCGCGACTCCGCGCAGGGCCGATGGAGAGGGGGCGCTGTCGCTAAATCCGAACCCAGCCCTTTCGGGCGGTTCCCGCGGGCGCTTTATTCCTGTAGACGTGCGCCACGGGCCCTGAAATACGGGCCATTGCAACACTCTGGCCGTCGAGGAATTTTCCCCATGACCGTGAGCGCCGCCCTCACCTGAACTCCGCCGCGCGGCGGCGTTTCGAGCTCATCCTCATCAAGCCGTCGCATTACGACGACGACGGCTATGTCATCCAGTGGCTGCGCTCCTCGATTCCCTCCAATACGCTCGCCGCGCTCTACGGCCTGGCCTCCGATGTGGCGGCCCGCCGCGTGCTCGGCGACGACGTCGACATCGAGATCACCTCCATTGACGAGACCAACACGCAGGTCAAACCGGCGGAGATCGCGGCCCAGATCAAGGCCGCCGGCGGCTTCGGGATGGTCGGGTTGATTGGCGTGCAATCCAACCAGTATCCGCGCGCGCTCGACATCGCGCGGCCGCTGCGCAAGGCCGGCGTCGCGGTGGCGATCGGCGGGTTCCACGTTTCGGGCAGCCTGTCGATGCTGCCGGGCGTGCAGCCCGACTTGCAGGAGGCGCTCGATCTCGGCATTTCGCTCTATGCCGGCGAGGCGGAGGGCCGGCTCGACGAGGTGCTGCTCGACGCCGCCAACGGGCGCCTGAAGCCGATCTACAATTACATGCACGACCTGCCCGGCCTCGAACAGACGCCGGTGCCATTCCTGCCTGTCGATCGTGCTCAGCCGCAACGTCGGCCGTCTCTCCAGTTTCGACGCCGGCCGCGGCTGCCCCTATCAATGTTCGTTCTGCACCATCATCAACGTGCAGGGCCGCAAGTCCCGCCGCCGCTCGCCCGACGACATCGAAAACATCCTGCGCGAGAACTACAAGCAGGGCATCCGCCACTTCGCTATCACCGACGACAATTTCGCCCGCAACAAGGATTGGGAGCCGATCCTCGACCGCATCATCGAACTGCGCGAACGCGAGCGGATGAAGTGCAGGTTCGTCGTGCAGGTTGATACGCTATGCTACAAGATCCCCAATTTCATCGAGAAATGCGGCCGCGCCGGCGTGACCAGCGCCTTCATCGGGCTTGAAAACATCAACCCCGAGAATCTGCTCGCCGCGAAAAAGCGACAGAACAAGATCACCGAATACCGGCAGATGCTGCTGGCCTGGAAGGCCGCCAAGGTGATGACCTACGCCGGCTTCATCACGGGCTTTCCCAACGACACGCCCGAGACGATCGCGCGCGACGTGGAGATCATCAAGCGGGAATTGCCGATCGACCTGCTCGAGTTCTTCTATCTGACCCCGCTGCCCGGCTCGGAGGATCATCAGAAGCTGCATGCGAAGGGGGTCTGGATGGACCCCGATCTCAACAAATACGACTTGAACCATGTCTGCTGCGAACATCCGCGCATGACGAAGGCGGAGTGGGAAGGCGCCTACGCCGCCGCATGGCGCGCGTTCTACACGCCCGACCACATCGCGACCGTGATGCGCCGCGCCGCCGCCTGCGGCATCAAGGCCAGCAAGGTGATGGGGCTGATGCTCTATTTCTACGATTGCGTGCGCAACGAAGGCGTGCACCCGCTCGAAGGCGGCCTATTGCGTCGAAAGTCGCGTCTGGATCGCCGATCCGGGATGCCGGTGGAATCGCCGCTGGCGTTCTACTTTAAGCGGATTTCAGGGATCGTCTCCAAACACGCATGGGTGCTGGCGATGCTGGCGCGCCTCGGCCCGCTCGCGCTGCGGCTGGAACGCGACCCCAACCGCGGCGCGTATCGCGACACTTCGCTGGAGCCGGTCGGCGACGACGAAGAGCAGCGCGATCTGTTGAACCAGAACGCCGCCGCCCGCGAGGCCGTCGCGCGCCAGCACCACCTCTACGACGTCACCCACGGCCGCGCCCCGCGGCGTAACCCTTCGACCGCACGCCCGCATGCCCACCCGCCCGAAGTCGTCCGGAAAGCTGTCAATCGCCGCCGCGCGCGACGAACACGCCAAGCTCGGCGCCGAGATCGCCGAGCACGACAAGCGCTATTACAACGAGGATGCGCCCACCGTTTCGGACGCCGACTACGACGCGCTGCGCCGACGCTATCAGGCGCTGGAGGCGGAGCATCCCGAACTTGCCGATGCGCAATCGCTGAGCCGCAAGGTCGGCAGCGCGCCTTCGGAGAAATTCGCAAAAGTTCGGCATGCCGTTCCGATGCTTTCGCTCGGCAACATTTTCGACGACGAGGAGGTCGCAGGAATTCTGCGCCCGCGTGCGCCGTTTCCTCGGGCTCGCTATCGAAGCGCCGCTCGACGTGGTCGCCGAGCCCAAGATCGACGGCCTGTCGTGCTCGCTGCGCTACGAGCAAGGCGAACTTGGTGCAGGCCGCGACGCGCGGCGACGGCTTCGAGGGCGAGGACGTCACCGCCAATGTCCGCACCATCGAAGCAGATCCCGCACAGGCTGAAAGGCGCGCCGCGCGTGCTCGAAGTGCGCGGCGAGGTCTATATGGGGCGCGAGGATTTCGACCAGCTGAACGCGCGCCAGAAGCAGGCCGAGAAACAGATCTTCGCCAATCCGCGCAACGCCGCGGCGGGCTCGCTGCGCCAGCTCGACGCGACGATCACCGCGGCGCGGCCGCTGCGCTTTTTCGCCTATGCCTGGGGCGAGGTCAGCGAGCCGCTCGCGGCCACGCAGCACGGCTTCATTGAGGCGTTCGGCAAGCTGGGACTGCCGATCAACCCGCTGACGCGGCTGTGCCGCACGGCGGAAGAGTTGCTGGCGCATTTCCGCGCCATCGAGGCGCAGCGCGCGACGCTCGGCTACGACATCGACGGCGTCGTCTACAAGGTCGATGATCTCGCCTTGCAGGAGCGGCTCGGCTTCGTGTCGCGTTCGCCGCGCTGGGCCGTCGCGCACAAGTTCCCGGCCGAACGGGCGAGCACGATCGTGCAGGCGATCGAAATCCAGGTCGGCCGCACCGGCGCGCTCACGCCCGTCGCCAAGCTGCAGCCGGTGACGGTGGGCGGCGTCGTCGTCTCCAACGCGACGCTGCACAACGAGGACGAGATCGCGCGCAAGGACGTGCGCGTCGGCGACACCGTCGTCGTGCAGCGCGCCGGCGACGTGATCCCGCAGATAATTGAGGTCGTGCTCGACAAGCGGCCCGAGGGCGCGACGGCCTACACGTTTCCTGAAACATGCCCGGTCTGCGGCTCGAAGGCGCTGCGCGAGATCGACGAGAAGACCGGTAAGCCCGATGTCGTGCGCCGCTGCACAGGCAAGCTCGATCTGCAGCGCGCAGGCGGTCGAGGGCCTCAAGCATTTCAGCTCGCGCAACGCCTTCGACATCGAAGGCCTCGGCGACAAGCAGATCGAACTGTTCTTCGAGAAGGGCCGCATCAAGACGCCAGCCGACATCTTCACGCTTGCAGAAGCGCGACGGCGAGGGCGCGCCCAAGCTCGAAGAGTGGGATGGCTTCGGGCCGAGCCTCGGCGCGCAATCTGTTTGCCGCGATCGAGGCGCGCCGCGCGATCGCCTTCAACCGCTTCCTGTTCGCGCTCGGCATCAGGCATGTCGGCGAGACCAACGCGCGCCGGCTGGCCCGGCATTTCGGCGAGTTCGACGCGCTGCGCGCCGCGGCGATGAGCGAGGCCGGGCAGGACGAAATCGCCCATGTCGAAGGCGTCGGACCTGTGGTCGCCGAGGCGGTCGCCGATTTTTTCTCCGAGCCGCACAATCGCGGGCCGCTCGACGCGCTGATTGGTCAGGTGACGATCGAGCCGATGGAAGCGATCGCCGCGGGCCATCCGCTCGCCGGCAAGACGGTGGTGTTCACCGGCTCGCTGGAGCGCATGACGCGCGACGAGGCCAAGGCGCTCGCCGAGCGGCTGGGCGCCAAGGTCTCCGGCTCGATTTCCGCCAAGACGAGCCTCGTCGATCGCCGGTCCCGGCGCCGGCTCGAAGCTGACCAAGGCGCGCGAACTCGGCGTCGAGACGATCGACGAGGATGAGTGGTTGAAGCGGGTCGGCCGATAGCTCCGCCATCTGTAGCCGCGGTCGCTGACCGCGGTCAGTTGCGCGCTCCGCGGTCAGCGACCGCGGCTACAGGAGCGCCCCGCTTGCCTCAGGCGCCGAACTGGCGCAGCCTGCCAGGAAAACAACGGGAGAGAAAGATATGCCGATCCGGGGCATGGACCATTTCACCGTGCTGAGCACGGACACCGACGCCACGGTCGCGTTCTACCGCGAAATATTCGGCTTCGAGCCCGGCCCGCGACCGGCGTTCGATTTTCCCGGCGCGTGGCTTTACAATGGCGACCGCGCGGTGCTGCACGTCGTGGAGCGCCCTCGATCCCGCAGGGCGCAGGCATCCTGGACCACATAGCCTTCACTGGCGAGAGCCTGCCGTCCTATCTGAAAAAGCTCGAGGCGAGGGACATGCGCTACGATTTGCGCCGGCTTCCCGAGCCGGGCCACGCGGGCGGAACCTGGCAGTTGTTCTTCTTCGATCCGAGCGGCGCGCGGGTCGAGATCGATTTCGCGAAGACCGAGAGCCGGGAAGGGTAGGGCGCCGTCTGTAACCGCGGTCGCTGACCGCAGAAGTGCGGCTGAGGTCAGCGACGTCGCTACGGTGACGGCGCCGGGACGCCGAACGAGGCGAGGACGCCCCGGCTGGTCTGCAGCATGTTGGCGCTCGGGCCCGCCATGCCGACGTTGCGGCGGCTGACGCGCGCGCCCTCGATCAGCAGTATGAGCGTGTCGGCGAGCAATCCCGGCTGCGAGGCGCCGGCGGCCTGGCACAAATTGGCGAGACGGTCGCGCTGCCGGCTCTTGAACTCTTCGATGACTCGCAGGCCCGGATGGCCCTGTTCGGTCAATTCGATCGCGGCATTGGCGAGGTCGCAGCCGCGCTCGTCTTCTGTGATGAATTTCGCCGCCTGCTCGAGAAAAGCATACAGCTGGGCGGCCGGGATCGTCCGGGTTCGCGCTTTCGATCTGCGCCCAGATTTCCTCGGATTTCTTGCCCTTGTAGTTCAGATATTCGAGGATCAGATCGTCCTTCGAATTCGAAGTGACGATAGAGCGTCATCTTGTTGGTGCCGGCCGCCTCGGCGATCGTCTCGACGCCTACGCCGCGAATGCCGTGCTTGTGGAACAGATCCTGCGCCGAGGCGAAAATCCGGTCGCGCGGGCGAGGCGTACAGGGCGTGTCCGCGATGCTCTCGGCGCCCCGTTTGGAATTTTCTTTGGCCATGGCTCTTGACTGCGATGTTACCGATCGGTATCAGATGTCGGTACCGGTCGGTAACATGGGCGACGGGACGAGTCAACAAAACGACGCCCAGCTACACGGCCTCCCCTCGCGGGACCCAAATCAAAGGAGTCGTCATGCCGCATCCCTACGCTCAGACGATCGACGAACTGCTGTCGGATTCGCTCATCCAGGCCGTCATGCGCGCCGACCATGTGGAACCCGACTCGCTGAAAGGGGTGCTTGTCGCCGCCGCGACCCGGGTCGACGCCTCGCGCCGACTGCGGCCGATGATTCCGGAATCGGTTTGGCCGCGCTTCAGCCCCGAGCGCCGCGCGCTTCCCGCACCGGTAGCGGCATTGCAATTGCTTGCCGCCGGCATGGCTGGCGGGCTGCGCGACGGGATTGTGCGGCTAAGCTCGTCTCGATAAAGCGTCTCCGATGGTCAATTTCTTCATCCAGCGTCCGATCTTCGCGTCGGCGATCGCCGCGATCATGGTGCTCGCCGGCGCGATCAGCTTTTTCCTGCTGCCGGTCGCGCAGTTTCCCGAGATCACGCCGCCGCAGGTCGTGGTCAGCGCCGCCTATCCCGGCGCCAGCGCGCAGGTGGTGGCGGACACCGTCACCACGCCGCTCGAGCAGCAGATCAACGGCGTCGAGGGGATGACCTATCTGGCGTCGTCGAGTTCGAACGACGGCACCTCGACGATCACGGTCACCTTCAAGGTCGGCTATCCGCTCAACATCGCCGCGGTCGACGTGCAGAACCGCGTCTCGCAGGCTTCGTCCTCGCTGCCGGCGATCGTCAACCAGGGCGGCGTGACGATCAAGAAGCAGAACCCGAACTTCGTGCTGATCGTCAACCTGACGTCGCCCGACAAATCGGTCGATTTGGTGACGCTGTCGAACTACGCGTATCTGCAGATCGTCGATCAGCTGAAACGCCTGCCGGGCGTCGGCGACGTGCAGATTTTCGGCGAACGCCGCTATTCGATGCGCATCTGGCTCGATCCGGACAAGCTCGCCAATCTCGGCCTGACCGCGCTCGACATCCAGGGCGCGATCGCCGAGCAGAACGTGCAGGTCGCCGCCGGCAAGATCGGCCAGTCGCCGGCGCCGCCGGGCACGCCGTTCGAGATGCAGGTCAATGCGGCGGGACGGCTCACCGACCCGCAGGAATTCTCCAACATCGTCATCCGCGCCGATCCGGCGAGCGGCGCCATCGTGCGCCTGAAGGACGTGGCGCGCGTCGAACTCGGCGCGCTGCAATATTCCTCGTCCGCGTACTTCGGCAAGGATCCGACGGTCGTGCTCGCCGTGTTCCAGATGCCGGGCTCCAATGCGCTCGACCTGCAGAAGCAGGTCAAGGACCGGATGGAGGAACTCTCCAAGCGGTTCCCGCCCGGGATCGAATACGCGATGCACTACGACACGACGCGCTTCGTGTCGGCGGCGATGCACGACGTCGTCATCACGCTGGTCGAGGCGCTGCTGCTCGTCGTGTTCGTGGTCTACGTGTTCCTGCAGAACTGGCGCACGACGATCATTCCGACGATCGCCATTCCCGTCTCGCTGATCGCGACGCTGGCGATCATGCAGATCTGCGGCTTTTCGCTCAACATGCTGAGCCTGCTGGGCATGGTGCTCGCCATCGGCCTCGTCGTCGACGACGCGATCGTCGTGGTCGAGAACGTCGAGCGCCAGCTCGAGGCCGGCCTGAAGCCGCTCGATGCGGCGCGGAAGGCGATGCAGGAGGTGACGGGGCCGATCATCGCGACGACCGCGGTGCTGATGGCGGTGTTCATGCCGGTCGCCTTCATCCCCGGCGTCGCGGGGCGGCTCTACAATCAGTTCGCGCTGACGGTGGCGATCTCGGTCGGCATTTCCGCGTTCAACTCGCTGACTCTTAGCCCGGCGCTCAGCGCGGCGTTGCTGCGCCACAGCCCGAAATCCAACTTCTTCCTGTTCCGCTGGTTCAACACCGGCTTCGACTCGCTGGCGCACGGCTACGCGCGGGCGGTGCGCGGGTTCATCCGCTGGAGCTGGCTCTGGGTCGGCGTTTTCGTGCTGATCATCGGCGGCGCCTACATGCTGTCGCGCAACCTCTCGTCGACCTTCCTGCCGGTGGAGGACCAGGGTTATTTCTTCGTCGTCGTGCAGGGGCCGGACGGCGCATCGCTCGAACGCACCGACGCGGTGGCGCTTGCAGGTCCGCGACATTCTGCAGGCGACGCCCGGCGTCGAAATCGCCGGCTTCATCAGCGGCCTCAACTTCCTCACCAACGCGGCGCAGTCGAACTCCGCCGTCGAGTTCGCGGTGCTGAAGCCCTGGGACGGAGCGCGGGCCGGACCAGAGCGCTTCGGCGCTGGTCGCGGCCGTGCGGCCAAAACTGCTCGGCCTTCCCGACGCCTTCGCGCTGAGCTTCGATCCCCCCTCGATCAACGGCCTTGGCACCACCGGCGGCTTCGAACTCGAAATCGAAGACCTGACGGGGCGTGGCAGTGTCGCCTTGAACGAAGTCACTCAGGGGCTGATCGCCGCGGCGCGCAAACAGCCCGAGCTCAATCCGCAATCGCTGTTTACCTCGTTCTCGGCCGCGACGCCGCAGCTCTATTACAATCTCGATCGGACCAAGGCGAAGCTGCTGGGGCTCAGCCTGCCCGACATCTTCCAAGACCCTGCAGATCTATCTCGGATCGTTCTACGTCAACGACTTCAACTTGTTCGGTCACACTTTCCGCGTCACCCTGCAGGCCGACAAGGATGCGCGCGCTTCCGCCGCCGATCTCAGCAAGCTCTATGTCCGCAACAGCGCCGGCGGCATGACGCCGTTGAACGCGCTGGGCTCGCTCGAAGCCGATCGTCGCGCCGGAAACGGTGCCGCATTACAACAACTACGCCTCCGCGCTGATCAATGGCGCGCCGGCTCCCGGGTTCAGCTCCAGCCAGGCGGTCGACGCGATGCAGCGGGTGGCGGCCGAGGCGTTGCCGCGCGATTTCGGCTACGAATGGACGGGCGTCACCTATCAGGAACTCAGCGCCGGCTCGATCGCGCTCGTCGTGCTCGCGCTGGCGATCTTCTTCGTGTTCATGATCCTGGCCGCGCAATACGAGAGCTGGACGATGCCGTTCATGGT
This sequence comes from uncultured Pseudomonadota bacterium, assembly GCA_963771455.1. Classification (GTDB taxonomy): domain Bacteria; phylum Pseudomonadota; class Alphaproteobacteria; order Rhizobiales; family Beijerinckiaceae; genus Roseiarcus. The sequence continues at coordinate 51,009 of CAVYTP010000025.1, forward strand.
GCTGTCGTCGGCGCCGCTGGCGCTGGTCGGCTCGCTCGGCGCGATCTACGTCCGGCAGATGCAGGTCGACGTCTATTCGCAGATCGGCTTCGTGATGCTGATCGGCCTTTCGGCGAAGAATGCGATCCTGATCGTCGAGTTCGCCCGTCGCCGTCGTGAAGAGGGTCTGTCGATCATCGACGCGGCGATGGAAGCGGGACGGCTGCGGCTGCGGCCGATCCTGATGACCGCGTTCGCGTTCATCTTCGGCGTGCTGCCGCTGATGTTCGCGACCGGCGCAGGCGCGGCGAGCCGTCAGTCGCTCGGCACCGCGGTTCTGGGCGGCATGGTCTCGGCGACCGCGTTGACCCTTATTTTTGTCCCAGTATTCTACTATCTCATCGAGCGGGTGAGAGAAGGACGAAACGCGGATGTCGCCATTGCGCATCCCGCGCCGCATCCCGACGCTAAGCCAAACCCCGCCGAGTGAACTTCCGGAGCCTCTTGTTATGCGCATGGTCAAGTTGACAGCTGTTTCGCTCGCCGTGCTCGGCGTGGCGGCGCTCGTCGGCGTGCGCCTCGTCGGCGAACGACCGAGCGACGCCAAGGCCGCCGCGCCGACGGCGATGATGATGGCGATGCCGGTCCCGGTGGTCCCCGTGATCAAGAAGACGCTGCCGATCTATCTGAGCTATCCCGGCCGCGTCGAGTCGATCCGCGCCATTTCGCTGCAGGCGCGCGTGCCCGGCTACATCGAGTCGCAGGCCGTGGCGGACGGCGCCGACGTGAAGGCCGGCGACCTGCTCTACAAGATCGATCCGCGCGATCTGCAGGCGGCGCTCAACCAGGCGCGCGCCCAGGCGCAGCGCGACATCGCGTCGCTCGACTACGCGAAGGCGAATTTCTCCCGCGGCGAGGAGCTGCTGAAGAGCGGCTACGTCGCCAAGGACGCCTACGACCAGCGATCGAGCACAATGCGCGTCGCCGAGGCGGCGCTGACGCTCGATCAGGCTTCCATCGACGCCGCGCAGCTTAACCTCGGCTATACGGAGATCCGCGCGCCGTTCGCCGGGCGGATGGGCCGCAATCAGGCGGCGCAGGGCGCGCTGGTCGGTCCCGCGACCGGCCCGCTGAACACGCTGGTCCAACTCGATCCCGTCTACATCACCATCAACCCGAGCGAGACCGAACTGGCCGCGATCGAGAAAGCGCGCAGCCAGGGCAAGGTCGAAGCGGAAGTCACCGCGCCTGGCGATACCAGCCCGGCGCGCAAGGGCGAGCTCACCTTCCTCGACAACATCATCGACCGCGCAACGGGAACGATTGTCGCCCGCGTGACGATCGACAACCCCGATTTCGCACTGCGGCCCGGCCAATACGTGCGCGTCCGCCTGCTGCTGAGAGATGAGCCCGACGCGCTGATGGCGCCGATGACGGCGCTCGGCTCCAACCAGATGGGCAAATTCGTCTATGTGGTTGGCGAGGGCGACAAGGCGGAGATGCGCCCGCTCGAACTCGGTCCGTCCGACGGCGCGCTGATCAGCGTGACGAAGGGGCTTAGCGAAGGCGACCGGGTGATCGTCGGCAATCTGCAGAAGATCGGCCCCGGTTCGCCGGTAAAGGCGCTGCCCGCGCCGCCTGCGCCAAGCAAGTAAGGCGGGGCGTGACGCCCTTCTCCCGTAAACGGGAGAAGGGGATAACTAGCGCGGCTACCTCGCCGCTTCTACCTGCCCGCAAAACCGAGCGGCTCGAACACTGTCACCTCCTGCTCGCGGCCGCGCACGCGCAACGTATCGATCTCTCGCCAGACAAAACCTTCGCCCGCGGCTTCGCGGGTTGACGCCGAGACGAGGATGTCCGTCCCGTAGGTCTTGTTGAGCGGCTCCAGCCGCGCAGCGACGTTCACGGCGTCGCCAAGCGCGGTGTAGTTGAAGCGGCGGCGCGAGCCGACGTTGCCGACCAACGCGATGCCGGTGTTGAGCCCGATGCGCTGGCCAAGCGCCGGCCGACCCGCCGCTGCGGCCTCGCGGTTGAACGCCTGCAGGCGCTCGCGGCATTTCAGGGCGGCGCCGACTCCGTCAGCGGCGTGGCTCGCCGACGCCATCGGCGCGCCGAACAGAGCGACGATCGCGTCGCCGACGTATTTGTCGACGTAGCCGCCATTGGCTTCAATCGTCTCGCTCATCGCCGTCAGATAGTCGTTCATCAGCGCCACCAGCGCGTGCGGCGGCAGCGATTCCGAGATCGACGAGAAGCCGACGACGTCGGAAAACAGGATGGTGATCTCGCGGCTCTCGCCGCCGAGTTCAGGCAGCGCATTCTCGGCATGGATCCGGTCGATGACGGCCGGCGCCAGATAGAGCCCGAAGGCGTTGCGCAGCAGCCGCTTTTCGCGCTCGGATATCCCGAACCTGAATCCCTCCGCGGCGATCAGCGCTGCGACCGCTGCGACCGCGGCGGGGAGGAGCGGCAGCACATAGCCGTTGTGCAAAGCGATGATCGATACGGCGAGCGCGAGCGCCAATCCGCCGGCCATGACCGCGGCGACCGGGATTGGTCGCAGCGCGAGCCCCGCCAGCGCGGCCAGCAGGGCGGAGGCCACGACGATCGCCGTCGTGGGAATTGCGCCGCCTTCCCGCAGCCCGTCGTTGCGCATCAGGTTCGCCAGCCCGGTCGCCTGGAGAAAGATGCCGGGAATGGCGCCGCCGCGAAACAGCGCCGGCGTCGGCGCGGCGGCGCCGCATCGCTCGCCCGGCGCGCCGATCGGCGTGGGCGAAAAGCGCATCGTCGGCACAACTCGGTCGGCCGTCTCGATCACCGTTCCCAGCAGGAGCGCTCTCCCTGAGAAATTGCGGCGGAAGAAGTCGAGGTCGCCGCGCTCGAGACAGATCTTCAGATCGGCGAGCGAAAAGTAGGGAATGACGCGGGCGCCAAAATTCAGCGTCACCGCGTCGGGATCGCGCGCCGTCGCCCGCGCGCGTCCCCAGGCGATCTTGGCGTCGTTATCGGCGGGCGGCGGATCGATGGCGGCGCGCGCCGCGAGCTCCAGCGACATCGAGGGCGTCCAGCCGCCGGCCTGATTGGCGAAAGCGATCGGCAATCGGCGCACGACGCGATCGCCGTCGGTCAGCACATTGAGGCTGCGGATGTTGTCCGGCGATCCGATCGCGATGCGCTGCGCGGCATTGGGCACGAACGTTTCCCCGCCCAGCTCCGCCTCGCCGAGCACCAGTTTGCCGCTTCTTCCGAGCCGCAGGATCTGACGGAAGTAGTCGCGGTCGAAGCCGCGCATGTGTTCGCCGACGGTGTCGGCGCCGAAGCCGATCTGTGAATCCTCGATCAGGTCGGCGAACACGATGTCGAAGCCCGCGACCTTGCCGCCTGCGTCGAGCGCTGCGGCGACGGCGCGGCCGATCTCGTTTGTCCAGGTGATCGTCGGCGAAGCCTTGAACGGCGCCGTTCGGTAGGTCTCCTCATCGAGCGCGAGGATCGCGACGGGCGAAGCCGCGGGCGGCGCGCCCGGGCCGAAGATACCGAGGGCCAAGCCCGTCAGAACATCGAGCGACAGGCCGTAGATCGGCTCGCCCAGAGGCGAAGCGACCCCAAGGCCGATGACGAGGCTGGTCGCGAGGGCGGCGGCGGTCGCCAGCCGCCGAGGCGTCGCGAACAGCTTCAAGGCGAAGCGATGAGCACTAGTCGTCCGAGCAGGGGAGTAGCGCCCGGTTCGGCGGCGGGATCGACGCGGAACAACACCTTTCGATCGCCGGCGGTGGCGCGGTAAGTGGCGCCCGCGACCAGCTCCCGGCCGGCCCGTGCGTAATCGTAAATCAGCCGGCCGCCCGCGCGTTGCGCTGGCAGGACTTCGCCGCCCGAATGATCGCCCAGGCGTTCGATCTTGATCGGCCGGCCGCCTGGCGCGACCAGCACGGGCGAAGCGCCATAGACCGTGGGAAGGTTGCTTCCGCCGATGGTGATGCCGCGTTCGACGACACCGGCGGTTTGTTCGCCCTGGCGCTGGCTCAGCAACATCTTGTCGGCGTCGCACTTCAGCATCGTGCGCTCGACCGCGCCGCCCGTGACGTCGCTGTGGCCGTCCGCAATCACCACGTGTCCACCGGTGACTTTCTCGCGCGCGCAGGAACTGAAGAAACTGATGACGATGGTCGTGTCGGCGCCGAGATCGATCTTTCGGCCGGCGTTGAGATAGTCCATCGGCTCGATCCCGAGCAGGCCCTCGCCCACATCCTCGACGATCGCGACCGGCGGCGGCGGCGAGCGCGGCCGACGCCATCGCGCCGAAGGTGCAAGCGAGCAACGCGGCTCGCACAATGGCATGGGACATGAACCGCGGGCTCCAGGCTTGGCTCTTTATTTGGAAGCCTGCGTAGTTAGGATCGTTTGGGCGCGTAAGGCAACTGCAGGGATCCGCGGAGGGAACGCCGTAAGATCAGGCGTAGCTCTTCAGAACCAGCGCGGGTTGAGGAACAGGCAGCGGATCTCGGATTGGCCGCCGGCGACCTTGAAGCCATCGTAGCGATGGTCCGCCCAGAAGCCCCATTCGTAGCCGTCGGGACTTGGCAACTCGGTTCCATAGGGGACGGCCTTCGCGTAGCCGTCGATGTGCCAGCCGTCGGCGCGCGCATGCACCGATCCGGGCGGCAGGAAATGCACCTCCGCATCCCCGCAACAGCGAAGTTTGACGCTCTCGGAAACCGGCGAGCCGTCGCCCCATTGCTGATGAGCCTTTCCGGTGGCAGCGCAGAGCGTCGCCGGCGCGGCGACTGCAGTCGCCAACAGGAAAGCTTTCGCACGCATTCAGGCCTCCGTCAGTTTTGGGTTTGTGCGTCGCGGCGTGCGTCAGCCCCCGGCGCCAAAGGTCAACGCGCGCCAGTTGCGCCATCGCGATTCGTCGAACGTCGCTATGCCGACGACGCACTCGCCGATGACGACGGCGACGCGTACGACGTCGAGGTCCGGCCGCTCGATCACCAGCAGCCGGGTCACTTTCAGGTCCTGCGCATCGCTCCCGGGGGCGAGCATACGCAGCAGCGCAGCCGCCGCTTCGCCGCCGAATTCCGAGACTTGCGCCGCCTGCGAGAGCTGTCCAGCCGCGCGCGCGTCGGCATAGGCCATCGCGCATTCGCTCCCATAAGCGACGCAAGACGAGAAAACCTGAACGGTCACAGCGGCCAAGGCGCAGATCGGCCTCAGGCGCGCCAAAAGGCGTTGGCGCACGGATTTGGCTCCCCGAATAGGCAATTTGTACCGGTACAAAATCAGTGATTAGAATATTTTGAACCGGTTCACAAGACTTCCTTGATTTCAGTCGTCAAGTCAAGAGGATTTTGAACCGGTCCAAAATCCTGCTAACTTCAGCGGCATGGCCAGCAATGTGACCTTATTGGACGTCGCCAAAGCGGCGGGCGTCTCAAAGACCACCGTCTCGAACGCCTTCAGCCGCCCCAAGCGCGTCCGGCCGGAACTTGCTCGCCAGAGTCGAGGCGGCCGCGCACCGATTGGGATATTCAGGGCCGGACCCGAAAGGCCGGGTGCTGAGCTACGGTAAGGTCAACGCGATCGGCATCGTTCCGTTTGGGGCGTTCGGCATTTCGCACTTTTTCAAAAATGCGTATCAGCGCGAATTTCTGGCCGGGGTCGCCGACGTCTGTGAGCGTCGCGGCGTGGGTCTCTCGCTGGTCTCCAGCCGAGTGGGGGAAGAGGCCTGGGGCATAAAGAACGCGCTGGTTGATGGATTCATTTTCACGAGCCTCGACCAACTCGACGGCGCCGCCCCAGGTCAGCTGCGGCGTCTGCCGTTTGTGGTGATGGACATCGACGGCTCTCCCGACATCCGTTCCGTCCGGGTTGAAAACCGCGATGGCGCCAGGCAGGCGACGCGGCACCTGCTCGAGCTGGGTCACCGCCGCTTCGTGATCGGCTCGCCGCTCTGGGCCTTTCATCAGCCGGTATTTCACGCTCCCACCGGGACTGAACGCTCGCTGGTCGCCTGCGGGCCACCGCTGGTCGAGAAGCTGGCGGGCGTCGCGGACGCGCTGTCGGAGGCGGGATTATCCATCCACGACATGCCGATCGTCGAAGCCTGCGGGACTCCGGAAGAAGAAAACAACTTTGGCAATGGCGCAGCGATGCTGCTCAGGAAGGCGCCGGAGGCGACGGCGGTGATTGCGCTCGCCGACAGCCTCGCCTTGGCTGTCCTGGATCAGGCTAAGAAACTCGGCGTCAAAGTCCCTGAGGATATTTCCGTCGTCGGCTTTGACGATCTTCCGGAGGCCGCACATGCCGACCCGCCGCTGACGACCATGCATCAATCCGCCTTTAGGAATGGGCAGACGGCCGCTGAAATTCTTCTCGACGGCGGCCCGCCTCGTCAGGCGGTCATACAGGTGAGCCTGGTTGTTCGCGGCTCGACGGCGCCCCCCAAGCAAGGTCGCAACGGCTGACGCAACTTCGTCGCTGGCGTAGTCGCCGGCGTTGGCATACGATCCCGGACAACTGGCGAACGAACCGCTGGGCCGACAATTCCGGAGGAAACAGGATGCTCGATACGACCGCCAACGCCCGCGCCAACGCGCTGCTGTCGCGCTTTTCGGAAGCGCTCGAGGCCAACGACATCGAAGCCGCCGTCGCTCTGTTCGCAGAAGAGAGCTATTGGCGCGACCTCGTCGCGTTCACGTGGAATTTCAAGACCGTCGAGGGCCGCGCCGGCGTGCGCGACCTGCTAAAGAACACGCTCAAGCGGGTGAAGCCGAGCAACTTCCGTGTCGCCGACGGCGAGACGGCGACCGAAGATGGCGGCGTGCTGACCGCCTGGATCAGCTTCGAGACCGAGATCGCGCGCGGATACGGGCTGGTCCGGTTCCAGAATGGCCTGATCTGGACCTTGTTGACGACCATGGTCGAGTTGAAGGGCCATGAAGAGAAGGCCGGCCTCACGCGTCCGCTCGGCGCCAAGCACGGCGTCAACGTCGGCGCGAAGAGCTGGAAGGAGGAGCGCGAAGAAGAGAGCCGCACCCTCGGTTTCGAGAAACAGCCCGAAGTGCTGATCATCGGCGGCGGGCAAGGCGGCATCGCGCTCGGCGCGCGCCTGCGTCAGTTGAACGTTCCCACCATAATTGTCGAGCGCAACGAGCGGCCCGGCGATTCCTGGCGCAAACGCTACAAGAGCCTCTGCCTGCACGACCCCGTCTGGTACGATCATCTGCCCTACATCGACTTCCCGAAGAACTGGCCGGTGTTCTCGCCGAAGGACAAGATCGGCGACTGGCTCGAATTCTATACGAAGGTGATGGAGCTCAATTACTGGTCGAGCACGACCGCCAAGAGCGCGGTCTACGACGAGAAAGCCAAGGAATGGAAAGTCGTCGTCGAGCGCGACGGCAAGGAGATCGTGCTGAGGCCCAAACAACTGGTGTTTGCAACCGGCATGTCGGCCAAGGCCAACGTGCCGAAATTCAAGGGCATGGAGCGCTTCAAGGGCGAGCAGCACCATTCCTCCCAGCATCCGGGGCCTGAATCCTACAAGGGCAAGAAGGTCGTCGTCATCGGCTCCAACAATTCAGCGCACGACATCTGCGCGGCGCTGTATGAGAACGGCGTCGACGTGACGATGGTGCAGCGCTCTTCGACGCATATCGTGCGCTCAGCGACACTGATGGAGGAAGGCCTCGGCGACCTCTATTCGGAGCGCGCGCTCGCCGCGGGGATGACGACGGAGAAGGCGGATCTCATCTTCGCGTCGTTACCCTATCGGATCCTGCACACCTTCCAGATTCCGGTCTACGAGAAGATCAAGCAGATCGACAAGGACTTCTATGACGCGCTCGAAAAGGCGGGCTTCCAGCACGACTGGGGTCCTGACAATTCCGGCCTGTTCATGAAATATCTGCGCCGCGGCTCCGGCTATTACATCGACATCGGCGCCTCGCAGCTGGTCATCGACGGCAAGATCAAGCTGGTCGCCGGTCAGGTCGAGGAGATCACCGAGACGGGCGTGCGGCTCGACAATGGCAAGGAAATCCCGGCCGACGTGATCGTCTATGCGACGGGCTACGGCTCGATGAACGGCTGGGTCGCCGATCTCTGCGGTCAAGCGATGGCGGACAAGGTCGGCAAGGTCTGGGGACTTGGCTCAAATACGCCCAAGGATCCGGGCCCCTGGGAAGGCGAGCAGCGCAACATGTGGAAGCCGACGCAGCAGGAGGCGCTGTGGTTCCACGGCGGCAACCTGCATCAGTCGCGTCACTATTCGCAATATCTCGCGCTTCAGTTGAAAGCGCGCGCCGAAGGCATTCCGACGCCGGTCTATGGATTGCAGGAGACGCACCACAAGGGTTGAGGGGAGCCGCGCACCCTCACCCCAGCCCTCTCCCGCAAGAGGCGGGAGAGGGGCGATTCCCTTCTCCCGCCTCTTGCGGGAGAAGGTGGCGCGCAGCGCCGGATGAGGGCGGTTTCAAACTACCGCCTGCTCGCCGCCATCGTCTCAATCACCAGCGTGACGACCGCGCAAAGGGCGAGCACCGCGCCATAAACCAGCGCCGTCGCCACAAGCCCAAAATGCGGCGCCGCAAGGCCTGCGAGAACTGCTGGCAACGCGAACGCCAGATAGCTTTCGACGAAATAGGCCGACAGCAAGCCTGCCCGCTGATGGCTTTCAACCAGCGGCAGCAGAGTGCGCAGCGACGAGCCATACGAGCCGCCAAATCCGAAACCGGCGACGATCGTCGCCAGCACCATGCCGGTCGGCGAGCCGACGTGAACAGCAATCAGCGTCAGCACGATTCCGGCGGCGAGCGCGGCCGCCGAAATGCGCACCGCTCGCGAGGCTTCGATCCCCCGCAGGCTCAACGAGCCGACGCCTCCGGAAAGCATCAGGGCGGCGACCACCACGGCGCCGATCATGGGGGAATGTATCCCCGTCGCCGCAACCACCAGCGCCGGCATCAGCGAGAGATAGAAGCCGCCCAACGCCCACGCTGAGAGAGTAAGCGGGAAGAGCCGCATCATCGCGCCGGCCGCCTTCGTCGGCAGGCTCAGGCTCGGCCTCAACACGGCAAGCGCGCCAGCTTTGCGGGGGGCCGTCTCCGCCATCCACATCAGTGGCGCCATTTCAACAATCGCCACCGCGAACAACAGCGCGAAAACAAGGTGGGCCGGCCACGGCGCGTAGGCGACGAGGGCGCCGGACAACAGCGAACCCAGCGAGAGGCCGATGAACGCCGTCAGACTGTTGAGCGTCGCCGACAGTTGCGGCGCCGAATCCGAGATCATCGCGCCGAGCGAGGCCAGCGCTATTCCCGTGGCGACGCCCTGAACGGCGCGCGCCAGCAACAATTCCGCGGCCGATCCCGCGACCATGAACATCAGCAACGCAATCGCGATCAGGGCGAGGCTGGTAAACACCATCGGCTTGCGGCCCACAAAGTCCGACAGCCGCGCGACGGTGAGGAAAGAGGCGATCATGGTGACGGCGTAAACCGCGAACACGAGGGTTATCATCGCCGGCGAGAGACCCAGGTTCTCCCGGTACAGCCTGTAAATCGGCGTCGGCGCGCTGGCGACGGTGGAAAACGTAATGGCCGTCACCGTCGCATACGCAGCTGTGAACGCGCTGGAGGTCTGCCTGGCGGGATTTGCAGCAAGAGCTATGGACATTTGCGCGCCTAAAGCTAAATGTTTGCGTTAGAGGCAACATAGCGTCTGCCGCCCTTAATGCAATATATTTGCATTAAGCCACGGCAAATTTTTTTGAGGAGCGCTTATGGCGCGGGAATTGATGCGGCAGGGCGGAAGAAGCGCCCGCATTCAGAAGGCGGTGCATGAGGCGACGCAGGCGCTGCTGGCGGAGGTTGGCCGGGACGCCATCAATGTGCCCGCCATCGCCGAGCGCGCCGCCGTCACGCCGTCGACAATTTACCGACGCTGGGGCGATCTCGCGCAATTGCTCGCCGACGTCGCGGCCGAACGGCTGCGGCCGATCGCCGACCCCGACGACACGGGATCTTTGGCCGGCGATCTCGAGGCGTTCGTGCTGCAATACGCGGAGGAAATGGCGTCGCCGGTCGGGCGGGCGTTGTTGCGCGACGTGCTGGCCGAATCGGGTTCCGACGATGCGGCGGCGCGCTGCTGCGTCTATACGACCGCGCATCTGGAGACGCTGCGCGCCCGCGCAGTGGCGCGCGGCGAAGCCGACTTTGATATCGACGAAGCGCTCGACGTGCTCATAGCGCCGATCTGCTATCGCATTCTGTTTTCGAGCGGCGAGCCAAGCCGCGAATATGCGCTTTCGCTGCTGGCGCGGTTCCAGCAGCTGCAGGGCGCGCCTGAGCTTCGCGGAATCCTGGAGCACGCGTAGAGACCGAGGCCCGACAATTCGAGAGTTCCTCGAATGGGCTTTTCAGGCTAAGCGACGGCGTTTCCTCGCATGGAGCTCCGCTATGGCCCGCACCTCAAATGCTCCCTCCGCTCGCGTGCGGGTGAAGCGCATGCACGAGCGCGGCGCCTATGACCGCGCCTCGATAGACGCCATTCTCGACGCGACTCCGCTCGGCCACATCGGTTTTGTCCACAACGGACAGCCGTTCGTGATTCCGACGCTGCAATGGCGGGAGGGCGACCGTGTCTACTGGCACGGCTCTGCCGCCAGCCGCATGCTCGCGACCGCGAACGGGGCCGACGTCTGCCTTACCGTCACCCTGATGGACGGCATTGTGCTGGCGCGCTCGGCATTCCACCATTCGATCAACTACCGATCCGTGATGCTGCTCGGCCGCGCCGAGATGGTGACCGACGCCGCCGAGAAAGAGGCGCGGTTGAAAGCCTTCGTCGACGGCCTGTTTCCCGGCCGCTGGGACAGCCTGCGCGCCGTCAACGCGAAGGAACTGAAGGCGACCCACGTGCTGTCGATGCCGATCGACGAGGCCTCGGCGAAGGTGCGCACCGGCGGTCCGAAGGACGACGAAGCCGACTACGCGTTGCCGATCTGGGCGGGCGTGCTGCCGATCGCGCAGCAGGCGCTGACGCCGGTGGACGATCCGCTGAATTTGGCGGGCGTCGAGGCGCCGGAGCACGTGAGGCGGTTTCGGCTGGGGTGAGCGTCATCGCGTGCTGCTCTGCGAGGCTGACCGTCACGCCTGGGCTCGTCCCGGGTATCCACACCGAGTGGTCGTATAACGACTAAGACCTTGTAGTTGCATGGCAACCTCTCAACTGATGGTCGCTTTTCTGCCGTCGGCGTGGTTGGCCGGGACGAGCCCGGCCATGACGGCAGGGGGTTGCGAATGAACCACTTCCGGCCGCAAGAGCAAATCTCCGCGATCTCTCCCGGAAAATTTCGGATGCATTTTTCTAAATTCCTAGGTAGACGGCACAACTGATTATATGTAAACCGTCTGCGACACAATTCATCGCACGCAGGGATAATGTAATGAAAAGTTTGGTAGTTTCGGCGGCGGCGGCATTGGCCGTTGGGGCGGCGCTGAGCGGTTCCGCAGCACAGGCCGCGGTTTATGATTACACGTTCACCCAGACGGGCGGCGCCGGCTCCATTGTGTCGATGAAGGGCACTTTTACGACCGCCGCTCCGTGGAGTGCTTCTGGCGTCGAGATTATCGGCATGACCGGAAATCTGACCTCGTTTGACAGCGTTTTTGGAAATCCGACCTATGCCGCGGCAAGCTATAGCCCGGATGGCGCGTTTATCTATGACAACGTGCTGTCTTCCAGCCAGCCGTATCTCGATAATCCCGGCGTGCTGTTCACGACATCCGACAATCCCGGCGGATATTGGAACCTGTTTTCGACTGATCCGACGACCTACAACCTCTACGAATCGGTTCCTGGCCAGGGCTATCCCGTGGCCGAGACGGGCACGTTGAGTGTCACGGCCGTCCCCGAGCCCGCAACCTGGGCGATGATGCTCGCCGGCTTCGCGTTCCTCGGCTTCGCCGCGTGGCGTAAGACTCCGGCGAACGGCCGCGGCGCCTTTTCCGGCGCGTAACTTTCACGGCGCGATATTCGGACTGCAATTTTGAAACCCGCGCGGCTCGCTTCGCGGGTTTTCTCATGCCCGCGCCCGTCGGCTAGCGCCGCCGCGGCTTGCGCTCGGGCTTCGCTGCGCCGCGCTTCCAGCAGATCTCCAGCGCCGCCTCCAACTCGGCTTCGCTCAGATTGGCGAGCGTCCCCACCGTCCAACCTTGCGCGCCCCAGGCATTCGGGATCGGCGCGAACGCGTCAGGCGCGACGGCGACTTTCAATGCCTGCTCGTCAGGCGCGAACTTGAAATTGGCGGTCAGCCCGTCGGGCGCGAGCGTGACGAAAGTCACCCGCGCCTTGAAGGCGCGGCGGTCGAAATGCGGATATTCGGCGACGCCGGGCAGGGCGAGGGCGAGACGGCGGAGATCGTCGGCTGTCGCCATGCGCGCTCGCTCCTTAACTCAGCGCCCCCCTCGCCCTGAGCCTGTCGAAGGGCGCGCGCTGCCGCTATCGGAAGCCTACAACGGTCTCGACATGTTGCAACGTCCTTCGACGGGCTCAGGACGAGGGAGGCGCCGTCACAACCTGACGGGCGCTTCCGGGTACGAGAGCTGCTCGCGCGCGCGCCAGTCATGCGTGACGTAGTTGAGGATCACCGAGCGGCGCACGCCCTCGATGGGGCGCTTCTCGAAGCCGTGCCAGGTGTTGTCGCCGGGCACGAAGATCATCGCGCCGCCGCGCTTGAACGGCGGAGCGCCGAAATGCTTTTCGGGCGTCTCGTAGATGTCGGTGCCGAGCGTCTCGTGGCCGGGGCCTTCGGAGAGATAGATCAGGCAGGTGAATTTCTTCACGCCGAGGTCGGTGTGCGGCTGCAGCCAGAAGCCGTCGACGTCCTGCGCATATTCGAGCCGCACAAACGTGTCGTCGATCGGCGCGCCGAATGCTTCGTTGATCAAGGTGACGATCTCCGCCGACTGGAACGCTTCGGCGACGCCGCGCATGACCGGAAAGCGCGCGACGCCGACGGCGTCGAAATAGCTGCGCTGGTCGTTGTGCAGCTCGCGCTTGCCCGAAACGCCGTTGAGCACGGGCGGCGCGAACGGCAGCGTCGCAAGCTCGGCCGAAACGTCGTCGGGAAACACGTTCTCGATCAGATAGTGCCGGTAGGGCTTGTCGAAGGTCTTCCGCGCCGCGACGGCGGCGGCGAAGCTGTCGGCGACGCGGCGGCCTTCGGGGCTCAGCGCGTCGGCGCCCTTTTCGCAGCGTGCATGTTCATTGGCTCATTCTCCCGTTTCGGGCTCTCGCTCAGTTCATGCCGAGCGCGGCCAGGTAGAGGCCGAGGATTTCATCCTCTTCCTGCCGCTTGTCCCGGTCCTGCTTCCGGAGCGAGACGATCTTGCGCATGATCTTGATGTCGAACCCGTTGCCTTTGGCTTCGGCGTAGACGTCCTTGATGTCGTCGGCGAGCGCCTTCTTCTCTTCCTCGAGCCGCTCGATGCGCTCGATGAAGGCCTGCAGGTGGCCGGCGTTGACTTCTTCGCTGCCCCCGATCACGGGGTCCTTCTCTGGCGATCTCATTCCGGTCTTTCGTTACATCGGGAAGGGCGGCGAGCCATGCCGGGAGCGAGAGCCGCCCGTCAAGCGCCGGCGTCGCCGCGGCTGCCGAAATGCCGCGGCGCGCGGGCGCTCTCCGAGACGAGCAGCGGCGGGTAATATCTCGGCGAGCCGGTCGGCCCAGGCCTCGGCCGTCGTCCTGCGTCGCGATCAGGTCCTGGCGCACTTCGATCAGCGCGTTGGAAAGGCCGCGCGCGGTCGCGCAGTCGTCGATCGTGTCGCCATGCGAGCGCGCCGTCATAGGGCTCGTTGTCGCCGACTTCGGCGTCGGAGATGTCGGGCTCGGCGCGCAGCGCGCGAGACAGCGGCTCGGCAGGCGCGGGTCGAGGTCCCACAGCACGCCGATCTTCCAGGGCCGCGCGACGCCGCGCCAGACCGGCGTGAACGAGTGCATCGAGACGATCGCCGGCGGGTGGCCGGTCGCCAGCATCGTCTCGAGCTGGGCGTGGATCGGCCTCGCGATAGGGCGCCCAGTAGCGCCGCCGGCGGCGCTCGATCTCCTCCGCGTCGACATGCGCGTTGCCGGGCACGATCGCGCCGTCGGAAAAGCGCATGACGAGCGTCGGATCGTCGGCGCCGCGGTTCGGGTCGATCAGCAGCCGGGAGAAGGTCGAGAGCACGCCGGGCGCGTTCAGCCTGGCGGCGAGCCGGCGCGTCGCCCAGGCGGCGCCGATGTCGTAGGCGATGTGGCGCTCCAGCGCTTCGCGGCGGCAGGCCGAGGTCGCCGTATTCGGGCGGAAACGCGTTGCGCGCATGGTCGCAAATCAGGAGCACGCCGCGCGTCCGCCGGCCCCTCGATGCGCTCCACCGGCGCGAAAGTTCCGGCGCTTTCGTTCTGCCCCATCGCCATCGGGCCCCCTTGCTCGACCGGTGCGGCGAGAATATGGACGCGACGCCGGTCTGTCCCGGCTCTGACGCCGGGACAAGGGCAAATCGTGGTTTCTGTTTCTTACGACAACGCCCGGCGCGAAAATGCGCTCGCCTTTGCAGCGCTGCTGCTCGGCGCGCTCGCGATGGGCATTTCGCCGATTTTCGTGCGGCTCGCCGATGTCGGGCCGTTCACCAGGGCGTTCTGGCGCGTGACGCTCGCGCTGCCGGCGCTCTACGCCTGGATGCGGATTGCGGAGCGCGGCGACAGCCGCGCCGTCGGCGCGTTTCACGCTGCCAGCCTGCTCGCGGGCCTCGCCTTCACCGGCGACCTGCTGTTCTGGCATCTGTCGATCCTCACGACCTCGATCGCCAACGCGACCTTCTTTGCCACCACCGCGCCGGTCTGGGTCATCGTGTTCGGCTGGCTGCTGTTTCGGGAGCGGGTGACCGCGTGGGTGCTGGCGGGGCTGGCGCTCTGCCTGCTCGGCGGATGCGCGCTGCTCGCCGAAAGCCTGCACGTCCGCCAGAGCGGCGCGCTCGGCGATCTCGAGGGCCTCGGCGACCGGCGTATTCTTCGGGCTGTATTTCCTGGCCGTGCAGGCGGCGCGCAAGCGGACCTCGGCGGCGCGCGTCACTTTCGAGGCCACGGTGATCACGTCCGTCGCTCTGTTCGTGGTCGGCGCTAGTCGCCGAGCATCATTTCTGGCCCACATCGTTGCGCGGAGTGCTCGCGCTCGTCGCGATGGCGTGGATCAGCCATGCCGGCGGCCAGGGCCTGCTCTCGGTCGCGCTGGGGCGGCTGCCGGCGTCGTTCTCGTCGCTGGTGATTTTCCTCGAGGCGATCGCGGCGGCGGGTTTCGCCTGGGTGTTGCTCGGCGAGCCGGTTTCGATGATTCAGGCGCTTGGCGGCGTGCTGATCCTCATCGGCATCTATGTGGCGCGGCCGCGGACCGCAGGTTGACAGGGACAGCGCGCGCGGAGAATATGGCGCCGACTGCGAACGGGAGATGCGCGCGTGCGGCTGGCCTTGGGCTTTGCTTTCCTCTGCGCTGCGGCGACGCAGGCGCATGCGGATTTCCGCATGTGCAACCTCACCAACAGCCGCGTCAGCGTCTCGCTCGCCTATACCGACGGCCAGCAATGGGTCAGCGAAGGCTGGTGGAACCTGAAGCCCAACGATTGCGACACGCTGCTGACCGGCGCGCTGGCGGCGCAGTTCTATTACGTCTACGCTATGGACGAACGCGGCGGCGAGTGGAAGGGCAAGGCCTTCATGTGCACGAGCGACCGCGAGTTCAAGATCGACGGCCGGCAGGATTGCTACCTGCGCGGCTACGACCGCACCGGCTTCTTCGAGATCGACACCGGCAAGGACGCCAAGAACTGGACCGTCCAACTGACCGAACCCAACACGCCCTGACGCCGCCCGGCGCGCAGATACGGAGCTTCCGCTTGTCCCGCCGCAACCGCCGCATCAAAATCATCGCCACCTTGGGCCCGGCTTCCGTCGAGCGCGAGGTGGTCGCCGCGCTGTTTCTGGCCGGCGCCGACGTGTTCCGCATCAACATGAGCCACGCCTCGCACGACATGATGCGCGAGCGCGTCGCGCTGATTCGCTCGCTCGAGGAGGAGTTCGAACGGCCGATCGGCATCCTCGTCGATCTGCAGGGTCCGAAGCTGCGCGTCGGCATGTTCGCCAATGGCGCGGAGGAACTGCTCAAGGGGGCCAGCTTCACGCTCGATGGCGATTCGACGCCGGGCACCGCCGAGCGCGTCTATCTGCCTCATCCGGAGATCCTCGGCTCGCGTGGAGCCCGGACATCGGGTGCTGATCGACGATGGCAAGGTCTTGCTGCGCGTCGCCTCGGTGGCGGCGGGCAGCGCCGATTGCGTCGTCGAAGTCGCCGGCAAGATCTCCAACAAGAAGGGGGTCAGCCTGCCGGACACCACCATCCCGACTTCGGCGATGACGGCGAAGGATCGCGCCGATCTCGACGCTGCGCTCGACGAGAACATCGACTGGATCGCGGTGTCGTTCGTGCAGCGGCCCGAGGACGTGACCGAGGTCAAGAAGATCGCCGGCCGGGCGCGCGTCGGTGCTCGCCAAGATCGAAAAGCCGCAGGCGGTGACGCGGCTCGAAGAAATCCTGGAAGTCGCCGACGCGCTGATGGTGGCGCGCGGCGACCTCGGCGTCGAAATGCCGCTGGAGCGCGTGCCGGGCGTGCAGAAGAGCATGGTCCGGATGGCGCGCCGCTTCGGCAAGCCCGTTGTCGTCGCGACCCAGATGCTGGAATCGATGATCACCGCGCCGGTGCCGACCCGCGCCGAAGTGTCCGATGTCGCCAACGCCGTGTTCGAGGGCGCCGACGCCGTCATGCTGTCGGCGGAAAGCGCGTCGGGACAATTCCCGCGCGAGGCGGTGGCGACGATGAACCGGATCGCGGAAGCGGTTGAGTCCGAGCCGATCTATCCGAGCATCATCGATCGGGCAGCGCGCGCCGCCGGAATCGACCGCCGCCGACGCGATCGCCGAGGCGACGCGCGACGTCGCCGACACGCTGGGCGCGCGCGTCATCTGCGCCTGGACGGCGTCGGGCGCTACGGGGCTGAGGATCGCGCGCGAGCGGCCGAGGTCGTCGATCCTGGCGCTGACGCCGATCGTCGAGACCGCGCGCCGGCTCACCATCGCCTGGGGCGTGCATCCCGTCGTCACCGACGATGCGCGCAACGAGCGCGACATGACGGATCGCGCCTGCCGCCATGCCTATATCGACGGTTTCGCCGCCGAGGGCGAACGGATCATCGTCGTGGCCGGCGTGCCATTCGGAACGCCTGGCGCGACCAACAACCTGCGCATCGCCGTGGTCGGCAAGGACGGCGGCGCGAGCTGATCGTCATTGCGAGGCGCGCAGCGACGAAGCAATCCATGCTTCGTCTGCCGCCAGGCGCAGCGTCAAAGAACAAACAAAGCGGCGGCTGAACGATGGATTGCCGCGCTTCGCTCGCAATGACCGCGCGGCGCGTCTCAGCCCCGCAAATGCTCCGGCCCGAACGAGTGCGGCAGCAACTCTTCCAGCGTGAAGCTGGCGCGCACGCCCTGCAGGCCCGCGATGTGAATCGGGGTACCGGCGTCAGCAAACTCGCGAATGCGTTGCCGGCAGCCGCCGCAGGGCGTGCACAGGCCCTCGCCGTCGCCAACAACGAGGATTTCCGCGATCCGGCGGCGCCCTGCGCGCGCCATCGCCGCGATCGCGCCGGCTTCCGCGCAGGCGCCCTGCGGGTAGGCGGCGTTCTCGACGTTGCAGCCGGAGAAAATCTCGCCCTCGGGCGTCAGGATCGCCGCGCCGACCTGAAACTTCGAGTACGGCGCGTAGGCGTTGTCGAACGCCTGCTTTCGCGGCGTCGAACAGCGCCTGCAGGGTTTCAGCGTTCTTTGACATAGGGCACGCCCGAAGCCTTTGGCGGGATCGCCTTGCCGATGAAGCCAGCAAGCAGGATGACGGTCAGCACGTACGGCAGCGCCTGGATCGCCTGCACAGGCACGGGGCCGACGCCGGGAATGATCGTGCCCTGCAGCCGCGTCGACAGCGCGTCGAGCACGCCGAACAGCAGACACGTCGCGAGCGCGGGCCACGGCCGCCATTTGGCGAACACCAGCGCGGCGAGCGCAATAAAGCCTTTGCCGGCGCTCATGTGCGGCTGGAAATAGGCGGCCTGCGCGACCGAGAGATAGACGCCGGCCAAGCCGCCGAGCACGCCGCAGATGATCACCGCCGTGTAGCGCAGGCCGCGCACTGAGATGCCGGCGGTGTCGACCGCGGCCGGATTCTCGCCGACCGCGCGCAGGCGCAGGCCGAAGCGCGTCGAATAGAGCGCCCAATAGGTGAGCGGCACCAGCGCGAACGCGAAGTAGGTGATGACGTCGTGTCCGGAGATCAGATGTTTGTAGATCGCGCCCAGCACAGGCACCGGCGCCAGTTCATCGACGAACGGCAGACGGATTTCGTTGAACAACGCGGAATTGTCCATCTGCGGCGTGCGGCCGCCCTGGCTCCAGATCGCGTTGCCGATCAGCGCCGTGAGGCCGTCGGTCACCATGTTGATCGCGGTGCCGGAGACGATCTGGTTGGCGCGCTGGTCGATCGAGGCGTAGCCATGCACCAGCGCAACGACGATCGTCGCCGCGACGCCCGACAGCAGGCCGAACCAGGCGCTGCCGGAATAATAGGCCCCGCACGCGCCGGCGAAGGCGCCGGTGAGGATCTTGCCTTCGAGCCCGATGTCGACGATGCCGGAGCGTTCCGACCAGAGCCCGGCGATGCAGGCCAGGATCAGCGGCACGCTGAGGCGGATGCCTGAGCCCAGAATGCTGATGACGTCCTCAAAACCCATCGCGCGTCCCCTCAGATCGGCGGCGAGGTCGTGCGGCGCGCCAGCAGCGTCGCGACCGGACGGCGGAAGATGTGCTCGAGGCCGCCGGCGAACAGCACGACGAAACCCTGGATGACGATGATCATGTCGCGGCTGATCTTTGGCTTGTCGAACGCGAGTTCGGCGCCGCCCTGATAGAGCATGCCGAACAGGATCGAGGCGAGGATGATGCCGACGGGATGGGCGCGGCCCATCAGCGCGACCGCGATGCCGACGAAGCCGAAGCCGGCGGTGTATTCGAGGATCAGCCGGTGCTCTTCGCCGAGGATCACGTTGGCCGCCATGCCGCCGGCGAGCGCGCCGGAGATCAGCGTCGTGATGATGGTGATGCGCGCCGGCGAAATGCCGCCATAGACCGCCGCGGTCGGATTGGCGCCGACGGTGCGGATCTCATAGCCGAGGCGGGTCCGCCAGATCAGCGCCCAGACGCCGAACGCGCAGGCGAGCGCCAGCAGGAACGACAGGTTGAACGGCGTCACCGGCCAGTCGAAGCCGAACTGGTTGAGGATCTCATGAAACTGCGGCACCTGCCCGTTGGGCGGGAACTGATAGCGTTTCCGCGTTCATCTGGCCGGGAACGCGCAGCATGTTGACGAGCAGATAGCCCATCAGCGCCGAGGCGATATAGTTGAACATGATCGTCGTGATGACGATGTGGCTGTCGCGCTTGGCCTGCAGATAGCCGGGGATGGCGGCGAACGCCGCGCCAAACAGCGCGCCGGCCATGATCGCGACGATGACGAGGCTGTAGCCCGGCAGGAACTGGCAGTAAAGCGCAACCAGCGCGGCGCCGAGGCCGGCGACGTAGGCCTGTCCCTCGACGCCGATGTTGAACAACCCGGCGTGGAAACAGACGGCGACAGCCAGCCCGGTGAAGATGAAGCTCGTCGCGTAATAGAGCGTGAAGCCGATGCCTTCGAGATCGCCGAGCGCGCCGCCGATCAGCAGCTTCACCGCCTCGATCGGATCCTCGCCGATCGCCAGCACGACGAGGCCGGAGATCAGGAATGCCGCCGCGACGTTGAGCAGGGGGATGACGACGACGTCGGCCCAGACGGGCAGGGGTTTTAGGGGGGAGCTCATGATTGGACAACGAAGGTGGGTCGTCCCCTTCCCCCTCGTGGGGGAGGGCTAGGGAGGGGGGGCTGCGTCGTAGCGGCAGCGGCGCCCCCACCCCGGCCCTCCCCCATGAAGGGGGAGGGGGGACTGAAAGCTGACGAGCTCGAAGGTGTTCCCTCCCCCCTCGTGGGGGAGGGCTAGGGAGGGGGGGCGCCACCGCAGCTTGCCTGCAAACCCGCTCATGCCGCGTGCTCGCTGACGCCGGCCATCAGCAACCCGAGGTCCTGCGCGTTCGTCTCCTCAGGCTTCCGCTCGCCCGTCACGCGTCCCCCGCACAGCACGATGATGCGATCGGACAGAGCAAATATCTCGTCGAGTTCGACCGACACCAGCAGCACCGCTTTGCCGGCGTCGCGCATCGCGATGATCCGCTTGTGGATGAACTCGATCGCGCCGATGTCGACGCCGCGCGTCGGCTGTCCGACCAGGATCACTTTCGGATTGCGCTCGATCTCGCGCGCCAGCACGATCTTCTGCTGATTGCCGCCGGAGAAGTTGGCGGTCTTCAGCAGCGGCGCGCGCGGTCGGATGTCGTAGGCGTCCATCTTCGCGGCTTCGTCGGCGACGATCTTGCTGCGGCTGAAAAACGCGCCTGCGCCATAAACCGTCTCGTCGTGGAAACCGAGCATCGCGCTCTCGCACGCCTCGAACGGCATCACCAGGCCGACGCGGTGGCGGTCCTCCGGCACGTGGCCGACGCCGAGCGCGCGCATGCCTTTGGGTTTGATCTGAGTCGGCCGGCGGCGCCTTGTCGTCGATCCACAATTCGCCGTGGCTGGGAAGACGAATGCCGGCGAGCGCCTCCAGCAGTTCGGACTGGCCGTTGCCGGCGACGCCGGCGATGCCGAGAATTTCGCCCTCGCGCAGCTGGAACGAGACGTTGTCGACGCGCGTGACGCCGCGGTCGTCCTTCACCGACAACGCCGCGCGCTTCGAGCGCGACCTTGCCCGGCCGCGCCTCGCCCTTGTCGACCTTGAGGATCACCTTGCGGCCGACCATCGCGTCGGCGAGTTCGGGCGGCGAAGTCTGCGACGGTCTCGAAGGTCGCCACCATCTCGCCGCGCCGCATGACTGAGACGCGGTCGGTCAGCGCCATGATCTCGCGCAGCTTGTGGGTGATGAAGATGACGGTCTTGTTCTGGCTCTTCAGCACGCGCAGCATCTCGAACAGCTGATCGGCCTCGGAGGGCGTCAGCACGGCGGTCGGTTCGTCGAGCACCAGGATTTCCGCGCCGCGCACCAGCGCCTTCAATATTTCGACGCGCTGCTGAAGGCCGACCGAGAGTTCGCTGACGATCGCATCGGGATCGACTTCGAGCGCATATTCCTTGCCGAGCCGCTTCAGCTCCTGACGGATGCGCGCGGCGCCGCCGGCGAGCAGCGGACCGCCTTCGGCGCCGAGCATCACGTTTTCGAGCACGGAGAGCGGCGGCACCAGCATGAAATGCTGGTGAACCATGCCGATGCCGTGCGAGATCGCCTCGCGCGACGATCGGATGCGCACGAGCTCGCCGCCGACGCGGATCTCGCCGCGGTCGGCTTCGTAGAAACCGTAGAGGATCGACATCAGCGTCGATTTGCCGGCGCCGTTCTCGCCCACGATGCCGTGGATGATTCCGCGCTCGACGCGAAGGTTGACGTTTTTGTTGGCCTGGACCGGGCCGAAGCTCTTGTCGATCCCGATGAGTTCAATAGCGGGCGCAGCATTCGCCTCTGATGTCACTCACCCCTCCAGATACGGTCGCTGCACCCTGCAGCCGCAGTGAAAGACTACGGCGGGTGTTGTAGCCGCGGTCGATGACCGCGGCCTTGTTTTGCCTAGCCGCGGTCGCTGACCGCGGAGGGCCGAGGTCAGCGACCTCGGCTACAGGCAGAAGCAACAATCGCGCCGGATCAGACCGGGCACTTGTTGTCCGACATATAGTCGTGAACCTGCACCTTGCCGGAGATGATGTCGGCCTTGGCCGCTTCGGCCGCCTTCTTCGCTTCGGCGACAGCACCGTCTTGTTCCACTCGTCTGAGGCGTAGCCGACGCCGCCTTCCTTGAGGCCGAGCACCTTCGTGCCGGCCTTCCAGGTGCCGTCCTTGGCGCTCTTGAACGTGTCGTAGGTGGCGATGTCGACGCGCTTCAGCATCGAGGTCAGCACTTTGCCGGGGAACAGGTTGTCCTGATCCGAGTCGACGCCGATGCCGAGCTTGCCGGCGTCCGCGGCCGCCTTCAGCACGCCCTGGCCGGTCGCGCCGGCCGCCGCGTAGACGATGTCCGCGCCCTGATCGATCTGCGACTTGGCGAGTTCGCCGCCCTTCACCGGATCGTTCCAGGCGTGGAAGTCGGTGCCGGTCATGTTCGCGATGACCGTATTGCCCGCCTTGACCGACTTGAAGCCCTGCGCGTAGCCGCACCCGAAGGCGTGGATCAGCGGAATGTCCATGCCGCCGACGAAGCCGGCCTTGCCGGTCTTCGAGGTCGTCGCCGCGATCACGCCGACCAGATACGAGCCTTCCTCGGCCTTGAACTGCGATCGACTCGACGTTGGGCTTGTCGACGACGGAGTCGATGATGCGCGAACTGCGTCTTCGGGAACTCGTCGGCGACTTTGCCGAGCGCGGTGGCCCAGGCGAAGCCAACGGTCATGATGGGCGAAAAGCCGTCCTTGGCGAACTTGCGCAGCACCTGCTCGCGCTGCGCGTCGGTCTGGATTTCGAGATCGCGGAACTTGATCTTGGTGTCCTTCTCGAATTTTGTGGCGCCGTTGAAGACGCCTTCGTTGAAGGACTTGTCGAACTTGCCGCCGAGGTCATAGACGACCGCAGGCTTGATTTCGGCGGCGAACGCCGCCGTTGACGCCATCAGCGCGGCGGCGAATACGCCCGCGAATGTCTTGAAACTCCGACCGGCCATTAAACTCTCCCTTTTGTCTTCACTCACGAAGTCTGGAATGCCTGCGCCCCGCTCCCCTAGCCAATCAAGCGGCAGCGGCTATTCGGGCAAGATTTCTTGACCGATTGGTCAAAATATCTTGGCAGCGCGCGCGACCCTTAGTCAAGCCGCGCTTGACGAAAAGCTAGGCGTTATCTTGGTCATAAACAATGCGGTGCGTGACCAGAAACGATGCTGCGGCGCCGCGAAATCGAGCGCACGGGACGCCCGTGCGTTCCTTCCTCCTGAATCAGCTCGCTTCGAGGAAGCGCTCCGCCGTCGCGAGGTCGACCGACACGATCTGGCTGACGCCGCGCTCGGCCATCGTGACGCCGAACAGCCGGTCCATGCGCGCCATCGTCACGGGGTTGTGGGTGATGGTGACGAAGCGCGTGTCGGCGCGCTTGCGCATCGCATCGAGCAGGTCGCAGAAGCGCTCGACGTTGTAATCGTCGAGCGGCGCGTCGACCTCGTCGAGCACGCAGATCGGCGAGGGGTTGGTGAGGAACACCGCGAAGATCAGCGACATCGCGGTCAGCGCCTGCTCGCCGCCGGAGAGCAGCGTCAGCGTCTGCGGCTTCTTGCCCGGCGGCCGCGCCAGCAGCTCCAGGCCGGCCTCGAGCGGATCGTCGGATTCGATCAGCTGCAGCTGCGCCTCGCCGCCCTCGAACAGAGTGGCGAACAGTTCCTGGAAATGTTTGTTGACGACGTCGAACGCGGCGAGCAGCCGCTCGCGGCCCTCCTGGTTGAGGCTGTGGATCGCCTGCCGCAGCCGCTTGATCGCTTCCGTCAGATCGTCGCGCTCCGACGTCATCTTGGCGATGCTCGCCTCGATCTCGTCGAGTTCGACGTCGGCGCGCAGGTTGACGGGGCCGAGCCGCTCGCGCTCGCCCTTCAGGTTTTCGAGCCGGCGCTCGATCACCGACAGTTCCGGCGTCGGCTCCTCCGGCTTCAGGCCCGCGGCCTCGGCGAGCGCGAACGGGGAGGTGTTCATCTCGGCTTCGATGACGCGCAGCAATTCGATGCGCCGGCGGCGGGTGGCGTCGAGCCGCTCCTCGTTGGCGGCGCGCGATTCCCTGCGCCGTCCCCATCGCTTCGAGCGCGGCGCGCGCGGCGCGGTCGGCCTCGGCGAGTTCGGTCTCGCCGGCGACGCGCTCGTCGCTCGGCGGTCTTGCGGTGCTGTTCGGCCTCTTCGAGTTCGGCGATCAGGCGGCGGCGCTGCAGCGCGAATTCGTCGGGCGCGTCGGCGAGCCGCTCCAGCTCCTCCTGCGTCTCAGTCGCGGCGCTCGCCGATCTCGGCGATATGGGCGTCGGCGCGCTCGCAGACGCTCGCGCCAGGAGCGGCGCTCGTCGGCAATCGCCTTCATGCGGCGAAGTGCGGGTCTGGTGGTCGCGCCCAAGCGTCTGCGCGGCGGCGCGGGCTTCGGCATGTTCGGCGCGGCTCTGCGCGGCGGCGGCGCGGGCGCGTTCGAGGTCGAGGGTCAGCTGGTCCGCGTTGGCGAGCGCCTGCAGGCCGGTCTCCGCCGCGTCGCGGCGCTGGCGCGCCTCGTCGCGCGCCGAGCGGGCGCGGTTCAGGGCCTCGGTCAGCGCCAGCAGGCGGGCCTGGCTCTGCGAGCGGCGGCGCTCGGCGTGGGCGAGCCGCTCGCGCGCCGAGTCGCGCTCGGTCTGGGCGATGCGGACGCGCTGGCGCGCCGCGCCCTCGGCGTTCGCCGCCTCGCGCAGCGCGGCCTGCGCGGCGGCTGCGACTTCGCGCGCCGTCTCGGCGGCCTCGCGCGCCATCTCGGCCTCGACTTCGAGATCGCCAAGCCGGTTCTTCTCGGCGAGCCGCCGCGCGGCCGGCGTCGGCGCTTCCGCATTGTGCGAAAACCGTCCCAGCGCCAGAGATCGCCCTCGCGCGAGACGAGCCGCTGTCCCGGCCTTCAGCGCAGCGCGCAGCCGCTCGCCGTCTTCGCGGGCGACGACGCCGATCTGCTTCAGCCGGCGCTGCAGCTCCGGCGGCGCCTCGACGAACTGGGCGAGCGCGTCGACGCCTTCCGGCAGCGGTCGCATCGTCGTAGACGGCGGACGATCCGCCCCACAGCGCCGGCGCCCCTGATATCGTCGAGGCGTCGAGGTCGTCGCCGAGCGCCGCGCCGAGCGCCGCCTCGTAGCCTCGCGCGACCTGGATCTGTTCGACCACCGGCGGCCACTGTCCCCCCGACACGGGCGCGAGCAGGTTGCGCAGCGTGCGCGCCTCGGTCTCCAGCCGTTGCGCGGCGCGTTCGGCTTCGGCGAGCGGCGCGCGGCCCTGCGAGTCGGCCTCGCGGGCGCGAAGGTGGCGCGCCTCGGCTTCGAGGACCTGTTCCTCCGCCTCTTCGAGCGTCGCGCTGGCGGTCTCCAGCGCAGCGGAGGCGGCTTCGAACGCTTCGCCGTCGGCGTCGTCGTCGGTCAGCGCGTCGCGCTCGATTTCCAGCTCGGAGAGTTCGAGTTCGAACCGGCGCCAGCGCTGCGTCTCCTCGGCGAGCGCCGCGGTGAGCGACTGCCGGCGGGCGTTGAGGTCGGAGACGTTGGCCTGCGCCTCTGCGAGCGCCGCCTCGGCGACGGCGAGCGCCTGCTCGGTGGCGATGCGGCGCGCCTCGGCGCGTCTCGCGCACGCCGTCGGCGTCTTCCAGTTCCTCGACGATCGCCTGCTCTTCGGTCGCCGAGCCGCGCGTCGACGCCGGCCGCGTCGGCGATCAGCGACTGCTCGCGCTGCAGATCCTGCGCGAGCTGTTCGACGCGGCGCTTCAGTTCGGCGGCGCGCGTCTCGGCGCGCTTCTCCTCGCCGGCCAGCGCGTCGCGCGCGAGCGTCAGGCGATGCAGGGCGGCGCCGGCGCGCGCTTCCGCGTCGCGCAGGTCCGGCAGCGCGGCGGCGGCGAGCGCCGGCGAGGCGCGCGGTCTCGGCCTGGGCGCGCGTCCGCTCGGCGACGTCGCGCACGTCGGCCTCGAGCCGGCGTTCGGCCTCGGCATAGGCCTTTTCGATCTCGCGCCAGGCGATCAGCTTTGAGAGCGCGTCGTGGCGGCGGATCTCGGCGGCGAGCACGCGGTAGCGCGAGGCCTGCTTGGCCTGCTTGCCGAGGCTCTCGCGCTGCGCCTCGATCTGCTTCAGCACGTCTTCGAGCCGAAGCAGATTTTCCTCCGCCGCCTTGAGGCGCAGCTCGGCCTCGTGGCGGCGCGAATGCAGGCCGGAGACGCCGGCGGCTTCTTCGAGGATCAGGCGCCGCGCCTGCGGCTTGGCCGAGATGATCTCGCCGATCTGCCCCTGCCGGACCATCGAGGGCGAGCGCGCGCCGGTGGAGGCGTCGGCGAACAGCAGCTGCACGTCGCGCGCGCGCGCTTCGCGGCCGTTGACGCGGTAGGTCGAGCCCGAATTCGCGCTCGATCTTGCGGGTGACCTCGATCGTGTCGTGGTCGTTGAACGCGGCGGGCGCGCGGCGATCGGAATTGTCGAGCACCAGCCCGACTTCGGCGATGTTGCGCGACGGCCGTCTGCCGGAGCCGGAGAAGATCACGTCGTCCATGCCGGACGCGCGCATGTTCTTGTACGAGCTTTCGCCCATCACCCAGCGCATCGCCTCGACGAGGTTCGACTTGCCGCAGCCGTTCGGCCCGACAATGCCCGTCAGTCCCGGCTCGATCTTGAACTCCTGCTGATCGCAGAAGCTTTTGAAACCGGCCAGTCGCAGCCGCTCGAACTTCATCGCGTGCTCTTTGTTGTCGTGCGCCCCCGTCGGCGGCGAATGGGGTCTCCGGGTAAATTTACGCCTGCGACGCCGCCATAGTCTGGCGTCGCGATCAAGTCCTGGCCTTGAGAAAGCTGTGCGAAACCGACGGGCGGCTTCACTCCGGCTTCAAGGCGAGCAGCAGATCGAAGGACTTCAACGGCGCGTCGCCCTCGAGTTTTCGACCGTTGACGTAGAAGGTCGGCGTGCGCCGAATGTCGAGCGTCTTGATCGCGTTGTCCCGGCCCTCGTTGATTTCCATGTAGAGCGTCTGGTTGTGAACGCAATCGTCGAAATCGGCGCCCGCCAGGCCGAACGGAGCCGCAATCTTCCTGAGCGGTTCCAGCGCCTCGTCGACGAACGCCCAGTCCTTCTGCTGGTCGAGCAGCACGCCGACCATTTCGTCGCGCTTGTCCGGGCCGGCGCAGCGCGCGAGCAGGAAGCCGGCGGCGGCGCGTGGATCGAGCGGGAATTCGCGCAGGATGAATTTGGCTTTGCCGCTGTCGAGATATTTGGCCTTCAGCGCCGGCCAGGTGTTGGCGTGGAACGCCGCGCAATGGGTGCAGGTAAGGGACGCGTACTCGATGATCGTCGACGGCGCCGTCGGCGAGCCCTCGACGATGTCGGAGAGTTCGGGAAGGGAAGCGAGCACGGCGGCCGGTATGGCCGGGCCGTCATCGGCCGCGTTGGCGCAAAATGGCGCCGCCAGCGAAGACGCCGCAAAAACAAGCCCTATGGCGAGGAGTTTCAACATCGGCCGCCGGGTTGAGGACCTTTGATTCGAGAGATCAACCTAGCCGCGGGGATTGCTCGCGGCCAAGCGCCGAAAAAACTGGACTCCCGCGGCGATATCCTGTAGCAGCCGCGCCTCAACTGACAACAGCGCGCCGAAGCGCTCGCCCCCAAGGGGCGTCACGGCAGGAGTTTAGCATGAACATCATTCAGACGATCGAGGCCGAACAGGCTGCCAAACTGGCCGCCAAGGCCAACAAGATCCCCGAGTTTCAGCCCGGCGACACCGTCATCGTCAACGTGAAAGTCACCGAAGGCGACCGCTCGCGCGTGCAGGCCTACGAAGGCGTCTGCATCGCCCGCAACGGCGGCGGCCTCAACGAGAGCTTCACGGTCCGCAAGATTTCGTATGGCGAGGGCGTCGAACGCGTGTTCCCGATCTATTCGCCCAACATCGATTCGATCAAGGTGCTGCGTCGCGGCAAGGTGCGTCGCGCAAAGCTGTATTACCTGCGTGATCGCCGCGGCAAATCGGCCCGCATCGTCGAGCGCGTCGACAATTCCAAGGCGGACGCCGCCAAGTAAGGCTCGAAATTTCCGTTTCGAAGTTTGAGGCCCGGGGCTCGCCCCGGGCCTTATTGTTTCTGGACACGAAATACTCCTCCGCCGATTGGAACGATTCTAATCGCTTGTCACTGCCGGCAAAGTCTGTAATCTGCGAACACTGTTCGTTTATTCGTGGGGGACTTTCGCATGCCGGAACCTGTAATTGCGCAAAAAGCGCCCTATTCGGTGTCAGTAGAAGCGGGCAAGACGTACTACTGGTGCGCGTGCGGCCAGTCGTCGAAGCAGCCGTTCTGCGACGGCTCGCACAAAGACTCAGGATTTGTCCCGAAGGCGTTTACCGCCGAAAAGGATGGAGCCGCCTACCTCTGCGGCTGCAAGATGACCAAGAACGCTCCGTTCTGCGACGGTACGCACAAGGCGCTTTGAAGAGTGATTTCGAAGTCTTAGCTCGACAGAATGTAGTCATGGCCGGGCTCATCCCGGCCATCCACGCCGCGCCGCCATGCTGCGCTGAGAGGCTGAATTCGTTTTGAAGGCCGAAGGTAGGCCTGTTATTTTGGCCGGTCCGCGTGGATGGCCGGGACGAGCCCGGCCAAGACGGAAATTGTCGTCGCAATCCTTTTGTGCAACCCATCTGGCTGCGACGCCGGATTCGTCACCCGCCGCAGACTTTGACTCACACGTCGAACTTCACCCCCTGCGCCAGCGGCATCGAGCGGCCGTAGTTCACGGCGCTGGTCTGCCGGCGCATGTAGGCCTTCCAGGCGTCGGAGCCGCTCTCGCGGCCGCCGCCGGTCTCTTTCTCGCCGCCGAACGCGCCGCCGATCTCGGCGCCCGAGGTGCCCATGTTGACGTTGGCGATGCCGCAGTCGGAGCCCGCTTCAGAAAGGTAGCGCTCGACCTCGCGGATGTCGGTGGCGAAGATCGATGACGACAGGCCCTGCGGCACGCCGTTCTGCATCGCGATCGCCTCGTCGAATTCGCGATATTTCATCACGTAGAGGATCGGCGCGAAGGTCTCTTCGAGCACCGGGCCGACCTGCGCCGGCATCTCGACCAGCGCCGGCCGCGCGTAGAACGAACCCTCGCCATTGATCGCGACGCGCTCGCCGCCATGCACCTTGCCGCCCGCCTCGCGCGCGGCGACGAGCGCCTTCTGCATGCCGTCGAACGCCGCGCGATCGATCAGCGGCCCGACCAGCGCGGACGAGCCGATCGGCGAGCCGACCGAGATGTTGCGATAGACCTGCGCCAGCTTCGGGATCAGCGCGTCGTAGACGCTCTCGTGCACGATCAGCCGGCGCAGCGTGGTGCAGCGCTGGCCCGCGGTGCCCATCGCGCCGAAAGCGACCGCGCGAAGCGTCAGATCGAGGTCGGCCGAGGGCGTGACAATGGAAGCGTTGTTGCCGCCGAGTTCGAGGATGGCGCGCGCAAACCGGCGCGCCAGCCGTTCGCCGACCAACCGGCCCATGCGGGTCGAGCCCGTGGCGGACAAGACAGGCACGCGGTGGTCATCGACCAGCGCCTCGCCGATCTCGCGACCGCCAATCAAAACAGTGACCAGATCGGCCGGCGCTTCCGGGCCGAATTTCGCCGCCGCGCGGCGATACAGCGCCTCGGTCGCCAGCGCCGTCAGCGGCGTCTTCTCCGACGGCTTCCAGACCACCGCGTCGCCGCAGACCAAGGCGAGCGCCGTGTTCCACGACCAGACCGCAACGGGGAAATTGAACGCGGAGATGACGCCGATGACGCCGATCGGGCGCCAGTTCTCGAGCAGCCGATGGTCGGCGCGCTCGGACTGGATGGTCAGGCCATAGAGTTGGCGCGAAAGGCCGACCGCGAAGTCGCAGATGTCGATCATCTCCTGCACTTCGCCGAGCCCCTCGGATTCGACCTTGCCGACTTCGAGCGTCACCAGCCGGCCGAGCGCCGCCTTTGAGGCCCGCAGTTCCTCGCCAAGCAGGCGCACCAGCTCGCCGCGCCGCGGCGCCGGAACCGCCCGCCACGCCAGATAGGCTTCATGCGCCCGACCGATCGTCGCTTTCGCTTCCGCGGGGCTCGTCTCCCGCAGCTCAGCCATCGTCGCGCCATCGATCGGCGAGCGAACGACGAGACCGCCGGCGCCGAAATGCGCGCTGTCGACGCCGAGTTGCTTCAGGATTTCGCGCGCTTCGGCGGCGATCGGGGAGGCGGTCATAGGGTCGGATCCTTCTGCGGGGATGGGCAGCGTTTATACCGAAGCAGCGCCTGCGAGAAGGCGGCGTCAGAAAGTTGACACGAGCAGATAACTCTGCAATACAGAGTTATCTGCTCGTGGAGTACTCCTATGTCGCTACTGCCCGCCATACTCGCTCCCTTTGCGTTGTGCGGCGTCGCCGCTATCGCCCTTTCGACCGCCCTCGCCATGCCCCTTGCGCAGCCGTCGACGCTCGCGTCCGTGCACGCGGGCGCCATGTCCATCCGCCGCGACGGTTTGCCCGAGTTATCGCGATTTCAGGCGCGCGACGGCGCATGGCTCGCCTATCGCTTCTATGCCGCAGAGGGCGCCGACCCGTGGCGCATCGCCATCCTGGAACACGGTTCATCGGCGTCGTCAGAGGAAATGAACGCTGTCGCGCTCGCGCTCGCCAAGGCGGGAATCGCAGCGGTCGCGGTCGACAATCGTGGTCATGGCGCCTCGGGTTCGCGCGGCGACATCGGCTATCTCGGGCAGCTCGACGACGATCTGGCCGATCTGCTGGCGTCACTCAAAAAGCAGCACCCTGGCTCCAAATTCCTGCTGATCGGCCATTCCGCGGGCGGCGGTTTTGTCGCGCGCGTCGCGGCGGGTCCGCTTGCCGGCGAATTCGAGCGCTTCGTGTTGCTGGCGCCCTATCTCGGCTACCACGCGCCCACCAATCGTCCCAATGACGGTGTCGGAAAATGGGTCGCTGTCGACATGCCTCGCGTCCTAGCGTTGAGCTTGATGGAGAGGGCGGGAGTTGATTGGGCCCAGTCCCTGCCGGTGCTAGGCTTTGCGATCGCGCCGGAGGCGATACCCTACGTGACGCCAAGCTATTCGTACCGATTGATGCGCAGTTACGCTTCAACCGACGACTGGCGGGCGCCCTTCGTGCGCTCGGGCCCGCGCATATCAGTGATTGCCGGCGCGAACGACGAGTTGATGAACGCCGAGGCTTACGGTCCCAGCCTGTCGCCGTTCGGCGCAGAGGTGAAGATCGTGCCGGATGTCGATCACATGGGGATCGTCTATAAGCCTGCGGCGCTTGCCGCGCTCGTCGAAGCCGTGAAGTCGTAGGGAATCCGCCGTCATCTGATGTTTGTTTCATATCTGCGGAGGCAGTCATGACGATCTCAGACATTCTGTCCCATACCCCGCTCTGGGTCTGGCTGCTGCTCGCCTTCGTCCTGTGGCGCGGCGTCGCAATGCTGAACCCGCGCGCGGTCGAGCCCCGGCGCGCGCTCGTTGTGCCCGCCGTATTCCTCATCTGGGGCCTAACCGGCATGTTGAGCTCACGCGGCCTCGGGTTCGATCTCGTTTGGTTCGCGCTTGGCGGCGCCATCGGCGCTGGACTCGGCATGGCGCTTGCGGGTTTCAGCGCGCCGCCCGGGCTAGACGTGGAGCGCGGCCTATTATTGATGCCTGGCTCCTTTGTTCCGCTCGCGCTGATTGTGATCGCGTTCCCGGTCAAATATGCGCTCGCTGTGGCGATCGCGACGGCTAACGGACCGTCGCAGGCGGCGTACTATGCGAGCCTTTCCGCGGCGATCGGGGGCGGTTTTGCTGGACTGTTCTGGGGCCGCACGTTGACGCAATTCCGCCGCGCGCTCAGCGGCGCCGGGCGCCCCTCGGATTGGGGCGCCGTCGCTGCGCTGGTTGGTTCCGGTTCGACGGGGCCATCGTGACGATCGATCCTCGCGAAGCGAGCGCAATGCTCGCCGACGTCGACGCCGTCGTCGCCCGCGTAAAACAATCTCGCATCTATCGCCGCGCGGGCGACATCTTCCTGGTCTGGGGAGTGCTGCAATTTGCGCGCGAAGCGCTTTTTCAGGATCGCGCCAGCCACCGCGAACTCCTACTGGTTCGCCGTAGATCTCATCGGCGTCACGTTCACGCTTTGGATACTCAGCGGCGATCTGAGGTTCGGCGGTCGCGTTCCCTGGCGGTTGTTGGGATTGTTCGCGCTGTTCTACGGCTTCGGGTATATCTGGGCCGACGTGATCGGCGAGATGAACGGGCGGCAGTTGTCTGCGTTCTGGCCGAGCCTGTTCCAGTTCGGCTACGCGGTCGCTGGCCTGTGGTTCGGGTTCGCGTTCCTCGTCATCGGCGTCGGCGCGGCAGCGTTGACGGTCGCGGCATTCTTGTGGGCCGGGGATCATTATTGGTTGATCCTGTCCGTCATCAACGGCGGCGCGATGATCGCCGCCGGCCTCTGGATGCGGCGGGCCTGAGATGGAAGCGCCCGACGAGATCATTCATCAGCCTGTTCGCCTGCGGATCATGGCGGCGCTGACGGCGCCGGCCTGCGAGGAGGAGGGTCTGGATTTTACGCGCCTGAAGAGCTTGACAGGCGCCACCGACGGCAATCTCGGCGCCCACATCGACCATCTCACGAGGGCGGGTTATGTCGAAGTGACGAAGGCTTTTGTCGGCCGCCGTCCGCGCACGACGGTGAAGGCGAGCGCAGCAGGGCGAGAGGCGTTCATGAAACATGTGACGTTTCTGAAAGCGATTATTGCGGGCGGGTAGGCGCCCCTTGAGCGTCCTTCGACAGGCTCAGGATCGAGGTCGGCGGGCCTACTATCTACTTTCCGTCAACTACGCACGAGCTCGCCAGCTCCTGCGCGTCGTTGCGGCTCGAGCCCGTGCGCCCGATTCCTTTCTGATACGATCTCAACGCGATGCACCTGCACGCGCGGTCACAGGTTTCCGGCGCGCCTCCGGCTTCGATGCAGGCGGGACGGCATTGGGCGAACATGGCGTCGCGTTCGCGGCTGCCGGCCACGCCAAACATATTCGCGGCCCCGAAGACGAGCGCGAACAAGATCGGTTGATGGATCAGGTAGAAGGCGAGGCTATGGCGGCCTAGCCACGCTGCGGCGCGACCCGGCGCCGAGACGGCGCGCCATGCGAACCTTGGCGAGGCGAACAAGCTCTGCGGCAGGCTTCGAACCAAACCCAGGCTCAGCCAGACAATCCCGCCATAAGGCAGCAGGGGACGCCAGTCGACAGTGTACGGCTCGTGGGTGGCGAGCCCGATCCAGATCAACCAGGGTGGATCAAACAAAGGCGAGGAGATGTAGGACGGAGCGATGATGGCGGCAGCGCCGAGGATGATAGCGACAAAGGCGGGCAACACGAGCAGAGGCGCGGAAAACAGGCTCGCCACGGCGATGCAGTGCAAAATGCCGAAACCGACCGGCGCCTGCGGCTCGACGAACCAGGTAGCAATCGTTACGAGACCAGCCGCAGCCGCGACCACGCCGATGCGGCGCAGGAATGAGCCCCAGCGCGGGCCTTGCCGATGGGCGAGCATCAACGAGAGGCCGACCAATCCGAGAAAGACGGTCGCGATCGCATGCGACGCGAACCGCATCGGCGGCGTGAACGGGACGTCTGGCGGCAGAAAGTCGTTGTCAGTCAGATCCCAGACGAGGTGATAGCCGGCCATCGCGACGAGCGCGACGGTGCGCGCGATGTCGACCGCGTCGCTGCGCCGCGCGGGCGCCGGCTCACTCATGCTGCAAAGATCGCTCGCTGAAGTTCGATGCGCCGTTCGAATTCGACCGGGCCGGTCATCAGCACGTGGCCGTCGCTTTCGCGCCAGGCGATCGTCAGCTCGCCGCCCGGCAGCGCGACCCGCGCGTCGCGGCCGGTCAGGCCGCGCCGCGCGGCCGCGACCAGCGTTGCGCAGGCGGCCGAGCCGCACGCCAGCGTGATCCCGACGCCGCGCTCCCAGACGCGCAGCTTGATATGATCGGGCGCGACGATTTCGGCGAACGACACGTTGGTCTTTTGCGGAAACAGCGGATGCGTCTCCAGGCGAGGGCCGAGCGCTTCGAGCGGGATCGACTGCGACGTCGGGCACGAAGAAGACGACGTGCGGATTGCCCATGTTGACGACGCTCGCGGGGCCCAGATCGGGCCGGCGATCCTCGACCGCGTCGATGCTGTCGACCGCGTGGGCGAGGGGGATCTCGCGCCAGTCGAACCGCGGCGCGCCCATGTCGACGCGGTAGCTCGATTCGCCGAGCCGCTCGCACGAGATCAGCCCGCTCTCGGTCTCGATGGCGAATACCGCCTTGCCCGTTTCGCGCGCGAGGCGGTCGGCGACGCAGCGCGTGCCGTTGCCGCACGCGCCGGCGAGCGAGCCGTCGTTGTTGTAGATCGGCACATAGGCGAGCGTGTCGGGCGAGCGCGGAGCGGTCAGCACCATCATCTGGTCGTAGTCGAGGCCGGGCGCGGCGTGGATCGCGCGCGCTTCCGCCGCCGTCGGCAACCTCTCGGCGCCGCGCAGATCGAGGACCAGAATCTTGTTGCCGGCGCCGTTCATGCGATCGACGCTGCGGCCAATGAGGGAGGTTTCGGACATCTTGTTTCTCGTGCGCCATATACGCATCAGAGGGTTGGAATGCTACCCGCGCGGTCAGCTGTCGCCGCAGGCGACCGTGGCTACGGACGCTATCCATTACCCCTGTCGATCACGCGCGCGCCGAGCCGCGCGAGCGCAGCCCGCAATTCGTCGTCGTCGACCCCCTCCGCCAGCTTTTCCGCCGCCGCCATCGCCTCGGCGCTCGGCGGCTTCGGCTTTGCGCGCGGGGGTTTGAGCGGCTGCAGCGGGCCCTGCCGGAAGGCGATCTTCTGGATGCAGCGCCAGCCGAGGTGGGCGTTGACGCGCGCGATGATCTGCGAAGACAGATGGCTCGCCTCCAGCGCGTAGGCGCCGTCGATGCGCAGCACCAGCGTCGCCGGCGCGCTCTTCATCTCGGGGTCGCGCTTGTCGCCGCGCGGCGGCCATTGCAACTGCTCGGGGCGCGCGAACGCGGCGATCGAGGCGCCGACGATCTCCACCCAGTGCGTGACGAGGCTCGCTTCGCTCAAGCCCCGCGCGGCGAGCGCGGACTGCACGACGCCGCTGACGAAGGCGCCGAGCGGTTCGAGTTTCGGTTTCCTCATCGGGCGGTTCGCGTCTAGAAGCGGCGGCATGACCGCCAGTGTAGACCTAGCCCGCGAGGCTTTAAAGCGCCGTGGCGTCGCCGCGTCGGTTCTCGCATGGTGGGACGTCCACCGCCGCGAACTGCCGTGGCGCGCGGCGGCGGGCGAGGCCGCCGACCCCTACCGCGTCTGGCTGTCGGAAATCCTGCTGCAGCAGACGACGGCTACCGGCGCGGCGCCCTACTTTCGCGAGTTCGTGCGGCGCTGGCCGGATGTCGGCGCGCTCGCCGCCGCGCCGCTCGAAGACATCATCCAGAGCTTCGCCGGGCTCGGCTATTACAGCCGCGCGCGCAACCTGCACGCCTGCGCGAAGGCGGTCGCCGCGGCGGGAGGGGCGTTTCCGGACGAGGAGGCTGCGCTGCGGGCGCTGCCGGGCGTCGGGCCCTATACGGCCGCGGCGATCGCCGCGATCGCTTTCGGCCGGCCGGCCGCGCCGGTCGACGGCAACATCGCGCGCGTCGTCTCGCGGCTGTTCGCGTTCGAGGCGCCTGTCGCAGCCAACCGTCCGGCGATCGCCTCCGCGGCCGAAGCGTTGACGCCCGCCGCGCGACCCGGGGACTATGCGCAGGCGCTGATGGACATCGGCGCCGCGATCTGCCGGCCGCGGAATCCCGATTGTGGAAGCTGTCCCGTTTCGGGCGATTGTCTCGCGGCGCGCAGCGGCGCCCCGGAGCGCTTCCCCGGCCGTCCCGAAACGAAACAGCGTCCCGAAAAGGTCGGCGCGGCGTTTTTCGCGGTGCGGCCCAATGGCGCCTTCCTGGCCCGCCGGCGTCCGCCCAAGGGGCTGCTGGCCTCGACGATGGAGCTGCCCGGCGGCGCCTGGCGGGTTGGCGACCTGGAGGCGCTGAGCGCGGCGGAGGCGCCGTTCGCGGCCGCGTGGTCGGCGGCTGCCTACGCCGGTTGAGCACGTGTTCACGCATTTCACCCTGCGGCTTGGCCTGTTTGCGGCGCGAGGCGCATTTCCTCGAGCCGCCTGAGGGGTGCCAGTGGATCGCGCCGGACGAGATCGGAGCTTCCGGTTTCTCGGGGCTGATGCGCAAGGCGGCGGAGGCCGCTGCGCGTGGGTGGCGGGACCTTCAGCCTTAGACGCTGCTAGAACGCGTTGGCGTGCGCCTTTGACGACAGCACCGTCATGAACACGATCTTGATGTCGAGCCACAGCGACCAGTTGTCGACGTAGTAGAGGTCGTGCTCGAGCCGCGACAGCATCTGCTGGTCGTTGACGATCTCGCCGCGATGGCCGTGCACCTGCGCCCAGCCGGTTATGCCGGGCTTCACGTTGTGCCGGCGCGCATAGCGCGACAGCCGGTCGAAATAGCGCTGGTCGTGCGCCATCGCGTGCGGGCGCGGACCGACGATCGACATCTCGCCGCGCAGCACATTGATGAGCTGCGGCAGCTCGTCGAGGCTCAGCCGGCGCAGATGGCGCCCGAGCCGGGTCACGCGCGGATCGTCGCGCGTCGCCGCCACCACTTTGGCGCCGTTCTCCATCGTGCTCATGCTGCGGAACTTGAACACGCTGAACGGTTCCTGATTGAAGCCGTAACGCGTCTGGCGAAACAGCGCCGGGCCTGGGCTTTCGATGCGGATGAGGATCGCGATCAGCGCGAGCAAAGGCGAGAGCAGCAGCAACCCGACGCCCGCTGCGAGAATGTCGAAGGTTCGCTTTTCGATCCGTTGCAGCAGCGAAAGTTTCGGACGCGTGATGCGCAGACCGGACATCGTCCCGAGACGGCTGAAGTGCGCATGGCTGAACTGTTCGAGCAGCCGGTCGGCGTCGAGATGCAATTCGGCGGGCGTACGCAGGAAAGCCGCGGTCGCCGCGCCGATGATGTCCTGGCGCGACCAGGGCGCCGCGAGGCAGATGTCGTCGGCCCGATGCATGCGCACCGCGGCTGACGCCAGCGACAGATCGTCGGCGAGATAGGCCTGATTGTCGCGCAGCGCGAACATGTTGACGACGTCGAAGCCGGGACCGAAATCGAGGCCGCCGCTCTCGATTTCGCTGAGGCGGTCTTCGAAGCCGACGATGATCAACCGTCGCGGCTCGATGAAGCGACGGGCGAGCATCAGCGAAGCGATGTCGACCATGCTTCGCCGCGCCGATACGAGCCCGGCGTAACCCAGCAGATAAAACACCGCCATCGCCGCGCGCGAAAAATCGGAGGATTGCTTGGTCGCGAAACCCAGCGTCAGCACCACCATGAACGCCAGATTCCAGACCCCGAAGGCTCGCTCGGTCTGGCCCGATTTGCGGAGATATTGCTGCAGATCGTATTCGTTGCGCTGTAGGCCAGACCCAACCACGATCAGCGCGACCACGGCGCCGACTTGCGCGACGCTTTCGACATTCGGCATCAGTCCGAACGTCGCCAACCGATAGAAAACGGCCGAGCAATAGGCCGCTGCGAAGATGACGAGGGCGTCCGCGCCCGCGGCAAAATAGGAGAACCCGACCGGCGCGCAGCTGCGCAGCACCTGAACCAGTTTCGCTCGCGCGCCGGCGCTGCGGCCGAGCCGCGAAACCCGGCCGCTCGAAGCAAACTCCGTCATGGATACGCTGCTGACGCTTGTCTGTGCCATTCTCGTACTCAACTCCGGCCTTTAGGCGCAGATGCGGCCTTCCGAAGGATTAGAGGGCAAGACCCGTGCCGACCGGAATGATCGCGCGCAGCGCCGCTCGAACTGTCCCAGAATCGGGCGGCGCCGTGTTTGCGGCCTGACGCCTGCAGATGTGTCAGGCCAAGTCCATGTCTCTTTCTGGGAAGCTGCGAAATTCCGCGGTTCGCATACCGGTGTCGATCGGCAACCTGTCGGTGGATTCCCTCGGCCTCGACGAAACCGCGGACGCGTTCGTCGATTTTTGCCTGAGCGCCGAGCGCGAGTCGGCGATGTGGCCGCTCTATTCGACCTCTCTCAACGGACAGGTGATTTCGTTGTGCGCGCGCGACCCGCGCATCGCGGAAATGATCGGCGCTGCGGATTCGATTACGCCTGACGGCCAGCCCATGGTCATGCTGTCGCGATTTCTGGCTCGCAGTCCGCTACAGGAACGCATCGCGACGACAGACCTGTTTCCCGCCGTCGCCGCGCGAGCGGCAGCCGCAGGCTTGACGTTCTACTTCCTCGGCGGATCGGAGCGGGTCAATCGCAGGGCAGTGGAAGCGATGCGCCGTCGCTATCCCGGGCTCATGATCGTCGGCCGCCGCCACGGCTATTTTTCGCGCGTCGAGGAGCCGATCATCTGCCGTGAAATCGCCGAATTGAGTCCCGATATCCTGTGGATCTCCTTGGGTTGCCCGCTCGAGCAGGAGTTCGTATCGCGTAACCTGCACCGTCTCGGAGGCGTCGGGATCATCAAGACGGCGGGAGGTCTGCTCGACTTCCTGTCTGGCGAGAAGGCGCGCGCTCCAGGCTGGATGCAGCGCATGGGCCTGGAGTGGCTGTTCCGCGCGCTGCTCGAGCCTCGCCGCCTCGGGTGGCGCTACATGACCACCAATCCGCACGCTTTGTACGTGATGTTAACTTCGATGCGTTGAGACTAGTCTGTCGGACGCCCATTTCAGGAAGGGCGTCGAGGGTTTGGGTATGACGGAGCATCCGGTGTCGATGGCGCGCGCCGCGCAATACGCGGCGAAATTCGCGCATGTCGATGCGTGGGTGTTCGATCTCGACAACACCCTCTATCCGCAGGACTGCGGACTGTGGCCGGCGATCGAGGAGCGCATCACCCATTTCCTGATCGAGCACAGCGGCCTCGACGGCATTTCGGCGCGGGCGCTGCAGCGATACTACTACCATCAGCACGGCACGACGCTGCGCGGCCTCGTCGACGAGGACGGCCTGAGCCCGGACGAATTTCTCGCCTTCGTGCACGACATCGACCGCTCTGCGCTGCCGCCAAATCCGGCGCTGGGGGCGGAGATTGCGAGGCTGCCCGGCCGCAAGCTGATCTTCACCAACGGCTCGCGCCGGCATGCGCTCGACACGATTGCGCAGCTCGGGTTTGGCGACCTGTTCGAGGACGCCTTCGACATCGTCGCGTCGGGCCTGGCGCCAAAGCCGTCGGAGGCGGCCTACGCGGCGTTCCTCGCCGCGCACAAGGTTGACCCGGAGCGGGCCGCGATGTTCGAAGACATCGCCAAGAATCTTGCCGTGCCCAAAGCGCGCGGCATGTCGACCGTGCTGGTCGTCGCGCGGCCCGGCCAGACCGACCATCGGCAGGCGCAGGACCGCGAAAGCCCGAGCGGCGATTTCGTCGATTTCGTCACCGATGATCTCACGGCGTTTCTGCGCAACGTGAACGCCGCGATCGGGTCGCCGGCCGCGTAGAAACGCGCAACCGAGCGGCTTTCCCTTTCCTCCCGCAAGCGGGGCGAAGGATTTCCCTACACACGTTCGTGGCGGTTCAGGGCAGTTCGAGGTGAATGCGAACTTGCTTCCGCGACCCGCCCCCAGTCGGCTGGCCCCGAACGCGCTTTACGGGCTATCCTCGCGGCGCGCCTTCACTCACGGTCCGGCGCGGTAATTTGGCGTTGGCAAACCGAGCGGGAATATGTGGAATAGAATGGCTCGGCCGATCCGCCGAATGGAATTGGCAATCCTGATTCTGATCAGCGTCCTGGCGGCTACCGCCGCCCATCCGCAGACTACCGCAACGACTCCCCCGCTCAAGGAAGTCGTGATCGCCACAAAGGTGGCCCCGCCGTTTGTGATCAAATCCGATACCGGTGAATGGACCGGCATGAGCATCGAGCTATGGGCAAAGGTCGCCGAAAAGCTCGGGCTGCATACGACCTTTCGCGAATTCGATACCGTCCCCGAAATGCTTGGCGCCGTAGCCGACGGCCGGGTCGAAGGCGCCATCTCGGCCATAACAGTGACCTCGGAGCGCGAAAAGACGGTCGACTTCACACAGCCTTTCTACAACTCGGGTCTCGGCATCGCGATACCCGTCAACCGGGGGATCGACTGGCTGCAAATCGTCAAGAATATTTTCACGGTCAGGTTTTTGGAGGCGATCACAGTCTTGATTGCGGTCGCGGCCTGCGTCGGCTCGGCAATCTGGTTTCTCGAGCGTCGTCATACCGACCATTTCGGCGGCGGCGCGCGCGGCCTCGGCACGGGCCTGTGGTGGTCCGCGTCGGCGATGACCCAGGCTGCAGCCGCCGATAAGGCGCCGACGACTCTGTGGGGTCGCGCCATCGGCATTGGTTGGATGATCGCCTCCGTCATCCTGATCGCCAGCTTCACCGCAGGGATCACTTCGCAGCTCGCGGCGCAGCGGCTTGCGGCACAGGTCCGCAGATCCGGCGACCTCGCGTCAGTGCGCACCGGCAGCGTAGCGGGCACGCACGCGATCGACTATCTGCGCAGCGAGCATATCGACGTTCGCAGCTATCCCGACGCCCATGCGGGGCTGCAGGCGATCAAGGATCGCAAGCTCGACGCCTTCGTCTACGACCGGCCCATCCTGGCCTGGAACGTGCGCCGGGATTTCAACGACGACATCGAAGTCCTCGAGCAATTGTTCGAGCGGGAAAATTACGCGATCGCGCTCCCTCTGGGCAGCGCGTTGCGCAAGCCGATCGACGAAGTCATCAACGACGAGATCCGCGCTCCGTGGTGGCGCGATTTGAGCATCAGCTATCTGGGTCGCGAGTGAGGGGACCGCCTTGCGCTCCACTCGCTGCGGCAGCCTACTGCCGGTAGCTCGGATCGCGCTTGTCG
Source organism: uncultured Pseudomonadota bacterium (assembly GCA_963771455.1). GTDB lineage: Bacteria > Pseudomonadota > Alphaproteobacteria > Rhizobiales > Beijerinckiaceae > Roseiarcus. The sequence continues at coordinate 91,920 of CAVYTP010000025.1, forward strand.
AGTTCGGACTTCAGGTAGTCGAAATGGGCCGGCGCCATGCCTCGGTAATCGTCCCAACCGGCAGCGGTCTTCTCGGCCACTTCGTCGCTGAGCACGTTGAGCGGCTGCCCGCTGGCGTAGGCGAGCATCAGCGTCTTCGCGGCGCGCTCGAAATAATACAGCGCCTCGAACGCCTCGGCGACCGTCTCGCCCGAGCAACTGACACCGTGATTGCCCATGATCAGCGTGTCGTGATTGCCGAGCGCGCTGGCGAGGCGGCGCCCTTCCTCCTCGTCGTCGGCGATGCCGCCGAAGCCGAGGTCGATGCCGGCCCGGTTGAAGAAGCGGGCGGTGTTGTTGTCGAGCGGCTTCATCGACGGATCCTTGAGCGTCGACAGCGCGGTCGCATAGGGCGGATGGCAATGCAGCAGCACGCGGACGGCGGGACGTTCGCGATGGATCGAGCCATGAATCGTCCACGCCGACGGGTCGGGCGCGTTTGGGCGCGACATCACATCGGGATCCCGCGCGTCTAGCAGCAGCAGGTCGCTCGCGCGCAGCGAGCCGAAATGCCGCCATCTCGGGTTTAGCAAGAAACGCCTTCCGTCCGCCGACACCGCTGCGCTGAAATGGTTGGCGACCGACTCGTGCCAGTCGAACTGGACGGCGAGTCGGAACGCCGCCGCGAGGTCGATCCTCAATTGCTGGACCTCGTCCTCGCTCAAATCGTGCTTGCTCATTTGAAGCGGCCTTCTGAGGTCAGCGCTCGATAGGTGCTGCGCATTTCGCCGCGATCCGCGTAGCAGCCGCGCATATAGCGGTCGCCGCTGGTCGCCGAATAGGCGGCGCGGCCGTGCACGACGCGGTGATTGTCAAACACGATGCATTCGCCCGCGGCGAGCCGGAACCGCATCAGATATTTGGCCGATTGCAGCTTCTGCCCGAACCGGCAGAACGCGGGATAATAAGAATCGAGAAACCGCTGCGGCAGATCGAACATGTCCGCCATGTGCTGGCTGATGGTGACCCCAGAGACTTCGCCATGCTCGTCGAGTTCGATCACCCGCTGGCGGGAGCGGACGTCGTAGGAATCGTGCTCGCAATAATAGGGGATCAGGGTCTCCGACAGCAGCTTGAAATCCTCAGGCGACTCGGCCCGGAAATCGTTGGCGACCGCGACGCCGTCGAGGAACAGGCTGTCGCCGCCGTCCACGCTGTTGGCGCGGCAATGCAGGAACTGCACGCCCGGCGCAAAATCCTCCGCGGGCGTGTCCGTGTGCAGCTCCAGCGCCTTGGCCGTATAGGCGAGGTTGGTGGGCGCGATGTGGGTCTTGACGTCGAAATATTCGCCAAAGAAGGTGGGACGCACTTGCCCCATCACTCGCACCAGCTCCGTCAGGCCGGCGTCAGTGTCCGGCATGTCGGTGACAATCGACACACCCTCGACAATCAGCGCCTCCAGCCATTTGACGACATGTGCCTTGTCGGCGATCAGGTCGCGCTGAGAGAAGCGCGCGACCTGGTCGTAATGGTTCGAGTACCAGGGCTTTCGCGGCAGGTCCGCGGGATCGGGGCGCCGTCGGCCGGCGGCGTAGGGCGCCAGCGCTTCCAGCGGAAAGCGCGAGACGTGGTCCTCGTTGCGCCAGACGATTTCGAGATGCGCGCCGTCGATGCGCGCCTCCCGCGCTTGCGGCGCGCTGCGACGGCCAAAAATGTCGAACACCCGCTCGCGGGTCTGGCTGTCGAACGAACTCGGGCAATTGTCGCGAAGCCAGTAATAGTTGAGGTAGCCCGAAGCGCCGTCGGGAAAGGTCAGCTCGAGGCCGGTCGGGGTGGTTTCCACGGCGGGCCGCGAAATTGCCTTTTCCATTTACTCGCTCCCCACAAATTCGTTGCTGGCGGTCCACCGCCGACGCTTGCCTGCCAACACCCGCCCGCAGCGCCGCTTCATTCAACCCAGATCGACGCTTCCGTCAAACGCCGGTAGCCGACCGGCATTGGCAATTGCCGCGATCGTTTCATGGGGTACGGACGAACTTAAGCGATCTGATCCAGTCGAGCGTCCCAATTCAGACAACATTGCAAACTCTAACGTCATTCGCACAAATCCAGTTACAAACAGAGTATCGTTCCGGCCGAATCGAATTCTCCGACCTATTCAAAGGCGACATGAGCTTCTCTTTCAGGACGATCTCTACGTTCTTCGTATTGTTTTCCAGCGTGGCGATTTCGCCGCTGGAAGCTTTGGCGCAATCGGCGGAGCCAAATCCGCGCATCGCTCTGGTCATCGGTAATGCGACCTATCCGGATCAGGCCCTGGCGACCACGGCGAATGACGCCGGGCTCGTCGCGCAGACGCTGCAGGCCGCGGGTTATGATGTGGTGGGCGCTCGCGACCTTGACGAAAAATCGCTGCGGGTCGCCCTGCGCGACTTCCTCGACAAAGCGTCCGCCGCGGGTCCCGACATGCAGGCCTTCGTCTATTTGTCTGGCCGGGCGGTGCAGTACAATGGCGACAATTATTTCGTGCCCGTCGACGCCCACATCAACCGTGACGCCGACACCCCGATAGACGCTATCCGGCTCTCCGATTTCACCCATGCGCTCGCCCAGACGCCGGGCCGGGTTCGGGTCGTGGTGATCGACGGCGCAAGAGCAAATCCCTATCCCGCTCAGGGCGCGCCGCTGGCGCCGGGGCTTGCGCTGGTCGACGTCGAACCAGGCGAATTGATCGCCTTCAATGCGGCGCCTGGCACGTTGGCGGGCGACGAGCAGGGGCCCTATGGCGTTTACGGCAAGACTCTGGCCGGTCTCATGCGCCAGGGCGGCGTCGATATCTCCGCCGTCTTCGATCAGACCCGGGTATTGGTCAACCAGCAGACGCAAGGCGCGCTAATTCCCTGGGACGCCTCGAAGCTGGATGGCCCTTATTTCGTCTTTGAGCGCGCCGCGGACGCTCCGCCCCCGCCGGTTTTGGCCGCGCCCGACGCCGCTCAACAGTCCAATGCCCCGCTGTCGCCGGACGACGCCTATTCGCGGGCGTTGGCGCGCGACACGATGGACGGTTACCAGGCCTTCCTGTCCGCCTATCCGAATTCCGATCAGGCGCGCCGGGTTCGTGCGATCCTGGCGGCTCGTCGCGAAGCGGCCTTCTGGCGCCGCTCGGTGAATGAGAACACGTCGCACGCCTATTGGACCTATCTGCGCACCTACAAGCGCGGACCGCATGTCGCGGATGCTCGCCGGCGCCTGGCGATGCTATCGGCGCCATTCGATCCGCCGCGGGATTTCCGCCCAATGGCTTATGCAGACTTGCCGCCGCCGCCGCCGGACGAAGGTTTTTACGAAGACCGTCCCGTCTATGTGTTCGACGATTTCGGGCCGCCGCCGCCCCCGCCACCCGCGTATTACGATCGTGGCTATGACGACGACGATTGGCGGGACCTTCCGCCGCCTGCGCCGCCGGGCGCGATCGGTGTCCTGCCGGCGCTTGCCGTCGCCATTCCGCTGGCGATTGGCGCCATGGCCTATCGCGATCACGGCAATCGCGAAGGTCTCGCGCCGCGCGGCGCCGCTCCGCCACCGCCGCGGCAGCCGCAGGCCGCGCCGCGCCTGCCCGCCAATATTCGCCCGGTCGCGCCCACGGCGCCACCCGCTGCCGCCGCGGCCGCGCCGCCGCCACGGGCCGGTCGACCCGTCGTCAAGCCGTTGCCCCCGATCGCGGCGGCGCCGCCCGCCGGAAAGCCGGCGCTTCCGGCTACCGCGACGCCCCCAGCCGGCAGCGTAAAGCCCGCCGGCGCGCCGACACCGGCCGCGCCCCCTGCGCCGCCGTCTGCGGCCGGAGCTGTGAATCCTTCGCCGCTTCCTGGTCCGGGCGCGCCCAAGCTGCCAACGCCTGCCGCCGCGCCGCTCCCGACCCCCGCGGCCGAAGCGCCCAAGCCTGCACCACTTCCGAGTCCCGGCGCGCCGAAGTTGCCAACGCCTGCCGCCGAGCCGCTCCCGACCCCCGCTGCGGGCGCGCTCAAGCCGGCCGTTACCCCGAGTCCCGGCGCAACGCCTTTGCCGAAGCCTGCGGACGGGGCGCTCAAGCCCGCGCCGCTTCCGAGTCCGGGCGCGCCGAAGCTGCCAGCGCCGGCGGGCGAGCCTCTTCCGACGCCTGCGGCCGGGGCGCCGAAGCCCGCGCCGCTTCCGAGCCCGGGCGCGCCGAAGCTGCCGTCGCCGGCCGCCGCGCCTCTTCCCACCCCAGCAGCGGGCGCGCTCAAGCCGCCCGTTAATCCTCTCCCCAGCGTACAGCCTTTGCCTACGCCCGCGGCCGGGGTGCTCAAGCCTGGCGCGCCGCCAGCCGCTGCGCCTGAAGCCCACAAGCCAGCGATCGTCACGCCGGAGGTCGTCAAGCCGGCGCCGTCGACGGCGCCGAAACCGGAGTCGGTCATCGTCCCCAAGCCGGCGCCAGCCGCGCCGCCTCCTGCGCCCGTCGTGCACGCTCCGCCGCCGCCAGCTGCGCCGGTCGTGCATGCTCCGCCCCCGCCAGCCGCGCCGCCGCCTGCGCCGGCAGTGCACGCTCCGCCTCCGCCAGCCGCTCCGGTCGTGCACGCTCCGCCGCCTGCCGCGCCGCCTCCTGCGCCGGTTATGCGCGCGCCGCCGCCGCCAGCTGCTCCGCCTCCTGCGCCGGTTATGCGCGCTCCGCCTCCGCCGGCCGCTCCGCCTCCTGCGCCGGTGGTGAGGGCTCCTCCGCCCGCTCCTGCAAAGGCGGAATGCGGAAAGCCTGGGCAGCCCAAATGCTGATCCGCCTCGTCAGCGACCCCGCTGCCGCATTGGCGCAGGGGGCGAGGTAAAACTGCGACCGGCGAAGGAAAAGCGATGAACGATGGCCTCGCAGACGTTTCCTCCCGCCTCGACACATTGGAAGCGCGTGTCGCGCATCAGGATAAGACGATTGCGGACTTGAACGAGGTGATCACCTCGCAATGGCGGACGATCGATGCGCTGCAGCGTCACGTCACGGCATTGGGCGAGGAGTTTCGAAACTTGACCTCTCCGCGCCCAGCACCTGAGTCAGCTCCTCCACACTATTGAGGCAGGCGGCTGCTGGCTCAGGCTTTTTCCTGTGAAATATCCGACTGAAATGCCGGCGGTGATGTAAGATGCGCGCCGCAAGAGGCGATGGCGAATGATGAAATCAAGCGGCAGAGCGCCGAAATCCGCCGATAGGCTCAAGACCACGCCTGCAAACCCGGATGTTCCCGGCGCCGCCGTCCTGTCCTCGCCGCCGGTCGGGGCGACTGAGCCTGTCGGCCTGGAGCCTGCCGCTCCGATGGACAGTTCGGCCGGCGGGGTCGTTCAGCCCTCCGAAAAGCCCAAACCGGCACGTTTCGATTTCGCCGCCGCAAACCAGGCGCACCTGAAGTCCAAGTCTACGATGCGCGGGAAAAACGCCGGCCCGGTGAACAAAAGCCCGACCCGACGGTAGTCGCGCCGCAAAGCCGCTTCGAAAGGAATTCGCATGACAAGACCACCGAACCGGTATCGACCCACCGACGCCTTGTCGGTTGCCGAAGCTGTGTTCAAACCGGCGCCGCCGGCGGCGGCCGAACCCGTCCGCACTCCGCGAAAAGTTGGCGTCCCCGTCTCGAAAGAATTGGTGTCGATCAAGCTCGACAGCGATCTGATCGCGCATTTTCAAGAAGAAGGACCGGGTTGGCAGGAGCGGATCAACGACGCGCTGCGGCGAGCCGCGGGTCTGTAAGCCCAGCAACACGCCAAACTCTCGCAATCGAGCAGCTACGTGGGTCGGGGTGTCTAGCTGTCACGCCTCCCCGAACTCTCGTCGTGGAACAAAAAGCCGCCAGTTAGTATGGTCGGGATTTGGCGTTCAAAACATTGCCTGGAGGCCCCCGTTGGGAAATGTGCTGGAGTCCTTTATCACGGATTGTCGGGCGGCAATTTCGCGGACGGCCGACCCGGCCGACCGTGTAACCGAGATCGCGCCCATGATGCTGGCGCTGCTCAAGTCTGCACCTCAGTTCCTTCGGCCTGAGCATTTCCGCGAAGACCCGGCCCACTACGCTCGAAACGCTATCTATTTGGGCCCGGACGGCGACTTATCGCTGTTCGCCCTCGTCTGGCTGCCGGGACAGTGGACGCCTGTGCATGACCACGGAAGCTGGGGCGTAGTCGGCGTTGTCGAAGGGCTGCTCGAGGAAAGGGCCTACATCTCCGAACACGGCACAATCCGCGAAGACAGCGGCATCGCTTTGCGCCGCGGCGGGGTGGTGCTTTTGAATCCCGGCGCGGTGACGACCTTCGTGCCGAACCCCGATTACATTCACATGACCGGCGTTCCAACCTCCCGATCTCGATGCGTCAGCCTGCACCTCTATGGTCGGAACATGGACTTGTTTCATGTTTACGACGTGGAGCGCGGAACACGGCGAATGATCCACCTGCCGCATTATGAGAGCCGCTAAACCGGCCGTTGCCGCGTCATTTGCGCCGGAGTTTGTACGCCTCGCGTCATCCTAGGAGCTGGCGACAAGCGGAAGCTCGAAGCCATGGGGTGAGCGATCAAATCCATCATGATGCTGTTTGATCCATTTCGGTCCCGCTTCCCAGAGCTCAGCGCGCGCGGCATATTCCGAATCGCGGGGTGAGAATTATGAGGTTGGTTGGCGTCGATTCCTCGTAATTCCCGACATCGGCAGCATGCGCTTTGAAACCGATTATGCGCTGATCCCACTTACCGTTCCTGCGGAATGTGATAGAAGTAGGCAGAGCCCGTCGCCAACGCCGCAGACCCTTACCACGAGCTCACCGACGCTCAGGAGCGTCCGCTCGAATGCTCCAAGGGGCCGAGCGGATGATGGGACCAGAAAATCAGTCGATCCAGCATTCGGGGGAGGATCACATGCCCGTCTCAGTCGAATGGGAAATCAAGGCAACCGAGTTCGCCAATTGCAACTGCATCTTCGCTTGCCCTTGCCAGTTCAACGCGCTTGCCGGACAAGGGGTTCTGCGAGGCGGTTGCCAGCTACCAGATCGAATAGGGCCAATTCGGCGATGTCAGGCTCGACGGGCTGCGGGCCGTGGCGATGTACCGCTGGCCGGGCGCCGTGCATCAGGGCAACGGCAGCATGCAACTGATCATCGACGAGCGCGCCGATGCGCGCCAGCGGGACGCGCTGGTGAAGATCATGTCCGGGCAGGAGACCGAGGACATGGCGACGATGTGGTGGATATTCAGCGCCATGAGTCCAACCAAGCACCCGCCGCTATTCCATCCGATCAATTTCGACGTCGACGTGGATGCGCGCCGCGCGCGGGTCGAGATCCCCGGCGTCGCTACTGGCGATGGGCGAGCCGATCCGCAATCCGGTGACGGGCGCGGAGCATCGGGTGCGCATCGATTTCCCGCAGAGCTTCGAGTTCACTGGCCGAGATCGGCAGCGGGACCAGCAAGACCACTGGCCCGATCGCGCTCGACCTGCAGGGGACATACGGCCAGTTCGCGCAGATCCATCTCAGCCACAAGGGGCGCCTGAACTAGCGGCGAGCCGTCGATGCTGCGCGCCCTGCTGCGGCACGACCGTCAGGTCGTGCTGGCGGGGCTGGCGCGTCGTGGTCCTGCTCGCCTGGGGATGGCTGTTCCTGGGCGCCGGGATCGAGATGGAGCAGATGGACATGGGCGGCGGCCAGATCATGCTGATGGCACCCGAATGGTCCGCCGGCTACGCCGTGGTGATCTTCCTGATGTGGGCGATCATGATGATGGCGATGATGCTGCCCAGCGCCGCGCCAGCCATTCTGCTGACCAGCGCGCTGATGAACGGGCGTCGCGGCGGCCGCGTGCTTGGCCCGACCGGCCTGTTCGTTCTCGGCTACATGCTGATCTGGTTCGGCTTCAGCCTGGTTGCAACGGCTTTGCAATTCGGCCTCGACCGGGCCGGCCTGCTGTCGGCGGACATGGCCAGCGGCAGCGCCCGGCTGGCCGGCCTGCTGCTGATCGCCGCGGGGGTCTATCAATGGACGCCCTGGAAGCAGGTCTGTCTCGTCCAGTGCCGCTCGCCGGCGGCGCTGCTGACCCGATTTTGGCGCAACGGCTGGTTGGGACCTCTCCGGGCCGGCGCGACGCACGGGCTGTTTTGTCTCGGTTGCTGCTGGTTGCTGATGATCCTGTTGTTCGTCGGCGGCGTGATGAACCTGTTATGGATCGCGGCCCTGGCATTGCTGGTTCTGGTCGAGAAACTGCTTCCAGCGGGACCTCGCGTGAGCCGTCTGATGGGCATAGCGCTGATTGTTTGGGGGGCAGTCGAAGTATTTCGATGAATGAGGATCTGGCGACGGCGCCAAGCGTAGGCTCAGGACCGCTAGAGCATTTTGGGCTTCAGCGGCCGGTCCTCCGATGTTTGTTGGCGAAGGGTTGCTGCGGACAAAGCGAGAATTGCTTCATAGCTGTGCTCCGCGCAATAACGGTGGACGTCATGCCATCGCCGCTAGGCGCGCGTGATGTCGGGGCGGGTTACCCATCACGCGCTTGAATGCAAAGCTGAACGCGCTCTCGGATTCGTACCCGAGCGAGCGGGCGACGGCGCCAATCGGCTCGCCGCGCGCCAGACTGCGGCTGGCGAGCAACATGCGCCAGCGCGTCAGATATTCGATCGGCCCATCACCAACCAACTGCCCGAACCGCGCCGCGAAACCGGATCGCGACATCCCGACCTCCACGGCCAGCGCCGCCACCGTCCATCGCCGCCCGGGCTCGCGATGGATCGCCGCGATCGCGGCCCCTACCTGTTTGTCGGAAAGCGCAGACAACCAGCCTCCGCCGCGGCTCTCCTCGAGATGGAGGCGCAACGCCTGGACGAAGATCATGTAAGCGAGATGCTGCACGATCAGGAAACTTCCGGGCCTGGGATCGGTGACCTCCAGGCGCATCCGGTCGAACGCCCAGCGCAAGGCGTTGCGATCGACCTCGCTCCGCAGATGGACGATCGGCGGCAGCATGGAGAGCAGCATCTCCGCCTGCGGACCGGCGAGCTGGAAATGGCCGCCAATCACGGTCACTCCCGCAATTTCGTTGAGCCTGACCAGCGCGCCGTCGCGGGCGTCGAGAAAGTAGCGCTTCCAATCCTCTGAAGGGAGGGCCGGATCGCTGGCGACCCGAAACGCCGAGCCGTGCGGCAGCAGGAGGCAATCGCCTTGTGCAAATAGCACCGGCTCGCCAACCCCCTCCACAACGAGCCAGCATGCGCCCGAGGTTACCGCGTAGCATTTGACCCCGTCATACGGATCGAAACGGACCGACCAGTCGCCGCCCGCCTCGAAACCGCCGGCCCGATAGTTTCGCAGCTCCAGAAACGAGACGACCTCGGATAGCGGGTCCATCTCTGGACGATCTCCAATGAAAAATCGACGGTATCGCATGGATCGTCCATGCGCAATCGTCCATGCTCCTTCTGACGGGAGACCAACGATGACTTTTCAAACCATAGCCTTGATCATGACTTGCGCCGGCGCCGTGCTCGGGCTGCGCTTCCTGTTCGCCGGCGGTTCCGTCCTCAAGGAGTGGAGCATCGAGCCGACCGTTGGCGCGCTCATCCTGTTTCGGCGGATTGGCGTGATCTATCTCGGCCTCGCCCTGATGTTCTTCCTCGCACGAGCGGCTGCTCCCTCCGAGGTCCGCTCGGCGGTGTGCCTCGTCACTGGCGGAGCGATCGCGCTCGTCGCGGGTCTCGGCGTCTACGAGTTCTGGGCCCGACGCGCAGGCTCCGGCATTTTCCGCTCGGTCGTCGCGGAGGCGGTGCTCGCGGCAGGTTTCGTCTGGGTGTGGTGGGTGGGCCAATGAGTTCGCCAGCTTAAACCCGATCGCTGCGCGCAGCGTATTCGAGATCGAACGGATCAAGGACACAGGTGATGAAACGAGTTCAGTATCTTCGCTATGGCGCGCCTGATGTTTTGCGCCTGGACGAGGCGCCGTCGCCTGAACCGGGGCGCGGACAGGTTCGTGTTCAGGTCAGGGCCGCATCCGCGAACCCGATGGACGGGAAAATCCGTCGCGGCGAGCTGAAGGCGCTTTCCGGCTTCCGGTTTCCCCGAGGGCTGGGTCACGATTTCGCCGGCGTGGTTGATAGGGTCGGCCTAGGCGTGGCGCAATTCAAGGTGGGCGACGAAGTGTTCGGCGTCACGTCGATTGGTCAAGCGGGCGCGTTTGCCGAATACGTCGTTGCGGATGAGAAGAACGTTGGGCTCAAGCCGCCGTCGCTCTCGTTCGAGCAGTCGGCCGCCCTGACGATTGTGGGTCTGACGGCCTGGATTGCGCTGATCGAGAAGGCCAAGCTGAGCGCGGGCCAGTCGGTTTTCATATCCGGCTGTCTGGGCGGGGTCGGTCGACTAGCGGTGCAGATTGCGCGCATGCGCGGCGCAAGCGTCGTTGGCAGTTGCAGCGCCTCCGGGCGCGAGGAAGCGCAGGCGCTGGGCGTCGGCGAAGTCGTCGACTATCGCGCCTTCGACATCGCTGCTTATCAGCATCGCTTCGACGTGGTCTTTGATACGGCGGGCGCATTGTCGCTGAGCCAATGCGGCGCCATGCTGAAACGCGGCGGCATGTCGCTGCACATCGTCCCGACGTTCGCCAAGATCGTGGGTTGCTGGCTCTCGTCGCGACATCACGTCGTGTTCGGCAATCCGACGCCAAACTCCCTGGCGGGCGTCGCCGAAGCGGCCGAGAAGGGCGCGCTGGTCGCGGCGATCGGCCGCATCGCGCCGCTGTCCGAGGCGATTCCGGCCATCGTCGAACTTGAGAAGACAGGCATGCCGAAAGGCAAGCTGGTGATCGCGCCGATGCGATAGGCGACGGCGAGGATCGCTGAAACAGGCGATTTTATGGGTCGCGCCGGCCCGTCATTGCGAGCGAAGCGAAGCAATCCAGCGCTTCAACCGCCGCCCGCTTGGCGCACGCTCGCGAAGGGTTGCGGCAGCCGAGGCATGGATTGCTTCTTCGCTGCGCTCCTCGCAATGACGGCGAACGTCTGACTCAGAACACGCTAGTTCGCACGCTCCGCCACGAACCGCGCCGCCGCGCGCAGGATGTCGCCCTTCGGCGCCAAGCTCCGCCGCGTCAACCGCCGCCAGCGCCTGCGCGACCAGCTTGTCTCGCAGTTGTTTGGCTTCAACCAGACCGAGCGCGGCGACGAACGTCGCCTTGTTGCGGGCGGCGTCCTTGCCGGCGCGCTTGCCGAGCGCGTCCGATGTGCTCTCCGCGTCGAGGATGTCATCGGCGACCTGGAACGCGGCGCCGAGCGCGGCGCCGTATTCGCCGAGCGCAGCGCGCTGCTGCGGCGAGGCGCCGGCGACGATGGCGCCGGCTTCGACGCCGAATTTCAGCAACGCGCCGGTCTTCATCGCCTGCAGGCGCGCGATCGTTTCGAGTTCGTGCGGCGTTGTCGCCTTTTCCGCTTCGATGTCGAACGTCTGGCCGCCAACCATGCCGGCGAGGCCGGCCGCGCGCGCCAGGCCGAGGCAGAGGTCGGCGCGCACCGCGGCGTCGGGGTGGGTTTCGGGATCGGCGAGAATCTCGAACGCGAGCGTCAGCAGGCCATCGCCGGCGAGGATCGCGGTCGCCTCATCGAACTGGACGTGGACGGTGGGGCGGCCGCGGCGCAGGTCGTCGTCGTCCATCGCCGGCAGATCGTCGTGGATCAGCGAATAGCAGTGCACGCTTTCGATCGCGACGCCGGCGCGGAGCGGCGCCTCGCCCTCGACGCCGAGCGCGCGCGCGGTCTCGATCGCGAGAAAAGGCCGCAGCCGCTTGCCGCCGCCGAGCGCGCCCCAGCGCATCGCCGCCATCAGGCGCTCGGGCCGCGCCACTTCGTGCGCCTGCGCCTTCGACGACGAGCAGCGCCTCCAGCAATTTCTCGACGCGGTCAGCGGCCTCGGTCAGACGGCCGCGGAAGTCATCCTCGCTCACGTGCGCTCCGTTCCCCTCAGGCTTCGTAGTCGGCGGGGTTGAACACCCGCTTCACCGAGCAGAATTCGCAGGTGACGCCGATCATGCCGTCGTCGCCAACCATCGCCTGACGTTCTTCCGGCGAGAAACTCTGCAGCATCGCATCGATGCGCTCCGACGAGCAGCGGCAGGCTTCAACCAACTCAGTTGGTTCGGAGACGCGCACGCCGCGATCGTTGAACAGCCGGAACAGCAGCCGCTCGCTCGACAGAGTCGGATCAATCAGCTCGTGGTCTTCGGTGGTTGACGCGCGCGACTTCGCCTCGACCCATTCGTCGTCTTCCGCGCTCGGCTCCGAGACAATGCCTTGCGGCGCGTCGCCGGGATCGAAGTCGACGCGGCGGCGGCGCTCGGGCGAATCCGGCAGGAATTGCGCGAGCAGGCCGCCCGCGCGCCAGTCGGCGCCGATCGGAAGTGACGTTCTGGCCGACCGCGAGGCGGACCAGCGTCGGGATCTGCTCGGAGCGCTCGAAATAATCGTGCGCGGCGGCCTCCAGGCCCTGGCCGGTCAGCGCGATGACGCCCTGATAGCGCGAGCCCACGCCTTCGGCTTCGATCGTAAACGCGAGATGGCCGGAACCCATCAAGTCTTCGCCCTTGGCCGCGCGCTCCGCGACCGCCTTCGCGTCGAACCGCGCCAGGGCGCGGAAATTCGACGGCGCGTCGAAATCGACGACGAGCATGTTGAGCGCGCCGTCGGTCTTGGTCTGCAATTGGAAGCGGCCCTCGATCTTCAGCGTCGAGCCGAGCAGCACCGCGAGCGCGGCGGCCTCGCCAACCACGCGGTTGACGGGCTCGGGATAGCCGTGCCGCTTCAGCACCGCGTCGATCGCCGGCCCGAGCCGCACGAGGCGGCCGCGAATGGAAAGGCTTTCGACCGTGTAGGGCAGGACGACGTCGTCGACGGCGTCGTCGGATACATCGCGCGCCAGATCCATCATCAACCGATCGCTCCCAGACACCAGGCCAGCACGCCTTTCTGCGCATGCAGCCGGTTTTCGGCCTCGTCGAACACGACCGACTGCGGCCCGTCGATCACTTCATCGGTCACTTCTTCGCCGCGGTGCGCCGGCAGGCAATGCATGAAGATCGCGTCGGGCCTGGCGCAGCGCATCAACTCGGAATTGACCTGATAGGGCTTGAGCAGATTGTGCCTGACGCCTTCGTCCTCGTCGCCCATCGAGACCCAGCAATCGGAGATCACGGCGCTGGCGTTGGCGACCGCCTTCTTCGGATCGGCGCCGATCGTCACCTTCGCGCCCGCCTTGATCGCCGCGTCGATCCGCTCGCGCTTCGGCTGAAGCTCCTCGGGGCAGGCGACTTCGATCTCGAAATCGAACTGCGCCGAGGCGTCGATCCAGGACGACAGCACGTTGTTGTAGTCGCCGCTCCAGGCGACTTTCCGGCCGCGGATCGGGCCGCGATGCTCTTCGAAGGTAAGCAGATCCGCCATCACCTGACAGGGATGCGAACGCTTGGTGAGCCCGTTGATGACCGGCACCGTCGCGTGGCGGGCGAGCTCCGTCAGATCGTGATGATCGAGGATGCGGATCATGATCGCGTCGACGTAGCGCGACAGCACGCGCGCCGTGTCGGCGATCGTCTCGCCGCGGCCGAGTTGCATTTCCGCGCCGGTCAGCATGATCGTTTCGCCGCCGAGCTGGCGCATCGCCATATCGAACGAAACGCGGGTGCGCGTCGACGGACGGTCGAAGATCATCGCCAGCGTCTTGCCGGCGAGCGGCTTCGCGCCGTCGCCGCGGCGCGCCTTCATGTCCCGGGAGGCGTCGAGGATGCCGCGCAGTTCGGCGGCCGGCAGATCGAGCAGGTCCAGGAAATCTCGTGCCATTTTTCGTCATGATATGCTCAAGCCGCGGCGGCGCGCCGCCGCAAGCTTGGCCTCGGCGGCCTTGCATGCGGCGTCGATGCGCCGGACGCCTTCGTCGAGCTCGTCTTCGGTGATGACGAGCGGGGGCAGCAGGCGAACGGTATTGTCGCCGGCAGGAATGGTCAGCAGGTCGGCGTCGCGCGCCAAGCGCGGCGAAATCCGCCGGCGGAATCTTGAGCTTGAGGCCGATCATCAGGCCTTCGCCGCGCACCTCCTCGATGATCTCGCGGATGCGCGATCCTTGACGCGCGGCGAGCTTCTGCCGCGCCAGCAGGCCGAGCCTGCGCGACATTGCTCGAGGAAGCCCGGCGCCAGCACGATGTCGAGCACGGCGTTGCCGATCGCCATCGCCAGCGGGTTGCCGCCGAACGTCGTGCCATGCGAGCCGACGGTCAGGCCGCTTGGCCGCATCGGCTGTCGCCAGGCAGGCGCCGATCGGGAAGCCGCCGCCGAGGCCCTTGGCGCGAAGTCAGGATGTCGGGCGTCACGCCCGACAGTTCGTAGGCGAAAAACTTGCCGGTGCGCCCGACGCCGGTCTGCACTTCGTCGAAGATCAGCAGCATGCCCTCGCGGTCGCAGATCTCGCGCAAGCCCCGCAGGAAGGCGCGGATCGACCGACGCGCACGCCGCCCTCGCCCTGGATCGGCTCGATCATGATCGCGGCCGTCTGCGGCCCGATCGCCGCCTCGACGGCGGCGAGATCGGTGATCGGGATCTGGTCGAAGCCGGGCGCTTTCGGCCCGAAACCTTCGAGATATTTCGCCTGGCCGCCGGCGGCGAGCGTCGCCAGCGTGCGGCCATGGAAGGCGCCCTCGAAGGTGAGGATGTGGAAACGCTCGGGATGTCCGGCGGCGGCGTGGCGCTTGCGCGCCATCTTGATCGCGGCTTCGTTGGCCTCCGCGCCGGAATTGGCGAAGAACACCAGGTCGGCGAAGGTCGCATCCGACAGGCGCTGGGCGAGCCGCTCGCCCTCCGGCATCTGGAACAGGTTCGAGGTGTGCCAGAGCTTGCGAGCCCTGCGAGATCAGCGTCTCGACGAGATGGGGGTGGCAATGGCCGACCGAATTGACGGCGATGCCGGCGCCGAAATCGAGATAGCGCTCGCCCGATCGTCGTCGTCAGCCAGCAGCCCTCGCCGCGCTCGAAGGTCACGTCGGCCCGTGCGTAAACAGGTACGATAGCGGAAGTCACTGGCTCAGGCTCCGTCCGGTCGAGGTCTCCGGAGTCGTCTGGCGACGATGCGGACCGTCAAAAACAAAACGCCGCCCCGGGGTGGGGCGGCTGCGGCGACTGCCCGAAATATAGGAAATCAGGCGCAAGGGTCAAATTGCAACAGAAGTCCACAGGAAATTTTTCACGGTCCGGCCGCCATCAAATTCGCCCGATAAACGACTTGAAGCGACTCGCGCAAATGCCTGGCCTCGACAATGTCGGGCCGTCCCAGCGACTTGGTAATGCTGGGGAAAACGCCGCATCTCGCAAGGGCCAGCGACTCTTGCGCGAGATTCAACGAGTAGTGTAGCGTCCTCAGCAGTGCCCCACGACATGTCGTGAGGACGACTTCTTAGAGAGCGTTTCCTGAGCGTGACGCCTGGCCGATGTTGCGGCCAGGCGATGGGGCGGGATTCTGCCAGAGGCGAAAATTGCGAGTCCGAAGCGGCCTGCCGATAGCCCTGGAACGAGAGACGAGGCCTAGATGTCCTGGACCGACGAAAGAGTCGAGCTGCTTCGCCAGCTGTGGCTGGACGGCAAGAGCGCAAGCCAGATTTCTGCAGCGATCGGCGGCGGGCTGACCCGAAACGCCGTGATCGGCAAAGTTCATCGCCTGGGATTGGCGGGCAGCGTCAAGCCGCCCGCCGACCACGACGAGACGCCGCCGCCGCCGCGCGCGCCAGGCGGCGCCGCGCCGCGCCGCGCACGCGCTGCCTGCCGCCGGTGATGATCGCCGCAGCCGATGACCCATGGCGCCAATGCGCTCGCGATGTCGGTCGCCGCGCAGCCGCAGATGCATGCGGTGCGGCTCGAGGAAGAGGTCGTCGTCCCGATGTCGCTCCGGGTGACGATCGTCGACCTCAAGGAGTCGATGTGCAAATGGCCGCTCGGCGATCCGACGACGTCGGAATTCCGCTATTGCGGTTCGCCCGTGCCCAATGCGCCGGGCCTTATTGCCAGCATCACGGCAAGCTCGCCTATCAGCCGGCGCAGGACCGCCGCCGCGATCGCGACCGCCGCACGCTGATGATGGCGAGATAGACGGCGCTCATCCCCGCGACACGCGAGCTTGTCGCTGAGCGCTTCGCGCCACCTTCTCCCGTAGGCGGGAGAAGGGTTCACGGCCCCCACTCCCGTATACGGGAGAGGGCTGCGGTGAGGGCGCTTCCAACACGCGGCGCGCAGCCAGCCGCTCCGGCGTCTGCGGATCGTGGGTCGGCAAAAACACCATCGGCCGCTCCTCCGCCAAAGCGCGCAAATTCTGCAAAGTCGCCAGCGCCTGCGCTTCGTCGCCGCTGACGCCGTCGATCAGGCCGGCCCGCAAGTTCGCCTCGCGTGTAGGCGGCATCGCCGGCAATCAACAGCGTGACGTCCTCGTCGACGACGGCGACGCGACAGATGATGGTGCGGTATGGCCCGGCGTCGGGATCGCGATCACCGCGCCGTCGCGGGTCAGACGCGCGCGAACTGGCGAACGGCCCGAAGGGCTTTGGCTCCAACGCCAGCGGCTTCGGGTCGAAGCCGGCCGGCCAGCGCTGCGGCAGGTAGCCGCGGATTTGCCCCATCATCCCGGAGGCGATCGCGAGTTCGCCGGGCGCCGCGAGCACTTCGCTGTAAGGCAGATCCTTCAGGCCGCCGTCGTGATCGATGTGCATGTGGGTCAGCACGACCGTCTTCACGTCGCGCGGCGCCGATGCCGATGCTGCGCCAGTTGAGGCCCGATTTCGTCGCTCGCGCTCGATGTCGAAATGCACGGCGAGACGGAAATAGGGATGCCAGCGCGGCAGCTTCATCAGGCCGGCGTTGGAGCCGGTATCGACCAGGATCACCCCGTCCGGATGCTCGATGGCGAAGGCGTAGGTCGGCAACCAGTCCGACCATGCGCTGTCGATCAGCGGCCCGAGTCTGGCGCCTGAGGCCGCGCCCCTGGCCGATGGCCTGGGCGCGCTTGATCTGCACGCGGCCGGTTTGAAGTGCATGAATGCGCATCGCAATCTCCTTTGAAAATGACTAGTGGCCTTTGCGGCCGAGATGGGTGTCGCCAAAGCGATCGCATATTTGAGCCCGTAGCCGAGCATGCGGTCGAAACCGATGTGGGCGAGCCAGATCAGCGCCGCCATTTCCAGCGGCGACAGCGCCGAGCGCGCAGCCGGCGGCGCCGAGCGCCAGCGGCCCGATCGTGCTGTGCAGCGCGTTGTAGGCCAGCGCGCCCCAGCGCGGGCCCGAGCAGATAGCCGGCGAAAGTGAGGTCGGGCGCCAGGAACAACAGCGCGAACCAGCCCCAGCCGAAACCCTGATGGGCATAGGCGGCGGCCGCCGACGCCGAGCAGCGCAAGACCTTCGAGCCTGCAGCATGACGCGCACGCCGCCGACCGCGGCGCCGGGGCGCGCGTGACCGGGAACTGAAGCCGACAGCGAGCGCAACCATGGGATCGTCCGTTGACGCTCTCAATAGGCTGTCGGAGCCTCCAAGAGGATTCCCTAAATCCGTAGATCAGCTATTCATGGATGTATGGCTCGCCGCGAACCGAGCTGGGACGAATTGCGCACTTTCGGAGGGTGCTGCGCGACGGCAGCCTGTCGGGCGCCGCGCGTCGGCTCGGGCTCGCGCAGCCGACGCTCGGCCGGCATATCGAGTCGCTCGAAGAGGCGCTTGGCGTCGCGCTGTTCACCCGTTCGCCGCGCGGGCTGACGCCGACCGAGGCCGCGCTTCATCTCGCGCCGCATGTCGAGGAAATGGCCGCAGCTTCGGCGGCGCTGACAGCGCGCTGCGGCGGGGGAGGGCGCGCCGGATCAGGGCGTGGTGCGCGTCACCGCCAGCGAAGTCGTCGGCTGCGAGGTGCTGCCGCCGCTGTTCGCCAGCTTTCGCGCCGCAAATCCCGGCGTGGCGATGGAGCTCGCGCTGACCAACCGCAACGAGGATCTGTCGCGCCGCGACGCCGACATCGCGGTCCGCATGGTGCGCCCGACCCAGAACGCGCTGGTCGCGCGCCGGATCGGCGAGTCCAACATCGGGCTGTTCGCGCACCGCGCCTATCTGGAGCTATTCGGGACGCCGGAGACGCTCGCCGATCTCAGTGCGCATCGCATCATCGGCTACGATCGCGACGACCGTACGTTTCGCGCCGCCGGCCCGCTGGCCATGCAGCTGTCGCGCGAGAGCTTCGGCTTTCGCTGCGACAGCGATCTCGCGCATCTCGCCGCGTTGCGCGCCGGCGTCGGCATCGGCGGCTGCCAGGCGAACATCGCCCTGCGCGACGCCGCATCTCGTACGGCTGTTTCCGGACGCGTTCTCGATCCCGCTCGAGGTCTGGTTGGTCATGCACGAGGACGTGCGCGGCACGCCGAGAATCCGGCGCCTGTTTGATCATCTGGTTGAAGGGCTGACGGCGTTCGTGGAGGGGCGCTAGTCCCCTTCTCCCGCTTGCGGGAGAAGGGTCTTCCGGTTTCAGATCTTGCCGTAGGTCTCGTCAAACGAATAGCCCGTGCCGCGCACGGTGCGGATCGGGTCGCGCTCGCGGCCGCGCGACAACGCCTTGCGCAGGCGGCCGACGTGGACGTCGACGGTGCGCTCGTCGATCTCGACCGACTGGCCCCAGACGCCGTCGAGCAACTGGGCGCGCGAAAACACCCGGCCGGGCCGCTCCAGCAAATATTCGAGCAGGCGGAATTCGGTCGGGCCGAGATGGACGTCGCGCGCGCCGCGACGAACCCGCCGCGTCTCGCGGTCGAGATCGAGATCGCCGGCGATCAGCCGTGTCGGCGATGCGCTCGGGCCGGCTGCGGCGCAGCAGCGCGCGCACGCGCGCCATCAATTCCGGCACGGAGAACGGCTTGACGACATAATCGTCGGCGCCGACGGAGAGCCCGCGCACGCGTTCGCCCTCTTCGCCGCGCGCGGTCAGCATGATGACCGGCAGCGTGCGCGTCGATTCGCGCGCGCGCAGCCGGCGGCAGATTTCGAGCCCCGAGACGCCCGGCAGCATCCAGTCGAGGATCACCAGATCCGGCGGCGTCTCGACCAGCCGCAATTCCGCCTCGTCGCCGCGCTCGACGCTCTCGGCCGCATAGCCTTCCGCTTCGAGATTGTAGGTCAGCAGCAGGGCGAGATCGGCCTCGTCCTCGACGACCAGAATGCGGGGCTGGGCGCTGTGGGTGCCGGCTCGGCTCGCGGCGGACGTCGTTCACGGCTGGTCGCTCCCGACTTCAGTCGACGTCGGAGTCGGTGCGGCCTTTCGGGCGATCGACCGGCAGCGTGGCGCCGGTCACCAGATAAAACACGGTCTCGGCGATGTTGGTCGCGTGATCGCCGATCCGCTCGATGTTCTTCGAGCAGAACAGCAGATGCGCGCAGAACGAGATGTTGCGCGGATCTTCCATCATGTGGGTCAGGAGGTCGCGGAACACCGAATCTTCGAGCGCGTCGAGCTCGGCGTCGCGCTCCCAGACCGCCTTGGCGCGCTCCATGTCGCGCTGCGCGTAGGCGTCGAGCACGTCCTTCATCAGTTCGGTCGCGACGTCGTTCATGTGCTTCAGGCCGACGATGGCGCGCGGCATGCGCGGCTCGAAGCCGATCTTGATCGAGCGCTTGGCGATGTTCTTGGCGAGATCGCCGACCCGCTCGAGGTCGCCCGCGACCCGGATCGCGCCGACGATTTCGCGCAGATCGACCGCCATCGGCTGCCGGCGCGCGATGGTGAGGATCGCGGCCTCCTCGATCTCGCGCTGCAGCGTGTCGAGCCGCGGATCGGTCGCGATGACCTGATGGGCGAGCGCGGCGTCACCGGACGCCGAGCGCGTCCATCGCCTCGATCACCATCTTCTCCGCGATGCCGCCCATTTCGGCGATGCGGCGCTCGAGCGTCTCGAGCTCCTTGTCGTAGGCTCGCACGATATGATCGACCATGGGAAATCCTTGCCGGGCTCAGCCGAAACGGCCGGTGACGTAGTCTTGCGTGCGCTTGTCGCGCGGCGCGGTGAAGACTCTTGTTGGTCTCGTCGAACTCGATCATTTCGCCGAGATACATGAACGCCGTGTACTGCGAGACGCGCGCGGCCTGCTGCATCGAATGGGTGACGATCGCGATCGTGTAGTCGCTGCTGCAGCTCGTCGATCAGCTCCTCGATCTTGGCGGTCGAGATCGGATCGAGCGCCGAGCAGGGCTCGTCGAGCAGGATCACTTCCGGGCTGATCGCGACCGTGCGGGCGATGCAGAGGCGCTGCTGCTGGCCGCCGGAGAGGCCGAGGCCGCTGCGCCTGCAGCTTGTCCTTCACTTCGTTCCAGAGCGCGGCGCGGCGCAGCGATTGCTCGACGCGGCCGTCGAGTTCGGATTTCGGCAGGCGCTGGTAGAGGCGGATGCCGAAGGCGATGTTGTCGTAGATCGACATCGGGAAACGGCGTCGGCTTCTGGAACACCATGCCGACGCGCGCGCGCAGCAGATTGAGGTCGAGGTCGGGGGCGAGCAGGTTCTCGCCGTCGAGCAGCACCTCGCCTTCGGCGCGCTGGTTGGGGTAGAGGTCGTACATGCGGTTCAGCACGCGCAGCAGCGTCGACTTGCCGCACCCCGACGGGCCGATGAACGCGGTGACCTGGCGCTCGCGCAGCGACAGCGTGACGTCCTTCAGCGCGCGTGCGGCTGCCGTAGTAGAAGTTGAGTCCGCGAATGACGATCTTGTCCTTCTCGGCCTCGAGGCGAAGGACGTTCGGCGGTCGTTGCGGTCTGCATGGACATACGCGGCTCTCTCGGTAGGGAGTACGATCGTTACCTGCGGGAATCGCTGCGGGAAGACATCGTGCGGGCAAAAATGCTGAGGCTCAGCACCGCGGCGGTCACGATCAGCGCGCCGGTCCAGGCGAGCTTCTGCTGTTCGGGATAGGGGCTGCGGGCGAACTCATAGATGACGAGCGGCAGGCTCGCCATCGGGCCGCGCGGATCGACGCTGAACAGCGAATTGCCGAGCGCGGTGAAGATCAGCGGCGCCGTTTCGCCGGTCATGCGCGCGACCGCGAGCAGGATGCCGGTGATGATGCCCGAGCGCACGGCGCGGTAGGCGACCTGCCGGATCACCAGCGAGCGCGGCATGCCCAGCGCCGAGGCCGCTTCGCGCAACGTGTTGGGCACGAGGTTCAGCATGTCCTCGGTGGTGCGCACGATGATCGGCGTCGCGATGATCGCCAGCGCGACGCCGCCGGCGATCGCCGAGAAATGGCCGAACGGCACGACGCCGAACTGATAGACGAACAGGCCGACGACGATCGAGGGCGCGCTCAGCAGGATGTCGTTGATGAACCGCACCGCGTGCGCGAGCTTATGGATAGCGGCCGTATTCGGCGAGATAGGTGCCCGCGAGAATGCCGAGCGGCGTCGCAATGACCAGGCCGATCGCGGTCACGATCAGGCTGCCGACGATCGCATTCAGCAGGCCGCCCGCGACGCCGGGCGGCGCCGTCGATTTGGTGAACACGTCGAGCGACAGGCCGCCAATGCCGTTGACGATCAGGGCGCCGAGGATCAGCACCAGCCAGGCGAGGCCGAACGCGGTGGCGAGCCAGGCGAGCACCGTCCAGACGACGTTGCTGCCGGCGGCGGCGCGGGATAGAGCGGGTTCATCGGCGTCAGGCTTTCGTTTCCATGCGCGCCAGCATCAGCCGCGCGGCCGCGAGCACGATGAAGGTGATGACGAACAGGATGAAGCCGAGCGCGAGCAGCGACGAGGTGAACAGGCCGGGGTCGGCGTCGGCGAACTGATTGGCGATCATCGCCGAGATCGTCGTGCCCTGCGACAGCAGCGAGGGATAGATGCGCGTCGCGTTGCCGATGACGAAGGTCACCGCCATCGTCTCGCCGAGCGCGCGGCCCAGCGCCAGCATGACGCCGCCGATCGACGCCGACGCGGGTATAGGGAATGACGATGTTGCCGACGACCTCGAAGGTCGTCATGCCGAGGCCGTAGGCGGCTTCCTTCAGCACCGGCGGCACCGTCTCGAACACGTCGCGCGAGATCGCGGTGACGAACGGCAGGATCATGACGGCGAGCACGAGGCCGGCGGTCAAGATGCCGTAGCCGAGCGGCGGCCCGCCGAACAGATAGCCGATGCCGGGAATCGTTGCCGAGCGTCGCGATGATCGCCGGCTGGATGTAGCCCTGCATGACCGGCTTGAAATAATAGACGCCCCAGATGCCGTAGATGATCGAGGGAATGCCGGCGAGCAGTTCGATCGCGATGCCGATCGGCCGGCGCAGCGGGATCGGGCAGAGTTCGGTCAGAAACACCGCAATGCCGAGGCCGACCGGAACGCCGATCACCATGGCGATGATCGAGGTCGCGAGCGTGCCGTAGATCGCCGCGGCGGCGCCGAAACGCTCCTTGGGCGGGCTCCAGGAATCGCTGAGGAGGAAGCCGAAACCGAATTCCTTGAAGGCGGGATAGGCGCCGACGAACAGCAAGACCGCGACGCCGAGCAGCAGCACAAGCACCAGCAACGCCGACGCGAACGTCAGGGCCTGAAAAGTGGCGTCCGCGAACTTGAAACGTCCCAGCGCGTGAGCGCGCTGCCTCGTATCGGATTGCGCACGATCGACGTCGTTCGAGGGCCGAGGCGGTCATGAACAGCTCCGCGAGACGAGACGTTACGAGATACGGCGCCGGCGGCGGCCTGCCGCCGCCGGCGCGTTGAGCTTACTTCTGGACGATGTCCTTGGCCCACATCGCCTTGACCTGCTCGACGACGTTGTCGGGCATCGGGATGTAGTCGAGCTCCTTCGCCCTGTCGTCGCCCTTGTCGTAGCAGTAGGCGAAGAACTTCAGCGCGTCGTTGGAAGCCGCGACGTCGGCCGGCTTCTTGTACATCAGGATGAAGGTCGCGGCCGTGATCGGCCAGGACTGATCGCCCGGCTGGTCGGTCAGGATCACGTAGAAGCCCGGCGCGTTCGCCCAGTCGGCGTTGGCGGCGGCGGCCTGGAACGCTTCCATCGTCGGCGCGACTGGCTTGCCGGCCTTGTTGATCATATCGGCGTAGGTCAGCTTGTTCTGCTTGGCGTAGGCGTATTCGACATAGCCGATCGCGCCCTTGGTGCCGGCGACGTTGTTGGCGACGCCGTCGTTGCCCTTGGCGCCGATGCCGGCCGGCCATTCGACCGAGGTCGAAACGCCGACCTTGGAATTCCAGTCCGGCGAGACCTTCGAGAGATAGTTGGTGAAGTTGAAGGTGGTGCCCGAGCCGTCGGCGCGATGGATGACGGCGATCGGCCAGGTCGGGCAGCTTCACGTTCGGGTTGAGCTTCTGGATCGCCGGATCGTTCCAGTTGGTGATCTCGCCGAGGTAGATCTTGGCGAGCGTCGGGCCGTCGAGCACGATGTCGCCCGACTTCACGCCGTCGAGATTGACGACCGGCACGATGCCGCCCATCACCATCGGCCACTGCGCGAGACCGGCTTCGTCGAGGTCCTTGGCCTTCAGCGGCGCGTCGGTGGCGCCGAAGGTCACGGTCTTGGCCTTGATCTGCTTGATGCCGCCGCCCGAGCCGATCGACTGATAGTTGAGGCCGTTGCCGGTCTCCTTCTTATAGGCGTCCGCCCATTTGGCGTAGATCGGGAACGGGAAGGTCGCGCCGGCGCCGGAGATGTCGGCTCGCGAATGCGCACGTCGAGCTCGACGGCGAGCAGGGCCGCGCCGAACACAAATCTGGAAAACATGGACGCCTTTCGTCGAAGATTTCTAAGGGCCTCGTCCAGGCCCTGCGCAGAGCGCTTGGCCCTTGGGCCCCGTTCTTCTAACCGCTCATGGCCCCGCTTATATGAAGGTTGCGAGACGTTTTAATGACAGCGCAAGAAATTGAAAAATAGGGGAAAATTCCGAGCAATTTACTTTGGCTTCGGCGCCGCGCAAGGGAGCGAAGGCGGTAAACGTCGATCCTTGGTCGATACGGCTTGCGATCGTCAGCCGGCCGCGATGCCGCGCCATGATGTGTTTGACGATGGCGAGCCCGAGGCCGGTGCCGTTCTTGGCGCGGCTCTGTCCCGCGTCGACGCGATAGAAGCGCTCGGTCAATCGCGGCAGATGTTCAGGCGCGATGCCGCGGCCGAAATCCCGGACGGCGAGAAAGCCCTCTTTGGCGTTTTGTCCGACAGTGACTTCGACCGTCGCCGGCGCCGTTTTCGCACTGACTGCCGTATTTGATCGCGTTCTCGATCAGGTTTTCCGCGACTCGCACCAGTTCGTCGCGGTCGCCGGTCACGATGACGGGCTCCTCCTGGATCAGACGCACCTCGACGCCGAACTCGCGCGGCCATCGGCGACAGCGTGTCGGCGACGTGCCGGGAAATCTGGCCGAGGTCGACGGCGGCGTCGGGCCGCAGATGCTGCTTCTGCTCGATCCGCGACAGCGACAGCAGATCGTCGATGAGACGCGCCATCCGCCGACCCTGCTCGCGCATGATGCCGAGAAACTTCTGCTGCGCGCGAAGGTCGTTCTGCGCCGAGCCCTGCAGCGTTTCGACGAAGCCGAGCAGCGAGGCCAGCGGCGTGCGCAACTCGTGGCTGGCGTTGGCGATGAAGTCGGCGCGCATCCGCTCGACCTGGCGCGACTCGGTGAGATCGCGCAGCGTCACGAGCGCTCGCGACCGTCTCGGCCTTCGTCGGTCGCGATCGGCTTGACCGAAACCTCGAACAGCGCGCTCGACCGGCACGCGTTCGCTCCATTGAGTGGTCTCCGGTTCGCCGGTCGCCGCCACGCGGCGGATCGCGTCGTGAACGTCAGGCGAGCGCAGCGACAGTACGAGCGCTTCGCCGAGCCGAAGCCCCGGCAGCAGTTCGAGCGCGGGCGCATTGGCGTTGAACCGCGCGCCCTTCGCCGTCGACCAGCAACGCAGGTTCGGGCATCGCCTCGACGAGCTTGCCGGCGAAGGGAGAGCGGATCTCGGCCAGAAGATCGCTTCGGCTCGAACCTGTGGCGTTCACCTGTGCTCTCCTCGAAACCCGGGGGCGATAGGCCCCATGCTCTCCGTCAGTCCTCGTCGTTGAAGTCCGTCGTCGACATCGCTTCGCGCAGCGAACGCCAGCGGCGCATCGCCTCGTTGGCGCCAAGCAAGGCGAGCGCCAGCACGAAGGGTATCAGATAGTAGATCACCCGAAACATCAGCAGCGACGCGAGCAACTGGTCGCTGACGCCGCCGACCCCCTTCAGCATCGTCGCCTCGAAGACGCCGAGGCCGCCGGGCGAATGGCTGGCGATGCCGAGCATCGCGGCGAACGAATACAGCGCGCAGAAGGCGAGATAGCCGAGCGCGTGGCCCTTGCGGAAGCAGCGCAGTAGAGCGCGCCCGCCGCCGCGCAGACGTCGATGATGCCGAGCGCGGTCTGGCCGAGCGTCAGCAGCGGCGCCGGGCAGCCGGAAGTTGAGGAACAGGCCGCGCCCGCGCCGGCGCAGCCGCGCCACCCAGATGAGATAGACGACCAGCAACGCCGCGAACAGGCCGAAGCCGATCGCCTGATTGACCACTGACCGCGAGATTGTTGATCTCGCTGATCTCGCGCGCGTCGAACAGGAAGCCGGCGCCGAGCACGACGCCCATGCCGAGCCAGAAGGTGACGCCGGCGACGATGGTGAGGCTCGCCACCTTGCCGGCGCTGAGACCCGCCTGCGCTGTAGAGCCAGTAGCGCACCGCGCCGCCTGTCACGAGCGGAAAGCCGAGCGTGAAGGAGATCGCGTAGCTGGTGAAAGAGGCGAGCGCGGTGAGCCGAGTAGGGCACGCGCACGTGCAAGTGCTGAGCGCCAGCGCGTCGTAGCCGGTAAGCGCAAGGTAACTGACGCAGGCAAGGCCCATCGACATGGCGAGCTGGTCATAGCCGATCGCCGAGAAGGCGGCCTCGAAGCGCCGGGGGTCGATGCCGAGAATGATGCGGCCGAAGATGATGGTCGAAACGGCGATGATCAGGAAACTGCAGCCGAGGCCGATGCGCCGGATCAAGTCGCGATGCTCGCGGCGCCCAGAGCGCCCAGCGCGTCACGGGACCTTGATCGTCGTTGTCCACGGGCCGGCGTTCCGTTTCCTGTTGCGCCATGCGCCGCGGCGCTCCCTTTGCTCGCACCCGTTGGGGGTCGGCCTATAGTCCTGCGGCCGACCGGGCGGCAAGCCGCGCAACCGTCTTGACGTATTCGCATAAGGAGCGCGACAAAACGATGAAGAGCCGCTTTACGCCGGGGGAATGGCGGCGGCTCGGCAACGGGAGGAAGCGTAAGATGGCGATTGAAGGGCGCGGCGACGCCGCGATCGGCGGCAAAATCAGGCTCGGCATGGTGGGGGGCGGCGAGGGAGCGTTCATTGGCGCGGTGCACCGGCTGGCGGCGCGCATGGACGCCCATTACGACCTCGTCGCGGGCGCGCTCTCGTCTGCGCCAGACCGCGCCCGTCGCTCCGGCGAGGCGCTGGGGCTCGCGGCAGACCGCATCTACGACGACTACGAGACCATGGCGAAGGCCGAATCGAAGCGGCCGGATGGCGTCGAGGTCGTCGCGATCGTCACGCCTAACCACGTCCACATGGGCCCGACGATTGCGTTCCTGAAAGCCGGGATCCACGTCATCTGCGACAAACCGCTGGCGCTGAATCTGGCCGAAGGCCGCAAGATCCAGGCGGCTGATGGAAAAGTCGGGCAGGATCTTCGCGCTCACCCACAATTACACCGGCTATCCGCTGGTGCGGCGGGCGCGCGAAATGGCCCGGGGCGGCGAACTCGGCGATTTGCGCCTCGTGCAGGTCGAATATCCGCAGGACTGGCTGACAACGCCGGTCGAGAAGAGCGGCAACAAGCAGGCGGAGTGGCGCACCGATCCGAAGCGCTCCGGGCGCGGGCGGCGCGCTCGGCGACATCGGCACCCACGCCTACAATCTCGCCGATTTCGTCGCCGGCCTCGAACTCCAGGAGATCTCGGCCGACCTGACGAGTTTCGGCGCGGGCCGCGCGCTCGACGACAACGTGCAGATGATGCTGCGCTACAAGAACGGCGCGCGCGGCGCGCTGTGGGCGAGCCAGGTCGCCGTCGGCAACGAGAACGGCGTGAAATTGCGGGTCTACGGCACCAAGGGCGGCATCTCCTGGCGGCAGGAAAATCCGAACGAGCTGTTCTATTCGCCGTTCGGCCAATCGACGCGCATCATCACCCGCGGCGGTCCCGATTCCGGCGAGGCCGCGGGACGCGTGACCCGCATTCCGCCCGGCCACCCCGAGGGCTATCTCGAAGGCTTCGCCAATATCTACAGCGAGGTCGCGCAAGGCGATCATCGCGGCGCGGGCGGGCAAGAAGATCCCCAAGGGGGTGATGTTCCCGACCATCGAAGACGGCGTCAAAGGCATGGCGTTCGTCGAGGCGGCGGTGAAGTCGTCAAACGCCAACGCCAAGTGGGTGAAGGTATAGGCGGCTCCGCCTTCTCCCGCAGGCGGGAGAAGGGCATCGCGCCCTCTCCCGTTTACGGGAGAGGGCCGGGGTGAGGGAGCTTCCAAGCTTCAACCCGGATACACTCGCCCCCGCTTGGCGATCGCCAGCGCCTTGACGAAGGCGCTCGCAAACTCCGCCTTCTCATCCGGGCCCAGGAACCGCGCCACGTCGAGGCGGCGGCCGCGGCTCACCAGCGAGAGCCGCTGCGGGCCGAACTCCTGATGGTCTTCTCGCTCGAAGCGCACGAACGCGGGCGAGAACCGCCATTCGCGCCTGGCGCCCTTGGCGTTGGCGCGCGCCACTGCGAGTTCGTAATAGGTCAGGCGGAAATCTTCATAGGCGCGAGCGGCGCGGTAGTTGAGCTTGAACGCGAAATAGATCGCGGCGACGTCGAGCCCGAGGAAGCCGACGATCGGCCACGCGCGCAGCAGGAAGAACGGCAGCGACAGCGCCGCCGTCGCCACGAAAGTCGCCGCCATCAGCACGCGAAACCCTCGCGGGCCGAGCGAGCGGTGCGGCGTCAGCCGCGCCGTGAAAATCGGGGCATCGTCGTCGGCGGGCGTATCGCTCATGCGCAATCCACTCGGGCGCTCGCCTTGGCTCGCCCACTGCGTTGAGAATATAGTCGCGTCATGAAGCAAATCAAATCGCGCCCGAAGAAGGCGGCGTCGCCAAAAGCCAGCGCGGCGAAGGCGCGCGTCGAGGCCGTATTCGAGCGCCTCGCGGCGGCGCTTGCCCGAGCCGAAAACCGAACTCGAATATCTGAACCCCTACACGCTGCTGGTCGCCGTCGTGCTCTCCGCCCAGGCGACCGACGTCGGCGTCAACAAGGCGACCCGCGACCTGTTCCCGAAGATCGATACGCCGGAAAAAATGGTCGAGTTGGGGGAAGCCCGCCTTATCGAAAAGATCAAGACCATCGGCCTCTACAAGACGAAGGCGAAGAACGTGATCGCGCTTTCCGAAGCGCTGATCCGCGAGCACGGCGGGAAGATACCGCACGATCGCGACGCGCTCGAAAAGCTGCCGGGCGTCGGGCGCAAGACCGCCAACGTCGTGCTCAATGTCGCGTTCGGCGAGCCGACGCTCGCTGTCGATACCCATGTGTTCCGCGTCTCGAACCGCATTCCGCTCGCCAAGGGCAAAACGCCGCTCGAGGTCGAGGAAGGGCTCGTGAAGCTGATCCCCGAGCGGTTCATGTCGCACGCGCATCACTGGTTGATCCTGCACGGACGCTATGTCTGCAAGGCGCGCGCGCCGGAATGCGTCAGATGCGTGGTCGAGGACCTCTGCAGCTCCGCGGACAAGACCATATGAGGATTGTCGCCATCGCCTTATCGCTGCTTATGGCGAAGGCCGCAGTCGCCGAGCCGCTGACGCTGGCCAGCCCCGATTTCACGCCGGGCGCCCGGCTTGCGCTTGCGCAGGTCTACGACAAAGGCGGGTGCAATGGCGGCAACCATTCGCCGGCGCTGGTCTGGACCGGCGCGCCGGCCGGCACGAAAAGCTTTGCGCTGCTGGTCAACGATTCGGACGCGCCGGGCGGCTTCTGGCACTGGGCGCTGATTGATATTCCGGCAAGCGTCTCTGCGCTCGCTGAAGGCGCAGCAGCGCCAAACGGCGCTCGCACGCTCGTCAACGATTTCGGCGATTTCGGTTACAGCGGTCCTTGCCCGCCGAGCGGCGCCGGACCGCACCACTATCATTTCGTTCTTTACGCGCTCGACGTGGCGAAACTCGGCGGCGTCACGAACGCCGCGCAGGCGTTCGCGGCTGTTGGACGCCACCGGCTAGCCAGCGCCGAACGGGTAGGCGTCTGGGGGCATTGAACGCGCAAGATCAAGCGTTCGTCAGATAAAATTTGCTGTCGTTAGCGCGCCAGTGAATTGTCCCAAACGGATCACCAGATCCTGCCCGGCCTGGTAGCCGGCCGTGTGGTTGGCGTCTACGACCAGGAACGTCTTGCCCATGTCGGTGCCCGCATTCGGGCTGAACAGCATCGCGCTGCCGGCCGCCAACTTGCTTGCCGGGAGCGCCACAGCGAGCTCGGCATTGAACACCGTGGCGTCGCTATCGAGAAACCCGGTGTTACGGGGGCATCGATGCTTCCGATCACGCCAGCGGCGTCGGATACGTCGAATATGTCGTGACCAAAATCGACGCCTTTGATCACATCGAAGGTAGGTCCTGTTGATGACGCGACCGTCGCGAAGCCGAACGTTTCGGAGTCCGCGCCGGCCGTTATGGTGTTTGACCCACCGGCGCCCCAGATCGCAACTGCCGGGGCGGCGGCGCCAACGGCCGAGAGGTCTATGACATCGCTGCCCGCGGCGTTGATCGTAAGCTGACCACTCGATCCGGTGCTGGCGAGATGCTGAGGCACTGCGATCGTGTCCGAAGCGACGAGATTTACGGCTTCAATCCCGGCAACCAGTTTGAGAGCCGATTTGATGACTGTTCCGGCCGTGTTGATATAGAGGGCGTCGTCGAGGGAGTTGCTTCCATTGATCGTCAGCGTCGGGGCGAGCTCGGCAGCGGCCGCCACGAAGCTCGTCCCGGTCGCGCCGCCGTTGTAGACGCCGTGCGAGCCCGCGAGATAGACTTTTCCTTCAATTGAACCGGAATGACCGTGATACGTGTTGTTGTCGCCTGCAAATTTGAGCGAGCCGCTGATGTCGCCGCTATTTCGGACGGTCGCCCCGCCGGTGGCAAACGCGACATCGCCGTCGATGACGCCTGTGTTTGTCACAGTGTCGCGCGCGCTGGTCGCTCTGACTTTGCCAATAATCGTCCCGGAATTGTCGAGCAGATCTGCCGCGTCTGTGTCGGCGAACGAGACCGCTACTCCGGCCGGGGCCAGCGCCTGGATGGAGCCGGTATTGTTGACCGTCGTACCGCCCAAAGACCCAGAAACCAGAATGTCGTCGGACGAACTGGAAATCAGTCCAGAATTGAAGATGGTGTTTTGTCCACCGATTATCGTGATGCCGTTCGTCGAGCCCGTGATGTCGCCGGAGTTGGACACGGTGTTGGCGCCGCCGGCGAGATATAGGGCATTGTTCGCGCCCGTGGACTTGATAGTGCCGCTATTGTCGATCTTGTTCGAGCCCGCTCCTTCGGAGATCGTCGAGTCCTGATAGAAAAGACTGGATATCTCGCCGGTGTTGGTGATCGAATCCGATCCGTCGTCTGCGATGCCGTAATAGAAGCCTGCAATGCTTCCGGAATTTAATATTGTGCTGCCGGCGCCAACTTCGATGCCAGAGCCTTCTACGCCCTCTATGTTCCCATAGTTAGTTACGTAGACGCCGCCTCGGTACGCCCCGATCCCGCTCCCGTTTTCGCCGATCAGGCTGCCCGTCGCGCTCACTGTGATTACGTCGGCGGCGGAGCTCAAGTCTGTATCGAAAAAACCTGCGATATGACCTGCGACGAAGCCGCCGATGAGGACTACCGCCTCACCGTAAGCGGTGTCGATCGCGTCGCCTAAATCTGTGGTGATCTGACCGGATTGCGCTAAAATCAGGTCATTGTCGGTGCTGGGAAACGCAACCGTGGTGAATTGATCATTGTAGATGACGGACATCGCGTGATCCCTTTTGCAAAAGAAACGTTACCGGAACCGGAGTGCTCGCTGTCGAAGTACTACACGTTTGGCGCGAATATTGGTAGTTGTGATGCCAATAGGTCGCGCGGACTTCGCTGACGGAGAATTCAGGAAGAACTTTCGACCACCTCTTGATGATTTGCGCGGCAAGATGCTTGTCATTTCGCTGCTTTGAAGCTGCGCGTTGGTTGCTTCCGCTGCGTAAAGGCTCTGCCGCCTTGCCTTAACGCCCCCGATGTGGTTCCGGGCCCAAGTTGATCGCGGACCGCTGCTCTCGGCGACGTGGCCGGCCCTGACGAGGCGCTTTCAACCTTCGACCGTCGTACGCACGCCACAGCCCGACGGGTCGGCGCCTCGGAATGATGAGAGCCTGCCGCACCCGCCAATCAGACGAAATTCGCGGTCGTCAGCGTGCCAGTGAATTGACCCAAACGGACTACGAGATCCAGTCCGGCCTGGTAGCCGGCGGCATCGTTAGCGTCGATCACCAGGAACGTCTTCCCTGCGTCAGCGCCGGCGTTGGGAGTAAACAGCACGGCGCTGCCGGCTGCTAGCTTGCTGGAGGGGAGCGCCGCAGCGAGCTCGGCGTTGAATACCGTGCTGCTGTTGTCGAGATAGCCGCTCGTAACGGGGGCATCGATGCTGCCAATCACGCCAGCGGAATCGGATACGTCAAATATGTCGTGGCCTAGATCGGCGCCCTTGATCAAATCGAAGGTTGCTCCAGTCGATGACGCGACGGTTGCAAATCCGAACACCTCAGCGTCGGCGCCCGCCATGATCGTGTTAGAACCGCCGCCGCCCCAGATCGCAACGGTCGGGGTGGAGGCGCCAACGGCGCTGAGGTCGACGATATCGCCGCCTGCGGCGTTGATCGTGAGTTGACCATTCGATCCGGTGCTGGCGAGATGTTGCGGCAATGCGATCGTGTCCGAAGCCGCGAGATTGAGGGTTTCAATTCCCGCGACGAGTTTGAATGCCGACTTTGCGACTGTTCCGGCCGTGTTGATATAGAGGGCGTCGTCGACGGAGTTGCTTCCATTGATCGTCAGCGTCGGAGCGAGCTCAGCAGCAGAAGCCACGAAGCTCGTCCCGCTCGGGCCGCCGTTATAGACGCCGTGAGAGCCAGCCAGAAACACTTTCCCGTCAACGGAACCGAGATGGCCGCGATATGCGTTGTTGTCGCCTGCGAATCTGATTGAGCCGGTGACTTCGCCCGTGTTGCGTACAACTTCGCCACCGCCGGTCAGGACGACGCTTCCGGAAATGACGCCGGAGTTGGCGAGCGTGTCGCTGGTGCTGGCCGCATCCACGTCGCCGACAATGTGCCCGGTATTGTCGAGCAAATCGGCGGTTCCCTTGTCGGAGAAATAAATTGCAACTCCGCCCGTCTTGGTCGCTTCGATGAGGCCGGTGTTATGTATGTTTGAACTTCCCTGAGTTCCGGAGATGATCACGTCGTCTGTTGAACTCGAAAGGGTTCCGGAATTGATGACGTTGTTCTGTCCCGAGCTAAGCAAAATTCCATTGATTGAACCGCTGATCACGCCGGAGTTGGACAACGTGTTGGCCCCGCCGCTGATATATGACGGCATGGTCAGCGCCGGTGGATAAATATCGATCCGCTATTGTTGATGACGTTGGAGCCGGCGGTTTCCGAGATGGTGGAATCCTGATTGAAGCGAGCTGGATATTGTAGCCGCTGTTCGTTATGTTGTCTTTTCCCCAGTCTGCGATGCCGTAGTAGAACCCTGCAATGGAACCGGCGTTGAAAATGGTGTTGCCTACGTTCGCCTCGATGGCGGAGCCATCCACTGACAATATATTTCCATAGTTGGTTATTGTGACGACCACCGAGGTACGACGGTGATTCCAACTGAGCCTTCGGCAATCAGGCTGCCCGTCGAGCTCACCTCGATGATATCGGCGGAGGAGGTTGTGTTGGTATCGGAAAAGCCACAGTTAGACGCCGACAGCGTATCCGCTAATTAAAACGTTCGCTTCACCGTAGATTGTGTCAATCGCGTCTTCCGTCGATGATGAAATCTCACCCCCTTCTGGAAGAATTAGACTGTTGTCATTGACCGGAAAGCTGTATGTAGTGAATTGATCGTGGATTATTGCCACCGGTTGATCTCCCTTGTGCGGAATTAAGCTACATCATTGGGTAAGCGCGAGCCTTAATGTCTCGAATATACACTTTTGACGCGAATGAGAAAAGCATAGTGCCGGAGGTTGCCGAAGCGATTTTTCGGATTATTTCGAAAGCGATCGGGACAAAGTCCGCGCGCTCCAGAGGGGTAGTTCACTTTACTCCTGACGCTTCTGCGCCCTTTGCTTCGGTACTTCTCAGTCCGAAGACTGTTGCGCGGCCTTGCGGTAGCGCGCCGGATGTGCTCTCCGACCATGGCGCTTCGTTCTCGCGTCCCCCCAATTCGATTCCAGAGGAATCGCTGGATGTTGAGCTTGCTCGATAATTGGCTGTTCAATTCCACGGGTTTGACCGCCCACGGGTTCTGCCTGCTTTGGCAACCGGGCCTGATCTGGACCTATGCCCTGTCGGACATTGGCATCGGTCTGGCGTATTTTTCGATTCCGCTGGTGCTCGCGGTGATCGGCTGGCGCCGCCACGACCTGGGGTTTCGAGCCTTCCTCTGGTTGTTCGCAGTGTTCATCATGCTGTGCGGTCTGACCCATTGGCTCGACGTGCTGACGCTCTGGATTCCCGCTTACGGCCTGCTGGCGGTCGTAAAGGCGATGACGGCGATCGTCTCGATCTGCACCGCGGTGGCGCTGTGGCGTCTGCTGCCGACGGCGATCCAATTGCCGTCGCCAGCCGAGTTCAACGAGGCGAAGGAAGCGCTGCGGGCTAGCGAAGAGAGGCTCGCACAGTCGCAGAAGATGGAGGCGGTCGGCCAGCTCACCGGCGGCATCGCCCACGACTTCAACAATATGATCCAGGTCATCCAGGGCGGCCTGGCGATGATGGAGCGTCGGCTGGAGCAGGGCCGCACCCAGGACGTCGTCAAATACGTCGCCGCGATGCGCCAGGCGTCCGAGAACGCCGCGAGCCTGACCAACCGGCTTCTGGCCTTTTCGCGCCGGCAGGCGCTGCAGCCGGTCGCCGTCGAGCCCGATCGCCTCGTGCGCGGCATGGAAGATTTGATCCGCCGTACGCTTGGCCCCTCGATCGAGCTGCAGCTCCGATTGAGGGATGGGCGCTGGTCGGCGCTGTGTGACGCCAATCAACTCGAGAGCGCGCTGCTGAACCTCGCGATCAACGCCCGGGACGCCATGCCCAGCGGCGGAACGCTGACCATCGCTTCGGCCGACCGCACGATGGCGGCCACCGACGCGGACGACGCGCAACCGGGTAAATATGTCGAGCTGGAGGTGAAGGACACGGGGGTAGGCATCGACGCGGAGACGCTGACCCGCGTCTTCGAACCCTTCTTCACCACCAAGCCGACTGGGCAGGGCACTGGACTTGGCCTTTCGCAGGTGCATGGCTTCGTCAAGCAGTCGGGAGGGTTCGTGCGGATCACGAGCCGCCCGGGCGAAGGCGCATCGGTGCGGCTCTTTCTGCCAGCCCGCGTGAAGGAGAACCAGGATTCGATCGAGCCGGAATCGCGCGCGCGACCGTCCCAGCCCGGACCGGCGGGAGCGACAGTGCTTGTCGTTGAAGATCAGGACGACGTGCGTGCCCAGATCGTGGAAGCCTTGAAGGACGCCGGCTGGACAATTCTGGAGGCCAACGACGGTCCAAGCGGACTGAGGGCGCTGCAAGCCCATCCGACGCTGGACCTGCTCGTCACCGATGTGGGCCTGCCAGGTCTGAACGGACGGCAGCTGGCGGACGCCGGTCGCGCCCTCAACGCAAACTTGCGGGTCTTGCTGGTGACCGGATACGCCGGCAAGGCCCTGGACGACGCGCGCCTCCCGCCGGGGATGGAAATCGTGCGAAAACCCTTCGCGCTCGATGAACTGTTGGCGCGGGCTAGGGCGCTGCTGAATTTGTCCGACCAGGTTTCGTGAGGCGGGCAGGGCGAGGTCCGCTGCGCTGGATTTCCAAATTATCCGACAAAATGGCATAAGCGCCGCTTCTTCCGGCTCGTCCGGCCATTTCGGCTGTGACGGCCCTCAATCCTCCGGAGGGTCCTTGGTGTCTCAGGTTGCTTTGCCGATGCTTGCTTCACGTCGCTTCGACATCGATGACCAAAAGCTTTTCGCGCGCTTGTCTGGCGACGCCAACCCGATTCACATGGACGTTGTAGCGTCCCGCCGTTCCGTCGTCGGGGATGTGGTGGTGCATGGGGTCCACACGGTCTTGTGGGCGCTCGAGGAATTGGCGCAATCGTCTCGCTGTCTCAATGGCCTCAGCGCCCTGGACGTGCGTTTTTTCAAGCCGATCTATTTGGATGAAGAGGTCCGCTTGTTGTTGCAAAGCGACAGCGGCGAAGAGGTGCGGCTGAGCGCCAAGGTTCAGGAAAAGACCGTGGCTTCTATCCGCCTCAGCAGCCAGGTTTTGCCGCGAGTTCCTGACGACATAAAAGATGGCGGGCTTGTGCCGGCGTCAACCGCCCAAGAGATCTCTTTCGATGACCTTGCAAGTCAGCATGGCGCCGTGCCTTATGCCGTGACAGCTGATCAATTTGTCGAAGTCTTTCCTGCCGCCGCCACTCGTTTTGGAGCGGCGCTGCTGCGCGATCTGGCGGCTTGCTCCCGGCTGGTTGGAATGCAATGTCCGGGGTTGCGGTCGGTCTTCTCGCAACTCACGCTGGAATGGCGCGAACACGGCGCCGCGAGCCCTTTGACCTACTGCGTCACCGACGCCGATTCCCGCTTCAGCCTGGTGACCATCGCTGTCGAGAGCGTGGCTTTCAGCGGCTCTATCCAAGCGTTCGCTCCGCAACCGCCGCCGCGTCAAATGACCATGAGCGATCTGGCCCCGCGCATCGGTTCCTCAGATTTCGTCGGACAGACCGCGTTGATCATCGGGGGCTCGCGCGGGCTGGGGGAATTGACAGCCAAAGCCATCGCCGCTGGCGGCGGGCGGGCCCTGATTACCTACGCAGTGGGACGGGAAGAGGCCGAGCGAGTAGCCGAAGAAATCCGGCAATCCGGAGGAGAGGCCCGTTGCTTTCCCTTCGACGCGACCCAGCCGGCCGCAGCGCAATTGTCCGCCTTGGGAGCCGAACATCCGAGCCATGTCTACTATTACGCAACCTG
The DNA here is from genome assembly GCA_963771455.1 of uncultured Pseudomonadota bacterium. Classification (GTDB taxonomy): domain Bacteria; phylum Pseudomonadota; class Alphaproteobacteria; order Rhizobiales; family Beijerinckiaceae; genus Roseiarcus. The sequence goes on from CAVYTP010000025.1 coordinate 128,280, forward strand.
CCAGATTTTTCGCGCCAAGACGCTGACGTTCGACGCTGCGTTGTTTGTCCGCTTCATGTCCTTTTACGTCCAGGGCTTCCATGATCTGTGTCAGGCGCTGTGGGAAACCGGCTCCAGAGGCATCGCCTGCTTCTACCCGTCGTCCGTCGCCGTCGAGGAACGTCCGAAGGGCATGACAGAATACGCCATGGCGAAAGCCGCGGGAGAAATACTGGCGGCCGACCTGAGCGGGCTCTTCCCCGGCTATCGTTCCTACCAGCTTCGCCTGCCTCGCCTGTTGACCGATCAGACATCTGTCGTATCGCCCCAGAGCCTGCCGGAGGCCATCGACATCCTGCTGCCGGTTTTGAAAGCGATGCAGGGGAAATCTGCTTAAGGAAATCTGCCGTCCGGAGACGAGCAGGGAATCCCCCGTCGATGCCATTCTGTGGCGAACAGCGCTAGCTTTTCACGGGGGCCATCGCTGCAGGAGCGGCGGTTTCAGCAATTTGGGCCTGCAGGTTCGCGACTGCTAATTCGCCGAGCGCGAGACCTTGCGGTGACGCAAAGGTCCCGATCTGAGCGGTGTTTGTGGTTAGCGCCACGCCAATCGATGTCAGGAACTGCGCGGTCGGCCCATTCTTGTCGGTTCGCCGGAACGCGATCGTGGCCTCGGCGGGCGCCTCCATCCGGTTCAACACATAGGCGAGCAGATTGTGCTCGACCTTCAGTCCGAACACGCGGCAACTCATCACCATCTGTTCGCAGACCTGGCCACACCGGATGGCAATCGCGGTCAGGCCATATTCGGTCAAGCGGTCCGTGACTGTAGCAACGTACATTTGCCCTCCGGAAGCAAACAGGTCCTGCAACTCGGCGTTTGTCCAGCGTTTGCCCGTAGTGTTGAACTGATTGGTCTTGTTCAGGAGCTCATGAACGCGTCGAAATCGCTTGTCCCCAAGACCCTCGACACGATCGATTTCAATCTTGACATTCAAGCTTTGCAGATAGGCTTCCGCCGAGAATTCCAATTTCCGGCTTTCCCGCTCAACCATTTTCTGAGTGGACTCGGTCCGCGTGGCCGCCTCCTTCGTGAGGAACGCGCTCTGGAGTTCCGGGCTGCAAAGCAACGTGCGCTTCCAGGTCGAGATCGGGCCGTTGATTACCGAAATGCCGGGAAAGGCGAGAGAAACCTGTTCTCGCTCAATCGGATTGTCGTCGACGAACAGGCAATTCTCGGGCAGAAGGTTAACCTCATTCAGTATTTCATTAATGCTGGCGACCTTGCTTTCCCATGATATCTTGACGCTGACGAAATTGGTCAGCGGAAATCGCTTCCCGTAGACGCGATCCCAAAGCTTTCGTGTCGAATTTGGATCGTTCTTGCTAGCCAGAGCCAGCAAGATTCCACGCTTCTTCAAAAACGACGCGGCCTCTACGATGCTGAGCGGCCAACCTTCAGATATGCGACCAGGATCGATCTCTTCGAGATCAGCGGGAACGCCCCGCCATAGCGTTCCGTCGAGATCGAACACAACGATCTTTATTTTCTTGTTCGTAGAAATGATTTCATAGGCGGCGACGCATTCGTTGAATGTTGCGAATATCGCCTCTCCGACTTTTGGTCTGTACAGATTTGTGATGGATCCGTAGGGCGTCAATTGGATATCTTCCGGCCAAAACGTGCCGCCGATAAACGAACCGTGATTAAAATGGCTTGACATGTCGTCTATGACGTATCTTTTGCCGAGAGTCGCTGCAATGGCGTCGAAATCGATCAAATAAACCCCGCTTTCTTCCGCAACGATCTCTGCAAAGGCGACGTTGAGACGTTCAACGAGATAAGCGAAATTGGACATCTCATATCTCGGCATGAGCGCGCCGAGCGGATTGAATTGCGGAGTCGCAAAATTGAGCAGAAAAACCGGCATCCCCGCCGCTTTGTTGTATTTGGTCAGCGCGCTTATGTTTGCTTTGAGGCGCTGTACGTACACTTCGAACATTGCGTTTTCGGGGCCGGGATTTGTGTTTGAAGGCGACGAACCGAAATATTCCCCCTCGTTGATGATAGACCGCAAGGATATCTGCCCGATCTGAAAGTCGAAGTCCTTCAGGCGCGCTTCGCTCAAGTCTTCCAGTTCGGAAGCATTGTTGAACAGAACGTGATGGACTTCCATCGTGGGATACACGGGCCTGAGCGCATCCGCCCATGCCTCGGTCATGCAGCTTCCCGTAATCAGAACGCCTTTGGGAATTCGATTGGGCCCCAATTTAGGCGTGCGATAGTCCGCGTCCGCAATGAAGTCCTTGTGGGTCAATTGCGCGCCAACGTGGTTCAGAAATCTCGTCTTGAATTCTTCCGAATTGATCAGCCGACTCACCCAGTGTCGCAGAGAGTGCGTGCCGTCGTTCTGCTTCTTGAACTCATCATTGTTGATGGCGCGGCCAAGGATAGTCTGAAACAAATCGTCTACTGTCGCAGCATCGGCCATCGTATCGTCAAGCATAGCATGTATGTTTGACTCGCTGTCCATTTCTTATGCTCCTATGTCCAGGCCGCCGCGCGCAGAGTCTGCACCGAGTTAGTCGATTGCACCCGTGCGCGCGAAAGCGCGGGAAGTCGAACTCTCCAAGCGCGCGCCGTGTATGCGCTTCAACAATTTGTCCAATCTGTCGAGCAAGGATTAGCCGGCCGATGCTTTTCGATCAACGTCTTCAAGACAATCGGGTTGCCGCGCGGCCCACGCCCCATGTCCTATGGGCGCTCGGTTTAGGGGAATTCAACGAAGCTGCCGCCTGGTGGCCGGGTTTGTCCCGGCCAAGCGCGCTGACCGCTGTAGCTAGGCAACGTGATTGCATTCGCTAAGGAGTTCTACTGGCGAGGTCGCTTTTTTTGTCCGCCGGCGTGGATGGCGGGGACGTGCCGCGGCCATGACGGCTGGCGGCGGCTTTAGCGCATAGCCCCATGTCCTCGGATCGAGCGCGCGAGCGACCCGAACTCGGGTGGATAATCTAATAATTTCAATATTTTTCTTGGTGGTACCACCTCCCGGGCTCGAACCGGGGACCTCTAGATCCACAATCTAGCGCTCTAACCAACTGAGCTAAGGCGGCAGGCAACCACAAAACGCGCGGAACCTAGTGTCAAAGCTCTCGCAAGGCAAGCCCGGAATGAAGGGTTGGGAGGTTCGTGCGGTAAATACCACATAGGCGAAACTCGCGCGCGTTTTCAAGCGTTTAGATGGGTTACGCACAATCTTGAGCGTGCTTTCAATTTACAACAGATTTGATACGGACGTTTTTGCTGGTCGTTTCGCCATCCCGGCGCGCCCTGCCGCGGTTCTCAAAAGGTCGGGCGCCACGCGGGACGGCCGAGGAGCGCAATGGCCGGCTCGCCTCTTGCAGCCTTCTCAATTCGACGACGCGGGGCTCGTAGTTTAGGAAAAGGGTTGGCGATCCTGCGAGCGCGGATCTCCGATCATCCGCATTTGGCACGGCGTCCGCGTTAATGACGAGTTAATGGATATCCCCTAACGTCAGTTAACCAGTGACGAAGAGGTCTCCCGCCATGGCCGAGTACTGGCTCTATTTCGGCTCAGGCGCCGTCTGCGCTGCTTTTGCGGCGGCAGGCCTCGTTATCGTACTTCGGGCTTTTCGCGGTCGATGTCCGCTTCCCGCACGTCCAGCGCCCAAAGGCTCGGGAGGCGAGCGGCCGTTGCGCGGCTGGACAGATGCGCCCGACGTCGCCGAAATCGACCGCCTCACAGGCCTGCTGAGCCGGGATCCTTTCGAGCGAACTGCCTTGCTCGAACTCGCGCGCCGCCGTCACAGAGCGGAATGGTCGGGCCTGCTACGGATCGAAATCGACCGCATCGCCGCTGTCAACGAAACGTTTGGCCATGACGCCGGTGACGAACTGCTCGAGGCAAGCCGCGCGGCGCCTGAAAACCGTGCTCGGCGAGGACGCTCTGATCGGCCGGCTCGGCGGCGCCAGTTTTGTCGGGCTGATCGCTGTCACCGAGCGAGCCGACGGCGCCCAGGCGGCCGCGGCCGTCGTCGCCGCGATGGCCCAGCCGTTCCTCATCGATGGGCTGGATGCGCCAAGCGGGGCGACGGTTGGTCTTGCCCTGGCGCCTGCCGACGGCGAGGATTTCGTTCAACTGATGCGGCGGGCGGAACTGGCCCGCCTGCGCGCCCGGCAGGAGGGCGGCGGCCTGTGGCGTCACTTCGAGCCCGGCAGCGACAGCGTCGGCGCAGCGCGGCGCGACCTGCTGAACGCGCTCAGCGAAGCGCGCGCGCAACAGCAACTCGAACTTTACTATCAGCCGATCGTCGAGGTCGCCACCGGCCGCGCAAAAAGCTTCGAGGCGCTGTTGCGCTGGCGCCATCCCACGCTCGGGCTGGTCGGCGCCCAGGATTTCATTTCGATCGCCGAAGAGGCGGGCCTCATTTCGTCGTTCGGCCGCTGGGCGCTCGAGGCGGCGTGCCGCGAAGCGATGCGCTGGCCTGTCGATGTGAAGGTCGCCGTCAACGCCTCGCCGCTGCAACTGCGCGGCGGCGGTTTTCCCGGCGACGTGGAAAGCGCGCTGGCGGCGAGCGGTCTGCCGCCTGGCCGGCTCGAAATCGAACTGACGGAAGGCGTGCTGATCGGCGACCGCGATTTCGCGCGCCAGGAACTCGAGCGACTGAATCAACTCGGCGTCACCGTCGTGCTCGACGATTTTGGCGCCGGCTTCGCCTCGTTCGGCTATTTGAGTTCGCTGCCGTTCCGCAAGCTGAAGATCGATCAGAGTTTTGTGCAGGACATGAGCCACCGTCCGAGCAACGCGGTCGTGATCAAATCGATCGTCAAGCTCGCGTCAGAGCTCGGCCTTTCGATCGTCGTCGAGGGCGTCGACAAGCCCGAGCAGCGCGAGTGGTTGATCGCCAACGGCTGTCCGGATGCGCAAGGCTATTTGTTTGGCCGTCCGATGCCCGCCGAAGAGGTGCTGCCCTGGCTGGCAGACCACACTGCGGCTGCGGCGGCGGCTTGATGTCTCACGCCCTTCGGTAAATGCCGCCCTCATCGACAATCAAGCCGCGTCGGACCAGATCTTCGAGATGGGCGAGCGCGGAAAGGCGCGCGGCGCCGATCAGCTTCGGGTCGAGGCCCGCGTACACTTTATCAACGATGCTGATCAGGCTCGTCACACCTGCATCTATGCGGTCGAGGATCATCGCCTCGCGTTGGCGTCGATGTCCAATCATCGCCCGCAAATAGCGCTGCGGATCGGTGACGGCGCCACCATGGCCCGGCCAGTAGACGGCTTCGTCGCGGCCGCGCAGCTTTTCGAGCGAAGCCATGTAGTCGGTCATCGAGCCGTCAGGCGGCGCGACGACCGAGGTCGACCAGGCCATCACATGATCGCCGCTGAACAGCGCGTTCTCCTGCTCGCAGGCAAAAGCCAGATGATTGGCCGCGTGTCCCGGCGTCTCGATCGCCTGCAAGCGTCAGGCCGGAAACGGAGATCTCGTCGCCCTCGCTGAGAATGCGGTCGGGCGCGTAGTCGCGATCGTGCGAAGCGTCGAGACCTTGCTGCGGTCCCTCGATGAAGACATGCGGCCGCGCGCCGACGATCGGCGCCCCTGTCGCTTCCTTCAACCGACGCGCCAGCGGGCTGTGGTCGCGATGGGTGTGGGTGATGACGATGGCGGCGACAGTTTCCCCACGCGTCGCCGCGATCAGCGCCGCCAGATGCGCGTCATTGTCCGGCCCCGGATCGATGACGGCGACCTCGCCTTCGCCGACGATGTAACTGCAGGTGCCGGTAAAGGTGAAAGCCGAAGGGTTTGGCGCGACGAGCCGGCGCACGCGCGGCGTCAGCCGCTGCACGATTCCCGCCGGAGGCGCCTCACGCTCGGGCGCCGCGTTCGTATCGTTCAATTCGGATCGCCTCCGCACTTCGGCCGGCTTTACCTTGCGCCGCAGCATTGTCTATACCTTGAAGCGCAAGCCTGCGCCAAACCGCGCCTGCCAACTCACGGACCCGACATGCAGATCACTGAGAGCCAGCACACGTTCGCGCCCACCGCCGGCACGCCGGCCAAAGGCGTGAACTGGGGACGGTTCGCCGCACTCGCCATCGCGGGAACCCTAGCGCTCGCCCTCTCGGCCAAGGTGCAGATCCCGTTCTATCCGGTGCCGATGACGCTGCAGACGCTCGCGGTGCTAGCGATCGGCGCCGCGTTCGGCTTGCGGCTCGCCGCCGCTACCGTTGCCCTCTATCTGATCGAAGGTCTGCTCGGGCTGCCGGTGTTCGCCGGCGCGGTCGCGGGCCCCGCCTACATGTTCGGGCCGACGGGCGGCTATCTGCTCGGCTTCCTCGCCTCGGCCGCGTTTGTCGGCTTCGCTGCCGACCGCGGCTGTTACGCGCGCGGCTGGCGCCGCTGGTCGCCGTGATGACGCTCGGCCATGTCGTGATCTTCGCTTTCGGCTTCAGCTGGCTCGCGCTGGCGATCGGCGCCGACAAGGCCTGGGCGGTCGGCGTCGCGCCGTTCTATGTCGCGACGCTCGTCAAGACGGCGCTCGCCGTCGCGCTGTTCAGCGTCTGGCCGCGCAAGGCGTGAGCGAGCCGGCGACGCCAGACCGCGAAGGTCCGCTGGCGCGCGCCGACGTCGCGCGCTTCGTGCCGATCACGACGCGCTGGCGCGACAACGACGCTTACGGCCACATCAACAACGTCGTGTATTACGAGTTGTTTGATACGGCCGTGAACGCGATCCTGATCGAGGCGGGATTGCTCGATCCGACGACGACGCCGGCGATCGGCCTCGTCGTCGAAACTTCGTGCCGCTATTTCGAGAGCCTGACCTATCCGGAGCGAGTGGAAGTCGGCGTCTCGGTCGAGCATCTGGGACGCTCGTCGGTGCGCTACCGGCTCGGCGTATTCCGCGCCGGGGCGGCGACTTCGGCCGCGCTCGGGCGCTTCACGCACGTCTATGTCGAGCGCGCGAGCCGCAAGCCGACGCCGATCCCGGAAGGGCATCGGCGGTTGCTGGAGAGCTTGCGGGCGCCGCCGACTTTGTAGCCGAGGTCGCTGACCTCGGTCGGAACGAAGGCTCCCCGCTCTGCGAATCTTCACCGGCCGGCGCTACCGCGGTCGGCGACCCGTGCGCTTGGTTTAGGCGAATTCAACTATGGTAGCCGTCATGGCCGGGCTTGTCCCGGCCACCCACGCCGGGCCGCTGTACGAAGGCAGAGTGGTTGCATCTGCTAAGGAATTCTCCGGGCGAGGTCGCTTTTTTGCCCGCCGGCGTGGATGGCCGGGACAAGCCCGGCCATGACGGCCAATGGCGGCTCAAACCGTAGTCCAAACGCATATGGATCAGCGACCGCGGCTACAGAGGCGCCTACGCCGTCCAGCCGCCGTCGATCACATGCGCCTGTCCGGTGGTGAACGTCGCGCCGGCGAGATACACGACGAGCTCGGCGATCTCGTCGGGCTGGCCGATGCGGCCCATCGGCTGGCGCGCGACGAACGCCGCGCGCGCGGCTTCGAAATCTCCGGTCGCGCGCAGGCGGTCGTGCAGCGACGGGCTTTCGACCGTGCCCGGGCAGATCGCGTTGCAGCGCACGCCGCTGGCGACGAAATCGGCGGCGACCGACTTGGTGAGCCCGATGACCGCCGCCTTCGACGCCGAATAGGCGAAGCGGTTCGGCACGCCCTTCACGCTCGACGCCACCGACGACATGTTGATGATCGAGCCCGAGCCGCGCTCGGCCATGCCGGGCAGGAAAGCGCGGATCATCCGGTACATCGCCGTCACGTTGAGATCGAAGGCGAAGCGCCAGTCGCTCTCCGGACAATCGAGGATCGAGCCGGCGTGCACGACGCCCGCGCAGTTGAACAGGATGTCGACGGCCGCCGTGTTTGGCCGCGAACGCCGTGATCGCCTCGGCGTTCAGCACGTCGAGCGGCTCGACCGAAATCCGGTCGGAGGCGAGATCGGCGAGCTTGTCGGCGGCGATGTCGGTCGCGATCACCTTCGCCCCCGCCTTGGCGAGCGCCAAAGCCGAAGCGCGGCCGATGCCCTGCGCGGCGGCGGTGACGACGGCGGTCTTGCCGGCGAGCGTTTCGGTCATGGCGATCTCCTCTGACATGTTACCTGCCGCCGTTCTGCCCCGAAGCGGGCGGCTCAAGCAAGCCCGGCATTGACGGAAAAGGCGGAATTCGGCGCCTGCTGCCGCGCGTCAGGGCGGGGCGATGACGCGGCATCTCGATCAGCGGCTTAAGCTTCAGCACCTGCGCGCGGTCGATGCGATCGCCGCTCAGGGCAGCCTGTTGAAGGCTTCCGCCGCGCTCAACCTGACCCAGCCCGCGCTCTCGAAGACGCTGCACGAAGCCGAGGAGATTCTTGCAACAAGGCTGTTCGACCGCCACCCGCGCGGCGTGACGCCGACCGCGGCAGGCGCCGCGCTGATCGAGACCGCGCGCCGGATGATGGCGGAGCTGCGCCGGCTTGACGAGACGCTCGACATCGTCGGCCATCCCGGGCGCGGCGCGCTCGCGCTCGGCGTGCTGCCGGTGGCGGCATCTGGCGTGCTTCCCGGCGCGCTCACCCGCATGCGCGCCGCCCACCCGCAGATCCGCGTGCGGCTCGAACAGGGCCGCACCGAGGAGCTTCTGCCGCTGCTCGCTGCGGGCGAGATCGAAATGATCGTCGGCCGTCTCTACGAGCCCGCCGCGCCCGACGGTTTTGTCCGCGAGCCGCTTTGGAGCGAGCCGATCGCGCTGCTGGCGCGCCCCGGCCATCCGATCTTGGCGCTGAACGAAATCGACAGCGAAAACTTGCGCGCTTTTGATCTCGCCTTGCCAACCGTCTCGCAGCGCGTCGGGCTCGAAATCGAGTGGATCCTGCAGAAACTCGGGCTTGAATCCACCGTCGCCTACCGATCCAGCTCCTACAATTTCATCCGCGAAATGCTGATCGGCGGCGACTTCCTCGCGATCATGCCGAGCCTGATGATGGCCGGCGACCTTTTGCGCGGAGCGCTCGAACTCAGGCCCCTGCCTTTGCCGCCGAGCCAGCGGCTCGCCGGCGTCATCCGGCGCGCCGGCGCCGCCGCGACGCCGGCCGGGCGCGCCTTTCTTGACGCGCTGAGCGGCTTCGTCGGCGAGCTTGCCCAGCGCGGTTTCGCCGATATAACTATAGGGAATATCGGCCGCCCAACTCGCGATAGGACGTGAACGGGAGCAGGTGTTATGGGGGTATCCTCGCGCTGCCGCACGCTGAAAACAACAAATCTCGGGAGGTCCACCGCTCATGACACGCTGGACGGTCGCCATCGGCAACTATCCGCACACCGCAGCGCTGAAATCAGGCGCCGTGCATGCCAACGCGCTCACCCTCGAATTCCCTGAGATCAAGCCGGTCAACCGCGCCTTCGCGCCGATGGCGCGCGAACTGAAGTTCGACGTCAGCGAGATGGCGATCGCGACTTTCCTTGCAGGCCAAGGCCTACGGCAAGCAGCTGACGCTGCTGCCGCTGGTGATGGCGGCGCGCTTCCAGGAAGCCGCTCTGTTCCGCCTGAAGAGCAGCGACATCCGTTCGCCCGCGGACCTGAAAGGCAAGCGCGTCGGCGTGCGCGCCTACAGCCAGACGACCGGCCTCTGGGTGCGCGGCGTCATCTCCGACAGTTTTGGCGTCTCGCCCTCGGACATTGCCTGGACGACCTTTGAAGGCGCCCATGTGCTCGAATATCCCGATCCGCCGTTCGTCAAGCGCGCCGAGCCCGGCAAGGAGCTCGTCAAGATGCTGCATGACGGCGAGCTCGACGCGATCATCGTCGGCAACGACGTGCCCGACGATCCGGAGCTTACGTCAGTGTTCCCGGACCCGAAAGCCGCCGCCGACGCGTTCTGGAACAAACATCATTTCGTGCCGATCAATCACGTCGTCGTGATCCGCACCGAACACGCCGTCAACGAGCCGGACGCGGTGCGCGAACTCGTCGGGTTGTTCGCGGCCTCGAAGGCGGCCAGCGGCAAACCGAAGCCGGAGCGCGACAATTGCCCGTTCGGCCGCGCCGCGATCGAGCCCTCGCTGCAGATGGCGATGCGGCTCGCGCTCGAACAGGGACTGCTGCCGCATCCGCTCGATTTGAAAGACCTCTGGCGAGCACAGCCCCGAGATTGCTTCGCTGTCATGAGACCCCTAATTTGCTGAAATCTTCGGAGGCGGGGCCATCATCCCGCTCCGAACTGGGAGGAACACTAAGTATGAAACGCATGACGCTGGATATCCTGCGCCGCGATCGCCGCGGCGCTGTTGGCGACCCCCGCGCTCGCCGACGACACTGTCAACCTCGGCATGATCGTGCCGATGACAGGCCCCTCCGCCTCGACCGGCAAGCAGGAGCAGGCCGGCGCCAAGCTCTACATGCAGCTGCACGGCGACACCGTCGCCGGCAAGAAGATCAACCTCGAAATCAAGGACGACACCGGCGCCGCCGACGTCACCAAGCGCCTCGCGCAGGAACTGGTCGCCAACGATCACGCCGCTGCGCTGCTCGGCTTCGGCCTGACGCCGCTCGCGCTCGCCGCCGCGCCGGTCGCGACGGAAGCCAAGGTGCCCGAGATCGTCTCCGCCGCCGCGACCGCGATGATCACGGAGAAATCGCCGTTCATCGTGCGCACCTCGTTCACGCTGCCGCAGGCCTCGGCGCCGCTCGCGCAATGGGCGCTGAAGAACAACATCAAGAAGGTCGTCACCATCGTCACCGATTACGGCCCGGGCATCGACGCCGAGAAATGGTTCGGCGACACGTTCAAGGCGGGCGGCGGCACGATCGCCGAAGCGATCCGCGTGCCGCTGAAGAACCCCGATTTCGCGCCGTTCCTGCAGCGCGTCAAGGATGACGCGCCCGACGCGGTGTTCGTGTTCGTGCCGTCGGGCTTCGGCGCGATCTTCATGAAGCAGTTCGCCGAGCGCGGCCTCGACAAGGCGGGCATCAAGCTGATCGGCACCGGCGACGTCACCGACGACGACCTGCTCGCCGACATCGGCGATTCCGCGCTCGGCGCCGTCACGGCCCACCATTATTCGGTCGCCCACGATTCGCCCGAGAACAAGGCGTTCGTCGAGGCGTTCGAGAAGGCCAATGACGGCATGCGCCCGAACTTCATGGCGGTCGGCGCCTATGACGCGATGGCGCTGATCTACCAGGCGCTCGAAAAGACCAAGGGTGACACGAGCGGCGAAGCGCTGCTCGCCGCCATGAAGGGCGCGAGCTGGATGAGCCCGCGCGGCAAGGTGATGATCGACCCCGAGACCCGCGACATCGTCCAGACGATGTACATCCGCAAGGTCGAGAAGAAGGACGGCCAGCTCTACAACGTCGAGTTCGAAGTCGATCCCCGACGTGAAGGATCCCTACAAGGCTTCGAAGAAATATAACGGCCGCTTCCCCTCCCGCCTGCGGGGGAAGGGGGTGGGGGCGCGCAGCGCTCGCGTCATGAGGGTCGGTGGTCGTCTGCACTCCCCTCACCCCTAGCCCTCTCCCGCAAGCGGGAGAGGGGGACCGCTAAGCCGAGCCCGGACATCTTCATGCTGACCATTCTCTTCGACGGCGTCGCCTACGGCATGCTGCTGTTCGTTCTGGCGGCAGGCCTCAGCGTCACGCTCGGCCTGATGAATTTCATCAATCTCGCCCATGGCGCCTTCGCCATGCTCGGCGGCTACATCACCGCGCTGCTGATGAACCGCGCCGGCGTGAATTTCTTCGTCACGCTGCCGATTGCCTTCATCGTCCCTGCGATCGTTGGCGTGGTGCTGGAGCGCACCCTCTATCGACGCCTCTACGGCTCGAGCCCGCTCGATCAGGTGCTGTTCACCATCGGCCTCGTGCTGATGGCGATGCCGATCGCCAATTATCTGCTCGGCGACTCGCCGCAACAGATTCATCTGCCTGATTGGATGCACGATCGGTTTCAGATCGCCGGCGTCGGCATCGGCATCTACCGGCTGCTGCTGATCGTCATCTGCGGCGCCATCGCCGCGCTGCTGCAGATCTTCCTGGTCGGCACGCGCTTCGGCGCGCGGCTGCGCGCCGCGGTCGACGATCCGCGCGTCGCCTCCGGCCTCGGCGTCGACGTCGATCGGCTGTTCGCGGTCACCTTCGCCGTCGGCAGCGGGCTCGCGGGCCTCGGCGGCGCGCTGGCCGCCGATGTGGTCGGCGGCATCGACCCCTCGTTTCCGCTCAAATTCATGGTCACTTTCCTCATCGTGGTCGCGATCGGCGGCTCCAACGGCATTCTCGGCGCTTTGATTGGCGCGCTGCTGATCGGCGTCCTCGACGTCGCCGGCAAATATTACGTGCCGAGCATCGGCGCCTTCATCATCTACGCCGTCATGGTGATCACGCTGATCGTGCGCCCGCAGGGCCTGTTCGCCAAGGGAGACGGGCGATGAGCGCGAATGCGGCGCGCATCGCGCCCATCTCGACCGCCGCAACCGCTGGCGGCTTGCCCGAGATCGCGTTCTGGCTCGTCGTCGTCGCGCTGATCTTCGTGTTGCCCTCGCGCGACGCGCTGATCAACGAGATCCTGGTCTCCGGCTTGTTCGCGCTGTCGCTCGACCTGATCCTCGGCCTCGCCGGCGTCGTCTCGCTCGGCCACGCCGCGTTCTTCGGCGTCGGCGCCTATGCGGTCGGCGATCCTCGCCAATGCCGGCTATCAACGACCCGATGCTGCTGCTGCCGGTCGCCGCGCTGATCGCCGGCCTGCTCGGCCTCGTCACCGCGCCGCTGCTGCTGCGCGGCTCCGATCTCACCCGGCTGATGGTGACGATGGGCGTCGCGCTGATGCTCGGCGAGCTCGCCAACCGCAACGCGTCGTGGACCGGCGGCGCCGACGGCCTCGAAGTCGACATCGGCGCCCGTTGCTCGGCCGCTTCTCGATCGGCTTCACCGGCCAGCGCAACGCCGCGCTCTACAGCCTCGTCGTGCTGTTCATCCTGTTCGTGCATCGCGCGCCGCATCCGGCAATCGCCGTTCGGCCTGTCGATCGCCGCGGTGCGCGAGAACCGACTGCGCGCCGGCGCGCTCGGCATCGCGACGCAGGCCCGGCTCGTCGCGATGTATGCGATCTCGGCGGCCTACGCGGGCGTCGCCGGCGCGCTGCTCGCCGAGACGACGCAGATCGCCTCGCTCGACCTGTTCGACTTCCATCGCTCGGCCGACGTGATGCTGATGCTGGTCATCGGCGGCGCCGGCTATCTCTACGGCGGCCTGATCGGCGCGGCCGTGTTCATCGTGCTGCGCGACGTGATCTCGGCGGCGACGCCGCAATACTGGGAATTCTGGATCGGCCTGCTGCTGGTCGTGCTGGTGCTGACCGGACGCGACCGGATCGGCGCGCTGTTTGATCGCGCGCCGCCGCACCGTGCTGCCCAACATGGCGCGCGAGGGAAGCGCGGCATGAGCGCGCCCGCTCTCGAGGCGCGCGGCCTGGTGCGCCGGTTCGGCGGCCTGATCGCGACCGACAACGTCTCGTTCTCGCTGGCGCCCGGCGCGCGTCAGGCGCTGATCGGCCCGAACGGCGCCGGCAAGACGACGCTGATCAACCTGCTGACCGGCGTGACCAAGCCGAGCGAAGGCGCGGTGCTGCTGGAGGGCGTCGACATCACGGGGCTCGCGCCGCCCGACCGCGTGCGCCGCGGCCTGGCGCGCACGTTCCAGATCAACCAGCTGTTCCCGGACCTGACGCCGATCGAGTCGATCGGTCTGGCGATCTCCGAGCGCCATCGCCACGGCGCGGACATCTGGCGCGTCGCCGGCACGCGCGGCGAGATCGTCGACGAGATCGACGAGCTGCTGCAGATGTTCGGCCTCGTCGAGATGATGGACGAGCCGACGCGCACGCTCCCCTATGGCAAGCAGCGCCTGCTCGAGATCGCACTGGCGCTGGCCTGCAAGCCGCGGGTGCTGCTGCTCGACGAACCCGCCGCGGGCGTGCCCGAGGACGAACGCCACGACATTCTCGCCGCGCTCGCCGCTTTGCCGAAGGATGTCGCGATCCTGCTGATCGAGCACGACATGGACCTCGTCTTCAACTACGCGACGCGGATTTCCGTGCTGGTCGCCGGCAAACTGTTGTGCGAAGGCGATCCCCAGGAAATCGCCAACGACCCGCGCGTGCGCGCGGTCTATCTCGGGGAGGACGCGCATGGCTGAGCTTTTGCGCGTCGAAGGGCTGAGCGCCGGCTATGGCGAAGCCAAGGTGATCAGCAATCTCACGCTGAGCCTGGAAGACGGCAAGTCGCTGGCGTTGCTTGGCCGCAACGGCGTCGGCAAGACCACGCTGCTGAACTCGCTGATCGGCGTCACCACCCGCCATGCCGGCCGGCTGTTCCTCAGCGGCGCCGAGATCACCAAGCTGCCGCCGCACAAGCGCGCGCTGGCCGGCATCGGCTGGACGCCGCAGGAGCGCAACATCTTCCGCTCGCTGACGGTCGAGGAAAACCTCACCGCGATCGCGACGCCGGGGCCGTGGTCGCCCGAGCGCGTCTACAAGATGTTCCCGCGCCTGTTTGAACGCCGGCGCAACATGGGCCGGCAGATGTCGGGCGGCGAGCAGCAGATGCTCGCCGTCGGCCGCGCGCTGGTGCTGAACCCGAAGCTGCTGCTGCTCGACGAGCCGACCGAGGGTCTGGCGCCGATCATCGTCGACGAGTTGCTCGCCGCGCTGCGCGAACTGGCGCGCGAGGGCCTGTCGATGATCATCGTCGAGCAGAAGCCGCGCAAGGTGCTGCCGTTCACCGACGAGGCGATCATCCTCAACCGCGGCGCCATCGCCCATGCCGCGAAGAGCGCCGACCTGATCCACGACGAGGCCGCGCTGGAAGCGCATCTGTCGGCGACGCATTGAGGCGTACCCCTTCTCCCGCGAGCGGACGAAGGGACTGGGCGGCCTATTGCGCCGACGTAGTCGAGAGTCCAAATAGCTCGCGACGGCTTCCCGCCGCCTAGGAGCTCCGGAAATGCCTCAGACCCGCTCGCGCCTGTTCGACGATTTCTCCCGGCTGATGACCGACGCCGCCGGATTGGCCGAGGGCGCTCGCCGCGAAGCCGAGACGCTGGCGCGCAGCCAGCTCGAGCGGCTGATGTCGGGAATGGACATCGTCAGCCGCGAGGAGTTCGAAGCGGTGCGCGAAATGGCGGCGCTGGCGCGGGCCGAAAACGAACGTCTGGAGGCTCGAATCGCGGCCCTCGAGCAGCGCCTGGCGGCGAAGCAAGGCGAGCCCGGATAATTTCCCCAACATTTTGATTCACTTACGAGATTCTGTGGACGGATTCACGCTTCCGATTTACGTTTGCGCACGAATCGGACAGTTTCGCGGTCGCCGATTGGGTTTAGGAAGGGTGCGTTCGAACCGGGGAGATCGCCCTGTCGAGGGGCCTTGGACCGGTCAGGCGTCGAGTAAAAAGCCGCGTCCCGACAACGCCCTCCGAAAGCGAGCGCATGTTTTCTGCAGAATCCGAATCCGTCGAACGCCCCGAACACCCCGTGGACGTCGTCGAGCGCCTCGCCTCGCTCAACGAATGGGCGTTCGATCGCGCCGACGAAGACGAGATCTCCATTCTCGTGGCTGGCCGCTGGGCCAATTACGAAGTCGCCTTCACGTGGCTGCCGGAGCAGGAGTCGCTGCACGTCTCCTGTTCCTTCGACATGAAAGTTCCGCAGCGTAAGCGCCACGAAGTCGCCGAGCTTGTGCAGATGATCAACGAGCAGCTGTGGCTCGGCCATTTCGACCTCTGGAGCCGCGACGACATCGTGATGTTCCGCCACGCCCATTGCCTGGCGGGCGGCGCGCAGGCGAGCGACACCCAGTGCCGCTCGATCGTCGACGCCGCGCTGACCGCCTGCGAGAATTACTATCAGGCGTTCCAGTTCGTGATGTGGGCTGGAAGGAGCGCGAAGGAATCGATGGAACTGGCGATGTTCGAGACCAAGGGGTCGGCGTAGGGGCGCTGCGCGCAAAGGAGCGGGCGCTTGCTGTAGCCGAGGTCGCTGACCTCGGCCGACGCGAAGCCGAACATTTCCGAGAGTTCTCGCCAGGCGGAACCCCCGCGGTCGGCGACCGCGGCTACAAGAGCGGCTGAGCGGTCGGGCCTCAATCACACATGCAAATGCGCCCGCCTGCTCGCCCGCTTCGACGAGATCGTGGCCCTCGCTTGCGCACAGATCCCGGAGGTCCTGCGGCGCCAGCGGGTCGGTGGCGAGCACCCTCAGCCGCTCGCCGGGCGGCAGCGCTCTCAGCGCCTTGGCGGCCATCATGACCGGCAGCGGGCATTTCAGCCCCCGCGCGTCGAGCGTGCGCTCGGCCATCAGACGCCGGCGAGTTTGCGGAAATATTCCCAGGTGTAGATGCCGCTGTCGTGGCCGTCGTCGAAGATCAGCCGGATCGCGTAATTGCCGATCGGCTCGATGTCGGTGATCCGCACGTTTTCCTTGCCCAGAACCTCGCGCTTCTGGCCGGCGCCGTGGCCCTGCACCTCGGCGCTCGGGCTTTCCACGCGCAGGCGCTCCGCGGAGTTGATCGCCGTGACGCCATCATCGTAGATGACTTCCAGGCGGCGGCCGCCGTCATGGACCTGGATGTCGGTCGGCCAGAACACGGCGCTCAACTGAAGAAGCGGATGCGCGGCGCGGGCTTGGCGGCCGCGGCGTTGATCTGCAGGCCCTCGGCGACCTTGCGCGCGATCTCCATATAGGCGGCGGCCTGCGGCGTGTCGGGCATCGAAGGCGACGACCGGGCGGCCGTCATCGGAATGGGCGCGGATTTCGGTGTCGAGCGGGATTTCGCCGAGGAACGGAACCTTCAGCGCCTCCGCCTCCTTGCGCGCGCCGGCGTGGGAGAAGATGTCGGTGCGGCCGCCGCAATGCGGGCAGACGAAATAGCTCATGTTCTCGACGATGCCGAGGATCGGCACCTTGGTCTGGTTGAACATCGCGATGCCGCGCCGCGCGTCAATCAGCGCGAGGTCCTGCGGGGTCGAGACGATGACGGCGCCGGCGAGCGGCACGTTCTGCGCCATGCGTCAGTTGCGTGTCGCCGGTGCCGGGCGGCATGTCGACGATCAGCACGTCGAGTTCGCCCCAGTTCACCTCGCGCAGCAACTGGTTGAGCGCGCTCATCACCATCGGCCCGCGCCAGATGACCGGCGCGGCCTCTTCGATGAGAAAGCCGATCGACATCAGCTTCACGCCGTTGCTGACCAGCGGCTCGAGCTTCTGGCCCTCCGCGCGCGACGCCGGGCTTCTGCTGCACGCCGAACAGCTTTGGGCGCCGAGGGGCCGAACAGGTCGGCGTCGAGCAGTCCGACCTTGAGGCCGAGCTTGCCGAGGCCGACGGCGAGATTGCAGGCGACCGTGGACTTGCCGACGCCGCCCTTGCCCGAGGCGACGGCGACGATGTGTTTTACGCCCGGCAGGGCGGCGCCGCGCGAGCGCGGGCGCATGGGGCTGGTGCGGCTGATGGGCGGGCGGTCGCGCCGACGGCGCGCGCGCTTTCCGCGGTCAGCGTGACGATCGCGCTCTCGACGCCGGGCATCGCCTTGATCGCGGCTTCGGCCGGCGGCGCGCATCGGCTCGAGCTTCTTGGCGTCGGCGGGATCGATGGCGATCGCCGCGAACACCTTGGCGTCGCGGAAGCTGACGCCGGTGCAGCGCCGCTGATTCGGCAAGCGGCGTGCGTCCGTCGGGGCCCGGGATTTTGGCGAGCGCGCGAGGACATCTTCGCGTGACGGCATGGGAGATTTCGCTTCTGAGTTCGGGTTCGCGCGCCTTATGGACCCTTCAGGCGCGCGGCAAGCAACTTCGCGCGCAGCGTCGCGACCGAGCCGACGAACACGATCGCCGGGCCGCGCAGCGCGGCCGCCGCGGCCGCTTCGGCGCCAGCGTCGAAATCGTGGCGACGATCACCTTCTGGTTCGGCGCGCGTCGCATTGTCGACGATCGCGGCGGGCGTGTCGGGCGGCGCGCCGCGGGCGATGAACTCGGCCATCAGCGGCGTCGAGATTGGCGAGGCCCATGTAGATCGCGACCGTCTGGTTGGCGCGGATCAGCGCCGGCCAGTCGAGCCCGGTCGGGCCGTCCTTGCCCTGGCCGGTGACGAAGATGCAGGCCTGCGCGTGGTCGCGATGGGTCAGCGGGATCAGCGCCGAGGCCGCGGCGCCGGACGCCGCCGTGACGCCCGGGCAGACTTCGAACGGCACGCCGGCGGCGGCCAGCGCCTCCGCCTCCTCGCCGCCGCGCCCGAACAGGAACGGATCGCCGCCCTTCAGCCGGAGCACGCGCTTGCCCTCGCGCGCCAGCCTGACCATCAGCGCCGAGATTTCGTCCTGGGTCAGCGCATGCGCGCCCGGCCGCTTGCCGACGTAGATGCGCTCGGCGTGGGCCGGGATGAGGTCCATCACCGGCGAGCGGGCGAGCCGGTCGAACAGGGCGACATCGGCGCGCTGGATCAGCTTTACCGCGCGCAGGGTCAGCAGATCCGGCGCGCCGGGGCCGGCGCCGACCAGATAGACTTCGCCGCGATGGGGCGGCGGCGTCGCGAGCGCGGCGAGACGGTCGAGATCGAATTCGCCGGCAGCGCCCAGCACCGGCAGGCCGGCGAGCCGCTCGACTTCGGCGGCCTCGACGCCGACCCCGGTCAGGATCAGCCCGGCGATCTCGACGCCGAACTCGGCGAAGCCGCGAGCCAGCGCGGCGGCGGCGCGTGCGCCGGCCTGAGCCGGCAGCACCAGCAGCAGCGGCGCCCGCAGGCGCGCCGCGAGGCCCGCGCCGGAATGCTCGCCGGTCGGATCGCCGTCATCGTAGAGCGCGCCGCCGTCGATCAGATTGAATTCTGCGTCGTCGAACGGCTCGTCCCGCCCAACGATGCGCGCGGAAATGTCCTGTTCAGCCAGCGCCGCGCCGAGTTCGGCGGCGGCGGCGGCGGAATCGGCGGCCGCCAGCGCCGCGCAGAGGATCAGGCTGCCCATCGGCGTCAGGCCGCCGCCAGCAGGCGGCTGCGGTCGCGCGAGCGCCACAGCGCGTCCGCCTGCGCTTCCGCCGCCTCGACCGTGTCGGCGGCGCCCAGCGCATGCAGCGCGATCGCGATCGTGCCGGCGACCGCGGCGTCGGCGTAGGGGTCGTCGATCTCGCCGCGCCAGACGGCGGCGAGGCGGGAAAGGTCCATCGTCTCGTCGGGCTCCAGGCGAGGATCGTCGAGCCGCGCCGGCCAGCGGATTTCCGAAGCCACGCCGTCGACCAGCACCTGCGTCTCGCAGGGCTTGTTCGGCCGCCGCTCGATCTCGCCGCCTTCGCCGCGGAACACGGTCAAGCGCGGCTGGCCGAGCAGCCGGCCGGCGTTGCGGTGCAGGGCGAGGTAGGCGGGATGGAACACGCCCTGCAGGAGCGTCGGCGCGCCGAACGGGTTCAGCATGCGCGCGAACGATGTTGACCGGCGAGCGCAAGCCCAGGATCGGCTTCAGGCCAAGCAGGTCGTCGAGCTTCGGGCTCAGCCGGTCGAGCGTCAGATAGGCGAAGTTGCTCGCGCTCGAGCCGCCGCGCCGCGTCGGCGAGATCGCTCGGCCGGCGCGAGGCCGAGCGCGCGCAGCGCCTCGGACGTGTAGACGCGGCCCGGCGTATGGCCTTCGCCGCCCTGCATGAACACCCGCCAGCCGGCGCCTGCGAGCCGCAGCGCGGCGAGCAGGAACCACGGCAGCTGCCGCTTCTTGCCGGCATAGGACGACCAGTCGAGGTCGACCCTGGGAGCAGGCGAGGGCAGGGCGAGGCGCGCCCGCGACGCCCTGACAAAGCCAGCCATCTCCTCGGGGCTTTCCTCCTTCATGCGCAGCAGCATCAGGAACGCGCCGAGCTGTTCCGGCAGCACGTCGCCGTCGAGGATCATCCCCATCGCCTGCTCGGCTTCTTCCTCGGTCAGCGAGCGCGTCAGCGACTTGCCACGGCCGAGGATGCGCACGAAGGCGCTGAAGGGATGGGGTTCGCGCATGGGAGGTCCAAGGTTGCGGCGCAGACCTTGCCGCGTTCCGACAAGGGGCGCAACGAAAGCCCTTCTCCCGCCTGCGGGAGAAGGTGGCGCGAAGCGCCGGATGAGGGCTCCTGGGCGCCGAATGAGGGCTCTTGGGCTACGCCGCCGCGCCCCCCTCACCCCGGCCCTCTCCCGCAAGCGGGCGAGGGAGCGGCGCCGCTACTGGACGAACCTTGCGTCGGATTGATCCAGCCGGCGGCGGATCTGGGTCACCAGCAGGCTGTCGTCCGGCGCGCAGTTCTCGTAGGTCAGCTGCTCGCCGGCCTTGATCGGCTTCAGCACCTTCGAGCCCTCGGCGAGACCCATCGGCAGCGCGCTCTTGTTGCGCGCGTCCTGCCAGGTCATCGTGAAGCCGCGATAGTCGTAGGTGCCGATGCGGCCGAGCGTTTCGCCGGCCTTCATGTCGCGCTTGGCGAGCGCGGTGCATTCGGCCACCGGCCAGTCGATCGGCTCGAAATCGGGCTGCCGGTATTTCACGGCGCGGATCGCGCTCAACGGCACTTCGATGCTGGTCAGATGGAACGGCCGCACCAGCGCGAAGCACGGACCGGGGCCCACCTTGAGGTCGGAGATGCGTTCCGTGATGCGGGGATGGCGGCCTTTGACGATGCAGAACACGCCGGGCGCCACCCCCTTGCCGATCGTGTAGTCGACGCAGCCGGTCTGGCCCAGAATCCCGCCATCTTCCTTGCCGCACAGCACCTGCGCGAGGTCGGCGAGGTTGGCGGAGGGGCCGTGCATGCCGGGCCGGTCGGGGATCAGGCCGGTCGCATTGGCGACCGCGGTCATCTCGACCATGGTCTTCGAGCCGTCGACGAATTCGACCAGCATGCGCGGGCTCATGTTGCGCTCGCGCGCTTCCTTCTCGAACTGGTCGGGCGTCGCGTCGAATTGCAGCGCGTTGTTCTTGCCCTTGCCGGCGGCGATCACCTCGAGGCCGACCGACTGGGCGAAGCTGATCAGCTCGATGATGGCGGCGGGCTCGTCGCCGGCCGCGCCGGTGTAGACCACGCCGGCCTTGCGCGCCTCTTCCTTCAGGTAGCGGCCGATGGTGATGTCGGCCTCGACGTTCAGCATCACGATGTGCTTGCCGTTGCGCATCGTCTCGAGCGCGACCTGCGCGCCGACGTTGGGGTTGCCGGTCGCGTCGATGATGACGTCGACCCGGCCGGCCGCGCACATCGCCTTGTAATCCTCGGTGATGCGCGATCTTGCCGCTCTCGATCGCGCGGTCGACCTGCGAACCGTTGACGGCGACGGCGATGTCGTCGTCGCCGGAGCCGCCCATCGGCGATCGCCTCGCGCGCCTGCGACTCGCGGCCGCAGATCACGCCGAGCCGTGACGCCCGACATCAGCGAAAGATTGACCACGAGGTCGGTGCTCATCTGCCCCGCGCCGGCGACGCCGATCGTCAGCGGCCCGTGGGTTTTCGCGAAATTATCGATTTCGGCCGCGAACCCGACCTTCGGCATAACTCTCACGCGCCCATCCCCCAACCCAACTGGGCAAAGGCCCCACACCTCCGCCCGCAAGCCTTACATCGTCTGTTGATCGGGAAGAGCGGGCATCGACCCCGCAAGGTCCGATCCGGAGAGACCGCTTGCAAGAGCTTCGGTAATGAAGTTTCAACCTTTGCTCAAGTCGAACCCAACGGCAAGGTTATCGCGCTCCGGTTGCAGGCGCGGCGCCATCCGGCTCCTCGATGGCCGAAATCGCCGCCGAGAAGGCGTCGGCGACGCCCGCATCGCCCCCGGGACGGCAGGCGCGGGCGCGGAGCTCGACAAGGCCCAGGCCGACGAAATCGTCGCGCGGCAGGAATTGCGCGAACGAGCCGGCGCCCTGACGCAGCCTCGCCGCCTGCACGACCCCGGCATCGTCGGCCACCACGATCGCCATCGTCGACGGCGCCAGCCGGCCGCCGGCGGAGCCCGTGCCGATCCGCGAGCCCTTCCAGCGCGTCGAGAGCTCGCCGAACACCTGCCGGTAGTGGCGGATCTGGCGGGCGACGCCGATCAGGTGCAGCGCGACGGCCGCGATCAGCAGCGCCAGCGCGATCTGCCATTTCGCCAACTGACCCTCCTTGGCCTCGTCCGGAACGCGGCGCCGTTAACTGCGTTCTAGCGTGTTTTCCCCGTGCGGATGACAAGCGCGTTCGCGCGGCCTAAAACGGCGCGCAACGTCGATGAGCGGAGATTTTCGCATGACCCTCGAAGCGCCCGAAGCCTTTGGCCCGCGGCCCCGGCGGCAGGACCGTCGCCGTGCGCGTCGGCGAGGGCAAGGGCGCGGTCACGGTCGGCGGCGGCGCGCCGATCGCCGTGCAGTCGATGACCAACACCGACACCGCCGACATCGAGGCCACAGCGCGGCAGGTCGCCGCGCTGCACCGCGCCGGCTCCGAGTTCGTCCGCATCACCGTCGACCGCGACGAGGCCGCCGCCGCCGTGCCGCATATCCGCGACCGGCTGCGCGCCCGGGGCGTCGAAGTCCCGCTGGTCGGCGACTTCCATTACATCGGCCACAAGCTGCTCGCCGAGCATCCCGCCTGCGCCGAGGCGCTCGACAAATACCGCATCAACCCCGGCAATGTCGGCTTCAAGAACAAGCGCGACACGCAGTTCGGCGCGATCGTCGAAACGGCGATCCGCTACGGCAAGGCGGTGCGCATCGGCGCCAACTGGGGCTCGCTCGACCAGGAGCTGCTGACCGCGCTGATGGACGAGAACGCCGCCAGCGCCGCGCCGATCGACGCGCGCGCCGTGATGCGCGAGGCGATGACGCAATCGGCGCTGCTGTCGGCGGCGCGCGCCGAGGAGATCGGCCTGGCGCGCAACCGCATCATCCTGTCGGCCAAGGTGTCGGGCGTGCAGGACCTGGTCACGGTCTATCGCATGCTCGCATCCCGCGCCGACTACGCGATCCATCTCGGCCTCACCGAGGCCGGCATGGGCTCGAAGGGCATCGTCGCGTCCTCGGCCGCGCTCGGCGTGCTGCTGCAGGAAGGCATCGGCGACACGATCCGCGTCTCGCTGACGCCCGAGCCCGGCGGCGACCGCTCGCTCGAAGTGAAGGTGGCGCGCGAAATCCTGCAGACCATGGGCTTCCGCATTTTCGCGCCGCAGGTCGCGGCCTGTCCGGGCTGCGGACGCACCACCTCGACGACGTTTCAGGAACTGGCGCGCGACATCGAGACCTTCCTCGCCGACTCGATGCCGGAATGGAAGGCGCGCTATCCCGGCGTCGAGGGGCTCAACGTCGCGGTCATGGGCTGCATCGTCAACGGCCCCGGCGAGAGCAAGCACGCCAACATCGGCATTTCGCTGCCGGGCACCGGCGAGACGCCCGCCGCGCCGGTGTTCGTCGACGGCGTCAAGATCGGTGACGCTGCGCGGCGCCGGCATCGCCGACGAATTCAAGAAGATGGTCATCGACTATATCGAGCGCCGCTACGGCGGCCGCGGGATGGCGGCCGAATAACCCTCACCCTGAGCCCGTCGAAGGGCTGAGCCTGTCAAAGGGCGCTCAGGTAATACAGAAACCTCCATGTACGAACCGCCCCTCCATCAACAAGCCGACCGCGCCGCGATCGTCGCACTGATCCGTGCCCATCCGCTGGGCTTGCTGATCAGCCATGGCCCGAGCGGCCTGCTCGCCAACGCGATCCCGTTCCTGATCGAAGGCGACAAGTTGCTCGCCCATGTCGCGCGCGCCAATCCGCAATGGCGCGACCTGCAGCAGTCGGACGAAGCGCTGGTCGTGTTCCAGGGCCCGCAGCACTACATCTCGCCAAGCTGGTACGCGACGAAACGCGAGACCCACAAGGTCGTGCCGACCTGGAACTATCTGATCGTGCAGGTCCGCGGCCGCCCGCGGGTCACCGACGATGCGCCCTGGTTGCGCGCTCAGATCGAGGCGCTGACAGCGTCGCAGGAAGGCGCCCGCGCCGCGCCGTGGCAGGTCTCCGACGCGCCCGAAGATTTCATCGCCATGCAGATGCGCGCCATCGTCGGCGTCGAGATCGAGATCGCCGACTCAAGGGCAAATGGAAGGCGAGCCAGAACCGCAGCGAAGCCGACCGCGCCGGCGTGGTTGAAGGTTTGCGCGGGGATGGCGACGCGGCGGCGCTCGCGATGGCGAAGGTGGTCGAAGGCCCTGTAGACGCGGTCGCTGACCGCGTTCGGCCTTGCAGCCTGTTCAACCAAGCCGAGAGAACGCGGTCAGCGACCGCGTCTACAAAGCGCTGACGCTCACAGCCGGCCGCTCGTCGGATATCGTCTTGCCGTCATTGGGCAGCGATCCCGGCGCAACGAACTCCACCTCGCCCCGCAGCTTCGTCACCGCCTGCAGCGTAGCCGCGACCTTGCTCGGCGAGGCCTTCTGGGGCGCCAGCCACTTCGGCGCGCAGCACCATCTCGTCCTGCTCGCCGTTGCGTCGCACGACGAGCCGCAAGCTCCCGAGTTCGGGATGCCGGCGGCCGACTTCGACCACTTCGCCCGGGTGCACGAACATGCCCTTGACCTTGGTTGTCTGGTCGGCGCGGCCCATCCAGCCGCGAATGCGGTTCTCGTCGATAAAGGCCGAGAGGTCGCCGGTCGCGAAGCGCAGCAGCGGGAACCTGCCGCGCAGGACGGTGACGACGATCTCGCCGACGCCGCCGATCGGCAGCGGATCGCCGCTGCCGGGCTTGACGATTTCGAGCAGCACGTCGTCGCTCGACCTGCATGCCGGGCGCGTCGTCGGTCTCGTAGGCGACGAGCCCGAGTTCGGCGGTCGCGAACGCCTGCCGCGTCTTGACGCCGCGCCCCTCGAGTTCCGCGCGCAGGCTCGGCGGCAGCGCGGCGCCGGAGACCAGCGCCTTGCAGATCGAGCTCGCATCGACGCCGCCGGCTTGCGCCTTGTCGAGCAGGATCTTCAAATAGTCGGGCGGCCCGGCATAGGCCGTAGGCCTGCAGTTGGGCGATCGCCTGCAGGGTCTGCTCGCTGGCGCCCGGTCCGGCAGGGATCACCGCGCAACCCAGCGCATGCGCGCCGCTCTCGATGATGAAGGCGCCGGGCGTCAGATGGTAGGAGAAGCAGTTGAGCACGATGTCGCCGCAGACGAAGCCTGCCGCGACAAACGCGGCCTTCGTTCCGAACGGATCGTCGCCGTGATCCTGCGCCTCGAAGATCGGCCCGGGCGACATGAACAGGCGTTTGAAAGCGCCGGGCGACGTCGCGATGCCCGCAAACGGCGGGGCCTCGCGCTGCAGCGCCGAGAGATCGGATTTGCGCAGCAGCGGGACGCGCGCGAGATCGGCGCGGGACTTGAGCGAGGCGATGTCGATCGCCGTCGAGCTGCTGTTTCAGTCGCGGCGAGTGAGCAAGCAACTCCGCGAGGCGAGAGCGCAGGGTTTCAAACGTGAGCGCAGGCATAACTCAACTCCTCGACTTTCATGAAAGTTCCGCTACGAACTCCCTCATCCTGAGCTTGTCGAAGGATGTTCCAGCGGGCTCGAACAGCTCGCGTGAGCATGCTTCGACAAGCTCAGCATGAGGATAGTTGGTGGAGCGACGGCGGCTCATCCTCACAGCCAACGCTTGCGCCGCCGGTAGCTCTTCACGTCCCTGAACGACCTTCGGTTCTCGCCGGCGACGCCGAGATAGAACTCGCGCACGTCCTCGTTGTCGCGCAGCGCGCTCGCCGCGCCGTCGAGCACGACGCGGCCGCTTTCGAGAATATAGCCGAATTCGGCGTAGCGCAGCGCAAGATGGGTGTTCTGCTCGGCGATCAGGAACGAGACCTTCTCGCGTGCGTTGAGGCCGCGCACGATCTCGAAGATTTCCTCGACCACCTGCGGCGCGAGGCCCATCGACGGCTCGTCGAGCAGGATCAGCTTCGGGTTCGCCATCATCGCGCGGCCGAGCGCGCACATCTGCTGCTCGCCGCCCGAGACATAGCCGGCGAGCGACGCGCGGCGTTGTTTGAGGCGCGGAAAATAGCCGTAGATCTTCTCGAGGTCGCGCCGCACCGCCGCGCGGCCGTCGCGGCGCGTGAAGGCGCCGGTCAGCAGATTTTCCTCGATGGTGAGATGGCCGAAGCAATGGCGGCCCTCCATCACCTGGATCGCGCCGCGGCGCACCAGCTCCGTGGGCGAGAGGCGCTCGACGCGCTCGCCCGAGAATTTGATCTCGCCCTTGGTGACCTCGCCGCGCTCGGCGTGCAGCAGGTTGGAGATCGCCCGCAACGTCGTCGTCTTGCCGGCGCCGTTGGCGCCGAGCAGCGCGACGATGCCGCCCTCGCGCAACGACAGCGAGACGCCTTTCAGCACCAGCGCGACGCTGTTGTAGACGACCTCGATGTTGGCGACTTCGAGGATGGGGGACATGAGACACTCACGCTAGCGGCCCCCTCTCCCCCTGCGTCGAAGGGCGGGAGAGGGTTGGGGTGAGGGCCGTGCGCGCCGACCCTCATCCGGCGCTTCGCGCCACCTTCTCCCGCAGGCGGGAGAAGGGCTTGGCCTACTTGTTGTCGCAGGGCTCGGTGCGCTGCGGCCAGCCCGCGTTCTTCTCGGCGTAGCCTTGGCGGCCGTCGTCGATCAGCGGCTGCACCTTGTCGAGGTTCGGCGCGATCGCGTCGCTCGCCTTCACCCATTTGGCGCCGTCCCATTGCTGCACGAAGGTCGCGCCGTGGCTGTTGTGGTCGGCGCAGGTCAGCTTGAACGGCGAGGCGAAGCCGGCGAGGCCGATCGCCTTCAGGCGCGCGTCGTCGAGGTTGATGTTCTCCAGGCCGCGCCGCACGTCCTCGCCGGTGACGACCTTCTTGCCGGTGAGCTTCTGCGCCGTGGCGATGCCCTCGGCGATCAGCATCGAATTGTAGACGCCGTGATCGTAGAGCGTGTTGCCGAATTCGCCCGCTGCGGCCTGGCTCTTGCCGGCGTCGATCACGAGTTTCTTGATGTCGGCGAAGGCGGGATAGTCGGCGCCGGCGCCGTGCCAGTTGAGCTCCTTGAAGCCCTTGGCGCCTTCCCCGGCGGCGGCGCGCGTCGGGGTCGTTCGGCCACCAGATCGAGACGAACTTGTCCATCGGGAAATTGGCCTTGACCGCTTCCTTGATCGCCGTCGGGTTCATCGCGCCCCAGCCGTACATGATGAGGAAATCGGGCTTGTCGCGGCGGATGTCGAGCCATTTCGAGGCCTGGTTCTGCATGTCCGCCGGCGCGACCGGATAGAGCTTGAGATCGAAGCCGGAATCCTTGGCCAGCGACTGGAAGAACGGCAGCGCCTCGCGGCCGAACGCGGCGTCGAAATAGAGATAGCCGATCGTCTTGCCCTTGAGGCCCTCGACCGAGCCGCCGCCGAGATATTTGAGGATTTCGGACGCGCCGTCCCAGTAGGTGTCCGGCGGGTTGAACACCCACGGGAAGACGTCGCCGCGCGCGGCGGCCGAAAGGCCATAGGCCATCGACAGGATCGGGATCTTGTCGACGGAGGCCTTGGGGATCAGCGACAGCGTGATGCCGGTCGACCAGGGATTGATGATCACCGGGTTCTTCGGCTTCACCGTGTCGTAGCACTCGAGGCCCTTCTTGGTGTCGTAGCCGGTCTCGCATTCGTCGACGATCGAGCTTGACGCCGCCGATGCCGCCGTCGCGTTCGTTGAGCATGGTCAGATAGTCGTGCATGCCGTCGGCGACCGGCGTGCCGGAGCCGGCGAACGGCCCGGTGCGGTAGGTGAACAGCGGCACGTAGATCGAATCTTCGGCGAAGGCCGGCGCGGCGAAAGCGAGCGCGAGCGCGACGCCCGCAGTTCTTGAAAGCCAGTCTCTTCTCATTTCGTTTCCTCCTTGGACGTTGCTTTTAGTACGGAAAGGGCCAGACGCGCAGTTTCTGCTTTACCGTCCGCCACAGCTGCGCAAGGCCGTGCGGCTCGAGAATGAGCACCAGTATAATCAGGGCGCCGGTCGACATGAAGGTCAGATGCTCGACATTGGCGGCCGCGATCGGCAAGGCCGAGCGCGGCGGGCAGGGCGCGCAGCAGCGATCGGCAGCAGGTGCAGGATGGCCGCGCCGAGAAAGGCGCCGAGGATCGAACCCAGTCCGCCGATGATGATCATGAACAGCAGTTGGAACGACAGGTTGATGTCGAACGCCTCCGGCTCGGCGGCGCCAAGCCAGAGGTAGACCATCATGGCGCCGGCGACGCCGATGTAGAACGACGAGACGGCGAAGGCGAGCAGCTTGGTCGGCAACAGGCGGATGCCGATCAGTTCGGCGGCGATATCCATGTCGCGCACCGCCATCCACATGCGGCCGATGCGGCCGTGCACGATGTTGGAGGCGATCCAGGCCATCACGACGACGATCGTCAGCGTCGACGAGATAGCGCGCCGCGGGCGTCGCTGCCGGACCGATGACGGGGATGCCGAACAGCGTGTGCGGTGGAGACCTCGATCGCGCCGGAATTGTTGTAGTTGACGAGCCAGGGCACGCGCGCGAACGCCCATTCGAGAAAGAACTGCGCGGCGAGCGTCGCCACGACCAGATAGAAGCCCTTGATGCGCAGGCTCGGCAGGCCGAAGATGACGCCGACGAGGCTCGAGGCGAAGCCCGAGGCGACGATCCAGACGAGGATGTTGACGTCGGGAAAGATAGTCTCGAGCTTGTAGCAGGCGTAGGCGCCGACGCCCATGAAGCCCGCCGATCCCAGCGACAGCAGCCCGGTATAGCCGGTCAGGATGTTGAGCCCGATCGCCGCCAGCGACAGGATCAGGAACGGGATCATCATCGAATTGAGCAGGAACACGATCGCCGGTCAGCGGGATGCCGACGAAGGCGATCGAGCAGAATGAGCGCGAGCCCGATCCGATCCTGCCGGATCGGAAAGATCGCCATGTCGGCGGCGTAGGTGCGTCTTGAACTGCCCGGCCTCGCGGTAGAACAAGGGTCAGCCTCCGGCGGCGGGATCCCCCTCTCCCCTTGCGGGAGAGGGGTAGGGGTGAGGGGTCGGCTCCGCGCGGTCGAAGGCACGACAGGCGGAGACAACCCCTCATCCGGCCTTCGGCCACCTTCTCCCGCAAGGGGAGAAGGGCTTGATCTTGCGAGGCGCTGCGGTCGTTCTCATATCCGCTCGATGATCCTCTCGCCAAACAGGCCCTGCGGCCGGAACAGCAGGAACGCCAGCGCGATGGCGTAGGCGAGCCAGCGCTCGATGCCGCCGCCGGCGAGCGGGCCCCAGTAGAACTCGCCGAGCTTCTCGCCGATGCCGATGATCAGGCCGCCGACGATCGCGCCGGGCACCGAGGTCAGGCCGCCGAGGATCAGCACCGGCAGCGCCTTCAGCGCGACGATCTGCAAGCGCGAACGAAACGTCGGAGCGGGCGCCCCACATGATGCCGGTCGCCAGCGCGACGATGCCGGCGGCGAACCAGACGATGACCCAGATCTGGTTGAGCGAAATGCCGACCGAGAGCGCGGCCTGATGGTCGTCGGCGACGGCGCGCAAGCGCGCGGCCGATCCGGGTCTTCTGGAAGAGCAGCGCCAGGCCGGCGACCATGATCAGACGCAATCGCCGCCGCGGCGATGTCGAGCTTCTGCAGCGTCACCGTACCGCCGAGGATCTTCAGGTCGATCGCGCCGCTTGGCAGACCGAGTTCGCTGGTGATCATCTCCTTCGGGTTGCCGCCGAACACCAGTTCGCCGAACCCGATCAGGAAATAGGTGAGGCCGAAGGTCGCCATCAGCAGAATGATGTCGGGCTGGTTGACGAGCGGGCGCAGCACGAGGCGCTCGACGCCGAAGGCGAGCGCGTACATGACGGCGATCGTCAGCGCCAAGCGCGATCCAGGCGGGGACGCCCTTCTCGTGCAGGCCAACCAGCGTCAGCGCCGCGAACACCATCATGATGCCCTGCGCGAAATTGAACACGCCGGAAGCCTTGTAGATCAGCACGAAGCCGAGCGCGATCAGCGAATAGAGCACGCCGACGACGAACCCTTCCCACACGATCTGCGCGAGCAGGTCCGGCGCCGAGATCATCTGCGCGAAGGGGTCGACGAAGATCGAGTAGAGAAGCATGGCACTCAGTGCGCCACGCCGAGATAGGCGGAGATGACGTTCGGGTCGGCCTTGACGACATCGGGGACGTCGTCGGCGATCTTGCGGCCGTATTCGAGCACGACGACGCGATCGGAGAGGTCCATCACGACGCCGATGTCGTGCTCGATCAGCGCGATGGTCGCGCCGAGGCGGCGGTTCGCCTCGAGGATGAAGCGGCTCATGTCCTCCTTCTCCTCGCGGTTCATGCCGGCCATCGGCTCGTCGAGCAGCAGCAGTTTCGGCTCCATCGCCAGCGCGCGGCCGAGTTCGACGCGCTTCTGCAGGCCGTAGGGCAGCTTGCCGACCGGCGTCTTGCGGATCGCTTCGATCTCGAGGAAATCGATGATCTCCTCGCAGAACTTGCGATGCTCGATTTCTTCGGTCAAGCGCGGGGCCATGGCGCAGCGCCTGCCAGAACAGGCCCCGCGACATCTTGCAGATTGCGCCCGGTCATGATGTTGTCGAGCGTCGTCATGCCCTTGAACAGCGCGACGTTCTGAAAGGTGCGGGCGATGCCGCCGCGCGCGGCTTCCGAGGGCCGCATGCGCGCGCGCGGCTGGCCGTCGAAGGTGATGCGGCCGATCTGCGGCGTGTAGAATCCGTTGATGACGTTGAGCATCGAGGTCTTGCCGGCGCCGTTGGGGCCGATGATGGCGCGGATTTCGCCGCGCCGGATGTCGAACGACACGTCCGAGATGGCGCGCACGCCGCCGAACGACAGCGAGACGTTTTCGAGGCTGAGCAGGATGTCTCGCTCATGCCGCGCGGCTCCGTTCGCGGGACCCATGCGGCTGTAGTTGATAGATCCGGCTTTTGCCTTCGAGCCGGCCCTTGCGTCCGTCCTCGTAGGTGATTTCGGCGGAGATCGAGGCCTCGCTCGCGCCGCTGTAGAGGCCTTCGACGAGCGGCGCATAGCGCTCGGCGATAAAGCTGCGGCGCACCTTTTGAGTGCGCGTCAGTTCGCCGTCGTCGGCGTCGAGTTCCTTGGGCAGGATGAGGAAGCGTTTGATTTGGGCGCCCGCCATCGCGGGTTCATCGGCCAGAGCGCGGTTGACGGCGTCGACATGGGCTTCGATCAGCTTTGCGACGCGCTCGTGGCCGGCGAGATCCTGATAGGAGGCGTAGGAGACGCCATTGCGCTCCGCCCAGGCGCCGACCGACGCCAGGTCGATGTTGAGCATCACGGCGACGAAATTCCCGGCCGTCGCCGATCGCCACCGCCTCGCGAATGTCGGCGAAGAATTTGAGCTTGTTCTCGATGTATTTGGGCGCGAAGATCTGTCCGCTGGCGAGTTTTCCGACGTCCTTGGCGCGATCGAGGATTTTCAGTTGGCCGTCGGGCTCGAAGACGCCGGCGTCGCCGGTCTTGACGAAGCCGTCAGGGGTCAGCGCCTCCGAGGTCTTCAGCGGATCGTTGTAGTAGCGAACGAACATGCCCGGCGATTTGAACTGCACTTCGCCGTCGTCGGCGATGCGCAAGCTGGACGTTGGGCGCCGGCGCGCCCACGGTATCGGAGCGCACCTTGCCGTCGGCTTGCGCGGTCACATAGAGAAACGCTTCGGTCTGGCCGTAGAGCTGCTTCAGGTTGAGGCCGAGCGAGCGGTAGAAGGCGAACAGGTCGGCGCCGATCGCTTCGCCCGCGGTGTAGGCGACGCGGATGCGGGTGAAGCCGAGCGTGTTCTTCAGCGGTCCGTAGATCAGCCACTCGCCGAGCGCATAATGGAGCCGCGCCAGCAACGGAACCGGCTCGCGGTTGATGATCTTCTCGCCCCAGCGGCGTGCGACGCGCATGAAGTGTGCGTAGAGCCAGCGCTTGGCCGCGCTCGCGTCCTGCATCCGGATCGAAACGCGCGTCAGCAGCGCTTCGAACACGCGCGGCGGCGCGAAATGGAAGGTCGGACCGATCTCGCGCAGATCCTCCTGCGCGGTGTCGGGGCTTTCGGGACAGGCGAGGCAGAAGCCCGCGACCATGCCTTGCGCGTAGTTGAGGTAATGGTCGCCGACCCAGGCGAGCGGCAGATAGGCGAGCGCCTCGTCGCGATCGGTGAGGTTGTCGAACGCGACGGTGTCGCGCGCCGCGGCGATGCAGCGCTCGCCCGATAGAACCACGCCCTTCGATTTGCCGGTCGTGCCCGACGTATAGAGCATGATCGAGGGGTCGTCGCCGCGGCCGGCCTCGATCCGTTCGTCGAGTTCTTGCGCGATGCCGGGGTCGGCGAGATCTGCGCGGCCCTGCCGCATCGCCTCGTCGAGCGCGATGAGCCTGACATCGTCGTAGTCGGCGAGACCGTCCGCCTCGTCGTAGAGGATGAGCCGGAGCTCGGGCAGGCGGTCGATGATCGAAAGCGCCTTGTCGACCTGCTCCTGGTCCTGGGCGACCAGCAGGCTCGCGCCGGCATTGTCGAGCACCGCGGCGATCTCGTCGGCGACCGAGTCGGCGTAGACCGGCACGGGGATCGCGCCAATCATCTGCGCGGCGGCGATCGACCAGTAGAGGCGCGGGCGGTTGCCGCCGGCGATGGCGATCCGGTCGCCGGCATTCGCGCCCGAGCCTCGTGAAGCCGCGAGCGAGCGCCCGTGTTTCCTCGTAGACCTCGCTCCAGGTCCACGTGCGCCAGATGCCGAACTCCTTCAGGCGATAGGCCGGCCGCCCGCCTCTTACCCAGGCGTGAACCCTGAGCAGCTTGGCGAACGTGTCGTCGGCGTCGACGCGCTTCGGCGGCGAATGCAAAAACTCCTCCCGCCGCGCTGTTTATGCGGCCTTTCGAAGCGGCATGGCGTACGCGGCAGGATAGGAACAACATCTGTCGCCGGCGTGAAACCCCTACCTTCGTAGACCAGTGGGCATTTGGACATCCGCCGTTGGGCAGGGTTGCCTAGCGCCGAGGCTTGGGCCTTGATAGGAGCGACGGCGACATTTACGCCCGCGCAGGGCGGAATAGGGAGAGACAGATGAAGATTGCGGGCGTGGCGACGATCGTGACGGGCGGCGGCTCGGGGCTCGGCAGGGCGACGGCGGAAGCGCTCGCGGCCAAAGGCGCGAAAGTCGCGGTGTTCGACCTCAACCTCGCCAATGCGGAGGCGGTCGCAGCCGCGATCGGCGGCGTCGCGGTCGCCGCCGACGTCTCCAGCTCAGAATCGGCGGAGGCGGCTGTCGCAAAGGCGGAAGCCGCGCATGGCGTGGCGCGCATCCTCGTCAATTGCGCCGGCATCGGCGTTTCCAAGCGCGTCGTCGGGCGCGACGGCCCGCACCCGCTCGCCGATTTCGAGAAGGTGCTGAAGGTCAACCTCGGCGGCACGTTCAACATGATCCGACTGTTCGCGGCGCGGCTGCAGACCGCAGAGCCGCTGGAGGGCGGCGAGCGCGGCGCCATCGTCAACACGGCGTCGGTCGCCGCCTACGACGGCCAGATCGGGCAGGCCGCCTATTCCGCCTCCAAGGGCGGCGTGGTCGGCATGACGCTGCCGATCGCGCGCGAGTTCGCGCAGTTCGGCATCCGCGTCAACACGATCGCGCCCGGCATCTTCCTCACGCCGATGATGCTGGGTCTGCCGCCGGCGGCGCAGGAATCGCTCGGGCGCTCGGTGCCGTTCCCGTCCCGCCTCGGCGACCCCAGCGAATATGGCGCGCTCGCCGTCCACCTGATCGAGAACGGCTATCTCAACGGCGAGACGATCCGCATCGACGGCTCGCTCCGCATGGCGCCGAAGTAGACGGCATGTTCGTCAATCGCCGCACGGTCCTGATCGAATGGGGCGATTGCGACCCGGCGGGGATCGTCTATCTATCCCCGCTATTTCGCGTTCTTCGACGCCTCGACCCATGCCTTGTTCGCGGCGGCCGGCTTTCCGAAAACCGACATGATCCGCGAATTCGACATCGTCGGCACGCCGATGGTCGACACCCGCGCGCGCTTCCTGATCCCTTCGAAGTTCGGCGACGAGATCGTGATCGAAACGCAGATTATCGAGTTCCGCCGCTCGAGTTTCGATATCGAGCACAAGACCTACAAGTCGTCGCCAGAGGGCGCGCGGCTCGCCATCGAGGCTTGGGAGACGAGGGTGTGGACGGGACGCGATCCGGCGGACAGGAGCAAGCTCAAATCGCAGCCGATCCCCGAAGCGATCGTGCGGCGCCTGAGTGGCAGTAACGTCGGATAGGGGCGTCGTTGCCAGGAGGGAGGCGTTCCCTTCTCCCGCAAGCGGCAGAGGGGGCGCGCACCGCTAGTTGCGACGCGAATTCAATTGTTATAACTCATAACCATTGGGAGGAAGACCATGAATCGTAGACAACTTCTACTGAGCGGCGCCGCTATGGCGCTCGCTCCGGCGTTTGCGCGCGCCGAGGGCGTCAAGCCGATCAAGATCGGCGTCATGAACGACATGTCCGGCATCTATTCCGATAGCCAGGGCATCGGCTCGGTGATCGCCGCCCAGCTGGCGATCGACGATTACGCCAAGAGCCTCGGCGTCGAGGCGGAACTCGTCTCGGCCGACCATCAGCAGAAGCCCGACGTCGGCGCGGCAATCGCGCGCAAGTGGTTCGAGACCGAGAATGTCGACGTGATCATGGACCTGCCGAACTCGGCGGTCGCGCTCGCCGTGCTGGCGATCGCCAACGACAAGAACAAGGCGGTGATCGGCTCTGGCGCCGGCTCGTCCGTGCTGACCGGCGCGAAATGCTCGCCCAATTTCGTGCACTGGTCGTACGACACCTACGAACTCGGCCACGCGTTCGGCAAGGCGCTGACGGACGCCGGCGGCAAGACCTGGTTCTTCATTTCCGCCGATTACGCGTTCGGCAAGGACCTCAGCACCAATGGCCAGGCGGCGGTGATCGCGGCCGGCGGCAAGGTGCTCGGCGAAGCGCGCCATCCGCTCAACACCTCGGATTTTTCGAGCTTCCTGCTGCAGGCGCAGGCCTCCGGCGCCGATGTCGTCGCGCTCGCCAACGCCGGCGGCGATCTCGACACGGCGATCAAACAGGCGCACGAATTCGGCCTCACCCAGAAGCAGAAACTCGCGACCTTCGTGCTCAACGTCACCGACATGCCGGCGCTCGGCATCGAGACAGCGCAGGGCGCTACCGTCGCGACGCCGTTCTACTGGGACTTCAACGACGGCACCCGCGCGTTCGCCAAACGCTTCCAGGAAAAGCACCCGAAGAAGCAGATGCCCAACGACATGCACGCCGGCATGTACGGCGCCACCGCGCATCTCCTGAAGGCCTATGCCCAGACGAAGAGCGCGGCCGACGGCAAGGCGCTGGTCGACGCGATGAAGGCGATCCCGACCGACGATCCGCTCTTCGGCAAAGGCTCGATCCGCGCCGACGGGCGCCACCTCCATCCGGTCTATCTGATGCAGGTGAAGACGCCCGCCGAGTCGACCGGCGAATGGGACGTATTCAAGATGATCGCCACCGTGAGCCCGGAGGACGCCTTCCGCCCGCTCGACAAGGGCGGCTGCCCGTTCATCAAGGCGTAACCGGGCTAGCGGCACCAGGCTACCAAAGGCGCTCGCACTTTCGGCGCGGCGACCCGCCGCGCCAGTTCAATTCGGCTCGGAAACCCGGTAGACCCGCGCCATGCGACATTGGTTGCGGTCCTCTACGCTGCTCAAATATTTCGTCGGGCAGCACATCGCCAACGGGCTCAGCGTCGCCGCTTCGGTGGCGACGGTGACGCTCGTCTCCTCGCTGATGTTCGGGTTCGGCGCCGGACAGCCGGCGACGCTTGGCGCGATCGGCGCCAGCATCAGCGATTTTCCGGGGCCCTGGCGCGTAAAGGCCGAGACGATCGGGATCGGCTTCGGGCTGGCGATCGTCTCGACGGCGCTGATCCAGCTTTCGCTGGTCTCGCCGATCGTCGAGATCGTCACGATCGGCGTTCCTCGCTTTCGTCGCGGGGCTCGTGACGGGCCTCGGCCGCTGGGCGCTGGCGCTCAGCGCGCAGATGCTGGTGCCGATGGTGTTCATGCTCGGCCTGCCGCCGCTCGATTTCGAGGGCGCGTTGCATGCGCAGGGCTTGTTCATCCTCGGCGGCGCCGGCTATTTCCTGATGTCGATGCTGCTGACGCTGCTGGTTGCTGCCGGCCGACCGGCGAATGATGACGAGCGAGGCGTTCCGCGAACTCGCCGCCTATCTGGTCGCGATTTCGCGTCTCGCCGACGTCGAAATCGACCTCGCCGAAGCCTATGGCGCGGGCCTGCGCCAGCAGGCCGCGCTCTCCGATCAACTGCAGGCGGCGCGCGCGCTGCTGTTGTCTCGCGCCGCGCAAGAGCCAGAGCGGCTGCGGCTCGCGGCGACGATCGGCGTGATGCTCGACGTGTTCGACGATCTGCTCGCCTCCACCTGCGACCTGCCGCGCCTGCGCAAGACGCCGGACGCCGGCAAGTTGCTGGCGCGCATCGGCCTGCTGCTGCGCGCCGGCGCGCTCGACATCCAGCGCCTCAGCCTCGATCTGCTCGCCCATCGCGACGCCGCGCCTGCCGCCCGACCATTCGCTGGCATTCGAGGCGACGCAGCGCGAGGCGACGCGCATCCTGAGCCTCGATACGCTGAGCGAAGAGGACAAGACGGCGATCTCGGCGACCATGCGCCGGCTCGGCCGCCGCGCGCGCCGATATCCGGCGGCTCGAGCACACGCTCGCCGATCCCGACAACGCGCAGGCGGACGCTCGCGCGATATCGATCTCGGCGCCTTTCGGCCGCGCCGCTCGTTCGATCCGCGCCTGCTGAAAGCCCAACTGACGCCCGGCTCGCCGGTGCTGCGCTATGCGGTCAGGCTGTCGATGGCGATGATGACCGGCGCGCATCGTCGCCGCTCGGCCTCGGCGGCGAGCGGCACGGCAACTGGGTGCTGCTGACGATCGCGGTCATCCTGCGCCCGACCTACGGCCTGACGCGCCAGCGGCGCGACCATCGGCTGATCGGCACGCTGATCGGCTGCGTGCTGTCGGCCGGCGCGGTCGCCTATCTGCCGGTGCCGGAACTGGTCGCGATGCAGTCGCTGTCGCTCGCGCTCGTGCACGGCTTCGTCCGGCTCAACTACTGGCTCGCCTCGATCGGCGCCTCGATGTCGGCGCTGATCTCGCTGCATCTGATCGCGCCGCACGAAGCGGCGCCGGTGCTGAACCGGCTCGCCGACACGATCATCGGCGCGGCGATCTGCCATGTGTTCAACTTCGTCTGGCCGGCGTGGGAGCTGTCGGTCGCGCCCTCGCTCGCCAAGCGGCTGCTGGCCCGCGCCTTCGCGCTTCGCCGGCATTGCGCTCGATCCCAAGGCTCCGGATCAGGACTACCGGATGGCGCGCAAGGATTTCATCGAGGCGCGTGGCGGCGCTGTCGGATTCGGCTGCGCGCATGGGCGGCGAGCCGGTCGCGGCGCGGCGCGGGCTCGAGGAAATGAGCTCGATGCTGATCGCGACCAGCGTGTTCGTCGCCCACGTCTCGGCGGTGCAGGCTCGACCTCAAACATGCCAATCAGCCGGCCGCGCCGGAACGATTGACGCGATGTCGAAGCGACGCGGCAATGGCTCGCCAAGCGGCTGGTTTCGAAGCCCGAGGCCGCCGTCTCCGCCACCGCCCCGCTGCCGCGCTTGCGCCGCGCCGCCGAAGCGCTGATTGGGGCCGCCAACGCGTTCGCGGAGGCTGCGAGCGCGGGGATAGAGATACGCCGCCAACCCCCTCATCCTGAGCCTGTCGAAGGATGCTTCAACCAGAGCGACAGATTTGCGTCAACCACACGCCGGCTCAAGTTGTTTGGCTAGAGGCTTGCACTGCAGCCGCGCAAGCTGGAGCATCCTTCGACAAGCTCAGGATGAGGGGACCGGAAGCTCAAGATGATCGGGCGGGTCGTCTAGAGCGCCCGCCTCAAGCGGCCGACTTCTGATAGTCCTTGATGTCGGAGAAGGCGATCTTGCGGCCAGCGCTCCTGCTCGTAGCGCAGGTTGAACGCCGAACTCGCCATGAACACCGGCGCGCCGTCGAGGTCGGCGGCGATCGACGACGGATAGGCGGCGACGAACTTGTCGAGTTCGCCGCGTCTCGCCGGACGTAACCCAGCGGCAGACCTCGAAGCGGCTCTGCTCGAACGAAACCGGCAGGCCGTATTCCGCATGGAGCCGCTCGGCCAGCACGTCGAGCTGCAGCGCGCCGACCACGCCGACGATGGCGCTCGGCGCCGTCGTGCGGCAGGAACACCTGCACGACGCCTTCCTCGGCCATCTGCTGCAGCGCTTCGCGCAGCTTCTTGGCCTTCATCGCGTCGGCGAGCTTCACGCGCCGCAGGATTTCCGGCGCGAAGCTCGGCACGCCGCGGAACACGAGGTCCTCGCCCTCGGTCAGCGTGTCGCCGATGCGCAGCATGCCGTGGTTGGGGATGCCGACGACGTCGCCCGCGAAGGCCTCCTCGGCGAGCGAGCGGTCCTGCGCGAAGAAGAACTGCGGCGCGTTGAGCGCCATCGACTTGCCGGTGCGCACCAGCTTGGCCCTCATGCCGCGCGTGAGCTTGCCCGAGCAGACGCGCATGAAGGCGATGCGGTCGCGGTGGTTCGGGTCCATGTTCGCCTGGATCTTGAACACGAAGCCGGTCATCTTCGGCTCGTCGCGCGTTCGACGGTGCGCGGTCGAGGCTGCCTGCGCGCGCGGCGGCGGCGCGAACTCGGCCATCGCGTCGATCAGGTCGCGCACGCCGAAATTGCGCAGCGCCGATGCCGAAGAACACCGGCGTCAGATGGCCCTCGAGGAAGGCCTGCCTGTCGAACGGCTGGCAGGCCTCGACCGCCAGCGTCAGCTCCTCGATCGCGGCGGCGCGCTCGTGCTCGGGCAGCAGCGCGGCGATTGCCGGATCTTCGGGGCCGCTGGCGGCGATCGTCGGCGGCGTCCTTGCTGCGAGCGGCGAAATGTCTTGCGGCGAATGTCGTAGGTGCCGGCGAACGCGCGGCCGCGGCCGATCGGCCAGGTCAGCGGCGCGGTGTCGAGCGCCAGCGTCTTCTCGATCTCGTCGAGCAGGTCGAACGGGTCGCGCGTCTCGCGGTCCATCTTGTTGATGAAGGTGACGATCGGAATGTCGCGCAGGCGGCAGACTTCGAACAGCTTGCGGGTCCGCGCCTCGATGCCCTTGGCGGCGTCGATCACCATGACTGCCGAAGTCGACCGCGGTCAGCGTGCGGTAGGTGTCCTCCGAGAAGTCCTCGTGGCCGGGCGTGTCGAGCAGGTTGAACACGCAGTCGGCGTATTCGAACGTCATGACCGAGGTGACGACCGAGATGCCGCGCTCGCGCTCGATGCCCATCCAGTCCGAGCGGGTCTGGCGCCGGTTCGCCTTGGCGCGCACTTCGCCGGCGAGCTGGATGGCGCCGCCGAACAGCAGCAGCTTTTCGGTCAGCGTCGTCTTGCCGGCGTCCGGGATGCGAGATGATGGCGAAGGTGCGCCGGCGCGCGACGGGGGTCTCTTCGGGCATCGAATCTCGAGGCTTTGAGGGAATGGCGCTCCCTTAGCGCCTCGCGGGCCCGGTGGAAAGGCCGAGCCCTTTTGTAGCCGAGGTCGCTGACCTCGGCTGGCGCGTCGGCTTCAAATTTTCACCGGAACCTCCGCGGTCAGCGACCGCGGCTACAAAGGCGCTAGCCGCCTTTCGTCGACGCGCCGCCCTCCGCCTTCGCGTCGGTCATCGGCAGGCCCAGCATGTGCAGCACGACATTGGCGTTGAATTTTCGGAACGCGTCGTTCGCGTAGCCTTCCTTGCCGAGGCCCCAGGCCCAGCGGATGCTGCCGGTGCTGAACACGGTTCCGCCCGCTGGCGAAGTGAACGTCACCGATTCGGCGAGACCCTTGCGGCCCTTGCTCGTCGAGCGGTTCGCCGGCGAACAGCACCTTTATGGTCGCGGGATCGATCGGCGGGATGCGCGACAGCTTGGCGTCCCACAAGCGCGCGCCGTCGCCCTTGGGGTCGCGATTGTCCCATTCGTAGCCGACGACGTCGGCGATCGGATGGCCAATCTGCCAGTCGAGGCCGTCAAAGAATGGCGAGTCGAGGGTCATGACCTTGTAGGGGTACTTTGGCCCCTTCTCGTCGCCGGGATTGAAGAAATTGTCGTAGGCGACGCCGCACAGCATCGTCTCGGGCATGCGAGCGCCGTCACGAAACAGCATGGTCAGCTGAAGCTCAGTGTCGCCGTCTTCGCCGCGCTGGCGCATCGGGTCGTCGGGCGACTTGTAACAGACCAGCTGGCGGCCCCAGTCCTCCTTGAATTTCGCCATGTCGGCATAACGGACCTGCCAATAGGCGGTGTTCGCCCCGAAGAAGATCGCCGGCTTGCCGAGCTTGAAAATGCGGTGATGGACGGCGTCGAACTGCTCTTTCGACCAGTATTCGTTGTGGGTTCCGGAAATGTAGAGTTTCGGCTTGTCCGTGAAGCTGCGGTCGCGGTGGACATCGAAATTCGACGCGTAGTCGATCGTGAAACCGCGCTTCCGGGCCAGCGCTTCGAGCCACATCACGAGATAGTAGTCATAGTCGTAGAACGCTGGCGATGCCGGCCGGTCGAACGACAGGATCTGCGCGCGCTCGCCCGCAAACGCGCTCTCGTAGAGGCTGTAGCCGCCCCATGCGTTGTAGGCGTTGTAGGTGTTGGTGCCGAGTTCGACCAGCACATCGCCCGAACGGTTCGGATTGGTGACGATGATGTAGGCGACCTCGTAGTCGATGTCGTTGTCGCTGAGCGCGAAATCGATCGCGTAATAGCCGGTCGCCCAACCGTCGGTTGGCACCCAGTCGATCGCCGGCGCCCAGTCGGCGCCGAGCGCGGCGGAAGTCGCCTGGACGTCGAGCCGTTCGACGACTAGTTTTTCGCTCCGCCAGACTTCCTTGCGCTCGCCTTCGTCATGCACGCCGATGCGCGAGATGACGACCTGGCCCTCGACCTTGTCGAGCCCGGGTCCGGTGGTGAGAATAATCTTGAAGCTTTCGCCGGTGTCGACGCTGTGGCGGTTGGCGTAGCCCCAGACCCTGCGGACGTCGAAATAGCTGCGCCAGATCGCCGCGTCGACGGCCTGATTGGAGCGCGCCGTCGGCGCCGCGCAGGCCGCTGGCTCGCCTTTGAGCACGGACGCGTGGGGCGCCGCGCCCGCCGTACGCACCGAAGCCAGACCGCCCGCCGCCGCGAGCGCCGAAGTCCGGAAAAACGTCCTGCGATCCATGCTCATGGAATCCGTCTCTCGACTTTCAGTCGCCGTCTTCGACGGGGATCGGCGCCCCGACGAGCCGCGTCGAATTTTCGGCCAGCGCCCAGGCGCGCGCGCGGCCGAGGCGGACACGGGCGGGCGCCGTGCTTTCAACGACCCACAGCTTCAG
Organism: uncultured Pseudomonadota bacterium; assembly: GCA_963771455.1. Lineage (GTDB taxonomy): Bacteria > Pseudomonadota > Alphaproteobacteria > Rhizobiales > Beijerinckiaceae > Roseiarcus. The sequence continues at coordinate 169,767 of CAVYTP010000025.1, forward strand.
GTCCGCCCAGGAGTTGCCGAAGCCGACGAATGCGTAGAGCCCGTAGCCGAACGCGCAGCTCAGAACGCCCGACAAGGCCATATGGAAAATCTTGTGCTGCTCCGTGCTGCTGAGCAGCGAGACCGCGCAGAACAGGAAGATCGCGTACAGCGCAACCAGATAGACGATCGGCGCGGTGGTGCGGCCGGCGATCTTGGGCGTGCGCGCAAAGCGCGGCCTTTCGCCGGTCAGGCCCTGTCGAAGCGACTGCAGCACGCCGCCAAGCACGATCGGCACCAGCGTGACATTCATCGCGTAGACGCGCGGCAGGTCGGTGATCCGGTGTCCGGAGGCCTTCAGATCCCGCCCGAGCAGGATGTAGTAGGGCAGCGCCGCCAGCGGCAGCCAGGTCAGCACGAACCTATCGTCGAACGAAACCAGTATCAGAAGCAGGATCGAAACTGAGATCAGGGTCGGCGCAATCAACGTGAAGATGCGCAGAAACGCCCCGATCGCCGCGATCGGCGACGACCTGAAATCGACACGCGCCAACAACGACGGCAGCAGCAGCAAGCCGCCGTTCGCCCAGCGGCGGCGCTGAATCAGCAACGCCCCGAAATCCGCAGGCGTCGCGCTGTAGCAAAGCCGGTCCAGATAGTTGAACAACCGCCAGCCGCGCCCAATGAGGTCAATCGTCGCCCCGGTGTCTTCGATGACGGTGCGATCCTGAATGAAAACGCTGACCTGATGGCCACGTTCCTCCACGGTGGTCACGATGTCGTCGAGCGCTTCCTTGCGGATCAGCGCGTTGGGGCCGACCCAATAGGCGGCGTCGAACGCGCTGACGCCCTGCTGCACGAAATAATGCAGATCGGTCGTCGCGCCGGCGATCCGCTCGAGCAGGATCGCGCTGCCAGGAATCGCCGTGTAGGGCGTCTGGATGAGCGCCGAAGCGCTCGTTTCCGGGCCGCTCCAGAACCTCGACCAGCCGCAGTGCGTATTCCGAGGTGATCAGGCTGTCGGCGTCGACGGTCGCGATGTAGTGCGCGGCCGGAAAGCTTAGCGTCGCCTCGCCCTCGTCGCAGCGCTCGAGATAGAGCCCGTCGGCGCGCGCGACCTCGCGGAACGAGCCGCCGACCACCGATATATAGCTGTTGAGGTTCTGGGCCTTGTTCGCGACGTGGCTCAGATTTTGGTAGCGCTTGCGCTCGAAGCTCGCAAAATCGCACCGGAACAGCGCCGCAAGCCGGCGGAGCTCGACCTGCGCCGAGGCGCCGCGGGGCTGCTCGCGGAGTTCCGCGGCGCGCGCGCGATGCGACCGCGCCGGCTCCCTCAGAATGCGCTCGACGAACAGCTTGTCCGTATGATCGAAAGCCGCGCCGCACTCGGCGATTTCCTCGTCCGCCCACGCTTCGAGCGTCCGGGCGGCGTGCTCGTAGAGGTCTGCGGCTCGCGCCATATCGCCATCGCACGCGGTATCCGAGGTCACAAACGCTTCGAGCGCCTCGGCGAACGGCCAGCACGCCTTGGCGAATTTGTCGGCGAGAACGTCCGGCAGGCCGCGCGCTACCGACAGACGCGCAATGTCGTCCGCCGATCTCGGGTTCGGCGGGTCGTCGACCAGCAGCACGACGCGCCGGTCCGGATGCTCCGCAAGCGCCGCCGACACGAGGGTCTGGCGCATGGTGCGTTCCTCCTCCTTGTAGGAGGGGACGAGCGTCACCATCGGCAGGGCGGGACGACGGTAGAGGTCGAGCAGCTTGTCGAGCGACTCGGGCCTGAAGTCCCGGAGACGCTTCTGGTATCCGTATTGCGCAATCAGGTAATAGACGTACCCGATCATGATCAGCAGGATCGGGCCGTAGAGCGCCAGAAAGCCGACCAGCATGCGCCGCTCGCCTGCGCGGGCGAGCTCGGCGCCTTGCGAGACGACATAGTCGAGCAGGGCCCCCGTGGTGCCGATGAAGGCGAAAACGGCCAGCCAATCCAGCAGCGAAAGCGAAAACTGGCCTTTGACCCAAGACCCGATCTTGCCGGAATACAAACCCAGATTCATCATCGTCCCGCGGCGCCGGGCCAGAGGGGCTCACCATCAAGATCGAGCGACGCCCTCAGCCAAAGGCTTGTTTCGTAAATGCATCCGCTGCCTGAACCCAAGATGAACAAGAAAAAGCCATGGTTTGACGCCGCCGGCTCGGACGCCCTGTTTGCAAAAAATTGAGGCCGCGCCAGCTCAAAGCCGGGAATCTATTCGTTTTGCGCATAATTTTTCGGCGCCGCGGGGCAATGGCGAGTCCGGCGCGCCGAGCCATCATGCCCGCAGGTGATCGTCGCATCTTGAAAATCAGGTTCTACCGGGCCGCCAACTAGCGAATGTAGAGGCAAAATCTCCATCGAAAGCGACAACTCGCATGCTCGACCGCCCTAATTCCCGCACCGCCTGGCTCGCCCGCGCCGCGGCGCTCAAACCGAGGGCCGCGCTTTCATCGACGGCGCCTATGTCGCCGCGCCTCGTCCGGCAAGACCTTGGCCGAAGGTTTCGCCGATCGATGGCCGGGTTTTCGCGCGAAGTCGCCGATTGCGACGCCGCCGATATCGACCGCGCGGTCGCCGCTGCCCGGCGCAGCTTCGAGGCGGGGTCTGGCGCGACGCCGACCCGCAGCCAAGAAGAAAGTGCTGCTGCGCTTCGCCGAACTGATCCGCGAGCACCTCGACGAGATCGCGCTGCTCGAGACGCTCGACGTCGGCAAGGTGATCGCCAATTCGCTCGCCGTCGACGTGCCGTTCTGCGCCGACTGCATCCAGTACTACGCCGAACTCGCCGACAAGCTCTACGACGAGGTCGCGCCCGTCGGGCCCGAACGACGTCGCGATGGTGCGCAAGGAGCCGCTCGGCGTGATCGGCGCCATCGTGCCCTGGAACTATCCGCTGATCATCACGGCCTGGAAGATCGGCCCGGCGCTGGTGGCCGGCAATTCGGTCGTGCTGAAGCCGGCCGAGCAGTCGCCGCTCGGCGCGCTGTTCCTCGCCAAGCTCGCCAAGCGAGGCCGGCCTGCCCGACGGCGTGCTCAACGTCGTGCCCGGGCTTCGGCGAGAAGGCCGGCAAGCCGCTCGCGCTGCACACGGACGTCGACATGATCGCCTTCACCGGCTCGACCGAGGTCGGCAAGCTGATGATGGTCTACGCCGGCGAGAGCAACATGAAGCGCGTCGCGCTCGAATGCGGCGGCAAGTAGCCCGCATGTCGTGATGCCCGACGCCGACCTCGACGCCGCCGCCGAAGGCATCGCCTGGGGCATCTTCTACAATCAGGGCGAGACCTGCCACGCCGGCTCGCGCGTGCTCGCGCATGCGTCGATCCGCGCCGAACTCGTCGCGGCTGATCGCGGAAGTGCAGCGCGCGCAGATCCCGCTCGGCCATCCGTTCGAGGCCGAGCGCCCAGCTCGGCGCGCTGATCGAGAAGGGCCACATGGAGCGCGTGCTCGGCTACATCGACATCGGCGTCAAGGAGGGCGCGCGCATCGCCCATGGCGGCAAGCGCGTGATGGAGGAGACCGGCGGCTATCTACGTCGAGCCGACGATCCTCGACGACGCGCGCAACGACATGCGCATCGCGCAGGAGGAGATCTTCGGGCCGGTGGTCGTGGTGATTCCGTTCGAGGACGAGGCCGAGGCGATCCGGCTCGCCAACGATTCGATCTACGGCCTCGGCGCGGCGGTCTGGACCCAGGACATGAACGCCGCGCATCGCCTGAGCCGCGCGATCCGCGCCGGCACGGTCTGGGTCAACACGTTCGACCGCTCCTCGCTGACGACGCCGTTCGGCGGCTTCAAGCAGTCCGGCTTCGGCCGCGACCGCTCGCGCGCATGCGATCGACAAATACATGGACTACAAGACGATCTGGGTCGATTATCGCGGCTGAGCAGAGCAGCTCGCGGGAGCCGGCGGGGATGGACGAGAACAGCTGGAAGGGCCTGCTCGCTTCCGCGCTGTCGATCCTCGACGACCTCGAAGCACGCGGAATTGGAACGCCGGACTTCACCCTCGGCGGCGGGACGGTGCTGATGATGCGGTATCGGCATCGGCTGTCGAAGGACATCGATCTGTTCCTGCACGACGCGCAGTGGATCGCCTATCTGACTCCGCGGCTGAACGATCGGGTCGCGGCGATGACGCGGGATTATTCGGAACAGGCCAATTCGATCAAGCTGGTGCTCGCCGACGGCGACATCGATTTCATCGTGTCGGGAACGGTGACCGGCGATGCGCCGCGCTGAGGAATTCGATTTCGAGGGCCGCAAGATATGGCTCGACGGCAGCGCCGAAATTCCTCGCCAAGAAACTCTACTTTCGCGCCGGGCTGCTGAAGCCGCGCGACGTGTTCGATCTCGTCGCGACCCATCTCGTCGATCCCGACGCCGCGGTGCGAGCGATTGAAGCCTCCGCGCCGCGGCGCGCCGAACAACTCCGACGCCTGCGACGCGCTGAAGGCGGCGCCTGTTTCGATGCTTGAGCAGGACATCCATTGTCTCGGCGAATTCGGGCGCTTGCTGCCAACCTTGATCGCGACAGGCGCCGCCTGATCGAGGCGGCTCCGTGAGCGCCTCACAGCGTCGCTTCGATCCCGCCGCGAGCGCGCTTTCCGCGATCGAGAACGCGAGCCGCGTGCCCATCGCGCGCGAGGACCTGCGCGCTCTGCTGGCGACGGGAGAGGGCGAGCCCTCGCATTTGCGCGCTCTGTTCAGCGACGTCGATTTGCATACGTTGCTCCGCCTCGCCGCCGCGCTCGAGATCGACGACCAGACGCTCGTCAAGCTTACGCCGACGCGCGCGCCAGACGTCGCGGCGGCGAATGCCGACCTCGACGAATACGCCCGGCCTTTCGGCCTCTGACCCAAAGCCTCCGAGACTTGTCAATGTCCAAGAAGCCCCGCCTTCGTCCCGCTCGCCTCGGCCCCGAAGGCGACGATCACGGCCATCGAGATCACCCGCCACCGCCTGCATTTCGATCCGCCGTTTCACGCGAGCTGGGACACCAAGCCGCGCACGTTCTGGGACGCGGCGATCGTGCAGGTGCACACCGATCTCGGCGTCACCGGCTACGGCTCCGGCGACATGATGCTCGGCTTCGAGGGTCACGAGCATCTGTTCGTCGGCCAGGACGCCCTGGCGATCGAGCGCCACTGGCGCATCCTCAACAACATCAGCTTCCACTGGGGTCGCTGCTGGCCGCTCGATCTCGCGCTCTGGGACCTTGCCGGCAAACTCACCAATCAACCGTGCTGGAAGCTGATCGGCGGCCTCTCCAACCGCGTGAAGGCTTACGCGTCGTCAGGCACATTGCGCGGCCCGGAGGCGCTGGCCGACGCGGCCGAGCGCTATCTCTCGCAGGGCTTTACGGCGCTCAAGATCCGTTTCCATCGTGGCGATTGGCGGGCTGACATCCGCGCGCTGGAGGCGGTGCGCGGGCGCGTCGGCGATCGGCTCGAACTGATGGTCGACTGCAATCAGGGCTGGCGCATGTCCTGGGACACCTACGCCCCTTGGAGCCTCAAGGATGCGGTGAAGGTCGCGCGCGAACTCGAGCGGCTCGGCGTCTACTGGATGGAGGAGCCGCTGCATCGCGGCGACCGCGAAGGCATGAAGCGCCTGCGCGGCATGACCGACCTGCGCGTCGCGGGCGGCGAGATGACGCGCGAGCTCTACGAATTCCGCGATCTGATCGCGGAGGGCGCGCTCGACGTGTTGCAGCCGGACGCCGCGCTGGTCGGAGGCGTCACCGGATTGCGTCGCGTCGCGCTGATGGCGCAGGAGCACAATCTCGTTTTCACGCCGCATACCTGGACGAACGGCATGGGCGTGGTCGCCAACGCGCATCTGACCGCCGGCGTCGCCGACGCGCCCTTCCTCGAGTTCCCCTACGATCCGCCGGAGTGGGATGTGGATCGGCGCGACTATATGATGGCCGAACCCTTGCGCGTCGATAGTGAGGGCCATATCGTGCTCACCGATAAACCCGGCATGGGTTATGAGCTCGCAGCCGACAAGCTCGCCAGCACGCGCGTCGGCTAGGCGCGAAACATTGGCCGGGCGGAGGGCCAATGGATCGCAAATGGTTGCCGCTGAATGCGCTGCGGGCGTTCGAGGCCGCGGGGCAGCACCTGAGCTTCACGGCGGCGGCCAATAGCCTGACGGTCGCCCAGAGCGCCGTCAGCCGCCACGTGATCGTGCTGGAAAATTTCCTCGGCGTCGCGCTGTTCGAGCGCCGTCCGCAGCAACTGGTGCTGACGGAAGCCGGCAAGCACATCCTGCCCGTCGTGACGAAAAGTTTCGACCGCATCGATCAGGCGCTCGGCGAAGTCATCAAGGAGAAGGGGCGGCCGAAGCGGGTGCTGAAGGTCGCGCTGCCGACCTCGTTCGCCTATCGGCTCGCCGTGCCGATCCTGCGGGATTTCCGGGCCGAGCATCCCGGCATCGCGCTGGAGATCGTCTCCAAGCCGACGACCGGACCGGAGATGGACGGCGATATCGACATCGCCATCGTCTATACCGAGCCGCGCGTCACCGACGCGATCCACGATCTTTTGTGGATGGTGCGCTCGACCATACTGTGCAGCCCGCAATTGCTCGAAAAAGTCGAACATTCGCGACCCCGCGAAATTCGTCGCCGCCTGCGATCTGCTGCACGTGAAGCTCGACAATCGTCCGCGTCATCTGTTCTGGGAAATGTTCGTGCGCTCCATCGGCCGCCCGGATCTCTCTGTCGATCGCGGAATGGTTTTCGACACCTGGCAACTTGCCGTGCAATATGCGTATCTCGGGGACGGCCTCGCCCTTACCGATCCCCTGCTGTTCGCCGAGGACATCCAGGCCGGCCGCCTCGTGCAGCCGTTCGACATCTGGCTCGACGAGGGGTTCGGCTATTATCTGACGACCCATCCGGAAGATCTCGAGCAACGAAGCCGTGGCGCTGTTCCGCTCCTGGCTGATCGCGCGTTTTGCGCGGGAGAAGGCGCGCACTTCGGAACCCGCCGCCGCTGCAGAAGCGCCCCGGCTCAAAGCCGCCATCGTCGGAAAATAGATCGTCAGCCGGCTAGGAAACGCCATGTCCGGTTCGGTTTCCTGGCCCCTCGGGCCGTTGCTGTCTTCGTTCGCGGGCTGGCGGCCCCGACATCTCGGCGCGGACCTCGCCGCCGGCCTGACGCTCGCCGCGATTGCGATCCCCGAACAGATGGCCACTGCGAAGCTTGCGGGGTTTGCGCCTGAAATTGGCCTGTTGGCGTTGATGTCAGGCGGGGTTGGCTTTGCCCTGTTCGGCGCCAACCGCATTCTGTCGGTCGGCGCGGATTCCACCATCGCGCCCATCTTCGCAGGCGCGCTCGCAAGCCTCTCCGTTTCGGGTTCGGCCGACTACGCGCAAAACGCAGCCGCGCTGGCGCTCGGGGTAGGGATCGCGGTGGGACTCGCTGGCATTCTACGCCTCGGTTTCGTAGCCAACCTGCTGTCGATGCCAGTGACGACCGGCTTTCTTGCCGGCATTTCCGTCCACATCGTCGCGTCGCAAGCGCCGGCAATCCTCGGCATAGAAACGCCCCCGGGTTCGACGGTCGAACAGCTAATCGAGATTGCAAAAGCGGCGCCGCACGCCAATCTGCTGACAGTTGTCTTGGGCCTCGGCGTGTTCGCCGCGATGCAGATTGGCGAGAGCCTGAGCCCGCGAATTCCCAGCGCACTGATCGCCGTGCTTGCCGGGACGGCGGCGACGGCGGCATTCGGTTTGGAGGCGCACGGCGTTTCGACCCTGGGCGTGCTGCCTTCTGTCGCGCCGCATCTGGTCGTGCCGGAGATTTCCTTCGCAGTGCTGCGTCAAATCGCACCCCTCGTTCTGATCGTCGCGGCGGTGGTGATGATGCAGACGGCTGCAACCACACGCAGCTTCAGCGACGATCCGGGAAGTGGCCTCAATCAGGATTTTCTGGGCGTCGGCGCTGCGAACGTGCTGGCGGGACTGACAGGCGCTTTTCCCGTCAATGCCAGCCCGCCGCGTACGGCGATCGTCTCTGCGACCGGGGGCGTCTCTCAACTCGGCGCGCTGTTCGCCGCCGCGCTGGCGTTGGCGCTGGCGCTTTTCGGCGGTCAGCTGATTGCGCATGTCCCACACGCGGCGTTGGCAGGCGTGCTGCTGTTCGTCGCCGGACGCATCCTGCGCTTCGAGGCGATGGTGGATGTCTGGCGCCGCACCGGGCCGGAATTCGCGCTGATCCTGGTGACATGGGTCGCGATCGTCGTACTGCCGATCGAGCAGGGCGTCGGTCTCGGCATCATGATGTCGATCCTGCACGGCGTCTGGACGACCACTCGCGCCCGCCTGGTTGAATTCGTGCGCATTCCCGGCGCCTCGATCTGGTGGCCGAAAAGTGCGACGAGCGGGGGCGAAACGGTGGCCGGCATACGCGTGGTCGCCCTGCAGGCGCCCCTATCGTTCCTGAACGCCTACCAGTTCCAGCATTCCCTGAAAGCTATCGCCGCGCCTGGCGTGAAACTCGTCGTCATCGAAGCCAATGCGATCGTCGAGATCGACTACACGGCGGCCAAAACGCTCGGCGATGCGATCACGGCGCTGCGAGCCGCCGGCGTCGAAGTCGCGTTCGCGCGCCTCGAGTCCCTGCGCGCCCAACGGAGTTTCGTCCGCCTCGGGTTGCAGTCGCTAGTCGGCGCCGACCGCGTTTTCCACAGCGTCGATGAGGCAATCCGGAAGCTGGCGCCGCGGCGCCGCGACCTGACATGGTTTTGTCTCAGTAAAGGCCTAGCCGTTCAGCAACAGGAGGTTTCGATGAACCCCGCCGATCTGTTTCCGGGCTTTGCGTCTCGCCGGATTGCTCTGGACGGCCTGGCTCTTCACGCCCGGATCGGCGGCGAAGGGCCGCCGCTCGTCCTGCTGCACGGCTATCCGCAATCGCATCTGATGTGGCGCAAGATGGCGCCTGAACTCGCCAAGCGTTTCACGGTCGTCGCTCCCGACCTGCGCGGCTATGGCTGGTCCGATGCGCCGGCCTCGGAGAACGGCGAAGGCTATACGAAGCGCGTGATGGGCAAGGACGTCGTCGGCGCTGATGGCGCGCTGGGCTTTCCCCGTTTCTCGATCGCCGGCCACGACCGCGGCGGGCGCGTCGCCTACCGGCTCGCGCTCGACGCCCCGGAGCGGATCGAAAAGATCGCCGTGCTCGACATCGTGCCGACCGGCGTGATGTGGTCCGGCATGGACGCCAAGCGCGCGATGCAGGTCTATCACTGGTTGTTTCTCGCCCAGCCCTCGCCGTTGCCGGAATCGCTGATTGGGTCGAACGCGCAGGTCTATATCGATCACACGCTGGCCAGTTGGACGGCGACCAAATCGCTCGACAGTTTCGAGGACGCGCTGCCGGCCTATCGCGCCGCCTGCGCCGACCCGCTGCGCCTGCACGCGATGTGCGAGGATTATCGCGCCGGCGCGACTTTCGACAGGCAGGCGGACGACGCCGACCTGCCGCGGGCCGCAAGATCGAGGCGCCGCATGCTGGCGCTGTGGGGCGCGGTCGGCATTCCCGCTGCCGGCGCGTCTCCGCTCGACGTCTGGAAGCGCTGGGCGAGCGACGTGCGCGGCCATGCGATCCAGGGCGGCCATTTCCTGCCCGAGGAAGCGCCGGAGGCGACGCTTCAGGCGCTTCAACGATTTCTTTTGACCAGCAAGGAAAGCTCTGCATGCGATATGCCGATCGCCGCCGTTCGCGCTTGTCGGCCTCGATCGGCCGCCGCCGGCGCGCAGGAGGCGCCGAAGCCGGCGCCCGGGCCTCGACAAGATCAACCACATCATCGTCCTCTATCTGGAGAACCGCAGCTTCGACAATCTCTATGGGCTGTTCCCGGGCGCCGATGGCGTCGCCAATGCGAGCGCGATCGCCGCGACCCAGGTCGACAAGGACGGCAAGCCCTATGACAAGCTGCCGCCGGTGCTGAACACCGACTTCAAGCCGCCGATCGTCGACACGCGCTTTCCGCTCGCGCTCGACAACAAGCCCTATCGCGCCGACGCCTATGTGAAGCTCGACCAGATCACCGGCGACGCCTGGCATCGCTACTATCAGGAGCAGTTGCAGATCGACGGCGGCAAGATGGACAAGTACGTCGCCTGGTCGGACGCCGGCTCTCTGGTGATGGGCTATTACGACGGCTCGCCGTCGCCGATGTGGCGGCTCGCCAAGGACTATACGCTGATGGATCATTTCCATCACGCCGGCGTTCGGCGGCTCGTTCCTCAACCACATCTATCATGATCTGCGGCTGCGCGCCGAAATTCCCCAACGCGCCGGAAGCGATCGTCGCCAAGCTCGACGACCAGGGCGGCCTCGTGAAGGACGGCGCGGTGACGCCCGACGGCTACGCGGTCAACACGCTGCTCGCCGCGGGCGGCCCCTATCCCGCCAACTTTCCCGAAGACCGCTGCTGCTGCCGCCGCAGACGGACGCGACGATCGGCGACCGGCTCGACGAGAAGGGGATCGATTGGGCCTGGTATTCCGGCGGCTGGGACGACGCGGTCGCCGGCCAAGCCGGGGCCGCTGTTCCAGTTCCACCACCAGCCCTTCGCCTACTTTCAGAAATTCGCGGTCGGCACGCCCGGCGCGAAGGCGCATCTGAAGGACGAGAAGGATTTCATCGAAGGCATCACGAAAGGCGAACTGCCGCCGGTCGTGTTCTTCAAGCCGAGCGGCGAGGACAACGAGCATCCCGGCTATTCGAGCATACTGGCCGGCGAATATCACACGGCGCTGCTGATCAATCTCATCCAGCGCAGCCCGCTCTGGAAGGACAGCGCCATCATCATCACCTACGACGAGAACGGCGGCCTGTGGGATCACGTCGCGCCGCCCATCGGCGACCGCTGGGGTCCCGGCACGCGCGTGCCGGCGCTGCTGATCTCGCCGTTCGCCAAGAAGGGCTATATCGATCACACGGTCATGGACACGACAGCCATCGCCAAGCTGATCGAGACCCGCTACGGCCTGAAGCCGCTCGGGACCGCGCGACGCCGCCAGCGCCGGACATGACGGAAGCGCTTCGATTTTCAGTAGCTGCGAGGCGAGAATCTGTGGACCGCATCTCCGATCGGCGTCGTCACCGTTTCCGATCGCGCATCGCGCGGGCGTCTACGAGGATAAGGGCGGCCCCGGCATCGAGGCGGCGCTGACGGCGATCCTCGCTTCGCCGTGGCGACCGGTGCGGCGCGTCATCCCCGACGAGCGCGCGCGCATCGAGGCGACGTTGATCGAACTCGCCGACGTCGAGGGCTGCTCGCTGATCCTGACGACGGGCGGCACGGGTCCGGCGCTGCGCGACGTGACGCCCGAGGCGACGGAAGCCGTCTGCGAGCGGATGATGCCCGGGTTTGGCGAACTGATGCGCACCAAGAGCCTGCTCGAAGTGCCGACCGCGATCCTGTCGCGTCAGACGGCAGGCCTGCGCGGCCGCAGTCTGATCGTCAATCTGCCCGGCAAACCCTCGGCGATCCGCACCTGCCTCGACGCCGTGTTCCCCGCCATCCCGTATTGCCTCGACCTGATAGGCGGCGCGCGGCTGGAAACCAATCCGGCCGTGTGCGTCGCGTTTCGGCCCAAGGGCGGCTAGAGAGTTCGCCACGACCTCGTCCTGAGCCTGTCGAAGGACGCTTCCTAGCCGACACGGCGCCGCGTTCGATTCTGCGGCGCGGAACATGCTTCGACAAGCTCAGCATGAGGAACGTGGCCGTCAATGCGGGGAGCGCAGAGACGAAGCTGTAATTACTGGCGGCCATGGAACCATTCGCTCAGCATTGCGTTGGGACCAGTGAAGCGCTCTGGGTGGCAAATTTGTGAATGTTTGACGCACAGCATATTTGCGCTTGGCGTCGCTCTACGAGATTAATATTAGGAGTTTTGCTCATGTTCCGAATTGCTGCACTTTCTGCCGCCGCGGTGCTTTGCTTGTCAGCCCAAATCGCCAGCGCCGACTGAAAACGGCACCGTGACTGGCGCAGTGGGAGGAGCCGTCGCCGGCGCAGTGGTCGGCGGCCCTGTAGGCGCGGTTGTTGGCGGCGTTGGCGGCGCGGTCATCGGAAACAACGTGTCCAATCACCGCCACTACTATCACAATGGCTACGCCCACCATTACTACCATCGTCAGTACGTACAGTAACCTCGGGGCGTCTCGCCCCGCGCGTCTATGAATGTTAGTTTTTTGCGGTCGGATTGGGGGGCGAAACGCCACCGACCCGACCGAGCTTATTTTGATTTGCGGCGCTCGTCCGGGTTCGGCAGACGAATCAGCGAATGCCGGAAGCGCCGACCGCGGCGTCGGCAAGAGAACTCTCGCTGACTCGACGGCCTGAGCGAATGCGCGCCCGCAAAACTTCGACGGGTCTGTCGACGGCGAATACGAGCAGGGACGCGACGACAATCGACGCCCCCAATCCAACGGTAAAGAACGCGGCGTTGTTCATGCCCGTAAATCGGAACACTACCGCGCCGCACGCCCAGTGGACGAGGAACAGCGGGTAAGAGATCCGGGCCAAAAAGTCGATCAGCGCGGCGAGGGATCTATGCGGGACAAGCAGCGGTGTGCTGGACACCAAGATGGGCGTCATGAGAAGCGCCGTGAAGACCAGGAGGCAGTCCATGAAAAATGCGCCGCGATACAGCAACGGGACGCCATAAGCGACGATAGGCAGCAACGTCAGCGCGGCGATCGGCGCCCATAGCGGCAGAACGCGGCGCCTGGATTGGAAATACGAACGCGGAACCCAGAAAGAACACAAACGCGTTGGAAAGCGGACCGCCATAGAAGCGATGGCCGGTCACGGGATCGGGGAGCAATCCCAGCAACATCGGAACTGCCCAGACAGCGGAGAGGGCGAGGGCAATATAGGTAAGCCGCTCCGAGCGCGAGGTCAGAAGTCCGATCACAAGATAGAAATAGATTTCTACATTGAGGGACCACGTCGGCGGCGAGAGGCGAACCGGAGATCCCTGCAAACCAATAATCAGAAATTGGCGCGCCCATTCGTACGCGTCGACAGGGAGACGGAGCACAGGTTTGATCACGAGCGCCTGGTCCGGCACCGTCAGACAGACGATGACGCCGAGCAGGATCGCGACCAGATATTGAGGGTAGATCCGCAAAAACCGATTCGCGAGGAAATCCCGTGGACGGTCGCGGTAGCTGGTCACGCTGATCCGGGTGGTCAGGAATCCGCTGATGGCGAAGAATCCTATGACCGCGACCCGACCCGACTCCGGGGCTACGCGGCCCCAGAAATGACTGCGCTACCACCGAGACGGCCAGGAAAAACCGCAGGACGGCAAGGATTTCGATTCGCGCTCCCTCGCGGGCCGTCTGCATTATACCCTTTGCCCCTGGCTCATCGTTTCGATGAAGCGCTATCGCGAATGGCGCGGTTCCGCGTCGCCAGCGGCACAATAGCCGCGCCGCGCCCGGAACGGAAGAAGGGCACGTAGCGGACTTTTGACCGGCGAATGTCGCTCCGCAATGACGTCACGGCAGTTGCAGCCTTATCCCCCTGCAAAATTGGCCGGCGGCGGAGAAACCACTGTCGTCGTTCCCGCGCCGATCTGCAGCACCGCAAGCCCGCGCTGATTGCGGCCGTCGGGCAGGAAACGGAACAGGCCGTCCGCGCCGTTGAAGCCGGAAGCGTTGGTCAGCACTGCGGCGCTGAAGGGCTGCGACCCCTGCGTATGGGCGAGCGCTTCGACGAGCGAAACCGCATCATAGGCCAGCGTCGCCAGACGCGCCGGATCGGTGTTGAACTTGGCGCGATATTTGGCCGCGAACCTGTCGAAGTTTGCGTTTTCGGGCCCAGCGATCCAGGCGCCGTTGAGGCCGGGTACGCCCAGAGCTTTCGGGTCATTCCACAGCCCGGTGCCGAGAATCTGCCCTTTGAAGCCCTTCGAGGCGAGCGCGGCCGACACCGAGGCGGCTCCGTCCGCCTGCTCGGCGACCAACAGCGCGTCCACGGGTGGCGTCGCTTCGGCGATTTGTTGCGCCGCGCCGGCCGGCTGCCCGGCGGGATAACGCGCAATCACGACCAAGCGGCACGTTGAGATGACTGGCCTGAAGCTGCGCCTCGGTGACGGCGACATTGCCGAAATCGTTTTGCGGCGCAATCACCGCAAAACTCTTCTTCCCCTTCGACGCGGCGAATTCCATCACGCGGTCGACATAGCTCTCGACCAGGAACGACAGCAGATACACTCCGCCCGATGCGACCGAAGCATCGGACGAGAACGCGATGACGGGCCGGCCCGCCGGTCGCGTCGCGGAGGCGACCTGCCGCACGCTGCCCGAAAACAACGGCCCGAGCAGAAGGGCCGCGCCTCCGTCGAGCTGGGTCTGCGCGGCTTGTTTGGCGCCTTCCGGCAACGAGCGGTCATCCTGGATCGTCAGCGTGACGTCGTTGAAACCCTTCTCCGCCGCTTCCTCCGCCGCGAGCTGAGCGGCATTGCGCAGCGATTGCCCGATCACGCTGGGCTGGCCGCCCTGGGTCAGCGGCAAGATCATGCCCACCTTGGCGGGGCCCGTTCCGAACACGTTGTCGTCGGCCGGCGGCGCGGAAGGCGTCGGCGTGCGTAGGAGACGGCGACGCAGGCTGATCGAACATGCTGACGGTTGGCGAACTGCAGGCGACGAGCAGCGCAAGCGCCGAACCCAGCACCGCGAAGGCGCCCGATACGCCGCAACGCCCACGCCTGTTTCCGTTCCGTTTTGGCGACGGGCATGCACAGCCTCCCAGGCCCAGGTCTAAATTCATAACGGACGACAGCGCTCCGCCGCGCCTACGTCCGCCGCTGGACCTTCCCGATAACTCGGTTCCAATTGTGGCATTCTGGCCGGCAAATGGTAAGGAAAATAGAAATTTACGAATTTGGCGAGCTTTTCGCCTACGCGGCGCCTGCCTCCAGCGAGGGTGCGCAGAGGACTTTGCAGCGATGACGACTTCGCCCCGTACGAGCCGTTCCCGCGCCTTTTCAGTGCTCGGGGCGCGCGGCGCGGGGCGGGAACTCCCGGCGGGCCTGCACATCGTCGCGACGCCGATCGGCAACCTCGGCGACGTCACCATTCGGGCGCTCGAGACGCTCGCCGCCGCCGATGCGATCCTCGCCGAGGACACCCGCATCTCGCGCCGGCTGCTCGACCACTACGCGATCGAGACCCCGCTCGTCCCCTATCACGAGCACAACGCCGCCGAGGCGCGCCCGCGCGCGCTTCGGCGCATGCGGGAGGGCGAGGCGCTGGCGCTGATCTCCGACGCCGGCACGCCGCTGATCTCCGACCCCGGCTATCAGCCTGGTCGCCGAGGCCGTCGCCGAGGGGATTGCCGTCACCTCGCTGCCCGGCCCCTGCGCCGCGATCGTCGCGCTGACGATCGCCGGCTTGCCGACCGACCGGTTCTTCTTCGAAGGCTTTCTGCCGCCCAAAAGCGCGGCGCGGCGCGAGCGGCTCAACGCGCTCGCCGCCATCCCCGCCACGCTGGTGTTCTACGAGGGGCCGAGCCGCGTCGCCGAGACGCTCGCCGATCTCGCCGCCGAACTGGGGCCCCGGCCAGGCCGTCGTGGCGCGCGAACTCACCAAGCTGCACGAGGAAGCGCGCCGCGGCGACCTTGCCGCGCTCGCCGCCCTATACGCGGGCGAGGAAGCGCCGCGCGGCGAGATCGTGCTCATCGTCGGCCCGCCCGCCGAGCAGGCGGCGCCGGCGGAAGCCGACCTCGACCGCGAAATCCTCGCGGCGCTCGCAAACCCTCTCGGTCAAGGACGCCGCGGCGGCGGTCGCCGCGCGCTTCCGGCTGCCGCGCCGCGACGTTTACGCCCGCGCGCTGCAGCTCGCGGGCGCGAGGCGGTGAAGCCCCCGGCGAAACGGCTCGCTCACATTTACGGGCTCGAGGCGGAATGGTTCGCGAGCGTCTGGCTGCGCTTGAAGGGCTATCGCGTGCTGACCGAGCGCTATTCGATCAAGGGCGGCGAGATCGACCTGATCGTCCGGCGCGGCGCCACGGTCGCCTTCGTCGAGGTCAAGGCGCGCGCCGCGATCGCCGACGCGGAGATCGCCATCGACCAGCCGCAAGGTCGACCGCATCGCCCGCGCGGCGCGACACTGGGCGGCTCGCAATCCCTGGGCGCTCGACTTTCATCTGCGCGGCGACGCGATCTATCTCGCCCCCGGTCGGCTTCCCCGCCACGTCGTGGCGGCGTATACGCTGCCGATCGACCTCTACGAGCGAGCGCGCCTATGAAGTTGACCGTCGCCGTGCAGATGGATCCGATCGAGCGCATCCGGATCGCCGGCGACTCGACGTTCGCGCTGCTGCTCGAAGCGCAGGCGCGTGGCCACGAACTGCTCTATTACACGCCCGAACGGCTGCTCGCTCGACGGCGCGACGCTGGTCGCGCCCGTCCAGACGCTGAAGGTCAAGGACGAGCAGGGCTCGCACGCCCAGCTCGGCGAGCCGAAGCGCATGGACCTGTCGCAGGCCGACGTCGTCCTGCTTCGGCAGGACCCGCCCTTCGATCTCGCCTATATCACGACGACCCATCTGCTCGAGCGCATTCATCCCAAGACGCTGGTCGTCAACGATCCGACGCTCGGTGCGCGACGCGCCGGAAAAGCTGTTCGTGATGGACTTTCCCGAGTTGATGCCGCCGACGCTGATCTCGCGCGACCGCGAGGAAATCGAGGCGTTCCGCGATCGCCACGGCGCCGTCGTGATGAAGCCGCTCTACGGCAACGGCGGCGCGGCGGTGTTCAAGATCGAGCCGCGCGACGCCAATTTCGGCTCGCTGTTCGATCTGTTCTCGGTGACCTTCCGCGAGCCCTGGGTGATCCAGAAATTCCTGCCCGCAGGTCACGCAGGGCGACAAGCGCATCGTCCTGGTCGATGGCGAGCCGCTCGGCGCCGTCAACCGCCTGCCGGTCGGCGACGACATCCGCTCCAACATGGTGCGCGGCGGCGCCGCGAAGGAAACCGATCTGACGCCGCGCGAGCGCGAGATCTGCGCGACGATCGGCCCCGAACTGAAGCGGCCGCGGCCTGATCTTCGTCGGCATCGACGTGATCGACGGCCATCTCACCGAGATCAACGTCACCTCGCCGACCGGCATTCGCGCCATCCGGCGCCTCGGCGGCCCCGATCTCGCCGCCGCGATCTGGGACGTGATCGAAGCCAAGCGCCGCGCCGCCGCCGATCCGAAAGCGCTCTGATGCATACCGCCGCCGACGAGGTCCGCCGGCGCCCGAAGCCGCCTGTCGTCAAGGGCGGCTTCGATACGGCGAAAGTCGAACGCGAGCTGGAGGCGGCGCGCGCCGCTCAACGGCCGGCGACCTTCAGCATTGCGCGCCGCGGTCGTCGAGATCTTTCGGCTCGCGCTCGAGGAGGCGCGCGACGCGGCGCAGAAGGCGCTCGAAGCCGGCGGCAAGGGACGCGACTGCGCCGAAGCGCTCAGCGAAATCGAAGACGAGCTGATCCGCGCGCTGCATCGCCATGCGCGCCAGCAGGCGCCGCGCGGCGCCGCGGACGGTGACGATCGTCGCCGTCGGCGGCTACGGCCGCGGACTGCTCGCGCCGGGCTCCGACATCGACCTGCTGTTCCTGCTGCCCGACAAGCGCGACGCCGGCGACGCAACAAGGTGGTCGAGACGATGCTCTACGTGCTGTGGGACCTGAAGCAGAAGGTCGGCCATTCCACCCGCAACATCGACGAATGCCTGAAGCAGGCGCGCGCCGACATGACGATCCGCACCGCGCTGCTCGAGGCGCGGCTGATCGATGGCGA
This sequence comes from uncultured Pseudomonadota bacterium, assembly GCA_963771455.1. Taxonomy (GTDB): domain Bacteria; phylum Pseudomonadota; class Alphaproteobacteria; order Rhizobiales; family Beijerinckiaceae; genus Roseiarcus. Next base: position 187,606 of record CAVYTP010000025.1, read on the forward strand.
CGAGAAGCTGTTCGAGACGATGCGCGCGCGCTTCGACAAGGAGATCGTCGCCAAGACCGCCGAGCGAGTTCGTCGCCGCCAAGCTCGCCGAGCGCGAGCAGCGCGTCAAGCGCGCCGGCGAGTCGCGCTATCTCGTCGAGCCCAACGTCAAGGAGGGCAAGGGCGGCCTGCGCGATCTCAACACGCTGTTCTGGATCGCCAAATACGTCTACCGCGTGCGCGACCCGCACGAACTCGTCGCCGCCGGCCTGTTCTCGCGCGCGCGAATTCCAGCTGTTCCGCCGCTGCGAGGAGTTCCTGTGGTCGGTGCGCTGCCACCTGCATTTCCTCACCGGCCGCGCCGAGGAGCGGCTGAGCTTCGACCTGCAGCGCCCGATCGCCGAGCGGCTCGGCTATAGCGCGCGCGCCGGCCAGAGCGCCGTCGAGCGCTTCATGAAGCACTATTTCCTGATCGCCAAGGACGTCGGCGATCTCACCGCGATCGTCTGCGCGGCGCTGGAGGAGCGGCAGGCCAAGCCCACGCAAGGGTTCGACCGGCTGCTCGGCCGCCTGCGCCGGCGCCCGAAGGCCGTCGCCGACGCGCCCGACTTCCGCATCGACAACGATCGCGTCAACGGTCGCCGAGCGCGACGCTTTCGAGCGCGATCCGGTCAACCTGATCCGGCTGTTCTGGGTCGCCGACCGCTCCGGCCTGCAGATCCATCCCGACGCGACGCGGCTCGTCACGCAGTCGCTGAAGCGCATCGACGCCAAGCTGCGCGCCAATCCCGAAGCCAACCGGCTGTTCATGGAGATCCTGACCTCGCGCCGCTCGCCGGAGATCGCGCTGCGGCGCATGAACGAGGCCGGCGTGCTCGGCCGGTTCATCCCGGAGTTCGGCCGCATCGTCGGGATGATGCAGTTCAACATGTACCACCACTACACGGTCGACGAGCATCTGCTGCGCACGGTCGGCATCCTGAGCCGAGATCGAAGCGGGCCGGCTCAAGGAGGAGCATCCGCTCGCCAGCGAGATCCTGCCGACGATCAGCCATCGCACGGCGCTCTATCTCGCCGCGTTCCTGCACGACATCGCCAAGGGCCGCAAGGAGGACCATTCGATCGCCGGCGCCGAAGTCGCGCGCAAGCTGGCGCCGCGGCTCGGCCTCTCGCGCCGCCGACACCGACCGCGTCGCCTGGCTGGTCGAGCAGCACCTGATCATGTCGAACATGGCGCAGGGGCGCGACCTCTCCGACCCGAAGACGGCCGAAGCGCTCGCCGCGATCGTGCAGACGCTCGAACGGCTGCGGCTGCTGCTGATCCTGACGGTCTGCGACATCCGCGCCGTCGGGCCCGGGCGTCTGGAACGGCTGGAAGGGCCAGTTGCTGCGCACTCTCTACTGGGAAACCGAGGTCGTGCTCGGCGGCGGCCATTCCTCGATCGACCGCAAGTCGCGCGTCGCCGCCGCGCAGGAGGCGCTTGCGACGCGCGCTGCCCGGCTGGTCGGACCCCGATTTCGACGCCTATGCGGCGCGCCATTATCCCGCCTATTGGCTGAAGGTCGACCTCGCAGCGGCAGATCGCCCACGCCAAGCTGCTCTACGCGATGGCGAACGAGGTGCGGTCGCTGGCGACGGAGGTCGCGACCGACGCCTTCCGCGGCGTCACCGAGATGACCGTCGTCGCGCCGGATCATCCGCGCCTGCTGTCGATCATCGCCGGCGCCTGCGCGGGCGCGGGCGGCAATATCGTCGACGCGCAGATCTTCACCACCACCGACGGCTTCGCGCTCGACACGATCTTCGTCTCGCGCGCCTTCGACCTCGACGAGGACGAAATGCGCCGCGGCCGGACGCATCGCGCGGGCGATCGAACAGGCGCTGCGCGGCGAGATCCGGGTCAGCGAGCTGCTGTCCGCGCGACAGGAACGCGACGCGCGCCGCCGCGCCTTCGCGATCGCGCCGGAGGTCGATGATCGACAATACGCTGTCGAACCGCTACACGGTCTTGCAGGTCTCCGGGCTCGACCGGCTCGGGCTGCTGCTACGACCTGACCTCCGCGCTTTCGAAGCTCAATCTCAACATCGGCTCGGCCCATATCGTGACCTTCGGCGAAAAGGCGGTCGATTCGTTCTACGTGACCGACCTCACCGGCGCGAAGATCGTCGCGCCGTCCCGGCAGGCGGCGATCAAGCGCCATCTGATGGCGATCTTCGACCGAGCGCCTGAGCCGCAATGCGGCCGGCTTGATTTTTGCGCGCCCGAGCCCTGATATGCAGCCGCGAATTGACACGGGGCCTCCCAGAATATGACCGACACGAACCAGACGCCTGTCGGCGGAACCGACGGCGGCGGACACGGCTTCGCCGGACGCCGGACGGCTTCGCCGTCATCGAAAAGCTCAACGCGGAGAACGCCGAGCTGAAGGACCGCGTGCTGCGCGCGCTGGCCGATGTCGGAGAACATGCGCCGCCGCTCGGAGCGCGAGGCGGCCGACGCCCGCACCTACGCGGTGACCGCCTTCGCGCGCGATCTGCTCAACGTCGCCGACAATCTGCAGCGGGCGCTGGAGAACCATTCCCGCCGAAGCGCGCGACGAGGCCGGCAGCGACCTGTCAAGGCGCTCATCGAGGGCGTGGAGCTGACCGTCGCGCGAGCTGCAAGCCGTGCTCGGCCGCCACGGCGTCAAGAAGCTCGAGCCGCAGGGCGAGAAGTTCGACCCCAACTTCCATCAGGCGATGTTCGAAGTGCCCGACGAGAGCGATGCCGGCCGGCACGGTCACGCAGGTCGTGCAGAGCGGCTGGAAGATCGGCGACCGCGTGCTGCGCCCCGCGATGGTCGGCGTTTCCAAGGGCGGCCCGAAGGCGGCGCCGAAGGTCGAGCTGGACTAAACCGCCTCACCCAGCCCTCTCCCGCGCGAAGCGCTCGGCGACAAGCTTGCTTGTCGCGGGGATGAGGGCGAGACGGCCGCATCACACCGCCGCCGTCACCCGCCTCAGCGTCAAGTTGATCCGCCCGCCCTTCGCCAGCAGCGTCGACGTGCCCGGATAGATCCGATCGACGCCGTGAAACGCCAGCCGCGCCGGGCCGCCGAACACGAACGCGTCGCCGGACTGCAGCCGGAACGACCGCGTCGGCCCGCTTGCGGACATCCGTGCCGATCCGGAACAGCGCCGCATCCCCCAGCGACAGCGACACGACCGGCGCCGCAAGCTCGCTGCTCGTCGCGATCCTGATGCAGCCCCATCCGCGCCGCGGAATCGTAGAAATTGACGAGGCAGGCTTCCGGCGGCGGCGCATCCGGCGCAAGCTCGGCCCAGGCGGCGAGCAGTCGCGCCGGGATCGGCGCCCATGGCTGGCCCGTCTCGGGATGCAGCGGCTGATAGCGATAGCCCTGCACATCGGACACCCAGCCGAGCGGCCCCAGATTGGTCATCCGGACCGAAAACGGCTTGCCGGTGCGCGGCATGCGCGGCGTGAACAGCGGCGACAGCTCCAGCGCCGCGCGCAGTTCGGCGACCAGCGCCTCCTGCTCGGCGCGGCTCAGATATTCGGGATAGTGAAATGCGCCCGGCGTGATGGAAATCGCGCTCACCGGCTCTCCTTGCTTCCGTAGCGGCCGCCTGGAGATAGGCGCGCCGCTGGCGAAAAATCCACCCCGCGCTCAGGCGTTGCGCGGCAAGCCCCGGACAAGGCGCCATCCCTAGCCTCTGAGTTGACCTCATACAGGATGGCCCCGCGTTGAGCGCGATCTATCTCGACCAACTTTCCTCGCAGCGGACGCAATGGCTCAACACGCGCCAGACGCTGATCGCGTCCAACGTCGCCAACGCCAACACGCCAGGCTTTCTCGCCAAGGATATCTCGCCGTTCACGTCGGTGCTCGCGCAGACCCAGCTCGTCATGAGCTCGGATTCCGCCGGCCATCTCGCGCCGACCGAGGCCGACTACGCCGTGCCCCGCGCCGAAGACGATGACGGCGCCAATGCGACGCTGTCCGGCAACACCGTCAACCTCGAGAGCGAGATGATGAAGCTCGGCGACATCGGCCGCGACGCCAACACCGTCAACGCGATCAAGAAGATCTACCATCAGATGATGATGGCGACATTGAAGTGACGCCATGATTGACGCCCTCAAAGCCTCGCTGCAGATCGCCGGCTCCGGCCTCGACGCCCAGTCGACGCGCCTGCGCATCATTTCCGAGAACATCGCCAACTCGCAGTCGACCGCCAATGTCGGCGGCGGCGACCCCTATGTGCGCAAGACCGTTTCGTTCGACAGCGAACTCGATGGCGCCTCTGGCGTGCAGAAGGTGCGGGTGAAGTCGCTCGGAACCGACCCGGCGCCGTTCCGGATCGAAAACGACCCCGGCAATCCCGCCGCGGACGCGCAAGGCAACGTCAAGATGCCGAACGTCGATCTGCTGATCGAACTCGCCGACATGCGTGAGGCCAACCGCACCTACGAAGCCAATCTGCAGGTCGCCAAACAATCGGCCGACATGCTGAACCAGACCATCGGACTGCTGAAAGACGCCTGAGTTTCTCTATAAAGGAGGCGCGCGCAAGCGCGAGCAAACATGGTTCCATTTCTGGCCGCCATCGGCGCCGCGACATCGCAATTGCAAGCCGTCGTTCCCGCCGTCCAACAAACGGCCGCCGCAGGCCCCTCGTTCCAGGACATGGTGACGCAAGCCGCGAAAGACGCGGTCGGCACGATGCAGCAGGGCGAAGCGGCGGCTATCGAAGGCGTAAAAGGGACGCTGCCGACCTTCAAGGTCGTCGACGCCGTGATGTCCGCGCAGCGCACCCTGCAGCAGACGCTCGCCATCCGGGACAAGGCGGTTTCCGCCTATCAAGAGATCACACGCATGTCGATCTGACGCGCAACATTTGAGGGAAAGTTCGCATGAGAGCGTTATCGATCGCGGCGACAGGCATGAGCGCGCAGGAACAAAACATCGAGGTCATCGCCAACAATATCTCGAACATCAACACGACCGGCTTCAAACGCTCGCGCGCCGAATTCACCGACCTGATCTACCAGACCGAGCGCCTGATGGGCGTCAGCAGCCGCGGCCAGAATTCTACCGTGCCGGAAGGCGCGCAGATCGGCCTCGGCGTGCGCACGGCCGCGATCCGCCCGGTGCAATTGCAGGGCTCGCTGACCTCCACCGGCAACTCATTCGATCTGGCGATCAACGGGCAGGGCTATTTCCAGGTCACGGATCCCAACGGCAATACGATCTATACCCGCGACGGCGCCCTATCGACCAACGCGCAGGGCCAGATCGTCACAACTGATGGCTATCTGCTGACGCCGCAATTGCTAATTCCCAAAAACGCGCTGTCGGTCACCGTCAGTCAGAGCGGGCTGGTCACGGCCAGCATTCCCGGCCAGCAGACCCCGCAGAACGTGGGACAGCTGACGATCGCCACCTTCGTCAATCCAGCGGGCTTGCTCGCGCTCGGCAGCAACAATTTTCAGGAGACGGCGGCTTCCGGCCCCGGAAATGCCGGCGTGCCCGGCGACACCTCCTACGGCATCATTCAGCAAGGCTATCTCGAAGCCTCGAACGTCGACCCCGTCTCCGAGATCACCAACCTGATTTCGGCGCAGCGCGCCTACGAGATGAACTCGAAAGTCATCCAGGCCGCCGACCAGATGTCGGGCACGATCTCGAACATCCGCAGCTGACGGAGATTTAGGATGCGCAGGGCGTTCGTGTCGAAACTGCGCGCGTGTCTCATCGCGCCGATGCTGGCTGCAAGCCTTTCGGCGCCGGCCGGCGCGGACGAGTTCCTGGCGCCATCCGTCAAGGTCGTCGTCTATCCCGGCGACGTCATCGCCGAAGACGTGCTGGTCGACGCGCCGCTCAGCGGACTTCTGCTCAATGGCGCGATCGCTCTGTCTCACGACCAACTGGTCGGCAAGATGGCGCGCCGCACGTTGCTCCCGGGCAAGCCTATTCCGCTCGCCGCCGTCGACAATCCCCGCGTGGTGCGCAACGGCGGCGAGGTCAGGCTCGTCTATGTCGACGGCGCCTTGACGATCACGACGGTCGGCGCCGCGATGCAGGACGGCGCTGCGGGCGACGTCATCAAGGTGCGCAACGCCGACAGCGGCGTCACCGTCATGGGCAGGTTGCGCGCCGACGGCTCGGTGCTGGTGAGCGGCGGATGAAACTGCTTCGTTGTCTGATGGCTCTCGCCTTGCTTTCCGCGCCCGCCGAGGCCGCCGTGCGCATAAAAGATGTGGCGTCGCTGCGCAGCGAGCGTCAGTTTCAACTGCTCGGCTACGGGATCGTGATTGGCCTGCCGGGCACCGGCGACACGTTGCGCAACGTGCCCTACACAGAGCAATCGCTGCAATCGATGCTCGACCACATGGGCCTCAACACGCGCGGCATGGCGCTGAGAAACCGCAATGTCGCTTCCGTGATGGTCACGGCCGAAATTCCCGCCGGAATCGAGACGGGGCAGCGGCTCGACGTCAATGTCTCCGCGATGGGCGACGCGACCTCGTTGCAGGGCGGCACGCTGCTGTTGACGCAGCTGCAGACGACCGACGGCCTGCAAGTCGGCTCGGCGCAAGGCTCCGTCACCGTCTCGGGGTTCCAAGCGCAGGGGCAGGCGGAAACGGTCACTGAGGGCGTGCCGACGGCGGGACGAATTCCCAGCGGCGCGATCATTCAGGTGACGCCGCCGCATCCCGCGCAGGAGCCTCACATGGTGCTCGAACTGCGCAACCCCGACGCCGCGACCGCGATACGGATGATTGATGCGATCAACGAGTTCGCGCGCGCCGTGTTTCACCATTCGATCGCCTACGAACGCGACAACCGCTCCGTCGACCTGGAACGCCCGCAAAGAGTGAGCCAGACCCGGCTGATGGCGATGCTCGGCGAGTTGATGATCGAGCCCGATACGCCGGCGCGCGTCGTCATCGATTCGCGCACCGGGACGGTCGTGATCGGTCAGGACGTGCAGATCTCGACGGTCGCCGTCACCTACGGCACGCTCAACGTGAAGATCTCGGAGACGCCCGAAGTCTCGCAGCCGGCGCCGCTCAGCGACGGCAAGACGAAGGTGGTTCCGCGCACCCAGATCGACGCCGGTCAGTCCGGCGGCAAGGTCGCCATTCTCGCGGGTTCGAGCCTGCGCGCGCTGGTCGCGGGTCTCAACCGGCTCGGCGTCAAGCCAGCCGGCATCATCGCCATTCTGCAGGCGATCAAGGCCGCCGGCGCACTGCAGGCCGAGTTGGTCGCGCAGTAGCATCAGGCCGGCGCAAGTCGAACGCGCAATTCTGCGGCCGACCGTTTCCTCTCGCGAAGGCGCACATGTCCGCTCGTCACTTCGCCATTGCAGGCCTCGCCATGGGCGTTCTTTCGCTGCTCCCGGCAGGCGCCCATGCCGCCTCCGACTCGACGAAGGCGAAGTCGGCAGACAAATCCACCGAGAGCGAAATCGCCCGCTACTGCGACAAACATCGCGCCGAGCGCCGCCGAGGCGCGCCTCGCCTGGCAGATGAGGCGTCTCGCCGAGATCGAGACGCGCGTCAGCCAGGCGCTCGACGCGCTCGGCAAGCGCGAGGACGAAACGCGCGAATGGGTGCAAAAGCGGGAGAAGATGACGAAGGCCGCGACCGAGGACCTCGTCGCCATCTACAACAAGATGCCCGCCGAGGGCGCCGCCGCCGAACTTGCCGCGATGGACGACACGCTCGCCGCCTCCGTGCTGATGAAGCTGAAGCCGCAAACCGCCGCCGGCATTCTTAGCGAAATGGACCCGGACCGCGCAGGCCATCTGTCATCGATGATTTCCGGCGGCGCGCTGACGCCGAGCAAATCATGAGTGTGCGCTTCGCGATCGTAAGCTTATGCGCCTTGGGGCGTCGCCGTCGTGCGCCAACAGCCCGCAGGAGTTCATGCGGCCGCCCATCATGTCGCCGGTCGGCTCGGGGCTCACGGCGCCTGATGACAGCTTGCAGAACGCGGTCGACGTGTTGAGCTCGCGGCCGCACGGCGCCGTCGGCGGCGCGCGTCAATCTCTACTCGGAGCAGAAGATCTCGCACGTCGGCGACATCGTGACGGTCGCGATCTCGATCAACGACAAGGCGACCTTCGGCAATGCGACGGACCGCATCGGCGACCTCGAAAGTGACGCTCGCCGCGGCCTTCGGCTTCACGCCGCCGACGTCAGGGTCGCGGTTCGTCGTCGGGTCAGCCCGGCACGCATCACCGGCAACGTCAACTCGACCTCGTCGGCCAATGGCGTCGGCGACATCAACCGTTCCGAACAGATCCAGGTCTCGGTGCCCGCCGTCGTCACGCGCGTGCTGCCCAACGGCAATCTCGTCATTCGCGGCACGCAGGAAGTGCGCGTCAATTTCGAGATGCGCCAGCTCGAAGTCGCGGGGGTCGTCAACCCCAGCGACATTTCGCGCAGCAACACGATCGCCTACGACCGCGTCGCCGAGGCGCGCGTTTCCTATGGCGGCCGCGGGCGCCTGTCCGAGGTTCAGCAGCCGCCGTGGGCCCAGCAGATCTACGACTACATCAACCCATTCTGAGAGCCGGGAGGTCAGCTAAGCCATGGCGGTCTCCAACAACACTGCGGAAGGGTCGGGCGCTCGAAGCCAGAAGACTTCGCTGATCGGCCTGATTGTTGAAATTCTCGCGGTCAGCGTGATCGCGGGCGGCGCGGGCGCCGCCATGGCGTTCCTGCAGGGCGCGCCGCCGCCGATTCAGCCCGCCGCCGCCGCGCCGGAAAAGGCCTCCGCGACGCCGGAGCGCACGCTCGTCGATCTGCCGCCGATCATCACCAACATCGCCTCGCCGCCGGATCTCTGGGTGCGCGTCGAAGCCTCGGTCGTGATCGACGGAAAGGCCGCGGCCTCCAACGACGTGCTCGCCGCCGAAATCGCCACCGACGCGCTCGCCTATCTGCGCACGCTGACCATCGGCCAGATCGAAGGGCCGATCGGCCTGCAGAACATTCGGCAGGACCTCGCCGACCGCGCCGTCGTGCGCTCGAAAGGCGCGGTCACCGAACTGATCCTCAAGACCCTGGTGCTGCAATGAAACGCCTCGTCTCTCTTCCTCGCTGATGACGTTGCTGGCCGGCGCGGCAGCGCACGCCCAGACCGTCGACCTCGAGCGCGCTGCTGCCGAACGGCAGCGCGTCCGCGACCGCGCGCATGCTGCAGATCGTCGCCGATCCTCACCGTTCTGTCGGTGGCGCCGGGCCTGCTCATCATGGTCACCAGCTTTACGCGCTTCATCGTTGCGCTGTCGTTCCTCAGATCGGGCCTCGGCCTGCAGAGCACGCCCGCCAATCTCATCCTGACGAGCCTCGCGTTCTTCATGACGCTGTTCGTCATGGCAGCCGACCTTCGACAAGGCCTGGCGCAACGGCATCAAGCCGATGATGGACAACACGATCACCCAGGAGCAGGCGTTCGGCGAGATCGTCTCGCCGTTTCGCGAATTCATGCTTGGCGCAGGTCCGCGAGAAGGACATCGCGCTGTTCGAGGATCTTTCGCGTCATGAATTCGAGCAGACGGACCGCTCGCAGGTCGACATCCGCGTGCTCATTCCCGCCTTCATGATTTCGGAGCTGCGGCGCGGTTTCGAGATCGGTTTCATGATCATCCTGCCGTTCCTGGTGATCGACCTCGTCGTATCGACGCTGACGATGTCGATGGGCATGATGATGCTGCCGCCGACCGTGCTGTCGCTGCCCGCCAAGCTGTTGTTTTTCGTGATGATGGACGGCTGGAATCTGCTCGTCGGCAGCCTCGTCCGCTCGTTCGCCTGAAGGCGCGATAGGCCCGCGCAAGCTTCTCGCCGTTACCTCGTTTGGATTGGCATAGGGACCCACGAGCGCATGAGCGTTCTCAACACCGCCGTTTCCGGCATGCTCGCCGATTCGAACTGGCTTTCGACGATCGCCCAGAACGTCTCGAACGCGAACACGACCGGCTACAAGAACACCGAGACCGAATTCTCCTCGCTGGTCGACAGCGCGCCCGGCCAGACGCCGCAGGTCGCAGGCGTGACCACCCAGATGGTCTCCTACAACACGATGCAGGGTCAGGTGGAATCGACGCAGACCGTCACCAATTTGGCGGTGCAGGGCGCCGGGTTCTTCGTCGTCTCCGACGGCAGCGGCAACACGTTTCTGACCCGCAACGGCTCGTTCACCCCCGATGCGCAGGGCAATCTCGTCAATTCCGCCGGCTACTATCTGATGGCGGCGCCAACTACGACCAGCTACTGTCGCTACGCAGTCCGTCAACTCCGTGTCGTCTTTGCAAAAAGTCAACGTCGACGGCGCCGCGGCGAAAGCGGCCCCGTCCACGGCGGCCTCGCTGACGCTCAATCTGCCCTCGACTGCTGCAATTATACCCGCCGCAAACCTGCCTTCGACCAACGGAGCGGGGTCGCAATATACCGACGAGACGACCATCACGGCGTACGACAATCTCGGCGGCGCGCATACGCTCAATGTCTATTTCGCCAATACGGGCGGAGGCAATTGGGAAGCCGATGTCTTTGACGCATCGACCGCCGCTGCCGGCGGAGGCTTCCCGTACAGTTCCGGCCCGCTGACGACAGGTACGCTCGCCTTCAACACGACGACCGGCGCGCTCAGCTCGGCGGATCCCCGCTGAGCCTGACGGTTCCCGGCGGCCAGACGCTCAACGTAGACCTCAGCAACGCGACGCAATTGGCGACCAGCTTCGGCGTGACCGCCTCGAACATCGACGGCAACGCGCCAGGATCGATGTCGGGCGTCGCGATCTCGCAGAATGGCGTGCTCTCCTACCAATACACCAATGGCGCCTCGTCCGACGCCTTTATCATCCCGCTCGCGAATGTGGCGAGCGCCGACAACCTGACGTCGGTGCTGGGCGGCGCCTATCAGACAAACTACGCGTCCGGCGCGTTGCAGCTCAACAACGCCACCACCGCCGGCCTCGGCGCGGTCAACTCCTCGTCCCTAGAAAACTCCACCGTCGATCTCGCCACCGAACTCACCAACATGATCCAGGCGCAGAGCTCGTACGAGGCCAATTCAAAAGCCTTCCAGACCGGGACGAACATATTCGACGTCCTCAACAATCTCAAATCCTGACAGACATTAGCCGCGCGAGCCCGCCGCCATGACGATCTCCTCGACGTTCGCGATCATCAACTCGGCATTCGCGTCGACTGGCGCGCAGTCGAGCGTCATCGCGAGCAACATCTCCAACGTCAACACGACCGGTTATGTTCGCGAGATCGCCAATCAGATCACCAACGAATATGGCGGCGCCGACGTCGTCTCGGTCACGCGCCAGGCCAACGCCGCGCTGCTCGAGCAGTTCAATGCATCGACTTCGGAATCGGCTGCGCAAAGCGCCATCTCCACCGGCCTGTCGACCTTGGCCCAGACGGTCGACGACAGCCAGGCCTCGAGTTCGGCGACCGGCGCGCCGCAGAACGGCAATTCGCCGCAGGCGATGATTGGCAATCTCGAGGGCGCTCTGACGACCTACGAAGCGGACCCGAGCAGCGGGGCGGCCGCTTCCGGCGTTGTCGCCGCGGCTCAGAACCTGGCCTCCTCGCTCAACGCCGGCGCGGCGTCCGTCGCAAAAGTGCAGGAACAGGCCGACCAGGGCATGGCCGGCGCCGTCGCTACAGATCAATACGTTGTTGTCGCAGTTCCAGCAGGCGAACACTTCCGTTGTCACCGGCCTAGCGACCGGCGCGAATGTCACGCAGGCCCAGGACCAGCGCGAATTCGATTCTGACCCAGCTGTCGCAGCAGCTCGGCGTCACCACGACCACCAACACCAACGGCTCGATGACGATCTACACGGACAGCGGCGTCACTTTGTTTCAGGATCAGCCGCAGACCGTCAGCTTTGTCCCGACCGCCGCTTACGCCTCAGGATCTGTCGGAAATGCAGTGTCGGTGGGCGGAATTCCCATCACGGGATCCGCAGCGCCTATGGCGATCCACTCCGGCGCGCTCGCCGGCTACGCGCAGCTGAGGGATCAGATCGCGCCCGAGTACGGCGCCCAACTCGACCAGATCGCCGGAGGCTTGATCAGCGCCTTCGCAGAATCGGATCAATCGAACCCGCCGACGCTGCCTTCGCTGCCGGGGCTGTTCACCGCCCCGGGCTTGACCGCCGTCCCGACGGCGACGGCGAGCAACGGCCTCGCAAGCCAGATCGCGGTGAACAGCACTGTCATCCCCGCCAACGGCGGCAACCTCGACCTGCTGCGCGACGGCGGGATCTCCAGCCCCGGCAACCCGGCTTACACCTACAATGCCACCGGCGCGGCCGCATACACCGGCCGTATTCAGGGCATGGTCGCTGCGCTGACCAGCGCACAGAATTTCGACCCCTCGGCGGGCCTGGCCGCTTCCACCGACCTGACGACCTACGCGTCAAGCTCCGTGAGTTGGATTCAGGGTCAGGCCTCTTCGGCCTCGGATGCGTCCAGCTATCAAACGTCGCTTGTCTCGCAGGCGAGCGCGGCGCTTTCCAACGCCACCGGAGTCAATCTCGACGCGGAGATGACCAACATGCTCAATATCGAAAACTCCTACACCAGCGCCGCAAAACTGCTGACGACCGTCAACGCGATGTTCTCCGCTCTGCTATCGGCGGCCTGAACAATGACGATCACAGCCGTCTCCACTCCCTATCTCGGCAACGTGATGCTGCCGGCCGTCAACCAGGCCGAGGCTCAGCTCACCCAGCTTTCCACCGAGGCGACGACAGGGCAATACGCGAACATCGGCCAGCAGCTCGGCGAGTCCTCCGGCTACGAGCTCTCGCTTCGAAGCGCCGACGATTGGCTGCAAAGTCTCACCACCTCGAATTCGCTGGCGATGGGCCGTCTGACAACGACCTCGGATGCGCTGAACTCGACAGTCGCCGCGGCCCGAACGACGCTGTCGACGCTGATCGGATGGGAGCCGAACACGGTAGCCGGGGCGGATCTCAGCGCAACCGGCGACGATGCAATGCAAGGGCTCGTCACGTTCGCCAACAGCGCCTACGACAACCAGTACGTATTCGGCGGGATCAACGCAGGGGCGCCGCCGATGTCTGCGTTCAATTTGAGTTCGAACGCAGAAACGGCGCTCGTCAATGCATTCCAGACCCAGTTCGGCTTCGCGCCGAATTCCAGTCAGGCCCAGAATATCACGGGCGCCCAGATGACAAGCTTTCTCACCGGCGGCTTCGCTAACGAGTTTGCCGGCGCCAACTGGACGACCAACTGGTCTTCGGCGTCATCGACGGACGAGAGTACGCAGATCTCTCCCGGCCAGACGATCGCGACCTCCACAAACCTGAACGCCGGCGGATTTCAGCCGCTGTCCCAGGCCTACGCGATGCTTTCGATGTTTGGCGGCAGCCGAACTCAATGACAGCGCAAAGCAGGCCGTCGTCTCGTCGGCCACAACGCTCATCGGCCAAGGCCTCGATCAACTCACGACGATCGGCGCTACGGTCGGAAGCCTACAGGCGCAGGTGACGCAAGCCGACGACGAGATGTCGACGCAAATGACGCTGATGAACAAGCAGATCGGAACCCTCGACAATGTCGATGTCGCGAAGGTCGCCACTGAACTCAGTTCGCTGACTACCCAGCTCGAAACCGCCTACCAGGCAACCGCGCAACTGCAGAAGCTCAGCCTGGCCCAGTATCTGCCGAGCTAAGTACAGGGGTCTCCATGTTCGAATTCGCCTACAAGGATATCATCGACGAGTCGCCCAGCGCGATGCGCGCCCAGGAACGGCAAGCGCTCGATTCCATCATCCGTATGCTGCAGGAGGCGTCCGCGAAGGGGGCTAAGAGCGTGGAGGCGATCAATGCGCTCTATCAGCTCCGACGCCTATGGGGCGTTTTCATCGACGACCTGAAAAGTCCGGAAAACGGTCTGCCGGAGACGCTTCGCGCGCGCCTGATCTCCATCGGCATCTGGGTCAACAAGGAGATCGACCGGCTGCGCACCGGCAGCTGCAGCGACTTCACGCCGCTTGATCGAGATCAACGAAATCATCCGCGACGGCCTGAACTGAGGGGAGCCATGAACATTACGTTGCGCGCGGGCGAGCGCCTGTTCATCAACGGCGCGGTGATCCGCACCGATCGGAAGGCGACGATCGAGCTGTTGAACGACGCGACGTTCCTGCTGGAGACCCATGTCATGCAGGCGAGCGACGCGACGACGCCGCTTCGCCAGATCTATTTCGTCATCCAGGTCATGCTGATGGACCCTGCGTCAGCCAAGACGACCGCCGAGCTGGCGCTCGCGCTGATCGAGAAGGCGCTCTCCGCCTTCGAGCACCAGGAGGTGCAGGACGGGACTCCGCAACGTCATCGATCTCATCGGCCGCTGCGCGCTTCTTCGAGGCGATGAAGACGATCCGTGCCTCTATCCGCAGCGAGCAGAAGGAGATGTTTCCCGCATCCGGCCCTTCGCCAAGACTTCAACGCCGCCTGAAGGAACGATGCATGACCGTCTCCGCCATTATCCTCGCCACTTCGCCTGCGCCTCGCGCCAGCGCCCCCTCGCGCAACCAACGGCGACGCAGTCGCTGAACTATAACGACTTCCTGACTCCTGCTGATGTCGGAGCTGCAAGAACCAGGACCCGACGCAGCCGATGGATCCCGGCGCAATGGTCAGCCAGCTCGCGACCGTCTCGCAGGTCGGCCAGTCCGTGCAGATGAATTCGACGCTCAACTCGATGCTGACCGAAAACTCCCTCTCCCAAGCGGAATTGCTGGTCGGCCAGCCGATTTCCTCGTCCGACGGCTCTTCGTCCGGCACGGTGTCGTCGGTGCAGGTGACCAATTCAGGTTCGATCGCGACGCTCAGCAACGGCGATACGGTCAATCTGTCCAGCGGCGCCACCGTCCAATGACCGAAGGCGACGTCCTCGATCTGATCCAGTCGGCGATGTGGACGACGATCGTGGTCGCCGGGCCCGTCGTCGGCGCCTCGATGGCGGTCGGCAGTGGCGATCGCGCTGTCTGCAGGCGCTGACCCAGGTTCAGGAAATGACGCTGACCTTCGTGCCGAAACTGCTGGTCGCGTTCGGCGTGTTCGCGCTGACCGCCTCCTTCATCGGATCGCAGTTCCAGATCTTCACTCAGGAGATCTACGCGCGCATCGAGCACGGCTATCGCGGCTAGGCAGTTCCCGCCGTTGCTTTCTCCAGCCATGTTAGGTTGAGACATGTCGAACGCGTCGGTCGCCTCCGAGCGGACTTCCCCAGGTGCAGGTTCGAGCGGCGGCCGCGACATCGGCTTCGCGGTGGGCGTCGTGCTCGTGCTGTGCCTGTTCTTCCTGCCCGTGCCGGCGCTGCTGATCGACTTCGGGCTGGCGTTCTCGATAGCGATCTCCGTGCTCATCCTGATGGTCGCGCTGTGGATCCAGAAACCGCTCGAGTTCTCGGCCTTTCCGACCGTCCTGCTGGTCGCCACCGTGCTGCGGCTCGCGCTCAACATTTCGACGACGCGGCTTATCCTGTCGCGCGGCGCGGAGGGCGCGTCTGCGGCGGGATACATCATCGCAGGCTTCGCGCGCCTCGTCATGGGCGGCGATTTCGTCATCGGCATCATCGTATTTCTTATCCTGGTGACCATCAATTTTCTGGTCATCACCAAGGGCGCGACCCGCATCGCCGAAGTCGGCGCCCGGTTCACGCTCGACGCCATCCCCGGCAAGCAGATGGCGATCGACGCCGATCTCTCGGCCGGCCTGATCGACGACAAGGTGGCGCAGCTGCGCCGGCGCGAGCTCGAGGAAGAGAGCGCCTTCTTCGGCTCGATGGACGGCGCCTCGAAATTCGTTCGCGGCGACGCGGTCGCCAGCCTCATCATCCTCGCGGTCAACATCTTTGGCGGCATCGTCATCGGCGTCACGCGCCACGGCCTGACGCTGATGACCGCTGGCGACGTGTTCACAAAACTTTCGGTCGGGGACGGACTCGTCTCGCAGATTCCCGCGCTGATCATCTCGCTCGCATCGGGCTTGCTGGTGGCCAAGGGCGGCGCCCGCGGCTCGACCGAGAAGGCGGTGCTCGGCCAGCTCAGCGCCTATCCGACGGCGCTGTTCATGGCGGCGTTCCTGCTCTTCATTCTCGGCGTCGTGCCGGGCCTGCCATTCCTGCCGTTCGCCGCGCTCGGCGGCCTGATGGTGTTCGTCGGCGTCGACGATCCCGCGCTTGCAGGCCAAGGAGCAGGCGCGCGAGGCGGCGGAAAAGGCGGTCCAGGACGACAAAGTCAAGGCGGAAGCAAAGGCCTCGCTGAAAGAACAACTGAAGCCGATCGAAATCGAGCTGTGCTTCAGCAAGGAGCTGTCCGGCACGCTGCTGGGGTCCTACGCCGAAATCGCCAGCCGCGTCGCCAAGATGCGCCGCAAGTTTGCGCGCGAATACGGCTTCGTGGTGCCGGAAATCAAGCTCAGCGAAGAGATCAGCGCGCCGGCAAAGACCTATCAGATCAAGATTCATGGCGCTATCGCGGCGTCGCAGGAACTCAAGGTGCAGGACGTGCTCGTCATCGTCGGCGACGGTCCGCGGCCGCAGCGCGCCCGGTGACGAAGTGCGCGAGCCTGCGTTCGGCATGAAGGCGCTCTGGATCCCGCAATCGCTGTCGAACGAGGTCCGGCGCCAGGGGTTCCGCGCCATCGACCCGATCTCGGTCATGCTGACGCATCTGAGCGAAACGATCAGCAACAGCCTGGCGCGGCTGCTCTCCTACCGCGACATGCGCTCGCTGCTCGATCGGCTGGAGCCCGAATATAAAAAATTGCTCGACGACGTCTGCCCCTCGCAGATTTCCCATTCGGGTCTGCTAGCCGTGTTCAAGCTGCTGCTCGCCGAGCGCGTCTCGATCAAGATCCATCAACCTCATTCTCGAGGCGATCGCCGAGATCGCGCCGCATGTGCGCAGGCCGGAGCAGATCGTCGAGCACGTTCGCGTGCGCATGGCGCACCAGATCTGCGCCAACCTGCTCGACGGCGGCGTCCTGAAAGTGCTGAGGCTCGGCAATCGCTGGGACATGGTGTTCCATCAGAGCCTGCGGCGCGACGGCAAGGGCGACGTGATCGAATTCGACATCGATCCGCGCCTGATGGAAGAGTTCGCGGCGCAGGCCTCCGCCGCGGTCCGCAAGCGGATGGAGGAGAAGCACATCTTCGCGCTCGTGACGACGGCCGAGACACGTCCATTCGTGCGCATGATCATCGAGCGGATGTTCCCGACACTGCCTGTGCTTTCGCAACTCGAGATCGCGCGCGGGATCGAAATCCGTTCGCTCGGCGTCGTCTCCTGATGGCGGCGCTCGGGCCGGCCGATATGACTGTCATCGCCCGCAGTTCGGTGTTCGGCGCCTTTCTGCTGTTCTGTCGCATCGGCGGTTGCCTGATGATTGCGCCCGGCGTCTCCAACACGCAGATTCCCACCCAGGTGCGGCTGCTCGTCGCGGTCGCGGTGACGCTGGCGCTGGCGCCAGTCCTGCTTGGGGACCTTCAAAGTCAACTTCGATGGACTCGAAGCGCCCGCGGTCGCGCGGCTGATCGTGATGGAGGCGCTGATCGGCGGCATGATCGGATTGCTCGGCAGAGCGTTCTTTTCGGCATTGGAGACGCTGGCCGTGGCGAGCGCGCAGTTTCTCGGGCTCGCCAATCCGTTCGGCGTCGCGCTCGATCATGATCAGGCGACGCCGCCGGTCGCCTCGATCGTGACGATCGCCGCCGTCGCGTTGATGTTCGCCGGCGACTTTCACTGGGAAATCCTGCGGGGGCTCGTCGGCTCCTACGAGACGATCCCCTTGATGACGGACTTCGACACCGGCTTCACCCTCCGCCGACTGGCGGAGGTGCTGGGGCAGTCGTTCGTGGTCGCCGCGCGCGTTTCCTCGCCCTTCTTTATCTATTCGTTGCTCGCCAATTTCACATTGGCGCTCGTCAATCGCGTCACGCCGCAGATTTCGGTGTTCTTTGTTGCGCCGCCGTTCATCGCTGGCGGTGGAATATTGCTGTTGTACCTGGTCGGTCGCAGCGAGCTCGGCGAGTTCATGTCGGCATTCGCGGTATGGTTGGTCAGGAGTTGAAGGGTGAGGAAGCGACTTGAGAAGCTGAAGCGCATCGAGCGCCTTCAAAAGCATATCCACGAGCTCTCGACCTGGAAGGTAGCCCGGCTCGCGGCAAAGCGCACCCAGCTCGCCGATGCGCATCTCGAGATGATTGTCGCGCTTGGCGACGGCCTGCTGTCATTTGGCGGCGCGGCGTCGGCGGCGACGCGACGCATTCGCGCCATCGAGGTCGAGACTGGCGAGATATCGGCTGCCCATGACGCGCAAGTTCTCCAATCGCAGGAGTTCGGCATGCGTGCGCACGCCGCCGAACGCGCCGTTCAGTCGACCGATGCGAAAGTGCGCGCGGAAGCCGACAAGAAGAGCCTGGAGACGCTGATCGAACAATCCTTGCGCAGCCCCGGCTCAGTCCCGCGCAAGTTCTGATCGCCAGTCTTCAGAGGAAAGCTGCGGGATTTCTGGCCCATGGATGCACAAAATCGACCTCATCATCGATGTCGCGCGCGCCGCCGATCCGGAGCGCGCCGCCGCGATGGCGCAGCGTCTGTCCGCGCTCAATTCGGGCGGCGGCGACCCCGCCGCGTTCGCAGACGCCCTCGCGACGCGCGCGCGCATCGTCGCCGGCATCGAACTTCGAGCCCGCCGTGGATGCGCGGGTTACGCTTGCCGACCCCGCACAGACAGGGTCGGCGCGCGCCGCAAAGGCGCGCCAGCAATTTGAAGCGACGCTGCTCAACAGTTTCGTCAGCGAGATGATGCCGAAGGACACGGCTTCGGCCTACGGCGGCGGCTATGCCGGCGACATGTGGCGTTCGCTGCTCTCCGAGAAAATTGCCGACCAGATCGCGAAGTCCGGCGTGCTTGGCATTGCCGGCCGCCTATTCGACGGCGGGCACTCGCCCGCGCTTGCAAAAGCTGCAACGCGAGTCGGCTAGCGCCAGAACCGATGCGGCCGTCACGGCCGCCAGCGCCAACGCGCTGTCGCTGCCTGTCGGCGGAACCATCGACAGCGGCGCCTACCTGTTCACACGTGACAAGGCGATATGAGCGTACAATGCAAATGCGAAGCCTGCCGACGCCGAGGATGCATCGGTCGCGACGATCCTGCCCGTGGTCGAAAGGCTGCGAGCGACTGTCGAGGCGGAGAACCGCGAGATCGCAGGGCGCGCCGCGGTCGACTATCGCGCCTACACCGCAGCGCAAGAACCAGGGCCTGTTCGAACTGGCCAAGCTGCAGAGCCTGATCGCGGCGGTATGCAGCCGGCCCGCGGTCGCCGCCGCCTTCGCCGACCTCACCGTGAAACTCGACCTCAATCGCCGCCTGCTCGGCGCACAATTACGAGCGGCGCAGACGGTCGCCGATATCGTCGCGCGCGCGATCCGCGACCATCAATCGGACGGCACCTATTCCGCCTATCCGTGGCGGGACGACGGGCGATGATCAAATCGCTGGGCATCGCCATCTGGGCGTGCGTCGTGATGTTTGGCGCAAGCTATGGCGCCGGCCTGTTCTTGAAGTCCAGGATCGCGCCGCCGCCGGCGCGCGGAACAAGGCCGTCAGGCTCGGAGACCCGCAAGACCAAGGAGCTCAATATCCCGATCATCCGGGATGGCGGCATCAAGGGCTACGTCGTTCTGCAGCTCAACTATGTCGTCGATCTCGGCGTCGCCAAGACGTCTGCCGGTGCCGCCCGACGCGTTCGTGATCGACGAGGCGTTCCGCTACATTTTCGACGACGAAAAGATCGATTTCGCGCATCTCGACAAGATCGAAGTCGACAAGCTGACGCGCATTCTGACTTTCAAGGTCAATACGCGAATGAAGGCGCAGGTGATCACCGACATGGGCGTACAGGAATGCAATTTCCTGCTCAATGCGGAAGCGAAGGCTGAGACGCAACCGGCGGCGCCGGCGAGGTAGCAAGACGCCGCGGTGCGAGCCCTTCTCCCGCGAAGAGGAGAAGGGAGTCGCTCAGCCGCCGAGCGACAACCCTTGCAACTTGTAGAGCAGCGAGGTGCTGAACAGGTCCTGTTCCCTCGTAGCTCGCAAGGATGCTGGCGTTCGAACTCACGATACCCGACAGCACCGACTGTGCGCCGCTCGGCGGCGCTCGCCGTGTTGCCGGACGTCACCGTCAGACATGTCGTCGGAGGAGTCGTAGGCGGCCGTGAAGCGTTCCGTCAGTTGCTGCAATTTCTTCGGATCCTGCAGATCCGAGACCGGCGCCAGCTTCGAGATCTCGGTGGCTTCCTGGTCGATCTGCGCGGCACTGGCGGTGGCGGGGAGATTGAAGATCGTCTGCACGACTTCGAGCAGGTTCTGGTCGGCGAGCACCGAATAGCCGTTGGTGACCTTCGGCGCGACGCGCTGGAAATAGAGCGCGAGCTGCACGCCGGGATCGCTTGCGCCCTGGTCGGACTCGAGCTGCTGCTCATTGTAGTCCGCAACCGTTGTCGAGACGGAACCCGACGCGCTCGGCGCGACGCTTGCCCGTCGCGCTGAAATTGTAGGCGTTGGCGAACGCCTTCCAGTTCGGCGTTCGGCAGCGTGTTGGCGAGCGCCTTGGAACTTGTCGTGCCCTGCTCGCAGCACCTGCTTGATAAGGCCGGTGTTGTTGATCTGGTTGCCGAGGCCGTAGGCCTGCAAGGCGTAGGACAGCAGCCGGTAGTTGGAGACGAACTGGTTGATCGTCGTCACTTTGCCGATGTTGGCCTGATAGTAGGCCGTCGCCGTCTTCACGGCCGGTTCATTGGCCGTGAGTTTCTGATAGTTGGCGAGATTGTTCTCGATCGTGAGATAGGTGGTCGTGGTGGACATGGGCGCGCAACCAGAAACGGAATGTATGCGCGTAAAGGTTGTGACGAAGAGGGTTAAGTATCGCTAATACCGCGATCAATTTCGTTCGGTAAGTAAACAGATCGCTGTCAGTGCGCCTCGTCCCAGTTGGCCGCCGCGCGCGCGTCGACCTGCAGCGGCACGCTGAGCCGCAGCGCCGGCTCGGGCGCATCGATCATGACTCTTTGACGACCAGCGCGATCGTCGCCTCGATCTCGTCGTCCGGCGCCTCGAACACGAGTTCGTCGTGCACCTGCAGCAGCATGCGCGCGCTGAGCTTCGCCTCGCGCCAGCGCGTCGTCCATGCGCGACCATCGCGCGGCGGATGATGTCGGCGGCCGAGCCCTGGATCGGCGCGTTGATCGCGGCGCGCTCGTTGAAGGCGCGCTCCGAGGGGTTGGACGCGTTGATGCGCGGGAAGTGGCACTTGCGGCCGAAGATGGTGCGCACGAAGCCGTCGGCGCGCGCCTGCTTCTTGGTCGCCTCCATGTAGTCGCGGATGCCCGGGAAAGCGCTCGAAATATTTGCGGATATAGGCGCCCGCCTCCTCGCGCGGAATGCCGAGCTGGTTGGCGAGGCCGAAGGCGGAAATGCCGTAGATGATGCCGAAGTTGATCGCCTTGGCGCGCCGCCGCACTTCGCCCGGCATGTCCTTGATCGGCACGCCGAACATTTCCGACGCCGTCATCGCGTGGATGTCGAGCCCATCGGCGAACGCCTTCTTCAGCGCGGCGATGTCGGCGATATGGGCGAGCAGGCGCAGCTCGATCTGGCTGTAATCGGCCGAGATCAGCTTGTGGCCCTTGTCGGCGACGAAGGCGCGGCGGATCTTGCGGCCCTCCTCGTTGCGCACCGGAATGTTCTGCAGGTTCGGCTCGGACGAGGAGAGCCGCCCGGTCGTCGTCGCGGCCAGCGCGTAGGAGGTGTGCACGCGGCGCGTCGACGGATTGACGAAGCTCGGCAGCGCGTCGGTATAGGTCGATTTCAGCTTGGAGAGCTGGCGCCAGTCGAGGATGCGGCGCGGCAGGGCGTGGCCTTCCTCGGCGAGGTCTTCGAGCACGCTGGCCGAGGTCGACCAGGCGCCGGTCGCGGTCTTCTTGCCGCCGGGCAGGCCCATCTGGCCGAACAGGATGTCGCCGAGCTGTTTGGGCGAGCCGAGGTTGAACGGCGCGCCGACCATTTCGTAGATCTCGGCCTCGATGCGCGCCATGCTCTGCGCGAATTCGCCCGACAGCCGCGACAGCATGTCGCGGTCGATCGCGATGCCGCGCCGCTCCATGCGCGCCAGCGGCGTGATCAGCGGCCGCTCGAGCGTCTCGTAGACGGTCGTCATGTGCTCGGCGACCAGCCGCGGCTTCAGCATCGCGCCACAGGCGCCAGGTGACGTCGGCGTCCTCGGCGGCATATTGGGTCGCGCGGTCGATCGGCACGCGCGCGAAGCCGATGAAGTTCTTGCCGGAGCCGGCGACTTCGGAGAACGGGATCGGCTTGTGGCCGAGCCAGCGCTCGCTCAGCCCGTCCATGCCGTGGCCTTCGCTGGTCGCGCCGGAGTCGAGCGCATAGGACATCAGCATCGTGTCGTCGATCGGCGCGACCTCGATGCCGCGCTGGCGGAACATGTGCCAGTCGAATTTGGCGTTCTGGGCGATCTTGAGCACGCCGGGGTCTTCCAGCAGCGGCTTCAGCAGCGCGAGCGCTTCGGCCTCGGGCATCTGGCCGGGCACGCAGGCCCGCCGCCGGAAAACAGATCGCCGCTGCCCATGCGACGTGGCCGAGCGGGATGTAGCAGGCGTGCGCCCGGCGCGACGGCGAGCGAGACGCCGACGAGATCGGCCTGCATCGGGTCGAGCGAGGTGGTCTCGGTGTCGAAGGCGACCGCGCCGGCCTCGCGCGCACGGTCGATCCAGCGCTTGCAGCTCCTCGCCTGTCGTGACGGTCGTGATAGGCGGTGACGTCGATCGGCGCAGCCCTCGGCCTCGTCGGCGCGCAGCCTTGCGACGGTCTGCGGGCTCGCCGTCGCTGGCGGCTGGCTTCGGCGCCGCGGACAGCGGCGCGGCGGGCGGCGGCGCGGCGGCGCATCCTTCGACCTCGCCGTTGCGGCCGCGCCAGCCGCCGGCGCCGACGAAGGCGGGGTCGGCCTCGATGGCTCGCCGCATCGACGCCGCAGATTTCGCCGACGCGGCGGGTGATGGTGGTGAACTCCATCGCCTTCAGGAAGGCGACCAGCTTTTCGCCCTCCAGCGTCGGCATGCCGAGGCCGTCGAGCGGCGTTTCGAGCTGCGACGTCGCGCACCAGCGTGACGAGCTGTTTCGAGATGCGGATCTTCTCGACGTTCTCGGGGTTGGTCAGCGTCTCGCGCCGCTTCGGCTGCTTGATCTCGGCCGGCGCGGGCGAGCAGCGTTTCGAGGTCGCCATATTCGGCGATCAGCTGCGCGGCGGTCTTGACGCCGATGCCGGGCGCGCCCGGCACGTTGTCGGTGGAATCGCCGGCGAGCGCCTGGATGTCGATCACCTTCGAAGGCGGCGCGCCGAAATAGTCGACGACTTCCTGCTCGCCGATGCGCCGCTCCTCGCGATCGCCGGAGGCCGGGTCGTACATCGCGACGCCGGGCTCGATCAGCTGCATCAGGTCCTTGTCGGCGGAAATGATCAGCACGTCGGCGCCGCGCGCGCGCGCCTGCTTCGCGTAGGTCGCGATCAGATCGTCGGCCTCGTAGCGGTCCTGCTCGACCGGGAGCGAGGCCGAAGGCGCGCACGGTCGCCCGCATCAGCGGGAATTGCGGCACGAGGTCTTCCGGCGGCTCGGGCCGATGCGCCTTGTAGGCGGGGTACAATTCGCGGCGGAACGAGTTCTCCGACTTGTCGAAAATGATCGCGATGTGGGTCGGCTTGATGCCCGCCGCGCCATCGCGCAGGAATTGCAGCATCTTTGCCGCGAACAGCCGGACCGCGCCGACCGGCAGCCGGTCGGAGCGGTAGTTGTACTTCGGATCCTGCCGGATCGATTGAAAATAGGCGCGGAAAACGAACGACGAGCCGTCGACGAGGAAAATATGGTCGCCCGGGCCGACAGGCTGATGCGCTTGAGTCATGGCGGCGGAAACTAGCGGATGCGGCGGCCGAGTTCTATCGGCGGCGCGAATTTCCCCCTGTTGCGCATCGCGCGCGCCAAAGGGGCGACAGGCTCAGGCGGGTCGCCGACCAAATAGATCTCGAATTGAATTGGCGCACCCGCTCAGTTCGGCGTCGTAGTCCCTCGCCAACGCCCAGGCGCGCCCTTCCGCAGCAATTTGCCGGGCTTCGTTGTCATGCTGAAGGCACCAGTGCGCCTTCTCGACGAAATCGCTAAGGTCGGCTCGGATCGGCACGTAGTGAACCCAAGGCTGAATCAGATCGGAGTGAAACATTCTCCAGTCGCTATCGACGATGAGCAGACATGAACCCAAACGGAGCTTCTTGATCAATCCCCAAGAGTTCGCATTCCCATCGATTTGAACGATCATTTTGAACTTCGCGTAGTGGCGCATGTCCACCCAATCGCGGAGAAATCCAGAATCGTGCAGTCGCTGGCGAAGAATAGGCTGATCGCTCGGCGGCTGGGTATGTACGACATCGAAGAAAGCGATATCGGCGATATCGCCTAGCTTTAAGCTTTCGGCGCACAACTTGTAACGGGGAAGCTCGACAATCGAGTTGCAGTCTACTTCCCGGGGGCCACTGGTTGAACCGCGCCAAAACACTTTCGGCTCGCGACTTTCCCATGGTGGGACAGAATCACTGTAAAAATAGCGATATCCGTCTTCAGACGTATAGTAGAAATCAGGGGTGATCGCGACGCTCTGGTAAGATTTGCGCCGCTGCCAGCTCGCCGACGGTAAGTCGATCGCTCTGTCATTCGCTTGGAATATGAAACGAAAGCTTTGATCGTGGATCCAGTCTCCACTCATCGCAACGTTCGAATATGGAAACAATATGATCCTTTGCTTGCCTCTCGCGCTTGGAGGGTTCGCCCGGCACGCTGAATTCAAGTCGAGGTTCTGCGCCGGTTCGCACATCAACGAGAAGTGCGCGTCTCGGCATTGTCGATTCGCCGAGCAAGTCGAAGAATTCTCGCGCCGGCGCCACGGTGAAATCATCCTCGGACGCCCTAAATCGCACCTTAAGCTCCGTATTTGCGGTCAGGATTTCAAGATGCGACCCGTGGCGCTCTAAACCCTGTCATCGGCTGATGCTCGTGAGTCAAGGCGACCCGGTTACCGCATGCGGCGGCGCTCTCCTTTCGGCCGGTCGCACAGGATGGTTTAGGTTTGCTGATGACCAAACCGATCGTGGATCGAGTCGGCGCATTCACGCAGCTCAGCTGGGTAATCCCGATCCAGCGCCCATTCTCGTCCCGACAGTGCGATTTGCCGCGCCTGACGGTCGTTATCGAGACACCAATGGACCTTTTCGACGAAGTCGCTGAGATCGGCACGGATTGGTACGTAGTGAACCCAAGGATCGATGAGCGTTGAGTGAAATAGTCGCCAGTCGCTGTCAACGATCAACAGACAGGCGCCTAGCCGCAGCTTTTTCACCAATTCCCAGGAATTTCCGTTGCCATCAATCTGCACGACCATTTTGAAGTTCGCGTAGTGACGCATATCGACCCAGTCGCCGAGGAGCCCGGCGGTTCTTAATTGTTCGCTTACGACCGCTTTTTCTTCGTCAGAATCGGTCTTTGAAATATTATGTATCGCCACGTCGGCGCTGGTCCGCAATTTTTGACTTTCCACGCAGAGTTTGTAGCGCGGCAGAGTTAGAATTGAAGTACGATCTATGCGGACGGGTCCTGTAGTGGACCCTCGCCAGAACACCTTTGCTTCGCGATGATTCCAATCCGGGACCTCGTTACTGAAGAAATATCGGTATCCGTCTTCATTTGTGTAGTAAAAATCGAGCGTCAGAATCACATTCTGGAAGCCATTTCTACGTTGCCAGCTCGCGCTCGGCAGATCGACCGGCCTGTCCGAAGCCTGAAAAACAAAGCTGAAGCTCTGCGTGGGATCCGCGCGCCATTCTCCGGCCTGGTCAAAGATCCTGGCGATGTGAGCCATGGTCTCAAACTCCCGCTTCGTCGGCTCGCCCGGGAGGCGGAAACGCAACTTGGGTCGAGAGCCGGCTTGTACGTCCACTCTCAACGTATGCTTCGGGATGACGGAGCCGCCCAGCAATTCCAGAAACTCCGAAGGAGAAGCTAAGCTGAAGTCAGGTTCCGCCTGGTTGATTTGCATCGCCAACTCCGATCTGCTTTCACAAGCCCAAAACCTTGGGGATCGTCAATTGTGTCGTTCTAAAAGCGCGAGCGGCGCTGCGACCAATTACGACCTCGTTTCGAGCCTGTCGAAGGACGCGTCGAACAACACAGTGTGGCGAGAGGAATGCATGGGGGTTTCGTTGACGCGCTCGAGGACTTTGACATCGGCGGCGGGAGTGCGGACAAGCATCCCGAACGCCACCGGTCCCCGCTGATAGGTCAATTGTGAAAAGCGCAAAAGCCAATCGTCCGAACAAAAGCGTCGGAATATTTCAAACTTGACCGGTGAAATACTGGCCCGCTACCACGCGCTGATCGAGAGCGGGGCCATCGAACCCGACCCGGCGCAGTCCGAACTCGCCGCGCAATTCGACACGCTGGCGACAGAGCTCGCCGGATATCGACCCGCCCCGAAAGTCAGCGCGCTCGGCCGCTGGCTCGGCGCCAAGCCGGCGCCGGCGCCGCGCGGAATTTACATTTACGGCGACGTCGGGCGCGGAAAAACCTTCCTGATGGATCTGTTCTACGCCGCGGCAGAGGTTGCGCCGAAGCGACGCGTCCATTTCCACGCGTTCATGGCGGACGCCCATCGCCGCATCCACGCCTGGCGGCAGAAGCTGAAAAGCGGCGCGGTTCAGGGCGATGAGCCCATTGCGCCGGTCGCGGCCGAATTGGCGGCGGAAGCCTCGCTGCTGTGCTTCGATGAATTTTCGGTGCGCGACATTGCCGACGCGATGATCCTGGCGCGGCTGTTCGACGCCATGTTTGCCGCCGGCGTGGTCGTCGTCGCGACCTCCAATGTCGCCCCTCAGGATCTCTACAAGGACGGTCTCAACCGGGCGCTGTTCCTGCCCTTTCTCGACCTGCTCGCCGAGCGGATGGAGGTCGTCGAACTTGGCGCGCGCACCGATTATCGCTTGCAGAAGCTGAGCCGCGCTCCGGTCTATTATTGCCCGGCTGACGCTGCGGCCGACGCCGCGATGGACGCGGCTTTCCTCGACCTCGCCGGCGCGCCGCGCGGCGCCGCCCGCGAACTTCCGCTGCTCGGACGCACTGTTCATGTGCCGCAGGCCGTCGATGGCGTCGCGCGATTTACGTTCGACGACCTTTGCCGGCAGCCGCTCGGCGCGACGGATTTCCTCGAGATCGCGCGGGAATTTCACAGCGTATTTGTCGACCGGATTCCGCTTCTCGAGGCCGGGGAGCGTAACGCGGCCAAACGCTTTATCAATCTGATCGACGCGCTGTATGATTCCAAGGTCAAGCTGGTCGCCTCCGCCGCCGGCGAGCCCGACGCGCTCGGCGCAGCGCTGGAAGGCGTCGAAAAATTCGAATTCGCGCGCACGGCGTCGCGGCTGATCGAGATGCGCTCGCAGGACTATCTGGCGGCGCCGCATGGAGCGAAGTTAGAGAGCGGGGATCTGGGCGGGCTGGTGGAGACTTAGGGGGGCGCAGGCGTCGCGCACCTCTCCCTCATGCTGAGCTTGTCGAAGCATGCCACCCACTGGGCGGGCCCTTCGACAAGCTCAGGGTGAGGACGGCGTCGAGGCTGGCTTAGTCAGGCCCAACCGCCCAGCTCCATGCGGGCTAGCGCCTCGAGCATATCGATCCCCTCGTCGCTATCGTTCAGGCAGGGCAGGTGGGCGAATTGTTCGCCGCCGGCGGCGCGGAAATAGCCGGCGTTTTCGACGCCGATCTCTTCGAGCGTTTCGAGGCAATCGGCCGCAAAGCCCGGCGTGATGATAGCGATCCGCCTCACGCCGCTGCGAGCGAGCTCCTGTACTGTTTCGGCCGTGGAAGGTTCCAGCCACTTGGCGGCGCCAAAGCGCGACTGGAACGTCAGGCGAAGTCTGTCGGCGCTCATCCCCAGCTTGCTGCGCAGCAGCCGCGTCGTCTTCTCGCAATGGCAGAAATACGGGTCGCCCTTGTCGAAATAGCTCTTCGGAATGCCGTGATAGGAGGCCGAGAATCACCTCCGGCTCAAAATCCAGCCGCGCCAACGAGGCCTGGGTCGAGATCGCCAGCGCGTCGATATAGGCGGGCAGCTCGAAGTAGGGCGCGGCGACGCGCAGCGTCGGCTGCCAGCGCATCGCCTTCAATGCGTCGAACGCCTTGTCGCAGACGGTGGCGCTGCTGGCCGCGCAATATTGCGGATAGAGCGGGATGAGCAGGATGCGATCGCAGCCTTGGCTTTGCAGCGACGCCAGCCGTTCCGCGATCGCCGGCTTGCCATAGCGCATCGCCCAGTCGACGACGATCTCGCGTCCCGAGCCTTTGCCGAGCCGGGGGGCGAGCTTCTCCGCCTGCGCGCGCGTAAACGTCTTCAGCGGGCTCTCGTTGAGTTCCTTGTTCCAGATCGCGTCGTAGTCGCGGCCCTTCACGCTTGGCCGCCGCGACAGGATCGCGAGGTTGAGGATCGGCCACCACAGCCAGCGCGGGGTTTCGATCACGCGCCGGTCGGACAGGAACTCTTTGAGATAGCGCCGCATCGACCAATAGTCGGTCGCTTCAGGCGTGCCGAGGTTGACGATCAGCACGCCGATCCGGCCCGACTTGATGTCCGGGTGCCCCGCTGGACGCGCCGCAGCGAAAACGTCAGGTTCGCTCAGCGCGTTCATGGCTGCGTACTCAGGCTGCCGGGATGAAGTTGGTCGCGACGCCGTTGATGCAGTAGCGCAGGCCCGTGGGCGGCGGGCCGTCGGGGAAGATATGGCCGAGATGCGAACCGCAGCGCGCGCAATGCACTTCCGTGCGCACCATGCCCCACGAGCGGTCGACGGTCGTCTCCACCGAGCCCGGAACGGGATCGTTGAAGCTCGGCCAGCCGGTGCCGCTCTCGAACTTGCGCTGCGATTCGAACAGCGGCTGATCGCAACCGGCGCAGGTGAACGTGCCGGGGCGCTTCTCCCAGTTCAGCGCGCAGGAGCCGGCCCGCTCGGTGCCGTGCTCGCGCATGATGTGGTACTGCTCGGGGGTCAGCAGCTTGCGCCATTCGGTTTCGGTGCGGGTGACGGGGTAGGTCGTGGCTGTAGACATTTAGAACCTCTCCAGGGATGATTTAACGCAATTGCGCCCCGGCGCAACGCTCGTCGGCGTTTCGTGTCCGCGGGCGGGGAAGTTACAGCGTTTGCGTTTGCGCGGGTCGCTCCGCAAAATCAGTGCAATGCTTCGCCTGGCTGTCCTTACCCGACGATTTCTTGCCCCGTTCGTCGTCGGGGTTGTTCTTGTCTACCTATCGGTCGCCTATTTTGTGGCGCCCACCTACTGGCGCCATCACGAGCATCAGAGCGGGCTCGCCGACAAGCCAATGGTGACCACGACGTCGCTGGGAATTCCCGGCGACGCGCTCAACGTCGGCATCGAGGGCGAACGCTCCGACCTGATTTGCGCCATGATCGACTCCGGTTGGCGTCCAGCCGACCCGGTCACCATGATCTCAAGCCTGAAGATCGCGAGCAGCGTGCTGATGCATTATTCGTATCAGGCCGCGCCAGTCAGCCCGCTATTCTGGGATGGCCGGAAGCAGGACCTCGCGTTCGAGAAGCCTTCGGGCGTTTCGCCCAGCCATCGCAATCACGTGCGCTTCTGGCTGGCGCTCGAAAAAGGCGACGACGGCGCGCCGCTCTGGCTGGGTTCTGCGACGTTCGACCGCAGCGTCGGCTTGAGCCATTACACCGGCCAGATTACCCACCACATCGCGCCCGATATCGACGCCGAGCGCGACCTGTTGATGGCCGACCTCAGCGCCAGCGGCCATGTCGACGCCATCTACCAGGTCGGCGGCATCGGCCCAACGTTGCTTGCGTTCAATGGCGGCGGCGATCCCTACTTCACGGACGGCGAGATTAAGGTCGCGAGGCTGCGCGCCGGCTGCAAGACCGACACGGCCGCGCCGCAGGTGCTGCCGGTGGGGGCGGAGGTGAAGCTGCGCACGCGAGTGTTCAATTCGGTGGCGAAGGTTTGGAGTTGGGTGAGGTAGCCTCAGCCGGCCGCCGCGCGCTCCAGCTCGGCGATGTCCAGCTTCACCATCTGCGTCATGGCGGTGAAGACGCGTGCGGCGACCTTACCGTCAGCGCTGGCCAGAAGCTGCGGAAGAATCTTGGGCACGATTTGCCACGGCACGCCCCACCTGTCGCGCAACCACCCGCACATGATTTCCGCGCCGCCATCCGCGGTAAGCGCCGCCCACAGGCGATCGACCTCCGCTTGATCGGCACACTCAACAGAAATCGACGCGGCAGTCCCGTAATTGGCGACCGACCCGCCGTTCAGCGCCTGAAAACTCTGACCGCCCAGGATGAACGCCACCAGAATCACGTCGCCGGTTTTGCCGGCCGGCCAGTCGCCTGGCGATCTCTGGACGTGAACGACGCTGGAGTCGGGAACCAGGGAGACATAGAGGCGGACAGCCGCTTCCGCATCTTTCTCGAACCACAGACAGGTGCTGACTTTCGACATCGGGAAGGCTCCGTATCAACCTCAATCATGCCGCCTACAGCGTCCGCGCAATCAGCAGCTTCATGATCTCGTTGGTCCCGCCATATATGCGCTGCACGCGGCTATCTCTGAACATGCGACCGATCGGGTATTCGTTCATGAAGCCGTAGCCGCCGAACAATTGCAGGCACTCGTCGACGATCTTGCATTCGAGGTCGGTGACCCAGTACTTCGCCATCGAGGCGGTCGCAGCGTCGAGTTTGCCGTCGAGATGCACGCCAATCAGGCGGTCGACGAACGCGCGCGCCACCGTCGCCTGCGTCTTGCACTCGGCGAGCTTGAACTGGGTGTTCTGGAAATCGAGGATGCGCTGGCCGAACGCGCGGCGCTCTTTCACATAGGCGATCGTCTCCGACAGCGCGCGCTCGATGGTCGCCATCCCCTGAACGGCGATTGTGAGCCGCTCCTGCGGCAATTGCTGCATGAGCTGAACGAAGCCTTTGCCCTCTTCGTGACCGAGCAGATTGGCGGTCGGCACGCGCACCGCGTCGAAGAACAGCTCGGAAGTGTCCTGGGCGTCCTGCCCGACCTTGTCGAGGTTGCGGCCGCGACGGAAGCCTTCGACCTCGTCGGTCTCGATGACGATCAGCGACGTGCCCTTGGCGCCCGCCTTCGGGTCGGTCTTGGCGACGACGATGATCAGGTTCGCGGTCTGGCCATTGGTGATGAACGTCTTCTGGCCGGAGATCAGGTAATGATTGCCGTCGCGCCGCGCTTCGGTGCGCACCCCCTGCAGGTCGGAGCCGGCGCCGGGCTCGGTCATCGCGATCGCGCCGACGAGTTCGCCGGTCGCCATGCGCGGCAGCCACTTCCGTTTCTGCTCCTCGGAACCGTAATGGAAGATGTAGGGCGCGGCGATGGCGTTGTGCAGGACAGCCCCGAAACCATCGACCCCGCGCTTGCCGATCTGCTCCATCAGCACGACCTCGTGCCGGAAATCGCCGCCCGCGCCGCCATAAGCCTCTGGCATGCTGAGGCAAAGCAGCCCCGCTGCGCCGGCCTCGAGCCACATGTCGCGCTCGACGACGTGGTCCTTGCGCCATTTCGCGACCCGCTCCTCGGGCGCGTGGTCGCGCAGGAACTTGCCGACGCTGTCCTCGAACAGCACGATTTCCTCGTCGCGTAGAATATCGGCTCGCGGCAGATCGATAGCGGACATATAGACTTCCTCCCGGCCCCGACATTGGGGGCGGCCGGCCGGTTCGTCAAACGACTGCGAGCCTGAAATTCCGCCAGCAGGCGCGCGCCGTGACAATTGACTTGGGCCTCCCCAGGCGCCTATAAGCCGCGCCGCGCGACGGGATTCCGTCGCATATGTTTTTCCGGCTCGTCGCGGTTCCCGACAAAGGGGAGTGCGGGGAGGTCCGGTTTCCTTTGCTGTCTGGGCGCCGAGCTCGGGTGGCCCGATCTTGGAGTTAGAGACGTGAAGCGCACCTTTCAACCGAGCAAACTGGTCCGCAAGCGCCGCCACGGGTTCCGCGCCCGCATGGCGACCGTGGGCGGCCGCAAAGTGCTCAACGCCCGCCGCGCGCGCGGCCGCAAGAAGCTTTCAGCCTGATTTATACCGTGAACCGGCCCGCTCTGTGAACGAACCCGGCGGCGAGCGGGCGCGCTTCGGACGCCTGACTCGGCGCGCCGAGTTTCAGCGCGCCGCGCGCGGCAAGCGGACGCAGACGCAGGCGTTCGCGTTGCAGGCGTTCCGCCGCCCCGATGGCGATGCGGCGACCGGGCCTAGGGTTGGGTTCACGGTGACGAAGAAGATGGGCTGCGCGGTCGTGCGCAACCGCATCCGGCGCCGGCTGCGCGAGGCGATAAAACTTTTGCCCCCCGATGCGGCGGAAGCCAGCCATGACTATGTGGTGCTCGCCCGCGAGGCGGCGCTGCGTGCCGAATTTTGCGACGCTGACTGAGGCGCTAGAGCGCGCTTTCGCCGACATCAGGCGCGGCAAGTCCGCACCGAGACGCGAGCGCTGAGACGAGAGTGGCCCATGAATTCCGGTGAGTCGCGCAATTTCATTCTGGCCATCGTGCTTTCGGCGCTGGTGCTGATCGGCTGGAATTTTTTCCTGGCGCCGAAGATGCCGGGCGGCGGCCCGCTCGGCCAGCACACCGAAACGACTGCAACCAGCGGCGCGGCCCAGCCGGCCGGCTCGAACGCCGCCGCGCCGCTCGCCGGCGCCGCAGCTGCGCCGACGCTGACGCGCGCCGAGGCGCTCGCCGCCTCGAAGCGCGTGGAGATCGACACGCCGAGCCTCGGCGGCTCGATCGACCTCGACCGGCGGCCTGATCGACGATGTCGTGCTGAAGGGCTACCGCGAGACGATCGACCCCAAGAGCGCGCTGATCAAGCTGTTCTCGCCGGTCGAACGGCCCCGACGCCTATTGGGCCGAGACCGGCTTTGTCTCCGAGGGCGGCGCGCGTCAAGACGCCGACCCGCACGACCGTCTGGACCGCGAGCCAGCGACAAGCTGACGCCCGACCAGCCCGTGACGCTGACCTGGGACAATGGCGCAGGGCCTCAAGTTCACGCGCCAGATCGCGGTCGACGACAAATACATGTTCACGGTCGACCGATTCGGTCGAGAACACCGGCGCCGGCGCCGGCGACGCTCCGGCCCTATGCGCTGATCCTGCGCCGCGGCAAGCCGGCGGTCTCCGGCTACGCCGTGCTGCACGAAGGCTTCGTCGGCGTCATCGGCGACAGTTCGGTGCAGGAAATCACCTACGCCAACATCGAGAAGGAGACCAACCGCGTCCGCGCGCTGACAGGGCGACGGCGGCTGGCTCGGCTTCACCGACAAATATTGGGCGTCCGCGATCATCCCCGACCAGAAGTCGGCGATCGACGCGCGCTTCCTGGCGACCGGCGACGCTGCCCAACGTGGATTACCAGACCGACGTCGTCGGCGCACGCCAAGACGCTGGCGCCCGGCGGAAAGCTCGACGACGACGACCCGCGTGTTCGCCGGCGCCAAGGAAGTCGACACGATCGACGCCTATCAGAAGCAGTACGACATCAAGAAGTTCGACCTGATGATCGACTGGGGCTGGTTCTATTTCATCACCAAGCCGATGTTCAAGCTGATCGACTTCATCCACGGCTTGGTCGGCAATTTCGGCGTCGCGATCCTGGTCGTGACGGTGCTGGTGCGCGGCGCGTTGTTCCCGCTCGCCAACTACAGCTATCGCTCGATGGCGAAGATGAAGCTGATCCAGCCGCAGATCGCCGCGCTGAAGACGACTTTATCCCGACGATCCGCAGAAGCAGCAGCAGGCGCAGATGGAGCTGTTCAGCAAGGAGGGCGTCAATCCCGTCGCCGGCTGTCTGCCGATGGTGATCCAGATCCCGGTGTTCTTCGCGCTCTACAAGGTGATCTTCATCACCATCGAGATGCGGCACGCGCCGTTCTTCGGCTGGATCAAGGATCTGTCCGCGCCCGATCCGACCAACATCTTCACTCTGTTCGGCCTCATCCCCTGGGATCCGACGCAGTTGCCGATGATCGGCCACTTCCTGCGCGCTCGGCATCTGGCCGCTCATCATGGGCTTCTCGATGTTCCTGCAGATGAAGATGAACCCGGAGCCTGCCGATCCCGTGCAGAAGCAGATGTTCTCCTACATGCCGATCATCTTCACCTTCATGCTGGGCTCGTTCCCCGCCGGGCTCGTGATCTACTGGACCTGGAGCAACACGCTGACGGTGCTGCAGCAGTCGCTGATCATGAAGCGCGCCGGCGTGAAGATCGAGCTGTTCGACAATCTCCGGAAGATGGTCCAGCGGAACGCCGGCGTGACGGCGGCAGCCCGCCGACGAGGCCGCGCTGGCTGGAGGCCGGGCGCAAGCTGTTCGCGCGGCCCCTGCGACTTCTACTTACGCCGCCGCGCAAATCCGACGGCCTGCCGCCGATCGAGCGGCCGGAAATCGCGTTCTGCGGCCGCTCCAACGTCGGCAAGTCCTCGCTGATCAACGCGCTGACCGGCCGCAACGGCCTGGCGCGCGCCTCGCATACGCCGGGCCGCACGCAGGAACTGATCTTCTTCAACCTCGCCGACCGGCTGACCCTCGTCGACATGCCCGGCTACGGCTACGCCGCGGTGTCGAAGGAAAAGTCGGCGTCGTGGGGCAAGCTGGTGCGCGACTATCTGCGCGGCCGCACCAGCCTGATGCGCGCCTTCGTGCTGGTCGACGGCCGCCACGGGCTGAAGGACGAGCGACGAGGAGACGATGAAGCTCGCTCGACGCCGCCGCCGTCTCCTACGCCGTCGTGCTGACCAAGCGCGACGAAGTGAAGATCAGCCGAGCAGCCGGCGCGCATCGACGCGACGCTGGAGGCCCTGCGCAAGCGCCCCGCCGCCTATCCGGAAGTGTTCTTCACCTCGGCGCGCACCGGCGAGGGCGTGCCGGAATTGCGCGCGCATGTGGCGAAGCTGATGGAGGAGCGGCAAGCCTACTCGTTATGACGCTGATCAGAATGACGTCGAGGTCGGTGAGCGCGAAGCCTTCATCCGTCGTCAGCATGGGGACCCGTAGCGACGTGGCGGTCGCGTAGTGGAAGCAGTCACCCATATTGAGGCCTTTGTTGCGATCCTTGGCTTCTGGATAGCGATGACGGCCGTAGCGATCGAATGCGCTGAGCGCGATGGGCAGGTCGGAAGGAGCAATCCCAACCGTCTCGATGGCTGCGTCCAGAAGCAGTCTGGCGACCGCGCTCTCCACATGTTTTAGCGGCCTGTCTTTCCGCGCCCGCAAAGTTGCGGTGACCTCCCAAACCGCGACGACATTCGTAATGAGCGCTTTGGAACGATAGGCGTCGAGCGCCTGCAACACTTTGCCAACAGTCCCTTCGTGGAAAAGGATTGCCACCATTGCCGAGGCGTCGATAAACATCAGCGTTCGTCTTCACCGCTTAAATCGTCGTAAAACGCCTTGTCGGTGACAATCCCAGTGTCCGGCCATTTGCTGATTTCGTCGATCAAAGGCCTAAGCTTTTCCAAAAGCGGCGTCGAGCGGTCCACGCGTTCAAGCTCGCGGCGTAGCGCTTCCTTGACGGCCTGAGTCTTGGTCACGCCCTTTTGGCGGGCCAACTGGGTCGCCAATTCATCGACTTCCGGGTCCCTGATGTTCAGCGCCATAACGGCCTCCGTGTAGACAATATAGCGTCTCTGTCTACACAAATCCACAACAAAGCCGCGCCGCCCCGTTGACCTTCCGGCCCCGCGACCTTCACTCTGCCGGCATGACCACCGTTTACAACCGTATCGCCGCCGGAGACGTCGGGCGCATCGAGGCGCTCAGCGACGGCATTTTCGCTTTCGCGGCGACCGTACTCGTCATCGACATTCATACGCCCGAGCTCGCGGAGATCCACAGCGAGGCCGACCTGATCGGCGCTCTTGTTGGCGACGCGCCGCTGTTCCTCACCTGGCTGATGAGCCTGATGACGCTCGGCATCTTCTGGGTGGGACAGCAGACGCAGCTCAACCGGCTGGCGCGCGCCAATCGTGACCTCACCTGGCTCCATTTCGTCTTTCTCGCCGTCATCACGGTGCTGCCGTTCACGACCCGGCTGCTGGCGACCTTCTTTGCCTATCGCACCGCGTTCGTGATCTACTGGGCGAACATCCTGTTCGCTGGCGCCGCGCTCTACCTCGCCTGGAGCTACGCCGAGCGCGCCGACCTTGTCCACGAGCCGTCGGCCGAACTCTCCAGCGCGATCCGCCGGCGGATCGTGATTGCTCAAAGCCTCTATGCGATCGGGTTGGTTGTTGGGTTGATCCACGTCGAGATCGGCATCGCCTGCATGCTGCTGGTGCAGTTGAACTACGCGTTCGCGCCGCGGCTGCCGTGGTTGTTCAAGCTGTAGCAGGCTCGTCCCGAGCGAGGGTCGTCATTGCGAGGAGCGCAGCGACGAAGCAATCCAGGCTTCGTCTGCCGCAGGCAGCTGCGGATAGACACCCGATGAGCGGCGGCTGAACCGCTGGATTGCTTCGTCGCTGCGCTCCTCGCAATGACGAAGCGACATACGCCCCCTCAACCAATGCGCTTCTCGCGCCCCTGCCAGTAGCGATCCCGCAACGGCTGCTTATAGAGCTTGCCGGTCGGCAGGCGCGGAAAGTCGGCTTCGAAATCGATCGAGCGCGGGCATTTCAGATGCGCGAGATTGTCGCGGCAGAACGCCATCAGCTCGGCCTCCAGTTCAGGTCCCGTCGTCACGCCCGGCGCCGGTTGCACCACCGCCTTCACCTCTTCGCCAAGGTCCTCGTTAGGCACGCCAAACACCGCCGCATCCGCAATCTTGGGATGGGTGACGAGCAGGTTCTCGCACTCCTGCGGGTAGATGTTGACCCCGCCGGAAATGATCATGAAGGCGGCTCGATCGGTCAGATATATAAAGCCGTCCTCGTCGAGATAGCCGACGTCGCCGACCGTGCTCATCTGTCCGTCAGGCGAATTGGCCTCTGCGCTTTTCGCCTCGTCGTGGAAATAAGCGATCCGCGTTGGCGACTTGAACCAGACCTTGCCAATGCGCCCTGCGGGCAGCTCGTTCATCTCGTCGTCGAGAATGTGAACCTCGCCGAACACCGCCTTGCCGACCGTGCCTTTGTGCGCGAGCCATTGATGACTGTCGCACATCGCGAGTCCCATGCCTTCCGTCGCGCTGTAATACTCGTGCACGATCGGCCCCAGCCAGTCGATGATCGCCTGTTTGACCGGAACTGGGCACGGCGCCGCGCCGTGCAGCACCATCTCGAGCGAGGAGAGATCGTAGCGACGCCGGACTTCCTCGGGAAGTTTCAGCAGCCGCGAAAACATCGTCGGCACCACCTGCAAATATTGAACGCGATGGCGTTCAATCAGCGCCAGCATTTCCTCGGGGTCGAACTTCTCCATCACGATGATGGTGCCG
Source organism: uncultured Pseudomonadota bacterium (assembly GCA_963771455.1). Classification (GTDB taxonomy): domain Bacteria; phylum Pseudomonadota; class Alphaproteobacteria; order Rhizobiales; family Beijerinckiaceae; genus Roseiarcus. The sequence continues at coordinate 225,248 of CAVYTP010000025.1, forward strand.
CCGCCGCGAATGGTGAGCCCGGTCGCGGCGGCGGGCGCCGAATGATACATGGGCGCCGGGATCAGATAGGTCAGCCGCTCCCGCATCAGCCAATGTCGCCAGAAGAACTGGAACACCGTCAGCGGCTCGGACGGCGGTTGATCCGGCAGCGGCCGCAATATGCCCTTAGGCCGGCCGGTCGAACCGGACGAATAGAGCATCGCGGCGCCAATTTTCTCAGGCTGTAGCGGCGTCGAGGGGCAATCGGCTGTCGCTTCATCAAGGTTCAGCACTTTTTCGCCGTCGCTGGGGCCGTCAACCAACAGGCAAAGGCGCACGCGCGGCGCCGATTTCATGGCTTCCAGCGCTGTCGCCAATCTCGAGCGCGAGGTGATGACCACCTGGGATTCGCTGTTGTCGAGAATGTAGGCCAACTCGGCCGCGGTCAGATAGCAATTCACATAAGTGCAGTAGAGCCCCGAGCGCTCGCCCGCGGCGCCGCATTCGATGAAGCGCGGATGGTTCTCCATGAACACGGCATAATGATCGAGCCGCTGCAGGCCGAACCGGCGCAGCCAGTGCGCGAGGCGGTTGGCGCGCGCCTCGTATTCGGCATAGGTCAGGATCTCGCCCGTGCGCGCCATGATCTGGACAGGCTCGTGCGCGCGGGCGATGGCGTGAGCGCCTGGATACATCGCGGCTCCTCCCTTGGGCGACGGATCGCGCCCTTGTTTGTAGGATGAGCTTGCCTCAGCGCGCGGCGCCTGTCGAGGCCGTCAGGCTCGAGCTCAGGTGGGAACCGCCCTCACCCCGGCCCTCTCCCGCAAGCGGGAGAGGGGGCGATACCCTTCTCCCGCTTGCGGGAGAAGGTGGCGCGAAGCGCCGGATGAGGGCGGCGCCGCTTCAGGCATACTGACGAGCGCCTACGCCCCCGGGTAATCCTCGAGCCGGCCGACGGCTGGCGAGCGCGTCTTGCGCAGGGCTTCGCCGACGTCCTCGACCTTGCGCATCGCGCGCAGACACGTTGCGGCACGAGATCTTCTCGAGATCGTCTTCGGAGAGGCCGCGCCTCGCCAGCTCCGCGAACAGGTCCGGGAAGCAGCCGACATTTTCGAGGCCGATCGGTTGCGGACCGCCGAAGAAATCCGAGCCGATCCCGACATGATCCAACCCGGCCGTCTCGATGAGATAGACGATGTGGTCGACGACCTCGTTCAGTGTGGCGCGCGGCGCCTCCTTGCGCTCCGCGTCTGAGGTCGCCGGATTGGCTTTCCCGTAGGCGTCGCGCGTGCGCTTCAGCCATTCGCGCACCTTCTGCGAGACGAACCCCGGCACAAAAGTCGCCATCACCACGCCGCCATTCTCCCTCAGACGCTTCAGCACGTCGTCGGGCGCGTTGCGCGGGTGGTCGCACAGCGAAAATGCATTGGAATGCGACAACAGGATCGGCGCCTCTGTCACGTCGAGCAGGCGGCGGATGCCCTCATGGCTGACATGTGCGCCGTCAACGATCATGCCGAGCCGATTGCACTCGCCGATCACGGCGCGCCCGAATGCGTTGAAGCCGCCATTGCGGGGCGCATCGGTCGCCGAGTTGACCCAGTCGAGCGTCTCGTTGTGACACGGGATCAGCATGCGCGCGCCAGCCGCATACCAGACGCGCAACGGCGACAGCGAGTTCTCGAGCCCGACGCCGCCTTCGATCACCATGTACGAAGCAATCTTGCCGCTTTGGCGCGCTCGCTCGTAATCCTCCGCGCAGCGCGCCGGCAGGAATACCTCGGGGTAGGCGCTTTCGATGCGCAAGATCGTGTCGATGAGCTCCAGCGTCGTGCGCGCCGGGTGGGCCGCTCCGGTTGGTTGGAACGCGGACCAGAATTGCGCGCCCACCATGCCGGCCTTGAGGCGCGGGATGTCGGTGTCGCTCTCCTCATGCACGCGCATCAGATCGTAGGCGACGACGTCGCCGCGCGATCGCTTGTCCTGCCGGATGACGTAGGGCAGATCGTTATGGCCATCGAACAGCGGCGCGCGCTTCAGCACGGCGCGCGCCTTTTGCAACGATTCGTCATCAGTCATGGCAAGTCCTTAAGCGATCGCGCCGGGTCTGTTTTCCGCAGGCGCGCTCAGTGCCGCACGACGCGATTGTGAGTTCCAACCCTCTCGGCGACCGCGAGGATCAGCGCCGCGAGCACGAACAAGGCGAACAGGCCCGCCTGAAACAGCATGTCGCGGTCGGAGACGTGCGCGACGTTCATATAGGACTCCAGCAGCTTGATCGCCGCAATCGCGGTGATGGAGCCCATCAGCTTGAGCTTCAGTTCGCCGAAGTCGATGCCGACCAGCCAATGCGGCCAGACTGGATTGTCCTCGATGTCGATCCGCGCGATGAAATTGGCGAAGCCGGAAAAGATCACCATGACGACCAGCGAGGCGGTGAGCGTGAGATCGACGATGCTGAGCACGGACAGGATGGTTTGTTCTTCGCTGTACGAAGTGATCTGCAGAATGAGTTCGTAGACTTGCATCGCGCATTTGTAGAGCAGGCTAAGCAGTTCAACGACCAGCGCAACATAAAACGGCATCAGCAGCCAGCGCGACGAGAACAAGATGCGGGCGATAAAATTCGGAAACATTCAGGGTCCGGTGCTCAGGTGCGGTCTCAGCGGAGACCCGGCGGCAGAAGGCGCGACCGCGGCGTCACGCATCTTGCGCGATCGGTCCGGCCTCGCGCAAGCGCAATCCCAGAGCCCGATGCGCGAACATGCCGAGCGTCATCGCGGCGACGAACACGAAGGCGCCGGCGCTGAGGAAGCCGAGATCGAGCAATGCGGGGCCAGGACAGACGCCCGAAAGTCCCCAGCCGGCGCCGAACAGGGCCGCGCCGACCGCCAGCGGCGCATCTATCCGCCGCGTGGACGGCAGCTCGATGACGTCGCCGCTCCACGCGCGCCCCTGGCGCCTCGCCAGCCAGAACGCCGGCGCCGCTACGGCGATCGCGCCGCCCATCACAAACGCCAGCGAAGGGTCCCAGACGCCAGCAATATCAAGAAAACCCTGCACTTTCTGTGGATCGTACATGCCTGACAGGCAAAGTCCGAGGCCAAACAGCAGGCCGGCGGCGAGAGCGATGAAGTTGCGCATCACGATCCGCTCCCTCAGACGAATACGTGGCGGACGAAGAAAACGACGAGGAAGCCCGTCGCCATGAAGATCAGGGTCGCGGCGGCCGAGCGCGGCGAAAGGCGCGCCATACCGCAGACCCCGTGCCCGCTCGTGCAGCCGGATCCGAGCCGCGTGCCGAAGCCAACCAGCAGGCCGGCCGCGGCGATCGTCATCGCAGCGCCCGGAAATACGGGCGCCGGCAATGTCCAGACCAGCCTCGCCAGCGACGGGGAAACCACGAGACCGGCGAGCCACGCGAGACGCCATCCGTCAGCTGGCTGATTCAACAACCCGCCATACAGTCCGGATGCGCCCAGAATGCGCCCGACGCCGAGAATTAGCACTGCAGCCGCCGCGCCGATCATCGCGCCGCCCATCAAAGACGCGATCGGGGTGAAATGCGCGAAATCGAGGGTCATGGGATTATGTCCGCCAAATCTGCCGAATGTATTGAATTTAGGGGCGATGCGGCGGCCAGGCAAGCGAGGCGCGCGTGGCGGCTTGGCGTCGCGGCTTTCATGCCTTGATTGACGATCAACCATCAAGCCGTATCGGTTGACCCTCTCGACCAGCGGGAGTGGCTTCAACCGCCACGAATGCGCGTGAGCATGCCCTTCTCCCCGCTTGCGGGGAGAAGGGGAAAATCGGTGAGCCGCATCAGCTCCAGAATCCCTTCAGAACGCTTCCGGCGTCTCGCCGTCCTTTGCCTCGTAGCGCGTGATCAGCGGCGCCTGGGCCAACGCGAACAGCACCGTCAGTGGCAGCGCTCCGAACGATTTGTAGAGCACCCAATAGTGCTCAGGCACGCTGCGCCAGACGATCTCGTTGAGGACGGCCAGCACCACGAAGAACCAGGCCCAGCGCAAGGTCAGCAGCCGCCATCCGGTCTCCGTCAGGTGCAGCGCGCCGTCAAACATCACCTGCAGGGTCGGCTTCTTGAACACGATGCCGAAGAACAGCGCGAGCGCGAACAAGGCGTTGATGATGGTCACCTTCACTTTGATGAACGTGCTGTCGTTGAAATAGAACGTCAGGCCGCCGAAGATGATCACCATCGCGGCGGTCACCAGCGGCATGATCGGGATGCGCCTCAGCTTCCAATAGGAAACGGTCAGCGTCACGATCACGCTCGCCATCATCACGCCGGTGGCGGCGAAAATGCCGAACTTCGAATAGGTCAGGAAGAACAGCGCGAGCGGGCCGAGCTCGAGCGTGAATTTCAACGCGGGTGGAAGCGAAGCGGGGCGGAGCGGCGGGCGCGGTCACAGGCAGGCCTTTTCGAGCAACTGGAAGGCGCGCGCGCGATGCGATAGCGCCAGCGAACCGTCGGCCGGAAGGCCATGTTTTTCGAGCGATGTCATCTCGCCAAAACTGCGCGTGTGGCCATCGGGCGTGAAGATCGGGTCGTAGCCGAAGCCCGCGGTCCCGCGCGGCGGGAAGTTGAGGTCGCCATCGACGCGGCCCTCGAAAGTCTCGACGTGGCCATCGGGCCAGCAGATCGCCAGCGCGCTGATGAACCAGGCGCGGTAGGGCTGCGCGCGCGCGCGCGCCTCGAGTTCGAGCCGGATGCGCTCCATCGCGGCGCCGAAATCGCCGTCTTTCGCCCAGCGCGCGGAATAGATGCCGGGCGCGCCGTCGAGCGCCGCGACGCACAAGCCCGGAATCGTCGGAAAGCGCGGGCAGGCCGCTGAGCTCGCATGACGAGCGCGCCTTGATGATCGCGTTGGCGATGAAGGTGTCGCCGGTCTCGTCGGGCTCGGGCAGGCCGAGCGCGCCCGCGCCGACGACCTCCAGCCCATGCGGGCTGAGCAGCTCGTGCAACTCCACGAGCTTGCCCTTGTTGTGGGTCGCCGCGACAACTTTTCCGGTGAGCTTTCGTGAGGTCATCTCGTCACAATCTTGAAACGTTCGCCGGCCGGCGTGATCGAGCTCTTCTCCAGCCCGTTGAGAATGAGGAACTGTTCGAGCGGCTCGGGGCTCACCGCCATCTGGTCGCCGAAGGACTGCGCAGTATCGCCGTCATGCGCTGTCGCGATCTGCAGGCGGCTGGCGCGCGCCTCCGCCGTTTCGGCGGGGGTGATGCGATGGAAGCTGCGGATCGAGGCGAGGAAGCGCGCGTCGACCGATCGGCGCTAAGCTGTGCGCGGCGAAGATCAGCCGATAGATGCGGCCATCGAGCCGCACCGCGGCGAGCCGGAAACTCCATTGCTGTCCCTGGGCGACGGCGACCGCGGTCGGCAGGGCGGTGTCCTTCAGCGGCTCGATCGAGGCGGTCTGCACGCCCTCGATCCACCCGGAGGCGAGCGCCGCCTCGAGCGTCGTGGCGTCCGTCGCCTCGATCGAATCGAGCCGCAGCGCCTGCGAGCCGGATTCGCCGACGCCGACCAGCGCCGCGCTCTGGTTTTCGAGCGCAAAACCTTCCGGCGCCTCGAACGCGAAGCCGAGCTTGGGATGCAGGAATCGCCGGCCGAGCACCAATCCCTGCGCCGGATTGTCGCCAAACGCGATGCCGTCGATCGCGGTGAAATAGCTTTGCCGGGCGGTCTCGCCGACGCCGGGCGGCGCCAATTGCCGAGCCTGCTCGGTCGCCGCCGCGATGCGCTCCGGGGTGGAGGGGTGGGTCGCCATCATGTCCGGCTTGTCGGCGCTGCCGGCCCCGATGACCCTGGAACGGAACGCGCTCCAGCGCCCGAGCGCTTCGAGGAAGCGCGCCGCTGCGTAGGGGTCGTAGCCGGCCTTGGCGATAACGGCGATGCCGATCTTGTCGGCTTCGAATTCCTGCTCGCGCGAGAAGTGGGCGATCGTCATCTGCATGCGCGCCGCCTCCTCCTCGCCTTGCTTGGGCTTGTCGAGCACCTGGGTCGACACGCGCTTGAACAGCGCGGCGCGCCGCTCCAGTTCGGCGCGCTGGGCGGCGTGATGGGCGGTGACGTGGGCGATTTCGTGCGCCATCACCGCCGCGACCTCCGCCCCGTCATTGGCGAGCGCAAGCAGGCCGCGGGTGATGAAGATGTCGCCCGTGGGCAACGCGAAAGCGTTGACGATCGGCGAATTGAGCAGCGTCACGCGATAGGGTTCGGACGGCGAACCGCTGGCGTTGGCGAGCCGCATCAGCACGTCGTCGAGATAGCGCTTGGCGGCCGGCGCGCTGTATTCGCCGCCGAACGCCTCGAGCAGGCGGGCGCGTTCGGGACTGGCGGCCGGCGCCGTCGGCGCGGGGTGCGGCTGCGCAACGTTCGCTTCGGTGAGCCGGCGGCGGTTCCAGCGACGCGCAGCCGGCGACGCTCAGCGCGATCACAAAGATCCACGCCCGCGCCACGCCTGCCAACAGGCCGCAGCTTCGCCGTTCTGAATGCCTTCGCTTCATCCGCCCGACCCAGACCCTCCGGCCCCCTCGGTTCGCTCGATCATGAGAGGATCGGCAAGCTCGATCCGCGGTCCAAATCGACCATCAAGATACCCACGCACGCGCACAGTCTCGTCCCGCTCAGGGCGGTCAGTTCCCGCCCGCTGCGCTGGAAGGCCGCTTCGGCTTTCCGCAGCGCAACAACGGTAAAGCCCCCTCGGCCGCCGAAATCAAGATAAACCCGCGATCGACCGACGCCGACGCGCTGGACCTTGCCTTCAACGACAACCAATCGGCCCTCGGCCGCGACGAGCGCGGCGCTGTCGTCGGCCGAAAACACGGCGCCGGGAACCGCCCAGACGCCGAGCCGCGCCCCGAGCGCCGCTTGCTCGACCTCCAGCCGCGCCGCCTCGCAATTTCGGGTCTCGAATTCGGGTTTTACGCGCGCCAGACCCGCGCGCAGCAGATCGTCGGACAGCCATCCGCCGTCGCGCGCCCTGGACGTCGGCGAGCCAGCGTCCCCAGCGGTCCGGCGCCGGCGCCAGAATCGCGACCCGGACGTCCCGCCCGGCCCAGGTCTCGGCGATCCGGTCGAGCCAGAGGTCCGGTTGCGGCGCGTCGAGCCCGGCGAGCCGCAGCGTGCGGCCATCACCAAGTTTCAGTTCGCCGCGCTCCGTCGCCTCGTCGACGCGCCCTTGGCCCGATATCGCGCCGCACGCCGCCGCCGCCCGCGCCAACATCAGCATCGCGACGACCGCGACGCGCGCGCAATTGGCAGGATGCAAAACAGAAAAAAACATGGTAGGGCCGCTTCGCCCTCGAGGCGACTTATGTCGCCTGGAATGCGCCCTGCCGGAGCAGAGGCAATGCCTCCGTCAGGTTATGATGCGTCCCGGTAGCTCAGCAGGATAGAGCACAGGTTTCCTAAACCTGGGGTCAGGGGTTCGATTCCCTTCCGGGACGCCAATTTATTTCAATGCCTTATGCCTCGAGGCGAATACCTTCGGGTACTTTCTGGGCACTGCGAAACACCGATCCGCAACGGCCATTGAAGCGCGTGGTCAATTGAGAAGTCCGTTCCGATCGGAGTACCTGCATCCGTACGCGATGCTGGCCGGCGCTGAAACGGTGCTGAGGCGCAAGCAACCCGTTAGGAGCGCGCGCAGTTACTCGCGCGCGGCCCAGTCGTAAGAGCAGTGGCGTATTTAAGCAGTTCCCCTCCGGCGGCGAGATCGGCGGCCCGACATCAATCAACCAGGTTGAACCCGCTGCTCTTGCAGAGATCTACGCCCGCGGCTTCGAAGACCGAGCCGTCTTCGTACTCGCCGTGCAGATCGTACTGGCAATCCTTGCTGCGCGCGATATGGCCGGATCCCTTCTTGTCGGGTTTCACGAGGCCGATCACTTTCTTCGGCTCGGCGTCCGAACCCGCGGGCGCCGCGTTCAACCATTTGAGCGCCACGGTGCGCTTGTTGGTGACCGAAACAGACACCATCGCCTTTGAGGCCTTCGGCTTGTCCGCTTTGGGCGTGTCGGTCGCGGTCGCGTCAGTGGCCGTGGTTGTGGCGGCGTCCGTAGCCGTCTTTGCTGCGGCCTTCGCTTTCTTGGCGGTTGTGGCGGCCGTCGTCGTAGCGGTCGTTTTGGCGGCTGCTGCAGCGTCGCCCGCGGCGGGCGCCGCCGTTTGCGCGCCGGCGCCCGAGGCGACGAGCAGCGCGACGGAAGCGGTAAACATAAACCCAATCCAACCCGATCGCCTCATGGCGAAAACTCCCCGATGATTCTTCAATTCCGCGCTTCGGCGCCTGCGCCACACTGGCGCCAAACGCTCGCAGCGAAAAGATTGGCGCTGCCGCTATTCCAAGTTTTCCGCAGGCATCAGCGCCGCGCGTCGGGCCGCGGTTTCCAGCATCGGCAAAATGTCTTCGACGCGCTCGGCGACCATGTAATGCGACGTCGGCGCCTTCACGCAGAAATTCGAGATTGCGCATGTGCGCGAGCAGGCTCAGCAACGGGCGCCAGAAGCCGGCGATGTCAGCGATCAGCACCGGCTTGCTATGACGCAGCAATTGCGCCCAGGTCAGTTGCTCGGCAAGTTCCTCGAGCGTGCCAATGCCGCCCGGCAGCGCGACGAACGCGTCGGCGCGTTCGAACATGATGCGCTTGCGCTCATGCATGTCGTCGACGATGACGACTTCCTGCGCCTCGAGCAGCACGTTTTCGGCGCGCATCAGAAACGTCGGGATAACGCCGGTGACGCGGCCTCCGGCCTCGAGCGTCGCCCGCGCCACGCGGCCCATCAATCCTGTGTCGCCGCCGCCATAAACAAGCCCGATCCCCGCTGACGCGAGGCCAGCGCCCAGCTCGTCGGCCGCTTGCGCGAAGCGCGGGTCCGATCCCGGGCTGGAGCCGCAATAGACACAAACGTTCTGGATACCGATCATTACGCCGCCTTTCCCATTCAGCCGGCGAGCAAACCCTTCACGACTCCGCTCGCCTTGGCGAAATCCATTTGCCCGGGATAGGCGTCTTTCAGCGCGGCGACAACCTTGCCCATGTCGCGCATGCCGGTCGCGCCGACCGACGCGATCGCCGACTTCGCGGCGGCGACGATGGCGGCTTCGTCCATCTGTTTGGGCAGGAATTCCCCGATCACGGCGATTTCGGCCTCTTCCTGCTCGGCCAGCTCGGCGCGGCCATTGTCGCGATAGATCTGCGCCGATTCCTGTCGTGATTTCACCATCTTGGTGAGCAATGCGAGTTCGTCCGCCCGGCTGACGACCTTACCCGAGCCGCGCGCCTCGATCTCGCGCTCCTTCAAGCCGGCCATGATGAGACGCAGAGCGCCGACGCGGGTCTTCTCGCCGGCCTTCATCGCGTCCTTCATTTGCGCGCTGATCGCGTCGCGCATCGGAACCGTCTCACCCATCCATTCCACTCCAATGCGCTCGCGCCGGCTTGACGGCGAAAGGCCGCGGCGCTTAACCACAGGGCCATGTCAAACGCAATACGCTCTCTCAATCCCGCCCCGAGCGAAGCCTGGGGCGAACTGCAAGCCCACGGCCTTGCTGGTGCTCGCCAATGGCCAGATTCTCGAAGGCTTTGGCCTTGGCGCTATCGGCTCTGCGGTCGGCGAGGTCTGCTTCAACACGGCGATGACCGGCTACGAGGAGATCCTGACCGATCCGTCTTACGCGGGCCAGATCATCACGTTCACCTTCCCCCATATAGGCGTGGTCGGCACGAACGAGGAGGACATCGAAACCGCGAACCGCGCCGCGGCAAACGGCGCGCGCGGCGCGATCCTGCGCGCCGACGTCACCGACCCCTCGAATTTCCGCGCCACCCGCCGGCTCGACGCCTGGCTCGCCGCGCGCGGCATCATCGGCCTGACCGGGATCGACACCCGCGCGCTGACCGCGATGATCCGCAGCTCCGGGATGCCGAACGCCGTCATCGCTCACAATCCGTCGGGCGAATTCGACCGCGCGGCGCTGCTCGCCGAGGCTAAAGCCTGGCCCGGCATCGACGGCATGGACCTCGTGCCCTCCGTCACCGTCAGCCAGCGCTACGACTGGGACGGCGCGAGCTGGAAGCTCGGCGAAGGCTATGGGCGGGGAAAGCAGGACCGCTACCGTGTGGTCGCGATCGACTATGGCGTGAAGTCGAACATTCTGCGGCTGCTGACCGACCTTGGCTGCGCCGTTACGGTCGTGCCGGCCGAGACCAGCGCCGAAGACATTCTGGCGCTGCAGCCGGACGGCGTGTTTCTCTCCAACGGCCCCGGCGATCCCGCCGAGACCGGCCGCTATGCCGTGCCGGTGATCCAGAAACTGCTCGAAAGCCGGACGCCGATGTTCGGCATCTGCCTCGGCCACCAGATGCTCGGCATCGCGGTCGGCGCGCGCACGCTGAAAATGCCGCAGGGCCATCACGGCGCCAACCATCCGGTGATGGATTACACGACCGACAAGGTCGAGATCGTGTCGATGAACCACGGCTTCGCGATCGACCCCGCGACCCTGCCGGCCAATGCGAAGGTGACGCACGTTTCGCTGTTCGACGGCTCGAACTGCGGCATCGCGCTGACCGACCGCCCGGCGTTCTCGGTCCAGCACCATCCCGAAGCCTCGCCCGGCCCGCGCGACAGCCATTACCTGTTCCGAAGGTTCGTCGACACGATGGAGAAGGCGCGGGCGGCGTAGGGGCACGGCCAGGACGAGGCCCAAAGGCGCTAATTTCAACGCGATTCCGTTGTTATTCCGCGAGCGCGCTAAGGTAGTCTCGGCGTCTATTGGACAACGAGCGGCAGCGCGTCTTCCGGTCCGCTCTGCCTTGGGTCCAAAGCCGTCGTGCGCTTCATGTTCGCAAGCGTATCCGACAGCGCATCCTCGATCAGCAGGGCCATTTCCGTCAGCGCGCCATCGGCGTTCTGCGACGCGATCTTTTCGAACACGCGCGCATGATCTGCGACCGGATCGTGCCCGAAGGAAAGCTCGGGCAGCATGATCTGAAGTTTGACCGACCAGCGGATCGTGGTCTGGATCGCAGGCCAGAGCGAGGAGAGCGCCTCGTTGCGGCCGGCGTCGACAAGCTCCTGATGGAAGGCGACGATGGCGTTGAGCCAACCTCCGGAACGGGGGCTCGTCCGCGCCATGCGCGAAAGCGAATCCGCCAGCCGCGACAATTCCAGATCGGAGCGCCGCATGGCGGCGAGCGCCGCCGCGCTCGGCTCGACGATTTTTCGCAGCTCGAACAGGTTGCGGATGAAGGGCTCGCTCGGCAGAACGTCGAAATGCCAGGCGAGAATGTCGGGGTCGAGGAAGTGCCAGAGCGCGCGCGGCGCGACCCGGGTGCCGACCTTCGGCAACGCCGCGACGAGGCCTTTCGCGGCGAGCGTGCGGATCGCTTCGCGATAGGCGCCGCGGGAGACGCCGTAGACTTCGCTGGCGCTTTCTTCGCGCGGCAACAGGACGCCTGGCGTATGCTCCCCTTTTAGAATTTCGCAGGCGATACGATGTGCGAGCGAACCGTGCAGCCGGGAGCGGGAAGCGGCGAACAAGGGCTCGACTTCCACCAGCTTCATCGCCCCGGCGGCCGGCGCGGGAAGGGCTCGCTCGGGGTCTGCTGAAATCGGCGTCGGGGTTCGAATTCGCGCCGCAGGCGCAATGTTTCGACGCGATCGCACAAAATGCGAGATCGCGTTTGCTGCGTCCGTCACGCTCTTTACCGAACCGACGAAGTGCAGGCAGCCGTGCGGCAGGCTCGACCACAGCGCCAGCGATACGTCGACCCGCGCCTTCGTAAGTTCGCCGTAGAAAGCCAGCGTATCGTCGAGCAGCAGATCGCATTCCGCTCCGATGCACAGCGTCGGCGGGAACCCTGAAAGGTCGCAAGTCAGCGGACTGAGCTTGCGGGCGCGATCCTCAGGCGGCAGTTGCGGAGCGTAGAGGTTCCAGAACCAGCGCATCTGCGCTTCAGAGAGCCCAAAACGTCCGTCGCCATAGAGTCGATGCGAGGAAAGGTTCATCTCTGGCGCATAGGCGCCATAGATCGAGACAAAGCCGGCCAGCCGACTTCGCTCGGTTTGCGAAAGCGCCAGAATGCTCATCGCGGCGAGGTTCGCCCCCGCGGAATCGCCGGCCAGCAGAAGATGACCCGAGCGCTCGGCGAGCAGGCGCGAGACGACGGCGGTTACCTGTTGAAGCGCGACCGGATACGGATGTTCGGGCGCCAACGCATATTCGATCTGGATGACTCGGCATGCGTTCTCGGCGGCGAGCCAGCGAGCGATGTGATCGTGGCTCTGAATGCCGCCGATCGCCCAACCGCCGCCGTGCACGAACACGATCGTCAGATCCTTGAACTCGGGATTGTAGATCCGAAGACCTACCGGCCCGACGGGGCTCTCGACTGTCCTTTCCTCGGTCGCGACATCGGAGATCTCGTAACCTCGGGCGGCCAACGCTGAGTATTCGAAAATCCATTGGCGGGTCTGGGCGAGATCGTAGGAGCCATCGTTGTCGGCGAAGCGTTGTTCCGCCTGAATGGCGACCATCTTGTCAGACAAATCGGCTGAAATGATATCGTCTGCGCGGCCAAGCGCCTTCCGATCGATCAACAGGGCCATCTTCGCCTCGGACTCTTCCCAAAGTTATCGCGTAGGCCGCGAATTTGCGCCTACATCATATCTGAATAGCGTTGACGTTGTCCAACAAATTGAATACACCGAGTACGTCCCTGAGCAAAGCTCGGGGGCGAGTCCGGCGTACGACCGGCCGCTCGATGGGAGGAACGCCATGAACTTCAATGCTTATCGGACTTTGATGTTTAGCGCCGCGGTCATGGCCTTGACCGGCGTCACCCTCGCGGCGCCGTCTGCGCGCGCCGCAGACAAGCCGATTTCCATCGCGTTCGTCTCCGGTCCGTTGAACGACTCGTTCTTCCCGCCGCTATACCAGGGCGCCCAGGACGCCGCGGCGGCGCTCGGCGTCAAGCTCAATTACATCGCGATCGATGAGGCCGACATCGAGGCCACTTCCGCCCGCACGATGCAGACCGCAATTTCGCAAAAGCCCGACGCGATCGTCGTCGGCGACTTCGTCACCAGCGTCGTCGACCCCTACATCAAACAGGCGATCGCAGCGGGCATTCCCGTCTATGTCGATCAGTCCGGCCAGGACCAGTGGGAGGCGGACGGCGCCTTCGGATTCGTCGGTCAGCAAGGCCACGACGTCGGCAAAGTCGCCGCGGACCGGCTCGCCAAGGCGGGATCGAAGAACATCCTCTGCGTCATCAACGTGCCCGGCAATCCCTACCTGCAGGCGATCTGCAAGGGTCTGGCCGAGAAGACCAAGGAACTCGGCATCACCAGCAGCAACCTCGAACTGCCGACCGCGAACTCGACCGACCAGGGCAAGGTCAGCCGCGACATCGGCGCCTATCTACAATCGCATCGTGACATCGACGGCATCTTCACAGAGAACGCCGCCGTCGGAACTGCGGCGACCGCCGCGCTCGACGCGGCTCAGCTTGCCGGCAAGGTCCATGTCGGCACGATGGAGATTTCGCGCGTCGCGCTGCAGCAGATCCAGAACGGCAAGATCGAGTTCCTGATCAACGAGCAGCCCTATCTCGACGGCTATTTCGGCGTCATGTTTGCTTTCCTCTACGCCAAATACGGCCTGAGCCCCGTGGGCCCGGTCGCGACGGGCCCCTCGGTTGTCGACAAGGGCAACATCGACAAGATTCTCAAGGTGTTTGAAACCTATCCCAACGTGATCGGCTCGAAGTGACACAGGAGCGCCGGCCCCTCATCGGCCGGCGCGCCGCCATGCCAGGTTCACCCCATGCAGCTTGAGTCGCCCGACTCCGAAGCGATAGCGCCCGGCGCGGCCGACGAGCAGGACGCAATTCTGCCGGCCAGCCGCAACCGGTTCCTGTCCCTTCTGATGCGGCCAGAGGCGGGCGGCGTCGTTTCGGCTCTGATCGTCTTTTCCTTCTTTGCCATCGCGGCTGGGCAGAACGGCTTTCTCTCTCCGCTCGGCACGGCCAATTGGCTCGACACCGCCGCTGACCTCGGGATTGTCGCGCTGCCCATAGGCATGCTGATGATTGGCGGCGAGTTCGATCTTTCGGTGGGCTCGGTGGTAGGCGCGTGCTCGATCGTCGTCGCGATCTGCTCGGGCTACTATTCGCTCAATCCCTGGATTGGCGTGGTCCTCGCGTTTGTGGTCGCGGGATTGATCGGCCTCGCCAACGGAATCATCGTCGTAAGAACCAAGCTGCCGTCGTTTATCGTGACGCTCGCCACGATGCTGATGGTGATGGGCGGCGCGCTGGGCGTCTCGATTGCGCTGACTGGCTCATCGAGCCTGTCGGCCACGCCTTCGGGTTCCGCCCAATTGGTGTTCGCCTCCAACTACGAACAATTCCACGTATCCATCCTTCATTGGATTTTGCTCACATTGATTGCATCCTACGTGATGCAGAGAACGGCGTTCGGGAACTGGGTCTACGCCACCGGAGGCAACGCGGTCACCGCCCGACTTGCTGGCGTGCCGGTCGCGCGGGTGAAGATCGTGCTCTATATTTTCGTCTCGCTCGCCGCGGCATTGTCGGCGGTCAACGAGACGCTGACGTTCCAGAATGGCAATATCACGCTCGGCTCTCAGTACGTGTTCACCGGCATAGCGGCGGCGGTGATCGGCGGCGTGCTGCTCACCGGCGGTTACGGCTCGCCAGTAGGGGCGGTGTTCGGCTCCATCACCTACGGCATCGTCTCGCTCGGCGTGTTCTATCTGGGCTTGAATGCGGATCTCGCCAATTTCTTCATTGGCCTGCTCCTGCTGCTCGCGGTGCTCGCCAATCACCGGTTGCGTCAACTGGCGATGGGGAGAGCCTGATGACTGCGCCCCTCGTAGAACTGCGCAACGCGACGATGCGCTATATCGGCGTCACGGCGATCCACAAGCTCAATCTGCAACTGCATCCCGGGCAGGTATTCTGTCTGCTTGGAGAGAATGGCGCCGGCAAATCGACGGTCATCAAGATCCTGACGGGCGTCGAGACGCCAACGGAAGGCGAAGTGCGCGTCGATGGCGAGGTCGTCCATTTCAACAGCCCGCGCGACGCGCGAGATCGCGGCATCGCCACCGTCTATCAGGAAGTCGGCACACTCCCGCTGATGAGCGTGGCGCGCAATTTCGTGCTGGCGGCCGAGCCGCAGAAGGGCAGGGGACTGTTCCGCCGTCTCGATCTCGACGAGGCGGCGCGCATAGCGTTGAAGAGCCTGAAGGAGCTCGGCATCAGCCGCGTCACCGACGCCAATCAGCTCGTCGGCACGATGTCGGGCGGCGAACGACAGGCGCTCGCCATCGGGCGCGCCGTACATTTCGGCGCCCGCGTGCTGGTGCTCGACGAGCCGACTGCGGCGTTGGGCGTGCGGGAATCGGCGACTGTGCTCAGGCTGATCGAACGGGTGAAGGAACGGGGCGTCGCCGTATTGTTCATCACCCACAATGCCTATCACGCCTACGCCTCGGGCGACGAGTTCATGGTGCTGCGCCGTGGCCGCAGCCTCGCCGACTTCCGCAAGGGCGAGCGCACCATCGGCGAGGTGATCGAACTGATGGCGGGCGGCGCGGAGCTTCAGTCGTTGCTGACCACGAGCGAGGCAAATCTGCGGAGTTGAGACGCACCCGTCAGGCGCGGGCCTTCATCGGCCACAGATGCACCGCCAGCGCCCCCAAACCCGCGGCCGCGCCGAGCGTGGAGACGCCGTTCCAGCCGTAATGCGCCATGCAATAGCCGCTGAGCGCCGCGCCGACGGCGCCGGCGACGAAACTGGCGACCATGAAGAGCGTGTTGAGGCGTCCCTGCGCCTCCCGATCGAGCGCGAAGATGCGGGTCTGGTTGGCGACCAGCGCCGATTGGCAGCCGAGATCGAGCGCGATGACGCCGATGACCAGCGCGATCATCGAGAACGGCGCGGCGTACATCACGAAATAGGAAAAGACGATCATCGCGAAACTGAAGATCAGCACGCGATAGGCGCCGACGCGATCCGAACCTCGGCCGCCGGCCGTGGCTGCGACCGCGCCGACCAGGCCAACAAGCCCGAACGCGCCCGCCCAGAAACTGCCGAGCCCCCAGGACTGCTCCAGCAGCGACGCCAGCGACGCCCAGAACGCGTTGAACGCCACCCAGGCTAGCGCCTGCGTCGCCATCGCGCGCCGGAGCACGGGGTGGGTGAGCGCCAGCCCGGGTAGGGAAGCGAGCAGGCGGCCATAGGAAAGATCGGTCGCCGGCAGCGCATTCGGCAGCACGCGCCACGCCGCGCCGAACAGCACGACCATGAATGCGGCGTCGATGACGAACACGTATCGCCAGCCGATCACCGCAGAAAGCGCGCCGCCGACGGTGCGGCCGGCGAGCAAGCCGATCATGATGCCGCTGACGACCATGCCAACGGCGCGCCCGCGTGTCTCGGGCGGCGCAAGGGTCGCGGCGAAGGGCACGAGCTGCTGGGGCACGCAGGAAACCACGCCGAGCCCGAAGGCCGCCGCCAGCAAAGCGGGAAACGTCGGCGCGAGGCCGAAGGCGAGCGCAAACACCGCCGCCAGCGCGATCTGCGCCAACACCAGCGTCTTGCGCTGCATGCTGTCGCCAAGCGGCACCAACGTCGCGAGCCCCACCGCGAAACCCGCGAGCGTAAAACCGGGAATGAGGCCGATCGACGCCGCCGGCGCGCCGAGATCGGCGACGATCATCGGCAACACCGGCTGGAAGAAATAGATATTGGCGACTACCGAACCCGCGATGACGGCAAAGGCGAGATAGGGGCCGCGCTCGGGGCTCGGGGACATGTCAACTTACGATATGTCACGCGGGTATTCCGTCGCGCAAGCGCGGTGGCGCATGGCAGCCTTCCGGCAGGCGTGGAGCTACGATCGAACGCGCGCTCAAGGGCTTTCGATGAAGCGGTAGCCGATCCCGGATTCGGTGCGGATGATCGTCGGCGCAGAAGGGTCGCGCTCGATCTTGGCGCGCAATTGCCCGACGAACACGCGAAGGTACTGTGTGTCGTCCTTGTGCGCAGGGCCCCATACGGCGGTGAGGATCTGGCTGTGGGTCATCACGCGCCCAGCATTGATTGCAAGCGCGGTGAGCAGATCGTATTCGCGCGGCGTGAGCTTGATCGGCGCTCCGTCGCGCGTCACCAGCCGCCTGTCGCGGTCGATGACGAGGCCGTCGACTTCGACCCGCATCTTGACCGTAGCCGCGCCCTTGGCATGCCGAAGCGCCGCACGCAGGCGCGCCAGCAGTTCGCCGATCGCGAACGGCTTTTCGATGTAGTCGTCGGCGCCGAGGTCGAGCGCGCTGATCTTCTCGGCCTCGCGCTCGCGCGCCGACAGAATGAGGATCGGGACTTGCGTGAACTGTCGCGCCTGCGTCAGCACCTCCTTGCCGTCGATGTCAGGCAGGCCGAGGTCCAGCACGATGAGATCGGGCGCGGCGTTGGCCGCCAGCCTCAGCGCCTCGCGTCCTGTCTCGGCGTGCAGCACCTCGTAGCCCGAGGCCTCGAGGGCAGGGCGCAGGAAGCGCAGGATTTGAGGCTCGTCGTCGACGACGAGAATGCGGATCGGGTTCATTCGAAGTCTTTCGCGACGTCGCCTGCCGTCTGTCTCGACGCCAACGGAGCAATCGGCAGCGCGACGAGAATGCGCGTCCCGCGGCGCCGCGCCGCCGGGCTCTCCGCCCAGATCCGGCCGCCCATCGCCTCGATGAGGCCTTTGGCGATCGACAGGCCGAGACCGACGCCGGTCTTGCGACCATCCGATCGTCCGCCCTGATAGAATTTCTCGAACACCCGGTCGAGATCGGCCGAGCTTGATGCCCGGCCCTTCGTCGGTGACAGTCACCAGAACCTCGCTGCCGACGGCGCGCGCGTGCACTGTCACTTGCCCGCCGCCGCCATATTTCTGCGCGTTGTCGAGCAGGTTGAACAGCACCTGCTCGATCAGCTCCGCGTCGCCTCTGACGAACGGGAGATCGCGAGCCAAATTCTGCGCAAAATTCTGCTGCGGAAACGCCTTGCGCGCCCGCTCGAGCGCGGCGCGGATCGTCTCCGGCGCATCAACCAGTTCCGACTTCGGCTTCAGCGCGCCCGCTTCGATCTTCGACATGTCGAGCAGATTGGCGACGAACCGCGTCAGCCGTTGCGCCTCTTCCTCGATCGAACCGAGCAGGTCGCGGCGCTTGTCTTCCGGCAGGCCATCGCCGAATTTCTGCAGCGTCGTCACCGCGCCGGTGATGCTCGCCAGCGGCGTACGAAGGTCATGCGAAAGCGAGGCGAGCAGCGTGGTGCGCAGCTTTTCGTTGTCCTCCAACGCCGCGGTGCGAGTCGCCTCCTTGACGAGCCGCGCGCGGTCGATCGCGATCGCCGTTTGATCCAGGATCAGATTGAGCGCGCGATCGAGCGTCGGCGCGATCGGCTGATCGCGACGCGCAGGCTCGAACCCGCAGACGGCGACCACTCCGCGCGCCGTCGTCAGGGGGCGGAACTGGAAGCGGACGTTGGGCAGCGTGCCTGTCGTCCAGCCCGCGGCTTCGCGCTTTTCGAACGCCCAGCGCGCCGCGCCGAGCTCGCCGGCGTTCAATTCATCGACCGGCGGCCAGGAAGAGGCGAGCGCCAGTTCGGCATCCGCCGGCAGCAGCATCACGACGCCGCGGGCGCCGAGCGTCTTCTGAGCATAGATTGTGGAGGCTTCCAGAATTTCGGGCAGCGCCGCGGCGCCCGAAAGCTTGCGTGAAAGTTCGAACAGGGAACTCGTCGCGCGCGCGCTCTCGTTGGCGCGCCGCTCCTGATCGCGCGCCCGGCCGGCAAGCCAGCCGACGAAGAACGCCGCGGCGAGAAACACACCGAGCGCAAAGAATTCCTGAGGCTCTGCGATGGTGAATTGATAGAGCGGCTGGATGAAGAAGAAGTCGTAAGCGAAGAACGAAAGCAGCGAGGCCGCGATCGCCGCGCGCACGCCGAACCAGACTGCCGAGACCAGCACTGCAGTGAGAAACACCATGGAGACGTTGGGCAGCGAGATCCACAGGATCAGCAACTCGCCCAAACCCACTGCGCCCGCGACAAGCAGAGCCGCAGCGGCGAGCCCAAGCCCAATTTGACGGTCCAACAGTGAAGTAAACCGGCGCAGGCGGGCGCCCGGCGCGATGCTCTTCGAACGCCCCCGTTCGCCCGTCACGACATGGACGCCAACCAGATCGGCGCGCCGCAGCAGCGCGTCCGACAGCGATCGGCCCATCAGTTTGCGAAACCACGGCGCGCGCGAGCGCCCGACGACGATCTGCGTGATGTTCTCGCGCTGCGCGTAAGCGAGGATCTCACCGGGCAGATCGCGGCCGACGAGCCGGGCGCTTTCCGCCCCGAGGCTGGTCGCCAGACTCGAGCGCCGCGTCGGCGCTGCCCGGTCCATCAGGCGCCTCGACGCTCGCCGCCACCCAGCTCGCGTTGAGGCCGGTCGCCAGCCGGCTCGCCGCACGCACCACGTCCAGCGAAAGCGGGTCCGGACCGACGCAGACCAGCAGCCGCTCAGACGTCTCCCAGGGACCTTCGATGGCGTTCTGCCGGAGCTGTTCGACCATCTGGTCGTCGACGCGCGCCGCCGTCCGCCGCAGGGCGAGCTCGCGCAGCGCGGTCAGATTGCGCAGCGTGAAGAATTTTTCCTGCGCGAGTTTTGCGGTCTGCGGCAGATAGACCTTGCCGTCCTTCAGACGCTGGATGAGCTCCTCGGCCGTGAGGTCGACGAGAATGATATCGTCGGCGTCGCGCAGCACGATGTCGGGCACCGTTTCGCGCACCACGACCCCGGTCACGCGCGAGACGACGTCGGCGAGGCTCTCGAGGTGCTGGACGTTGAGCGCGGTCCAGACGTCGATACGCGCATCGAGCAGCTCCTCTACGTCCTGCCAGCGTTTCGGGTGCCGGCTATCGGGAGCGTTGGAGTGCGCGAGTTCGTCGACGATGATCAGTTTCGGCCGCCGCTTCAGCGCGCCGTCGAGATCGAATTCCTCGAGCTGCCGCCCCTGATAGAGGATGATGCGGCGAGGCAGCACCTCCAGTCCATCGATCAACGCGAGCGTGTCGGCGCGGCCATGAGTCTCCACGAGGCCGACAACGACGTCGACGCCCTCGTCGCGCAGTCGCCGGGCGCGGTTCAGCATCGAGTAGGTCTTGCCGACGCCCGGCGCGGCGCCGAGAAACACCAGCAGCCGGCCGCGCCGACCCCGTTCCGCGAGCGCCAGCAGCGCATCCGGATCAGGACGACCGTCTCTGTTACGTTCAATAGACAAGGGCGCCAGGCGTTCGAGATTGCAACCGGTCATTGCGAGCGGAGCGATCGATGCTTCCGCCGCCGCCACCTATCTGTTTGATCGGCGGCGGCCCGGCGGCGTTGCTCCTTGCCATGACGTGCTCAATATATTTGCGCGCGCCGCTTAGCGCCAGTGCCGTCTTCCGTCCAAGGCCAATCTTTATAAAATCCTTACATCGCGCCGCATCAACGGAATGGAACCCTTACGCCGCAAGGCTGCAAGGTGGCGCCACGTACGGAGGTTTCTCGTGTGGGACGTCATCTATCTGCTGGCCGGCTGTGCTTTCTTCGGGCTGATGTCGAGCTACGCGTTGGCGTGCGACAGGCTCTGACGCGCTGATTTGGAACGTCAACCATCCCAGCCGTCATGGCCGGGCTTGTCCCGGCCATCCACGCCGCGCCGTCGTACAGACGGCGAGGAAGTTCGCACCGGAATTGAGGGCTCTAGCCCTGAGGGTGTCGAATTGCCTATCGGCGTGGATGGCCGGGACAAGCCCGGCCATGACGGCAAACGTTCCGTGGAAATCGAAATAGCAATCGAGCAGCGCAAAGCTTGAGACAACACCAAGACAATCGTGAAGGTAATGGACCTCGCCATGTTTGAACCCCTGATCGGCCTCGCTGTCGGCCTCCTGCTGGCGGCCTATCTGCTCTACACCCTCATCTATCCCGAAAAATTCTGATCGCTTCAGACTGGACATCGTCATGACCGCTCTCGGCTGGTCGCAAATCGCGATCGTGCTTCTCCTCGTGCTTGCCGCGGCCATACCGCTTAGCAAGCTCATCCAACAGATCTATCTCGGCGAGCGCAATCTCCTCACGCCCGTCCTGCGGCCGATCGAGATCGCCTTCTACCGACTTGCAGGCGTGGACGAAAAGCGTGAGCAGAGCTGGTACGTCTACGCGATCGCCATGATCGCATTTTCGATCGCCGGCTTCGTCTCGCTGTTCGCGCTGCAGCGGCTGCAGAACCATCTGCCGCTGAACCCGCAGGGCTTTGACGCCGTACCCTCGGATCTCGCCTTCAACACGTCGATCAGTTTCATCACCAACACCAACTGGCAGAACTACGGCGGCGAGACGACGATGAGCCATCTGACCCAGATGCTCGGCCTCACCGTTCACAATTTCCTGTCCGCCGCGACCGGGCTCGCCATCGCTTTCGCGCTGGTGCGCGCCTTTCAGCGCTCGGCCGCGACAACGGTTGGCAATTTCTGGGTCGATGTGACGCGCATCACGCTCTATCTGCTGCTGCCGCTTTCGATCGTCGTCGCGCTCGTGATGGCCGCGCGCGGCGTGCCGCAGACCCTGCTCGGCTCGGTCGACGTGACGACGCTGGAAGGCGCCAAGCAGACGATCTCGATGGGCCCGATGGCGAGCCAGGAAGCCATCAAGGAACTCGGCACCAACGGCGGCGGGTTCATGAACGCCAATTCGGCGCACCCCTACGAGAACCCCGACGCGCTGGACCAACATCCTGCAGATCTGGTCGCTGCTGCTGATCCCGGTCGCCTCCGTCATCGCGTTCGGCCGCGCGGTCGGCGACATCAGGCAGGGGCGCGCGATCCTCGTCACGATGGCGATCCTGCTCGTCGCCGGCGTCGGCGTGATCTATGCGGCCGAGACTTCCGGCGTCACCGGCGTCACCGCGCTCGGCGTCGATGCCGCGATGGGCAATCTCGAGGGCAAGGAGATCCGCTTCGGGCAGGCGCTCGATGCGCTCTACACCGCGGCGACCACAGGCACCGGCACCGGCGCGGTCATCACGATGCACGACTCGCTGACTCCACTCGGCGGGCTCGTCCCGATGTTCAATATTCTCGCCGGCTGCATCTGGCCGGGCGGCGTCGGCGCGGGTCTCTACGGCTTCCTCGTCGTCGCCGTCATCGCCGTGTTCGTCGCGGGCCTGATGGTTGGACGCACGCCGGAATATCTCGGCAAGAAGATCGAAGCGAAGGAGATGAAGCTGGCGATGTTCGCGGTGCTGATCTACCCGATCGTCGTGCTCGGCTTCTCGGCCGCGACCGTGCTGATGAAGCCGGTGCTCGACGCCAGCCTCGGCAACACAGGCCCGCACGGCCTCTCCGAGGTGCTCTACGCCTACGCGTCAACCAACGCCAACAACGGTTCAGCGTTTGGCGGTCTCACCGGCAATACGCCCTGGTTCAACACGACGCTGGGGCTGGCGATGCTGTTTGGCCGGTTCGGCTATGCGATCCCCGTGCTTGCGCTGGCGGGTTCGCTGGCCGCGAAGCGCAAGGCGCCCGATACGGCCGGCACGTTCCCGACCACGGGACCGCTGTTTGTCGGCTTGCTGATCGGCGTGATCGTCATTCTCTACCTTCTCCAGTACTTCCCCGCGCTCGCGCTCGGGCCTGTGGTCGAGCAGTTCCTGATGCTCGGCGGCAAGACCTTCTGATCCGCGCACGCTAAATATTCGGAGTTATCCATGTCCGCCAAAGCCGGGCCGCAGGGCCTGTTCGACCCTCACATCATCGGCGTCGCCGATCGTCGACGCCTTCCGAAAGCTCGATCCTCGCAAGCTGGCGCGCAATCCGGTGATCTTCGTGACCGAGGTCGTGTCGGTCGTCGTTACCGGTTTCTTCCTGCGCGACCTCGCGACAGGGCAGGGCGGCGCCGCGTTCTCCGGCCAGATCGCGTTCTGGCTGTGGTTCACGGTGCTGTTCGCCAATTTCGCCGAAGCCGTCGCCGAGGGGCGCGGCAAGGCGCAGGCGGACGCCTTGCGCAAGACCCGCAGCGACACGCGCGCCAAGCGCTACCTGAACCCCGATGACCTCAACGGCCTCTACAGCGGCGTCAACGCGCTGGATCTGCGGGTCGGCGATGTCGTGCTGGTCGAAGCCGGAGACATGATCCCCGGCGACGGCGATATCGTCGAAGGTCTCGCCTCGGTCAACGAGAGCGCGATCACCGGCGAATCGGCGCCTGTGATCCGCGAGGCAGGCGGCGACCGCTCGGCGGTGACCGGCGGCACGACCGTGCTGTCGGATCACATCAAGGTCCGCATCACGGCGGCGGCGGGATCGACGTTCATCGATCGCATGATCGCTCTCGTGGAGGGCGCCGAGCGGCAGAAGACGCCGAACGAGCTCGCGCTGTCGATCCTGCTGTCGGGGCTGACGCTGATCTTCCTGATCGTCTGCCTGACGCTGTGGCCGCTGGCGCTCTATTCCGGCAAGACGCTGTCGGTGACGGTGCTGATTGCTTTGCTGGTCTGCCTGATCCCGACCACGATCGGCGGCCTCTTGTCGGCGATCGGCATCGCGGGCATGGACCGGCTGATCCGCTTCAACGTGATCGCCACTTCGGGCCGCGCGGTGGAGGCGGCGGGCGACGTCGACACGTTGCTGCTCGACAAGACCGGCACCATCACGTTCGGCAACCGGATGGCCGACGAGTTCCTCGCCGTCCCGGGGGTAAGCGACAGCGCTCTCGCCGAAGCCGCGTTGCTGTCGAGCCTTGCCGACGAGACGCCGGAGGGACGCTCGATCGTGGCGCTCGCCAAATCTCGCTATGGCTTGCAGGCGCCGGCCGACGCGGCTCAGGCGAGGATCGTGCCGTTCACCGCGCAGACGCGAATGTCCGGCGTCGACCTGAAGGGCCGTGTGATCCGCAAGGGCGCGGTCGAATCGGTGCTTGCCGAGGCCGGCCTCGGCCGCGATACAGCGCCCGCGGAGTTCAGCCAGATCGTCGACCGCATCGCGCGCACCGGCGGCACGCCGCTGGCGGTCAGCGACTGCGGGCGGTTGATTGGCGTGATCCACCTGAAGGACATCGTGAAGCCTGACATCCGCCCCCGCTTCGCGGAGCTCCGCGCGATGGGCATCAAGACCGTGATGGTCACGGGAGACAATCCGCTGACGGCGGCGGCGATCGCCTCGGAGGCCGGCGTCGACGATTTCCTCGCGCAGGCGACTCCCGAGGACAAGCTCGCCTACATCCGGAAGGAGCAGCAGGGCGGACGGCTCATCGCGATGTGCGGCGACGGCACCAACGATGCGCCTGCGCTCGCCCAAGCCGATGTCGGCGTCGCGATGCAGACCGGCACCCAGGCGGCGCGCGAGGCCGGCAACATGGTCGATCTCGACAGCGATCCGACCAAGCTGATCGAGATCGTCGGCATCGGCAAGCAGCTGCTGATGACGCGGGGATCGCTGACGACGTTCTCGATCGCCAACGACGTCGCGAAATATTTCGCGATCATTCCCGCGCTGTTCGTGACGACCTATCCGGAGCTGCAGGCCCTCAACGTCATGGGGCTGCATTCGGATCATTCGGCAATCCTGTCGGCGGTCATCTTCAACGCGCTGATCATCATCGCGCTGATCCCGCTCGCGCTGAAGGGCGTCAGCTACAAGCCGATCGGCGCGGCTGCGCTGCTGCGCCGCAATCTCGCGATCTACGGGCTCGGCGGCGTCATCGTTCCCTTCATCGGCATCAAGATCATCGACGTCCTGGTCGCCGCGCTGCACCTGGCCTGAAGGAGGCCGTTATGCTCAATCAAATTCGTCCCGCCGTCGTTCTTCTCGTGCTGTTCAGCGCGCTGACCGGCCTCGCCTATCCGCTCGCCATCACCGGCCTTGCGTCCGTCCTGGCGCCGAATGCGGCGAAGGGCAGTCTCGTCTATGCCGACGGCAAGCCCGTCGGCTCGGCGCTGATCGGCCAGAATTTTGCCAGCGACAAATATTTCCATGGCCGTCCCTCGGCGACGCAGGCGCAGGATCCGGCCCATCCCGACGATTCCTCGAAGACCATCGATGCGCCTTACAACGCCGCCAATTCGGTCGGCTCCAATCTCGGCCCGACCTCGCAGAAGCTGATCGACCGGGTGACCGCCGACGTGAAGGCGAAACACGACGCCGGCTGGGCGTCGCCGATTCCGGCCGATGCGGTGACGACCTCGGCTTCCGGCCTCGACCCTGATATCTCGCCGGAGAACGCGCGGGCGCAAATTCCCGCCGTCGCGAAAGCGCGCGGGTTGCCTGAGGACAAGCTGCGCACACTCGTCGAAGCCCATGTCGAAAGCCGCGCACTCGGCATTGTCGGCGAGCCGCGCGTAAACGTGCTGCAGCTCAACCGTGCGCTGGATGGGCTGAAATAGCGGTGCGTCTCCGGGTCACCCGCTAGAGGCCACCCGAAGGAACGATCACCACTTCAGCCACGCTCGTCCCGCCAGCGCGCCGGCCGCCATCACGATCAGCGTCGCGAGCGGGTACCAGGTGACGACGAACAGCGGCGAATCGTCGGTGCAGTTGCTCGCATACATCGTCGCCGCCACGCCGGCCGCGGCTGCGCCGGCGAGCGCGCCCGTCAGCGCGGGATAGCGCGGCGCGCCCGCGCGCAAGCGCGACGATCAGCGCGCCGAGCGGCGCGATCGACAGCAGCGGGATGACGCTCAGGCAATGATACCAGTTGCTGCCGATGATCCGCGTCATCCAGAGATCGCTGGGCGTCACCGCGAGTTCCACCGCCACGGCGACCAGCAGCAGCGCGAGCGGCGCCAGCAGCCAGGCGAACAGCACGCCCGGCCCGGTCTCCGGGCCGCGCGAGCCGCAGGCAGAGGAAGAACGACGGCGCGAGCCAGGCGAGCGTGTCGAGGAATTTCAGGTCGAAGCGCATCGTGTGCATCGCGCTGCATCGCATCGTGCCGCGGCCCGATCATCGCCAGGAACAAGCGCGAGCGAGACGAGCGCGCCCAGCGCCAGCGCGAGCGCCAGCCGGCGGTCCGATCGGCCGGACCGGCGTCGCCGAATCGGCGGCGAGCGCGGCGATGAGATCGGAGGTCTTCATGGCGTCGACCTCCGCCAGACGTCGGCCAGCGACTTCAGCGCCCGGTGCAGCGCGACGCGCACCGCGACTTCGGTCATCGAGAGCCTCTTCGCGGTCGCGGTGATCGACTGGCCCTCGAGCGAGATCGATTTGACGATGTCGCGCGCGCGCGGCGGCAGGCTCTCCATCAGCCTCTCGACGTCGGAGCGCTGGTGCGGATCCTCCTCGGGCGGCGCCGGCAGCACCGCCTCGAAATCCTCGATCGGCTCGAACCGGCGCACGCCCCGCCGGCGCATCGCGTCGATGATCTTGTGGCGCGCGATCGCGTTGACCCAGGGCGCGAGCTTCGCGCCGCCGTCCCAGGTCTGCCGCTTGAGGTGGATCGCCAACAACGTCTCTTGCACGACATCCTCGACATCCGCGTCGCCCAGCCGGGCCCGCGAAAAGGCGCCGCGCGCCATCGCCCGCGCCGAACGCGCAATTTCGTCGAGCAAGCGACGATAGGCCGCCTCGTCGCCGGCGAGGGCGGCGCGCATCATGCTCGCCCATCTCTCCTCGCCGGCGTCCGCCTGACGGCTCCATGCTCATTCGTCTTTCGCCAAACGGCCCCGCGTTGTTACAGCAGGCCAGGCGGTCGCGCGAAAAAGTCCTCCCGACCGCCCGGCCGCCGTGTAACATGGCGCCGACGGGATCGCGAAGATGCGGCGTAAGACTTCAGGAGACCGATGCCCTTGCACGAACCGCGCGTCGCCGCCGCCCTCCCGGCCCGAGCCGGGGTCGGCTTCAAGCCCGAGCATTTCGAGGCGATTCTCGCCAGCGAACGGCCGACGTCGGCTTCTTCGAGGTCCACGCCGAGAACTACATGGGCGACGGCGGCCCGCCGCATCGCCGGCTCGAGGCGCTGAGGCGCGGACTATCCGCTCTCGCTGCACGGCGTCGGCCTGTCGATCGGCTCGCCCCGGCCGCTCGACCGCGCCCACCTGCGGCGCCTGCGCGCGCTGATCGACCGCTACGAGCCGGGCCTGTTCTCCGAGCACCTCGCGTGGTCGAGCCACGAGACCGGCTACCTCAACGACCTGCTGCCGCTGCCCTACACCGAGGAGACGCTGGCGACGGTCGTCGAGCACATCGACTTCGACGCAAACGCGCTCGGCCGGCGCATGCTGCTCGAAAACCCCTCGACCTACGTCGCGTTCGCCGGCAGCGCAGATCCCGGAGACGGAGTTTCTCGGCCGAGATCGCGCGCCGCACCGGCTGCGGGCTGCTGCTCGACGTCAACAACGTGCGAGGTGTCCGCGACCAACCACGGCTTCGATCCGATCGCCTATCTCGACGCGTTCCCGCTCGAGCGGTCGGCGAAATCCATCTCGCCGGCTATTTCGAGAGCCAGGACGACGCCGGCCATCGGCTGCTGATCGACGCCCACGATTTGCCGGTGCGGCCGCGTGTGCTCGATCTCTACAGCCGCGTGATCGCGCGCGCGGGCCGGCTGCCGACGCTGGTCGAGTGGGATAACGACGTGCCGGAATGGGAGACGCTGCACGCCGAGGCGCGGCGCGCCGACCGGACGGCGCAGGCGGTCGAGCGCAGGCAGGTCGCCCATGCGCTTTGAGGAAACGGTTTCGGCCTTCGAGGCGAGCCTCGCTTCGCCCGACGCGACGCCCGCGTTTACACGCGCGGACGCGAGGGCGTGCCCGACGCGCGGCGCTTCCAGGTCTATCGCAACAATGTCTCGGCGGCCCTGATCGGCGCGCTCGAGGCGCGCTTTCCGGTCGTCAGGCGGCTCGTCGGCGACGCCTTCTTCCGCGGCCTGGCGGGCGCTTACGTGGCCGAGCGCAAGCCCGCCTCCGCGGTGCTGATCCACTACGCCGGCGACTTCCCCGAATTCGTCGAGCGCTTTCCAGCCGGCGCGCGAGCTCCCCTATCTCGGCCGACGTCGCGCGGCTCGAGAACGCCTGGTTCGCGGCCTATCATGCGGCGGAGGCCGCGGTGGTTTCGCTCGCCGATCTCGCGGCGTTTCCGCCCGAACGGTTCGCCGATCTCGTGTTCGACTTTCACCCCTCCGCGCGCCTGCTGCGCTTCGCCCACCCCGCCGCCTCGATCTGGGCGGGGCATCAGGGCGATGGCGAGCCGCGGCCGCCGGAAGTCTGGGGGCCGGAGGAAGCGTTGATCGTGCGGCCCGAAGCCGACGTCTCGTGCGCCGCCTGCCGCCCGGGGGCTACGCCTTCGCGGCGGCGCTCAAATCTGGCGCGCCGCTCGCCGAAGCCGCGGCGCCGCTCGCGGAAGCCGGCGCGGACGTCGGCGTACATCTGATTGGACTTATCGAAGCCGGCGCCATTTCGGCGATTTCGCTGCCGGCTGCGTAACAAGCACGCGCTCGGCGGCGATCTTAGTTCAACCGTAATTGCGAGGAGCAACGCGACGAAGCCATCCATGTTTCGTCTGCCGCAAGCTTTGTGATTTATCGGAAAAGTCGGCGGCGGCTGAAGACTGGATTGCTTCGCTTCGCTCGCAATGACGGGTTAAAGCCGCTCACGGAGTTCCCCTCATCATGACAAATATTTCCTCCGCCGCGCGCTCGGCGACGAGCCTGTTCTCGCGCGCTTCACACTCGCCGCCTTCGGCCTCGTGCCGATCTCGCTGGCGATGATCGTTCTGCGAATAACGCTCGCGATTCCGTTCTGGAAATCGGGCCTGACGAAATGGGATGATTGGTTCACGCTCTCGTTCGGCGCGCGCATCCTGTTCGAGAATGATTTCAAGCTGCATATTCTCGGCTCCGAATATCCCTATCCGTTTCCCGACCAGATGGCTTTCGCCTCCGGGATCGCCGAAGTGGGTTTTCCCATCCTGCTCGTGCTCGGCCTTTTCACGCGCTATGCCGCGCTCGGGCTGCTCGTCATGACCGGCATCATCCAGCTCACGATCCCCGACGGCTGGCAAAATTTTCATCTGCCCTGGGCGGCGATGGAACTCGCCATCCTCACCTTCGGGCCCGGCCGTATCTCCTTGGATTGGCTGCTGGGGCTCGACCGGCAGTCGCGTCCTTAACCGCCATTTACGGTTGCGGAAATAGGCTCGCAAGTTGTCCCAAAAGGAGCCGTTCGCCGTCGATGCTTAACCATCTGGTAACCATTAACGGACCATTATGGTTAACGAAACGTCAGCAGGCGGCGCCTTTCATGAACGCGTATGTGGGTAAGACTTCGGCTATCAGTTTTGGCGCGCGCTCGCTGCTCGCGTTTGCGATCGAGCCCACGGCGCCGTTGTCGGCCTGGTTCGAGGCGCTCGATGTCTGGCTGGTGCGCTCGCCGAATTTCTTCGCCTCGAAGCCGGTCATCCTGCAGATGGGCGGCCTCGACATCAACCTCAAGGAATACCGCGACCTGCTGAACCAGCTCAATCTCCGCCACATCAGGGTGATGGCGGTGGAGAAGGCGAGCCGCGGGTTGGTGGGTCCGCATCTGCCGCCGGTCGTCGCCGGCGGTCGGATCGTCAGCGCCGACAAACTGTTTGACGATGAACCAAAGGCGCAGAGCCGAGCCTGTCGCCGCCGCTGCGGCGGCGCCGGCCGCTCCCCTGGCGCCCATCTCGCTGGTGCATGAGGGCAACCTGCGCTCGGGCCAGCAGATCGTGCATCTCGAGGGCGACGTCACCATTCTCGGCCGCGTCGCCTCGGGCGCCGAGATCGTCGCCGGCGGCACGGTTCACGTCTATGGCGCGCTTCAGGGCCGCGTGTTCGCCGGCGTCGCCGGCGGCGCGGACGCCCGAATCTTCTGCCGCGAAGCGCGTGCGGAACTGCTGTGCATCGGCGGCGCCTACATCACCGCCGAAGATATGGACGCCCGCGTCGAGGGCCATGCCGCCGAGGCCAGTCTCGACGGCGATCGCGTCAAAATCCGCATCCTGAACTGAAGAGGGGAAATAACCCAATGGGCAAGGTCATCGTCGTTACCTCGGGCAAGGGAGGCGTCGGCAAGACGACCTCGACCGCTTCGATCGGCGCCGCGCTCGCCGAACGCGGCGATCGGGTCTGCGTGGTCGATTTCGACGTCGGGCTGCGCAATCTCGATCTCGTGCTCGGCGCCGAGCGCCGCGTCGTCTACGACTTCATCAATGTCGCGCAGGGCGACGCGAAGCTGCAGCAGGCGCTGATCCGCGACAAGCGGATGGAGACCCTCTATCTGCTCGCCGCCTCGCAGACCCGCGACAAGGACGCGCTGACCGACGAAGGCGTCGAGCGCGTGATCGAAGAGCTGCGCCAGACGTTTCGATTGGGTCATCTGCGACAGCCCCGCCGGCATCGAACGCGGCGCGCTGCTCGCGATGCGGTTCGCCGACGAGGCGGTCGTCGTGGCAAATCCCGAAGTATCGTCGGTGCGCGACAGCGACCGCATCATCGGCCTGCTCGACTCGCGCACCCGCCACGCCGAGAGCGGCCGCCGCGTCAACAAGCAACTGCTGCTGACCCGCTACGATCCGCAGCGCTCGGCGCGCGGCGAAATGCTCAGCGTCGCCGACGTGCTCGAAATCCTGTCGATCCCGTTGCTCGGCATCATCCCGGAGAGCGAGGACATACTGAAAGCCTCGAACCTGGGCTCGCCGATCACCATGAGCGCTTCGGCGAGCATGGCCGGCAAGGCCTACAAGGACGCCGCGCGCCGTCTCGCCGGCGAAAGCCTGCCGATCGCGATGCCCTCGGAGAAGCGCCCGTTCCTCACTCGATTGTTCGGACGGAGGGCGGCATGAGCTTGTTCCGCCTGTTTCAGGCGCGCGCGACGGCTCCAGTGGCGCGCGAACGTCTGCAAATCCTGCTCGCGCACGAGCGCGTCTCGCTCGGACCGCAGGATCTGGTCAGCAAGCTGCGCGACGACCTGATCGCTACGATCCTGCGCCACGTCGACATCGATCCGAGCAAGGTGATGGTGAAGATGGAGCGCGACTCGGTGATCTCGACGCTCGAGATCGATATCGAGATTCCCAGCGAAAAGATCGTCGGCGACGGCAAACGCCGTGGGTACGATGGCGAAGGACAGCTGACCTCGGCGGCGTGAACCCGCCGCGAATAGCCCTTCTCCCGCTTGCGGGAGAAGGTGGCGCGAAGCGCCGGATGAGGGCTGTTTCCGGCCTTACGTCGCCCTTCATCCCCCCTTCGGGGACCTTCTCCCGCAAGCGGGAGAAGGGCTTTGCGCGTGCCGCATGTCGTGTTGTCGAACGCGAGCTCCGACGTTCCGACGCGGCTCGTTTCACCCAGCGAATCATAGCCCGGATCCGCGACGGCAACCCCCGCCGTCCGAAGCTCCCGGAATTCTGGCAAAGATCTTGCCTTGCGGTAGCCGTGGGATCGGCGCAGAGTTGACTTACCGACGATTAACGTCGGATTCCCGCAAATGACGGAGCAAGTTCAGGCGCCAACGCCTGCTCGAACCGGAAAATCATGACGATTCTGTCTGTCAGACATGTGACGACCTACACTTACGCTTCGCCGGTCCGCCTCGGCGAGCATCGGATGATGCTGCGTCCGCGCGACAGCAACGATCAGCGGCTGCTCAACGCCAGCCTGCGGATCACGCCCGAACCGTCGCGCCTGCACTGGATCCATGACGTATTCGACAATTGCGTCGCGGTCGCGGATTTCGGGGCGCACACCGATCGGCTGAGCGTGGAGAGCAACATCACGGTCGAGCACAGGCTGTCCGACGAACCCGAGGTCCTGCTCGACGACAAGGCGCGATCTTTTCCGTTCCCCTACGACGTCGAGGAAATGCCGGATCTCGCCCGGTCGATAAAGCGGCATCATCCGGACGCTGGCGGCGAAGTCGATCGCTGGGCGCGTCGATTTCTCAATGCCGGCGGCGCGACGCAAACCGGCACGCTGCTGATGACGATGACCTGCGCGATCAAGGAAGGATTCGCCTATCAGCGGCGCACCGAGCGGGGAACGCAGACGCCGACGCAGACGCTGGAGACGCGCCGCGGCTCATGCCGCGATTTCGCGACCCTGATGATGGAGGCGGTCCGCTCGCTCGGGCTCGCGGCGCGATTCGTCACCGGCTATCTCTACGTGCCGGATCGCGATTCCGGCGAAGTCCGCCTTGGCGGCGGCGCGACCCACGCCTGGTGCCAGGTCTATCTCCCGGGCGCCGGCTGGGTGGAATTCGATCCGACCAACGGCATCGTCGGCAGCCGCGATCTGATCCGCGTCGCGGTCGCCCGCGACGCGCGACAAGCTATTCCGCTTCATGGCTGCTATTACGGCGATTCTGCTGATTTCGAGGACATGGAAGTCTCGGTCCATGTCCGAAGCCGGGCCGCCAGCATCGGCAAGCCGGCCGTAAACCGCGAGCGTTCGAACGCCTGAAGCCGCAGGGTTCTCAAGAAAAGATACAGGAATTGCCTCATGCTCATCGAAGCCGGCTTCAACATATCGTTTCAGTGTCCCGCATTTACGCCGATGCTGCTGCAACTCAACGTGCATCCTTCCCGCACCAACGATTTGCGCTCTCCCGACATCATCGAATCCGATCCGCCGTACGCGATGGGCGCTTATCTCGATCACTACGGCAACCGCGTCACGCGCCTCGAAGTTCATCCCGGTCTGGTCACGTTGCGCAATCGTTTCGTGATCCAGGACAGCGGGCTGCCCGACGAAGTTCCGCCCGATACCGCGCTGACGCCGATCCCGCAGCTACCCAACGAAGTGTTGCTGTTCCTGCTTTCGAGCCGCTATTGCGACAGCGATTCGCTGGCCAATTTCGCGTGGTCCAAGTTTCAGAACATTTCCGGCGGATATGCGCGCGTGCAGGCGATCTGCGACTTCGTCCACGGCCATATCAGGTTCGCCTATCTGGAAGCGTCTTCGACCCGCAGCGCCAGCGAGGCGATGCGCGGCGGCGTCGGCGTGTGCCGCGATTTCGCGCATCTGGCCGTGGCGTTGTGCCGCTGCATGAACATCCCGGCGCGCTACTGCACCGGCTATCTCGGCGACATCGGCGTGCCGATCGACGTCAACCCCGGTGGATTTCAGCGCCTGGTTCGAGGTGTTCCTCGACGGCCGCTGGTACACGATGGACGCCCGCCACAACCACCCGCGCATCGGCCGCATCCTGATGGGCCGCGGGCGCGATGCGGCTGACGTCGCGATCTCGACCGCGTTCGGCACAGCACGCTGGCGAAGTTCGAGGTGTTTACGGACGAGAAGAAGGCGTAGCGGCGGCCCGCGAGAACCCCCTCCCTAACCCTTCCCCAAGAAGAGGGAGGGGACACGGAACCCGACGGCTCTTCTCCCTCCCCCTTCTTGGGGGAGGGCCGGGGGAGGGGGCGCCGCCGCTGGCGAGGCCCTAGAACTTCCCGCCGCGCCCCTCGCCGCCAACGAACCGCTTCGCTCCCGCAGCCCCCTCTTTGGCTACGAGCGGCCACCCCGTTCCGCCCTTCCTCCCGCAACGCTTCAGCCAGCGGCAAGTCCCATTGCCCGTAGGCGGAGGCCCTGTCCGTCAGCATGCAGAACTCGGGGAACGCGGCGATCTCGCGCGCCAGCTTCTCGGCCTCGGCGCGCGCCGTTCCGTCGGCGACGACGCGGTTGGCGAGCCCCATCGCCTGCGCTTCCTGCGCGTCGACCGGCCTGCCGGTGAGGATCATGTCGAGCGCGCGGCCCATGCCGACGATGCGCGGCAGGCGCACGGTTCCGCCGTCGATCAGCGGCACGCCCCAGCGCCGGCAGAACACGCCGAACACCGCGCTTTGCTCGACCACGCGCAGATCGGCGAGCAGCGCGAGCTCGAGGCCGCCGGCGACCGCGTGACCGGACACGGCGGCGATCAGCGGCTTCGACAATGCCATGCGGCTTGGACCCATCGGCCCCGTCCCGCCGCCTTCGGGATCGAGTTCGTGCCTGCGCTCCGGGTCGCCGATCGCGCTGAGGTCGGCGCCGGCGCAAAAGGTCCCGCCTTCGCCCCACAGCACGGCGACCTTCAACTGCGCGTCCGCCTCGAAGGCGCGGAACGCGTCGCGCAGCGCGCGCGCCATCGGCCCGTCGACGGCGTTGCGCTTCTCGGGCCGCGCGATGACGATCGTTGCGACCGGGCCGTCGATCTCGGTGCGGACGAAGGCGCTCATTCGAGTTCCAGCACGAACGGCTCGGCTTCGAAACAATCGGCGCCGCGCCCGATGCCGTGGATCGCCGCGCTCATCCGGCCCGCGCGTCCGAGCCGCTCGTCGGCGAGCGCGACGAAGCGCGCGTTCGGCGTCGCCGTCGGCGAAGCCGCGCGCAGCGCCTGCGCAATCTCGTGCTCGTCGCGCTTCGGGCTCAGCGCGCAGGCGGCGATGTAGGCCGAGGCGGTCGAGCGCGAAACGCCGGCGAAGCAATGGATCAGCATCGGTTCCGCCCGATCCCAGCGCTGGAAGAATTGAAGCAGTTGATCGATGTGATGGGTCTCGGGATGCACCTGGCCGAGCGCCGGCTCAACGATGTCGGAGACGCCGAGATTGAGGTGGCGCTCGAGCGCGATCTCGTCAGGGCGGACCACCAACGTGCCGGGGCTCAGCAGCGTGACGAGACTTCTGGCGCCGGTCAGACGGACGACGTCACTGATCCGCGAGAGCGAACACACATGCAGGCGCGGCATTCATTTCCTCCGGAGGACGTTTTCGTCGAGTTCGGCGAAGCGGGCGAGAAACCGGCGCTGGGCTTCGTCGGGTCGCAAGGCCTCGAAATAATCCGCCAGTTGGCTGAGCGCAATCTTCGGCGCGCCGAACAGGCGTCGCGATTCCTCCACTCCGAAACCGGCGAGCCGACTGGACTCGTGGAAGGCGGCCTCGCGGTCGGCCGACTTGATCGCCTTGGCGAGTTCGGCGGTCAGATGCGCGGGCAGGCCGAAGCGTACGAGGATGGCGGCGAGCAGCCGATGTTCGGTCGTCTTGTAGTCGCCGCCGACCATCGCCTTGAACGGCGAGATCATGTCGCCGATC
The DNA here is from genome assembly GCA_963771455.1 of uncultured Pseudomonadota bacterium. Classification (GTDB taxonomy): domain Bacteria; phylum Pseudomonadota; class Alphaproteobacteria; order Rhizobiales; family Beijerinckiaceae; genus Roseiarcus. Next base: position 260,378 of record CAVYTP010000025.1, read on the forward strand.
ACGTATTCGGGCGCGTCGTGCAGCAGCGCCGCCAATTTTTCGGCGCGCGTCGCCGCGGGACGCGCGGCGCAGAAGATCGCCTCGACCAGCAGCGAATGCTGGGCGACCGAGAAAATCTCCGGCCCCTCGGTCTGGCCGTTCCAGCGCGCGACGCGGGCGAGGCCGTGCGCGATATCGGCGATCTCGATGTCGACAGGCGAGGGATCGATGAGGTCGAGCCGTCGGCCCGACAGCATGCGCTGCCAGGCGCGCGGCTTGTCCGCCGCCTTCACCACGGCGCTTTTTTCCCGAGCTTCTTGCAGGCCTCGTGGCGGCAGCAATCGACGAGATGGTCGTTGACCATGCCAACCGCCTGCATGAACGCATAGACGATCGTCGGGCCGACGAAATTGGCCCCGCGCGCCTTCAGGTCTTTCGAGATCTTTTGCGACAGCTCGGTTTCCGCGGGCACTTCGCGCAGTGTGCGCCATTGGTTGACGATCGGCCGGCCGTCGACGAAGCCCCAGAGGTGGCGAGCGAAGCCGTCTTTCGCCTGCAACTCGAGATAGGCGCGCGCCAGCGCGGGCGCCGAGGCGATCTTGGCGCGGTTGCGCACGATGCCCGGGTCCGCCATCAGCGCGTCGAGTTTGGCGGCGTTATAGCGGGCGATCTTCTCGGGCTTGAAACCGTCGAACGCGGCGCGGAACGCGTCGCGCTTGCGCAGAATGGTGATCCACGACAGGCCCGCCTGAAAACCGTCGAGCATCAGCTTTTCGAACAGGGCGCGGTCGTCCCATTCGGGCGCGCCCCATTCCTCGTCGTGGTAGGCGACATAGAGCGCGTCGAGGCCGGCCCACGGACAGCGATGCAGGCCGTCGTCATGGAGATGGGCGTGGATCGGGCGAGGCGGCTTGGGCGGCTTGGCGGCGGCAGGCATGCGACCTTGAGTAGCGTTGCGCGGCGCTGCGGCGCAAGCCTTAAGCGGGCCAGCGGATCGGATCTCCGAGCGGCGCCTGCACGCTGGAATCGTCGCTGCCGACCTTGTTGACCGCGGTGCTGATCGGGATCAGCTCCAGCGTTTCGTTGGCGGCGGGCTGCATCATTTCGGCGGCGTCCGCGGGTTTGACCTCGTCGCAGTCGAGCCAGTCCGAGAACAGATCGCGCGGCAGGATGACCGGCATGCGGTCGTGCACCTGCGCCATGAGGTCGTTGGCGGCGGTGGTGATGATGCAGGCGGTGTCGATCTCGCCGCCGTTAGGATCCAGGTAGGTCTCGTGCAGCCCCGCGAAGCCGATCGGCTCGCCGCTGATGCGGCGGATCAGATACGGCTGCTTCGGACCCTTGCCCTCCGCCTTGCGCCATTCGTAGAAGCCGTCGGCGATGACGAGGCAGCGCCGGCGCTTGAACGCGGCGCGAAAGCTCGGCTTGTCGACCAGCGTTCCGCGCGGGCGTTGATGATCAGCGGAAAGTCCTTGGGGTCCTTGACGAACCCGGGCAGGAAACCCCAGCGCACCAGCTGGAAATGGCGCTCCCGTCCGCGACTGTGTTCGCGGGCGTAGACGATCGGGATCGGCTGCGTCGGCGCGATGTTGTAGCGGGGCGGAAAATTCGGCTGCTCGAGGAAATCGAAAAAGGCGCGCACCGCTTCCGGCGGCAGGGTGATCGCATAACGTCCGCACATTTTTGACCCCTCCAGACGCGGCCGCGTTAACCCTCTGGAAAGGCGCCCGTCGCATTCGGCCATTTACAAGAATATGTTACTTTTGCGATGCATGACGTCATTTCTCAATCCATGGAAGAACTCCTGGCCGCCGAAGCCCGGTCGACGGCCTTCGCCTATATGAGCGAGGCGTTCGCCGAGGCGACCCTCGACGGCATCGACGTCGCCGCCGTGGCCGAGGCCGCTTTCTGCGCCGCTTTCCGCGAATTGGTGGCGGTGTACGGCGAAGAGCGCGCGACCTGCATCGCCAGCAGCCTGCCGGAGCGCGTCCGGTCCGGGGAATTCTCGGCGCCGACGCGGCAGTAGGGGGCGGCCACCGACCTCGTCCTGAGCCTGTGGATGGACATTGCAGCCCGACGGGACCGTTGTGCGCACGATTGCGGGGGCCGCCGGTCCTTCGACAGGCTCAGGACGAGGTCGGCTGAGTTATCCGCGTGACCTCTCGTCGCTCATCCTGTATGCCTCGCCGCCACAGCGAGGGAGCTTGTGCCGATGTCCTTCAAAGCCGTCCGCGTCGACAAGACCGACGCCGGTCAAAAGGTCCGCTTCGTCGAGATGGACGACAGCGAACTGATGGACGGAGACGTCACGGTCCGCGTCACCCATTCCACCGTCAATTACAAGGACGGCCTCGCGCTGTCGGGCAAGTCGGCGATCCCGCGCAAGTTCCCGCTCGTGCTCGGGATCGACTTCGCCGGCGTCGTCGAGAAATCCGATCATGCCGGGTTCAAGCCGGGCGACGAAGTGTTCGTCAACGGCTTCGGGCTCGGCGAGACCCATTCCGGCGGCTATGCCGAGCGCGCCCGCGTAAAGGGCGACTGGCTGCTCAAAATCCCGGAGGGATGGTCTGCGGCGGAAGCGATGGCGGTCGGCACGGCCGGCTACACGGCCGCGCTCAGCGTCGATGCGATCGAGGCGGCGGGCGTGGCGCCGGCGATGGGCCCGGCCGTCGTCACCGGCGCGGCCGGCGGCGTCGGCTCGGTCGCGATCGCTCTGCTCGCCAAGGCCGGCTGGAGCGTGATCGCCTCGACGGGTCGCGCCAGCGAAGCGGACTACCTGAAGTCGCTGGGCGCCAGCGAGATCATCGAGCGCGCCAGCCTTTCCGGCCCGGCAAAGCCGCTCGCCAAGGAGCGCTGGGCGGCGGGCGTCGACAGCGTCGGCTCGACCACGCTCGCCAATCTGCTCTCGCAAACCCGCTACGGCGGCGCGATCGCCGCCTGCGGCCTCGCCGGCGGCATGGACCTGCCGGCCTCGGTCGCGCCGTTCATTTTGCGCGGCGTAAAGCTTTTGGGCATCGACAGCGTGCAATGCCCGCTCGGGCCCCGCAAGGCGGCCTGGGCGCGGCTGGCGCGCGATCTCGATCGCGCGAAGCTGGAGGCGATGACGACGACGGTCCCGTTCGAAAAGCTGTTCGAGATCGGGGCGGAGATCGTCAAGGGCAAGGTGCGCGGCCGCGTTGTCGTCGAAATCGGATGAAACAAAGCGCCCTCACCCCAACCCTCTCCCGCAAGCGGGAGAGGGGGCGATACCCTTCTCCCGCCTGCGGGAGAAGGCGGGGTTCTCGGGGCCGCGACGGCGTTCAGCGGACTAAAAACAAAGGTTTCGTTGTGCATCTGACAAACCCCTCATCCCCGCGACAAGCGAGCTTGTCGCTGAGCCTTCGCGCACCTTCTCCCGCAAGTGGAGAAGGGGCCAGTCAGCGGGCGTTCGATGTCTGACATTTCGCTCTCCGTCGCCGCTGGCGCGGGTCTGCTGTCGTTCCTCAGCCCCTGCGTGCTGCCGCTGGCGCCGCCGTATCTCTGCTATCTCGCGGGCGCCTCGATCGAGGAGATCGTCGACGAGGGCGACTCGCCGCGCCCGGCGCGACATCTTCGTCGCCTCGCTGCTGTTCGTCGCCGGCTTCTCGACCGTGTTCGTATCGCTCGGCGCGACCGCATCCGTGTTCGGCTCTTTGCTTCGGCAATGGAGCCATGTGCTGTCGATCGTCGCCGGCTTCGGCATCATGGCGATGGGCGCGCATTTTCTCGGGCTGTTCCGCATCGGCGCGATGCTCAGCGAAAAGCGGGTCGAGATCGAGAAGCCGCCGGGACTGTGGGCGGCCTATCTGATGGGCCTTGCGTTCGCGTTCGGTTGGACGCCCTGCATTGGCCCGATCCTCGCCGCGATTCTCGCCGTCGCCGGCACGGAGGAGACGGTCGGACGCGGCGCGCTGTTGCTCGCGGCCTACGCCTTCGGCCTCGGCGTGCCGTTCGTGCTGGCGGCGCTCGCCATGGAGCGCTTTCTCGGCTTCTCGCGCGGCTTCCGTCGGCAGTTCGCCAGGCTCGAAAAGGCGACCGGCGCGCTGCTGGTGCTGACCGGTATCGCCTTTCTTACCGGGGGCCTTCAGGTCGCTTCCTCGTGGCTGCTCGAAGTGTTTCCTTCGATCGGTCAGCTCGGTTGACCTCTCCCGCGCGCGCTGCGCAAATGAGCGCATGATCCGCGGTTTCTTTGCGTTGCTTGTCTGTCAGCTTGTCGGCGAGGTGCTCGCGCGCAGCCTCGCGCTGCCGGCGCCCGGGCCGGTGATTGGATTGGCGCTGCTGACGCTGACGCTCTGGCTGTGGAACAGGCGCAAGCCATTCACCGACGACCAACTGCAGTCGAGCGACGTCGGCAAGGCCGCGGGCGGCCTGCTTGGCGCACTTTCGTTGTTGTTTGTGCCGGCAGGCGTTGGCGTCGTGCAATATCTCGGCTTGCTGGGTGAGCAGGGCGTCGCGCTCGCCGCCTCGCTCGTCGTCTCGACCGTGCTGACCATGTTGGCGACCGTCAGTGTCTTCCTGCTGGTCAAACGGCTGATGGGGAGAGGGCAGGGCGCGACATGAATTCCTGGCGGCTGTGGGTCTATCTGCAAACGACGCCGCTGTTCTGGCTCACCGCCACGCTTGGCGCTTTTCTGGCCGCCGACTGGGTGGCGCGACGGGCCCGGTCGGAACCCGCTCGTCAATCCCGTCCTGATCGCGGTGGCGCTGGTCGCGGTACTGCTGAAAATCAGCGGCACGGACTATCAGACCTACTTCAACGGCGCGCAATTCGTGCATTTCCTGCTGGGGCCTGCGACCGTCGCGCTCGGCGTGCCGCTGTACCGCAATCTCGAGATGGTGGGGCGTAATCTGCTTCCGATGCTCGCCGCGCTGCTGGTTGGGGCTTCGTTGCGATCGTGTCGGCTGTCGGCGTCGCCGCCGCGCTGGGGGCGCCGAAGGTCGTGTTGATATCGCTGGCGCCGAAATCGGTGACGGCAGGCGTCGCGATGGCCGTATCGGAATTGCTCGGCGGTCTGCCGCCGCTCACCGCTGCGCTCGTCATCATGACCGGCATTTTCGGCGCCATCATCGTCACGCCCATGATGAATGCGTTGCGCATCCGCGACTACGCCGCGCGGGGCTTCGCCGCAGGCCTGGCCTCCCATGGCATCGGGACCGCGCGCGCCTTCACGGTCGATCCGGTCGCCGGCGTGTTTGCCGGGATCGCCATGGGGCTCAACGCCGTGGCGACGCCCGTGCTCGTACCGCTGATCCTGCCCTGGCTGGTGAAATAGATCAGCCTGCGCCGCTGCTCTTGCGCCAGCGCGAGGGGCTGGCGCCGACTCGCCGCGTGAACGCGCGCGTGAACGAGGACATTTCCGAATAGCCCACCGCGAGGGCCACTTCGCCGACCGGCTTGCCGCTCCGCAGCAACGCCTGAGAAAATTCCACGCGCGCCTCGTCAACAATCTCCGAGAAGCTGATCCCGTCAGCGCGAAAGCGGCGTTTCAATTTGTCGCGCCCGATGTTCATCATCTGGCAAAACCTATCGAAGCTTGGATTGGCGCCGTTGGCGACCAGCGCCCGCACGGTGGATCGCGCTTCAAACAGAAAACTGTTGTCGGCCTGAGACAGCGCCAGATCGAGCAATGGCGCCAGAACGTCCTTGTGGACGGAAGATCGGTTGCGGACCGGCGCGTCGAGCTCGTCGGCCGGAAAGGTCACGGCCGCGGCTGGCGCCTCGAAGAAAACTGGGCAACCGAAGAAGCGGCGGATCGCGCCAGGATCGCTAGGCGCGGGCCGCGCCATTTTCGCCCATTGCGGGCGCCATCCCGGGCCGCGCAGGTCCCGCATCACATTGACGATCGTCGCCATTGCGCAATCGACGATATGATGCTGGCTTTCGATCCCGCGCACGAACAACTCGTAGCCGATCTGCGCTTCGTCGTCGGACTCGGTGAACACCACAGACCCCAGCGTGTCAGTGGTCTTGAGGCCGATCGCCACGGTCTGCCAGGCTTCGCGGACCGTCTCGCAATTGATCGAAACAAGCCCCGCGATGCCGATCGTCGCTGCGCCATTGCGCTCGCCGACGCGAAAGCCGAAATCGTCGCAACCGGTCAGGCGCTCGCAACACATGACAAGGCGATCGATTTCCTCGAGCCGCACGCTGGCGTCCGGCCGGGCGAACAGGTCAAACGGCAAGCCCGCGTCGCGCAGCGCCTCTACCGGGTCCGCGCCGAGGTCTTTCAGCACGCTTTCCATAGTCAAGAAATTGCGGACCTTGACGATCGGAGCCCGCAATCGCGGAGCGTGACTCCCCTCCACTGGACAGCTCCCCTTCGGTTCTCAAGATGACCTAAAGTAAACTTGCCTTAAAACGTCAATCGTTGCTGCACAAGGCCAGGCCAGCGCCTATTTCACGGGGTTGCTGCGCAAAACCACGCGCTACTTCTGTAGCCGCGGTCGCCGACCGCGGAAGTTCCGCTGGGAGCGCGCTCGCGGAGTGAGGACGCCTGAGCGCCTGCCGGGATCAGCGATCCCGGCTACAGGAACAGCGCGGAATTGACCGTGGCGCGCGCGGCGGGGCACAGTCGCCGCGCCCCTCGCCGACGCGGAGAACCCCCATGACCGAAGCGTTTCTGGCGCATCTGCGCTCGACCCTGTCGCAGATCGAAGCCGACGGTCTCTTCAAGCGCGAGCGGTTTCTCGAAGGCCCGCAGGGCGGTCGCACAAAGGTCAACGGGCGCGAGACGGTCATCCTTTGCGCCAACAACTATCTCGGCCTCGCCAATCATCCCGAGGTCGTCGCGGCCGCCCATGCCGGCCTCGACTCGCACGGTTTCGGCATGGCGTCGGTGCGCTTCATCTGCGGCGCGCAGACGATCCATCGCGAGCTCGAGCGCGCCGATCGCCGCGCATCTCGGCAAGGACGACGCGATCCTGTTTGCGGCCTGTTTCGACGCCAATGGCGGCGTGTTCGAACCGCTGCTCGACGAGGCCGACGCGATCATCTCCGACAGCCTCAACCACGCCTCAATCATCGATGGCGTGCGGTTGAGCAAGGCCAAGCGCTCTGCGCTTCGCCAACAGCGACATGGATGAGCTGGAGACGCGTCTCAAGGAGGCGGACGCGGCGGGCGCGCGCTTCAAGCTGATCGTCACCGACGGCGTGTTCTCGATGGACGGTTATGTCGCGAAACTGCCTGAGATCGCCGCTCTCGCCGAGCGCTATGGCGCGCTCGTGATGGTTGACGACTGCCACGCGACGGGGCACCTCGGACCGCAAGGCAGGGGCACGCCCGCGTTGACCGGCGCCGGCGCGCGCATCGACATTGTCACCGGCACGTTCGGCAAGACGCTCGGCGGCGCGATGGGCGGCTTCGTCGCCGCCGCGCAGCCGATCATCGATCTGCTGCGCCAGCGCGCGCGTCCCTATCTGTTCTCCAACAGTCTGGCGCCGCCGATTGTCTCAGGCTCGCTCAAGGCGCTGGAGATCGCGATCCGCGCCGACGATCTGAGAGAGAAATTGAGGGCGCATTCGGCAGCGTTTTCGCGCCGGGCTCGAGAAGGCCGGCTTCGACGTGCTGAAGGGCGAGACGCCGATCATTCCCGTCATGCTCGGCGACGCGCGCCGCGCGCAGGACATGGCCGCGGAGCTCGACCGTCTCGGCGTCTACGTCGCCGGCTTCTTCTTTCCGGTAGTCCCGACGCGGCCGCGCCCGCATCCGCACCCAGATGTCCGCCGCGTTGAGCGAGGCGGACGTGGACTTTGCGATCGGGGCGTTCGAGGAGGCGGGGCGGAAGCTGGGGGTGGTTTAGGAGAATGGCGGCCTTGAGCCCTTCTCCCCTTGCGGGAGAAGGTCCCCGAAGGGGGGATGAGGGGTTCTCTCCGCTTCACGAGGTTTGACGAATTTTCATGTCGCCCGGGTCCCATATCGCCATCCCTGCCAAAGCTCGGTCCCGAGCGCGCGAATTGCGTCGCGACCTCACCGAGGCGGAGACCGCGCTGTGGAGCGCATTGCGCGATCGTCGCCTGTCGGCGACGAAATGGCGCAGACAGGTTCCGCTCGGTCGATACATCGTCGACTTCATGTGCCTTGAGCGCAAGGTTGTCGTCGAGTGCGACGGGTCGCAGCATGCAGAGAATGCGCGCGATGCAGTTCGCGACGATTGGTTGAGATCGCAGGGATTCCAGGTTGTGCAGATTCTGGAACAATGAGATGTTGAACGTGCGGCGAAACGTGATTGATACGATTCTCGCGCGTTGCGGCCTGCCGTTTTGATGCGCAGATTTCGCGTTTGGCACCGCCCCTCATCCGGCCTTCGGCCACCTTCTCCCGCAAGGGGAGAAGGCAATGACCTTCGAGCTGACTGCGGCGGCGTCGCCTTTGGCTTGCGAACTCGTCTACAATGCCTCGACACACGCCTTCCCCGAGCCCGTCCCATGAAAGCCCTCGTCAAAGCCAAAGCGGAACCCGGCCTCTGGCTCGAGGAGCAGCCGAAGCCGGAAATCGGGCCCGACGACGTGCTGGTCAAGGTCCACAAGACCGGCATCTGCGGCACCGACATCCATATCTACAATTGGGACGAATGGGCGCAGCGCACGATCCCGACGCCGATGGTCGTCGGCCACGAATATGCCGGCGAGATCGCCGAACTCGGCGCCAGTGTCCGCGACCTGAAGATCGGCCAGCGCGTGTCCGGCGAGGGGCATGTGATCGGCATGCACAGCCGCGCGGCGCGCGGCGGGCGCTTCCACATGGACCCCGACACGAAAGGCATCGGCGTCAACATTCCCGGCGCCTTCGCCGAATATGTGCGCATCCCCGCGTTCAACATCGTGCCGCTGCCCGACGACGTCGACGATGAACTCGGCGCGATCCTCGATCCGCTCGGCAACGCCGTGCATACCGCGCTCGCCTTCGATCTCGTTGGCGAGGACGTGCTGATCACCGGCGCCGGGCCGATCGGCGTGATGGCGGGCGCCATCGCGCGGCATGTCGGCGCGCGTCATGTCGTCATCACCGACGTCAATCCGCTGCGCCTGAAGCTGGCGCGCGAAGTCGCCGACGTGACGCCAGTCGATGTTTCGCAGCAGAAGCTCGCCGACGTGATGGCGTCGCTCGGCATGAAGGAAGGTTTCGACATCGGCCTCGAGATGAGCGGCGCGCCCGCCGCCTTCGATCAGATGGTCGAGCATATGGTGGTCGGCGGACAGATCGCGATGCTCGGCATCCCGTCGCGGCCGGCGCCTGTGGACTGGACGCGCATCGTGTTCAAACTGCTGACGATCAAAGGCATCTATGGCCGCGAAATGTTCGAGACCTGGCACAAGATGATCGCCATGCTGCAGAGCGGCCTTGCGGTGCGTAAGGTCATCACGCACAGAATGAGCGCACGCGATTTTCGCGAAGGTTTTGAGGCCATGCGCGCGGGCATGTCCGGCAAGATAGTGCTCGACTGGACGGATATTTGAGGCGCGCGGCGCCGCGCCGCGACCCCATTTGCGCCTTTTTCACGCGCCGTTTCATTCATAGCCCATTCAGGGCGCAAATCCCTATTCTACAACCGATTCGGGAAGAGCGCGGCCTCAACGAATGGCTGCTTCCAACCTCGTCACGCATGCTTGCCAAACAAGGAAGCCTACGATGCGAATATTACGAGCGTTGATCGGAACTGCGCTGCTTAGCGCGACGGCGCTATCCTCGGCGCCAATGCCCGCCTTCGCGCAGTCCTGCACGTGCGCAGACGATTCCGCCATGCCCGAGCCCGAGGTGATGACGGATACCGGCGCCGTCGTGCATCAGCGCGCGATCATCGCCGACGAGCCGCCGCCGCCGCTGCCGGTCTACGAGCAGCCGCCGATTCCGGCGCCTGGCTACATCTGGACGCCGGGTTACTGGTCATGGAACGGAGACGATCATTATTGGGTGCCGGGCACCTGGGTCGAGCCGCCGCGTCCGGGCCTGCTCTGGACGCCCGGCTACTGGGCCGCGGCCGCCAGCGGCGCCTTACCTGTTCCATCACGGCTATTGGGGGCATCAGGTCGGCTTCTACGGCGGCATCTCCTACGGCTTCGGCTACGGCGGCCAAGGCTACGACGGCGGTCGCTGGGAAGGCGACCACTTCATGTACAACCGGTCCGTAAACAACATTCAGAACACCCGGATCACCAACGTCTACAACTCGACCGTCGTCAACAACGTCACCGTCAACAGGGTCAGCTACAATGGCGGTCCGGCTGGCGTCGCCGCCAAGCCGACGGAGTCGCAGCTCGCCATCGCCAAGGAGCCGCAAATTGCGGCGACCCACGCCCAGGTCACCAACCTGCGCGCCGCGAGTCACTCGGAGCAGTCGTTTGCGACCGTCAACAACGGTAAGCCGCCGGTCGCGGCGACCGCGAAAGCAGGCGTGCTGACGGGTCAGGCCGTGGTGCCGGCCAAAGCGGCTGGCGGGCCGCTCCCGACAGCAACTGAGACTCCCGGCGGGAAACCCTTGGGAACGCCTCCGGGCGGCAAGCCCATGGCAAGCCCGTCGCCGGAGGCGAAACCGGACCTCAAGCCGGTGGCGACGCCAGCGCCCACCCCGATGCCCGCGCCCACACCTGGCGCCGCTTCGGGCGCCAAGCCGATGGCGAGCCCATCGCCCGAGGCGAAGCCGGACCTGAAGCCCGTGGCGACGCCTACTCCCGAGGTGAAACCGACCGCGAAGCCGGAGGCCAAGCCCGAAATGAAATCGGAGCCCAAGGCGGACGCCAAGCCGGAATTGAAAGCCGAACCCAAGCCGCAGATGAAAACCGAGCCGAAGCCCGAACCGGAGCTGAAGGCCGAACCGAAACCGCAGATGCAGCCGAAGCCGCAGCCGGAGCTGAAGGCCGAACCGAAGCCGCAGATGCAGCCGCAGCCGAAGATGGAGCCAAGGCCGCAGCCGCAAGCCCAGCCGCAGCCGAAAATGGAGCCAAGGCCGCAGGGCAAGCCCGAAGGCGGCAAGAAGTGCGGCGGTCCCGGCGAGCCCGCTTGCCAGAAGTGACCTGAAGCGAACGGGCCGGCTCGACAGAGCCGGCCCGGACGTGGCGAACGCAGGCCGGTACTGAAGGTGCTCTGTGAGCGCATGCACGTCGTCAATTCTGCGCAGGATATCGACGCGGGCCGGCTTAGGAATGCGGACGCTTTGGAGCGAATCGCGGCTTCGATAAACCACATTCAAACGCCAGTCCGGATGCCCCTCCAAAAGACCTTGGATTTTCGCCAGTGGGACTCGACGCCGATCGGGCGGATGACTTTTGACCTCGATCACTATGTTGCGGCCAGGCTTTATTGCAATCGCGTCCGGCTGATAGCCATTCAAGAAGCCAGGTAAGTCCTCAGGCGTAGGCTCGACAACAAAGTCGTAGCCTTCCGCCTCATACTGCGAGCGCAAACGCGCGAGAAGGTCGAGTTCAGGCTCGGCTGAAACGGTGCTCACTGCCGAACTCATGGAACGCGCCTCCAGCTCAAGTCGTCTATGACCCGGATATATACTACCGGTGGCGCCAAATCCAAAGCCGTTGCGAGTTGAAGGCTTTGGCTCTCAAATACGTAGTCCATATCGGGTTCGAATTTCTGGATTGTGACCCGTTCAAGCACCTTGTCGTCGTGATAGGTCACAGCTTTCAATGCGTCTAAAATGTGTTTGACCAAATTATCAATATCTCCCTCGACGCAGTCCGCCGCGAAATAGTAGATCTCAGCCGCAAGCGGACGCTGATCGATAAACCCTAATTCATAGGTTTTCTGCCTGCGAGAAAGCGCCGTGTTCTTAACAAGCGTTTGCCATTCGCTCTTCTTCCGCGTGTTGCTGCTGTTTACCCGAAGTCGGAGTTCCCATCACGACTACCTCAAAAGGAAACAGGGTCGCCTCAATGGCGGGGTCAGGTTTGGCGCTCATTTTTAGTCCCGCTTTCAAAACGTCGGCGGCGTGCAGGCGGAGACGATGACGAGATCGCCTTCGCCCGCGTTACGGAATGCATGCGGCTTGCGGCTGTCGAACAGATAGGCGTCGCCTTCGGCGAGTTCGTAGCGGACGCCGTCAACCTCCAGAGCAAGCCGCCCCTTGATGACGAGGCCGGCCTCTTCGCCCTGATGCGAAATCATCTTTGCGCCGGACTGCGCGCCGGGCTTGTAGCGCTCGTGGATCATCTGCAGCGAACGGCCTTGCAGGTTGGCGCCAACCTGCCGGTAGGAGACGGCCCCGCCGCCGATCTCGGTGAGGTCGGCGGCGCGGAACACGACCTGATCGGCCGGCCCTGCAGCGGAGGCGAAAAAATCGCCGATGCTGACGCCCAGCGCCGCCAGGATCTGCCGCAGCGCCGAGACCGACGGGCTGACCTTGTCGGCCTCGATCATCGAGATCGTCGCATTCGAAACGTGCGCGAGCTCGGCGAGCCGGCGCTGCGAAAGCCCGGCGCGCAGGCGGAGCGCGCGCAACCCCTGGCCCAGCTCGAACTCGCGTACGGAAGCGTTCATGCGTTAAATATTTAGAACGGAGCTAACAAAGGATCAACTGGACAACACCGTCATCGGGCGGCATTGTTCAGAAAATCGATCACGGCTCAAGGACCTCGCACCATGCTGACTGAAGAAGGCGCCGCGCGCGCGGAAGTCCCCAACGACCTCAACGCGTTCTGGCTGCCGTTCACGCCCAACCGCGCCTTCAAGAAGCAGCCGCGCCTGATCGCCCGCTCCAAGGACATGCACTATTACACGCCCGAGGGCCGCGCGATCCTCGACGGGACGGCGGCGCTGTGGTGCTGCAACGCCGGCCACAATCGCGAGCCGATCGTCAAGGCGATCCAGCGCCAGGCGGGCGAGCTCGACTTCTCGCCGACCTTCCAGTTCGCCCATCCGCTGGCGTTCCAGCTCGCCTCGCGCATCGCCGAACTCGCGCCCGGCGATCTCGACCACGTGTTCTTCTGCAATTCGGGCTCGGAAGCCGCCGACACCGCGCTGAAGATCGCGCTCGCCTATCAGCGCACGATCGGGCAGGGCTCGCGCCAGCGCCTGATCGGCCGCGAGCGCGCCTATCACGGCGTCAACTTCGGCGGCATCTCCGTCGGCGGCATGGTCAACAACCGCAAGTTCTTCGGCACGCTGCTGGCAGGCACGGACCATCTGCCGGCGACCTACAGCCGCGAACATCAGGCCTTCACCAAGGGCGAGCCGGAATGGGGCGCGCACTACGCCGACGCGCTCGAAGGCCTCGTCGGCGCTGCACGACGCCTCGACCATCGCCGCCGTCATCGTCGAGCCGATGGCGGGCTCGACCGGCGTGCTGCCGGCGCCGAAGGGCTATCTGAAGCGGCTGCGCGAGATCTGCGACAAATACGGCATCCTGCTGATCTTCGACGAGGTCATCACCGGCTTCGGCCGCCTCGGCGAGGCGTTCGCCGCCGAGCGCTATGGCGTCGTCCCCGACATGATCACCTTCGCCAAGGGCGTCACCTCGGGCACCGTGCCGATGGGCGGCGTCATCGTGCGCAAGGGCATCTACGACGCGTTCATGACCGGGCCGGAGCACGCGATCGAGCTGTTCCACGGCTACACCTATTCCGGCCATCCGCTCGCCTGCGCCGCCGCGCTGGCGACGCTCGACATCTATCGCGACGAGAACCTGTTCGAGCGCGTCAAGAAGCTGGAGCCGATCTGGTGCCGACGCGATCATGTCGCTCAAGGGCCTGCCGAACGTCGTCGACATCCGCTGCGTCGGCCTCACCGGCGCGATCGATCTCGCGCCGATCGCCGGCAGTCCGACGCTGCGCGGCTACCACGTGCTCGAGCACTCGTTCCACGAAGCCGGCATCATGCTGCGCCTCGCCGGCGACACGATCGAACTGACGCCGCCGTTCATCGTCAGCGAGGAGCAGATCGGCGAGATCATGGACAAGACTGCGGCGTCAATCAAAGCCGCGGCGTAAGGCGGCGGTTGAGGGATCTGCTCAATTTTTGGGCCGGGCGTCTTGCGCCCGGCCTTTTCGTTTTTGGTTGACGTAAGGTCAAACAAATCTGCTCGGATCACTTGGCGTGGCCAAGCAGATTGCTCAGCTAATCCCTTCTCCCCGCTTGCGGGGAGAAGGCTTCAGCGATCGGAGCCGAGCGCGGTTGCGTCGACAGGAAGGGCCGATGACGCTCATCGCGTTCGCGCAGCCGTCAGGCGGAAAAGTCCGTCGAAAGGCGGCGGCGTGTGCGCGCAAGTCGCGACACGTTAACGCATTGCGATGCCGTTCGTCGTCCGCGGCTTGTCGAAATTGTCACACAATGCTTTTCGGCGAGGGGGCAATAAATGTTGTGTGCGACACGCGCTCCATTTGTAGATTGAAGGCGACAGGCGCGCGCGGATGTGCTATCAAGCCTGCAATATCAAACAAGTTTACGTATCGTAATTTTCTTCGCACCTGCAACATTATGTATCGGTCATAAGTTCGACGCGTTTGCCCCCTATTCCCCTTCGCAAGATCAAACCCAGGGAGAGTGGCCCATGACGTATCGCGAGATAGTTCATACCTGCTCCCATGCCGAAGTCGCGCGCGCCGCCGTGGACTCGATTGGCGGCGAGATCGCCAACCGCGTAGCGGCCGAAGCGACGCGCCGCAATCTGTCGCGCGGAGCGTTCGCGGCTGAGCTCGTCCGTAAATTTGCGGCGTCGGCCGACGAGATGGATCTGCAGAGCGTTTCTGCTGCGACGCACAAGAGCGACGCGCCGGTCCTGTCGGGTCTGCGTTACATTCTCGAACGCGAGATCGAGAGCGTGGCGGTTCCGGCGTGGATGATCGCCGCCTGCGCCCAAACCTGACGAGATCGCGCTTGCCGTAGCGGCCGAGGTTCGCAACAAGTAGGCATGACTTATCTCGGCATCGATTGCGGGACGTCCGCAATCAAGATTGTCCTCGTAGATGATGAAGGTGGCGCGCTCGCATTTGCGGAGAGCGCCTATCTTCCCGCCCATCCCCATCCTGGTTGGTCCGAACAGGACCCTCGCGATTGGCGAGCGCTATGTTTGCTGCACTGCGTCAAGTTCGTGCTGCGGCGCCTAAGGCCTTCGCTGCCGCGCGGGGCATGGGCTTTTCCGGCCAGATGCACAGCGCCGTCTTGCTTGACGAAAACCGGACGCCGTTGCGCGCCGCGATCCTGCACAACGATCAGCGTGCTTACGCGGAGGCCGCGGAGCTAGCCGAAAAATTTGCGCCGCTGCAACGGGTTCTCGGCGTGAAGCCGATGGCGGGGTTCACCGCGCCGAAGCTGATCTGGCTTGCGCGCCACGAGCCCGAGATTTTCGCGCGCATAAAGACGGTGTTGCTGCCCAAGGATTATCTCCGGCTGGAACTCACCGGCGAAGCGCTCACCGACATGAGCGATGCGGCGGGAACCTGGTGGCTCGACGAGGCGGAGCGCCGCTGGTCGGAGGCGGCCCTCGAGGCAAGCGGCGTAACGCTCGGTCAAGTCCCGCCGCTGGTCGAGGCCTGCGCGCCCGTGGCTTCGCTCCGGCCTGAAATCGCCGACGAACTCGGGTTGCCGCGCGGCGTCGTCGTTGCCGCCGGCGGCGGCGATTCCCCGGTCGGCGCGGTTGCGCTCGGCGCGATTCGGCCCGGCGAGGCGTTCATCTCGCTGGGAACGGCGACGCAGCTCATCCTCGCCTCCGACGTCTATCGCGCCGCGCCCGAAAAGCTTGTCCACAGCTTTGCGCACGCCTTGCCGGGGCGCTGGTATCGCATGGCGGCGATGCTGAACGGCGCTGGCGCGCTCGCCTTCGCGGCGCGGCTCGCAAGGGCCGAGGTCGCCGAACTCGAAAGCGAGGCGGCGATCGACTACCGCGGTCCTGGCGCGCTGACCTTCCTGCCGTATCTGTCCGGCGAGCGCACGCCGCTCGACGACCCGCATGCGCGCGGGGTCGTGTTCGGCCTGTCGGAATCTTCGTCGCGCGCCGATCTGACCCGCGCCGTGATGGAGGGGGTGGCGCTGACGCTGGCCGAAGCGCGCGACTGCCTGCAGTCGGCGGGCGACATCATCGGCGATGTTGGATTGATCGGCGGCGGCTCGCGCAGCACGCTCTGGGCCCGCATGATCGCGGCGGCGATCGACCGGCGCATCGTTCGCTATGTCGGCGGCGGCCAGGGTCCCGCGTTCGGCGCGGCGCGGCTGGCGAGGATCGCCGCAACAGGCGCGGCGCCGGAGGCCATTTGCAGATGGCCCGAGGTCGCCGACATGATCGAGCCCGAACCTGCGCTGGTCGAAGCCTTCGCCGCCAAGCGGGTGCGCTTCCAGGCCCTCTACCGCGCGCTCAAGGGCGAGTTTGCCGCAGCTTCCGTTTGACGTACACCGTTTCGGCTCGTCGCAAGCTCGTCTATATCAGGTGCGCCCGTTCAGGGCGCAGGAGATCCTCGCATGAATTTCCGCGTCTCGCGCCTGAAGGCGCTGGTACTCGTCGGCCTGATGAGCTTCGGGCTCGCGTCGTGCGGGATCAACACGATTCCCACCCAGCAGGAGGCGGCGAAGGCGAAATGGGCGGAGGTGCAGAACCAGTATCAGCGCCGCGCCGACCTGATCCCTAGCCTTGTCGAAACCGTCAAGGGTTACGCCAAGCAGGAAAAGGACGTGCTGGTCGCCGTGACCGAAGCGCGCGCCAAGGCGACGTCCATCCATGTCGACGCCAACGACCTGACCGATCCCGCCAAGGTCAAGCAATTGCAGGATGCGCAGAATGCGCTCTCCGGCGCGCTCGGCCGGTTGCTCGCGGTCAGCGAGAATTATCCCGACCTCAAGTCGAACCAGAATTTCCTGGCGTTGCAGAGCCAGCTCGAGGGCACCGAGAACCGGATAGCCGTCGCCCGCAAGGACTACATAGCCGCGGTGCAGGAATATAACACCACGCTGCGCACCTTCCCCGGCGTGATCTGGGCCTCGACGGTGTACCACAGCGCGCAGCCGATGGCCGCGTTCACCGCCAACGACGCGGCGCAGACGGCGCCGGCGGTCAAGTTCTAGTGGCCGTCGTCACCAAGTCGCGCCGCTTGTCCCCTTCTCCCGCTCGCGGGAGAAGGTGGAGAAGGGTAGGCTTGGCCTCGTTGCAAGCTTCCTGCTCTTCTCGCTCGCCGCCTTCGCGGCCGTCACTTTCCCACCCCTCTCCGGCCGCGTCGTCGACGCCGCCAACATCCTCTCGGAGCAAACCAAAAGCGACCTGACCACCAAGCTCGCCAGTCTCGAAGACAAGTCCGGCATCCAGCTCGTCGTCGCCACCGTGCCCGACCTGCAGGGCCAGGAGGTCGAGCCGTTCGCCAACGACCTGTTCCGCGCCTGGAAGCTCGGCGAGGCGAAGAAGAACAACGGCGTGTTGCTGCTGGTCGCGCCCAAGGAGCACAAGGTCCGCATCGAGGTCGGCTACGGGCTCGAAGGCACGCTGACCGACGCGATCTCGAAGCTCATCATCGTCAACGCGATCGCGCCGCGCTTCAAGGCCGGCGACTTCGACGGCGGCGTGACCCGCGGCGTCGACGACATCATCACGACGCTGACGACCGACGCCAGCGAGTGGCAGAAGAGGCCGGCGGTTCGGGACGAGGAACAGGCGCCGACCTGGGAGATCGTTCTGTTCGTCCTGTTTTTTCTGTTCGTGTTCATCATGGTGACACGCTACGGGCGACGCGTCGGGCCGGGCGGCTTCATCGTCGGCAGTTCCGGATTCGGTTCGGGCGGCGGCGGTTATTCGGGCGGCGGCGGATTCTCTGGCGGCGGCGGCTTTTCCGGCGGCGGGGGCTCGTCAGGCGGCGGCGGCGCCTCGGGGAGCTGGTGATGGCGGTGCTATCCGCAGACGATGCGCGGGCGCTCGAGGCTGCGTTCGATGCGGCGCAGAGTCGCACCGCTGCGCCGCTGATGGGGGTGATTGCGGAGGCGTCTGCCGATTACGCGGCGCCGCCGCTGATCCTGAGCTTCCTGATCGCGCTGCTTGCGCCCTGGCCGCTGCTGATTTTCACGGAGATTTCGGCCGAGCGCATTTTCGCGGTTCAGCTGGCGCTGGCGCTGTTCGCGCTCGCAGTCTTTTCCGTTACCCGCGCGCGCGTTTTGCTCAGCAGCAGGCGGGTGCAACGGGCTCATGCGCATCGCGCCGCGATCGTGCAGTTCTCGACCCGGATCGGCTCGCACGCCGGCGGCGCCAATGGCGTGCTGATCTATGTTTCGCTCGCCGAGCATTATGCGCGGGTGGTCGCCGGAACGCAGGCTACGCGCCTTGTCCCCGCAGCAGACTGGCAGAAACTTGTCGACCGGCTCACCGCGAAGGTCGCCACGGGCGACCTCAAAACCGCGCTAGGGTCCGCCGCCATCGAAGCCGCCGACATGCTAGCGCCGCATTTCCCGCCTAGCGCCGAAGGCGCCGCGACGGGAGCGCGGTTCCACAGCGCTTGAGATTGCGCGCGTTTGCACGTAACCATCGGTCATGCGTCGCGCGATCGCCGGTTCACCAGGAGTGTCGTCCCAGATGCTGTTGAAGACGATGAGCGCCTTGTATCGCGCTGCTGCGGCTGGCGCCGTTCTGTTGCTGGCCATCACCGGCGTCGAGGCCGGGCCCTATCTGGTGGTCGACGCCGCGTCCGGCGAAACGATCCTTTCCAAGGACGCCACGACGCCGTGGTATCCCGCCTCGGTCACGAAACTGCTGACCGTCTATGTCGCGCTCGATGCGGTCAAGCAGGGGCGCCTCACCATGGATACGCCGCTAACCATGTCGATGCGGGCGGCGCGCATGGCGCCCTCGAAGATGGGGTTCGAGCCTGGCACCGAAGTCACCCTCGACAACGCGCTGAAGATGCTGATGGTGAAGTCGCCGAACGACGTCGCCGTGATGGTGGCCGAAAGCATTTCGGGATCGGTGGAGGATTTCGCCGACGAAATGAACGCGACCGCTCGCCGTCTCGGCATGCAGGAATCGCATTTCGTCAACCCCAACGGACTGCACGATCCCAACCACTATTCGTCCGCGCGCGACATGGCGGTGGTGGCGCGCGCGCTGCTGACCGATTTCCCGGATCAGGCCGCGCTTTTCAACATTCCCTCGATGCAGCTCGACGATTCGATCATCGCCAACCACAACGGCCTGCTCGGGCATTATCCCGGCGCCGATGGCATGAAGACCGGCTTCACCTGCTCCTCCGGGTTCAACATCGTCGCCAGCGCGACCCACAATGGCCGCAAGCTGATCGTCGTGGTGTTCGGATCGCCGAGCACGCGCGAGCGCAACCTCGAGGCCGCCGCCCTGTTTGAACGCGGCTTCTCGAATTCGACCCGCGGTCCCAAGCTCGCCGACCTGCCCGCGTCCGACCAGAAGCAGCCGAAGGACATGCGGACCGAAGTGTGCTCGCGCCGCAACGCCGCGCTGGTCGCCGAGGAAGAACAGGAGATGCAGATCATCCTGCCGCAGGCCGTTCCGGCCGCGGACCCCGCGCCGAAAGGCCGCAACGGGGCGGCTGCCGCGCTGGCGCGCAACTCGACATCGGCGGCCGTCGCGCAATTGCTGGTCGCCGAGCCCGTCGCCTACGCGCCGGTGCCGGTTTTCGTCGGTCCGAAGCCCGGTTGGTCCGGCCCGGTGCTCGCCGCGCGCGCCACGACAACCACGCCTGCTGACGCCACCGCCACCGCCTACACGACCGCCTCGGCGCCCGCAGGCGCGGACACGGAGGCGCCGGCGCCGCTTGCCTTGAAAAGCGTCGTGAAAGCGCCCGCGCCGGTCGCCAGGAAAAGGGCCGTGCACGTTGCGCCGAGGCATCGCGGCGCCGTGGCGAAGGCGACGGGGAAATCGAAGGAAGACTGATCCGCCACTTGCTGCGAGCGCCTGTAGTCCATCCTTCTCCCCGCTTGCGGGGAGAAGGTGCGCGAAGCGCGGATGAGGGGGCGTTCGTCCCAGATAGGCCCCGAAAATTTGTCGGGAGCGCGTCGCAGCAACAATTCTTACGTGTGCGGCCGCCCGTAGCCGCCTTCGGCCACCCCCGGGAAACGCAAAACGCTTCGCTTGTCCCCGAAGCGGGGAGAAGGGGATAAACGCTGAAATTCGTTGATGGCCGCCGCCGCCCCATCCTCACCACGCATCGACGAATGGCCGCTTCCGCCCCGTCCGCACCGGCTTCGGCCAGCCGTTCAGCCCGCCGATGATCCAGCGCCGCGTCTCGACCGGATCAATCACCTGATCGATCTCGAGCACGGCCGCGATGTTGATCGCCTTGCCCTGCTCGTAGGTTCTGGCGACCATCGCGCGGAATTTCTGCTCGCGCTCGTCAGCGTCGGCGATCGCCTCCAGTTCCTTGCGATAGCCGAGCCGCACCGCGCCCTCGATCCCCATGCCGCCGAATTCGCCGGTCGGCCACGATAGCGTCGCGCTCTGGGCGTGGAAGCCGCCGCCCGCCATCGCCTGCGCGCCGAGCCCGTAGCCCTTGCGCAACACGATCGTGAACCACGGCGTGTCGAGGCTCGCCGCGGTGAGGAACATGCGCGAGACATGGCGCACCAGCGCCGTCTTCTCCGCATCCGGACCCACCATGAAGCCGGGCGTGTCGCACAGCGAGACGATCGGCAGATCGAACGCGTCGCACAATTGCAGGAACCGCGCCGCCTTGTCCGCGGCGTCGGAGTCGATCGCGCCGCCGAGATGTTTTGGATTGTTGGCGATCAGGCCGAACGGCCGGCCCTCGATCCGCACCAGCGCGGTGACGATGCCGACGCCGAACGCGGCGCGCAGTTCGAGCATCGAGCCTTCGTCAGCGAGCGCATCAATCACCGTGCGGATTTCATAGACCCTCAGCCTGTTCTCGGGGATCAGCCGGCGCAGCCGGCGCTGGTCGGCCGCTCGCCAATCGGCGACGTCGCCTTGAAAATAGGACAGATATTTCTTCGCGACCGCGCAGGCTTCGAGCTCGTCTTCAACCAGCACGTCGATCACGCCGTTGGGCGACTGAACGCTCGTGGGTCCGACCTCTTCCGGCTTGTAGACGCCGAGGCCGCCGCCTTCGATCATCGCCGGACCGCCCATGCCGATGTTGGCGTCGCGCGTCGCGATGATGACGTCGCAGCAACCGAGCAGCGCTGCGTTGCCGGCAAAGCAGCGACCGGACACGACTCCAATCAACGGGGCAAGACCACTGAGCCCCGCGAACTGCGCGAACGTCTGTATGTCGAGGCCCGTCACGCCGAGTTGCTCGGTGTCTCCGGGACGCCCGCCGCCGCCCTCGGCGAACAGCACGATCGGGATGCGCTGCCGCTCGGCGAGCGTCAGCAGCCGGTCCTGCTTCTTGTGGTTGCGTTGGCCCTGTGTGCCGGCGAGCACCATGTAATCATAGGCGATGACGAGGCAGCGCGATTTGTCGGGCGGAAACAGGTCTCCATTGACGCTCGCCAGGCCGGTGACGACGCCGTCGCCGGAGGTGTTGCGAACGAGGTCTTCGAGCGAGCGGCGCGCGCGCTGCGCGGCGATCGCCAGCGAGCCATATTCGAGCAGGCTGCCGGGATCGACCAGCGCGGCGATGTTTTCGCGCGCGGTGCGATGGCCGGTCGCGCGACGGCGCGCAACGGCCTCGGGCCGGTTTTCGTCGAGGCCGAACGCCTGCCGCTCGCGCATCTCCTGCAGGTCGGCGCGCATCGCGTCGAGATCCGTTTCGGCTTCGGCGGTCGCGGCGTCGGCCGCGACGTCGGCGGGTTCCAGGAACAGGATCGGATCATCCTCATAGAGCGTGTCGCCCTTGCGGGCGCGGATCAGCCGCACCACGCCGCCGGCTGGCGCGGTGACCAGATGCTCCATCTTCATCGCTTCGAGAACGGCGATCGGTTGTCCGGGCCGGACGAGATCGCCGTTTGCGACATCGATCGAAACGACAGTGCCGAGCAGCGGCGCGCCGACGGCGACTGAACCTGCCGGCGCCTCGATCTGATGGCCGCGCGCGGGGGCGTCGTTGGCGCCGGCGGGCTCGAAATAGGGCTTGCGACGATCGCGCGCGGCCGCCGCGATCAGCTCCGGCATGTGACGCTCGAGAAAGCGCGTGTCGATCTGGTTGGAGACAAAACCGGGATGTGTCAGCACCGCGTGCAGGAAGGAAATGTTGGTTGAGACACCCGCAATGCGGAACTCCGCCAGCGCGCGCGCCGCCTTTGCCGCGACCGCCGCGAAGTCGCCGCCCGGCGAATGCACGATGAGCTTGGCGATCAGCGAGTCGAACGCCGCGCCGGTGCGATAGCCGGCGTAGCCGAAGCCGTCGACGCGCACTCCCGGCCCGGACGGCGCCTCATAGGCGGTGATGACGCCGCCGCTCGGCGCGGCGTCCCCCGAGGCCTTCATCGTCTCCAGATTGACCCTCGTCTGCAGCGAGAAGCCGCGCGGCGCACGCGGCGCGTCGAGGCCGAGTTCGCGAAGCGTCGCGCCCGTGGCGACGCGTATCTGCGCCTGAACCAGATCGACGCCAAACACCTCCTCGGTGATTGTGTGTTCGACCTGCAGGCGCGGATTGGCCTCGATGAACGCGAATTCGCCGCGCTGCTCGTCGAGCAGAAATTCGAACGTGCCGAGATTGTCGTAAGCCGAGGCGCGCGCCAGAACTCATGGCCGCTTCAATGATGCGTTGGCGCTGCACGTCGGAGAGCGACGGGCTTGGCGCGATCTCGATCAGTTTCTGATGGCGCCGCTGCACGGTGCATTCCCGCTCGCCGAAAGCGGTGAGGCCGCCCGCGCGATCGCCAAGGATCTGAACCTCGATGTGGCGCGCGCGCTCGATCCATCGCTCCGCATAGAGCGAGCCGTCGCCAAAGGCGGCTGTCGCCTCCGAGCGGCAGCGCGCGAACGCGTCAGGGATTTCGTCGCGGTGGCGAACGACCCGCATCCCGCGCCCGCCGCCGCCCGCCACCGCCTTCAGCATCATCGCCGCGCCGTCGAGCCGCTCGAGGAACGCCTCGGCTTCCGCTGGCGATGCGATTGACGCGCCTTCGATGACAGCGACGCCTGAGCGCCGCGCGAGTTCGCGCGCAGCGAGTTTGTCGCCAAACAGATCCAGCGCCTCCGCCCGCGGCCCGATGAACGTGAGACCGGCCGCCGCTATGGCGCGCGCAAAGTCCAGCGTTCTCGGCGAGAAAGCCGTAGCCGGGATGGATCGCTTCCGCGCCGGTCGCTTGGGCGAGCGCGATCATCCGCGCGCCATCGAGATAGGCGGCGACTCCGGCGCGGCCGAGAGCGTGCGCCTCGTCGGCGACCCGGACGTGCAAAGACCCTGCGTCGTCGTCGGAATAGACGGCGACGCTCGCGATTCCGAGTTCGGCCGCGGCGCGCGCAATGCGGATCGCGATCTCGCCGCGATTGGCGATCAGCAGTTTCGAAATCGGCATGGCGAGCTTTGTCCTCGAGGCGGCGCGCCATAGGCGGTAGCCTAAGCCTGTTTCCTTGTCATTCCCGCGAGAGCGCAGCGGCATGCGCACATCGCCGCCCCGCCCTCGTCCTGAGCTCGTCGAAGGACGTGTGGATACCCGGTCTGCTCTGTGCTAGCACGCGCGAAATCACGCCCGGGAGCGCGCGGGCGGCAAGGTCCTTCGCAAAGGCTCAGGACGAGGAGCGTGGCGCCGAAGACGGAGCCATTTGCTCGCAATGACGGGCGCATCTTGCCCCTGAAACGTGTTTGTTTCGTGCCGGCGACGAATTCAGAACGAAATGACCGCCTTGACCCGGAATTGGGCCCGCTCGAAATCGGTCAGGTCGAGCGACTCGCTGGGTGTCGCCGTTGCGCGGCCCCAGACCTGCGGCTGGTAGGTCACGTTGAAGGCGTAGGTGTCGTTCGGCTTCCAGAGCAGCGTCGGCCCTATGTAGAGGGCCTGCCCGGCGATGTCGCCGACCCAGGCGTCGGCGCCATTGACGAAATAGCGGGCTTCGACGCCGATGAACAAGGGCGGCTGGCATTGCCAGGTCAACGCCGACGAAAGCAGCAGTTGCGAGCTTGGCGACCAGGGTCCGGAATTCGGGGCCTGCGCCGTCGCGATCGCATATTGCAGGTTCGCGCCCCAATAGAGCGAGTTCGGCTTGATTGGCGCATCGACAAACGCTTTGAAGGTCGTCGTCAGGCTGTCGGCGAGCAGCCCTGTTTCCGGGTCGTGCAAATTGAAATCGGTCTCGACGTCCAGGCTCAGCGCGAACGGATTGCCGGCGCTGCGGGGGATCATCAGCCGTTCGACTTCAAGCACAACGCCGTCGTAGGTGAACTCGCTGATGTCGCTGATGCCTGGAACGCCGCTCGCCGAGTTCAGGTTGGTGAACACGCCAACGGAACCCCACCAGCCCGGCGCGAACGTGTTGTCGACGGCCAGCTTTGAGTCGAGCGCGAAATAAGAGCCCTGGGTCTTGCCCACTCGCGCGTCGTTCTCATTGAAAATCTGCTTGTCGCCGGGATTGCCGACGTCGGTCGGCGCGGTGTAGCCGAACAGGTCGTCGCCCGGTACGGTGGGGACCGTGTCGTCAGCGGCGGCGCTCGCCACCGCCGTCAGGAGCGCGGCTGCGGACAGGGCCAATCGCGTGCGGCTGCTGCGAGATCGCAATTGCGTTGCCTTCTCTCTCTCAGAAAACGAGATCTGCGAGTGTAGCGCCGTTTTCGACTTAGTGTAGCGAATCGTAGATCAGTTTCACGCCCAGCACGAAGCTCAGCAGCAGCACCAGATTATAGAACCGTTCCGCGGGCAGCCGCCGCACGATCCAGATGCCGAATACGGCCGACGCGAGCGCAAGCGGCAGCAGGACTGCCGAGGCGAGCAGGTTTTCGCGGGTGAACTGGCCGAGCATGACGAAGGGAGCAATCTTCAGCAGATTGACGGCGGCGAAGAAAATCACCGAGGTGCCCGCGAAGATTTTTGGCTCGAGTTTCTGTGGCATCACGTAGATCAGAAATGGCGGCGCGCCGGAATGGCTGACGAAGCTCGTGAAACCGGACAGCGCGCCACAGATCAACCCCGGCGCAACGCCTGGAAGTTTAGTCTCGCGTTGCGGCAGCCGGTCGCGGATCAGCATGAAGGCGACGAACAGCAACGAAATGAGGCCGAGCGCAAAGCGGACAGCGTCCTCGCTGACACGCGCCGCCAGCAATCCTCCCGCCGCGACGCCGATGATCGACGCGGGGATCAAGATCATCAGGTTGCGGCGGTCGAATTCATGCCGAAACGACCAGACGCCGACCCAGTCCTGCGCAATCAGGATCGGCAGCAGAATCGCCGCCGCTTTTACGGGCGAGATCGTCAGCGCCAGGATCGGCGTAGCCAGCGCTCCGAGCCCCGAGAGTCCGCCTTTCGACAGTCCAAACAGAATGACGGCGGGAATGGCGAACAGATAGAAATCGGGACTCGAGATCAGATCGTACATGTCGGCGCATTTAGGACGGCTTTGCCGCGCGCGTCGAGGGCGCAAAACCCGCGGTCCACGACCGCGGCTACAGAGGCCCTGACCCGGACAGCGCCGCTGTAGCCGGGGTCGCTGACCCCGGATGGCGCCAGGCCGCGGTCAGCGACCGCGGCTACAGAAGCGGGCGTTCTGGGCCGCAGTTGCGGCTCTGCCTTCAACCGGGCTATGAGCCCGGCGTTCGAGGATTTCGCATGAACCGTTACTGGACCGCGCTCGCCGGCGAGCTGACGCCCTATGTGCCTGGCGAGCAGCCGCGCATGGCCGATCTCGTCAAGCTCAACACCAACGAGAGCCCTTACGGCCCGTCGCAGCTGGCGATCGCGGCGGTGCGCGCTGCCGGCGCCGACAGCCTGCGCCTCTATCCCGATCCCGAGGCGACGGAGCTGAGGGAGACGCTCGCCGCCTATCATGGGGTCGCGGCGTCGCAGGTGTTTGTCGGCAATGGCTCGGATGAGGTTCTGGCGCACACGTTCGCGGCGCTGCTCAAGCACGACAAACCGCTGCTATTTCCGGACGTCACTTACAGTTTCTATCCGGTCTACGCGAAGCTGACCGGCGTCGTTTTCGAGACAGTTCCGCTCGACGCAAAATTTTCGGATCCGGGTGGAAGACTACCGGCGCCCGTGCGGCGCGATCATCCTCGCCAATCCCAACGCGCCGACCGGCATCTCGATGGAGCTTTCCGAGGTCGCGACGCTGATCGACGACCACCCCGACATTCCCGTCGTCATCGACGAGGCCTATGTCGACTTCGGCGGCGAGTCCGCGCTGAGCCTGCTGCCGGGGCGGCCGAACCTGCTCGTCGTGCGCACGATGTCGAAGTCGCGCGCGCTGGCCGGCCTGCGGGTCGGCTACGCGATCGGCGACCCGGGTCTCGTCGAGGCGCTGAACCGCGTCAAGGACAGCTTCAATTCCTATCCGCTGGGACGCCCGGCCCAGGCCGGCGCCATCGCCTCGGTGAAGGACGAAGCGTTTCTCGCCGCAACGGTCGCGAAGGTGCTCAAAAGCCGCGACGCCATGACCAGGGGCCTCGGCGAACTCGGTTTCGTGACGCTGCCGTCGAGCGCGAACTTCATTTTCACCAGCCACAATCGGCTGAGCGGCGCCGAGTGGACGCGCGCCTTGAGGGAGCGCCGCGTGTTGGTCAGGCATTTCCAGAAGCCGCGGATTGCGGAATTTTTGCGCATCACCGTCGGTTCGGATTCCGACGTCGCGGCGCTGATTCAGGCGTGTTATGGTATACTGCATACATGAATTGACGCCTTCGGGACGAATTTTGCCTATTTCGTAGGCAAAACGCACGGATAACGGGTGGCGGCGCGGCCTGGGCCTTGCTATCACCCCCGCGGCAATCGATCGTATACAGGGGCTGGAGATGCGCACGGGCGCCATTTCGCGCAAAACGAATGAGACGGCGATCGACGTGAAGGTCGATCTCGACGGAACCGGCGCGGCGAAAATCGTCACCGGCGTTGGGTTCTTCGACCACATGCTCGACCAGCTGGCGCGCCATTCCCTCATCGACATGCAGGTAACGGCCAAGGGCGACCTCCACATCGATGACCACCACACGGTGGAAGACGTCGGGATCGCGCTCGGACAGGCGCTGCGCGAGGCGCTTGGCGACAAGCGGGGCCTGACGCGTTACGCGGACTGTCTGCTGCCGATGGACGACACGCTGACGCGAGTCGCCATCGACGTTTCCGGGCGGCCCTTTCTGGTCTTCCGGGCCGAATTTCCAACTCCGAAAATCGGGACCTTCGACACCGAGCTGGTGCGCGAATTCTTTCAGGCGTTCGCGATGAACGCCGGCCTCACGCTGCACGTTGAAACGCTCTACGGGTTGAACAGTCATCATATCGCCGAGTCCTGTTTCAAGGGCGTGGCGCGGGCGCTTGGCGCGGCGCTTGCAATCGATCCGCGACAGGCCGCAAGGATACCGTCCACCAAGGGCGCGCTCTAGCCGCGGCCAGGTTTGTAGAACAATGTCGACGTATGAAATTCATGGCCCGCAGTTGACGGGCGATCGGGAGGCCGCCGCGGAGGCGTTTGAAGCGACGAAGGTCGGCTTCTCGTACGCCGCGTTCCTGTTCGCGCCGTTTTGGCTGGCCGCGCGCCAACTGTGGATTCCGCTTGGCTTCTATCTGATCGGCGCTGCGATCGTCGTGAGCCTGAATGCTTTCGATCTTATCTCGACAGGCGCCGTATTCGCGTTTGCTTTGGCCGCCGCAGTGTTTGTCGGCGTCGAAGGTTCGCAATGGCGGGGCGAGTCGTTAACTCGCCGTGGTCATGGGTTGATTGATATCGTCGAAGCCGGCAATGCGAGCGACGCCGCGTATTTGTTCATTGCGCGCCGGCTGGCTCAAGCCAACGACCCCATGGGCGTCGCGCCGCGCGAGGCGCGGCAAGTGTCTCAGCGTCGCGACCCTCACGTGCTTGGGCTGTTCCCTGAAGCGGGGCGGCCATGACGGTTGCGATCGTCGACTATGGTTCAGGCAATCTTCATTCTGCGCACAAGGCGTTCGAGCGCGCCGCGCGCGAAGCCGGGCTTTCGCGCGAAGTGATCGTCACGTCAGATCCCGCGCGCGTCGCGTTAGCCGAGCACATCGTGCTGCCGGGCGTCGGCGCCTTCGCCGACTGCCGGCGCGGCCTCGATGCGGTCAGCGGAATGGCCGCCGCGCTCGAGGAAGCCGTGCGCGTTCGCGGCCGACCGTTCCTCGGCATCTGCGTCGGCATGCAATTGATGGCGTCTCGCGGGCTGGAACACGAGATCGTCTCAGGTCTCGACTGGATATCCGGCGACGTCGACTTGATCCGCCCCGACGACGCCACGCTCAAGATCCCGCATATGGGGTGGAACACGCTCGACGTGAGGCGTGAACACGCCGTGCTCGCGGGCGTCAAGACGGGAGGGCAGGGGCTGCATGCCTATTTCGTTCATTCGTTTGAGTTGAAGGCGTCAAGACCCGGCGATGTTCTTGCAACCACCAATTATGGCGGACCGATCACCGCAATGGTGGCTCGCGACAATATCGTTGGGACGCAATTCCACCCCGAAAAGAGCCAGACCCTCGGCCTGGCGCTGATCGGCAATTTCCTGAAATGGCGCCCGTGATCCTTTTTCCCGCGATCGATCTCAAGAACGGCGAGTGCGTGCGCCTGGTGCGCGGCGACATGGCGCAGGCGACCGTCTTCAATGTCGATCCGGCCGCGCAGGCGCGCGAATTCGAAGCGGTCGGTTTCGACCATCTCCACGTCGTCGATCTCGACGGCGCGTTCGCGGGCCAACCGGTCAACGCCGACGCCGTCGAACGCGTGCTGAAGGCGACAACTATGAAGGTGCAACTCGGCGGCGGCGTGCGCGACATGCGCACCGTCGAGGGTTGGCTCGAAAAGGGCGTCAGCCGCGTCATCATCGGCACCGCCGCCGTCAAGGATCCGGGCTTCGTGCGCGAGGCGGCGCGCCTGAACCCCGGTCGCGTCGCGGTCGGCATCGACGCGCTCGATGGCCGCGTCGCGGTCGATGGCTGGGCGCGCCACTCCGACATGTCGGCGCTCGAACTCGGCCGCCGGTTCGAAGACGCCGGCGTCGCCGCGATCATCTACACCGACATTTCGCGCGACGGCGTGCTGCAGGGCCTCAACATCGCCGCGACCGTTGCGCTCGCCGAAGCGCTGGCGATTCCTGTCATTGCGTCCGGCGGGCTGGCGTCGATCGAAGACGTGAAGCGGATGATCGAGCCCGATTGCGTGAAGCTCGCGGGCGCCATCACGGGTCGGGCGCTGTATGACGGCCGGCTCGACGCGCGCGAGGCGTTGGCGCTGCTGAAGGCGCACAAACATGCTTAAGTCGCGCGTCATTCCCTGTCTCGACGTCAAGGACGGCCGCGTCGTCAAAGGCGTCAATTTCGTCAACCTGCGCGACGCCGGCGATCCCGTCGAAAGCGCGATCGCCTACGACAAGGCGGGGGCGGACGAACTCTGCTTTCTCGACATCACCGCGAGCCACGAGAACCGCGGCACGCTGCTCGACGTCGTCCGGCGCACGGCGGAAGTCTGCTTCATGCCGCTGACGGTTGGCGGCGGCGTGCGCGCGGTCGAGGATATCCGGCAGTTGCTGCTCGCCGGCGCCGACAAGGCGTCAATCAATTCCGCCGCGGTGGCGGATCGGCAGTTCGTCCGCAAGGCGGCGGAAAAATTCGGCAGCCAGTGCGTGGTCGTCGCGATCGACGCCAAGCGCGTCTCGAAAGCCGGCGAGCCGTTGCGCTGGGAGATCTTCACCCACGGCGGGCGCCGGCCGACGGGCATCGACGCGGTCGAGTTTGCGCGCGAAGTCTGCGAGCTCGGCGCCGGCGAAATCCTGCTGACATCGATGGATCGCGACGGCGCCAGGATCGGCTTCGACCTCGAACTGACGCGGGCCGTCGCCGACGCGGTGACGATCCCGGTCATCGCCTCCGGCGGCGTCGGCAACCTCGACCATCTCGCCGACGGCGTCATCAAGGGACACGCGAGCGCCGTGCTCGCCGCCTCGATCTTCCATTTCGGCGAATTTACGATCCGGCAGGCCAAGGAGCGCATGGCCGCGGCCGGCATCGCGATGCGGATGGACTGAGGGTGGATAGCGCCCCGTCATTGCGAACGTGGATTGCCGCGTCCCTACGCTCCTCGCAGTGACAGGTCCGCGAAACGCGGCTAATTCTGCGGCGCGGGGCTCGGCGGCGGCGGCAGCTTGAACGCCTTCGCCAGCGCGTCCTTCTCGTCCTGCGAAGGCGAGCCGAAATATTCGGGGTCGTCGCTCTTGCCGCCTAGCGCGCCGGTCGCGTGGCCGCCGCCGGCTTCGAACAGCACCGCGAACTTGCGACCCGCGCAGTCGGCGGGCTTGCAGACGAATGACAGCTCGTAGGTCTTGCCGCCCGCCGGGCACGGCGACCAGCTCGCCGGAATCGCCGTCGAAGTTGCGGTTGAACTGGACGAGCCAGTCGGGCTCGGGCTGGACGTCCTTCATCAGTTTTTCCCAGGAGGCGCGGTAGGTCTTCGCGTAATCCTTGAGATGCAGGGCGTCGAACAGGTAGGTCGGGCCCTGTGCGAATGCCGAGGAAGCGATCAGGCCGGCGGCCAGCGCGGAAACAAAACGAAGCTTGGTCATGGATCAGAACGCCCGGAAGGTGATGATGGTGCGGGTGTCGACGATGCCGGGAATCGTCTGCACTTTTTCGCCAACGAAATGGCCGATGTCGACCCCCGCGTCGAGGTAGAACTTGGCCAGGATGTCGAAGTTGCCGGCCGTCGAGTAAATCTCAGAAGCGATCTCGGCCTCGGCGAGCGCGCTGGCGACATCATAAGTGCGCCCTAGCCCACACTTGATCTGCACGAAGAAGGTTTGCATTCGCCGCCGCTCCGAAGTCCTGCCCGTTTCAGGCGCCGCGAAGCGGCATCCGCCTCATTCGGCCTCTTTTGCAATGATTTCGATGTCGCGGTCCATACCGGATTTGACCGGGAAAGTGGACTGGAACGTCTTTGCGTCGTGACGCGCGATCACATCATATTCACCTTCGGCGAGCGCCAGCGAAGGGAAGGCGCCGATCAGCTCGCGGATCACGTCGCCGCCCGGCGTCAGGACGGTGAAGGTGGTGTTCGCCAGCGCCTCGCCGCCGGTCGCCTTGACCAGCTTCAGCGTCACGTTGGCGAAGCTGTGGCGCAGCGTGACGTCTACGAGTTTGCCGGCCGCGACCCGCACGTCGCCCGCGGCGACCGAATTGGTGGCTGTCGGCAGCGGCCCGTTGGAGGTCTTCGCGGCGCCCGAGCGAGCCTATTCCGGCCGTGTCGAGATAAGTCGAAACAACGTGATAGGAGCCTTCGGGCACGCCGATCACGTCGCCGAGCTTGGCGCGCGAATAGACCAGGCTGGCCTCGGCATTGTTGCGCTCGGGCACATAAATGGCGACCGCGACGTTGGCGGGGTCGATCGGCTGGCCGTCGCGGGTCGCCGATATGCGCAGCGCGCCGGCGGCGATCGGCACCGTCTCGTTGCGCGATTCGCCGGAGTTCAACTGAAAACTGCGGGTTGCGCTGGCGAGCCCGAAGCTGACGTGCGCGACATATTCGCCCGGAGTCAGCGTGATGAGCGGATTGGCGAGCGCCGATTCGATCAGCAGCGTGTGCGAGCCGTCGACGTCGGCGTGGGCGGAGAAGATCCGCCATTTGACGCCCGCCTCGAGCGCCGTTCCGCCGACGCCGAGCGTCGCCGAGCAGCCTGCAGCGACGCGGGCGCCTGGTCTTCCGCGCGCGCCGCGCCGGCGAGCGCTGACCGTCGCGAGCGCGCCGGCCGCGGCCTTGAGCACGCGCCGCCTGCCATACGCTTCCACCCTTCCGCGCCGCAATTCGGTTGCCCTCGCTCCATCTCTGCCCGGTCATTGGCGCGCCAATCGGGCGGATGCAAGGCGGTTTACAGGGGGCGCCAAAGGGATAAGGAAAAGCTGGGCCTTTCGCCCGCCCGGACCGCACATGAATCCTACGCTCGAATTGCTCGCCCGCCGTCGCTCGTTGCCGCCGATCGGCCTCGGCGCGCCCGGGCCCGAGGGACGAGGACCTCGCGCTGCTGCTGAAGCTCGCCTCCCGTGTGCCCGATCACGGCAAGCTCGCGCCCTGGCGCTTCGTCGTCATCGAGGGCGCCAGCGCGCGAGAAACTCGGCCGGCTCGCGCTTGAAATCAAACTGCTGGCGACGCCCGATCTGGACGAGGCGGCGCGGAGCGTCGAACTCGGCCGCTTCGCGCGCGCGCCGCTCGTCGTCGCGGTCATTTCGCGCGCCGCGCCGCACGTAAAAATTCCGGAATGGGAGCAGGTGCTGTCGGCCGGCGCCGTCTGCATGAACATGATCGTCGCGGCGAAGGCGATGGGTTTTGGCGCGACCTGGCTCACCGAATGGTGCGCCTATGACGCCAACTTCCGCGAACGGCTTCGGCCTCGCGCCGCACGAAAGGATCGCCGGCTTCGTCCATATCGGCCGCCCGACCTACGACGCCGAGGACCGCGTGCGGCCGGAGCTCGACGACCATCGTCACGCGCTACGCCTGAAGGAGACGGGAATGTTCTACGAGCCGCGCCAGCGCGACCGGACGCTGTTGCCGCACGATCCGATCAAGGCGATCGTCACGCCGCGTCCGATCGGCTGGATTTCCACCCGCGCCGCCGACGGGCGGATCAACCTCGCGCCCTACAGCTTCTTCAACGGCTTTTCGTCATCGCCCGGCGATCATCGGCTTTTCGAGCGAGGGGATGAAGGATTCGGCTTCGTTCGCGATCGAGAGCGGCGAATTCGTCGCCAATCTCGCCACCTTCGATCTGTTCAAGGAAGATCAGCGAGACCTCGGCGCCGCTGCCGCGCGGGACGAGCGAATTCGAGCATGCAGGGCTCGAGATGGCCGAAAGCCGGCTCGTCAAGGCGCCGCGCGTCGCGCGCGCCCATGCGGCGCTGGAATGCAAGGTCGTCGAGATCATCCAACTGCGCAATCATCTGCGGACACCAGCTCGACAACCATCGTCGTGTTTGGCGAAGTGATCGGCGTCCATATCGAGGACGGGTATATCAGCGACGGCCGCTTCGATACGGCGAAAGCGCAGCCGCTGGCGCGCTGCGGCTATCAGGATTACGCCTACGTCGAAAAACTGGTTTCGCTGGCGCGGCCCAAGGGCGGCGGCGACGGGCAGTGAAGTCTGTAGGAAACGCACGTGATTGATCTCGACGCGCTGCAGGCAGATATGATTGCGTGGCGCCACGCGTTGCACCGTCGTCCGGAGTTTGGCTTCGAGGAGCGGCAGACCGCTGCTTTTGTCGCAGCGAAACTGAGGGAATTCGACCTCGACGAAATTGCCGAAGGGGTTGGCGGCTACGAAATCGTCGCGACGCTGAAGCGCGGTTCAGGCAATCGCGCCATCGCGTTGCGCGCCGACATGGACGCCCTGCGCATCACCGAGCAGGCAACGCACGAATATGCTTCCGAGGTTCCAGGCCTCATGCACGCCTGCGGTCACGACGGCCACACGGCCATGCTGCTTGGCGCCGCCAAGGCGCTGAGCCAGGACGGCGGCTTCAGCGGGACCGTGCGCTTCCTCTTTCAACCCGCCGAGGAATGGGGACGCGGCGCGCTGGCGATGCTCGACGATGGTTGCCTCGAGCGCTTTCCGTTCGACGAGATTTTTGGCCTGCACAATATGCCGGGCGCAGGCCGCGGGCCATTTCAGCACGCGGGCGGGCGCGCTGATGGCGGCGGAAGACAATTTCGAGATCACGCTGACGGGAGTCGGCGGGCACGCCTCGCGTCCGCACGAACTGCGTGAAACGATGGTCGCCGCCTGCGCGATCGTGCTCAACCTGCAGACGATCGTGGCGCGCCGGCTGGATCCTGCCCACGCGGCTGTCGTCTCCGTCACCGAACTGATCACCGACGGCGCCCGCAATGTGCTGCCGGGCCTGGCGCGCATTCGCGGCGACGTCAGGAGTTTCGACCCTGTGATCAGTGCCGCGGATCGAACGCGAGATGAGGGATATCGTTCAGGGCGCGGCGCTCGCCCATCACGTTGGCGCTGAGGTCAAATATACCCGCGAGTTCGTCCCGCTCATCAACGACGCCGCGCTCGCTGAAGAGGCGCTCGCTGCCGCGCGCACGGCGCTTGGCGTTGAGCGTGCAGGGCTGGGCGCAAGCGCCGATCACCGCGTCAGAGGATTTTGCACGCTGGTTGACGCTCAGACCTGGTTGCTTCGGCTTTCTCGGCAATGGGAATTCGAAGCCGCTGCATAACCCGGGCTACGACTTCAACGACGACATTCTGGTTGATGGCGTGAAGGTGTTTGTCGAGATCGCCCGACGAAGGCTGGCCGTCAGTTGATTTGCCGCTAGGGCAAGTGAGTAGGCCCTTCGCCCCGCTTGCGGGGAGAAGGTGCGCGAAGCGCGGATGAGGGGCGGTTTCTCGCAAGAATAGGCCGACGAAATATTTGTCGGAACTGCGTCGCATGCAACTGTCGCCACGTGATGCGGCGGCCCCTCATCCGGCCTTTGGCCACCTTCTCCCCGCAAGCGGGGCGAAGGGGATAGTCACGGACTTGTAGTGGCAACTGCCACAGTATTTCGCCTCTCGCCACCAATCGCATTCAATCGCCGCGAGCGCGTGTGAGTAGCCCCTTCGCCCCGCTTGCGGGGAGAAGGTCCGCGAAGCGCGGATGAGGGGCGGTTTCGCGCAAGAATAGGCCGACGAAATATTTGTCGGAACCGCGTCGCAGCAACTGCGGCCTCGTGATGCGGCGGCCCCTCATCCCCGCGACAAGCAAGCTTGTCGCTGAGCGCTTCGGCCACCTTCTCCCCGCAAGCGGGGCGAAGGGGCTAGTCACGGAGTTGCAGTCCGCAGCGTTTGTCACGAGCCTCGCGGCTCTATACGTTCCCGGCGCAATCCAGCAGGAGCGTCTGTGTGCGGGAAGGTTCGAGCGCGGAACTCAAGCTCTATCATGCGCCCTCGTCCTATTACTCGATGATCGCGCGTTTTGCGCTCGCCGAGAACGGCATTGTCTATCAACCGGTGTTTGTCGATATCCACGTGCGACGCAGCCAGCAGGCGCCGGACTACGTGCGGATCAATCCCCACATGACGGTTCCGACGCTCGTCGGGCCGGGTCTCGATCTCTCGGAGAGCCGGGCGATCGCGGAATATGCTTTTGGCCTGCAGCAGAGCGGGGTCGACGAGCAGAGCCGCGAGTGGCTCGATCTGCACTACCGCTTTCCAATCGAGGAGCTGACATTCGGGCGCCTGCTGAGTCGAAGCGCGCTGGCGCGCTTCCTGGTCCCGAGGCGGCTCGACGCGATCCGGCTGCGGCTTATCGCGCTCGCCAAGGCGAACCCCGACCTCGCCGAACTCTACCGCCAGCGGGCCGACGTTTTCGCCTCGCGCGTCATCGCCTTCGATCCGGGATTGCTCGCAACGCTTGCCGAGCGGCGAACCCGCGATGCGCTCGGGTTTCTGGATCGCCTCGAAGCTACTTTGTCGGATTGCCGCGAAGTGCTCGCGCCGCCGCGCTTCGGCATCGCCGACGTGGTGTGGATCGTGTTTCTCGCCCGAATGGAGTTCGCCGGGCTCGGCGACGAGGTCGGCAAACGCCCCGCGCTGGCGCGCTACTGGCAAGCCGCGCAGCGGCGCCCGAGCTTCGCGGCCGCGGACATCTGGACCCGTTTGCGCCTGTCGAGGTTGGCGGCTGGCATTCTCGGGCTGCGCTGACGCTGCGTCAGCCTTTCAACCGCCCGATCTCGGCGCGGGCAGCGCCGACGAGTTCGGCGTTGGTGTGGGCTTTGCCCCAGAGGCCCCAGCCGCCCTCGGCCGCCTCGGTGAGCAGGACCCAGGTGCGGTTCGTCAAGTCGGGATCGGCGGCCGCCGCCGCGACAAGGTCGGTCAGGCGGCGCACCACTTCGAGCTGCTTCTCGCGGTTCAGGGCGCCGGCGTTGGTCAGCACCTGAACGCGGACGTAGTTGCTGTCGCCGTCGACATTGGCGAGCGTCCCCGCGGGCATTTCGTGGACGAAGGCGGCGGTGTTCTTGCGGAACATGGGGATGTCGGGAACCTGTTCGACGGCCTTCACGGTCGCCGCCGCGTCGACGGCGAGCTTGTGCGGGTCGCGGAACGTGCCCGCAGTGGCGTAGATGTCGATCATCGGCATGGGTAGCGGCCTCTCGATTTGACTATGATGAGCGTCATAGTGTGGATTATGAAGGTCGTCATAGTCAAGGGGGCGAGGTGGCGAACGACGTCAGGCAGCGGATGATCGCAGAGGCGGCGAAGGCGCTGGCCCGAAAGGGGTTGCAGGGCGCCTCATTTAGCGAGGTGCTCGCGGCCTCGGGCGCGCCGCGCGGGTCGCTGTATCACCACTTTCCCGGCGGCAAGGACGAGCTGGTGCAAAATGCGCTCGAGGCGGCGTCGCGCTTCGCGCTGTCGACGCTCGGCGAGCGCCAGGGACGGCCGGCGCACGAAATCGCCGAAACCTTCGTCGCCCTGTGGCGGCTCGTGCTCGAGCGCTCCGACTTTACCGCTGGATGTGCGATCGCAGCCGTCACGGTCGCGGCGCAGGACGCTGATATGCTCGACCGCGCGGCGGCAGGCTTCCGCGCCTGGCGCACTCGACTGGGTGAACTGTTTGCGGCCGGAGGAGTCGCGGCGGGTCGTGCGGACGATCTCGCTGCGCTATTGATCGCCGTCTGCGAAGGCGCCGTCGTGCTGGCCCGCGCGCAGCGATCGTTCGACGCTTTCGATCGCGCGACGGGCGAGGCGCTGATCGCGGTACGCGGCGCTGTCGCCGAGAATACGGATTTGTCGAAATAGTTAATTTTATCCGGATATTATTGCATTTGAATTTTTACCCAGATAAAAAGCGGCTCCAAGGAGACCGCCATGCCCAATTCTATGTCTTATTCCGCTTTCGCCGGTCTACGTCGCATCGCTCAGGGGCCGCTCGCCGAGGTGGCGTCGGCCGCGCACGAACGCGCTGCCCTCGAATGAATCCGTCCTTGTTTTCGACGACGCCAGCGGGCGGCTGATCGACCTCAATCTCGCCGGTTCTGAAGCCGAAGTGCGCGCCCGCTACGCGCCGCAGCCGGACCAGGAAGAGGCGCGCGGCCCCGGGCGCCCCAAGCTCGGCGTCGTCGCTCGCGAAGTGACCCTGTTGCCGCGTCAATGGGACTGGTTGTCAGCACAGCCCGGCGGAGCGTCCGCCGCGTTGCGGCGGCTGATCGACGCCGCGCGCAAGCACGGCGAGGGGGCGGAGCGCACGCGCCAGGCGCGCGAGCGCACCTATCATTTCCTGCATGCGCTCGGCGGGGATTTGCCCGGCTTTGAGGCGCTCTCACGCGCGCTGTTCGGCGGCGACCAGGCCGGCTTTGAGGAGAAGCTCAAGGCGTGGCCGCCGGATGTCTCGGCCTACGCCTTGCGGCTCGCCGAAGGCGGCTTCGGGGATCAAGCCGAGGCCCCGAAGACTTCGTCGTAGAGCGCGACTTCTTCGGGCCGTCGCGCAAATTTGCCGACAAAGCCTTCGTTGAACGCCGCTTCCGCTTCGGCGCGCGCCGCAGCGGCGTCGAACGGCTCGGCCGCGGGGCCGTCTATCGCGGCGACCTGCGCCGCGGCTGCGGCGAGCGCGATGCGCGCGCGGGCGAGCGCGACCCCGCCGGGGCCGCGCGGCCGAGATCACGCCGCAGCGCTCCGGCGTTGGCAGCGAGCGCAATCAGCCGGGGGCTGGCGCCCGCAAAGCTCGCCAGATTACAGACGCCCGCGGCGCTGTCGCCGACGACCGCGACGATCCCGGTCACGCCGGCGGTGAGCCCGAGCCTCGCCTCGCGCACGGCGAGCTTGGCGGCGAGCTGCTGCACATCGACTCCGCTACGGCAGCGCGGCAGCAAAATCGCCCAGGGACAATGCGACATGGCGATGTCGAGATCGGCCTCAATGGCGGCGTCGGAGACGGCCGACACGCGCGCCGCGATCCGACGCCCGGGCGTCGGAGCGGCGATCTGGCGTGGCGCCGTGAACGCCCGACAAAGCACATCTGCATTCGCGTCGGGGCCGCGCGCATCCGTCAGGAGCCAGGAACGTAGCGGCGCCATGGTGTCTTTATCGTTTCTCCCACCGCGCCTCATTAAGCCGCCATTTACCATAACAGTGTGAAACTACGCATAGTTATAAGAAACCATGTGAGCGCAACGTTGAACGCCATAGCTTTCGCTCCGTCTGCAGCTCACGGCTCCGATTTCAGCGTTGTGCGTCGCCTGCTTGTCTGGATGCGCCAGCAACCGGCCGACGCCCGTGTCAGGGCCATCAATGCGTTGGCCCGGTCGTACCTGGGGTCGGCTCTGCCGGCCAGCGTCCGCTCCGAAGCGCTGCTCGCGATGACGACGGCGCTCGATGATTCCTCGGTCGCCGTGCGCCGCGCGCTCGCCGAAGCGCTGGCCGGCGCCTCCGATGCGCCGCGCCATATCGTCGTGGCGCTCGCCGGCGATCGCGCCGAAGTCGCGTGTCCCGTGCTCCTGCATTCGCCTCTGCTGGACGATTCCCAGCTCGCAGAGACCGTTCGCAACGGCGGTTCCAGCCAGCAGGTCGCCATTGCGCGACGGCCCCGGCTCGGCGAAAGGTCGATCTGGGCGATCGCCGACAGCGGCGAGCGTCTGGCGGCGCTCGCGCTGATTGGAAACCCCCGCGCCGTGCTCGGCGGCAAGGCGCTGCGCCGACTGTTCGAGCGTTTCCCGACCGATGGCGAGCTGCGCGAGGCGCTTGTCGCGCGCGGCGGACTGCCAGCTACGCTTCGCGTCGATCTGACGATCGCCAGCGCTGCGGCGCTGGTGGAATTCGGCAAATCCTGCGCCTGGCTGGAAGGCGGCCGCGCCGACCGCTTGACGCGCGAGGCGCGCGAACAGGGGATCATCGACATTGTCAGGGACTGCGATCCCGACGAATTGTGCGAACTCGTCGAGCATCTGCGCGCCAAGGACCTGCTCAACGTCGCGCTGCTGATGCGCGGGCTGCTTTCCGCGGACGTCTCGCTGTTTGAAACGGCGCTGGTCTCCCTGTCAGGCGCGCCGGCTCGTCGCGTCTCCGGCTTTCTCAGTGACTGGCGCGGACGCGGTTTCGCGGCGATCTACGCCAAGGCCGGCCTGCCGCAAGCCTTCTTGCCTGCGTTTCGAGCCGCGCTCGGCGCGTTGCAATCGGGGCTGCCTTACTCTGGCGAGGGCGTCTCGCAGGCGCTCACGTTGCGCGCCATCGAGGTCTGCGAAAGCCTCGGCGACCCGCAGCTTGAACCGATGCTGTCGTTGATGTGGCGACTGGCCGGCGAAGGGGCGCGCGAGATTGCCCAGGAAGCCGCAAATTTTGCCACCTTCGATGCTGTCGAAATCGCGCCCGCCACCGCGGTCGAATACTTTGTCGCCGAAGCCTATCGAAGCTGCGCCGCGCGGCGCGATCGAAATCCTAGCTCCCGACGCCATCGATTTCGCGCCTCCCGGCGAAGTCGAAATTCTCGCTGCCGAGGTTGTTCGAAGCCGCTCGTCGAACCCGTCGAACGCTTACGTCGCGCAAGAGGTGATCGAAGAGACGATGAATGGAGATTGTCGAGCTCGAAACCTTCATCGCGCCCGAGCCGCAACTCTGGGAAGCGGGTCCTTCGGCGCCGCTGTTGACGATCGATTTCGATCCGATCCCGGAAATCGCGTTCGAGCTCGAACTCGCCATTGCCGAGGCGGTGATCAACGACGCCCTCAATCAGGCCCCGCGGCTCGACTTCGTCGCCAGCGAATTGCCGGACGGCGATCACGAGGCGCCGGTGCTGCCGCCGCCGCTCGAGTTCGAGGGCGCCAATGAGAACGCCGCCCCGCCGGTCGCGATCGATGCGCCGCTCGGCGAAGAGATCGCCGCCGCGGCCTGATCAGCCGGCCGCCGCGCTGTCGACCCGGTTCTGCGCCTCGACCATTGCAGACGCCAGCACCTCGACGCTCTCGGCCCCGGAAACCGCGAGCTTGCCGTCGAAAATGAAGAACGGCACGCCGCTGACGCCGGCGCGGCGCCACGAGTTCGATTTCGGCTTGCGTCGCCTCGACGCCGTCATCGGTGGCGAGCCTGCGGCGAACGTCTTCGCCATCCATGCCGTTCGCGGCGGCGATCGCGACCAGCACCTCCTTGTCGCCGATGTCTTCGCCGCGTTCGAAATAGGCGCGAAACAGCTGATCGACGACCGCGTTCTGCACGCCGGCTTCCGCCGCCCAGCGGATCAGCCGATGGGCGCCTGAGGGTGTTCGGCGCCCGGGTGATCGCCTCGAAATCATAGGCTGCGCCGACCTCGCGGCCGAAGTTGACGAGCCGATCGTGAACCGGCGCGAGGCGGCTGAGGTCGCCGAACTTTCGGCGCATGTAGGCGTTTCGGTCCATTCCCTCCTCTGGGAGGGTCTCGTCGAGCTGGAACGGGCGCCATCGGACGACGGCGTCCGTCTGGCCCAGCGTCTCCAGGGCGGCCTCGAGCCGTCGTTTGCCGAGGTAACACCAGGGGCAGACGACGTCGCTGATGATGTCGATGGTAAGCGGGGCCAAGGCGATCTCCTGAGGCAAATTTGCTCTCAATCTAGCTGAGATCGCGGCCCTCCGCATCCGGCTCCGAAGAAAGTGCGGAAAGCGGCCGCGCGCCGCCCAGCCGCGAATCGAGAAAGAACACCCGCTCGGCGTCGAGGTCGGCCTCGAAGATCGGCGGCGGCGAAGTCTCCGACATGACGATCGTCAAAGACGAAAGCTGCTCGGGCGACAGCAGCCGCGCGCGACCGAGCTCCGCGACGATCGCGGCGGGGGCGACCAGATGCACCGGCGACGGATCGCTCAAGACTTGTTCGAGCGTCATCGCGGAGAACGGCGCCTGCCAGATCAGCTTGGCTCCCGAAACCAGCGGCGCATGCGCCGAGACGATCAGGCCTGCCGGGGTCGCCGGCGAAATGAGCGAGATGATCGTGTCGGTGTTTTTGATTTCGAGCGCATCGACGAATTGTCCCGCCATCGACCGCAGCGAGATGCTGTGCAGCGCCTGCACGCCTAACTCGTAGGCAATGGCCAATCCGGCTTCCATCTGTTCCGGGGCGATCTTGCTTCCCGTGGGCTGGGCGTTGTCGAGCCGGAACAGGCGCGGCCGGTCAGCCTCCCACAACATCAGCCACGCAACGGCGCCAGCCGCGGCGCGCGCTTCGGCGAGCCGCTTGGCGTAGTCGATGCCGGCGAATTCCGCGGGTCCCGCAAGCGCAGGGGCGCGCGCCAGCCCCGCGCTGGCGGCGATCGCCGGCGCGTCGAGCGAGGGCGACATCAGTACGACTTCCACGCCCGCCCGCGCCGCGCCGACGATGGCGGCGAGGATCTCCGGCTCCGGCGTCGCGATCATGCCGACCCTGGCGCCTTCGCTGAGGCCGGCGGCGAGCCACAGCCGCAGGTGCCGGTCGGCGCGCTGCTCGATTTCGGCGGCGCGCATTTCGACCGGCGGGCTGCCCGCCTCGCCACGTCGCGAAAAAAGCGTGTCCGGCATCGCGGCGGCCGACCGCGTGAGCAGCTGTCCCAGCGGCAACGTGTTCGTGGTCCACTTCAAGGGCGGCGGCTCCACCAGGTCTCGAGCGCGACGCCGAACAGAGGGTCGCGAGCCGGTTTGGCGACGTTGGCGCTGTAGGCCACCCATTGTTCGGGCGAGTAATACAGCGGGACTATGTAAGCTCCGGAAATCAATAGGCGATCAAGAGAACGGGCCGCCGCGATGAAAATCTGCGGGTCGGCGGCGGCGACCAATTCGGCGATCATAGCATCTATCGCAGGCGAGCATACCCCCGCCAGGTTGTACGAGCCCTCCTGGCTGGCCGCCGCGCAGCCCCAGCGGCCGCGCTGTTCGCCGCCCGGCGAAGGCGAGGCGATCCAGCTTCCGATCGCCATGTCGAAATCGAACTTGTCGCGGCGGCGCTGGAACTGGGTGTCATCAACCATGCGCACATTGGCGGCGACGCCGATCCGCGCCAGCGAGCGCGCGTAGGCGAGCGCCAGCCGTTCTTCGATGCGCCGCTTGACCAGGATTTCGAACCGAAACGGGGCTCCGTCGCGCGTTCGCAACGCGCCGTCGACGAGGGTCAGTCCGGCCTTCGCGAGGCGGTCCAACGCCCGTTCGGCGAGTGCGCGGTCGCGGCCCGTACCGTCGCTGATGGGCGGCGCGCGGCGGCCTTCCATGACATCGTCGGGGATCTCAGCGGCATAGGCGCCGAGCAAGGTTCGCTCGGCGGCGCTCGCCGGCCGGCCGATCGACGACAGTTCGCTGTCGTCGAAGAAGCCGCGCGACCTTCGATAGACGCCGCCAAACAGGTTGGCGTTGATCCATTCGAAATCGAACATGCCGGCGAGCGCGGCGCGCACTTCGCGGTCGGCGAACAGCGACCGCCGGCGTGTTGAACGCGAAGCCGGTGACGCCTTTGGGCAGCCCGCTGTGCACGCGGTCGAGCGTGACTTCACCCGCCTGCGGCACGGCGGGAAAGTCGTAGTCCGTCGTCCAGCGCGCGGCGTCGTCCTCGAGCCTGAAATCGTAAAGCCCCGCCTTGAAGGCCTCGAACATCGCACTCGGGTCGCGGTAATAGTCGATCTCGATCTCGTCGAAATTGTAGAGGCCGCGCATGACCGGAAGGTCGCGCGCCCAGAAATTGGGATCGCGCGCGAATTTCAGGCCGCGTC
Organism: uncultured Pseudomonadota bacterium; assembly: GCA_963771455.1. Lineage (GTDB taxonomy): Bacteria > Pseudomonadota > Alphaproteobacteria > Rhizobiales > Beijerinckiaceae > Roseiarcus. The sequence continues at coordinate 303,042 of CAVYTP010000025.1, forward strand.
CCGGCGTGACCTCGACCACCCGGTAGGGGCCGGAGCCGACGGGAATGTCGAGGGTCGGATCGGAAAAGCGGTCGACGTCGATGTGGGCGCGCGACAGGATCGGCATCAGGCCGAGCATCAGCGGCAGCTCGCGGTCGTTGGCGCCGGCGAGGTCGAAGCGCACCGTTTGCGGGTCGGCCGCTTCCGCCGCACGAACCAATCCATAGGCGGCGCGGACCGGCGGGCGGCCCCTGGTTCTTCAGCAGATCGAAACTGAACAGCACATCGTCGGACGTGATCGGCGCCCCGTCGGAGAAATGCGCGCGGCGGTCGAGGTGGAACACGACGAAGTCACGCGCAGGGTCGGTCTCCAGGCTTTCCGCGATCAGCCCGTAGAGCGTGAAGGGCTCGTCGGCGGTGCGGAACATCAGCGTCTGGTAGACATTCCCAGCGAGGCCTTCCGCCGTGCTCAACGCCTTGACATTGAAAGGGTTCAGGCTGTCGAAGGCGCCAAGCTGGGCGAGCCGCAGCCGCCCGCCCTTGCGCGCCTCCGGGGAGGCGTAGGGCAGGCGCTCGAAACCGTCGGGCAACGCGGGTTCGCCATGCATGGCGATCGCCCGCTGCAGCGGTTCGGCGCGCCCGGCCCGGCGACAAGGCCGCCAGCGCGGCGAACGCCATTGCCGCCGCGAGAGCGCGAATCAGCAAAGACCTCATGCGGGGAGGTTAGAGCGCCGACGCGCCCGACGCCCAAAGCGCCACGCGGCATTCTTGCAACGCCCGCTTCCGAAATGACGGAACAGGGATGGGGGAGGCCTAGATTTTGGTTGGATTGTCGCGGCGAATATGAAAAGAGGTCGCCGCCGTCGATCACGCTCGCCGCCGCCTCGTTGAAGCCTCAATGTCGCGACATGGGACGCCCGCGCCGCAGCGAGTCCGATTGCCCGGACGATCTCGAAAGGATTCTTGATGACTTCCCCGATTGTGCGATTTGGAGCTTCGGCGGTTCTGGGACTTGGCCTGCTCGAGCGCAGGCGCCGCATTCGCTCAGTCCGCAAAGCCCGCCGCTCCCGCCGCGCCGGGCCAGCAGCAGCCTGGCGCGGTGAAACTCGACCTCGTCGGCGTCGATCCCGACTGGACGAAGGTCTGCAACAAGGATCCTGCGGGCAAGGACAATTGCGTGACCGGCCGCGTTTTCGGCCAGTCGGCCCAGCAGCCAAGCCTTACCGTGATGATCTATCAGGCCGGCCGAGGACAAGCGCTTCGCGCGTTTCAACCTGCCGCTCGGCCTGATGCTGCGCCCGGGCTTCCGCCTCGTCGTCGACAAGGGCGAGCCGATCGAGGGCCACTATGTCATCTGCTTCCAGGGCGCGTGCATCGGCGAGGCCGACCTTACCGCCGCCAATATGAACGCGCTCAGGAAGGGCTCAAACCTCTCCATCATCACCCGCAATTCCTCGAATTTCGAAGTGACATTCAATGCGCCGATCAAGGACTTCGGCGCGGCGTTCGACGGTCCCTCGGTCGACCCGAAGGTGATCGAGCAGCAGAACGCCGAGTTGCAGAAGCAGCTCGAGGAGAAGGCCCGCGTGCAGCGTGAGACGCTCGAGAAGCAGCAGGGCGCCGCGGCGCCTGCTCCGGCTCCCGCGCCTGCCCCCGCAGCGCCGGCGGCCACTCCGGCAAAGCCCTGACGCTTAAACGAAAGGCGGGGCCTCGCGGCGCCCGCCTTTCTTCTTTAGAGATCAACTGACCGGATTTTACGCAGCCTGCTTCTCAGCGGCTACTTCAATGCGTCTTCGGCGCAGGCGTCTGGATCGCGATCGAACGCGGCTTCTGCGCTTCCGGCACCTCGCGCACAAGGTCGATGTGCAGCAAGCCGTTCTCGGACGTCGCCTTTACGGCGCTCACGTGATCGGCGAGGTGAAAGCGGCGCTCGAAAGCGCGCGCGGCGATGCCCTGATAAAGCACTTCGCGCTTGTCGGTCTCACCCTTCTGAGCGGATTCCTTGCCGCCGCGAACCGTCAGCACGCCCTCTCGGGTTTCGACGGAAAGCTCATTGTCGCGGAATCCGGCGACCGCCAACGTAATGCGATAGGCGTTCTCGCCCGTGCGTTCGATGTTGTAGGGCGGATAGGTCTGGCCGTTGTTGTCGGGCCCCGCCGCTTTATCCAGCAGAGACAAAAGCCGGTCGAAGCCGACGGTGGAACGATAGAACGGCGACAAGATCGTAGTTTAACATTGCATATCCTCCAGAGAAGAGCGACATGATCCTCGATCGCCCCCGGAATGGGCGGCGTCTTGGTCAGCGCGTCCGACCAGGCGGCCCGCGCAGACATGATTTAGGGAGGCTTCTGCACATCGCAAGAGGCAGCCGTCGCGGGATGCATTGCGCCGGCTTCGCGGCGCTATGTATATGCCCGGCAGGGGGATTCGCGTTGCCAACGCCAGGAAAGAGGCCGCCCATGTTGAAGCTCCGGTTCGCGCTGCTCGCCGCTTCGTTGATCGCCGTCGCCAGCGCGGCCTACGGTTTCCAAAAGCAAAGCGATGAGCCGCCCAAGCCATTGCCGCCATTGGCCAAGACGTTTCCGCTCGACCAGACGTTTTCGCTGCGCGAAATCAACGGCAAGCCGGTGCCGGCGAGCCTGGACGTCAGCTTCAAGGTCGATGGCGCCCTGCATGCGCTCGGGTTTTGCGGGCTGCAATTCCTGGTCGGGCACGATCTGGCCCGCCAAGGAACAGCACCTGCTCGTCGGCCAGTTCGCGCTGACCCACAAGCAATGCGACAAGGACACGATGGCGATCGAAAGCTCGTTCCTCGCCGGCCTGCTCGGTTCGCCGGCCTGGGACCTCGTCAACGGCGACCTCGTCATCCGGGGCCCCCGCGGCGCGCTACGCCTGACGCGGTCGCTTTAGCTTCAAGTGTGCCCGGCGATCGGCTTGGCGCGGTAGGGCTCTTCGAGGCGCGCCAGGATCGCGGGCTCGAGTTTCAATTCCACCGCGGCAGCCGCGTCGGAGAGATGGTGCGCTTTCGAGGCGCCGATGATCGGCGCGGTGACGTAGGATTTTGACAGCACCCAGGCGAGCGCGACGATGGCGGGCTTCGTGCCCAGATCACGCGCAGTCTCGACGACCCGGGCGCGGATCGCTTCGTCCTGCTCGGAGCCGAGGCCAAGCGTCACGCTGAACGGATCGGTGCGCCCGCGCACGGTGGCGGCGTTCTGGCCGACGCCGGAGCCCGCGAGATAGCCGCGCGCCATCGGCGACCACGGGATCACCGCGATGCCCTCGCTCGCGCAATACGGCATCATCTCCCGCTCTTCCTCGCGATAGACGAGGTTGTAGTAGTTCTGCATCGAGACGAACTGCGCGTGCGCCCTTGCGGCGGCAAGCGCGTTCATCTTGGCGAACTGCCACGCATACATCGACGAGGCGCCGATGTAGAGCGCCTTGCCGGCGCGCACGACGTCGTTCAGCGCCTCCAGCGTCTCCTCCATCGGGGTGGCCGGATCGAAGCGATGGATCTGATAGAGATCGACGTAATCCGTGCCGAGCCGCTTCAGCGAATGGTCGATCGCTTCCAAGATGTGCTTGCGCGACAAGCCGCCGCCGTTGACGTTCTTGCCCATCTGGCCATGGACTTTGGTGGCGATGACAAGCTCGTGGCGCGGCGCGAGCTCCTTATCGCCCGACCCAGAATTTCTTCGCTGACGCCTTGCGAATAGACGTCGGCGGTGTCGAAGAAGTTGATGCCTTTCTCATACGCCTCACGCAGGAACGGCTTGGATTGCTCTTCGTCGAGCACCCATTCGCGCCAGCTTTTGGCGCCATAGGTCATGCAGCCCAGGCACAGGCGCGACACCTTCATTCCCGTCTTGCCGAAACGCACCGTCTGCATGCTCGTCTCCCGCTGTTGCGATCAGCTTATGCCAGGCCTCGACCATGTTGCGATTCAAATGGCCGTGACGCCGATCAACCAATGCGCCGATCATCCCCTTCTCCCGCAAGCGGGAGAAGAGAGTAAGCTACGCCAGCTTCAGAAACCGCGCCGCGGTCTCGCTGATATGCTTGGCCAGCTTGATGTCGGTGTCGGTGATCTTGTTGCCGACGTCGTGGGTGCAGAACGAGAATTTCACCAGGTTCCAGGAATTGTAAAACTCCGGATGGTGGTTCGAGGCTTCCGCCTCGATGGCGATCTGGACGATGAACGCGATGGCGTCGCGGAAATTGGCGAACTTGTATTCCGCCTCGATATTGGGCGCGTGATAGGTCCAGCCGGGCAGGGCGGCGAGTTCCTTGGCGATTTCGGCTTCCGAGAGAATTTTGTGCTGCATCGGGGGCGTTCCTCGTTACGGTGGACGGGCAGGATAGCGCTTTTAAGGCCCGACCGCGAGGCGCCCCGGCGCGGTTGCCCGGCCGCCCCTTCCGTGCCAAAACGCGCGCCTTCATAAGACCGTCGCGAATTCGCGGGAGGAGCTTCCACCATGACCATTTCCGTACGTCAGTCCAGCGTAGCCGTTTACGAGGTGATGCTGAAAGCGCTCCTCAACAATCTCGACAAAGCGCAAGCCCACGCGGAGGCGAAGAAATTCGACTCGGCCATCTACCTGACCCTTCGCTTCCGCCCTGACATGTTCGCGTTCGCGCGTCAGGTTCAGTCGGCCTGCGATCATGCCAAGAATTCTTCGTCGCGCCTTGCTGGTGTCGAAGCGCCGCGCTTCGAGGACAACGAAGCTTCGCTGGCCGAGCTCAAGGCGCGCATCGAGAAGACCCTCGCCCATATCGCGACGCTCGACGACGCCGCCCTCGAAGCCGGCGCCGACGCGCGAAATCACTATTCCGCTCGGCCCGAACAAGGCGAAGATGCGTGGCGACAATTATCTGCTGCATTTCGCGCTGCCGCAATATTACTTCCACCTGACGACCGCCTACGACTGCTGCGCTACGCAGGCGTCGAAATCGGCAAGCGCGATTTCCTCGGCGCGGTTCCCGGCATCCAGATGGTTTGAGGCATCAACCAAAAGGTTAGAGTTCATGAGCATTCATCGCATCGGAGTCGGCCCGCGCATGTCGCAGGCCGTCGTGCATGGCCACACCGTCTATCTCGCCGGCCAGGTGGCCGGCGCGGCGGCGGGCAAGAGCGTCGGCGAACAGACCGCCGGATATTCTGGCGACCATCGACAAGCTGCTCGCCGAGGCGGGCTCGGACAAGACGCAGCTGCTCGCGACGACGATCTATCTCGCCGACATCAAGACGTTCGCCGAGATGAACGCGGAGTGGGACGAATGGGTCGCGCCCGGCCACACGCCGGCGCGCGCTACCGTCGAGGCCAAGCTCGCCGCGCCGCAATACACGGTCGAAATCGTCGTCATCGCCGCGCAAGGCCTGAACGCGTCCCGTTTCCGGAGCCACGCCCGTGACCTCCTCATTCGTCAAAGCCAAGTCGCCGTCGCACGCGGTCGATCTGCTGGCGCGCCAATATGCCGACGCGGTCGGCGCGTTGCGCGAGTCGCTCGACAAGTTCCTGCGCGACGGCGTCCCGCCCTTGCCGGATGAGCGGGCGCAGTTCCGCTATCCGCAGGCTTCGGGTTTCCTATCGCACCGAGGGCGCGCCGCCTTCCAATCCGCGCGCCTTCGCCAAATTCTCCGCGCCGGGCATCTATTCGACGACCGTCACGCAGCCGGAGGATTTTCGCGCCTATCTGCTCGAGCAGCTCGAGCCGCTGGTCGAGCGAATATGGCGCCGAGGTCGAAGTCGGGCCGGGCTCGCAGGAGATCGCCTACCCTTACGTGTTCGAGAGCGGCGACGAACTCGGGCGCGGCGGCGTCAGCGCGGCCGACATCGCGCGCCATTTCCCGACGCCCTCGCTCGCCGTCATCGGCGACGAAATCGCCGACGGGATGTTTGAAATCCGTCCCGGCGCCGAGCGCCCGCTCGCTTTGTTCGACGCCGCGCGGGTAGATTATTCGTTGCGCCGGCTGGTGCATTACACGGGCTCGGACTGGCGCAACATGCAGCCCTGGGTGCTGCTCACCAACTATCATCGCTATGTCGACCAGTTCATCCGCTGGGGCCTCGAGCAATTGCGCAGCGGCGAGCGCCGAGAAGCTGGTGCTGCCCGGCAATGTCGTCGATCGACGCGGAGCCACAGCGCCGGAGGAAGCGGAGGTCGCTTCTGGCCGGCGTCGTCTGGCATCGCTTCCAGATGCCGGCCTATCAGTCTCATGCGCGAGGGCGGCGGCGTCAGCCTGATCAACATCGGCGTCGGGCCCGCCAACGCCAAGAACATCACCGACCACATCGCCGTGCTGCGTCCGCATTGCTGGCTGATGGTTGGACATTGCGCGGGCTTGCGCCAGAGCCAGGAGATCGGCGACTACGTGCTCGCGCACGGCTATCTCCGGCAGGACAACGTGCTCGATCAGGCGGTGCCGCCGGAGACGCCGATCCCGGCGCTCGCCGAAGTGCAGGTCGCCCTGCAGGAGGCGGTCGCCAAAGTGACCGGCGATCGCGGCGAGGCGCTGAAGAAGCGGCTGCGCACCGGCACGGTCGTCACCTACGACGATCGCAACTGGGAGCTTCGCTGGTCGCAGGAGCGCCGCCGCATCAACCTGTCGCGCGCCATCGCCGTCGACATGGAATCGGCGACCGATCGCGACGCAGGGATTTCGCATGCGCGTGCCCTACGGCACGCTGCTCTGCGTCTCCGACAAGCCGCTGCATGGCGAGATCAAGCTGCCGGGCGCCGCCAACGCGTTCTACGAGCGCGCCATCGGCGAGCACCTGCAGATCGGCATCGCCGCGCTCGATCTGCTGCACGAGCAGGGCGGCAACCTGCACTCGCGCAAGCTGCGCAGTTTCGACGAGCCGCCGTTCCGTTGAGTCTCGAACGCATCTGTAGCCGCGGTCGCCGACCGCGGGGGTTCCGCTTGGAGAACGCGTGCAAATATGGGAGAGCTACGCGGGGACCGGGCGCACTTTGTCATTCCCGCGAAAGCGCCAGGGCGAGCACACATTTGGGACATCGGTTAAGTCAATGAGCAAAGGGCCGCTTTGCCGCCACGCGCCTCATCCTGAGCTTGTCGAAGGACGCTTCCGCCTGCGCGATCCGGCGCGGAAGATGGCCTGTGCTGGCGCAATTGGCGGCGGAAGCAGAGCGGCCAACCGGACGTCCTTCGACAGGCTCAGGACGAGGTCGGTGGGCTGCCATCAGACGCCGTGCAGCATGCTTTCAGACGATGCCCGATCGGAATACTTGGCATGAGCGCGCTGATACTTGTGGTGGATGACGAACCTGACGTTGCGGACCTGTTCCGTCAGAATTTCCGCAAGGAAATTCGCGCCTCGCGATTCGCGATGGAGTTTGCGAATTCCGCTCAGGAGGCGCTCGCCAAGGTCGAGAGCGCCACGCACGAAGCCGGATTGATTCTCATCCTCTCCGATATCAACATGCCCGGCATGAGCGGGTTGGAAATGCTGCCGAAGGCGAGGCAGGCGCGGCCCGACGTGCCGGTCATCATGATCACCGCCTATGGCGACCCCGAAACGAGGCGCAAAGCCACCGAGCAGGGCGCGGCGGGACTGTTCGTCAAGCCGATCGACTTTCCCGAGCTCAAGCAGACCATCGACCGGCGGCTCGCCTCGCTGGAGGCGATCTGAAGCGATGACCGACACGATCCTCGTCGTCGATGACGAGCCGGATCTGGCCGAACTCGTCCGCCAGAAATTCCGCAAGCAGATCCGCGAGGGCGCCGTCGCCTTCGTGTTCGCGCACGATGGCGTCGAGGCGCTGGAGGCCATCAACACGCGCGCCGACATCGATATGGTGATCACCGACATCAACATGCCGCGCATGGACGGGCTGACGCTGCTCGACAAGCTCGGCGAGAGCGAACGGCGGCTCTCGACGATCATCGTCTCCGCCTACGGCGACATGCTGAACATCCGCACCGCGATGAACCGCGGCGCGTTCGATTTCCTGACCAAGCCAATCGATTTTTCCGATTTCGAACTGACGATCCGCAAGACCATCGCGCACGTCGGCGCGCTGCGCGACGCCCGCGAGCGTCAAGCTGTCGCCGAGCGCGCGCAGGCGATGCTGGCGCGCTATTTCTCGCCCAACCTCGCCCGTTCGCTGGCGGCGGACGCCAGCGCGCTGATCGGCGGCAAGCGGCGCGAGATCGCCACTCTGTTCACCGACATCGCCGGCTTCACCTCGCTGGTCGAGACGATCGAGACGACGACGCTGTCGGAGCTGCTCGGCGAATATTTGAGCGGCATGACGGAGATCGTGTTCGAGCACGAGGGCACGGTCGCAAAGATCATCGGCGATGCGATCCACGTGCTGTTCGGCGCGCCCTCCGATCAGCCCGACGCCCCGGAGCGCGCGATCCGTTGCGCGCTCGCGCTCGACGATTGGGCCGAAGCGTTCCGGCGCGACTGGAACGCGCGTGGCATCGCGTTCGGCGTCACCCGGATCGGCGTTCACGCCGGGCCGGCGATCGTCGGCAATTTCGGCGGCGGCCGGCTGTTCGACTACACGGCCTATGGCGACACGATCAACGCGGCGGCGCGGCTCGAGGCGGTCAACAAGACGCTCGGCACGCGCATCTGCGTCAGCGCCGCGGCCGCCGAGCGGGCCGGCGATTTTGTCGGCCGCCCGGTCGGCGATCTGATGCTGCGCGGCCGCAGCGAGCCGCTGCGCGCCTACGAGCCGGTGCGCGATACGGACGCGGCGCGCGGCTACGCGGAAGCGTTCGCCAAACTCGAAGCGCGCGACCCGATGGCGGTGGCGGCGTTCGCCGGACTGGTCGGCGCGCGGCCCGACGACCCGCTCGCCCACTTCCACCTCAAGCGGCTGCTGAACGGGGCGACCGGCGTGCGGATCGAACTCGCTTAGAGCGAAACGCTTTGGCGCTTCGCCATCCCCTCGGCGACATAGGCCTCGAACCGTTCTTTCCAATCGGGATGCCAGCGCGACAGCGCGGGACGGTTCAGCGCGATGTCGTCGATGCTCCAGCGCAGCCGCAGCGCATCGAGCTGTTCGCTGACCGCGTTGTCGGGACAGTAGATGTAGAAATCGCCGGCCTCGACGCCTGCAATCATGCGTTCGACAACCTGTTCGGCCGTCCAGGCGCCGGCCGGCTTCTCGGCCGGGCGGCGCGAGCCGATGTTGGTGTAGGTCCAGCCGGGCACCAGCAGATGCGCGCTGACCTTGGAGCCCGGTTCGTTGCGCAGCGCATGCGCGAGCTGCTCGGTGTAGGCGCGGATGCCGGCCTTGGAGATCGCGTAGGCGGGGTCGCCGGGCGGATTGGTGATGCCCTGCTTGGAGCCGGTGTTGACGATCGCGGCGGGCGCGCCTTGGGCGAGCATGGCGTCCGTGAAAGCGTGCACGCCGTGGATCACGCCCCAGAGGTTGACGTCGAGCACGGCGCGCCAGCGCGCCAGATCGCGCCAGGCATGCGTGCGGCCCTCGATGCCGGCGTTGTTCATCAGGACATTCACCTTGCCGAACGCCTCGAACGCCGTGTCGCGCAGGCGCTCGAGATCGGCCGGCTTTGCGACATCGCCGACGACGACACCGCATATCGCTCGGCAAGCCGGCGGCGAGCGCCTGCAGCGCGCCCTCGTCGCGATCGAACAGGCAGAGTTTCATTCCGCGCTTCGCAAAGATCTCTGCCGCCGCACGGCCGATGCCGCTTGCGGCGCCGGTAATCACGGCCACGTCGCCGATATCGAAGATCGCCATGTTAAATCGCTCCTGTTTGCGCCGAATTTATCTCAGTTCGACAGACGCGCCATCGTGTCGGGATAAGCGAATATTCCGGGGCTTCCGCCGGTATGGATCCAGACGACCGCGCCGCCGTCGCGGAAGCGCCCTTGCCGCGCCAGTCCGATCAGGCCCGCCATGCCCTTGCCCGAGTAGACGGGATCGAGCGCCAGACCTTCGCAGCGGGCGGCGAGGCGGATCGCCTCTTCAGTCGACGCATCGGCAACTCCATAGGCCCCGGCGCTCCAATCCCCCGCAACTTCCACCCGCCTGTCGTCCCAACGCTCTTCGACGCCTAACAGCGCCGCCGCCTGGCGACCGACCCGGCATACGTCGGCTCGGACGCGCTGAGGCTGGGCGTCGACATCGATGCCGATCACCCGCGCCGGATGGCCGAGCGCAATGAGGCCCGCCAGCAAGCCGGCCTGCGTGCCAGCGCTGCCGCTGGCGTGGACGATCCAGGCGACATCCGGCCGTTCGCGCACGATCTCCTCGGCCGCCGCCGCGTAGCCCATCGCGCCGAGCGCGTCCGAGGCGCCATAGGGGACCAGATAGGGCCGTCGTCCCGCCGCTTTCAAATCGTCGGCGAGGGCGCGCAGGCGCAGATTGCGGTCCTCGTCCCAGGGGATGTCGTGGAGGATCGCGCCGTACAGGCGATCGAGCAGCATGTTGCCGCTGGTCTCATAGCCGGGCTCGGCGCTCGCCAGCCGACCCCGCATGATTCCGAGATGGCACTCGACGCCGATCTTGGCGCAGGCCGCCGCGGCCTGGCGCGCCGTGTTCGATTGCGCGACGCCGCCGCAGACGACGCAATCGGCGTTTGCGGCGAGGGCCGCGGCAAGGTCGAATTCCAGCTTGCGCGCCTTGTTGCCGCCGAGCCCGAGACCGGTGCAATCGTCGCGCTTGACCCACAGCGAGCGAACGCCGAGCTCGGCCGCGAGCCTTGCCGCCTCCTCTATCGGCGTCGGCAGATGGGCCAGCTTCAAGCGCGGCAGATCTCGCAATCGCGCCAGCAAATCGGTCAAACGCGCTCTCCCATGTTGGCCGGAACTTCCTACGGCCTGCCGGCGTTTATGGCGATGGGCTTAGGGAGCGTTCGTGATGCCGACGATGAGTCAGGCGAGGACCATTTCCGCCACCGACGTTTCCTTCCAGATGGATCGCGACGACCCGTCGCTTGGGCGAGATAAAATTCCGGACCGAGGAAGGGTATCAAGCCTTTCAGCTGGCGCGCGGTGAGTTGAAGAGGTTGGCAAAGGCGCTCCAGGACGGTTTGAAGTCCACCGCTGAGGATCAGCCGGAAGGGTAAGCATCCCTTCTCCCGCCTGCGGGAGAAGAGTCCTAGTCCGAAAGGAAGTTCGCGTTGGCGCCGCGTGCGAATTGGAAGGGCGTTCTGAAAGTCGCCGAGGTGGTTTGCCCGGTAGCGCTCTACACGGCCGCGTCGACGTCCGACCGCGTCGCGTTTCATCTCATCAATCGCGCGACGGGGCATCGCATCCGGCGCGAATTCGTCGACAGCAAGACCGGCAAGCCCGTCGCCCGCGAGGAGCAGGTCAGGGGCTACGAGAACGGCAAGAACGACTACATCATTCTCGAGCCGGAGGAGCTCGCCGCGGCGATCCCCGAGAGCGACAAGACGCTGGATGTCCAGGCCTTCGTCGGCCTCGACGATTTCGACGATGTCTACCTCGACACGCCCTATTATCTCGCGCCGTCGGATGCGGTCGGGGCCGAAACTTTCGCCGTGCTGCGCGGCGGCATGCAGGCCGAGAAGGTCGCTGCCATCGCGCGCACAGTGCTTCACCGTCGCGTGCGGACCCTGCTGATCCGCGCCTACGACAGCGGCATGGTCGCGACGACGCTATGCTTCGACTACGAGGCGCGGCCCGCAAAGGCGGCGTTCGAGAACATTTCGGACGCGAAGATAAAGGGCGAGATGCTCGATCTCGCCAAGCACATCATCGACACCAAGCGGGGGAAGTTCGACCCCTCGAAATTCGATGACCGCTACGAGAACGCGCTGGCCGAACTGATCAAAGCCAAAGCCGCAGGCAAGAAGATCGTCGCGCCCGCCCGTCCCAAGCCTGGCAAGGTCATCGATCTGATGGCGGCGCTGCGCGAAAGCGCCGGGAGCGCCGCCAAGCCGCCGCCGAAGCGGGCAGCGCCGAAACGCAAGGCGGGATGACCTATGACGCTCGCTCAGTACCATAAGAAGCGCGATTTCTCGACGACTTCAGAGCCCCGGGGCCGTAAGGCGAAGCTCCAGGGCGCCAGCTTTGTCGTGCAGAAGCATGACGCGCGGCGGCTGCATTACGACTTCCGGCTGGAACTGGACGGCGTTCTGAAAAGCTGGGCGGTGACCAAGGGCCCGAGCCTCGTGCCTGGCGAAAAGCGCCTCGCCGTCCATGTCGAGGACCACCCGCTCGACTACGGCGATTTCGAGGGCACGATACCCAAGGGCGAGTATGGCGGCGGTACGGTCATTGTGTGGGACCGCGGCCAATGGAAGCCGATCGGCGATCCGCACAAGGGGCTGGCCAAGGGCCATCTCGAATTCGAACTGGAAGGCGAAAAGCTGCGCGGGCGCTGGCATCTCGTCCGGATGCACGGCAAGCCCAACGAGAAGCACGACAATTGGCTGATGATCAAGGGCGACGACGAATACGCGCGCACCGAACAAGCGCCTGATATCCTCGACGAGCAACCGAACTCAGCCAAAACGGGGCGGGGGCTCGCCGATGTCGCTGCAGGAAAAGACGCGAAGCCCGCACGCGCGAAGAAATCCGCCGCTCCCGCCGGAAAGCAGGCCGATGTCAAAGGCGCGAAGAAGGCGGCCCTGCCGGATTTCGTCGAACCGGCGCTGGCTACGCTCGTGGAGGCGGCCCCCGCAGGCGCCAACTGGTTGCACGAGATCAAATTCGACGGCTATCGGCTGATCGCGCGCCTGAAGAACAAACAAGTTACCTTGCTGACCCGCAGCGGCCAGAACTGGACGAGCAAATTCGGCGCTCCGCTCGCCGCGGCGCTTGCAGGCCTGCCCGTCGAGACGGCGCTACTGGATGGCGAACTGGTCGTCGAGAACGAAAGCGGCGCCTCGGACTTTTCCCTGCTGCAGCGCGATCTCTCCGAGGGGCGGGTCGACCGCTTCCGCTACTATGTGTTCGATCTGCTCTATCTCGATGGGCAGGATCTCCGCGCGGCGCCGCTGATCGACAGAAAGCAGCGGCTGGAGAAGCTCATCGCCGATCGACGCCGGCCTCATCCGTTTCAGTGGCGATTTCCCAGAAGCCGGCGATCTGGTGTTGAAACACGCCTGCCAGCTCGGTCTCGAAGGCGTCGTCTCAAAACAGCGCGATGCGCCCTATCGCTCGGGGCGTGGCAAGATCTGGGTCAAATCGAAATGCTCGGCGCGTCAGGAATTCGTAATTGGCGGCTATGCGCCGTCGACCGCGATTCCCAACGCCGTGGGTTCGCTGGCGCTCGGCATTCACGAGGACGGCGAACTGCGTTGCGTCGGCCGGGTCGGCACGGGGTTCTCCGTCTCGGTGGCGAAGGACCTGTTCAAACAACTCTCGAAGCTGAAGGCAAAGGCAAGCCCGTTCAAGCCCGCGTTGAGCGCGGCCGCGTCGCGTGGACTTCAGTTCGTCAAGCCCGAGCTGGTCGCCGAGGTCGAATTCCGCGCCTGGACCGGGGACGGAAATTTGCGGCACGCCGCGTTTCAAGGCTTGCGTGAAGACAAGCCGGCATCGGAAATTAAGCGCGAAAAGCCGGACGCCGTCCCTATGCCCGATCAGCCCGCCAGCACCGTCGAGCTCACGCATCCCGAGCGTATCTTCTGGCCCGACAAGGGCGTGACCAAACAACGTCTTGCTGATTATTACACCGCGATCTGGCCGCACATCGAACCCTACATCGTCGGCCGGGCGCTCGCTCTGGTGCGCTGTCCTGACGGGGTGGGGGGTCAGCAGTTCTTTCAGAAACATGCCTCGCAGGGGATGTCTGATGCGATCGTCGAGGTGAAAGAACCCAAACATCCGGAAGAGAAGCCGCTGATCAGCATCCGTGATCTCGACGGTTTGTTGTCGCTGGTGCAGACCGCGGCGCTCGAGATCCATCCCTGGGGTTCAACCATCCAGGATTGGGAGCGGCCCGATACGATCACGATGGACCTTGATCCCGGCGAGGGCGTTTCCTGGCAAGCCGTGATGAGCGCCGCGTCTGAAGTCAAGGAACGGCTCGAGCGCGCCGGTCTCGCCGCCTTCGTCAAGACTTCGGGCGGCAAGGGCCTGCACGTCGTTTCGCCGCTGAAACCCGCCGCGGATTGGGCGGCGGTCAAGGCGTTCACGCAGGCGATCGCGGATGAGATGGCTTCCGATAGCCCCGACAGGTTCGTGGCGACGATTGCTAAAGCGAAGCGCACAGGCAAGATCCTGGTTGATTATCTCCGCAACCAGCGCGGCGCCACGGCGGTAGCCGCCTACTCGACGCGCGCCCGGCCGGGCGCGCTCGTCTCGACCCCGCTCGCATGGGACGAACTGGGGAAAAGCCTGGACCCCAGCCGCTTTAGCATCGAGACGCTGCCCAAACGGCTCGCCAAACTCCGATCCGACCCCTGGGTCGATTTCCGCGCCGCAGCCGCGCCGATTGCGAGTGCGACGTCGCGCAGAAGGAAAAGAAGTTAGCCGCTGGCGCCCTCTCTCCGGCTATCCCCTTCGCCCCGCCAGCGGGGCGAAGGGCGTAACTTGGTGCGTCCAGGAATATCCTCACCGGCGCGCGCGCCCTGCGCCCTCTGCGAGACTTTTCCGCAACGCGTCGACGATGTTGATTACATTGTTGGTCGTTTGAGGTTTCTCAGCCGCCGAGGGCTTCGCCGGGCGCTTTCTTCGCTTCTGTTTGCCGGCGATGTTTTCGAGCAACGACGCCTGGACGGGGTCGTCAACCATTTCTGGCGTCCATTTGCGCCGCCGGGATTTGATGAGAGCGGCGACGAGCGATTTCGATTCTGGATCAGCCTTCGGCGGCGTCTTGGCGAACATCTCGGCCGCGCGAACCTCGTCGCCGAACCGCAAAGTCCACAGCACGATGCCTTTGTCGCGCGGCTCCAGCATCACCGCGCGCTCGCGACGATACAGCACGAGCCGCGAAATGCCGACCGCGCCGGTTGATTTCATCACGTCGCGGATGACGCGGAATGCCTCTTCGCCCACGGCGCCGTCCGGCGTCAGATAATGTGGTTTGTCGCACCAGATCCAATCCAGCGAATCCGCATCGACGAACATGTCGATATCGATAGTGCGCGCGCTCTCGAGGGCGACCGCGTCCAGCTCTTCATCTTCCAGCAGAACGTAGTCATCCTCGCCCCGTTCGTAACCCTTGACGATCTTGTCGTCGTCGACAGGCTTTCCTGTCACCGCGTCGATGTAATGGCTCACGACGGGGTTGCCGGTGGCGCGGTTGAGCGTCCGAAAACGCACCTTCTCGCTCTCTGTTGTCGCCGGCGACATCGACACCGGGCAGGTGACGAGCGACAGCTTCAGGTAGCCCCGCCAGAACGCGCGATCCATCACGCAACCCCCATCTCGCCCGCGCTCCCGATGCGTTCGCTAGCAATAAGCCGCCAGGCGATGAGTCGTTCCCGAAGCTGCCTGATTCAGCGGAACTTTCTGCGCCGTCCGCGCGTTTCGAATTGTGATGCGCCGCGGGCGCACGTATATTGTCGGGAGGGAGCGGATGGCGGCCTACCAATTCGCAGTCGTGGGCGCGGATCAGTCGATCCTGCTACGCTCCGAGGTCGAACTGGAGAGCTGCCGCGCAGCATGGGCGCAGGTCGTTTCGCTGGCCTGGCGGTTTGGCGACATCAAGGCGCAAATCAAAGTCGCCAATTCCGAAGGCAAGCTGGTAATCGTGACGGGCGTGCGCGCCGCGCAGGAAGCTTCGCAGATATCTGAAAAGGTCGCCTGAGGTCGTCTCTGACCACGTGACCGCTTGCCCAGAAATGTGCGGACGGAACTGTCCTTCGACAAGCTCAGGACGAGGGGCTCGGTCGTACGACGGCCATTCGCTTATCGCCTTCATCCCCGCATGCGCGGGGATGACATTTTGTGTCCGAACTTAAAGTTCGAAGGAAAACCGGACACGCCGGTTATCCTGAGAAGCCAAAACTCAGCGACGCGATCGCTCGCCGGTCTGCGAGGCTTCAAACAGGAACCAGACACGCCGCTCGGTCTGATCGATCAAGGTCTCGAGCAAACCTGCCGTGCCGTTATCCTTCGCATCGTCGCAAATCGTGTGCGCGGCCCGCATAGCCGCAGCGCAGTTCTTGTTGTCTTCCATCAATTCGGCGAGCATCTCGCTCGGCT
Organism: uncultured Pseudomonadota bacterium; assembly: GCA_963771455.1. Classification (GTDB taxonomy): domain Bacteria; phylum Pseudomonadota; class Alphaproteobacteria; order Rhizobiales; family Beijerinckiaceae; genus Roseiarcus. Next base: position 319,145 of record CAVYTP010000025.1, read on the forward strand.
CGACAAACACCTGATCGTTATCGCTGATCCGCGTCATCTTGGAGACGGCGCCCACGGATGTGATGGTCCGATAACCCAGCTTGCGCACCCGTTCCGCCACCGGGTCGATCGCGGCGTAAATCTGTTCGGCCTGTTCATCCAGCAGCAGGTGATAGTCGCGAAAATGGGCGCCGCTCATGTGCCAGTGAAAGTTCCGGGTCTTCAACTGCAGCGCGATCAGATCGGCGACAATGGGATTCAGAGCCTCGACTATGCTCTTGACGTCTTTTTGCGGGATGTCGCTGGGCGTGTGCAGCTGCGGCGCGTCAGTCTTCATGAGCATGGTCGTGATACCTTCTGAAGGGGACTTAGTATCAACCAAGTGAACGAGCCGCCGGCGCAATGGTTCCCAATGCGTCGGGTAAAATGTGCCGGTTTTGGTGAGGGAGCGGGGCCCGTGGACGCAGCTTGGCCTGCGCTAGCCCAAAATCCTTGGAGCGGGTGAAGGGAATCGAACCCTCGTATTCAGCTTGGAAGTGTGAGCGAAACCTGAGCCAGATCAATAAGGTTTCAGAAACGTTGGGGCTCGAAAAAAGCCGCTTAAGCGCCTGTTTCCGAATTCTCGGCTAAATCCCTTAGGCGAGCGTCAGGTCGTGTAAGAGCAATAAATCAGGCAGCGATCGAGCCATTGAGGCCGCCGGAAAACGCAACGGATTGCTATTCTGCCTTCTTAGGCGGTGACGCATCCATATGGGCAATAAACTCATAGAATTCAGGTGATAAAGGAATTGGCGAGTTGAGAAGCTCATATTGGTCAACAATTTTACTAAGGGTTAGAGCAAGTGCTTTCATGTTGCTCGGGCTCATTGCCAGCGCAGTTTGCTCCTCAAAGCCGTCAGCGGGATTTCCAATGTCGTGCAGAATGCCAAAGTAGGCAATTAACTCATTGCCGTTGAATTGAATGCCAAACGCATTAGTGTAATGTGTTCTGAATCCACTTATACGCGAGTTGTTTTTACCAAGTGCATGTCTTGGGGCGTCTACGGCTCTTGAAGACATCGCTCACCTCGCTGGAATAGCTGAAATTCTAGGCATATCCAATTTATAGCTATCACCACCCGCTAAATTGCTTGGCGAAAACTGTATATTGCTTCCATTGTCCGCCCTCAAATTTACTACCTGCGTTATTACTCTTCCTCTAGAACCTCTAGAATACACGCGATTTACTGAGAATATATGCGGTGACTTGGTCTCCATAAGTAATTTGTCGATCGCCGAAGTAGTAACCGGCTCAGGTTTCTGATCAAATTCGATATGATTATAAGTCATTTCAACGTATGTATTTGTGTCAACGAATCTTATAATAGGCAGACGATCTGTCTTCTGGCCGATCTGGACAATCGTTGAAACTTTCCATCCAGAATATGCTGGATTTTCCAATCTCTCGGAGACAACACTTTGGGTCACCCCGAGTAACTTGGCGAACTCCGACTAAGTCATTTCACCGCGAATTTCCCGCACTTGCTGCGCAAGAAATTGGCGCGTGTTCGCTTCAACAAACGCGTCACGATAGCGCTTGTCTTTGAATTTATTAAGAAATCGGACAAACCGATCAATTTTCGAAATCAGAGGCAATCGACCCATTTTTTATCACCGATTTCTTGGTCGCCAACGCTTTTGCGCATTCTTGACCATACTCAGACCCGCTGGTTTTTAGAAAACCACGCAACAGGGTAATTTCGTTTCGGCCAGGCCCGAGAAAAGCCAGAACGCGAGGGACTGCGGTGGGCTTTCCATCCTCATCCGTCGGGTCCCCGTCAAAAGGGGGATCCGGCTTAATCTCAACTAACCCCAAACAAGCTCCTCGCATATCCTCCAAAACTCCCGAATGAGGAAGTTGGCGACGACGAATGATGAGCAGGGATGAGTTGAATCTCAGCCTGCGTTTCGGGGGCTTGCTGGTCATACCAATTATAAAATCCTGCACGCGTGCCTTTACTCGCCGCCGGATTATAGCACCGGATGCGCAATATGTCATCGCGAATTTGCGATTTTTTCTTCATTGTAAATATCGCGTTTTCGCGATAAGAGGGAATCGGCGGCTTGCTAACTTAGCCGAGATTGTGAGCTGGAGTAGCAGATTTCACAAGAAATGAGTGCGGCTCAGACGCGTGACGCCTGAGCCGCCTAGTGGGGGTAGCAGAGTACAGACACCCCCATCTTGAGGCCCCGTAGCTCAACTGGACAGAGCGTGCGGATTCGTACCCCTCAGATGCCCGTTCAAGTCGGGCCGGGGCCTCACCGCCATCGAATCAAAAAGTCGTGCTAAAGTCTAGTTACAAAAAACGAAAGCGCTCAGGTGCAATAGTCGGGAAGCCCAGAATCTACTAATTTTTGATCTATGCAAATCTGCATGGCGTTGAGCAGTTGAGCGGAGTTGGCGGCCGCCCCCGTCGGGGCGTTGACCCTAAATTGCGAAGGTCTTCCTTGCGTTTTTACATATGCCTAACCAGCGTCCTTCGGCCGGGGTGGGTTAGGAAAGACGCGCTGACGCACATGCTGGGCCCTACCTTATGCGTGGGGAGGCACCGGGAAGTAATTCAACCTGGCGTCGCCGGATCCCTTGGGTGTCCATTTTTGGCGCTCGCACATCGCTCTCGTCGGCAGGCTGTCGCGGAGGTGCCAACGCCCCGATGTCTCCGAAAAGTTCGGCAACTCGATCGACCGCTCCTGCTTCCTGTTCAAAACCTACGAACCAGTTGGACAATGTCCGCCAGACCGATGCGGCGCGGCGCGGCGCGAAGGGCGGCGGCACAAAAACAGGACCGGCCAATAGAATTTTACGGAACGTCTCGCTCCGAGTTTTTCAGCGCGCGTCTATTTCGTCCAGCCGCGTTGAACGTGTTCCAATCAGGCTGTAGGCATTCAATCAGGCCGCCCTCGAGGCCAGTGAGATAGTCAATGCCTAGGTCGCCCTTCCAAGGAAAGAAGCGCGGCTCGAAGTCCACAAATGCAAAGACTGCGACATGCCCGCTGCTAAGAAGTTCGTCCACAATACCGTCGTGAACGTCGCGCCGATTCTTTTCCCTGCGGACTGCCCCTCACGTAGTGCCCCATCCGATGGCGCACCGTCTTGTCGGCCTTTCCGACATAACGAACGCGCTTGCCGGTAACGAACAAATAGACGCCGGGCTTTTTGGGGATATCGCCCGATAGGTGAAGCACGCCAGATTGGCTCCGCTCCCACGACGCGCATTGCCCAAATCCCGCGTCTACAAGAGTCTGAAGCGAGAGCATCATTTTTGTCCGGCCTCAGCCGCGCGAAAGAGCAAATTGAGCCCTTAATTCCGAAATTTGCAGCCGGGTTCGGAAAAACGTGGCCCGCGGCGTCAATCAAACGATTGAGATCCTTGGAGCGGGTGAAGGGAATCGAACCCTCGTATTCAGCTTGGAAGGCTGCTGCTCTACCATTGAGCTACACCCGCGTCTGAAGCCGGCTTATAGGCAAACGCCGCTGCGGCGTAAAGGCGTCTCTAGAACACCAGCTGGCGTTGAATCAGCGCGTCAACCTGTTTTTGCTGCTCGGCGGTCAGGCTTCCGGTCGCCTTGTCGAGAGCTGGCGTCTTCGAGGCCGGCGGCTTTGGCGAGGCGGTGCCAGACGGCGGCCTGGACGAGGTCCTGCGGCACGCCGCGGCCGACGATATAGAGGTGCGCGAGGCGGTTCATCGCGATCGGATTGTGGCGCGTCGCGGCCTTGGTGAAGATCTTCGCCGCGCCTGCTCTCGTCGCGCTCGACGCCGACGCCGTTGAACAGCATGATCGCGTATTCGACCTGGCCGGCGATGATGCCGGCATCGGCGGCCGACCTTAAGCCAGCGCGCGGCCTCCGCCGTGTCGAGCGGCGACGCCTTTGCCCTCCTTGAGCTGCACGCCATAGGAATAGGCGGCGTTGCCGTCGCCGAGTTCGGCGGCGCGTTTGAAATCGCGCGGCGGCCTTGGCGAAATCTGGCTTTGCAGGCGGCGTCGGCCTGCGAGGCGAGCACGCCGAGATTGTAGAGCGCGGAGGGATAATTCTGCGCCGCCGCCTTCTCGAATTCGGCCGTCGCGGTCGACGCGGTCGCGCGTGCACGCCGGGCGCGCCGTCGAGCAGCATCACGCCGTGCTCGAACTCGGCGCCGGCGTAGCCGAGGCCGCTCGCCAGCCGAAACCAGCGCTCGGACTCGGCGAAATCCTGCTTCACGGCGAAGCCGTCGCGGTAGATCTCGCCGATCAGCGTCATCGCGGCGGCGTCCTTGGGATTGTCGGCGATCCGTTTGCTCGCCTCGCGCAGCGCGACAATGAAATAGCCGCGCTGATAGGCGCCGAAGGCGAGGTCCGGGGCCGGGCCGCCGGCCGGAGGGGTCCAGGGCGCGTCGGGCTCGATCAGCCGGGGCGCGCATGGGAATGACGGGGCCGCCGAGATTGTCTTCCGCCGCCGGCGGCGGCGCCGCCGAAGCGCCGGCCAACGCAGGCCCGGCGGCGAGCAGCGCCGCGCTGAACAGCAAGCCCCGTCGGATCACTTGCCGGCTCCCGCGCGCGCCGCGGCGCCGGCCGCGATCTGCCGGGCCGCCTGTCGCGCGGCGTCCGCCGCCGAAGGCGCCGACCAGATCGCATCGCCGAGCGCGACGAAATCGGCGCCCGGCGGCGGCCAGCGTCGCCTGCCGCCTCCAGCGTTTCGGCATAGCCGACGCAGGGCGTCTCGAAAATCTCCGCCCACCAGGCGATCCGCTCGAGCGTTTCCTCAGCCGGCGGGCGTCCAGTCGTCGCGCCGGGGTTCGCCGAACATCACGTAGTCGCGCCGGCTTCGCCCGCGCGTCATCGCCTCGTCGCGCAGCCGCAGGTTGCCGACGCCGACGATCCGGTCGGGGTGCAGGCTGTCGAGCGCCGCGGTCATTTCGGCGCCGGCGCCGAGGATATGCGCGCCGTCGGCGCCGAGCCGCGGCGCGAGCCGGGCGTCGTTCTCGATCAGCAGCGCGACGTCGTTGGCGACGGCGATCTCGACCAGCGGCGCGACGATGCGCTTGGCGTCGCCTTCCGCGCCCGTGCGCGAGCCGCACGAGCGCGCTCGCCGCGCTCGCCGGCCTTGACGGCCTCGGCGAAGCGCTGCGCGAACGGCTCGCGCATCCGCGAGCGTCAGTCGGGGCGTGAGAAGGTAGAGGCGGCAAGCGGTCATCGCGCCGCGCTCTAGCATATCCTTATGGCGAAAAAAGCCCGATTTGCGGGCGAGGCCCCGCTCGGTTCAGCGCCGGAGCGCGGTCTCGGCGCGGCGACCCGAAGGCGTCGTGCAGGCGCGCCCAATGCGCCTCGACCGGCGTGCGGCGCCGGCGCGCGGTCGAAGCCGGCGCGAACGGCCTGGTTCGACTGGTCGAGATGGATGACCCGCTCCTGCAGCCTCATCGATTTTGCGCACAGGTCGATGAAATCGGGCGGCAGCTGCTCGTAAATCTCGCGGTCGCAGGAGATTTCCTGGCGGGCGAGCCGGACCCGATGTTTCTCGGATTGCGCCTGCAGCGGCGTCAGCTCGCCTTCCGCGACCGCGCGGCGCAGCAGCAGCCACGAGGCGATCTGCATCAGGCGGGTGGTCAGCCGCATGCTCTCGGTGGCGTAGGCCAGCGCCACATCGCGCGGCAGCAGCTTGGATTCCTGCCTGCCCGGGCCGTCGAGATAGCCCGCCGACATCTCGACCAGGCCCATGCCTTCCTTGAACAGCGATTTGAACGCGTTGGAGCGCATTGTGCTTGGAGGCGAACGACAGAACGCCGGGGGTGACCGAGGCTCGCTCTCCATCGCCGATGCGAGTCCCGCCGATCCACACGCCCATCGTTACACTCCTAGATCTTCCGGTGGACGAGACTGTGCGCCCCTGCGACACCGCCCCCCGACCTTCCGATCCCATGCAAATTTAGCGGCGTCGGCGCCAGATTGGGGATTAACTTGTTGTTAGGGTTAACGTGCGCCCGGTATCTGATGCGGCGTCAAAGAAAAAAAAGCCGTCCCGAAGGACGGCTAGAGGCGTTAGATGGGAGGCAAAAGAACAGAACGGAGCAAAGCCATTCAGAACCCGTAAGAACGGATCGATAAGATTCATAATCGGTAAAAGTTAATGCCGGGTTAAATCGGCGCCAATTAACTGCGGCTCGCAGATTTCTGCGTCGAGGCGTCCAGAAATGGCACAGATGCGTCTCCGATTTTCCCGCTGCGGGACGTGCGCCTCAGCTCTTGAAGAACGCCGCCGCCGCCTGCGCGCGTCGCCTCGCGCGCCTTGATCGCCGCTTCCAGACGCTCGATCTCCCGCTTCAGCGCCTCGATGCGCTTCCGAGCTCGGGGGCCGACATCGCGTCGAGGGCTTCGCCGAGCACATGGGCCGCGGCCTTGGGCTTCGGCGGCCCGAACAGGGCCTCTTCGTCGGAGATCGCCATGCTGCGCCTCAGCTCTTGCGGCTGCTGACGATGAAGCCGCCGCCGAACACGCGCGCGTGCGGCTCGGCCGAATTCGTAGACGACGCAGGCCTGCCCGGGCGAGACGCCGGACTCGGGCTCGTCGAAGGCGACGCTGCCATCGGCGAACAGGCGGGCCGGCGCCGGCGGCGCGGGTCGAGCGGACGCGCGCCGCGACCGCAAGCCCTTCGCCCGGAATGCGTGCCAGCGCGCCGGGTCCGATCCAGTTGAAGTCCCTGAGCTTGACCCGCGGCGTGGCGAGCGCGCTGCGCGGGCCCGACCAGCACCCGCGCGCTGCTCGGCGTCGAGCGCGACGACATAGAGCGGCTCGCCGGCGGCGATGCCGATGCCGCGCCGCTGGCCGATCGTATAGTGCAGGATGCCCTGATGGCGGCCGAGCACGCGGCCGTCGATATGGACGATATCGCCGGGCTCCGAGGCGCCCGGCTTCAGCCGCTCGACGATGTCGCTAGTAATGGCCCGTCGGCACGAAGCAGATGTCCTGGCTGTCGGCCTTGTCGGCGACCGTCAGATCGAATTCGCGGGCGAGGGCGCGCACCTCCGGCTTCGGCAGCGACGCCGAGCGGGAAGCGCAGCCGCTGCAACTGCTCCGCGGGTGGTCGCGAACAGGAAATAGCTCTGGTCGCGATCGCTGTCGGCGGCGCGAAACAGCGCCCGGCCGCCTTCGCCGTCATCCTCGCTGACGACATAATGGCCGGTCGCGATCAGATCGGCGCCGAGATCGCGCGCGGCCTCGAACAGGTCGACGAACTTCATGTGCTGGTTGCAGGCGACGCAGGGAATCGGCGTCTCGCCCTGCACATAGGCCTCGGCGAACGGCTCGATGACCTTCTCGCGGAACCGCTGCTCGTAGTCGAGCACGTAATGGGGGATGCCGAGCCGCGCCGCGACGTCGCGCGCGTCGTGAATGTCCTGGCCGGCGCAGCACGCGCCCTTGCGATGCACGGCCGCGCCATGATCGTAGAGCTGCATGGTGAGGCCGACGACGTCATAGCCGTCGCGCGCCAGCATTGCCGCGACCACGCTGGAATCGACGCCGCCCGACATCGCCACGACGACGCGCGTGTCCGCCGGCGCCTTCGGCAGCCCCAGCGAATTCAGCGCGCACGGCGCACGAGCTTCAGCGTAGTCGAGTTCGGCTTTCATGATTTCGTCCAGGGCGGCCTTCCCGCCGGCGACGCGTCGCCCCTCGGGGTGTTCGGCCCAGAGATAATGCTCATAGTCGAATTTCGCCAGCGCCGCCAGCTTCGGGGTCCGCTTTGCGCCGCAACAGACCCAAAGCTTACCGGATTTCAACGTTTTCGACGCTTTTTGAAACAAATTCAAGGGAAAAGCAGATCACAGAGCTTAGCTGAATTTTAAGCGGACCCGCCTAACGTCGAGCTTTGGGTTCGTACCGTGTGCTGCGTGTGAGAGTACCATGAGTGATACGTTACGACCGAGGGTGAAATACGTGATCGGTCCCGACGGGAGCCCGTTGACGATCGCCGATCTGCCGCCGGCTGCGACCAAGCGATGGGTGATCCGTCGCAAGGCGGAGGTGGTCGCGGCCGTGCGCGGCGGCCTGCTATCGCTCGAAGAAGCGTGCGCGCGCTACACGCTGACGGTCGACGAATTTCTGAGCTGGCAGGTCTCGATCGACCAGTACGGCCTGGCGGGCCTGCGCACCACCCGCATCCAGCAATATCGCCACTAAAGTCGCGCGAGATAGGCTCGCGCGCCCAAGGCCGCCGCCCGGCCCGTGGCGAATGAGGCCTGCAGCAGGTAGCCGCCGGTCGGCGCCTCCCAGTCGATCATCTCTCCCGCGACGAACACGCCCGGCCGCTTCAACAGCCCGAAATCGTCGCCGATCTCGTCCCAACGCACGCCGCCCGCCGTCGATATCGCCCGCCCGACGCCGCCGACGCCGGTGAGGCGCAACGGGCAGGCCTTGATCGGCGCGCCAACGTCGCGCGTCGCGCGGCGGAATCGCCGGCTTCCCGCAACAGTCCGATCGCGCACCGGGCGACAGGTCGACGGCCTTGCGCAGACGGTTTGAAAGCGACGAGTGCCGAAGATCGCCCGCCAAGCCGCTCGGCGACTCTCGCCTCGGTCCAGTCGGGCTTCAGATCGAGTTGCAAGGTCGCCGCGCCATCGCGCTCGATCGCAGCGCGGATTTCGCTGCCGAGCGCATAGACGGCGCCGCCCTCGATACCGTCGCGAGTGGCCACCGCCTCGGCGCGGGTAGAATGCTCGCCAAAGGTCCAGCGAATCGCCTTGAGCGGCGCGCCCGCGAATCGGTCGCGAAACGGCGCCGACCAATCGACCTTGAAGCCCGACATTGGCGGCTTTCAGCGGCGCGACCGCCACGCCCCAATCGCTGAGGATTTCGACCCAGCCGCCATCGGCGCCGAGCCGCGGCCATGAGGCGCCGCCGAGCGCGAGAATAGTCGCGCGGGCGTCGAGCGTGCGTTCGCCCTCGGGCGTCGGAAAATGCGACGCGCCGCTCGCATCGAAACCGCGCCAGCGCCAGCGCGTCTCCAGCTTCACGCCGAGCCCGTCGAGCCTTCTCAGCCAGGCGCGCAGCAGCGGCGTCGCCTTGAAGCTTTTCGGGAAAGACGCGGCCGCTCGAACCGACGAAAGTCGGCTCGCCGAGCTCCTCCGCCCAGGCCGTCAGCGCGGCGGGATCGAAGGCGCGGATCGCCGGCTCGAGCCTCGCCCGCGCCGCGCCGTAGCGGTTCAGGAACGCATCGAGCGGCTCGTGAATGGGTGAGGTTGAGGCCGCCGCGGCCGGCGAGCAGGAATTTGCGCGCCGGCTGCGGCGAGCCGTCGGCGATGACGACCTAATGTCCCGCCGCCGCCAGCGTTTCGGCGGCGAACAATCCCGCCGGCCCGGCGCCGATGACGAGGACGTCGCCTGCGCTCACGAAAGCAGGAACGAGCGCATCGAGATCGAGCCGAGATCGAACAACTCGCTGAAGAAGCTGAGTTCGTCCTGCTCGTCGGCGACGCCCAGCGGATAGAGCGCGGGCAGGAAATGCTCCGGCGTCGGGTTGGCGAGCCGCGCGGTCCGCGCTGGCGTTCAGCGCCTCGCCGACCCCGATCGCGTCGCGCGCGACGATCTTCTCGGCGATTTCGGCGTCGAACGCCTCGGCCCAGTCATAGGGGCGCGTCGCGTTCATCTGCATCGCCGAGAGATTGTGGACGATGTTGCCGCTGCCGATGATCAGCACGCCCTTTTCGCGCAGCGGCTTCAGCTCCGCGGCGAGCGCGAGATGATCCCTGGGGCTCTTCGAGAGATCGATCGAAAGCTGGAAGACGGGAATGTCGGCCTTCGGGAACATGCGGATCAGCACCGACCAGGCGCCGTGGTCGAGCCCCCAGCGCTCGTCGGGCTCGGCGTGGTGCGACTTGCAGCAGCTCCAGCGTCGCTTTCGCGACATCGGGCGCGCCGGGCGCCGGATATTGCTGCGCGAACAGCTCGCGCGGAAAACCGCCGAAATCGTGGATCGTCTTCGGCCGTGTCGCCGACATGCACGAGTTCGCCGCCGCGCGTCATCCAATGCGCGGAGACGCAGAGGATCGCGCGCGGCCGCGGCAGTTCCTCGCCGAGCTTCGCCCAGGCCCGGCTGTAGTCATTGTCCTCGATGGCGTTCATCGGGCTGCCGTGGCCGACAAACAGGGCGGGCATGCGAGGGCTGGCGGGCAGGGCGGCGAACGCGGAGGAAAGTGCGGACATGGGTGCGGACTCTGAGATCTTGTGCCTTTAGCAGATAGAGTGCAGCGTTGCGCGCCGCCAGCCGTCGCGAAGGCAGTGAATTCCTTCTGCTTCGGAAGGAGTGTTGGCGCCGAAGAAACGGGCGAGCCTGCGCCCATCCACTTCAATGCGCCGCCGATTTGGGCTCCTCCGCCTCATGATGCGGCGCCCGCGGCGTCCGCAGTTTTATAACGTTTCTAATCTCTTGACAGCCGCCGCGGCGCGCGTCAGCATCTTGACCAATTGGTCAGGATTTCTGTCCGGGCCACAGTCAAGGGGGCATTGATGGGGATCGTCGCCGAGCCATCGGGTCTTTCCGATATCGCCGCCGGCCGCCTCGACGGCGAGGCGCTGAAAGCGAATTTCGCCGACCTGCACCCCGCTCTGTCCGCGCACGAGGCGCATGTCGAAGCCGACCGCTGCTATTTCTGTTTCGACGCGCCGTGCCAGACCGCCTGCCCGACCTCGATCGACATTCCGATGTTCATCCGCGAGATCGCCGGCGGCAATCCGCTCGGCGCCGCGGAGACGATCCTCTCCTCAAACATCATGGGCGGCATGTGCGCGCGCGTCTGCCCGACCGAGGAGCTGTGCGAGGAAGCCTGCGTGCGCGAGGCCGCCGAGGGCAAGCCGGTCCGCATCGGCCAGTTGCAGCGTTTCGCGGTCGACGCCCAGATGGCGACCGGCAAGCAGCCGTTTACGCGCAGCGCGCCGACGGGCAAGACGGTCGCCGATCGTCGGCGCCGGGTCCGGCGGGACTCGCCTGCGCGCATGCGCTCGCGCGTCGCCGGCCATGAGGCCGTCGTGTTCGAGGCGCGGCCGAAGGCCGGCGGCCTCAACGAATATGGCATCGCCGCCTACAAGGCGCCCGACGCCTTCGCGCAAGCCGAGGTCGATTTCATCCTGTCGATCGGCGGCATCGAGATCAAATATGGCCAGGCGCTCGGCCGCGACGTCACGCTCGATCAACTGCGCAAAGATTACGCGGCGGTGTTCATCGGCGCCGGCCTGCCGGGAACCAACAAGCTCGGCCTCGACGGCGAAGGCGCGATCGCCAACGTCGTCGACGCCGTCGATTATATCGCCGACCTCAGGCAGGCGACGGACCTCGCGCAAATTGCCGGTCGGCCGCCGCGTCGTCGTGATCGGCGGCGGCATGACGGCGGTCGACGCCGCCGTGCAATCGAAGCGCCTCGGCGCCGAGACCGTCACCATCGCCTACCGCCGCGGCCTCTCCGACATGAAGGCGAGCGAATACGAGCGCGAACTCGCGCAGACCAGCGGCGTGACGATCCGCCCGTGGGCGCGACCCTGTCAAGCTGGAGGGCCACGGCGGCGCGGTCAGCGGCGTGCTGTTTGAGCGCACCAAGCTGGAGAATGGCAAGCTCGTCGGCACGGGCGACGCGTTCCGCATCGAGGCCGACGTCGTGTTCACCGCCATCGGCCAGACGCCGACAGCGCCGTGTTCGGCGCCGAGACGCCGGCGCTGAAGGATGGCCGGCTGGTCGTCGACGCCGAGCGCCGAACTTCGCTGAAGGGCGTGTGGGCCGGCGGCGATTGCGTCGCCGGCGGGCTGGATCTCACGGTCAGCGCGGTCGAGGACGGCAAGCAAGCGGCGATTTCAATCATCAACGCACTCAAAGGCTAGCGCCCCCTCTCCCGTTCACGGGAGAGGGTTGGGGTGAGGGGCGCGCCCTCATTCCGGCGCCAATGCGCTACCTTCTCCCGCAAGCGGGAGAAGGGCAGTCACGCAAGGAGAACGTCATGGTGGATCTTCGCACCGACTTCCTTGGCATCAAGTCGCCCAATCCGTTCTGGCTGGCCTCGGCGCCGCCGACCGATCGCAAGACCAATGTCGAGCGCGCGTTCCGCGCCGGCTGGGGCGGGGTGGTCTGGAAGACGCTCGGCGAAGCCGGCCCGCCGGTCGTCAACGTCTCGGGCGCGCGCTACGGCGCGATGCACGGCCCCGACCGGCGCCTGATCGCCTTCAACAACATCGAGCTGATCACCGACCGCGATCTCGAGATCAATCTGCAGGAGATCAAGCAGGTCAAGCGCGAATGGCAGGATCGCGCCGTCGTCGTCTCGCTGATGGTGCCCTGCGAGGAGGAAGCCTGGAAGTCGATCCTGAAGCGCGTCGAGGAGACCGATTGCGACGGCATCGAGCTCAACTTCGGCTGCCCGCACGGCATGTCCGAGCGCGGCATGGGCTCGGCCGTCGGACAGGTGCCCGAATACATCGAGATGGTGACGCGCTGGTGCAAGCAGCACTCGCGCATGCCCGTGATCGTCAAGCTGACGCCCAACATCACCGACATCCGCCGCCCGGCGCGCGCGGCCAAGGCCGGCGGCGCCGACGCCGTCTCGCTGATCAACACCATCAACTCGATCATGGGGATCGATCTCGATGAGATGACGATCGCGCACGCCATCGACGGCAAGGGCACGCATGGCGGCATGTGCGGCCCGGCGGTGAAGCCGATCGCGCTGTCGATGGTGTCGGAGATCGCGCGCGACGCGGAAACGCGGGGCCTGCCGATCTCGGCGATCGGCGGCGTCACCACCTGGCGCGACGCGGCCGAATTCATCGCGCTCGGCGCCGGCACCGTGCAGGTCTGCACCGCCGCGATGACCTACGGCTTCAAGGTCGTCGGCGAAATGATCTCCGGCCTCAAGACCTACATGGCCGCGAACGGCTACGACACGATCGAGGATTTTCGCGGCCGCGCCGTGCCGAGCGTCACCGACTGGCAATATCTGAACCTCAACTATGTCGCCAAGGCCGAGATCGATCAGGACCTCTGCATCAAATGCGGCCGCTGCCACATCGTCTGCGAGGACACCTCGCATCAGGCGATCTTCGCCAGCGTCAACGGCGAGCGCAAATTCGTCGTCAACGACAACGAATGCGTCGGCTGCAACCTCTGCGTCCTGGTCTGCCCGGTCGAGAACTGCATCAGCCTCGTCCACAAGACCGCTGGCGTCGACCCGCGCACCGGCTGGGACTACGAGCGCGCGCCGCTCAACTGGACCAGGCATCCCAACAACCCGTCGGCGCCCAAGGCGGCGGAATAAGGGGATAGCGGAGTTGGCGGGGTTGACCGGGAGGGTAGCGTCGCATTGATGCTGCGCGTCCCTCTCAAGAGCGAATCGCGTCCGCTCGATGCTCCCCAATCTCCCTCATCCTGAGCTTGTCGAAGGACGGCCTCGCCCACGCGGCGGCGTCCTTCGACAGGCTCAGGACGAGGTCCGTGGAGGACCGCCGCGGACGTGATCACCCTCGGCCTCACCGGCTCCATCGCGATGGGCAAGTCGACCGTCTCGCGCATGTTCGTCGAGGCCGGCTGGCCGGTGTTCGATTCCGACGCCGCCGTGCATGAATTCTACCGCTCCGAGGGCGCGAAGCGGGTCGAGGCGGCGTTTCCCGGCGTGCTCGTCGACGGCGCGATCGACCGCCAGCGGCTGTCCGCGCAGGTGCTCGGCAACGACGAGGCGATTCGCCGCCTCGAGGCGATCGTCCACCCGGAGGTCGGCCTGCGCGCGCGCCGGCTTTCTCGAACGCGCCGAAACCGAGCGCCGGCGGGGCGTCGTGTTCGACGTGCCGCTGCTGTTCGAGACCGGCGGCGAGCGCGCCTGCCAGGTCGTCGCGGTCGTCTCCGCGAGCGCGGCAAGCCAGCGGGCGCGGGCCTTGGCGCGCCCCGGCATGACGGAAGAAAAATTCGAGGCGATCCTGAAGCGGCAGACGCCCGACGCCGAAAAGCGTCGGCGCGCCCATTACGTGATCGACACCGAAGCGACGCTCGGACGAGACACGCCGGCAGGTGCGGGATCTGATCCGCGCGTTGATCGGCGGCCCGGGCAGGACGAAAGGGGCATGAAATGCGCGAGATCGTGCTCGACACGGAGACGACGGGCCTCGAGCCCGAAAAGGGCGACCGCCTGGTCGAGATCGCCGCGCTCGAAATCATCAACGATACGCCGACCGGCAAGTCCTACCATGTGCTGATCAACCCCGAGCGCGACGTGCCCGAGGCGGCGGCGCGCATTCACGGCCACACGGCGGAAACGCTGCGAGACAAGCCGGTGTTCGCCGCCATCGTCGTCGAATTCCTCGGCCTTCGTCCGCGAGGACCGGCTCGTCATCCACAACGCCGATTTCGACGTCGGCTTCCTCAACGCCGAATTGCGCCGCGCCGGTCATCCGCTGATCGCCAAGGAACGCGTCGTCGACACGCTCGCGATCGCGCGCCGAAAGCATCCCGGCGCCTCCAATTCGCTCGACGCGTTGTGCGACCGCTACCGCATCGACCGCTCGCGCCGCGTCTTTCACGGCGCGCTGCTCGACGCCGAATTGCTGGTGGAGGTCTATATCGAGCTCAGCGGCGGCCGGCAGAAGAGCCTGAGCCTCGCCGCGCCCAGCCGCTCCGCGACCGGCGGTCTTTCCATCGGCCGTCGCGCGGAACGGTTGCTGCCCCTTGCGCCGCGCCTGACGGAGGCCGACCTCGCCGCACATCACAAACATATCGAGACGTATGGCGATGCGGCCTATTGGTGGAAATATGAAAAGGCGCAGGTGGCGGAAGCTGTGAAATAGCGCCAACCCCCCTCACCCCAGCCCGCTTTGCGCTTCCCGGCGGGTGGCGCGAAGCGCTCAGCGACAAGCGTGCTTGTCGCGGGGATGAGGGCGGCGCCGAGACTTCAGCCCGCGGTCTCTCCCACGGAATTCCCTTGCAGCCAACCCGGATCGATGCGGGGCAACGGAATCGCGTCGAGCAGCGCTCGCGTATATTCGTGTTGGGGCGCCGCGAACACCGTCTCGCAGGCGCCTTCCTCGACCACGATCCCGGCGCGCAGCACATAGACGCGATCGCAGATGGCGCGGATGACCGAGAGGTCGTGACTGATGAAGGCCATCGCGAGGCCGAGATCGCGCGACAGGTCCTTTAGCAGATTGAGCGCCTGCGCCTGCGTGGAGACATCGAGCCCGGAGACGATCTCGTCGGCGAGCACGAATTCCGGCTCCATCAGCGCGGCGCGCGCAATGCCGACGCGCTGGCGCTGTCCGCCCGAGAGCTCGTGCGGATAGCGGTCCAGACAGGCGAGCGGCAGGCTGAAGCGTTCAAAGATTGCTCGCACCCGCGCTTCCGCGTCGCGTCGCCGTTGGCGACGCCGTGAAAGCGCATCGGCGCGCTGACGATCTGCCGGATCGTGTGGCGCGGGTTGAGCGACGCCATCGGGTCCTGAAAGATGATCTGCATGCGCCGCCGCAGCGGCCGCATTTCGCTCCTCGCTGAGCTTGCGTGATGTCGCGGCCAGCAAAGGCGATGCGCCCCGCCGTAACGTCGACGAGCCTCAGCATCGCGCGCCCGAGCGTCGTCTTGCCGGAGCCGCTCTCGCCGACGATCCCGACCGTCTCGCCGCGCGCGATCCGCACCGTCACGCCGTGCAGAACCTTGACGGTCGAACGCGCGGCTCCAAACAGATTGCGCTGGCTCGCCGAAGGCGACCTCGATGTCTTCGGCGATCAGCAGGTCTTCGCTCATGAGGCGGCCGCCTCCGCGCGCAATTCGCGCGATCAGCGCTTCGGGGATCGGCTGCAGGCCCGCGCCCGGCTCGTCGTAGCGCGGGCAGGCCGCCAGCAGCGCTTTCGTGTAAGCGTGTTGCGGATTTTCCAGCAATGCCGCCGTCGGTCCCTGCTCGACGATCCGGCCGCCGAACAGCAACGTGACGCGATCGCAGATCTGCGCGACGACGCCGAGGTCGTGGGTGACGAAGATCACCGCCGTGCCATGCGCGGCCTGCATGTTGCGGATCAGGCGCAGGATCTGCTTCTGCACCGTCACGTCGAGCGCGGTGGTCGGCTCGTCGGCGATGATCAGTTTCGGCTCGAGCGAGAAGGCCGCGGCGATCAGCACGCGCTGCCGCATGCCGCCCGAGAGTTGGTGCGGAAAGCTCCGCAGCACCCGCTCGGGATCGCGGATATGCACTTCGTCCAGCAGGCGCAGCGCGACGTCGCGCGCCGCTCTTCGCGTCGAGGCCGCGCCACAGCCGCAGGCCGTCGGTGAGTTGACCCTCGATCCGCCGGCCGGGATTGAGCGCCGTCATCGGATCCTGCGGGATCAGCGCGATCTGCTCGCCAACCAGCTTGCGCAATGGAGCCGCGGGCGCGCGCAACAGGTCCGTGGCCTCGAAGCGGATCTCGCCCGAAGTGACGCGCACCGTGCGCGGCAGAATGCCGAGGATCGCCTTGCCGATGGTCGACTTGCCGGCGCCGCTCTCGCCGACCAGGCCGTGCGTCTCGCCGCGATCCACGTTGCAGCGAAACATCGCGCAGGATCGGCGCGCGATCGCGGTCGGAGATGGCGGAGAGGCCCGCGATTGAGAGCAGCGGCGAGTTCATCGGCGCATCACCGGATCGAGCGCGCGCCGCAAACCTTCGCCGAGCAGGTTGAAGGCGAGCACGGTCAGGAACAGCATGGTCAGCGGCGCGGCGAGGATCCACCAGCCCTGATGCATCAGCTGGCGCCCCTGCGCGATCATGCCGCCCCAGGTCGGCGTATCCGAGGAAACAGACAGGCCGACGAACGAAAGGATCGCCTCGACGATGACGGCGATGCCCATCTCGAGGCTGACGAGCGCGATCAGCACCGGCAGCACATTGGGGAAAATCTCGCGCAGCAGGATGCGCATGTGGGAGAAGCCGACCGCGCGCGCGGCGGTCACATAGTCCATGCTCGCCTGCGTCATCGTCTCGGCGCGCACGACGCGGCAGAAGCGCGTCCAATCGATGATCGCGATCGCCGCGATGACCGAGCCGACGCCGGCGCCGACGACGGCGACCAGCAGGATCGACAGCAGCACCGGCGGAAACGCCATCCAGATTTCGACCAGGCGCGAGATCGCGGCGTCGATCCAGCCGCGCCGCCAGCCCGCGAGCAGGCCGAGCGCGGAGCCGATCAGCGCCGCGAGCGCCGCCGCGACGAAGGCGACGGTGAGCGCGACGCGCGTTCCATAGATGACGCGCGACAGCGCGTCGCGGCCGAGGTCGTCGGTGCCGAGCCAGTGGCCGGGCTCCGCGCCGGCGATCCAGGCCGGCGGCGTCGCGCCGAGGATGATGTCCTGCTCGAGCGGATCTTTTGGCGCGATCCACGGCGCGCCGATCGCGAGCACGATGAGCAGCAGGATGAAGCCGCCGCCGACGACGACTTTCGGGTCCTTGAGGCACGCGCTCAATCCGCCCGCGCGGCCGCCCGATATCGCCGCGTCAGCCATGGGCGAGCCGCGGGTTGGTCGCGACGACGAGCAGATCGACGATCATGTTGACGACGATGAACAGCGCGCCGAACACCAGCGTCAGGCCCTGGATCAGCGGCAGGTCGCGGTTGATGACCGCGTCGACCGCCATGTTGCCGATGCCGGGATAGGCGAAGATGCGCTCGACGATGACGGTGCCGCCAATCAGGAAGGTGAACTGCACGCCGGTCAGCGCCAGCGTCGGCGCGACGGCGTTGCGCAGCGCTTCCTGCACGACCAGCGCGAGCCGCGACTTGCCCCTGAGCTTTGCGAGCAGCACATAATCCTGCACCATCGCCTCGCGCAGCGATTCCTTCAGCACGCGCGTGATGACGGCGGCGAGCGGCAGACCCGAGCGCCAGCGTCGGCATGATCATATGGGTGAGGATATCGTAGGCGAGCGCGAAGCGCAGCGTCAGCACGCTCTCGATCAGATAGAAGGGCGTGTGGAAATGCGCGCCGAGGCTGGGATCGATGCGGCCGGACAGCGGCAGCACCGGCGCGAACACGCCGAACACCAGCACCAGCAGGAACGCCCAGATGAAGTCGGGCACGGCGAGAAACAGGCCGTTGACCGTGTCGATCAGCGGGCCAACGGCGGTGTCGCCAATCAGCGTCGCGAAGATCGCGATCGCGCCGCCGAGCAGCACCGCGAAAACGAGCGCCGCGAAGGCGAGCTCCAGCGTCGCCGGCAGCCGCTCGGCGAGCAGCTCGAGCACGTTGCGATGCAGCGAGATCGACGTGCCGAGATCGCCACGGCCAAGGTCGCCCGCCCAGACGAGGAACTGTGTCAGCAGGCCCGTGTCGAGCCCGTAATGGGCGCGCAGCGCCGCAATGTCGGCGGGCGAGGCGCCCGGCGAAATCATCATGGCGATCGGGTCGCCGGGCACGACGCGCAGCAGGACGAAGATGATGATCGCGACGCCGATCATCGTGATCGCGGCCATGCCGAGGCGGCGAACGACGGCGGCGATCATGGGACTGACCGGGGCAGGGCCGATAGGCGCTGAATCAGGGAATTCCACCGACCCGCGCCGTCTTGGCCGGGCTCGTCCCGGCCATCCACGCGGTTAGGCCGCACTCAGGGCCGAAGAGATTGCATTCGCTGCGAAGCTTGACGAAAGAGGTCGGTCTCTTGCTTGCCGGCGTGGATGGCCGGGACGAGCCCGGCCATGACGGAAAGTGGATCCGTGAGCCGTTGGGAGCGCGGCGCAGACGCCATGTGCCGCGCTCCCCTGTGTTGTCAGGCCTTCGAGACGAGCGTCGGCTGCAGCGCGCCGGTCTCGTTGGGCGTCACCTTCAGCGACGACTTGTAGATGATCGGCTGCGAATACTGCACCAGCGGGATCACATAGGCCTTCTCGGCGATATATTTGTCGACCGCCTTCCAGCCGGCGATGCGCTTGGCCTCGTCCTTCTCGCCCCACAGCGGGCCGATCATGTCGTCGAGATCCTTCGACTTCCAGGCCGAATGCGGCGACGGCGAGAACATCGCAAAGCCGGTCGAGCAGGTCGGGTCGCCGATCGCATCGCCCCAGTTGTAGAACGCCATCGGCGCGAGCTGGTGCGACATGCGCAGCTCGAAATGCTTGGCGATCTCGTAGACCTCGATCTCCGCGTCGATGCCGACCTTGCGCCACATGCCGACGATCGCCTGGATCATCTCGTAGTCTTTCGGCTTGAAGCCGCGCGTCGTCTGGATCTTGAACTTGACCGGCTTCTCCGGCGAGTAGCCGCTCGCGGCGAGCAGCTTCTTGGCCTTCTCCGGGTCGTAGGCGCTCTTGATCGACGGATCGTAGGCGCTGTAGCCCGGCGTTCAGCGTGCCGATCGGAGTCGCGTAGCCGCGCAGCAGTTTCTTGGCGATCAGATCCTTGTCGATCGCCAGCACCGCGGCCTGGCGCACGTTCTCGTCCTGCATCTCCTTGTACGTGTTGGTGATGAAGATCATGCCGATGTCGGTGATCGGATTGCAGACGCCGGCGAGGCCCGGCTTTACGCGCAGGCGGTCGTATTCCTCATAGGGAATTTCGAGCGTCACGTCGGCCGAGCCGCTCTCGATCTCGGCGACGCGGCTGGTGCCGTCGGGCACGAACTTGAAGATGACGGTCTCGAAGCCCGGCTTCGGGCCCCAATATTTGTCGTTGCGCTTCAGGCGCAGGAAGGCGTTGCCCTGATATTCGTCGACCATGATAGGGGCCGGTGCCGATCGGCTTCTTCTCGAAGCCCGTCCGCGCCGACCTTCGTGTAATAGGCCTTCGGCAGCACATAGCCGGTGAGGAACGCCATCCACATGAAGATCGTCGGGTCGAAATTCTTGCAGTCGGCGGTGATGCGATTGCCTTCGATCTTGAAATTGTCGAGCGAGGCCCAGACGAACGGGACCGGGTTGCCGCCTTTCGGATCGCCCGCGCGCTGGATCGACCAGACGACGTCCTCCGGCGTGAGCGGCGTGCCGTCGTGCCAGACGACGCCCTCGCGCACGTCCATCCAGGCCTTCGTCTTGTCGTCGTTCCAGCCCCATTTGGTCAGCAGGCCGGGCTCAAGCGAGAGGTCGGGCTTCTGGCCGATGAATTGATCGAACACCGAGCGATAGATCGCCTGGATGGTTGGGTTGACCGCGGACGGGCCGACCGTCGGGTCGAACGAGGGCAGGTTGACGTTGAAGGCGATCGTCAGCGTGTCGGCGCCTGCCGCGCTCGCCGGACCCGCCATGATCAGACTGGAAAGAAAACTCGCGCCGCCCAGGGCGAGCGCTTCGCGACGGTTCAGATCAACCATGTAGACCTCCTCACTTTCTAAAGTCCCAGCGAGCCTCGGCGCCGCGACCGGTCGGCGACGATTGACCTCGAATTTGGCTTCTCCCCGGCCCTGATCTTATCTGAGCACGTTTTTGTGTCCGCGTCCGCTTCGGGCTCTGCATCGCGCTCTAAAAATTACATGCGGTTTCATATATAATTGCATTTGCGAAAGCGCGTGTCAAGGCGCAAACAAACGCCGGAAATGTCTATTTTTCAGGCCTGCCGCACGCCAATTCGGCGATCGGATTTGGCCGTTGACAAGCACGCGGCAGGAAAAATATGCTTTTGCACAGGAATTGGGCGCGTCCGCGCCCGGCCCGTGGAGGAGGTCCGAATGGCGGAACGCTCGTTTGCCCGCGAGGTCGAGGATCTGAAGCTCGGCGACGGCGAGGTCTTCCGCGGCGAAGGCATTCTCGCGATCACCAAGGCGCTGCTGCAGTCCGGGCGTCTCCTATGTCGGCGGCTATCAGGGCGCGCCGATCTCGCATCTGATGGACGTGCTGGCCGACGCCAAGGACGTGCTCGACGAACTCGGCGTGCATTTCGAGACTTCGGCCTCGGAGGCGACCGCCGCCGCGACGCTGTCGGCCTCGGTCATGTATCCGATGCGCGGCGCGGTGACCTGGAAGTCGACCGCCGGCACCAATGTCGCCGCCGACGCGCTCTCCAATCTCTCCTCCGGCGGCGTCACCGGCGGCGCGCTGATCATCATCGGCGAGGATTACGGCGAAGGCTCCTCGATCATGCAGGAGCGCAGCCACGCCTATGCGCTGAAGTCGCAGATCTGGCTGCTCGATCCGCGCCCGAACCTGCCGACCCTGGTGCGCATGGTCGAGGAAGGTTTCGAGCTCTCGGAGGCGTCCAACACGCCGGTCATGCTGGAGGTGCGCATCCGCACCTGCCACGTCCACGGGCAGTTCGTCGCCAAGGACAACCAGAAGCCGAAATACACGCTGCGCGAGGCGCTGGAAAATCCGATGCGCGACGTCAACCGCATCGTGCTGCCGCCCGCCTCGTTCATGCACGAGAAGGAGAAGCTCGAGCGCCGCATGCCCGCCGCGATCGAGTTCATCAAGTCGCGCAAGCTCAACGAGACCTTCGGCCCGGCGAGCGGCGACGTCGGCGTCATCATGCTCGGCGGCATGTACAATACGACGATGCGCGCGCTGCAATATCTCGGCCTCGCCGACGCCTATGGCGAGACGTCGGTTCCGCTCTACGTGCTCAACGTCGCCTATCCGCTGATCGAAGACGAACTGATCGACGTTCTGCCGCGACAAGAAGGCGGTGCTGATGGTCGAGGAGGGCGCGCCCGACTACATCGAGCGCGACCTCAACACGATCCTGCGCCGCCGCGACATCCAGACAAGGGTGTCCGGCAAGGACGTGCTGCCGATGGGCGGCGAATATACCGCGCCGGTGCTGATGAAGGGCCTGCGCGAATTCCTCGCGACCTACGCGCGCGAACTGCTCGGCAACGAGCCGCCGCTGCCCGACGCCGTCGCCGGTGCTCGCCGACCCGCGCGTGAAGGCGCTGGCCGAAGTCGTGCCGCCGCGGCCGCCGGGCTTCTGCATCGGCTGTCCGGAGCGGCCGATCTTCGCGGCGATGAAGCTGGTCGAGCAGGAGCTCGGGCAGCACCACGTCTCCGCCGACATCGGCTGCCATCTGTTCTCGATCCTGCCGCCGTTCAACATCGGCGCGACGACGATGGGCTACGGCCTCGGGCCCGCCTCGGCCTCGGCCTTCAACGTGCCGACCGACAAGCGCTCGATCTCGGTGATGGGCGACGGCGGCTTCTGGCACAACGGCCTCGCCTCCTCGATCGGCAACGCCGTGTTCAACAAGCATGACGGCGTGACGCTGATCGTCGACAATTTCTATTCGGCCGCGACCGGCGGCCAGGACATTCTGTCGTCGCGCGCGCTCAACCCGCGGCGCAAGACCAACAACAGCATCGTCGACGCGGTGCGCGGCATCGGCGCGAAATGGGTGCGGCAGATCGATCGCACCTACGACGTCGCCAAGATGCGCGACACGCTGCGCGAGGCGCTGACGACGAGCGAGAAGCGGCCCGAAGATCATCGTCGCCTCGTCCGAATGCATGCTCAACAAGCAGCGCCGCGTGCGGCCGCTGTTCAACAAGGCGGTCAAGGCGGGCGAGCGCGTGGTGCGCGAGAAGTTCGGCGTCGACGAGGACATCTGCACCGGCGATCACGCCTGCATCCGGCTCTCCGGCTGCCCCTCGCTGTCGGTCAAACAGACCGACGATCCGCTGAAGGACGATCCGATCGCCGCGATCGACGAGAATTGCGTCGGCTGCGGCAATTGCGGCGAGGTCGCGGAGGCGGCGGCGCTCTGCCCGTCGTTCTACCGCGCCGAGATCATCCACAATCCCAACGCGCTTGGACCGCTGGGTCGAGAAGGTCGCGCGGCGCGGTGATCGGCTGGTTCGAGAAGCGCGCGCAACGCGCGGCCGCGTGCGCATTCGCCGAGCGAGGCGGCGTGAGCGGCGACGTCCGGCCGCACGGCTGTCGGTCGGCGGTTCGCCGCGCATCTCGCTCGCCATTCTCGCCATGGGCGGGCAGGGCGGCGGCGTGCTCGCCGACTGGATCGTCGCGCTCGCCGAAGCGCGAGGGCTGGGCGGCGCAATCGACCTCGGTGCCCGGCGTCGCGCAGCGCACCGGCGCGACGATCTATTACATCGAGATGGCGCCGCTCGAAGGACGGCGCCGATCCGGTGTTCGCGCTGATGCCGACGCCCGGCGACGTCGACGTCGTGATGGCGGCCGAGTTGATGGAGGCGGGCCGCTCGGTGCTGCGCGGCCTCGTCACGCCCGACCGCACGACGCTGATCGCCTCGACCCATCGCGCGTTCGCCGTGGTCGAGAAGCAGGCGCCGGGCGACGGCGTCGCCGATCCCGACGTCGTCTCGCTCGCGACCGAATTCGCCGCCAAAGCGAGTCATCGCGTTCGACATGGAGGCGATGGCGAAGGCGAAGGGCAGCGTCATCTCGGCGACCATGTTCGGCGCGCTCGCGGCCTCCGAGCGGCTGCCGTTTGCGCGCGCGGCGTTCGAGGCGGCGATCCGCGCGGGCGGCACCGGCGTCGAGGCGAGCCTCGCGCGCTTTCGGCGCCGCCTTCGAGCAAGACAAACAGCAAGCCGATCGAGCCGATCCGGCGCTGCGCCGGAAAAGCGCTTCGCGGGCTGGCCTGAACGCACCGGCGACGCGCGAACTCGACCGGATCGGCGCGCGCATCCGAGCGCTTTCCTGACGGCGCGCAGCCGATGCTGGCCGCGGGCGCGCGCAAGCTCGTCGACTATCTCGATCCCGCCTATGCGCTCGAATATCTCGACCGCGTCGGCATGCTCTCGGACCTCGATCGCGCTCGCGGCGGCGAGGCGAAGGGCTTCGCTTTCACCGTCGCCGCGGCCAAATATCTGGCGATCGCGATGGCCTATGACGACGTGCCGCGCGTCGCGGATCTGAAGATCCGCGCCTCGCGCCAGGCGCGCGTGCGGCGCGAGGTGCAGGCGCCGCGACGGACACGATCGTCACGACGACCGAATATTTCCATCCGCGCGTCGAGGAGCTTTGCGGCTCGCTGCCGAAGGCGCTGGGCGAATGGATCGAAGCGCGGCCGGGCCTGGTGTCGTTCCTGCGCGGCTTCGTCGATCACGGCCGACGCATTCGCGCCGAACACGGTCACCGGCTATCTGATGCTCGCCGTTCGTCGCGCGTCTCGCGGCCCGCAGCGGCGCGCCACGCTGCGTCACGCGCGCGAGAGCGCGCATCGCGAAGCCTGGTTGAAGACGGCGACCGACGGCGCTCGAGGCGCGCTACGAACTCGGCGTCGAGGCGCTGGCCTGCCGGCGCCTGGTCAAGGGCTATTCGGACACGCACGCGCGCGGCCTGTCGAAGTTCGACCGCGTGATGTCGGCCGTGCCCGAGCTTGCTGCAGCGCGAGGACGGCGCCGACTGGCTCGACCGGCTGAAGCGCGCGGCGCTGGCGGACGAGAACGGGCGTTGCGCTCGACGGGGTGTTGAAGACGGTCGCGACGCTGTAGGAGGCGTCGCGTCGGCGCGGCCGCGGCAAAGGTGGGGAAATGGCGGCCTTCAAGGACGAGTTCTTCAACGGGCAATGGCTGCGCGCGGCGAGCCATGCGAGCTACGGCGGCGCCGAAATCGGCGAATGCCTGGAGGTCGCGCGCCAGATCGGCGCGGCCGATCCCGAGCGCTGGTTCGACGCATGGTCGGGCATGGCGGCGCGACTTTTCGAGGCGGCGGAGTCCAGCGAGCGTGCCGGACATAAAGTCAGCGCCCGCGGCGCCTATCTGCGCGCATCCAACTACGCGCGCATCGCGGGCACGTTCTTGTTTCAGGCGCCGCTCGCAGCGAAGGCGCTCGAAGCCTACCGCCGTCACCGCGTCGCTTTCGAGCGCGCCGCAAAGCTGATGGAGAGGCCCGGCGAGGCGATCCGCATCCCCTATGAAGCAACGTCTCTGCACGGCTGGTTCTTTCGCGCCGGCGATGCGCCGGGCCCGACCCTGATCGTCAACGGCGGCTATGACAGCACGGCGGAGGAAGCCTATCTGTTCAGCGGGGCAGCGGCCTTGCAGCGCGGCTACCATTGTCTGGTGTTCGACGGCCCGGGGCAGGGCGAGGCGATCTTCGAGCAGGGGCTCGTGTTCCGCCCCGATTGGGAGAACGTGATCGGCCCTGTCGTCAACTATCTTGCAGCGCGGCCGGAGGTTGACGCGGCCCGGATCGCGCTGATGGGGATCAGTTTTGGCGGCTATCTGGCGCCGCGCGCCGCGAGTTTCGAGCCGCGCATCGTCGCGCTGATCGCCGATCCCGGGCAGCTATCGTTGTTTGAAGAGACCAAGCGACGCCTTCCGCCGTTCATCGCGCGCCGGCTGCTCGACGAGACAGGGCTCGTTCCGCGCCTGCTGGAGGCGATCCTGAACCGCCGCATTCGCGAAGTCTCGCGAGGATGGGCGCTGCGCCGCGGCCTGTTCGTCCATGGCGTGAAGACGCCGATCGACTATCTCCGACTGACGTCGAAATACGTCACCGAAAGGCCTGAGGCGATCCGCTGCCCGAGCCTGATCACATCCGCCGAGAACGACGAGATCGGCGCCACTGCGCGCGACCTCTACGATCGACTGGGCGGGCCAAAGACGTTCCGGACTTTCAAGGCGAGCGAGGGCGCCGGAGAGCATTGTGAAGTCGGGCGCCCGCGCGTGGTTCAACCAGATTGCGTTCGACTGGCTCGATGAGACGCTTGGCGGCAAGTGTTAGTAGCTTAGCGACTCGCAACGCAGCCGTTTTCGCGCTATGCGGCATACGGCCGGCGCCCCATGCAATAGCAGGACGGAATGTTCCGATTGTTGCGAGCGAGCGTGAGTAGACCCTTCTCCCAGCTACGCGGGGAGAAGGGGAAACCCTTCGAGTAAGCGCTTTTTAGGAAACCCATCCTGCCAAACCTTCCCAATGCAATTGTCCAGGCCGGCCGCGGCGCGGGCGCCGTCAAATTCGGCAACGCGCTGCCGCTCGCCCTGATCGCCGGGCCCTGCCAGCTCGAAAGCCGCGCCCACGCGCTCGAAATGGCGGGCGCGCTGAAGGAGATCGCGGCCCGCCGCAACATCGGCCTCGTGTTCAAGACCTCGTTCGACAAGGCGAACCGCACCTCGGGCGGCGGCGCGCGCGGCATCGGCCTCGAGGCGGCGCTGCCGATCTTCGCCGAAATCCGCGAGACGCTGGGCCTGCCGGTGCTGACCGACGTGCACGAGAGCGCGCAATGCGCGCTCGCCGCGCAGGCGGTCGACGTGCTGCAGATCCCCGCCTTCCTGTGCCGGCAGACCGACCTGCTGATCGCCGCGGCGCGCACCGGGCGCGCGGTCAACGTCAAGAAGGGGCAGTTCCTGGCGCCCTGGGACATGAAGAACGTCGTCGCCAAGCTCACCGACGCGGGCGCCGGCGACGTGCTGGTCACCGAGCGCGGCGTCGTCGTTCGGCTACAACACGCTGGTCACCGACATGCGCGCGCTGCCGATCCTGGCCGCGACCGGCGCGCCGGTCATCTTCGACGCCACCCATTCGGTGCAGCAGCCGGGCGGGCAGGGCGACGTCCTCGGGCGGCCAGCGCGAATTCGTGCCCGTGCTGGCGCGCGCCGCGGTCGCGGTCGGCGTCGCCGGCGTGTTCATCGAGACGCATCAGGACCCCGACCAGGCGCCTTCCGACGGGCCGAACATGGTGCCGCTCACGGATTTCGAAGCGCTCGTCGCAGAGCTTCAGGCCTATGACGCGCTGACGAAAAGTCGCATTTCCGTCGCATCCGCGTGACACTTAGCGGCTGCGCTTCGTCACAGCGATCTTCAACTCTTCGTCGTATCGGATGCCGTCATGGACGATTATCTGTTCAGCTACGCCACGCGCGAGGATCCGCCGGTCAAGCGAGGCCTGATCCGCCTCGTGGAGCGGGCGACCGGGCAGCCGCACCTGAAGCGGCTCTACGTCGACAACCAGCGCAATCCCCGCCCGAACGAAAGCTTCTGGCAGGCGGCGGTGCGCTGCGCTGAAGCTCGACGTGCGCTTCGACGCCGCGGCGCTGGCCCGCATCCCGAAGACGGGCCGGTCGTCGTCGTCGCGAACCATCCCTATGGCGTGCTCGACGGCATCGTGATCTCCTGGCTGATCGAGAAGGTGCGCGCCGGATTTCGTGGTGCTGACCAACGCCGTGCTGATGCGCGCGCCGGAAGTGCAGGATTTCATCCTGCCGATCGATTTCAGCGGGCACCGAGGAGGCGCATGCAGACGAATCTGCGAACTCGCGCGCGGCGGCGCGCGACCATCTCGAGCGGGGCGGCTGCGTGGTCGTGTTTCCGGCCGGCGGCGGTTTCGACCGCGCCGGACCGGCTCGGCCGCCACCCCGCGGTCGACGGCCGCTGGCAGCCGTTCGTCGCCCAGCTCATCCAGCGCTCGAAGGCGACGGTCGCGCCGATCTGGTTCGGCGGCCAGAACAGCCGCCTGTTCCAGATCGCCAGCCACGTCAGCCAGACGCTGCGCATTTCGCTGATCTTCCATGAGGTCAAGGCGCGCATCGGCGCGGAGCTGCCGGTCGCCGATCGGCGCGCCGATCCCGTTCGAACGGCTCGCAGCCGATCAAGGACCGGCAGGCGCTGGCCGACCAGTTGCGCGAGATGTACCTATGCGCTCGCCATCGGCAGGAGCCGCGGCCGCCGGAAAATCAACCCGGCGCGGAAGAATCATGAGTCAAGCTGCAAGCGCGGCTGCAAGCCGCAAGATAGCGCGGCGGCCTGAAACCGCCTTAGCCGCGTCCGCGATAGGGCGCGACGCCCTGGTCGGGGATCCAGAGCCCCTTCGGCGGCTCGCCGGTCTGCCAGAACACGTCGATCGGGATGCCGCCGCGCGGATACCAGTAGCCGCCGATGCGCAGCCAGCGCGGCTTCAGCAGCGCGACCAGCTCCTTGCCGATCCGCACCGTGCAATCCTCGTGGAAGGCGCCGTGGTTGCGGAAGCTCGCAAGATGCAGCTTCAGCGACTTCGATTCGACGAGCCATTGATCTGGCACGTAGTCGATGACGAGATGCGCGAAATCGGGCTGGCCGGTCACCGGGCAGATCGAGGTGAATTCCGGCGCGGCGAAGCGCGTGACGTAGTCGATGTCGGGGTGCGGATTGGGCACGCGCTCGAGCGTGTCGGGCGTCGGGCGCGTCGGGGATGCGCGAGGACATGGCCGAGATGGGAGAGAGTTTCGCTCATGACGCGGCCCTATAGCGCGGCCGGCCGCGAAGCTCCAGCGGCGTCACGGCTGCGGCGCAGGGGGCGGCGCAGGAGTTCGTCGGGCGGACGCGGCGGATCGCCGCGGATTGCGTTGCGGATCAGCATGATGCCGCCAAAGCTGATCAGGAAGCAGAAGCCCCAGCCGAGCGTCGCGATGCCGATGATGCCCCACATGTCCGAGTCCCGCCATTGCGCCGAGCCGAGCGGCGGAAGCGTGCTGACTCCCAGCACCAGAAATGTGAGCGCGCAGGCGCCCGGGAAGAGCAGGATCAGCCCGATCAGGATGGCGACAACCTGCATATTCTTTCGTCTCCCGAAGCGCGTTATCCAGCCGATCCGGCGAGACTTTCAATCTCCGCCCTGGACGGCGTCAATCTGGTCAGGCCACGCGCACCTACTGCTTCGGACGGGGCGCCGCCACGGCAATCAGCGCAAACGCCGCGGCCAGGATAAGTACGCCGATGGCGATATATCCCATTCCTTCGCGGTCGCCGATGACCGCGCCGAGGAGCGAAAAGCAGGCGCCGGGAAACAGCAGCAGGACGCCGATGACGATGAGGATGATGCGGACGGTCTTGCTCACGCGTTCAGCGCCCGCTCATCGCGCGACGCTTCCCGCTGCGAGCCTCATCCGCTCGCGCAACGGGCCGATCTCGCCGTTCCGATAGAGCAGATTGTAGGTGTCGAACGGAATGATCTGGCCTTCCGGCGTGACGAAATGGACGCACGAGCGCTTCACGCCGGCGACGCAGAAATTCTGCGGTCGAGGAACTCGACGACGGTGACGCGGAACACGTTGTCGTAGGTCAGACCCTCCGGCACGGGCACGCCCGGCAGGCAGCACAGCAGCGCCTGAATGCGCTCGACCGCGGTGTCCGGTCCGGTCGACAGCGAGAACAGAGTCGAAGATGCGCCGCTGCAACTCCGGATATTTCTCGAAGGTCAGCGCGTTCGGCAGTTCGCTGAGCAGGTCCGCGTGCGAGAAGATCGAGGTCACCGGCATGATCTCGCGGCCGTTGCGCAGGCCGTAGCCGATGGTGATCGCGTTCGGATTGCAGGGCAGCGGGATCATGTCGCGCTCGCCGAACACGCCGGAATCCTCGACGATGCGGCGGCGGATGTCGGTCAGCAGCGTGCGGTCGCGGTTCGCGTCGAAGCCGACGTTGCGGCCGGCGTCCTGGATCGGCTGGAAGGTGACGCCGCGCACGCAGCGCCATTCGAGCGCGTGTCGGACGATGTCGCCGATCTCGTCGTCGTTGACGCCCTTCTTCACGACGCAGACCAGCGTCGTCGAGATGTTGTGGCGCTCCAGAGCTTCCAGCGCCTGCCGGCGGATGCGGGTGAGGTCGGCGCCGCGGATCGTCTTCAGCGCCTCGCGCCGCAGCGAGTCGAACTGCAGATAGACCTCGAGCCCGGGCTTCAGCTCGGCGAGCTCGGCGACGAACTCGGGGTCCTGCGCGATGCGGATGCCGTTGGTGTTGATCATCACGTGGCGGATCGGCTTCGACTTGCGCGAGCCTGAGGATGTCGAGAATTTGCGGATGCAGCGTCGGCTCGCCGCCGGAGATCTGCACCAGGTCGGGCTCGCCTTCGCTCGCGACCAGCGTGTCGAACATGGTCTCGATCGTCGGCAGCGGCAGGTTGCGCGTGCGCTTGGGCGAGGAATCGGCGAAGCAGACCGGGCAGGTGAGATTGCAGACGTCGTTGATCTCGACGATCGCCAGGCAGGAATGCTGCTCGTGATCGGGGCAGAGGCCGCAATCGTAGGGGCAGCCGAATTCCGTGCGGATTGCAGCGCCTGCGGCCGGTCGCCGGGCTTCAGGAAGTCGCGCTGCCAGCGATAGTAGCGCGCGTCGGAGGAGATGAGCGTCTTCTGCACGCCGTGCTCCTTGCAGCGCTTCTCATAGAACACGTCGTCGCCCTCGATCAGGATTTTGGCGGGGACCAGCGCGAGGCACGTCTCGCACATCGAAGTCGTCTGGCCGTAAAAAATATAAGGCTTAACCTTGCGTGAGAACGGCGCGTTCATGGGCTCCCCGCGGCGCTGAAATCAGCATGATGGTCGCATAGATCGCGAGCGGCATCGATAGCAGATTGAAACACAGTGAACGGCCCCAGCACCGGCGCGTAGGGCTTGACGAATTCCCAGAGGAAACGCTGGGCTGCGTACCAGAGTACGGCGAGATAGAGGCCGTTGTCGATCACGTAGCGGTTCCCGCGCAGCGCCGCGATCAGATAGAACGACCAGGAACACCGCCATCGAGGCGCTCTCGTAGAGCGGCGCCGGATGGCGCATCACCCCGTCGCCGAAATCGTGGCCCCAGGGCAGCCTCGTCGGCGTGCCATAGGTGAAATCGTCGATGCCGGAGAAGAAGCAGCCGAAGCGTCCGACCACGACGCCGATCGCGAGCGGCGCCGCGAAGCGCGCGCCGGTGCGTCCTGTCACGCCGGCGAAGCGCTTGTAGACTTCGACGCCGAAGATCGCCCCAAGAATCGCGCCTTCGATCGAGCGCGACAGGCCGGGCATGCCGCAGGCGATGAGGTTGAGCGTGCCGAACAGATAGGCCCCGACGCCGGCGCTGAGGACGAGCGCGGCGTAATAGCTCCCGCGTTGCCTCTCATCGACCGGAAAGGCGATCTTGACCTTACGCGACAGCGCCCAGGTCAACCCTGCCGCCGACGCCCAGGCGAGCGCATCGAAAGCTGTGTGAATGGCGAGATGTTCAGCGTCCACGCCGCGCCTGCCCCTGGTCGTTTCCGCCTGCCGCCGTTGCGAACTCGGCGAAGCTCTCTTTGCTTCGTCCCTCGCGACGACGAAGGAGACAGGGCAAGCTCGCTCAAACGCGAGGGAGCCGCAAGGGCCTTCGCTACTTGACGGATCCCGTCGAGACCTGACCGGAGACGTAGCCGCTGAGGCGAATGCAGGTCTGCCCATCCGACGCCAGATAGCCGGGCTTGCCGGCGATCACACAGCGTTTCAGCGCCGCTTGCGGCGATTGCGCTTGCCGGGAGGGCAACTCAGCGGCGGCCGCTGCAGCAGCGCCCAGCAACATGGTCAAAAGAAACGCAGCGATCCATCGCAAGTTTGCATTCTCCAATCGCGCGCCTCAAGGCGGGCGCGCGCGCTCATCGTCGCCACTTTTTGCGGCCGAATTCCGGCGCGCGCAAATTCATGGGTCGCTCCAGGCGTCCGCAGTCGCCGGGATAGGCATTCCTTCGCAGGGGCGCCAGATAAACTTGATGACCCCGAACGGCTTAATGACAATTTTAGGGTCCCGGAAGCGTAGTTCTTAACGTCGTCTGAGCGTTCCGCATAGCCGGAATCCCCCCAAGCCGACCTTCCAATATTACAGCAGCAATCCGTTTACCCGTGAGCGCCGTTATGGGCGGCGACGCGAACTGCGATTGAGACGCAGCGCCCGCAAGATGAATTCGCGCAATCCACGGGTACTTGGAAATGACATCTTATTCCTGGGCGGGTGGAAACGGGGATTGGAATTCTACCAGCATGGTCGCCATCGGGAACGCCGAAATCCACTGACGCCGCAGCGATCTCCGCTGCCGGAACCTACACGGTTACGGTCGATTCGGCCGATGTGGCGAACTCGCTGACGGTCTCCGACTCCGGGGCAGATCTGCTGATCGACAATTCCGGCCTGTTGACGCTCGGGCGGCGCGCTGGCGATGAGCGCGGGCGAAATCGACGTCGGCTCCAGCGGCTCGGTCGGCGGGCTCAACGAGGGCGGCGCGTTCACCGTCTCGGGCGGAACGCTCAACATCAACAGCGGCGGAACGCTGACGATGGCGGGAACGCTCGACCGTCTCGGCGGCGCTTTCAATCTGGCCAGCGGCGGCGTGATTTCCGGCGGCGCGTTCGACGCAACCGGCGGCGCGATCGGCTGGAATGGCGGAACGCTGAGCGGCGTCAAGGTCTGGGGCCCGCTCAACATGACCGGGATCGGCGCGACGTTGCATCTGGCGAACGGCGCCAGCGTCGTCGGCGCCTCGGGCTCCGGCGCCGGAATCATCAACGCGACCGGTTCGGGCGCCAACCTCTATCTCGACGACGCGCAGACGGTCGCCAACGAGACGATCAACATCGGCTACAGCACGAACGGGCTCAACTATATCCAATTGGTCGCGGCGAACGCATCCTATGGCCTGGCCGCCTCGACGACCCTCAATGTCGTGGGCCGCTCGGAGCTCAACTACAAGGCCGCCGGAATCACCGAGGTCAACAGCGGCGCGATCAACGTGTCCGGCGGGGTTTTTCAGATCACCGGGTTCGGGCTCTGGAACTACGACGATTATCTCACCAACGCCGGTTCGATCACGATCAACAGCGGCGGAAGCTTCCTCACGGAACTGTCGAACTTCACCAATTCCGGCGCGATCACCGTCAACACCGGCGGGACCGCGACAATCGATCCGACGACCTTCACCACCACGTCCACGAGCGCGATCAGCATCGGCGCGAGCGCGACGCTCACGCTCAACGTCCACAACAGCTGGTCCAATCTGGGTTCCATTTCGCTCGCCAGCGGAGCGACGCTGCTTCTGGAAGACGACGCGATCACATCAGCTTCGCTCGGCACGGTCGTCAATGGCGGCGGCGCTGTCGAGATCGGCCCGAACGCCGTCTATTCCAATACGGGCGCCACGCTCAACGGGACCGCGGGCCCCGGCGTGCTCACGCTTTACGGCGGCGCCATCAGCGGCGGAACGGCGACCAGCGCAGGCCTTGCGTTCTCGACCAAGGGCGGCGCGCTGAATGGCGTGACGGTCGACGGCTCCCTGACCTTGGGCGCCGGCCAGGTGCTGGCGCTTGGGACGGGCACGCAGTTTCTCGGCGCCAACGGAACGGGAGCCGGCGTTCTCAATGTGACCGGCGCGGCGGCCTACCTCAATCTCTCGACGGATACGACCATCGCCAACGAGACGATCAACCTCGGCAGCAGCGCGGGTTCGCCAGCCTACATCGAGCTCAATGTCGCCAGCAGCGCTTATTCTCTGGCGGCGAACGCGACCCTGAACGTCGTCGGCTCGGCGGACCTGGATTTCGACAAGGTCTCCAACAGCTTCACCAACAATGGCGCCATCAATGAGACGGCTGGCGCGCTCAACCTGCTGGGTTACGCGACTTCGGGTTTCAACGACGTCTTCACCAATGCCGGCGCGTTCACCCTCGGTTCGGGGACGAGCCTCTATACCTTGAACCTGACAACTTTCGTCAATTCGGGCGCACTGACGGCGGCCGGCAACAACCAGCTCACGATCGGGGCGACGAATTTCACCGATAGCGGTTCGATCTCGACCGGCAATAGTACGACGCTGATCGTCGATCCCACCAACTTCACGGTCGGCGCCGCAGGATCGATCACGCTCGGCACAGGGTCGTACGCCTACATCGAGCCGAGCAACGCCTGGACGAACTTCGCCTCTGGCGCTCTCACCGGCGGGAGCTACGCCGTCGGCGCCAACTCCGAATTCGAGGCCTACAGCGCTTCGACCTTCACGACGCTCGCCGCGAACGTGACGCTGAGCGGCGCCGGTTCACAGTTTGTCGCTTACAATTCATCGAACAACGTCACCACGGGGATCGACGCTAGCCTCACGTCGATCGCGGCGAGCGGTTCGTTTTCGCTGCTCGGCGGCCGCAACTGGACGATCGGCGCGTTGCCGTCGCCAACAGCGGCGTCATCGCGCTCGGCGGCGGAACCCTCACAGCAACAGCGTCGGGCGCCTCGCTCACCGACGCTGCGGGCGCGAAGCTCGTAGGCTATGGAACGGTGACGGCGACGAATTTCGCCAACGCCGGAACGATCGAGGCCTCGGGCGGCGCGCTGACTCTGACCAACGCGGTGACCGGTTCCGGCGCGCTGAAGGTTGACGCAGGCGCAAACCTCATCGTGGACGGCGCGATCGCGAGCGGCGCGACGGTGGCTTTCGGCGGCGCCGGCGCAACCCTGACGCTGAAGTCGCCAGCGACATTTGCGGCGTCGATCGGCGCGCTGTCCGTCGGGCGACGCCATCGATCTGGTGGGAGTGACCGCGAACGGCGTCAAAGTGAGCGGCAGCCAGTTGCTCGTCACGGAAAACGGCGTCACCGTTGCGACGCTCAATCTCACCGCTGCGGCGCAGGCGCAGTCTTTCGTCACCAGCACAGTTTCCGGCGGGACCGATGTTGGGCTCAACGCCACTCAGCCGCAGACGCCCACAGTCGCGCAATATCTTGCGGCTGTGGCGACGTACGACGCCATAGCCGGGGGATTTTCCATCTCTGATACGGCGGCCAACATCGTCGCCGGGCTGGCGTCCCTCAACGACAGCCAGATTGTTTCGATCACGGCGACGTCGGGGACGCCGAGCGTGAGCGTCAGCGCGTCGTCGGCTTCCAGGGCGACGCTCGACAAACTCGTCGGCGGCTATGCCGTCAGCGACACGGCCGCCAACATCACGGCCGGACTCAGCGGACTTGCCGATGCGAAGATCGGCTCGATCGTGGTCTCCGATGGCGGCGCGATCGTTGTCTCGGTCGCGCAGCTCGGCGCCAATGCCGCCATCATCGCCAAGCTCGTCTCCTCGACCGGGACCCCCTATTCGGTCGCGGTCTCCGACACGGCGGCCAATCTTGCCAGCGGCGCGGCGACCCTGCAGGCCAATGTCGGGCGTCTTACGACGATCACTTCGACAAGCGGCGTCGTCACCGTCGCCGCGTCGACCGCGATCGCGGACATGTCCGCCCTCAACAAGATCGCGGGCGGCTTCAGCGTAACCGATACGGCGGCCAACATCGTCGCCGGGCTGGCGTCCCTCAACGACAGCCAGATTGTTTCGATCACGTCGACGTCGGGGACGCCGAGCGTGAGCGTCAGCGCGTCGTCGGCTTCCAGGGCGACGCTCGACAAACTCGTCGGCGGCTATGCCGTCAGCGACACGGCCGCCAACATCACGGCCGGACTCAGCGGACTTGCCGATGCGAAGATCGGCTCGATCGTGGTCTCCGACGGCGGCGCGATCGTTGTCTCGGTCGCGCAGCTCGCCGCCAATGCCGCCATCATCGCCAAGCTCGTCTCCTCGACCGGGACCCCCTATTCGGTCGCGGTCTCCGACACGGCGGCCAATCTTGCCAGCGGCGCGGCGACCCTGCAGGCCAATGTCGGGCGTCTTACGACGATCACTTCGACAAGCGGCGTCGTCACCGTCGCCGCGTCGACCGCGATCGCGGACATGTCCGCCCTCAACAAGATCGCGGGCGGCTTCAGCGTGACCGATACGGCGGCCAACATCGTCGCCGGGCTGGCGTCCCTCAACGACAGCCAGATTGTTTCGATCACGGCGACGTCGGGGACGCCGAGCGTGAGCGTCAGCGCGTCGTCGGCTTCCAGGGCGACGCTCGACAAACTCGTCGGCGGCTATGCCGTCAGCGACACGGCCGCCAACATCACGGCCGGACTCAGCGGACTCGCCGATGCGAAGATCGGCTCGATCGTGGTCTCCGATGGCGGCGCGATCGTTGTCACGGTCGCGCAGCTCGGCGCCAATGCCGCCATCATCGCCAAGCTCGTCTCCTCGACCGGGACCCCCTATTCGGTCGCGGTCTCCGACACGGCGGCCAATCTTGCCAGCGGCGCGGCGACCCTGCAGGCCAATGTCGGGCGTCTTACGACGATCACTTCGACAAGCGGCGTCGTCACCGTCGCCGCATCGACCGCGATCGCGGACATGTCCGCCCTCAACAAGATCGCGGGCGGCTTCAGCGTAACCGATACGGCGGCCAACATCGTCGCCGGGCTGGCGTCCCTCAACGACAGCCAGATTGTTTCGATCACGTCGACGTCGGGGACGCCGAGCGTGAGCGTCAGCGCGTCGTCGGCTTCCAGGGCGACGCTCGACAAACTCGTCGGCGGCTATGCCGTCAGCGACACGGCCGCCAACATCACGGCCGGGACTCAGCGGACTTGCCGATGCGAAGATCGGCTCGATCGTGGTCTCCGACAGCGGCGCGATCGTTGTCTCGGTCGCGCAGCTCGCCGCCAATGCCGCCATCATCGCCAAGCTCGTCTCCTCGACCGGGACCCCCTATTCGGTCGCGGTCTCCGACACGGCGGCCAATCTTGCCAGCGGCGCGGCGACCCTGCAGGCCAATGTAGGGCGTCTTACCACGATCACTTCGACCAGCGGCGTCGTCACCGTCGCCGCGTCGACCGCGGTCGCGGACATGTCCGCCCTCAACAAGGTCGCGGGCGGTTTCAGCGTGACCGATACGGCGGCCAACATCGTCGCCGGGCTGGCGTCCCTCAACGACAGCCAGATTGGTTCGATCACGTCGACGTCGGGAACGCCGAGCGTGAGCGTCAGCGCCTCGTCGGCTTCCAGAGCCACGCTCGACAAACTCGTCGGCGGCTATGCCGTCAGCGACACGGCCGCCAACATCACCGCCGGGCTCAGCGGACTCGCCGATGCGAAGATCGGTTCGATCGTGGTCTCGGACGGCGGCGCGATCGTTGTCTCGGTCGCGCAGCTCGCCGCCAATGCCGCCATCATCGCCAAGCTCGTCTCCTCGACCGGGACCCCCTATTCGGTCGCGGTCTCTGACACGGCGGCCAATCTTGCCAGCGGCGCGGCGACCCTGCAGGCCAATGTCGGGCGTCTTACCACGATCACTTCGACAAGCGGCGTCGTCACCGTCGCCGCATCGACCGCGATCGCGGACATGTCCGCCCTCAACAAGATCGTGGGCGGCTTCAGCGTAACCGATACGGCGGCCAACATCGTCGCCGGGCTGGCGTCCCTCAACGACAGCCAGATTGTTTCGATCACGTCGACGTCGGGGACGCCGAGCGTGAGCGTCAGCGCGTCGTCCGCTTCCAGAGCCACGCTCGACAAACTCGTCGGCGGCTATGCCGTCAGCGACACGGCCGCCAACATCACGGCCGGACTCGGCGGACTTGCCGATGCGAAGATCGGCTCGATCGTGATCTCCGACGGCGGCGCGGTCGTTGTCTCGGTCGCGCAGCTCGCCGCCAATGCCGCCATCATCGCCAAGCTCATCTCCTCGACCGGGACCCCCTATTCGGTCGCGGTCTCTGACACGGCGGCCAATCTTGCCAGCGGCGCGGCGACCCTGCAGGCCAATGTCGGGCGTCTTACGACGATCACTTCGACCAGCGGCGTCGTCACCGTCGCCGCGTCGACCGCGGTCGCGGACATGTCCGCCCTCAACAAGATCGTGGGCGGCTTCATCGTAACCGATACGGCGGCCAACATCGTCGCCAACTTCGCCACACTCGAGGCCGACGCGTCGATAGCCGCGCTGAACGCGACCAGCGGCGCTGCAACGCTGAGCAGCGCCGGCGCGATTGCGGCCAAGGCCTTTGGCGTGACGGGCAGCGGCACGGTGGTGACGGTCGGCGCCATAATTTCCGATACTGGCGCCTTCACGCTGGGGACAGGCGCGACCCTGTCGATTTCCTCCGGAGACAAGTTCGCGGCTTTGGGCGCGGCGAGCTTCGCGGGAACGGTCAGCGGCGCGGGCACGCTGAAGACTCAGGGTGGAACAATCACGACGGGCTCTTCGATCACCGTCGCGACCTGGGCTTCGTCGAGCGAAACGATCACTGTCGGCTCAGCACTCACTTACGCCGGCGCCTTTGCAGGCGGCGCCGCCGACAAGCTTAAAATGACCGGCGGCGTTTTGACGCTGAGCGGGCTCTGTTGGATTTAGCGGCGGCGTGACGACGGCGGGCGCCAACGCGCTGGCGCTGAACGGTGCGACGGCGGTCAACGGCGCCCTCGCGATTTGGGGCACGGGCGGCGTCAATCTTTCCGCCATGCTGACCGACAGCGCCGGCGATGTGACGCTTGGCAATTCCGCGGGCGATGTGACCGCGCTTTCCATCGCTTCGACTGGCGTGTTCGATTTCACCGATGACCACAATTTGCTGAGAGGAACTGCGACGTCCTCCGCGATCACCAATGCGGGCAAGCTCGAAAAGACCGGCGGCACAGGCGTAACGAACATCGCGCCCGCGATCGCCAATACGGGTACGATCAAGACGACTGCCGGCACACTGGAGCTTTCGGGCGCCGTGACGGGGACAGGGGCCGACAAGGTCGTCGGCGCCGCGACCCTCGAATTTGCCGGCAGCGTCGCGGCGGGACAAACGCTGTGGTTTTCGGGCGCGGGCGGAACGCTCGAACT
This sequence comes from uncultured Pseudomonadota bacterium, assembly GCA_963771455.1. Lineage (GTDB taxonomy): Bacteria > Pseudomonadota > Alphaproteobacteria > Rhizobiales > Beijerinckiaceae > Roseiarcus. The sequence goes on from CAVYTP010000025.1 coordinate 357,460, forward strand.
TCTTAGCCCCAACACGTTCAGCGCGACGATATCCGATTTTGATTTGGGCGGCGCGACCGGCGATTCGTTGCTGCTGGCTTCGCCCTGGACTTACGCGAGCTTCTCTGAAAATTCCGCCGGCACGCTCGGCGTGATGACGCTTCACAACGGCGCGACGACGGCGACGTTGAGTATTTCCGGGAACTACAACGCCGCCAATTTCGACCACACGACAAATGCCGCCGGGCAGACCGTCATCACCTACGGCTGAGCGCTCGCGCCAACGCCCACAAAATCCTGACCACCAAGCTGGCGCCGTTGGGCTCCCTTCGCTATCGTCGAATGACATGAGCGACTCGGCGGGGGCCGGGGCGTAGCCGACGACCAACCAACAAGGGCAGGGGAACAGATGGCCGACACCAGCCGCAACTATCTCATTTTGGGCACGCTCTACCTTTGCCTTGGCATGGTGATGGGCATCGTGATGGGCATGTCGGAGAATTTCGAACTGACGCCCGTTCACGCCCACATCAATCTCGTCGGCTTCGCGTGCCACAGCATATTTGGAATTGTCGGCAAGGTTTGGCCGGGCGTTGCGCGCAATTCGTTCGCCAAGGCGCAGTTCTGGATCTTCGTGGTCGGATCGCCGATCCTGATGGTGGGAATCGGTCTGTCGATCGTTGGCCACAACCCGGTGCTGGCGATCATCGGCTCCCTGCTGTGCCTGATCGGCGTGCTGCTCTATCTGGCGATGATCATCCGCTCGAGCGCCAAGGCCTGAAGGAGCCCCCGCGCCAAGGCGCGGGGGTTCAACCGCCACCCCAGACCTGCTTCCCGACGCGCACCCGCTTCACCTGCAGGTCGCCCTTCGGCGCGAACGCGTCGTCGGCGAGGCTGACTGCGCCGGCGCTCTTGTCGATGCCGACGATCCCGTAGGCGGCTGACAGCATGCGCGCCGCGGAGCCCGTGTACCAGGACCAGCCGCCGCGGCCGCCGTGGCCGAAGCCGTCGTAGATGTCGGCCGGTTGCTGGATCGGGATCAGGCCGTAGGTCGCCAGCGTTTCCGGCTCGGTCTTGCCGAGCGGCGAGATTTTCTCGAAGATCTGGAATGCGCGGCCGTAGAGATGCTGCGGCCGCCGCCGCATCGCCGTTGGCCCGCGCCTCGCGCGCCACGCCGCGAAAAGCCGTCGATGATCCAGGAGGCGCCGTGGCTGTACTGGCCGCCGTTCTCGCGCACGCCGGGCGGATAGTCGGCGATGCGGCCGGGATAGGGCTCCGAATGCTCGAAGAACGGGCGTCTCGAGCAGCAAGATGCGATCGGCCTTCTCGATGCCGTTCAGGCCGCCTTCGAGCGCCGCGACGGCGCGCTCGTGATCGGCGGCGCCGGAATGCGCGGCCCAGCCCGTCGTCATCGCATTGGGCATCGAGACGGCGCGGCCGTCGTCGGCGAAGTCGAGCCCGTAATGGTCGCCGAACCAGCCGACTTCGAGCGCCTGCTCGAGCTTCGCGGCCTCGGCTTCGCAGCGCGCGGCGAACGCCTCGTCGCCCTTCAGGCGCGCCAGCGGCACGAAGCCTTCGAGCACGTTGTAGAGGAAGAAACCCATCCAGACGCCGGTGCCCTTTTCGGCGCGGCCGAGCGCGTCGATGCCGTCGTTCCAATCGCCGGCGCGCAGCAGCGGCAGGCCGTTGGCGCCCATGTGGTTGAGCGTATATTCGATGGCGAGCTTGGCAGTGCTCGTAGACGGTCGCCGCTTTCGCGCGACGGGCGCGGCGTGACGAGCAGCGTGTCGTCGCGCTCGGGCACGGCGCGGCCCTTCGAGATAGCGCTGCACTTCGTCGAGCACGCCCGCGTCGCCGGATCTCGCGAACATAGCGCGCCAGCACGTAGGGCAGCCACAGATGCGGGTCGCTCGCCTTGGTGCGCTGGGCGATGCCGGTGCCGCCGTTGGGGCGCGACGTGCCACCATTTGAGCACGTCGCCTTCGAGGAACTGCTGGCCGGCATGCAGCACGATCTGCGCGCGCGTCAGGCGCGGCTCCAGCAGGCTCAGCGGCAGCACATCCTGCAACTGATCGCGATAGCCGAATGCGCCGCCGCGCTGGTTGGGGCCGACGCGGCCAAACAGCCGCGAGGCGTAGAGCTGATACGGCAGCCAGGTGTTGACGAGCCGGTCGAAGTCGGGACGGTTCGTCTCGATCTCGACGACCGACAGGCGCTTGGCCCACATGCGCGCGGGTGGCTGCAAGCTGCCGCTCGGCTTCGGCGACGCTGAGCATGCGCGCCGCGCGACGAGCGCCGCCTTCTCGTCGCGCCCCATGCCGATTGCGAACGCGAAGCGCATCGACTCGCCGGGCTTCAAGTTCGATGTCCGAGACGAAGGCGGCGACCCTGCGGCCGTCGTCGCTGCGGCCGAGGTCGGCCACGCCGGCATCGACCATCGCCGGGCAGGTGATGTCGCGGCCGGGCGGACCGAAGAAGCGGCGGCGCACCATTTCGGTCTTCGGACTGCTGCAGCGTCGTCGTCACGAAGGCGACGCCGCGCACCAAGTCGTTGCGGCGGTTGTCGAACAGCAGCACGCCGTCGCGCGACCAGGCCTCGAGATGGCCGGCGCTCTCGTTGGGGCCTTCGTCGAGCGCCATGTCGAAGAACGGCGCGATCCGCAGCCTGAGCGTCTGCGTTCCCTTGTTGGTCAGCGTCAGCAGCCGCATGTCGCCGGGGAAATCCGGCGGAGCGAAGATCTCGTAAGTCGAGGCGAGGGCGCCGCGCTGTTTGACGAAGGTCGCGACGCCCGGCTCGTAGGCGATCTCCATCGTCGCGTCGGCGCGCTGGAACGGCGCGAAGCCGGTGGAGTCGGTTTCGCCGGTGTCGAAGGTCCTTCAGATAGACGATCTGCCCCGGCATGCGGCGTCGTCGCGCTGTCGAAGCGGAACGCGCGTCAGCGCGTTGTGGCGCGAATTGCCGAAGGCGGAATAGACGTCGCCGTCGTTGCTGACGACCACGCTGGCGCCGATCTCGTTGGCCATCACATGCGCCCAGGGGCGCGGCGTGCGATGGTTCAGATGCAGCGTGCGGCCGTCGGCGGAGAAGGAGAACGGCCAGCGCGTATGCAGCGCCGGCGTCGGTTCGACCGCGCGGGTCTCGTAGATCCAGGTCTGCAACTGGATTTCAGGCAGCGGCGGCAGGTCCAGGCGCCGCGAGATCAGGTCGGAGGCCCAGGCCGCGTTGTCGGCGCGGCCGATGATGAATTCGGCCTCGACCTCGCCGTTGGCCGGGATGTCGGCTGCGAGCGTGAAGCTCGCGGCCGGGTCGAAAGTCCAGAGCTTGCCTTCGTCGTCGAGCTCGCCGCCAGCGATTGGCTTCGCAGCCGGTCGGCGCGCGCATAGACCCTTCGCCGAGGAAGCGGGTGCGCGAATCTTCGTAGCCGACGAGTTCCATGTCCGTCGCCCGGCTTGACGGCGAAGAACGCGGTCTCGCCGCGATCGGCGCGCGCCGAGCGCAGCAGGCGGTTGCGCGCCAGGATCGCGTTGAGCTCGCGCACGAAGATCGTCTCGACATGCATGCCGGCGAAATCGAGATCGCGCGCATAGGCGCCGGTCTCGTGCGCCGGCGATCTCGGCAAAGCTCGTCAGGCGCAGGCGGCGCGGCTTGCCCGAGAGATCCGCCAGCCGCACGCGGAAGGAAAGCACGGCGCCCGTCGCGGTCCGGCCCGGCGATCAGCGTCGCGCGCAGTCCGTGGTGAGTGTTGACGAGTTCGACCTGGTTGAACGCGCTCTGCCGGATCGAATATTCGCCGGCTCGCCGCGTCGGCTGGAAGCCGATCGACCAGGGCTCGCCGCTCGTCTTCCGTCAGATAGAAGAACGGTCCGCGCGGCTGCAGCGGATCGAGCGGGCGGCGGATGAGGTCGATCGCGAAGCCGCCGCGCGCGTCGCCGGTGACCGACGCCGCGCCGCGCCCGTCGCGCCAGAGCTCCATCGAGACTTCGCCGTTGGTGAAGCTGAACACCTGCGGCTGGTCGTCGAGCGTCGCCGGCGCGTCGGGGCGCGGGATCCGGCGACGCCGGCGCGCGGCGCGCGCATCTGCTCGCGATCACGACGACCGCCGCGGCGGCCGATGCCGACGCCGGCGAGCGAATAGACGAAGCCGAGCAGCGTGCACCGGCGCCGGCATCGCGCCGCCATGCGAGAGCTGCTCGGCGCCCGTCCAGGCCTTGTCCCATTCGGCGCCGCGCGGAATGTAGAAGGGGATCAGCAGCGGCGCCCAGGTGCCGAAGCGGCGGATGCCGTCGGGGATGGCGCGCGTGCGCGCGCCATGGCCGAGAAACCGGCCCGCCGCCTCGTCGGCGCGGTCGCCGCCGACGAACGACAGGTTGACCAGCGTCGCGACGCGCAGGCCCATGTGGTCGAACCAGATGATGACGCGCAGCCAGTCGTAGGCGAGCAGCCCTAGGAACACCGTCAGGCTGAAATTGCGGAAATCGCCATAGGGCATGACGATTTCGGCGCCGGTCGCGACCAGCGTGCGCACCGCGCCATCCTGATTGTACCACGACGGGTCCGGCGACTGGCGCAGGAACGTGTTGATGATCGGCGCCATCCAGAGGCCCCAGCGCATCACGCGGACCGCCTGTTCGAGCAGCCCCTCGGCGCCGCGCGCGCTGAACAGGTCGCGGAACGGCTTCAGCGAGTGGTCGAGCAGCGCCGACAGCAGCACGAAGTTGATCGAGAACAGCGGCGCCGCGAGCGACCAGTTGATGACGCCCGAGACGCGACTCGGCCCAGAACAGCCGGACGCCGCCGGCGACTTCGCCGAGGTTGATCGCGCCATATTTGTTGAAGATCGGATAGGTGGTGAAATCGCCGAGCTGGCGGCCGCTGAGGCGATAGTTGACGTCGGCGTAGGCCCAGAATTTCGAGACCACGACGTCGACCTGCGCGGCGTCGAAATACCAGCCGATCGCGCCGCCGACGAAGCCGCCGAGCAGGACGCCCAGCGCATATTTGCGCCAGGTCTGCATTTTGGTGCGCTTGCGTGTCGACGATCAGCAGATAGTCGGCGAGCGCGTCGACGCCGGCATAGGCGAGCGCGCCGAACAGGAAGGCGATCACGAAGCGCGCGCCGCCGCCCTCGCCCGGCGTATTCATATGAAAGGCGTAGGCGAGCCCGAAGCCGAGCACGAGCCCTCGCGCGTAAGCCCAGCGGTCGCTGATAGGCGCGCTTCAGCCGGCCGAAGAACGGCGGCGTGCCATCGGCGCTGCCGATCACGGTCTGCGCGAACGGAAAGGCGAGCGCGCCGCCGAGCGGCGCCGTGAGCCAGCACGAAGCGAACGCAGCGCAGGCGTCGACGCCGGGTAGTCGTGAGGACAGAACTGGCGATCAGCACCAGCGCCATGAACACGCCGCCGTAGATCGCGCCCTTCACGAAGCCGGTGCGCCAATGGCCGCGCACCGCGAGGAAACTCGCGGGACGGCCGGCGAGCGCGTCGAGCGGCAGGCCGGTCGCGACATAGACGAGACCCCACAGGCTCGGCTTGCGCGATCGCGCCCGCGGCGACGCCGACGGCGATCAGCAGCACCGGCGTCGTGACGAGCTGCGCCGCATTGGCGATCAGCGGCGTCGCGGCGCCAGAGCGCGGCGCTGACGATCAGCAGCACGTGCACCCGCCAGTCGCGCGAGCCATCGGTTCAGCGCGACAAATGAGAGGAGCGCGAGGCCGAGCCTCGGCGATGCGCGAACAGCGCGACCGCGCGTCCAATCAGCACCTGATAGCGGAAATCGAGCGGCGCCAAGGGGGGCAGCAGCTTGGCGATTTCCGCCATGTGCCAGTCGGCCCCGAGCGCGACCAGCAGGTTGAAGATGAACGGCAACACGATGAGGCCGAGCGCTTCGACGAAGCGCAGCGCACGATGCGCGGAGCCGAGCGCGAACAGCGATCCCGACGATATAGACGGCATAGGCGATCGCGGCGCCGGACACGTTGAACCGCCAGACGTCCGCCCAGGGTCCGACCAGTTGCCAGAGCGCGAGATGGTCGTTGCGCTGGAACGCGAAAATCGCAAAGGCGAGGAAATCGAGGATCGCGATCGGAGTCAGCGCGGGCAGGCGCGCCGCATGGCGCCAGATCGCCATGCCGGCCGCGCCGAACAGGCCCGACGAGCAGCGCCTGCTGCTCGGTCGAGCGAAAGCATGACGGCGATGGCGATGAAGATGGCGCCGATGGCGGCCTCGACGGCGGGCGAGCTATCCGATCGCCGGACGGGGAGGGCGCTGTCCATGAATTCCTCCGGCGGGGGTCCGATTCGGCGTCCGAACGGCTCCCGATTCCTGACTCAATTGGAGCATGAGGCGCAACTCTCGTTGGGGGCGGCCCTCAGGCGGCGCCAGGATTTCGCTTGGCGAGAAAGCGTTCGAACGCTTTCAGAGTCGCCTCCGAGGCATGGTGCTCCATGCCTTCGGCGTCAGCTTCGGCAGATTCTTGCGGAACGCCCACCGCACACAGCAGTTCCACGATCAGGCGGTGGCGCGCCCGCACCCGCTCGGCAAGCGCCTGGCCGGTATCGGTGAGAAATATGCCGCGATAAGGGCGGGAAGTCGCCAATCCCTCGCGTTTCAGCCGCGCGATGCTCTTCAGCGCCGTTGGATGGGTGACGCCGAGGCGCTTGGCGATTTCCGTCGCGCGCGCTTCGCCGTTGACCGCGATCAGGTCGGCGATCAACTCCACGTAATCTTCGACCAGAGTCGCAGAGCGCGCCGCGCTCGCCTTGCCGAATCGCCGCGCCTGGGTCGGCTCGGCGGGCATGGCCACCATATCGGCCTCTAAGACCGCGCGGGGCATTGCGCTGCGCGACACGTGCTGCATGCTCCTTCGCCAACGAAACGACGCCCCCCTGACGCCCTGGTCCAAAGTCCCTAGCAGATTCGTATTCGACTGCGCCACCGAACGCCGGCGGTGAGCCACAATGAAGGCTCTTGACATCTTTGTAGCCGGAGCTACATTTTTAGGAATGATGGCCCTTCCAGAGCGGAATCGATGTCGCTGATGGGATCGACCCTTCCCTCTGAGCGGCATGGCGGCGTCAGCCCCGAGCGCGAGGATGCTTTGCGCTCGTTCGACCGCGCTCAGGTGCGCAGGGCGCGGATGCGGGGCCGCAGCTTCCGGCTGATCTGGCTCATTCTCGGCCCGGGCTTGCTCGTGATGCTCGGCGAGAACGACGGCCCGAGCATGGTCTCCTATGCGACGACCGGGGCGCGATTCGGCATTGGATTTTTTGCGCCGTTCATTCTGCTGACTTTCCTGATGGCCTATGTGGTGCAGGAGATGACGATCCGACTGGGGGCGGCCACCCACCGCGGCCATTCCGAGTTGATCTTCCAGCGTTTCGGCCCGTTCTGGGGCTATTTCGCGATGGCCGATCTGGTGTTCGGCAATCTGCTGACGCTGGTCACCGAATTCGTCGCGATCCAGGCCGGCGGCCTGTATTTCGGCGCGCCGCCGTGGCTGTCGGTGGGCCTTGGCGCGCTTGCGGTATTCGCGTCGCTAAGCTTGAGGCGATATGCGACCTGGGAGCGCGCGCTGATGGCGCTGGCGCTCGGCAACCTGCTGTTCATACCCGCGGCGCTGATGGCCCATCCGGATGGGGCGAAACTCGCCGCCGCCATCGCCACCTGGCGGCCGCTGCCACAGCCCCTGGGATTCGCGTTTCTCACGCTCGTGCTCGCCAATGTCGGGGCGACCGTCACGCCGTGGATGATCTTCTTCCAGCAGAGCGCCGTAGTCGACAAGGGGCTTACGCGGCAGGACATTCCGCAGAGCCGGATCGACACCGCGATCGGCGCCATCGTCGCCGCGGCCACGGCAATCGCAACGCTGGTCGTATGCGCCACCCTGCACGACGCCAATGTCGATGTCGAAAGGCTCAACTCCGGCGCAGATTTCGCGAGCGCGCTGCAGCCGCTGATCGGGACGCCCGGCGCCAGCCTGTTTGCGCTCGGCATCATCGAAGCGGGACTGCTGGCGGCGATGACGATCTCGGCCAGTTCCTCCTATGCGATGGCGGAGGTGTTCAGGGCCGGTCACAGCCTCAACCTCGATTTCAAATCCGGCAAGCTTTTCTTTGGCGCCGCCGCGGTCTCGACCCTGATCGCCGGCGCGATCGTGCTGATTCCCGGCGCGCCGCTGGTCGCCATGACGCTGACCGTCAACGTGATCGCGACCTTGCTGATGGCGCCGGCGCTGCTGTTTCTGCTGCTGCTCGCCAACGATCGCGAGATCATGGGCAAGCTCGCCAACGGACCGCTCGCCAATCTCGCGGGCGGCGCCTGCGTGGTTTTCATTTCCATCATCGGCGCGGTCTACGGCGCGATCACCGTTTTCCCCAACCTGCTGCCGAAGTGAGGGCTGACGTGGATACCGATCTCACGGACCTGAGCGCGCTTGAACCCGGCCAGCTTTCCAAGGCGACCCGACGGCCGTTGCCGCGGCGCAAGCTCGGTCGAGGCGCGTCGTGGTTGTTGATGGCGATGCGGGTTTATGTCCTGATCGCCGTGCCGGTGGTGGTGTATGCATTCGTGAAAGCGCTGATCGCTGGTTGATTGGCCCCTTCTCCCGCCAAGCGGGAGAAGGTGGCGCGAAGCGCCGGATGAGGGCTCTCCGCCGGACGGAGCGCGTGGCCGCAGCCCTCCCCTCATCCCCCCTTCGGGGACCTTCTCCCGCAGGCGGGAGAAGGGGCTAACCCGTCACTTCCAGCGCGATCCGGCCGCTCACCAAATCTCCGTATTCATTGGTCGCCTCAACCAGCACACGATGCGTTCCCGGCCCAAGATCGTGGGGCAGGCGCGCGGTCCAAATATGGGAGGACACCTCCGCCTTGATCCACGGCTTTTTCGTCGCCTCGTTGCGAGCGTAGAGGTCCTCGACGAACGGGTCCGGCATCGGCGTCAACTTCAGCGGCATCGGGGCCCGATCGCCGTAACGCACAGTCACCTGGGTTTTGGGACCGCCGTCAAATACGTTGACGATCAGGCTCGAGCTGGGAACTGCGGCCAGCGCGATCGGCGAGGTGTTCAACTGGCCCGGGCGATACTGATATTTGATTTCCTTCTCGGCGTGATGAAACTGGCTCAGCACGCTGATCCGCATTTGACGGCCATTGGGCTCCTTGGCCGGCACAAAGCGGGTTTTGTAGTTGACTCCATCGACGCTGAGCATGTGAAAGCCATTCGGCGTGCCATCGCGGCTGTCGGCATAGGCGACGCCGCGGTGATCATATGGGCCGCTCCACCACGAGCCGCACACCGCGGTCATCACGTGATGGTGGTGCGGCGTTGCTCCTGTCCAGCCATCGGCGGCGTCGAAATAATGATGCTCGGTCGTATGGGTGTGTCCCGCGACGCTGAATGTGTGGCGGCGGTCGCTAATGAGGTCCAGCAGCGGTCTATGGTTGACATAGTTGAGGGTCGTATCGTTGAAGTCGAGATGTGTGCGCAGTGGAATATGCAGCACCACGACGATCAGCCGGTCGTCGGGCGTGTTGGCGAGCACGGCTTTCGCGAAGGCGAGCTGGTCGTCGTCGAGCTTGCCCTGGTATTTCCCCTGCCCATGCGGCTTGGAGGGATCGGTCCCGAGATAGTCGACGTCATCAAGCATCAGGAACAATGTCTTGGCATAGGCGAAGGCGTAGTAGGGCGGACCGTAGACGCGCTTGAACGTTTCTCGGCTGAGCTTGCGGTCGGGCGCCTCGTAGTTGAGGTCGTGGTTGCCGCCGAGGCTCCACCAAGGCAAGCCGATGGCGCCGATGATGCCGTTCATGCGCTCGTAGAGCGAGAGGTCGTCGAACAGGATGTCGCCGGAGGTGAAGCCGAAGCGTGCGCCTGTAGATGTGAGCGCATCGACTACGTCCTCGCGCACGAAGTCGAGTTCGACGTCGCTTTCCGGCTGCGGATCGGTGAACATCACCGCCTCGAACGCTTCGGGCTCGTCCTGTTTCTTCAGCGCAAAGTCAACGCCGGCGGGAAGCGGTCCGGTCGGCGCAATGCCGTCATAGGCAAGATTGAGCGAGGCGGGCGATCCATCGGGTTGATGGATGTAGTAGAAGCGCGGCTGGCTCGTCTTCGGGTCGACGGGCGGCATATAGCCGGCGGGTTTTATGACGAACACGATCGTCGGGCCTGTCAGCGGCAGGCTGTAGCGGCCGTCCGAATCGGTCAGCGCAACGTCCTTGCCGTTCGACACCATGACGCCTGCGAGGCCGGGATTGCCGGGGCCGGGTTTGCCCGAGCCATCCTTGTCCTCGAACACCATGCCCGTGACGGTGGCGCCTTCGGCCCGGGCCGCTGCGCCGCCCAACGTCGCCGCGCCGGCCGACGCCGCTGCGAGAGCGAGAACTTCGCGGCGGGTGAAATCGGGTCTGCCGTCCATGTAGATTTCCTCCTCGCGCCGCTCAACGCCGATCGCGGCAGAAAAACCGCGGCTCGTGACAGGGGCGTGAACCGCCTCTTGCCTCAGGTCAGCATCGGCGCAAAGCCGGGGTCGCCCTTTTCCATCGCGCGACGGTAGCCTTCCCGGCTGCCGATACGCTGCAGATAGGCGAGGATGTGCGGATAGGGCGCGAGCTCCACGGGGTTAAATAGGCGCATCGTGGTCAGCGAGAAGACCGTCATGATGTCGGCCGCCGTAAACGCCTCGCCTGCAAAGTATGGGACCGCGGCGAGACGGTCGTCGACATACTTGAGCGCCCGCTCGAGCCGGCCCTCGACCGCGGCGAGGACCGGATTATCTGCAGGCAGCTTCAGTCGGCGCAATATCAAAGATCGTCCCATGGACGGTTGCAACGTGCCGTTGGCGAAGTGGAACCAATAGAGGTAGTCGGCGAAATTGGGCGCGTCAGGGCCGGGAGCGAGCGTTCCGGGGCCGTACTTGGCCAGGATATATTCGACGATCGCCGCCGACTCGGCCAGCACCGCGCCACCGTCAGTGATGAGCGGCGCGGAGCCTATCGGGTGCAGCGCTTTCAGTTCGGGCGGGGCGAGAATCGTGACCGCGTCGCGCTTGTAGACAATGAGTTCGTAGTCGAGCCCGAGTTCCTCGCACAGCCAGACGACGCGCTCCGACTGCGATCTGCCGAGGTGATGAACAATTAGCATGCGCGGGGCCCCACAGTTTGCCGTGAAGGTTACAGGCTCGGGCGTCCGCGCGCCAGACGCCTTGCCCGCGCTTTTGTAGGCGAGGTCGCTGACTCATCGGCGCGAGGTTAAGCAAGACTGGGGTCGGCATCGCGCTTTCCGTCATGGCCGTGCTCGTCACGGCCATCCACGCCGTCATGCAAGGCGCGAAGCCTTGACAGGCGGAGCGCGCAGCAAATGCGAAACCTTAAGCCACGCGGGCAACCGAACAGCGTGGATACGCGGGACAAGCCCGCGCATGACGGCCGAGAGCGGCTCAAACGCCTTGTCCTAGCGCCCATGAGTCAGCGACCTCGACTACAATCGGATGCCGCGGTCGTCTATGCTCGCGATGACGTCGCGTGCCCTCAATTCAGCGCTGCGGGAGACTTAGGCATGGGTTTGTTTTCGATCTGGCATTGGGTGATGGTAATAGCCATTGTCTGGCTTAACGTCGCCTTTTGGACTGCGATCGTCAGAATTCTAAACCGCGCTGGCTATAGCGGCTGGTGGTCGCTGCTTACGCTCGTGCCGGTCGTCAACATTGTTGCGCTCTCGCGGTTTTCAAAAGCAACGTGGCCAGCATCCGGCGCAGCTTTCGGTCCTCCCTAGTTTCAAGACGCCCGTCTCGAGGCCGCCGCCGCTTCCCCTGGCCCGCGTTCTTCGCCATGATGCCGAAGCGGCCCGCGATTTGCGTAGGTTCGCGCTTACGTGGTCCGGTCGAGCCAAAACATGAGTCTGACGACAGCGGGCGCCGCTCGCACTGAACTGATCTTCCGCTTCCGCGGCCGCACGCGCCGCATATCCGGCTTTGCGCCGCGCACGACGCTGCTCGACTGGCTGCGCGAAACGGAAGGCGCGAAGGGCACGAAGGAAGGCTGCGCGGAGGGCGATTGCGGCGCCTGCACGATGGTGCTGGTGCGGCCCGAGGGCGAGCGGCTCTCCTACCGGCCGGTCAACGCCTGCATCCTGCTGCTCGGCCAGGTCGACGGCGCCGAAATCATCACGGTCGAGGATCTCGCCGAGGGCGAAAAGCTGCATCCCGTGCAGCAGGCGATGGTCGATCTGCACGGCTCGCAATGCGGCTTCTGCACGCCCGGCATCGTGATGAGCCTGTTCGCGCATTACCACGATGGGGCGTTCCGCGACGCGCGACAGCGTCAACGAGCGCGCTGGCCGGCAACCTCTGCCGCTGCACCGGCTACCGGCCGATCGTCGACGCGGCGCTCAGCGTCATCGACGGCGCGCCGCGGACAAGTTCAGCCGCGCGAGGCGGAGCGGCGCGAGGCGCTCGCCGAGCTCGACGACGACCGCGATCTGTTCGTCGGCGACGAGACGAGCTTCTTCGCCGCGCCCGCGAGCGAGGCCGCGCTCGCCGGCTCTGTATGGCCGCCATCCCGACGCGGTGCTGCTCGGCGGCGCGACCGACGTCGGCCTCTGGGTCACCAAGCGTCTGATGGATCTGAAGAAGATCATCTGGCTCGGCCGCGTCGCCGGCCTCGACGCGATCGCCGACGGCGCGGCCGAACTCAAGCTCGGCGCCGGCGTCACGCTCGAACGACGCGACGCCGCATCTCGAAGCGCTGCACCCCGATCTCGGCTGATGATGAGCCGCTTCGGCTCGCGCGCAGGTGCGCGCCAGCGGCACGGTCGGCGGCAATATCGCCAACGGCTCGCCGATCGGCGATCTGCCGCCGTCGCTGATCGCGCTGGGCGCCAGCGTCGAACTTGCGCGCGACGGCGCGACGCGGCGGCTGCCGCTGGAGGATTTCTTCATCGCCTACGGCAAGCAGGACCGGACGCCCTCCGAATATGTCGCCGCGCTCGTCGTTCCCAAATTGAAGGCGAACGAAGCCTATCGCGCCTTCAAAGTCTCGAAGCGGTTCGACGAGGACATTTCGGCCGTCATGTTCGCGCTGAAGGTCGAACTTGACGGCCGCAGGATAAAATCGGCGCGGCTCGCCTATGGCGGCATGGCGGCGACGCCGAAGCGCGCCGCGGCGGCAGAGGCCGCGCTTGGCTGGCGTCGATCTCGACGATCCCGCGACCTGGGCCGCGGCCAAGGCCGCGATCGCGGCAGGATTTCACGCCGCTGACCGACATGCGCGCGACCGCGGCCTATCGGCTCGAAGTCGCCGGCAATCTGATTCTCCGCGCGCTGACGGAAATTTCCGGCGCCGGCGCGCCGACGCGGCTGGGAGAGCTCCGTGCGGCCGAATAGGAAAGTCGAAGTTCCCGTCGTCCCGCTCGAAACGGAGACCGACGGTCGTCCACAAGCCGCATCCGCACGATTCGGCGCGCCTGCACGTGCGCGGCGCCGCGCCCTATATCGACGACATCCGCGAGCCGGTCGGCACGCTGCACATCGCGGTCGGCGGCGTCGCACAAGGCGGCGGGCGAACTGCGTCAGCCTCGATCTCGATGCCGTGCGCGCGGCGCCCGGCGTCGTCGCGGTGCTGACCGCCGCCGACATTCCCGGCAAGAACGACATCGCGCCCGCCTTCGAGGACGAGCCGCTGTTCGCCGACAAGGCGATCCTGTTCCACGGCCAGCCGCTGTTCGCCGTCGTCGCGCGAGACGCGCGACGAGGCGCGCCGCGCGGTGAAACTCGCCAAGATCGACATCAAGGCCGCGAAGCCCGCGATCACCGTCGAGGACGCGCTCGTGACCGGCGAGCGGGTGCTGCCCGATTACGAATTCGGCCGCGGCGACATCGAGGGCGCGCTCGCGCAGGCGCCGCACCGGCTCGAAGGCGTGTTTCGGATCGGCGGCCAGGAGCATTTCTATCTCGAGGGCCAGGCCTCGCTCGCGATTCCCGGCGAAGCCGGCGAGATGCACATGCATGTCTCGACGCAGGACCCGACCGAGTCGCAGCACATCGTCGCGCGCATCCTCGGCATTCCCGACGCGTTCGTCACCGTCGAGACGCGCCGCATGGGCGGCGGCTTCGGCGGCAAGGAGAGCCAGGCCTGCCAATGGGCGGCGATCGCCGCGCTCGCCGCGCGCGTCACCGGGCGGCCCTGCAAGATCCGGCTCGATCGCGACGACGATTTCGCGATGACCGGCAAGCGCCACGATTTCCGCGCCGACTGGCGCGTCGGCTACGACGACGGCGGCCGCATCTCGGTCTACGACGTGATGCTCAACGCGCGCTGCGGCTGCTCGGCCGATCTGTCGCTCGGCGTCGTCGACCGCGCGATGTTCCACGCCTCCAACTGCTATTGGCTGGAGACGACGAGGATCGCCTCGCGGCGCCTGAAGACCAACACCGTCTCCAACACCGCCTTTCGCGGCTTCGGCGGCCCGCAGGGCATGATCGCGATCGAGCGCGTGATCGACGCCATCGCGCGCGAGCGCGGCCTCGATCCGCTCGATGTGCGCAAGGCGAATTTCTACCGCCCCGGCGGCGCGATGACGCCCTACAACCAGATTGTCGAGGACCTCGACACGCTGCCGGCGATGATCGCGGAGCTGGAGGCGTCCAGCGACTATCGCGCCCGCCGCAAGGAGATCGAGGCGTTCAACGCGACGAGCCCGATCCTGAAGCGCGGCATCGCGCTGACGCCGGTGATGTTCGGCATTTCGTTCACGCTGATCCATCTCAATCAGGCCGGCGCGCTGGTCCATGTCTACACCGACGGCTCGATCCATCTGAACCATGGCGGCACCGAGATGGGGCAGGGGCTGTTCACCAAGGTCGCGCAGGTGGTCGCCGAGGAATTCGGCGTGCCGCTCGACTGGGTGCGCATCACCGCGACCAACACCGCCAAAGTGCCGAACGCCTCGCCGACCGCGGCCTCGTCGGGCTCCGACATCAACGGCATGGCGGCGAAGATCGCGGCCGGCGATATCCGCGCCCGCATGGTCGCGCTCGCGGCGGAAATCTGGAGCGTCCCGGCGGAGAAGATCGAGTTCCGCGACGGCCGCGTGTTCGGCGGCAACAAGTCGATGAGCTTTGGCGAACTCGCCAAGACCTGCCGCGTCAATCGCGTCCAACTGTCGGCCGCCGGCTATTACAAGACGCCGGAGATCACCTGGGACCGCGCCGCGGTGAAGGGCAAGCCGTTCTTCTATTTCGCCTACGGCGCCGCCTGCGCCGAAGTGGCGATCGACACGCTGACCGGCGAGATGAAGGTGCTCGGCGCCGACATTCTCCACGACGTCGGCTCGTCGCTCAATCCGGCGCTCGACCTCGGCCAGGTCGAGGGCGCGTTCGTCCAGGGCATGGGCTGGGTGACGACGGAGGAACTGGTCTTCGACGACAAGGGCCGGCTCACTACCCACGCGCCGGCGACCTACAAGATCCCCGTCGCGTCCGACGTGCCGGAGCGTTTTCTGACCCGGCTGCACATGCGGCCGAACGCGACCGAGAGCATTTATCGCTCAAAGGCGGTCGGCGAGCCGCCATTCATGCTCGCGATCTCGGTGTATTGTGCGATTCTCGACGCGGTGCATGCGGTGAAGCCAGGCGGCCAGCCGAAACTCGAATCCCCGTGCACGCCCGAGGCGATCCTGAACGCGATCAGGTCATTGGGGTAGGCATCAAGGGTATGCGAGCTTCTGTAGCCGCGGTCGCTGACCGCGGCGCTTTCGGCTTGGAGGAGACGCGCAAAATAAAGTGCTTGCGCGCCGGCCGAGGTCAGCGACCTCGGCTACAGGGGCGGCGCCGCCGATGATCGCCAGCCTCCCGATGTACGATTTCCCCTGGACGGCGGCCGGCGCTGGACAGGGTCTGGACGGGCATCGCCGCGCGGCTCGCCGCCGCCGGTCTCGATCCGCCGGCAAGCCTGACGCGCGGCCTGGAACTCGAGACGCTGTGGCGCGCGCCCGACCTGCTGTTCGCGCAGACCTGCGGCTACCCCTATCGCCACGGCCTGCAGGATTTCGTCGAGATCGTCGCGACGCCGGTGTTCGATTTCGACGGCGCGGTCGGCGCCACCCACATGAGCCTGATTGTCGCCCGTCCCGACGATCCGCGCGCAGACCTTGCGGCTTTCCGAGGCGCCCGCGCCGCGATCAACGCGCGCGACAGCAATACCGGCATGAACCTGTTCCGCGCCAGCGTGGCGCCGCTGGCGGGCGGCGCGGCTTTCTTTTCGGAAGTCATCGTCACGGGCGCCCACATCGCGAGCCTGGCGGCGGTGGCGGACGGCGCGGCGGACATCGCCGCGATCGATTGCGTAACCTTCGGCCTCATCGCGCGCTATGCGCCCGAGCGGATCGCCGCGTTGTGTGTCGTAGGCCGCACGCCTGCCACGCCGTGCCTGCCGTTCATCGTCAGCCGAGCGCTGCCCGAGGCGACGCGCACGCTGGTGCGAAAGGCCTTGTTCGAGGCGCTCGCCGCGCCCGAACTCAAAGTCGCCTGGGCGACGCTTGGCGTTCTGAGCGCCGTAGTGCTGCCGCCCGAAGCTTACCTGCGCATCGACGAACTGGAGGCGGAAGCCGGGCGGCTCGGCTATCCCGAACTGGCCTAGCGCCAGCTTTCGGAAAAATCCGGCTCGTTGTCAAAGTTGTCCAAGTTGTCTATATTGAGAGTATGAAAAACTCCCAGTCGAGGGCGTTTCGCGCGCCCGACAAGCGCTTCCCGAGTTCTGCCGCGAAAAGAGCCAATATGGGCAGGGCCTGGGCTCGGCAGATGGAACACGCCTCAGGTCAAGTCGCGGGTCAGGACAATCCGCTGCTGCGACGCCTCGCCCTCTGGGTCCGGTTTCGGCCGGCGTGGGCGACCCGACTGGCGGAGGCGGCTTCCGAGGCGCTGGCGGCTGACGCCCCATCGCAACAGCTCGAACCGTTCCCGATCGATCGTGGCGTATTTTCCGCCGGCCCCAGGGCCCGGGCGATCTTGCGCGGAAAGGCGATCGCAGCCGCCGATTTGAAGGAGTCGGGCGGCGGCTACACGCTCGAAGAGGTGCGGCGGCTGTTGAATGGCGTGTCGCGCCAGAGCGTCGAGAAGAGCGTTCGCGAAGGCCGCCTGCTCGCGGTTCTCGGCCCGAACAATCGTCGGCTTCTACCCCGTCGCGCAGTTCGACGACGACGGTTCGGTCGTGAGCGGATTGGCCGCCGTCAAGGCCGCCGCTTAGTACCGACAACGGCTACGCGATCCTGAATTTTCTCGTCAATCCAAACCCCATGCTCGACAATCGGAAGCCCATCGAGCTTATGAAAAAGGGCGAGATCGGCGCCGTCGTTGAGGCAGCGCAGCGGACCGGCGAGCCGGGCGCGTGAACGCTCCGAGGCCGCCGGGCGATCTTGCCTCGCGCGCGCCGGAACTGCTGACCCTTAAGGAGGGTGTTGTCGTCGAGCGCTTCTACAACAGCGCCTTCGAGCCGATCTATTTCGACCGCAGCCGAGCCGGGCGAATGAACGCCCCCGATGGCAGTTACGGCGTGCTCTACGCCGCCGCGGATGTCAGGGGCGCTTTCGCGGAAACGTTCCTGCGCACGCCCGGCCGTACCTTACTGACCCTCGATCAGATCCGCCAGAAGGCGAGGGTCAGGATACGGGTCGTGCGGGACCTCACGCTCGTCAAGCTGGCGGGTCGCGGCCTTGCGCGCCTGGGCGCGACAGCCGAGGTCACGCATGGCGGCTTGCCCTACGATATCCCGCAAGCCTGGTCGAAGGCGATCCACGATCTTGCTGCCCGCCCCGACGGCATCGCCTATTACGCGCGCCACGACGACGAAGCGCTCTGCTACGCGCTGTTCGATAGGGCCTCCCTCGCCGGAGCAATCCCGGGAAGTCGACATCGATCGGGATTGGTTCTGGGAACTGGCCGAGCTTTACGGCGTCGGTCTCGCGCCCCTCAGTCGATAGGCCCGTTGGTTGCATTGACCGCGGCCGCGGATTGTCGGAAAAGCCGTTGAGATCGAAACCAAGAAATTCAGGGAGGCTGCGTTGGACCTCAGTTTTTCGGCAGAGGAAACGGCGTTCCGCGACGAAGTGCGCACGTTCGTCCGCGACAACCTTCCCGCCGCCATCCGTGACAAGCTCGCCTCGGGCCGCCATCCAAGCCGCGACGACATCGTCGCCTGGACCCGCATCCTGCGCAAGAAGGGCTGGTCGGTTCCGCACTGGCCGGTGGAGTGGGGCGGCACGGGCTGGAGCGCTGTGCAGCTCTCGATCTTCAATGACGAGATCCAGGCCGGCAACGCGCCGGAATCGCTGGCGTTCGGCACCAGCATGGTTGGACCTGTGATCTACACGTTCGGCTCGCAGGCGCAGAAGGAGCGCTATCTGCCGCACATCGCCGATCTCACCGAATGGTGGTGCCAGGGTTTTTCGGAGCCGGGCGCCGGCTCCGATCTCGCCGGCCTGCGCACGACGGCCAAGCGCGAGGGCGACGAATGGGTGATCAACGGCCAGAAAACCTGGACGACGCTCGCCCAATACGCCGACTGGATCTTCGTGCTGGCGCGCACCGACGCCAGCGTGAAGAAGCAGGAGGGCATTTCGTTCTTCCTCTGCGACATGAAGACGCCGGGAATCACAGTCAGACCGATCCAGACCATCGACGGCGGCCACGAGGTCAACGAGGTGTTCTTCGACAATGTGCGCATTCCCGCCGAGAACATGGTGGGCCAGGAAAACAAGGGCTGGGACTACGCGAAATTCCTGCTCTCCAACGAGCGCAACGGCATCGCCCGCGTCGGCCTCTCCAAGGCGCGGCTCGCCAAGATCCGCAAGCTGGCGGAAATCCCCGCCTACGGCGACACGCCGAAGATCGACGACCCCGCATTCCGCATGAAGCTCGCCGCCGTCGAGGTGGAGTTGAAGGCGCTCGAGATGACGCAGATGCGCGTCATCGCCGCCGGGCGGAAGGCGGAAAAGGGCAAGCCCAATCCAATGTCTTCGGTGTTGAAGATCAAGGGTTCGGAGCTGCAGCAGGCGACGACCGAGTTGCTGATGGACGTGGTTGGTCCCTATGCGCTGCCGTTCGAGCCCGAACGCGAGGACGGCGAGCGCTGGAACGAGCCGCCGATCGGGCCTGATTGGGCGTCAACCATCGCGCCCACCTATTTCAACACCCGCAAAGTCTCGATCTACGGCGGATCCAACGAGATTCAGCGCAGCATCATCGCCAAGGCCATTCTGGGGCTCTGACACCATGGATTTCGATCTCAGCGACGAACAGCGGCAGATCGCCGACAACCTCTCGCGCCTGATGAAGAGCCGTTATGGCTTCGAACAGCGCACCGCCTACAAGAAGTCGCCGCTCGGCTTTTCCGAGGAACTCTGGGCGCAATATGCCGAGATGGGCCTGCTCGGCGCCTCGTTCTCGGAAGAGGACGGCGGCTATGGCGGCGGCGCGATCGAGCGGATGCTGATCGCGGAAGAATTCGGCCGCGCGCTGGCGTTGGAGCCTTACATGGCGAGCGTGGTGCTGGCGGGGGGCGCGATCCGCCATGCCGGCTCAGCCGAACAGCGGCAGGCGCTGCTCGGCGGCGTGGTCTCAGGCGAAAGCCGGCTAGCGCTCGCCCACACCGAGCGCGCTTCGGGATGGAACGCGTTCGATGTCGCGACCCGCGCCGAGAAGGACGGCTCGGGCTACCGGATCAGCGGCGAGAAGGGCCTCGTCATCCACGGCGACAGCGCGCAGAAATTTGTTGTGCTGGCGCGCACCGCGGGCGGCCGGCGCGAGCGATCCGGGCTCGGCCTGTTCGTCGTCGACGCCGGCGCCGAAGGCGTCGCGCGCCGCGGCTACGAAACCCAGGACGGCCAGCGCGCCGCGGAAGTGACATTCGCGAACGTGCGCGCCGCGGAAGTGCTCGGCGACCCCGAAGGCGCCGCGGGCGCGCTGCAGGCGACGCTCGACGAAGCGATCGCGACGCTGTGCGCGGAGGCGGTCGGCGCAATGAGCGAGGCGACCGAGATCACGACGGAATATCTGAAGACCCGCAAGCAGTTCGGCGTGCCGATCGGCTCGTTCCAGGCGCTGCAGCACCGCGCCTCCGACATGGTGGTCGCGCTCGAGCAGGCGCGAAGCATGATGTACTACGCCTCGATGATGGCCGACGAGACCGACGCCGATGCACGCTCGAAGGCGATCTCGGCCGCCAAGGCGCAGATCGGCCGCTCGGCGAAATTCGTCGGCCAGCAGGCGACGCAACTGCACGGCGGCATTGCGATGACCTACGAATACAAGCTCGGCCATCTGTTCAAGCGCATGACGATGATCGACATGAGCTACGGCGACGCCGACTGGCATTTGAAGAAGCTCGGCGAGGGCAAGAGCCTGTTCGCGGCGTGAGGCGAGTTCGCCAGTTGCAAGCTGAGGTTGCAGAACCCTGCGCGGCTAATTGCGGGCGATAGACCCGCAGCGGCGGCTGCCCGGAAAGTTGACGCGCGCCCTCGCAGCCGGCATGGCTTGACGCTATAATTGGGCGCCCAGCCGGAAGGAGGCGAACCTATGGCCGAAGCCTCCTTGACGGCGCCCAGAACCCGGGGGCCGTTCTCGCACCTGGAATTTTCCGTCATCTGGGCGGCGACCTCGCTCTCGCTGACCGGCATCGCGATCTCCGACGCGGCGTCGTCTTGGTTGATGACGACGATCGACACCGATCCGCGCGCGGTCTCGATGGTGCAGGTGGCGAGCAACCTGCCGATGTTCCTGTTCACGCTGCCGGCGGGCGCGCTCGCCGATCTGGTCAAGCCGCGCACGTTTCTCATCATGCTGGAAGCGTTCATCGTCGTGATGATGACGGCCTTCGGCGCCGCGATCTATTTCCAGCAGGTTGGAGTCGGCATCCTGCTCTCGGTCGTGTTCGTGCTGGGCGCGAGCTGGTCGCTCGGCGCGCCGGCCTGGATGTCGATCACGCCGATGCTGGTGCCGCATCATCATCTGGAGAAGGCGAATGCCGCCAACAGCGTTGGCTACAATGTGAGCCGGGCGATCGGCCCGGCGATCGCGGGCTTCACGATCGCCCGTTTCGGCCCGCAGGCGCCCTACTGGCTGTTCGCCGCCGCGGACCTGACCTCCGTCGCCGCGCTGCTGTGGTGGCGGCCGGTTGGCGGCGATGCGCCGCGTTCGGGCGAGACGCTGCGAACCGCGGTCGGCGGCGGCCTCAAGCTCGCTCTGACCAATCGCGTGTTCCGCCAGACGCTATTTCGCACCGTCGCGGTCTATCCGTTCGCCGCGGCCTATGTCGCGATGCTGCCACTGGTCGCCCAGCGCCTCGGCCCGGGCGGATCGGAATATTACGGCGAGTTGCTGGGGCTGGTCAGCGTCGGCGCCATCCTGGGGGCCTTCCTGCTCGACCGTCTCCGCGCCGTCTGCAGCTGCGACGATACGGTCGCGATCGGCACGCTCGGCCTCGCGGCGGGGCTCGTGATGTTCGGCCTCGCGCAAAGCCTCGTCGTCGCGGCGATCGCCGCTCTGGTGTGCGGCGCGTGCTGGACGATCATTCTCGCGGTGCTCTACGTCTCGGCCCAGCTGAGCCTCGCCGATAACGTGCGCGGACGCGGCCTCGGCGTGTTTCTGACCGCCATCTTCGGCAGCGTCACTCTGGGGGCGATCTGTTGGGGGCAGATTGCGGCGTTCGGCGGCCTCGCGGCGGCGTTCTATGTCGCCGCAGCCGCCGCCGTTGTCATGATCCCGCTGAGCCGTCATTGGAAGCTCGCCCATTCCGGAAGCTGAAGGGCGCGTCGCATGACGTCGACACACCACGATCACGACCATCACCACGAACACGAGCACGGCGCCGCAGGGCATTCCCACGCGCCGAAAAGCTTCGGGATGGCGTTCGCCATCGGCATCGCGCTCAACGGCGGCTTCGTCGTCATCGAGGCGTTCTACGGCTGGCTTTCGCATTCGGTCGCGCTGCTCTCCGATGCCGGACACAATCTCGGCGACGTGCTCGGGCTCGCGGCGGCGTGGCTCGCCAGTTATCTGGTGAAGCGGGCGCCGACCGCGCGCTTCAGCTACGGCTTGCTCGGCTCCTCGATCCTCGCCGCCCTGTTCAACGCAGTGCTGCTGCTCGTCACCGTCGGCGCGATTTCGTGGGAATCGATCCTGCGCCTCGCGGCGCCGCAGCCCGTGGTTGCGAGCACCGTGATGATCGTCGCGGCGATCGGCATCGTCGTCAACGGCGTCACCGCATGGTTGTTTGCGTCCGGCAAGGACTCGGACCTCAATCTACGCGGCGCCTTCCTGCACATGGCGTCGGACGCGCTGATCTCCGCTGGCGTCATTGTTGCAGGCCTCGTCATCGCGCTGACCGGCTGGCTCTGGCTCGATCCGCTGACCAGCCTCGCGATCAACGCCGTGATCGTCTGGGGCGCCTGGGGGCTGATGCGCGATTCGGTGGCGATGGCGATGGCGGCGGCGCCAGCGGGCGTCGACCCCGCCGAAGTCCGGGCCTTCCTGACCTCGCAGCCCGGCGTCGAAGACCTGCACGACCTGCACATCTGGTCGATGAGCACGACCGAGATCGCGCTCACCTGCCATCTGGTGACGCCCGGCGGCGCGCCGGGCGATGCGTTCCTGCATGAGCTCTGCGTCCAGCTGAAACAGCGCTACCGCATCGGCCACCCGACCATCCAGATCGAAACGGAGCGGGATGGGGCCTGCGCGCTGGCGGCCGAGGGGGTTGTTTGAGCGCGGCTCTGTGCTTGCGGCGCCGCCCTCATCCGGCGCTTCGCGCCACCTTCTCCCGTCAACGGGAGAAGGGTATCGCCCCCTCTCCCGCTTGCGGGAGAGGGCCGGGGTGAGGGGCGGGGCTACCGCCGCCCAAACAGCCGTTCGATGTCGGCGAGCTTCAGTTCGACATAGGTAGGGCGGCCGTGATTGCATTGGCCGGCCCCCGGCGTGACTTCCATTTCACGCAGCAGCGCATTCATCTCCTCGGGGCGGAGCGCGCGGCCCGAGCGCACCGAATTGTGGCAGGCGATGGTGGCGAGCCGATGGTCGAGCCGGCGCTCGAGCGTCTCATGGCCGTCCTCGGCGAGCGCGTCTTCGGCGAGGTCGCGCACCAGCCCTTTGAGATCGCCCGAGGCGATCAGGCTCGGCGCCTCGCGCACCAGTACGGCGCCGGCGCCGAAGCCCTCCAGGACAAGTCCCAGCGTTTCCAGCTCGGCCGCGCGCTCGACGAGCGCTGCCGCCGCGGCGGGGTCGAGGTCGACGACCAGCGGCGCGAGCAGGATCTGCCTGACGATGCCCGTCTCGGCGCGCTGGCGTTTCAGCTTCTCGTAGACGATCCGCTCATGCGCGGCGTGCTGATCGACGATGACAACGCCATCGCTGGTCTGGGCGACGATGTAATTCATGTGCAATTGCGCGCGCGCGGCGCCGAGCGGCGCGGCGACGTCGCGGCGCGTCGGTCGCCGGCGCGGCTTCAGCGCGCGCGCTCGGCGTGACGATCTCGAAGCTTCGCTGCGCCGGTTCCGCGAAGCCCATCGCGGCAGGCGCCGCAGGCGACGCGCGCCAGTCCCAGTTGGCGACCGCGGGACGCTCGGGCTGGAACGCCGGCGAGCGCAGCGCGGCCAGCGTGTCCGCGCCGCCGGTCGACGCGGCGCGGTGGCGGGCCTGTTCCAGCGCCTGCCGGATCGCCGAGACGATCAGGCCGCGCACCAGGCTCGCTTCGCGGAACCTGACCTCCGCCTTCGCCGGATGGACGTTGACGTCGACATCGGCGGGATCGCAGGCGATGAACAGCGCCAGCGCGCCGTAACGGTCGCGCGGCAGATAATCCTGATAGGCGGCGCGCAGCGCGCCGGAGATCAGCCGGTCGCGGATCGCGCGGCCGTTGACGAATACGTACTGGCTCAGCGCATTGGGTTTCGAGTAGGTCGGCAGGCCGACCCAGCCGGCGAGCGCGACGCTCTCGCGCGCATGATCGACCCGGAGCGCATTGGCGGCGAATTCGTCGCCGAGCGCCTGGCGCATTCGCTCCCGGTCGCCGTCGAGATCGTCGGCGCAGGCGGGGTAGTCGAACGAGCCGCCGACATCGGACGCGAAGGCGAACTTCACGGAAGGGTTGGCGAGCGCCAGCCGGCGCACGACGTCGGCGCAAGCCTGCGCTTCGGCGCGGTCGGTCTTCAGAAACTTAAGCCGGGCGGGCGTCGCGGCGAACAGGTCGCGCGCCTCGATGCGGGTGCCCTGCGCCTGTGCGCACGGCGTCGGCTCGCCCTTGACGCCGTCATCGACGCGCAGCGCGAACGCCTCCGCCGCGCCCGCCGCGCGGGTGCGGATTTCGAGCTGCGAGACCGAGGCGATCGAGGGCAGCGCCTCGCCGCGAAAGCCTAGCGTCGCGATGCGGGTGAGGTCGCCGTCCGGCAGCTTCGAGGTCGCGTGGCGCTCGACCGCGAGGGTGAGATCCTCGGGCGACATGCCCGAGCCGTCGTCGCTGACCCGGATCAGGTCGCGGCCGCCAGCGAGGATCGCGACCTCGATCCGCTTCGCGCCGGCGTCGAGCGAGTTCTCGACCAGTTCCTTCACCGCCGCAGCCGGCCGCTCCACCACCTCGCCGGCGGCGATGCGGTCGATCAGCAGCGGATCGAGGCGGCGGACTTTCAAGGGGGCGATTCTGGGGATGGCGGCGGGCTGCCTACATAACCCGTTCCGGGTTCCCGAGGTGAAGTCCCGCGCGCGCCGCTTTGTAGCCGAGGTCGCTGACCCATGGGCGCTAGGTTAAGCAAGGATTGGGGTTGGCAACCCGCTTTCCGTCATGGCCGTGCTCGTCACGGCCATCCACGCTGTCGTGCAAGGCGCGAAGCCTTGACAGGTGGAGCGCGCAGCAAATGCGAAACCTAAAGCCACCCCGGCAGCTGAACAGCGTGGATACGCGGGACAAGCCCGCGCATGACGGCCGAAAGAGCGCCTCAAACGCCTTAACCTAGCGCCTATGGGTCGCTGACCTCGGCCGCCGCGAGCGAGGTCGGCGACCTCGCCTACAGAGGGCGCGGCTGGCGCCCATTGAGGCGCGGCGCGCGGGCGCCTTCGGGAACGGCCGGAACGTCATGGCGATCAGGAACGACCCGATGCCGATGCCGAACGAAGCCACGTAAAGCCAGACGTAGGTCGCGAACGTGTCGTAGATCCAGCCGCCGGCGAGCGGCCCGGCCGCCATGCCGAGGCTGCCCGCCATCGCGCTGCCGCCGATGATCGTGCCCATCATGCGCAGCGGAAAATTCTCGCGCGCGATCACGGCGTAGAGCGGCATCACGCCCGCGTAGATGAAACCGAAAAACGCCGCGACCGCATAGAATTCGAACAGCTCTCGCGCGAACGCATAGCCTAGCGCGCCAAACGCCTGCAGGAGCAGGCCGGTGACCAGCACCCGCTTCGCGCCGAACCGGTCGCCCAGCAGGCCGAAGGCGATGCGCCCGCCCATGCCGGCCAGACCTTCCAGGCTGTAGATGGAAACCGCCGCGATGGCCGGGAATTCCGCAGCTGATCGCGTAGCTGACGGTATGAAAGATCGGGCCGGAATGGGTCGCGCAGCAGCAGAAATTGGTCAGGACGAGAACGAGAAACTGCGGCGACCGCACCGCCTCTCCGACGCTCATTTCCGGCACTGGATCGAGGCGCGCCCGGCATGGCCTGAGCGACCAGCGCCGGCGGGCGCCGGACCAGCAGCGCAAGCGGAACCATGATGACCGCGACGACGACAGCGATGACGAGATACGCCGTGCGCCAGTCGTAGTGCGAGATCAGCCAGGCGGCGAACGGCGACATCGTCAGCGGCGCCATTCCCATGCCCGCCGACACCAGCGACACCGCGAGGCTGCGCTGCGTTTCGAACCAGCCCGTGACGGCCGCCATCATCGGCGCGAAAATGGCGGATACTGCGATGCCGACCAGCAGCCCGAACAGCAGCTGGAATTCGAGCAGCGAAGTCGCCCGGCTGGCCAGCGCGATGCTCGCCGCCAGCAGCAGCGAGCCGGTAAGCACGACCGGGCGCGGACCGACGCGATCCGCCAGCGAACCCCAGCCGATGCTGCCGACCGCCATGGCGAGAAAGCCGATCGTCATCGCGCTCGAAATGCCGGTGCGCGACCATCCCGTCGTCTGCGACATCGGGGTGAGGAACACGGGAAGCGCGAACATCGCGCCGATCGCGACGCAACCCAGCAGGCCGCCCGGCGGCGACCATCACCCAGCGATAGTTGGCGGTGTCCATCGTTCGGCTCTCCCAGATTGCTGCGCTCGGCCGCGGTCCCTCTCGGCGCCGCCGACGTCTGTCGCATAGACGTTTCGAGACGGTCCGTTTCGACATGGTCGAACGAAACCGTCCCAAATATCAACCGGGAAAGCGGGCGGCGGCGCCTGAGGCGGGTGTGCAGTCGGCGCCGAGACGTTTAGGCTGCCTATCTCACGAAATTCTTTGAGAGGGGCGACACACATGAAGAACGCGGACATTGCCCTGGGGCCGGCCGTGCGCGTCATCCTGGCCGCGAGTGTGTTCGCGACGGCGAGCCAGGCTCGCGACCTCGTCCTGACCCGCACCGCAAGATCGGGCGCCGACAGCCTCATCGCTCTCGAGCGCGCCTGGAACAAGGATTGCCAACAGAGAATGTCTTCGGTGACGTTCACGAGCCAGCCCACGCATGGGTCGGTTTCTGTCGTCCAAGGCGTCAGCACAATTCCTGCCTCGACGCCGCGAAACGGCAGCACGGGCAATTGCGCTGGCCAATCGATCCAGGGCAACGAAATTCGCTACCTCTCCAAGCCCGGTTTTCATGGAACCGACCAGTATCCTGGACCGTGACCTACGATAACAAATACGGCGGCGCCACTGACGTCACCATCGTCGTCAAATAACGGGCGTTGCTGCGCCCGGTGTTTTTCCGTGTTAGGCTTGGCCGCTAAAGGTATAGCAATGGGGAGACGCCGATGACTGCGACCACCGCCGAGAAACGCGCGCATTTCGCCGCTCTGCATGCCGAGCCCGGCTGTTTCGTGATACCCAATCCATGGGACGTCGGCTCCGCCAAGTATCTCGCGTCGCTCGGCTTCAAGGCGCTCGCCTCAACCAGCGCCGGCATGGCGTTCGCGGCGGGATTGCCCGACAATGGCGTCACCCGCGCCTATGTCCTGAAGCACGTCCGCGAACTGGCGGAAGCCACTGACCTGCCGCTCAACGCCGATTTCGAGGCGGGCTTCGCCAGCGATCCCGAGGGCGTGCACGAAAGCGCGCGGCTGGTGATCGGCGCCGGCGTCGCCGGCTTTTCGATCGAGGATTACACCGGCGACCCGAAGGCCCCGTTCTATTCGCTCAACGAGGCGGTCGAACGGCTCAGAGCGGCGCGGGCGGCGATCAACGAAAGCGGCGAACGCGTGCTGCTGACCGCGCGCAGCGAATGCGCCTGGGTTCCCGGCGGCGGCGGCCTTGCACGAGGCGCTGCGGCGATTGGCGGCGTTCGCCGAAGCGGGCGCCGACGTGCTGTTCGCGCCAGGGGTGCGGACCCGCGAGGAGGTCGCCGAGGTCGTTCGCGTCGCCGGCAAGCTGCCCGTCAACGTCGTCGTCGGCGCGCCGGGATTGACAAAGGCGGAACTGGAAGATCTCGGCGTCAAGCGCATCTCGACCGGCGGCGCGCTCGCCCGCGCCGCCTGGGGCGGCTTCATGCGCGCCGCGCGCGATATCGCGGAGAACGGCAGGTTCGATGCGTTCGCCGGCAGCCCGAGCGCCAAGGAGATCGTGGCGGGGTTCGGAAGCAACTCTACGTAACGCCTAGCGCTGCTGTTCGTCGCGAGCCTCCGCAGCCGCAGTTACCAGAGCCGTGCGCGGTCGTTACTTGCAAAAACCCAGTTAATACCGATTTAACGTTCCGATTGACAAAGCCGAATGCGCAACGTTTAATAAATTGCGGCGATTTTGAGGTGTGGGGTGGTACCAATGAGAGCGTTGTTGTGGGCCGTGGGCGTGTCCGCGGCGCTTGCCGCTGTTTCGCCGGCCAAAGCGAACTTAGTTATGAACGGAATGTTCGACTCCCCGGACTACAAGCGGCAGCTTGGGGAGAGAGGCGATTTGGGCGTGAGTGGGTGGTTCAACGCTACCGACAAGATCGAAATCGGCAACTCCCTCAACGTTGTACCGGCTTGCAGTGCATAAATCTTAACTGTCAGAACCTCGAGGTCAACGCCAACGCAAGTCCATCGACGGTCTATCAGGACATAACTGGCCTGACCGCCGGCAAGAAATACGACATCTCGTTTGATTACGGCGTCCGTAACAATGCCGATGCCTCCACCGAAATGACGACTTCATTTGCTGGCGTGTCGGTGACTAATCGACCAATATCGACAAATCGGGTTGGACCTTTACTACTTTCACGGCCACAGCGTTAGACACGACCCAGAGGCTGTCCTTCCTGGGCATGACAGATCCGTGCTCCGGCACCTGTGGCAACGAAGTGACCAACGTGTCGATTTCGGCTGTGCCGGAAGTCTCCACGTGGCGATGCTGCTCGCTGGGTTCGGCGCCTTGGGTTTCGCGGGCTACCACCGTCGTAAGGGCGCGGCCATCGCCTGACGGTCCCGTCAGCTACAAGCAGCAACATGGGCCGCCTTCGGGCGGCCTTTTCTTGCGCGCGGCAGGCGAAATCGTCGAGCCCTTCAGGCGGCATTTGTAGACGCGGTCGCTGACCGCGGCCGGCGCGAAAGTGCGCCCATTCTGGGGATCTTCGTCCGTCGGAACGTCCGCGGTCGCGACCGCGGCTACCGGAGCGGCCGCCTCACCCCTTCGTCGGGCGGCCCACCATCGTCACGCTCAGCGAGCCGTCGCCGAACAGGCGCTCCGCGGTGCGTTGCGCGCGTTGGCGAGCGTCACGGCGCGCGATGCGGCGGTTGCGCTCGACGAGCCATTCGGCGCCGTGGCCGTCGAGCTGGATGTGGACGAGCTGCGAGGCGATCTTGGTCGAGGTGTCGAAGCGCAGGGGATAGGAGCCGATCAGGTATTTCTTGCCCTTCTCGAGCTCCGACTCGGTGATGTTGCCCTTCGCCATGTCGAGGATTTCGGCTCGGATGACGTCGAGCGATTCGTGGGCGCGCTCGTTCTTGGTCGTCGTGCCGCCGTAGAGGTAGGCGGCATGGTCGAAGGTCGCGACCGAGGCCGAGACCGAATAGGCGAGGCCGCGCTTTTCGCGCACTTCGCGGAACAGGCGCGACGACAGGCCGGTGCCGCCGCCGAGCACATGGGCGAGCACGATCGACGTCATGTAATCGGGATCGTCGCGCGTCAGCGCCGGGCCGGCCGAAGCGGATCGTCGATTGCGGCACGTCGAGGTCGATGACTTCGAGCGTCGCCGAGGCCGTGGAACGGCGCCGCGGGAACGGCCTTCAGTTGCGCCTTCGGCGGGCAGCGCGCCGAACAGCTCGTCGATCAGTTTCGACGCGCGCGCTCGACGCCGATCGCGCCGACGATCGCGATGACAAGGTCGGAGCGCGCGATCAGCTTGCCGGCATGCGCCTTCAGGCCCTTGAGCTCGATCGCGGCGAGCGTCTCGATCTCGCCTTCGCCCGGCTCGGCGTAGGGGTGGCCGGCGAACACGCGCTTGCGCCAGTCCGGCGCCGCCATGCGGCCGGGATCGTTGGCGTCGTGGCGCAGGCGCGCGTTCATCTGCTCGCGCACGCGCTGGAACGGCGCCTCGTCGAAGCGCGGCGCGTTGACGGCAAGCTGCATCAGCTCGACGGCGCGATCGAGGTTGCGCGACCAGCGTGCGCAGCCGGCCGCCGAGGAAATCGCGGTCGCCGTGGAACGACAGCTCCACCGCCTTCTCGTCGAGCGCGCGCTGGAACGCCTGGCTGTCGAGATCGCCGGCGCCCTCGTCGAGCAGCGCGGCGATCATCGCCGCGGCGCCCGCCTGTCCCGTCGGGATCCTGCGCCGCGCCGCCGCGCATCGCGAATTCGACGCGCGACGATCGGCACCGCGTAATCCTCGACCAGCCAGGCGCGAGCCCGGAGGCGAGACGAGTCTCGCGGACGTTGACCGCGCTGTCGGCGATCGGAGGAGCGAAGGGTTTGTTCATGGCGTTTCCTTCAGCGCGCCGCTCGAGCGGCGATCGTCTTCTGGATTGCGATGGCCGGCTCTCAGGCCGCGTCCGCCTCGGCCGGCAGCAGATAGCCGGTGACGCGCGCGCTTGCGATCGAGCCATTTGCGCGCGGCGGCGACGATCGCCTCGGCGGTCACCGCCTCGATCCGCGCCGGCCATTCCTGCACGTCGCGGATCGTCTGGCCGGTCGCGAGCGAGGCGCCATACCAGCGCGCCAGCATCGCCTGGCTGTCCTGCGCATAGATCGCGTCGGCGACCAGCCGGGTCTTGGCGCGCTCCAGCGCTTCGGTCTCGAGCGGCTCGGCGAGGAAGCGCGCGAGCACCTTGTCGACCGCGGCGTCCAGCTGCGTCGAGCGTCACCTCGGGGGTCGGCATCGCGTAGAGGTAGAAGCGCGTGTCGTCGAGCGCCGAGCCCATGTAATAGGCCCCGCGCCGCGACCGCCTTCTTCTCCTCGAGCACGAGCGCGCGGTAGAGCAGGCTCGTCTGGCCGCCGCCGAGCAGATGCGCGAGCACTTCGAGCGCCTCCGACTTCGCCGGGCGCGGCGGTGCGGTGCGAGGGCGTGATGTAGACGGCGCTGCCAGCTCGGCTGCTCGACCTTCTCGTCGTTGACGCGTGACCAGCCGCTTGGCGACCGATTCCGGCTCGCGGCTGCGCACGCCGCTTCGGCGCCTCGCCGCGCGGCGGGGATGCGGCCGTAATGCTGCTTGGCGAGCGCAAGCGCCTCTTCCGGCTCGACGTCGCCGGCAGCACGAGGATCGCGTTTTCGGGCGTGTAGAAGCGGTGGTAATAGGCGAGCGCGTCCTCGCGGCCGAGGCCCTCGATCTCGTGGCCCCAGCCGATGATCGGCGTGCCGTAGGGGTGGTGGGTGAACAGGGTCGCCTGCACCGCCTCGTTGAGCTGCGCGCTCGGGTCGGCGTCGCAATGCATGCGGCGCTCTTCCAGCACCACGTCGCGTTCGGGCGCGACGATGTCGTCGGTCAGCACGAGGCCGGTCATCCGGTCGGCCTCGTAGGACATCATCAGTCCCAGATGCTCCTTGGCGACGCGCTGGAAATAGGCGGTGTAGTCGTTGCTGGTGAAGGCGTTCTCCTGCCCGCCGATTTCGGCGACGGCTTCCGAGAACTCGCCCTTCGGATGGGTCGCGGTGCCCTTGAACATCAGATGTTCGAGGAAATGGGCGATGCCCGATTTGCCCGGCGGGTCATCGGCCGAGCCGTTGCGGTACCAGACCATGTGGGTGACGACCGGGGCGCGGCGGTCGGGAATGACGACGACCTCCATGCCGTTGTCGAGCTTGAAATTGGCGACGCTGGCGGCGCCACGGGAGGCGATTTCTGTTTCTGACGTCATCACAGCTTCACGTTTCCTCGCGCAACGCTAGTTTTTGGGCGCTCGTCTCGACATATAGGCTCGCTCAGCCGCCCCCGCCAGTCACATGAGCGGCCCCGGTGTGGGCAAATATGGCTAATTTCGTATCGCCGTAGCGGCGCTCGTCGAGCTTTTCGAGGGCGGCCGGCGAAACGTACTCCGCGTCCGCCGCCTCTTCCACGACGACGATCGCGCCGTCGGCGAGCCAGCCCCCTTCGACGAGACCGGCAAGCGCGGGCGGCGCGAGGCCAAGCGAATAGGGCGGATCGAGGAAGGCGAGCGTGAAGGGCGGGCCGGCGGGCGCCTTGCCGAGCCGGGTCGCGTCGGCCCGGAAGATCCGCGTCACGCCGCCGAGCGCCAGCGCTTCGACGTTCTCGCGGATCAGCGCCCGCGCCTCCGCGCCATTATCGACGAACAGCGCGCTGGCGGCGCCGCGCGACAATGCCTCCAGCCCGAGCGCGCCAGTGCCCGCAAACAGGTCGAGGACGCGCGCGCCCTCGAGTTGGTCGCCGAACCGGTGGGAGAGGATGTCGAACAGAGCTTCGCGCAGCCGGTCCGAAGTCGGGCGTACTTCACGCGACTTCGGCGCGGCGAGCGGTCGGCCTTTGAAACGGCCGGCGACGATCCGCATCAGGGCCGCTTCCCGGGCTTCCGCGGGCCGCCCTTGAATGGCGGACGTCCGCCCGTCGGCGGACCCTTGCGAGGCGGCCGGGCGCCAGCGGGTTTGTCGAAGCGCTTGCGCTCGCCGCCCTCGGGACGGGCTTCGCTGCGCTCTCGCGGCGGCCGCGCCGGACGGTCGCCGGCGGGGCGGTCGAAGTGCGCGCTCGAAACGCGTCTTGCGCTCGCCGCCTCGCGGTCGCGGAGCGGCCTTCGCTGCGTTCGCGTGGCGGTCGCGCCGGGCGGTCGCCGGCGGGCCGCTCGAAGCGTTTGCGCTCGCCGCCCTCAAAACGGCCTTCGCTGCGCTCCCTCGGCGGCCGCGCAGGGCGATCCCCCGCGGGGCGATCGAAGCGCTTGCGCTCGCCGCCCTCGGGACGGCCTTCGCTGCGCTCCCTCGGCGGTCGCGCCGGACGGTCGCCGGTCGGGCGCTCGAAGCGCTTGCGCTCGCCGCCCTCGGAGCGGCCTTCGCTGCGCTCTCGCGGCGGCCGCGCAGGGCGATCCCCGGCGGGGCGATCGAAACGCTTGCGCTCGCCGCCCTCGGCGCGGTCGCGCGGCGAACGCGCCGGGCGTTCTCCCGCTGCAGCGCGCGAAAACACCTGATAGGGCGCCGGCGTCTCGGGCGCGCGCACGGTGCTGATGCGCTCGACCTGCACCTGCCGACCCTTGCGATCCTTGGTTGACGTGCGCTCCGTCCGCCGCCGCTCTTCCGCCGCCTCCTCGCGGGCCTCGGCGCGCAGGATCGAAATGTGCTTGCGCTTGCGCTGCGGCGTCGCGCCGCCGGGGCGGCGCGGCTCGGGCTCCCCGCGTGGCGCGCCGGAACGCTCCGGGCCCCGCTCGCGCGGGCGTTCTTCGCCATCATGCTCGCGCGGCGCGCCCTCGTGCTCGCGCTCCGGTCCACCTCTTCCGCGCGGCTGGCGCGGCAATCCTACGTCCCGGCCCGGGCGCAGCAGCGGCGCCGGCTCGGGCTTAGCGGCTTCGAGAATCGGCGCGTCGAAATCGGCGTCGGCCTTCTTCGCCAGCCGCGCGCCGAGCTGATCGCGCAGCACCCTTGTCGGCACCTCTTCGACGGAGCCCTCAGGCAGGTCGGCGAGTTCGAACGGGCCGAACGAGATGCGGATCAGCCGGTTGACGCTCAGGCCGAGGTGCTCGAGCACCCGCTTGATCTCGCGGTTCTTGCCCTCGCGCAGGCCCATGAGCAACCAGACGTTGGAGCCGACGGTGCGTTCCAGCCGCGCCTCGATGCCGGCGTAATGCACGCCCTCGACGGTCACGCCATCCTTCAGCGCGTCGAGCGTCGCCTGCTCGATGGCGCCATGGGCGCGCACCCGGTAGCGGCGCAGCCAGCCGGTCTCCGGCAATTCGAGAACCCGCGCCAGGCCGCCGTCGTTGGTCAGCAGCAGCAGGCCTTCGGTATTGATGTCGAGCCGGCCGATGGTGACGACGCGCGGCAGGTCCCGCGGCAACGCCTCGAACACGGTCGGGCGCCCCTCGGGATCGTGCGAGGTGGTGACGAGACCCTTCGGCTTATGGAACGCGAACAGCCGCGTGCGCTGCCGCTCCCGCAACGGCTCGCCGTCGACGCGGATTTCGTCGGCGGCGCTGACGTTGAAGGCCGGCGAGGCGAGCACTTCGCCGTTGACGCTGACGCGTCCCATCGCGATCCAGTCCTCGGCGTCGCGGCGCGAACACAGGCCGGCGCGCGCCATCACTTTCGCGATGCGTTCGCCATCGCGGACTACAGGCTTTTGATTGTCGGTGGGGTTCATGATGACGCTTGCGTGAAGTTGGCGGGTTCCCTAGCAGTTTCATTGGCGCCTGTCGCGCCGGTAATTCCAGAGGGAAGCGGAGCTTGCGCGAGGACCCGATGGGCGCCGCCTTCGCCGAGGCGCGCGCCGCCGAGGCGAGGGGCGAAGCGCCGATCGGCGCGGTCGTCGTCAGGGATGGCGCCGTGATCGCCCGCGCCGGCAATCGCACGCGAGAGGACCACGATCCGACCGCTCACGCCGAGATCGTCGCGATCCGCGCCGCGGCGCGGGCGCTGGGCAACGAGCGGCTCGATGGCTGCGATCTCTACGTGACCCTGGAGCCGTGCGCGATGTGCGCCGGCGCGCATCAGCCACGCGCGCCTGCGCCGGCTCTATTTCGCCGCCTACGATCCCAAGGGCGGCGCGGTCGAGCATGGCCCGCGCTTCTTTTCGCAGCCAACCTGCCTGCACGCGCCGGAAGTCTACGGCGGATTGCGGGAGAGCGAGGCGGCCGAAATGCTGAAGGCGTTCTTCGCGCGGCTCAGGGATTGACACCTCGCGTCGCAGCGGCGAACGAAAGCCGATGTCCGCCGAAACCTCCGCCCCCGCCGACCTCTGGGTGTTCGGCTATGGCTCGCTGATGTGGAACCCCGGCTTCGCCTTCGCCGAGCGCCGCAACGCGAAGCTCGAGGGATTTTCGCGCCGGCTCTGCATCTGGTCGCATATCTATCGCGGCACGCCTGAAGTCCCGGGCCTGGTGTTCGGCCTGGCGCCGGGCGGCGAATGCCACGGCGTCGCCTTCCGGGTCGAGCCTGAGCTGCGCGACGCCACGCTCGCCTATCTGCGCGAGCGCGAGCTGGTCTCGTATGTCTATCTGGAGATCGAAGCGCCGGCCGTGCTCGACGACGGCCGCCATGTGATCGTGCTCGCCTATGTCGCCGATCATGCGAACCCGCAATTCGCCGGCGTGCTGCCTGACGAGGAAGCGCTGCGCGTCATCCGCCGCTCGACAGGAAAGAGCGGCCCGAATGTCGACTACGTCCTCAACACGCGCGCGGAATTGCTGAGGCTCGGCATCGAGGATCCGGAGCTTGAGGCGTTGTGCGAGAAGCTGGCGGGGTAGAGCTAGAACCGCCCTCACCCCGGCCCTCTCCCGCAATCCTTCGACCAGCTCAGGATGAGGGGGAGGGGGGGCGAAACCCTTCTCCCGCCTGCGGAACAAGGTGGCAGCGAGGCGCTCAGCGACAAGTTCGCTTGTCGCGGGGATGGCGGCGCCGCTTCCCCCCAACCGCCGAACGCTCTAGCATCGCGGCGGAGACGCCCATGACCGACCTCGTGATGACCTTCCTCGGTCCGGATCGCCCCGGCCTCGTCAACGCCATCTCGAGCCGCGTCGCGGCGGACGGCGGCGCGTGGCTGGAGAGCCGGCTGGCGCGTCTCGCAGGCGTGTTCGCCGGCATCGTGCGCGTCGCCGTCCCCGCCGACCGGATCGAGGCGCTGACCGCTTCGCTGAAGGGCCTCGAAGCGCAGGGGCTGAAGGTCACGGTCGCCGGCGCTCAGGCGGAAGAGCGCGCGCAGCCGCGGCTGCTGACGCTCGACCTGCTGTGCCTCGACCGCCCCGGCATCGTGCGCGACGTGACCGAAACGCTGGCGGCGCTCGAGGTCAACATCGAGGACTTCGAGAGCGAATTGAGCGACGCCGCCTTCACCGGCCAGCCGATGTTCAAGGCGAGCGCCCGGTTGAGCGCGCCGGCGGCGCTGGCGATCGACGATTTGCGGCTGCGGCTGGAAAAGCTCGCGGCCGAGATGATGGCGGATATTTCGCTGGGCGACGAAGCTATGGCTTGAGACGTCGTCCTCACATCTCGAATTTGCGGATGTTGGCGATCACCTTGTGCAAGGTCGTCGTAAACGCGCGGTATTCCTCGCTATCGACGCCATCCAGCAGCTTCAGCAGCGCATCGTACATGGTCGGCCAGACCTTCGCGAACGCGTCGCGGCCGGCCTGCGTGATCTCGACATCGCGGACGCGCAGGTCCTCCGGGCGCGGTTTGCGCAGGATGAAACCCTGCTCGACCAGCGCGTCGAGCGCGCGGCTCATGGTTGATTGTTCGCTGAGCGCATAGAGCGACAGTTCGTTGATGGTGAGCGGCGAGGAAATGCTGAGCACGGCGAGCGCGCGCATCTTGGTGGTCGTGATGTCATGGGCCTTGAGCGCCGAGGCGAGGTGGGTCGTCCAGGCCAGCGAAATGCTGTTGATCAGATAGGGCGCGAACTGGTGCAGCCCGATCTCGCCGAGCGACGGGCGCAACGAAAGGCCGCCGCCGCGGATCCGCAGCGGGTCTTCGAACAGCGGGCCTTTGGGTACGGTCTGATCGGTCATCAGATCGAATTGGCGAGCAGGAAGCCGGAACCGCCGCCGAGGCCCGGGCCGGGATGGGTCGAGGCGCCGATCTGATAGAGGCCGGGAACCGCGGTCTTGTGGTTGATCGTGCCCGCAAACGGGCGCCAGACAAAGAATTGGTCGAGGCCGCAATAGCCGCCATAGGGATCGCCGCCGACCAGATTCATGTTCAGCGCCTCGAGATCTTCGGGGGAATAGACTTTGCGCGCGATCACGTGGCTCTGGAAGTCTTCGATGTGGCGCGAAAACAGCGCTTCGATCCGGTCGGCGTAGGCTTCGCGCACTTCAGCGGTCCAGCGCCCGTCGGCGGGGATCGCGATCTCGCCTTTCGCGTCGCCTTTCAGATGACGCGGCGTCTCCGGGAGTTGCAGCCAGAGGATCGCTTTGCCGGCCGGCGCGCGTGACGGGTCGAGCGCGGTCGGCTGCCCGACGCAGATGGTGGGCTCTGCGGGCAGCACGGACCGCTCGCATTCGTTGGCGGCTCTCGAGACTCCGTCCAGGCCCGGCGTCACGTGCAGCAGCGCGACCTTGCCGAGCGCCTCGCCGCCCTTCCAGCGCGGCGGCGCATCGAGGGCGTAGTGGATCTGCAGATTGCCCTTGCCATAGCGATAGGTTTTCAACTGCGGCGCGGCTGCGGCCGAGGCCGGATGGTCCTTCAGCAACCGCTCGATAGAGCTGGGTCGGCGTGACCGAGCAGATGACGCCCTGCGACGCGACGATCGTCTCGCCGTTGGCGAGCTTGACGCCGCGCGCCCGCCCGTCGGCGCCGACCACGATGCGCTCGACGTCCGCGCCGCATCGGATCTCACCGCCCTGGTCGGCGATCAGCTTCGCGAACGCGGCGAGCAGCGTCTTGGCGCCGCCGACAGATACCGGGCAACCCGCGAGCTCGACCGCAAACGCAATCAGCTTCACCATTTGCGCGGAATAGGCGCTCTCCGGGTTCAGCCCGCAATGCAGGCCCCACGGCGCCCACAGCGCGTGCAGCGCCTCGGATTGGTAGGTCGCTTCCAGATAGTGGCGCGCGGGGCGCAGCGCCTCGCCGAACCACGCGGCGAGCCCACGCGGGCCGCGCTTCCAGGCCTCGCGCGCGATCGTCGTCAGCATCTGGCGCGACCAGAGCTGGCCGCCCAGCACCGAAAACAGGAAGGGCGCATCGGCGCCCATCTGGTTCATCTCGCGCGAATAGGCCTCGCCATCGCCCTTGGCGAGCGCCTCGAACGTCGCGACGTTGCGGGCGCGATCCATCGCAAACAGCACGTGCGAGCCGTCGGGGCGAAGTACGCCGGTCGGCAGCTCCGAATGCGCGACCTTGAATCCGCGCGCCTCGAGATCCTTGCCGATCGCGCCATAGGCCGGCGAGGTCAGAAACAGGACGAGCGTCGTCGCCATCACGTCGTGTATAAAGCCCGGCGCGGTGATCTCTTCGGTGCGCAGGCAACCGCCGATCTCGGCGTTGCGCTCCAGCAGAAGGACTTTTCGGCCCTTCTTGCCGAGCAGGGCCGCCGCGACGAGCGCATTGATCCCGCCGCCGACGAGGATGTGATCGACGCCCGCCATGAACCCCGGACGCTCGCTAAGCCGGAACCAAAGCCAGCGCGCGCACCGGCGAGCCGGTGCCTTCGACGAATTTCAGCGGCGCGGCGATCAGCACCGCGCCCTTCGGCGGCAGCAGGTCGAGCTGGCAGAGGCTCGCCAGCCCATAGCGATTGGCCTGATGCATCAGCGTATGGGCCGGAAAGGCCGGGTCCATGCCGCCGGCGGCGCCCGCGTCGGTGCCGACCGTTTCCGAGCCCCAACCAATCACGCCCTTGCCGATCAGATATTTGATCGCTTCGGCGGTTGGGCCCGGCGAATGCGGGCCGTTGGAATCGGTGTTCAGGAACGTGTCGGCGCTGCCGTTGCGCTTGTACCAATCGGTGCGCAGCAGCACCCAGGTTCCCGGCTCGATTTCGCCATGCTGCTTTTCCCACTCCTTGATGCTCTCGACCGTCAGCAGATAGTCGGGATTGGCGGCGGTCTCCTTCGAGCGGTCGATCACGTTCGACGGGCGCGACGAAATTCTGCGGCGGGATCGTGTCGGTCGAGCCGTCGGCATAATCCTTGCCGGTGATCCAGTGGCGCGGCGCATCGAAATGGGTGCCCGAATGCTCGCCGAGTTCGAGCCAGTTCCATGCCCAGTAGGGACCGTCGGAATCGTAATTGGAGATGTTGTGCACCTTGATCGGCGGCGTGTTCTTGGCGATCTCAGGCGGAAGCTGGATGAGCGGGGTCTCGGGACCGAGCGGGGCGGAGAGGTCCACGACCTTCACCTTGCCCGAAAGCAGGCCCGGAGGCGAGGTCGGCGAGCGCATTAGCTGAACTCATGGAATAACTCCGATTTCGCGCCCTTTCGGCCGGGCGGTCGGTCGCCCGGGGCGCATCGTCAGCGAGACTAGGCCGCAGAATATGAATTTGCAACAATCAGAGGCGCTGTCGAGGCGCCTGGGTCTCGCCGCGTGTGGCGAGCGCGACAAATGAACATTGTGCTGAGCCGCGGATTGAGGCTAGCTTCGCGAAGCGCGGGACGGAACGGCGGCGCTTGGCGCCGGCGTCGACGCCCGCGCGGATTGCTTGGATTTGCATGGAATGGCGGCGGGCGACGCATGGTCTTTGATGCAGTCGTGATCGGCGCGGGCCACAACGGACTGGCGGCGGCGCTGACGCTGGCCCAAAAGGGCTGGCGCGTCGCCGTCGTCGAAGGCAAGCCGGAGGCGGGCGGCGCGGTGAAGACGCGGGAGCTGACGCTGCCGGGCTTCCGGCACGATCTCGCCGCGATGAATCTGTCGATGTTCGCGGGCTCGCCGTTCTTTCAGGCCCACAAGGACATCCTGTTTGCCAACGGCCTCGGGCTTCGTTCCCGCCGAGGACTGTTTCGCGACCGTGTTTCGTGACGACAGCTGGCTGGGCGTCAGTCACGACCTCGCCAGCACGACGGCGCCGCATCGCAGCGCTGTCGCCGGCGGACGCCGAGGCGTGGCAGGCGATGCTGACGCGCTTTGGCGACGACGCGCCGCACATCTTTGCGTTGCTGGGCTCGCCGATGCCTTCGCTGGCCGCGGCGAAGGTTGTCTGGAAGGCCTGGCGGGAAAAGGGTTCGGGCTGGTTGTTCGAGACGCTTGAAGCTGCTGCTCGCCAGCCCGCGCGATTTCCTCGACGCCCATTTCACGCATCCGAAAGTGAAGACGATGATGGCGGCGTGGGGGCTGCATCTCGACTTCGCGCCCGATGTCGCGGGCGGCGCGCTGTTTCCTTATCTGGAGAGCATGGCCAATCAGGCGTTCGGCATGGTGATCGGCGCCGGCGGCGCCGATACGATCATCAAGGCGATGGTTGGCGCGCTGAAGGCGAAGGGCGGCGGAGATTGTGCTCGGCGACCCCGTTTCGCGCATCATCGTCAGCGAAGGCGCCGCGGCAGGCGTCAAGTTGCAGGGCGGCCGGACGCTGGAGGCGAAAGTCGTGATCGCCAACGCGCATCCGAAACTCGTGTTTGGCGGCCTTCTGCCCGAGGGCGCCGCGCCGGCCAAATACGTCGGCGAGGTCGCCAAATTCCGCGCCGGACCCGGCGCGATGATGGTGCATCTGGCGCTTGACGGTCTGCCCGACTGGCGCGCCGGCGCGGAGCTCGGCCGTTTCGCCTACGTCCATGTCGCGCCCGATCTCGAAATGATGGCGAAGGTCTATGCCGAGGCGGCGGCGGGAATGCTGCCGTCCGAGCCCGTGCTGGTCGTCGGACAGCCGACCGCGATCGATCCTTCGCGCGCGCCGGCCGGCAAGCATGTGCTGTGGGTGCAGGTGCGCGTGCTGCCGGCGGAGATCAAGGGCGACGCGCTGGGCCGGATTTCGGCGCGTGATTGGGATGGCGCGAAAGAGGCTTACGCCGATCGCGTGATCGAAATCATCGAGCGCTACGCGCCGGGCCTGAAGGCCAAGATCCTCGGCCGCGCCGTGTTCTCGCCGCTCGATCTCGAGCGCGAAAACCCCAACCTGATCGGCGGCGACAGTCTTTCCGGGAGCCACCATCTCGACCAGAATTTCTTCCTGCGGCCGGTCGCCGGCTGGTCGCGCTACCGTACGCCCGTCAAGAATCTCTATCTCTGCGGCGCCGCGACATGGCCGGGCGCCGGGACCGGCGCCGGGTCCGGCTTCATGCTCGCCAACATGCTTGTGCGCTGAGTCTTTGACATTTAAACTATCTCGTTGCTAAGCCGACAAATCTCCTCCCTCGGTTGGGCCGCGCTTGAACGACAATCTGGACACCACCGACGCCAACGCCGACCTCGAGATTCTCGTCCATGGGACGCGGAGGGGGCAGAAGGCGCAGTTGCGGCTGTGGTTGCGCATGCTGTCGATCACAAAGATCATCTCTCAGGAAATTCGCCGACGGCTGCGCACCGAATTCAACGCGACCTTGCCTCAGTTCGATCTGCTCGCCCAGCTCTACCGGGAGCCGGAGGGGTTGCGTCTCGGCGAGCTGTCGCGCCGGACGATGGTGACCAACGGCAACATCACCGGGCTCGCCGACCGGCTCGAGAGCGACGGCTTCGTGCTGCGCGAGACTTTGGAAGGCGACCGCCGCGTGACCGTCGCCAAGCTCACCCAGAAAGGCCGCGAACATTTCGCCATCATGGCCAAGGCGCATGAGAACTGGCTGCGCGAACTGATGGCCGATGTCGACGACGCGGCGATCGGCGTCGCACTGAGCCGACTGGCCGAGGTCAAGCGCTCCGCCGCGCGACGGCTTTCGGCGAGCGAGGACTGAGGGGGAGCGCGCCAGCCGCTCCGAATGGGTCTCGACTTCCGCTCGATAGGCGGCGAAATATAGCGTGGGGCAAGGGAGCTGAGGCATGAGAGGTTTGCAGGGACGCACCGCGATCGTTTCCGGCGGCGCCACGCTCATCGGTCAGGCGGTCGCGGAAACGCTGGTCGGCTACGGCGTAAAGGTCGTCATCGCCGATATCAACGAGACGGACGGCGCGGCGGCCGCCGAACGCCTCGGCGCGACTTTCGTGCGCGCCGACATCTGCAGCGACGAAGACATTGCCGCGCTGGTCGAAAAGACGGTCGCCGCGACAGGCAGGCTCGATTTCCTGGTCAATGTCGCCTGCACCTATCTGGACAATGGCGCCGAGACGGCGCGCGCCGACTGGTTGAAGGCGCTCGATGTCAACATCGTCGGCTCGGTAGCGTTGATGCAGGCGGCGCGGCCGCATCTGAAAAAGAACAAGGGCGCGATTGTCAATTTCGGTTCGATCTCGTCGCGCGTCGCGCAGACCGGGCGCTGGGTGTACCCGGTCAGCAAGGCCGCCATTCTGCAGTTGACCCGCAATCAGGCGATGGACCTCGCGCCCGACGGCATCCGCGTCAACGCGGTGTCGCCGGGCTGGACCTGGTCCAACATCATGGTGCAACTCACCAACAACGATCGCGCCAAGGCCGACAGGGTCGCCGCGCCGTTCCATCTGCTCGGACGCGAAGGCGACGCCAGCGAAGTCGCCGAGGCGGTCGCCTTCCTGCTTTCCGACAATGCGAGCTTCATCACCGGCACGGATATCTGCGTCGATGGCGGTTACACCGCGATGGGGCCGGAACGCGCCGAACCCGCCATTCCCCTGCTGATGGAGTGAGAAGCGTCAGCAGCCAAATGATTTTTAACAGGAGATGATCGTGGCCAGCAAACGCAAAATCACAGTCGTCGGTGGGGGTCAGGCGGGGCTGCAGCTTGCCTGCGGACTGCTCAATCATGGGTTTGCGGTGCGCGTTGCGCAGAACCGCACGGCCAAAGAGATTCACGACGGACGCGTGATGTCGAGCCAGTGCATGTTTGGCGAGGCGGTTCAGAACGAGCGCGACGTCGGGCTCGGATTCTGGGACAAAACCTGCCCGACTGTCGACGGCATCAACCTGATTATCGCCGCGCCCGACGGCTCCGGCGCAAAGGTGGTGGATTGGACGGGAAAGCTGGACCGTCCCGCCTACAGCGTCGACCAGCGTGTCGAAGATTCCGGCCTGGATGGCGGAATTCGAGCGGCGCGGCGGCGAACTCATCATCAAGGATGTCGGCGTCGCCGATCTCGAGGACTACGCGCGTTCGAGCGATCTCGTCGTCGTGGCGGCCGGAAAAGGCGAGATCGTGCGACTGTTTGAACGCGACGCCGAGCGGTCTCCGTTCGACCAGCCGCAGCGCGCTCTGGCGCTCACCTATGTGAACGGCATGACGCCGCGCGCAGTGCATTCCGCCGTCAACTTCAACATTGCGCCGGGCGTCGGCGAATATTTTC
Organism: uncultured Pseudomonadota bacterium; assembly: GCA_963771455.1. Classification (GTDB taxonomy): domain Bacteria; phylum Pseudomonadota; class Alphaproteobacteria; order Rhizobiales; family Beijerinckiaceae; genus Roseiarcus. The sequence continues at coordinate 400,083 of CAVYTP010000025.1, forward strand.
CGTTTCCGGCTCTCACGACCAGCGGCCCCTGCGACATCATGGTTTTCGAGGGCATTCCCGGCGGTCCGATGGATTGCTGGGGCGACGTGAAGACGCCCGGCGAGCATCTCGCCAAGTCGAAATGGATTCTCGAGACCTTCTTTCCGTGGGAGGCGGAGCGCTGCCGCGACATTCGCCTCACCGACGACAACGGCATCCTCAGCGGCGCCTTCGCGCCCACGGTGCGCAAGCCGGCCGCGCGGCTCCCGTCAGGCGCGCTCGTGCTAGGTCTGGCTGACGCGGTGTGCCTGAACGACCCGATCACCGGGCAGGGCTCGAACAACGCTTCGAAGGCCGCCAAGGTCTACATGGATGCGATCGTCGCGCACGGCGACAAGCCGTTCGACGCGGCCTTCATGGAGGCGACGTTCGAGAAATACTGGGCCTACGCGCAATTCGTCACCGGCTGGACCAACGCGATGCTGCAGCCGCCGCCGCCGCATGTCCTCAATTTGCTGGGCTCTGCGCAGGCCTATCCCGTGCTCGCCAAACGGATAGCCAACGCGTTCGACAATCCCGTCGATCTGTTTCCCTGGCTCGCCGTTCCCGAAGAGGCGGAGAAATATCTGCAGGAACTCGCGGCCTGATTCGAATGGCCGCTTTACCACCATCGCTCCTCGTCCTGAGCCTGTCGAAGGACGTTCCGGCTGGCCGCTCTGTTTCCGCCAGAAATCGTGCGTTCGACCACCCCAACAGATGAGAACACGCCGGTCCAGCGTCCTTCGACAAGCTCAGGGCGAGGGGGCCCCGTGAAGGGCCTTGACTTGGCTGCCTTCCGAGGGATATTTTAAGTTTAAAGTATCGTGACGGCTGGAGACAGGGTCATGCGGATCGTCTGTATCGGCGGCGGCCCGGCGGGGCTGTATTTCGGCCTGCTGATGAAGCTCAGACATCCCGAACACGCGATCACCGTGGTCGAGCGCAACCGGCCCTACGACACGTTCGGCTGGGGCGTGGTGTTTTCCGACGCGATGATGCAGGCGATGCGCGCCGCCGATCCTGACAGCGCGGCCGAAATCGCCGATGCGTTCAACCATTGGGACGACATCGAACTCATCTTCAAGGGCAGGCGCCAGCGCACCACCGGCCACGGCTTCATCGGCATCGGCCGCAAGCATCTGCTCAACATCCTGCAGCGTCGCTGCGAGGCGCTCGGCGTCGAACTGGTGTTCGAGCAGGACGTCAATTCCGATCTCGAGTTTCCCGACGCCGACCTCGATCATCGCCTCCGACGGCGTCAATTCGCAGGATCCGCGAGCGCTACGCGCGAGCAGTTCAAGCCCGACATGGTCGTCCGGCCGAACCGCTTCATCTGGCTCGGCACGCACAAGAAATTCGACGCCTTCACGTTCGATTTCCGCCGCACCGAACATGGCTGGTTCCAGGCTCATATCTACAAGTTCGACAGCGACACCTCGACCTTCATCGTCGAGACGACGGAGGAGACCTACGCCGCGCACAGGCTCGGCGAGCTCGACCAGCAGGGCTCGATCGATTTCTGCGAGAACCTGTTCGCCGAGACGCTCGACGGCGCGAGCCTGATGACCAACGCGCGCCATCTGCGCGGCTCGGCGTGGCTCAACTTCAGCCGGCTGATCTGCGGCAAGTGGAGCCATTTCAACGGCCGCTCGCATGTCGTGCTGATGGGCGACGCCGCCCATACCGCGCATTTCGCCATCGGCTCCGGCACCAAGCTCGCGCTCGACGACGCGATCGAGCTGGCCCAGCAGTTCGACAGCATCGGCCACGGCGCGCGAGACGATCGGCGCGGCGCTCGAAGGCTTACGAGGAGGTGCGCCGGGTCGATGTCGCGCGCATCCAGAACGCCGCGCGCAACGCGATGGAATGGTTCGAGGTGGTCGGGCGCCGCTACGCCGACACGCTGGAGCCCGAGCAGTTCTTCTATTCCATGCTGACGCGCTCGCAGCGCATCAGCCACGAGAACCTGCGCCTGCGCGATCCGGTCTGGCTGGAGGGCTACGAGCGCTGGTTCGCCGCGCAATCGGGCGTTCCGACCGACGCCGGCGACCGCGCGCCGCCGCCGATGCTGACGCCCTATCAGCGTCCGCGGCGTGACGCTGCCGAACCGCATCGTCGTCTCGCCGATGGCGATGTATTCGGCCGAGGACGGCCTGATCGACGATTTCCACATCAGCGCATCTCGGCGCCCGCGCGATGGGCGGCGCCGGGCTCGTGTTCGCCGAGATGACCTGCGTCTCGCCGGACGCGCGCATCACGCCCGGCTGCCTCGGCCTGTGGAACGACGAGCAGCAGGCGGGCTGGCGGCGGCTGGTCGATCTCATCCATTCGGTCGGCGACGCCAAGGCCGGCATCCAGCTCGGCCATGCCGGCCGCAAGGGCTCGACCAAGGTCGCCTGGGAGGGCATCGACGAGCCGCTGGCGCAAGGCGGCTGGCCGCTGATCTCCGCGTCCGCGCTGCCCTATCTGCCGCGCGAGCCCGATTCCGCGCGCGATGACTCGCGCCGACATGGACCGGGTGCGCGACGATTTCGTCGCCGCGACGCGGCGCGCCGCGGCGGCCGGCGTCGACTTGCTCGAACTGCACTGCGCGCACGGCTATCTGCTGTCGAGCTTCCTCTCGCCGCTCACCAACCAGCGCGACGACGAATATGGCGGCTCGCACGAAAATCGCGCGCGCTTTCCGCTCGAAGTGTTTCGCGGCGATGCGCGCGGTCTGGCCCGAGGAGCGGCCGATGTCGGTGCGGCTCTCCTGTCATGATTGGACCGAGGGCGGCAACACGCCCGACGACGCGCTGATCTTCGCGCATATGTTCAGGGCGGCCGGCGCCGATCTGATCGATTGCTCGTCGGGGCAGGTGTCGAAGGAGGAGCAGCCGGTCTACGGCCGCATGTTCCAGACGCCGTTCGCCGATCAAGATCCGCAACGAGGGCGACGTCGGCGCGATCGCGGTCGGCGCGATCTCGGAGGCCGATCACGCCAATTCGGTCATTGCCGCCGGCCGCGCCGATCTCTGCGCGCTCGCCCGCCCGCATCTCGCCGATCCCGCCTGGACGCATCCACGAAGCCGCGAAGATCGGCTTCAACATCGTGCCCTGGCCGAAGCAATACGCCGCCGGCAAGACGTCAGTACGAGACCAATCTCGCCCGCGCCGGAGCCGCGCCGCGATGAGCGCCGGAGCGCGCTCGAAGGGCGCCACGCGCTCGTCACCGGCGCCGGCAGCGGCATCGGCGCCGCGATCGCGCGCGGCGCTCGCGCGCGCGGGCGCGCGCGTGACGCTCGCCGGCCGCCGCGCCGCGCCGCTTGCCGCCGTCGCCGCCGACGTTGCCTGAGGCGCACGCGCTCGCGCTCGACGGCTTCGACGTGACCGATCCGGAGGCGATCGCGCGCGGGCTCGAGAAGGCGCGCGCCGCGTTCGGCCCGATCGACATTCTCGTCAACAATGCAGGCGAGGCGCCGAGCGCGCCGTTCCGCAAGACCAGTGCGGCGATGTGGTCGCGCGTGCTCGCGGTCGATCTCACCGGCGTCTACAATGTCACGCAGGCCGCGCTTGCCGACGTCGAGAGTTCGGCGTCGCTCGGGCGCATCATCAACGTCGCCTCGACGGCGGGTCTCACAGGCTACGCCTATGTCTCCGCCTATTGCGCGGCCAAGCATGGCGTCATCGGCCTGACCCGCGCGCTGGCGCTGGAACTCGCCAAGACCGGCGTCACGGTCAATGCGGTCTGCCCCGGCTTCACCGAGACGCCGCTGATTGATGCGGCGATCGACAATATCGTCGCCAAGACCGGGCGCACGCGCGAGGCGGCGCAGGCCGAGCTCGCCAAAGCCAATCCGCAGGGTAGGCTTGTCACAGCCGGAGGAAGTGGCCGATAGCGTGCTCTGGCTGGCGTCGAAAGGCGCGGGCTCGATCAACGGACAGGCGATCGCCGTCGCCGGCGGGGAGGTCATGGCGGGATGAGCGAAGCATCAGCGATGCAGGCGGCGCGGCGGCCGTTCAAGGATTATCCGGCCGCGCCATTTCCACTTCGAGGCGAGCGCGGACGGGCGCGTGGCGACGATCCGCCTCAACCGGCCCGAGCGCAAGAACCCGCTGACCTTCGACAGCTACGCCGAGCTGCGCGACCTGTTCCGCGATCTCGTCTACGCCTCCGACGTGCGCGCGGTCGTGCTGACCGGCGAGGGCGGCAATTTCTGCTCGGGCGGCGACGTGTTCGAGATCATCGAGCCGCTGACGCGCATGAAGATGCCCGAACTCGTCGCCTTCACGCGCATGACCGGCGATCTCGTCAAGGCGATGCGCAAATGCCCGCAGCCGATCATCGCCGCGGTCGACGGCATCTGCGCCGGCGCCGGCGCGATCCTCGCGATGGCCTCCGATATCCGCTACGCGACGCCGGAAGCGAAGACCGCGTTCCTGTTCACGCGCGTCGGCCTCGCCGGCGCCGACATGGGCGCGTGCGGGATCCTGCCGCGCATCATCGGGCAGGGCCGGGCGGCGGAGCTGCTCTATTCCGGGCGCGCGATGACCGCGCCGGAGGGCGCCGCCTGGGGCTTCTACAACGCGCTGCACGCCCGCGAAGCGCTGGAGCGCGAGGCGCACGCGTTCGCGCGCATCGCTCGCCGACGGCCCTGGTTCGCGCATGGCATGACCAAGACCATGATGAACCAGGAATGGGCGATGGGCCTCGACGAGATGATCGAGTCCGAGGCGCAGGCGCAGGCGATCTGCATGGCGACCGGCGATTTCCGCCGCGCCTTCGAGGCCTTCGCCGCCAAGCGCAAGCCGGTGTTCGAGGGAGATTGAGATGCGCGCTCCCGCGCCGCGCGGCCGCGCGCGACTTCTCGACTGGCCGTTCTTCGAGCCGCGCCATCGCGCGCTCGCCGAGCGGCTCGACGCGTTTGTTGCCTCAGGCGCGCTCGATGCGATCGATCATCACGATGTCGACGCCTCCTGCCGCAAGCTGGTGCGCGCGCTCGGCGAGGCGGGCCTGCTGGAGGCGGCGGTCGCGCTTGCCCGACGGCGACGCCGACGGCATCGACTCGCGCTCGGCCTGTCTGGCGCGCGAGACGCTCGCCTGGCGCGACGGCCTCGCCGATTTCGCCTTCGCGATGCAGGGGCTCGGCTCGGGCGCGATCGCCATCGCCGGCTCGCCGGAGCTGAAGCGCGCGGTGTTGCCGAAGACGCGCTCCGGCCAATGGCTGTCGGCCTTCGCGCTGTCCGAGAAGGACGCCGGCTCCGATGTCGCGGCGATGACGGCGACCGCGCGGCTCGACGGCGACCACTATGTGATCGATGGCGAGAAGACCTGGATCTCGAACGGCGGCATCGCCGACGTCTATTGTTTGTTTGTCCGCACCGGCGAGGCGCCCGGCGCGCGCGGCATCTCCGGGTTCGTCGTGTTTCCCGACGATCCCGGCTTCTCGATCGCCGAGCGGATCGACGTCATCGCGCCGCATCCGCTGGCGACGCTGCGGTTCGAGAATTGCCGCATTCCGGCGGGCCGCCGGCTCGGCGCGCCGGGCGGCGGGTTCAAGGTCGCGATGCAGACGCTCGACATCTTCCGCAGTTCCGTCGCCGCGGCTGCGCTCGGCTTCGCGCGGCGCGCGCTCGACGAATCGCTGCATCACGCTCGCGCGCGCAAAATGTTCGGGGCGACGCTGGGCGATCTGCAATTGACGCAGGCGGCGCTCGGCGAGATGGCGACCGAGATCGACGCGGCGGCGCTGCTCACCTATCGCGCGGCGTGGCGGCGCGACGTGCAGAAATTGCCGACGACGCGCGAGGCGGCGATGGCGAAGATGACCGCGACCGAGACCGCGCAGCGCGTGATCGACCGCGCCGTGCAGATGTTCGGCGGACGCGGCGTCCAGCGCGGCGAGATCGTCGAGAGCCTCTATCGCGAGATCCGCGCGCTGCGCATCTACGAAGGCGCGACGGAGGTGCAGAAGTTGATCGTCGCCCGCGAACTGATGAAATCCCGCTGATCCGCCTTTTCTGGAGCTGGCTGATGAACCGCACCTTGCAACCCGAAGGCTGGGCCAGACCCGCCGGCTATTCCAATGGCGTCGTCAGCCGCGGCCGCTCGATCGCCATCGCCGGCCAGATCGGCTGGAACGCGGAGAGCCGGTTCGAGAGCGACGACCTCGTCGATCAGATCGCGCAGGCGCTGAGGAACATCGTCGCCGTGCTCGCCTGCGACGGCGCCGGGCCCGAGCACATCACGAGCCTCACCTGGTATTTCCTCGACAAGCGCGAATATCGTCGCGCGCCTGCCCGAGGTGGGCAAGGTCTATCGCGAAATCCTCGGCCGCAATTTTCCCGCCATGACGGCCGTGCAGGTGTCGGCGCTTGATTGAGGATCGGGCGAAGGTCGAGATCCAGGCGACCGCCGTCGTGCCGGACTAAGCGCGATGTGGCGTCCCGCCGAACGCATTCACTTCGAGCCGAGCGCGGGACGTATTCCGACCCGCGAGCAGGCGGCGCATTCGAAGCTGTTCTCGCCGCTTCGCGTCGGGCGCCTGAACCTCGCGCAGCGCACCTGGGTGCCCGCGATGGTGCCGTGGCGCGCGACGGAGGAGGGCGAGGTCACCGACGCCGTCATCGCCTGGTACGAGCGCTTCGCGCGCGGAAAACCCGGCGCGATCGTCGTCGAGGCGACGGGCGTGCGCGACGTGCCGAGCGGCCCGCTGCTGCGCATCGGCCACGATCGCTATGTCGAGGGCTTGCAGCGGCTGGTCGAGGCGGTGCAGGCGGCGAGCGGCGGCCAGACCAAGCTGTTCATCCAGATCATCGATTTCCTGAACATCCGCCGCCGACCCGACCCGGCCAAATATTTCGAGCGGTTCCTCGCGATCACCGAGGCGCATCGCCGCGCCGTCGACGCGGAGGGCTTGCCGGATGCACGAAGTGCGGGCGCGGCTCGCCGCGCTCGGCGAGGCCGGTTGGAAGAGCGCGCTGACGGCGCGCGAGCACGAATCGCTGATGCAGGGCTATCGCGAGCGCGTCACCGATCTCGATCTGCCGCACATTCGCGATCTGCCGCAAGCGCTGCCGCCTCTGTTCGCGGCGGCGGCGCGACGCGCGGAAGCCGCGGGCTTCGACGGCGTCGAACTGCATTACGCGCACGCCTATACGATGGCCTCGTTCCTGTCGCGCACCAACACGCGCGACGACGGCTACGGCGGCGCGATCGAGAACCGGTTGCGGCTGCCGCTCGAAGTGTTTGCGGCGACGCGCGCGGCGGTCGGCGACGGGTTCGTCGTCGGCTGCCGCTATCTCGCCGACGAATGCATCGAGGGCGGCAACGGCGTCGATGACGCCAGGCAGATCGGCCTCGCCTTCGCGCGCGCCGGCATGGATTTCCTGTCGACCTCGCGCGGCGGCAAGTTCGACGACGCGGCGCGGCCCGCCGTCAACGCCGCCGCCTATCCCTACACGGGCCCCAGCGGCTACGAATGCATGCCGCAATACATTTCCGATGCGCGCGGGCCGTTCGGCCGCAACGCCGCGCCGACGCGGGCGATCCGCGAGCGCATTGCGCGCCGCCGGGTTCGAGACGCCGGTCGTCTGCACGGGCGGCATCCACAATTTCGAACTCGCGGAAGCGTGGCTCGACGACGGCGTCTGCGACATCGTCGGCGCGGCGCGGCAGTCGCTCGCCGATCCCGACTGGGCGCTGAAATTCTCGCTCGGCCGGGGCGCGGAAGCGCGCATCTGCGAGTTCACCAACTATTGCGAAGCGCTCGACCAGAAGCACAAGGCGGTGACCTGCCAGCTCTGGGACAAGGTTGATCGCGACAAGCCGGGCGTCATGCTGACGCCTGACCGCAAGCGGCGGCTGACGGCGCCGGATTGGGCGGAATAGCCGGCGGCGTCCCGTCATTGCGAGCGAAGCGAAGCCATCCAGCGGTTCGGCCGCTGCGCTTCTCGAAATGACGATTCCTTCCGGGTCCACTCAAACCGCGCGCTTGATCAACGAAATCGTCAGCCCCGAGAGCAGCGTTATAAACGCGCAGACAAAGAACAACGGTTCGTAGCCGAGCCGGGCGATCACGCCGCCGCCGATCCATGGCGCGAGAAATTGCGCCGCCGCGCCCGCCATCACCAGCTGGGCGAGATCGCGGCCGGCGTTGTCGGGCTTCGGCAAGACTTTCTGCATCAGCGGGAAATCGACGGCGGAATAGGTTCCGCTCGCAACGCCCGCCAGCGCGGCAAACGCGAGCATGCCTTCCCAGGTTGGGTAGAACGCCGCGATCAGCATGCCCGAGGCCATGATCAGCGCGTAGCTCTGGGCGAAGATCTTGCGCCGCTCGGTGCGGTGCGCGAGCCACAGCGCGACGCCCGCGAACACCAGCGTCACGACCGTCCGAAGCGCGTTGAACTCGCCCGTCGCTACGGCCGGATTGGCGGCGCGAATGTGGTCCTGCAGGATGTAGAACAGATAATTGTTGACCGAAAACTGCCCGACGAACATCAGCAGCCGGAACACGAACGCCAGCGCGTAGTCGCGCACAGCGAAACTCGCCAGCATGTTCCAGTCGCGGCGGCGCTCGTGCGCGGCGCGCGGCGCGGGCCGGTGCGGCGCTTCGCGGCCGAACGCGATGAACATCGCGGTCATCGCGAGCAGCATCGCGGCGAGCGTCGCGTGGCCCCAGATGTTGGGAAGCGCAGCAGCAAGGTTGATGCCGAACATCGCGCCGAGCGGGCTCGCGATGCCGATCAGCGAAGAGGCGAGCGTGCGGCGCTTTTCCGGCACGCGGTCGGTGTTGGTCGCGAGCAGCGCCGCCTGATAGAAATTGAGCGTGAACCAGAGTATGCCGCCCGAGATCATCACGCCGAGCAACGTCGTCTGCAGGCCCATCGCCATCGTCAGCGCGGCCGAAGCGATCGCCATGACAACGAGCCACGGCGCTCGGCGTCCGAACCGTCCGCGGGTCGCATCGGACGCTGCGCCGCCGATCGAAAGCCCGAGCACGCCGGTCAGCGCGCCAATCGTGGTGAGCACGGCGAGTTGGCCGATCTTGTGGATCGGGTCGATGTCCTCGATGCGCTCAGGCGCGAGAATGGTCTGCACGCCGTTGAAATTGGCGTACAGCGCGAAGGCGGTCGGCGTCAGCAACGCCAAAAGCGAACTCGTGCGCGGCTTGACGGCGCCGGTCGCCGTCGGGCGCGCGGTTAGACTGGCGGACAAGGGTTCGCTTCTCGCGGCGGGGGATTCGTGACGACACTATACCGATCGGCGCGGGGGGACGAGATGGTAAAGGGGACTAGGGGCGGGGGAATGTTCACGCGCTCGTGAACGTCGGGAGGCGCCGGGCTTTAAGAACTCCCGCTGAACCACATATACTGGAGCATCGTTTCACCCAGGGAGCTGACGCTTGGACCTCCGTCTCGCCGACAAACGCGTTCTCATCACCGGCGGCTCGAAGGGCATCGGCTTCGCCTGCGCCGAAGGGTTTCTCGCTGAGGGCGCCAGGGTGGCGATCGTTTCGCGGTCGCGCGAAAACCTGCAGGCGGCGAGCGCCAAGCTGCCGGGCGTCAAGACCTTCGCGGCCGATCTCGTCGATCCCGCCGCGGCTGCGGCGATGGTGGAAGAGGCCGAGGCGACGTTCGGGCCGATCGACATTCTGGTCAATTCCGCCGGCGCCGCGAAGCGCGTCGCGGTCGACGAACTGTCGCCGGCCTCCTGGCGCGCCGCGATGGACGCCAAGTTTTTCTCCTACATAAATGTCAGCGATCCGCTGGTGAAACGGATGGCCGCGCGCGGCGCGGGCGTGATCATCAACATCATCGGCTCGGGCGGCAAGGTGGCGACCGTCACCCATCTGTCGGGCGGCGCCGCCAACGCGGCGCTGATGCTGGCGACCGCGGGCCTCGGCGCCGCCTACGCGCGACGCGGCGTGCGCGTCGTCGGCGTCAATCCGACGCTCACCGAGACGGAGCGCGCGACCGAAGGTCTGGCCGCCCGGGCGCGTCAGGAGGGCACTTCAATCGACGTGGCGCGGGCGCGCAGCGTCGAGGGCCTGCCGTTCGGCCGCCTGACGCGTCCTGACGAAATCGCCGACGCCGTGCTCTATCTCGCGTCGGAACGGGCGAGCTACATCAGCGGTGTGACCCTCGGGGTCGAGGGCGCGCAATATCCGACGGTGTTGTGATCTGGGCCGGGGTGATGAATATAGGCGGGCGCGCGACGCATCCATGAGCGGCGCTGGCGCGTAAAAAAGTTCTGCGCATCGCTCGATTGCAAGATTTTGAACCTCCCGCGCCTCCGCTGTGCGGGAAAACAGGCACGCGGAGAGAACCATGTCTGACAAGTCACGTTGGGAAGTTCCGCCGACTCAGCAGCCGCGCCGGGAAGAACTGGATTTCAACCTCGACGAAATTCTCCGCGCGGTCGTGTCGCTCACGGCGGAAATACCGGATACCGCGTTCACCGCGTCGATCCTCGGCACCGAGCGCGCGGGCAGCGCCGTGATGATCTCCGACGACGGCCTGGTGCTGACGATCGGCTACCTCGTCACGGAGGCCAGCAACGTCTGGCTGAAAACGGCAAGCGGCCGGGTGGTGCCCGCGCATCCGATCGCGATCGATCAGGAATCCGGCTTTGCGCTCGTGCAGGCGATGGGCGAACTCGACGCCAAGCCGATGAAGCTCGGCCGCTCGCGGCTCGCCGAGATCGGCGAACCCGTGATCGTGGCAGGCGGCGGCGGATTGGCGCAGGCGGTGCGCGCAAGGATCGTCGCCAAGCAGGAATTCGCCGGCCACTGGGAATATTTTCTCGACGAGGCGTTCTTCACGGCGCCTGCGCATCCGCTGTGGGGCGGGGCCGCGCTGATAGGCGCCGACGGCGCGCTGATCGGCATCGGTTCGCTGCACGTGCAGCATTCGGGCGGCCGCGGCGAAACCGAAGACATCAACATGATCGTGCCGATCGACCTCGTGCAGCCGCTTCTCGCCGACTTGAAGAAGAATGGCCGGCTGACCAAGCCGGCGCGGCCGTGGCTCGGGGTCTATTCGACCGAAAGCGGCGGGCGTGTGGTGGTGGCCGACGTGTCCGAGGAGGGGCCCGCCGGGGTCGCGGGGCTGCGTTCGGGCGACATCATCGCCTCGGTGCGCGACCGTTCCGTCGACACGCTCGCCGAATTCTATCGCGAGGTGTGGGCCTGCGGTCCGGCCGGCGCGGAAATCCCGATCGAGATCGTGCGCGACAAGCGGAACCTGTGGCTGCGCATCAAATCCGCCGACCGGGCGAGTTTCCTGAAGAAGCCGCGGATGAATTGAAGGCTGCCTCCGCGGCCTCGTCCTTCGACAGGCTCAGGACGAGGCCGTGGAGGGAGGCCTCGTCCTGAGCCTGTCGAAGGACGATTGACGATCCGGGGCAGGATGTCGGCCGCGAAGGCTCGGGCTTCGACAAGCTCAGCATGAGGGCGGCGGGGTGGCGGCCCGTAGCCCAAAGCCCTACACTTGGGCAAATCCCGCCCAGTTTATCAGCATGCAAAACACCATATAGGCATACACGTTCTCGATCTCGCATATATCCTCACGGGATGCGCTGACACCAACGAGGGCCTGCGATGCCTCCGTCCGTTCATCCCGTCGATGAAATCCTGCCGCTTCCGAAACTGGCCGCGCTGGGCCTGCAGCATGTGCTCGTCATGTACGCCAACGCGGTCGCGGTGCCGCTGATCCTCGGCGGGGCGCTGCACCTCGCCAAAGACCAGATCGCTATGCTCATCAACGCCGATCTGTTCGCGTGCGGGATCGCAACTCTCATTCAAACCATCGGCGTCGGCCCGTTCGGGATCAGATTGCCGATCATCATGGGCGTCACTGCGGTCGCGATCTCGCCGCTGCTGGCGATTGCCGCGATGCCCGGCGTCGGGCTGCCGGGCATTTACGGCGCTGTGCTGGTCGGCGGCCTGTTCGGACTGTGCGCGGCGCCGTTCATCAAATATGTGCTGCGGTTCTTTCCGGCTGTCGTCACGGGCACGATCATCACGATGATCGGCGTCGTGCTGATGCGGGTCGGCGTGGGCTGGGCGGGCGGCGGCGCCAACGCCGCCGATTTCGGCGCGCCGGGTTATCTGCTGATTGCGGCGCTGGTTCTGGCGATCATCATCGCCGTCATCAAGTTCACCAGCGGGTTCCTGCAGAATCTGGCGGTGCTGATCGGGATTACCGCCGGCTATCTGTCGACCATCGCGCTTGGCTGGACCGACTTTTCCGGCATCCAGAGCGAGCCCTGGCTGAGAATCGTGCTGCCGCTGCAGTTCGGACTGCCGCAGTTCTATCTGATACCCTGCCTGACGATGTGCCTCGTGATGACGATTGTCTTCATCGAGGCGACCGGCATGTTCCTGGCGCTCGGCTCGATGACCGGACGCGCGATTGGCGCTGACGACGTCAAGCGCGGCCTGCGGGCCGACGCGCTCGGCACCGTGATCGGCGCTGTGTTCAACACATTCCCGTATGTCTCGTATTCGCAGAACATCGGCCTTGTCGGGGTGACCGGCGTGCATAGCCGCTGGGTCTGCGTCGCCGGCGGCGTCATCATGCTGGGCCTAGGCTTGTTGCCGAAGCTCGCGTTCATCGTGGCGTCCGTGCCCCCCTGCGTGCTCGGCGGCGCAGGCTTCATCATGTTCGGCATGGTGGCCGCGACCGGCATCAAGATCCTGTCGACAGTGAATTTCGCGCGCGACCGCAACAGCGTGCTGGTCGTCGCGATCTCGATCGGCTTCGGCCTGATCCCGATCGTCTCGCCGACCTTCTTCCACGTGTTCCCCAACGAGCTGAAGCCGATCTTCGGCGACGGCATCATCCTGACCTCGATCGCCGCCGTGTCGCTCAACGCGTTCTTCAACCGCACGACAACGGAAGAGGCCGAGGCGGATACGCTGCTCGCCGCGCAGGCGGCTGAGCATATCTGAGCGGTCCGCGCATTAACCCGCTTTTCGTCGAACCCGGCTAGCGTGCGCGCCAGTTACCGGACTTCGAGTGCCTGCCGCATGCGCGTCGCCTATTTCGTCAATCTCTATCCGGCGGTGAGCCACACGTTCATCCGCCGCGAGATTCATGCGCTGGAACAGCTCGGCGTGACGATTGTGCGTTTCGCCCTCAGGGCGGACAGCCAGCTCGTCGACGCGCGCGATCAGGCGGAAGCGGCGCAGACGAAGATCATCTTGAAAGCGGGCGCGGCAACCTTCGTGAAATCGTTGGCGCGGGCTCTTGACCCGCAGCCCGGGGCGATTGGCCGCCGTCGCAGCGCAGGCGGCGCGCATGGGGTTTCGCTCGGAGCGCGGCCTGTGGCGACATTTCGCCTACGTCCTCGAGGCGGCGGTGCTGGCTGCATGGTGCGAGGACGAGCGGGTGGAGCATATCCACGCCCACTTCGGCTCCAACTCCGCCGCAATCGCGATGTTCGCCGCGCGGCTGGCAGGCATCAGCTACAGTTTTACTGCGCATGGCCCGTCAGAATTCGAAACGGCGACCCAGCAGTCGTTCGACGAGAAATTGCGTCACGCGGCGTTCGCGGTCAGCGTGAGCTCCTACGGGCGCGCGCAACTGATGCGATACACCGGACCCGACCAATGGGCGAAGATCGCCCTCGTGCATTGCGGGTTGGACGAAGCTTTCCTGCGCGACGAACCCACCGAATGTCCGGCGGCGCGACGCTTGGTCTGCGTCGGCCGGCTGTGCGCGGAAAAAGCCCAGCAGGTGCTGGTCGGCGCGGCCAAACGGCTCAGCGATGCGGGCGAGAGCTTTGAAGTCGTGTTGGCTGGCGATGGGCCGACGCGTGGCTCGATCGAGACGGCAATCAAAGAGGCGGGACTGAAAAATGTCGTGAAGCTAATCGGCTGGGCATCCGGCGAGCGCGTCAAGGCCGAGATGCTGGCCGCGCGTGCGATGATCCTGCCGAGTTTTGCCGAAAACCTGCCGGTCGTGATCATGGAGGCGATGGCGCTCGGGCGACCCGTCATTTCGACCTATATCGCCGGGAATCCCCGAACTTGTCGCGACTGGCGAGACCGGTTGGCTCGTGCCTGCGAGCGACGAAGAGGCGTTGGCTCACGCGATGCGTGAGGCGCTGGCCGCTCCCGCCGAGCAGTTGTCAGCGATGGGCGCCGAGGGGCGCCGGCGCGTGCTGGAGCGGCACGACGCACTGATTGAAGCGGGAAAGCTCAAGGCGCTGTTTGAAGCGCACGTGGGGGTCGGAATCAACTAGAGCATGTGGTGCTGTCGTGCTTGTTTGTCACGAACGCGCGTAGTTGGACCCTTCTCCCCGCTTGCGGGGAGAAGGTGCGCAAAGCGCGGATGAGGGGGAGTTTCGCGCAAGAATAGGCCCACGAAGTTGATATCGGGCGTAGGTCGCAGGGCCTCGTGGCGCAGCTGCCCCTCATCCGGCCTTCGGCCACCTTCTCCCCGCAAGAGCGGGGAGAAGGGGATAGCCGCCGAATGTCGTGTTTGAAGCGCGCTGCCTACACCAATCAGCAAAACGCCCTATGTCGAAGACGGCTGTCCAGCGCAGGCTCGCCTCCCGAGGCGCAGCGACCACGCTCTGCAGGAAATCCTGATACATCGCGCCGACGCGGTCCCAGGCGAAGTTCGAGGCCCGAGCGACGCGCCGCTCGCGGTCCGCGTTCGCGCGCGACGCTGCGATCGAGACGGCGCGAGTGACCTCGGCGATCGTATTCGTGTCGACCAGATAGCCTTCCTCGCCGACGATCCAGCGCAGCCGCGGCGTATCGTGTCCAACCACCGGAAGGCCGCAAGCCAAGGCCTCGATGTAGACGTTGCCGAACGCCTCTTCGAACGAAAGGTGCAGGAAGACGTCGGCGGCGCGGTAGAGTTCGGGCATTTGCGCGGCCGGAAGCGTCAGGCGGGTGAAGCGGCCGGGCAGCAACTGGGCCGCCTTCTGGCTGAGTTCGTCGCGCAGAGGGCCATCGCCGGCGACGACGAGATGCGCGCCTTCGATCTGGCTGACCGCCTCGATGCCGGCGCCGACGCGCTTCGAATCAATCATCGCCGAAACCATCAGAACGACGCAGGCGTCCGGAGGGAGGCCGAACAGCTCGCGGCGCGCGGGGCCAGGACGAAAGCGCGCGACATCGACGCCATTGGGGATGAGACGGCAGTTCCACCTGTCCCTGTTGGCCTCGAAATAATCGGGATTGGTGCAAACCAATCCCTCGCAGCCGAAGAAGCGATATTCCGCGCCGGTCTGGCGTGGCGGCCAGTCGCCATTCTGGGTCACGAAAACGTGCGGCGGCCGGGCGCCGGCGAGCCTCGGGCGACGCAGCGCCCAGTTGATGAACGGATAACTGCAGGTGACCGTCACGTCGTAGTCCGCAGGGCGATACAGGCCCAGCAAACCCGGCGCGAACGTCAGTTCCTCGTAGGCGTATTCGTGGCGGAGCAACGGCAGCGATGGAAATTTTTCGAAGTTCGTGCGCCTCACGCACGGCGCCTGAAAATAGGCGTAGGGCGCCTCCGGGCGCGCCGGGCCCGCGCCAATCATGGTGACCTCTTCGCCCGCCCGCGCCAACTCGCTGGCTATCGAGACGAAGGCGACTTCGGCGCCGCGATCGTAGATGTGGAGGCCGGGCAGGGCGAACAGGATTCTCATCGGTCGTTGTTCCGAAGCAGCGATCAGACAAACATCTTGTAAATGGCGGCGAACGAATCGCCGAAGCCGGCAAGCCAGCGCAGCCATTCGAACAGCGCCAGCAATCCAAACACCGCCAGGGTGGCGAGCAGATCCTGGCGCGCAAAGGAGAAGCGTTCGCGCCGCTGGCCGTAGTAGACCGGGCCGTAGCGGCAGAGATCGCTCACAGCGACCACGAGAACGCCGCCTGCCACGCCGAAGGTGCGGCACGGCGAGCGTGAGGCCGATGAGGAGGAAGACGAACTTGGCCGAATGCGCGAACACGTTGAAGTTGGGGCGGCCGAGGCCGAGCAGCGCAGATTCGTTGACATTGGCGAGAATCGTGAACCAGGCGCCGATCAGCAGTAGCGGCAGCATCCAGGTCGCCGCCTGATAGCGCTCGTCGTACAGCAGCTTGATCAGGAAATCGGACGATGCGGCGAACAGGGCAAAGCCGAGCGCCGCCAGCAACATGAATTTGAACCGGATCGGCGACAATTGCGCCCGCAATTCCGCGCGCGGCGTCTCGGCGTGCGAAGCGACGAACGGGAAAATCACGCTGTTGCCGAGCTGCGCCACCCCCTGGCCGGCGAGTTCCGACAAGGTGCGGGCGATGCCGTAGATGCCGAGCAATTCCAGCGGGATCGTCTTGGCGAAGAACAGGCGGTCGAAATTCATCGACAGGAAGTAAACGATCGAGGAAGCGAAGATCCATTTGCCGAACGACAGGATCGTCAGCGCCTGCGCGCGCCGGATACGAAACTTGTGGCGGACGTCCGGCATCACGAAGTGGCTGGCGATCGCGAATGCGGTCACTCCAACCATCGAGCCTGCGACCAAGCCCCAGATATTGGGAAACAGCCACGCGAGCGCCACCGATCCGGCAAACGAGACAAACGCGACGCCTGTCTCCAGCGCGGCGTGGGCGCCGAATTTCATGCGCTTCTGCAACAGGAAGCGGCTGGTCGAGGTGAGGCCGCCGATCGCCACGCCGATTGACGCGACGAGAATGACGGGGCCGAGCATCGGGGTCGCGTAGAAATGCGCGACAGGGTAGGCGAGGCCGCAGAATATCAGCCCGAGCGCAAAGCCGCGGACGACCTGCAGGCTCCACGCCGTGTCGTAGAATTCCGGATCGTTGGCTTCGGCGTGATAGATGATGTTTTGACCGATGCCGACATCGGTGATCAGCTCGACGCCGGTGCGCAGGCTGTGCACGACCTGCATGACGCCAAATAGTTGCGGAGCGAGCATGCGCGCCAACAGGACATTGGTCAGCAGACGCAACGCCTGACCCGCCCCATAGGCGCCGAACGTCCATACGGCGCCGCTCAGCAGCCGGCGCGAACTGGCGCCGCGAACGGTCGCTCCGATGTCCGCCCGGCTGACGACGGTCATTTTTCCACTCCCGCCGGCGCATGTGGAAGATGAGTGCTCATTGCAGACAGAGGGCCTTCCCAAATCTCGCCGGATCTTG
The DNA here is from genome assembly GCA_963771455.1 of uncultured Pseudomonadota bacterium. Taxonomy (GTDB): domain Bacteria; phylum Pseudomonadota; class Alphaproteobacteria; order Rhizobiales; family Beijerinckiaceae; genus Roseiarcus. Next base: position 417,224 of record CAVYTP010000025.1, read on the forward strand.
TTAAAGGGGGCTGATTAAGAAAGGGCTGTCGCGGCTTCATACAGTCGCTGCGGCAACGAAATTTTAGGGCGCGCCGCCTAAGCTTCCCGTTTCAAGTTCCGCGCCGGCAAGGACCGTTAATCATGAACAGTCGTGTTCTCGTAACGGGCGGCGCCGGATTTCTAGGCTCGCATCTGTGCGAACAGCTGCTCGAATCCGGGCACGAGGTTCTCTGCGTAGATAATTTCTTTACCGGCGCGCGCCGCAACGTCGCCCATCTGCTCGACCACAAATCGTTTGAGCTTTTGCGCCACGACGTCACGTTTCCGCTCTATGTCGAAGTTGACGAGATCTACAATCTCGCTTGCCCGGCGTCGCCGGTCCATTATCAGTTCGATCCCGTTCAGACGACGAAGACCAGCGTCATTGGCGCGATCAATATGCTGGGCCTCGCCAAGCGGCTCAAGATCAAATTCCTGCAGGCCTCGACGTCGGAAGTCTACGGCGATCCCGCCATACATCCGCAGGTCGAGGAATATTGGGGCAACGTCAATCCGATCGGCCTGCGCGCCTGTTATGATGAGGGCAAGAGGTGCGCCGAAACGCTGGTCTTCGACTATGTGCGCCAGCACAAGCTCAACGCGAAAGTGGTCCGTATCTTCAACACCTATGGACCGCGCATGCACCCCAACGACGGCCGAGTCGTTTCCAACTTCATCGTTCAGGCGCTGAGAGGTGAGGACATCACTCTATACGGCGATGGACAGCAGTCTCGATCGTTCTGCTACGTCGACGATCTGATTCAGGCGATCATGCGGATGATGGCGACCGGCGCGAACGTCAACGGGCCGATCAACATCGGCAATCCCGTTGAATTCACCATTCGGGAACTGGCGGAACTGGTGATCGAACTCACTGGCGCCAAATCGAAATTGGTGTTTCGGCCGTTGCCCGCCGACGACCCAAGGCAGCGTCAGCCGAACATCAGCAAGGCGCGCGAGACGCTCGGCTGGGAGCCGAAAACGGCGCTGCGCGAAGGCCTGGTCAAAACTATCGACTATTTTGACCGGACGTTGGGTCAATCAGGTGGCGCTGCTGTTTCAGGCGCGGCCGTCGGCTGACCTGGCTATCGGCGATGCGGCGAACGTCTCTTCATTCGCTTCCGCTCATACCTTGCTATAGTTACCCATTTGTTAAAGAAGCGGCGCGGCTCAGATAGGGTCGCTGGCAAACTACGACGGTTTCAGATCGCCGGCTCGCGCGTTGCGCCGCGCCCGAGCGTGACTCGCCACTCCAATTAAGAGTGATTCAAGCTCATCGTATTTATCCGGTCCAATCGAGATTATGGTGATCTTGGTTTGGAACGGGCGGTTCGATGCGATCTCCCGATATTCAGGCGCGCTCATCGAACAGCGGCGAACGACCGGGTTTAGGTACACGGGCGTCTCGGGGTCGGCGACTGACGGAGTAGATGTTTGAGTGACGTATCACGAGAGATATTTATGATCGGCGACGAGGACTTGGGAAGCGCGCCGGTCTCGGCCGAACTCGGCATTGTCGTCATCGGCCGCAATGAGGGCGAACGACTTGTCGCCTGCCTTGCGTCCCTGCCGATCGGCGCGTTTCCGCGTCGCCTACGTGGATTCCGGCTCGACGGACAGCAGCGTGCAGGTCGCGCGCGACCTGGGCCTTGCCGTCGTCCCGCTCGATGCGGGCCGACCGTTCTCGGCGGCGCGGGCGCGGAACGCAGGGGCGAAATTTCTGCTCACCCACCATCCGGAGCTGCGCTTCATCAAATTCATCGACGGCGATTGCGTGCTGCGCGACGGCTGGCTCGCCAAGGCGACCGCCTTCATGGAGCGGCACGCGAATATCGCCATCGTCTGCGGCCGGCGGCGGGAACGACGCCCTTCCGCTTCGGTGTACAATTTCCTTTGCGACCTCGAATGGGACACGCGGGTTGGCCAGGCGTTGACTTGCGGCGGCGACTGTCTGGCGCGAGCGGACGCGTTCCAGTCCGTCGGAGGGTTCGACGAAAGCCTGATGGCGGGCGAAGAGCCCGAGTTGTGCGTTCGGCTTCGCGCCGCTGGGTGGACAATCTGGCGCCTCGATGCGGAGATGACGCTTCACGACGCGGCCATGACTCGCTTTGGTCAATGGTGGCGCCGGAGCGTCCGCGGAGGTTTTGCGATGTCGCAGGGATTTGCGCTGTACTGGCGCGATGCGACCGCGATCTGGCGAAGATCGCTCGGCAGCGCGCTGTTTTGGGGATTGCTGGCGCCGGCGTTCCTGCTTGTTGTCGCCCTCTGGCAGCCCGTCGCTCTGCGTGGGCTTCCTCATCTATCCTGCACAAGTCTCTCGGATTGCGATCCGGAGGGGCGTGACCTACCCGAGTTCGTGGACGTACGCGCTATTTGTCATGCTCGCCAAATTTGCGGAAATGCAGGGCGTCGCGATCTATCTCGCGCGCGCCTTCTTGGATCGAAAGCCGCAATTGATCGAGTACAAGACTACGTCCTGACCGGCGTGGAAGGCCGTCGGCGTCAGGCGGCGCCGTCGGTCTTGTTGACGACGACGCGGGCCAGTTGGCCTTTTGGCAGGTAGGCCAGGCACTTTTCGACTTCGGCGACCTTCGAGGTCCCTGCCGCGGCGACCAGCATATGGCAATCGATTTCGGGCAGCGCGGCGAGGGCGTCATCGCTCGTCAGGACCGGCGGCAGGTCGATAACGACGATGTGATGGGGATAGGCCTCGCGCAAGCCCTGAAAGAAATCCGATAGAGCGTCGCTCGACATCACAGCTGACGGATCGGACGCACTCGCGGTGGGCAGCACCAGCAGGGCGACCGAACCGGCGCTGACGGGCACGACTGTTTCCTCGAAAGTCGCGCGATTTTCGAGCAGGTCGAGGACGCCGCCATTGGCGAGAACAAAGTCGAGATAGTCGGCGATCTTGGGCTGGTGAAGGTTCATATCAACCAGAAGCACCCCGTGGTCGTGATTGCGGGCGGCGCTGAACGCCAGATTGATCGCCGTCACGGTTTTCCCGCAACCTTCGGTCGGCGAGCTCAGGCCAACCAGCCGCCACTTCTTGCGCGCCATCAGCCGAAGCAATTGGGCACGCAGCAGGTCGTAGGGCAGTGACCTATTGTCCGCGCCGTCAAACGCGACGATCCTTCGGAATGCGAGATCGGCGACGTCAAGGGTCAAGGGCTCTCTGGCCTTGTCGCGCCGCGGCGCGTTTCGACGCGCCGTCCTGGGAGCGGGCCCCCGAGTCTCGACCGGTCGCGACGCCGGCTTTGCGTATTTGGGCGCTTCGCGGTTTACGACTGGCTCAAGCGGTTCGTCGACGTCGTCGGGGTCGTCGTTGTCCAGCCTGCCTCTCGCCCGTGTCTCAAGGGGTCGCGGCGCCGGCTTTGCGTATCTGGGCGCCTCGCGCCGCACGACGGGCTCAGACGGGAGCGCTGCCACCTCATCGACGTCGGGGGTGACGTTGTCCAGCCTGGCTCTCGCCCGAGTCTCGAGGGGTCGCGGCGCCGGCTTTGCGTATCTGGGCGCTTCGCGCTTCATGGTTGGCTCGGGGGGAAGTGCCTCAACTTCGTCTAAGTCGGGCTCATCGCTATCCAGCCTGGCTCCAGCCCGTGTTTCGATGGGTCGCGGCGTCGGCCGTGCGTGTCTGGGCTGCTCGCGGTTCACGACGGGCTCAGGCGGGAGCGCGACAACTTCGTCGACGTCGCCGGGGTCGTCGCCGTCCAGCCTCGCTCTGAGGACGTCGAACATGCGATGGACTTCCTGGACCGATCTTCTCATGTTCTTCATTCGCTCTCGTAGCGCCGGCTCGCGGCCTGGCTTCGCTTCGCGCGCCCCGCGACGTCAGGAGGCGTTGAGCAAGGCCGCCGCGGTCGCCGAGCCCTTCAGCGCGGCCACCCCAAAAGCCGCAACGGAAACCGCGGCCATCACAAGGCAGGCGAAGACGATCCGCCGCCGTTCCCAACGCTTTTCTTTGTCGCTTGCCAGATAAGGAAGATTGACGAGCATGCTGCGATCCACGAGGCCAGCGAGATCGTCTCCGCTGCGCACGCTCGCATCCAGGACCTCGCTGAGCACAACGGACGCAGCGCCCGCGACAAATGCGAACGCGAATACGCCGCCGAGCCAAACGTATTTCTTCGGCCACACCGGAATTCGAGGCAGCGTAGGTTGCTCGATGACCTGCAGACGTTCGCCCTGCTGGTTGCGCTCCATGGCTTCGCCGAGCTGCGCCGTCGTCAGTTTGGCGTTGGCGTCTTCAAGCTTCTTCCGCAGTTCCGTTTCCCGACGCAGCAAGTCGAACGCATCGAGATTGGAGCCAAAGCCGCTGGCCGTCGCAGGCAGCACGCCCGGCGCCGGCGCAGGTTCGCTTTCCGTCTCCTCCGGAAGCGCGGGCGGCGGGGCCGGGATCTTCGCGATGTCACTTTTCAGCGCCGCGATATCGCGCTTGAGTTCGAGGATGACGGGATGCTCGGCGCCGTAGACGGACGACTTCTTCGCCAGGTCGATTTCGAGATCCGCGAGCGATTTCCTTTTCTGGACGAGCTCGGTAGAGGCTTCCTGGATCCCGCTCGAGTGTTTCTCGACTCGCGCCTTGGTCAGCTTCTTCTGCAGGTCGGCGAGTTGAGCGAGCACCGCGTCGTGCTCGACTTCGATCCGCCTGACGTCCTGCTGGAGAAATTCCGTGGTGCTGGCGGCGTCGCGTTTTCTTGCGGTCGCGTCTTCGTGCAGGATCGAGGTGAGAAATTCGTCGGCGACGTCCATCGCCGTCTTGGGATTCTCGTAGTCGAAGCTGAGCGTGAAGGCGATCGTGGAACTCGAAGGCGAAGCCGCGTTCCCCTCGACAGGCTTGATCGACGTCCGCGAGCGCACGAGATTGATCAACTCGAGGGTAGGCGTCGTGTCGGGCGCCACCCCAAACAACTTGTATTTGCTGATCAGGGCTGTGAGATTGTCGCGGGCCATGAGGCGCTGCTGGATCACCTGGATGCGTTGGTCGGCGACTTCCGTGATGGTCGGATGCACGAGGACCGCCGAAATCTCCGGCGACTCGACCAGGATCGTGCCTTCGGACCGGTAGATCGGCTTCAGCAACGCGATCACCACGGATCCGACGAGCAGGGCCAGCAGATACGGTATCGCAAAATGCAGCAACCTCGCCTTGGCGATCCGCCGCACGCGAGCCAGATCGAATTGCGATGCCGGAGGTTCGGCGAAACCAACAGGAACGGGAGCTGGCGCCTGAAACATGGACATCCGGTGACAACCCCTAGCTTCGCCCGGCCGAACACTCCCGCTCGAGCAAAACACGGCGAAGCAAACGGGAACTTTGCTGAAGGACTGTTTTGCCGGCGAACCTCACACTTTGATTGCCATGTCAGGGTTAATAATCTCTTGTCAGGAGCGGTCGGCGGCGCCGTTCGAGGGCTAGCGAAGGTGTTACGTCACGGCTTCATTGCCTTGAATGCGCGTGGGCGCGCGCCCAGTCCATCGCCCTCGTCCCGAGCTTGTCGAAGGGCGTCCGGTTGGCTGCTCCGCCTCCGCCAGCAATCCTGCAAGCACAGGCGAATTCTCGCCGGACGTGCGGCGGTAGCGTCCTTCGACAAGCTCGAGGACGAGGCGCGACAGTGGACCTTAAGCGCTCGGCGCAAGCGGCGAGGGCGAAGATCGGGTTGGCAGCGGGCTCACGTTTGCCGGCATTGGGCCGCTCTCGGCGGCTCCAAACATGGTTTCGTCGAGACGGTTCCATTTCGCCAGCCGCCGCACGCGCGGCGAAACGCCGACAAAGGCGAGTTCCTGGCCGCTTTCTAGCACCTGCTTGCGGACCATCAGCAGCAGCCCAAAATAGCGGGAGTCGAGCGCCTGCGCGTGGCGGAGATCGATGGTGATGCGCCGCCCGCTGGCGATAGCCGCGCGAAATCGGACGATCGACTCGTCCACCCGCGCCGCCGTCGCATAGCCGCTGATTTCGATCGCCAGACTGTCGTCACGGTTTGAGGACGAAAATCTGAATGGCAGTTCGCGGCTCTTGGCCGCGCGTCGCAGCCAGCGCTCGTATACGGCGAGCGGGAGCGCCCTGGTGGCGCCAAGCACTGTCAGCGTCTGGACGTCGCGCCAGTAGCGGTTGAGGAGCCGTGGTTCCTGGGCGATGCGCCAGGCCCATTCCAGGCCCCAGCGCTGCATCGCTTCCGGGGCGCGTTTGATGACGCCGGCTTCGAAATTGATCACGGCCCCGAGATGCGCGCGCACCGGCGTGCGCAGAAACGAATGGTTGCGCCGCAGCCACAGCTGGCCATTGCGGGCGCCCAGCGCGGCGACCAGAAAATCGGCGCCGCTGTCGTTGATCCGCGGGATGAACTTGTCCCACGGCATGTCTTCCATGGCGCCGAAACCTGGGCACGCCCAACCAACGCAGGAGACGCCGCCGGGCTGCCGGTTCAGGCTGCTCGACGCGGCGGCGGCGATCGCTTCGGTTGCGCCGAACCAGAAGGCCTTGAGAGGCCGCAAGGGCCCCCGCTGCTGTTTGAGCGCTTCGAAGAGATCGGCCCCGCTGACTCTATGATTGATCGGCAGGCCCATCAGCCGGGAGAGCCAGACAATCGGCATGCCGTCCGCGAGGCAGAGGTCGCTCATCAGCAGCGACTCGCGAAACTCGGTGTCGTTCCAGCTCGTAGCGATGAAGTTGGCGTTGGGGGTGGACAGCAGGAACGGGTTCGAATGTCGCGCAGCGGTTTCAATGCGCTGCACGGCTTCGGGCTCCTCGATCGCGTCGATCGGAACGCCGAGCACGCAATAGACCTCGCGCGCCAGGTCGTCGCGCGGAAAGACGACGGGATCGGGCGCCAATTGCCTTCGCGGCAATGAAACCAGGTTCTGCGCTCGCACGGTGCTCATCGAAGGCGAAGCTCCAGATCCATGCCGGGCTCTTCACAACCAGCGCCGTGTCGCCGGATGGGGCGACTGCCGAAAGCGTTGGGCCGACGAGTAAGTCAGCCACGCTCTTCTTGCGCGTGACTAAAGAATAAAACGATATATTTGTCACGAAAGGCTACGATGTTAATATTAATGTTGCGAGTTTCAGTAATGAGCCTGAAGTAAACGACCGTTTATACTTAAAGGTTAATGGCCGTTAACGAACGCGCCTGATCGACATTTGGCCCACGCCCGGTCAGGGATGAAAACCGGCGGCGACCGAAAACAGGCCCCCCTGAATGCGCAGTTCCCTTCAATTGTCATTGCGAGGAGCGCAGCGACGAAGCGATCTAGGCCTCGTCTGCCGCAAGCTGCTGTGGATGAAGACCATCGCGCGGCAGCTGAGCGGTGGATTGCCGCGCTGCGCTCGCAATGACAGATAAACCCGGCCGCGAGCGAGACGTAGCTGCTTTTACCTGTTCAGTCGTCTTCGCGCTCGGCCCTCAGCCAGCGGATCTCGTCCCGCGCCGAGAATATCAGGCGGTACAGCGAGAGCTTGTCGGCGGCGTAACGGAGCAGCGAGGGCACAGCGGCAAGCGAGAACAGGTCGCGTCCAAATCTCCACCAGGCGAGAGCGAGGGCTACAAAGAAGCCGAGCGAGGCGGCGAGTGCGATCATCAAGCCGGCGGTGCTCAAGCCGCACAGCGCCGCCAAAGCTGTCAGCGCGACCGTCAGCGCGAGCGTCATGCCAAGCAGGGTCACGGGCGGTGTCGCGGCGTCGAGCGCCGCCGCCAGCATCATGACGTCGCCGCGCGCGATCGCCTGCAGGGCCATGCGGGGCGCGAGCCTTGTGAGGAGGCCGAGATGGCCCTGCTCCCAGCGCCGGCGCTGGCTAGCCGCGCCGGTGCGCGACGGCGGGAAGGTGCTGATGATGCGCGCGGCTGGGCAGAACAACGGCGGCCGACCGGCGCTGGTCAATTCCAGGCTGAGTTTCATGTCTTCGACAATCGAGGCGTTCGCCAGATCGGCGTCGGCGAGCACCTCCCAGGGCATCGCCATGCCGGTCCCCGTCAAGGTGCAGGGAAGCCCCAGCTTCCGTGAGCCGAGCGGGCGGACCCAGTTCTTGACGCGAAAGGCGAAGGTCGCGATGCGGTAATCCTGGACCGAGCCTGGAGGCGCGACCATGAGATTGAGCCCTTGCACCGGTCGACGGGATGTCGCGCAGGTGCTGGCGAGCCAGCTTAGCGCAGAAGCATCCATCCGGCAGTCCGCGTCGAGAATGACGACGACATCCGGTGGGTCGGCCGCGAGCCGCCGGACGCCGAAATCCAGCGCAAAGCCTTTGCCGATGCGACTGGGATCGTTGCGGACGACGACCTCGGCGCCGGCCGCCGCCGCGATCGCAGCGGTGTCGTCACTGCAATTGTCGGCCACCACCATCAGACGGTCGATCGGCCGCAACTGGCGCTTCGCATTCTCCAGCGTGGCGCGGATGCCGCGGCTCTCGTCATGCGCCGGCACCAGGATGGCAACCGGGCCGTAGCCTTGCGCCGGCTCCTCGGCGGGGTCGGGGAGGCGGACCGTCAGCGCCGCCAGGATCTCCGTCAGCAGCGTGACGACGGGCACGGCCACGATCGCCGGCAGGACGATGAACACGATCGATAGGGCGTTCACTGATATTGCTCCTCGCCCACGCGGACGTCGGCTTCGTGAGAGTGCGCAAATCGACCGGAGGCCCATTCGCCGTCTTCGACGTCCTCAATCGACAGCACTGGCGCGCGGTAGGCCTGCGCGACGCGCCTGGGAGAGCGTGCGCGCCCATAGCCGAGCTGCATCGCCATGCCCGCGACGATGCCGAGTTCGGCTGAGAACAAATATTGCGGGGAAAAGGTAATGAAGATCCATTCGAAGTAGGAATGGACATAGACGGTCGCCAGCGAAACGGCGGAGCCTATGAGCAGGTCGCCGCGCCAGTCGCGCCGCGCCCGCAAGCCGTAGCGCAGGGCGAGCCATAGCGGCTGCGCCAGAAGCAGCGAGAAGGTCGCCAACCCCAACCAGCCGGTTTCGGCGGCGACCAGCAGATAGATGTTGTGGACATTAGCGCCCTGGCTGCCCTGCACGGCGGCGACTTTCGCCCTGGCGTTGTATCCGCCGGTGTTGGCGGCGACGACGTAGTAATTGGCGCCGACGCCCATCGGGTGATCGGCCAGGATCGCTCGCGCCGCGGCCTTGAACGCCTCGCGTTCGTCATAGGTGCTGTCGGCGATCGGGGTCTTGTCGAAGCGCTGCTCGAACGAAGCGTTGACGATCGGAATCAGAATTCCCGCAAGGGCGAGCGCCGCGGCGATGATGATCCCCTTGCGCTTGGTTGGTTGACGAAGCGTGGAGATCAGGAACAAGGCGCCATAGGCGCCGGCGGCGAGGCCGATCGTCGCGCGCGAGACGGTAAGTATGGTCGCTGTGGCGCCGGCGATCGGACCGAAAGCCACCCGCCAATTGCGTTCGCCGGAGAGCAGCAGGGCGACGCAGGGGAAGACGACCAGATGCGACATCAGGCCGAGCAGATTCTGATGGCCAAGCGATCCGCCGGTCTGCAGCACGCCGTGCGCGCGGGCCCAGATCTGGTCGGCCGCCTGCGAGGCGAGACCAACAACCATTCCGGTCAGGACGGCGCCCGCCGCGCCATCGCAAGTGCTGCCGCGGGCGACGGCCGCGTAGACCAGGAACATCCGAAGCAATTGGCAGGCGTAGAACAGCGCCGGGTCGGGCGTCGGCGACTGCGCCGCCGAGATCAGAACGGCGACGAAATAGCAGCCCATCGCGAAGCGAAACGGCAACACCTGAGTGGGGCGAGGCAGACTGAGAAGCAGCGCCGCGCACAACAGATCGAGCAGGGAAACTTCCGCGCCTTTGGCGTAGCCCGGCCATTGCGACCAGGAAATCACCGCCATGTAGAGATGGAACGGCGTGATCGCGAACGGCAGGAATCCAACCGCCGTCCAGCCCCATCGGCGGCCCTGCGCGGAGCGCCGGAACCACGAGGCGAGCGGCCAAAGCACGGCAAGGCTTAAGCCGAGCGCCAGCCATTTCATGCGCGCCCCTCGGCCGCCAGACGGGCGTCGCGGGGTTGCGCGACTGGCGAGCTCCGCGCGGCCGGCAACGGCAGTCCGAGCGAGGAAAGGCGACCCTTTCCGGTCAGAATGGCGTCATAGATCTCGGCGATCTGGTCGGCCTTCGCCTCCCAGGTGAACTGTGCAAGCGCCCGCTGCCGCGCGGCTGCGCCCCATTGGTCGAGCAGTTGCGGGTTGGCGACGACTTGCGCGAGCGCGCGCTGCAGGCCAGCGCGCAGGCTCGCCGGATCGTGGAACGGGATGCGCGCGCCGCAGCCGTCACTGACCAGTTCGGCCGGGCCGCCGTAGTCGGCGACGATCGGCGCCACGCCGAGCGCCATCGCTTCCAGCGCCACGCCGCCGCCGAACTCGCGCACGCTCGGCAGCACCAGGGCGTCGCAGTCCTTGAGCAGGTCCATCGCCTCGACGTGCGGCGTCCAGCCGGCGAAGCGCGTCGTTTCGCCCGTGCCGAACGCGGCAACCATGGCCTCCAGGCGAGTGCGTTCCGGGCCGTCGCCCACGATCAGCAGTTCCAGCTTGCCGCGGGCCTGGAATTCGCGCGCCGCTTCGATCAGCACGTCCACCGCCTTGAGCGGGACGAGACGGCCGATGAACGCGACGCGCAACGGGGCGGACGCCTTCCGGTCGCGCGGACGGCCGAGCCGCGCCGTGTCGACGGCGTTCTCCGGAAGGTAGATGCGCTTGTCGGCGATTGCTGACGGCAATCCCTCGTAGATGTGGCGCGCCCCTGCGAGGATCGCGGCGCTGTGGCGCAGCGTCGAGCGATAGCCGGGCAGCAGCTTGAACAGGCTGCGCAGCGGCGACAGGAATTCGCGCTCGGCAAGTTGGCGCTGGCCGAAATTCTTCGGCCAGGCGAGACCGCCGTTGATCGGACCGAGCACGAACGGAATGTTGTGCCTGGCGAGCCAGCCGGCCATCAGGCTCTGGTTGGATTGGCTGACCGGCGTGATGCGGTGGACGAGATCGAATTCGCCGCTTCGCAGGCGGTCGCCGAACTGGCGCCAGACGGCCCATTCGAACGAGTAATAGGCGAGGGCGGAGAACGCCATCATGGTCGTCCAGCCGCGGCCTTCGCCGCCGCGTATCAGGTCTGCAAGTTTCCACATCGGCTTTGCGATCGCTTCATTGTCGATCGCCGTGAAGTCGGAGCCTTCCCTTAGGCCGGCGCGCAAAATCGCGTCGCGGTTGCGGACGTGGGTGACGAGGTGGGCGTCGGCGACGCCGCGCAAAGCTTGCGAGAGGCTCCAGCCGATCAGCGGAACGCTTGCCCATTCGGGATTCGCCGCCTCGGCGAGCACCAGGACGCGGCGCCGCTGTCTTGACATGAATCGACCTCGACTGCAGACACCCCGCACCGAGATAGGACGGTTAGGTTTCGAAAGGGTAAGAATGTCCCCCCGATTCCTGCGGCGTTTCCTGTTTCTAGCCGTGCTGGCGGCAGGGATCGCAGGGATTTCGATCCTCACCGTTAACGCCGCGGCGCCCGACCACGCACCAGGAACGACCGTCTGGCGCCCGTTGAAAGTCGGCGGCGGGGGGTGGCTGACCGGGATCGACATTTCGCCCGACGGCGCCATGCGCGTGGTGCGGACCGACACCTACGGCGCCTATCGCTGGAGCGAACCGGAGCGGCGCTGGCGGCAGCTGGTGACTGCGCAATCGATGCCGGCCGCCGACGCCCGCATCGACAGCGGCGCGGGCGTGTACGAAATCCGCGTCGCGCCCAGCCTGCCCGAGCGGCTCTACATGGCCTATCGCGGTTATGTCTTTCGCAGCGACGACGGCGGCGCCCATTGGCGGCGAACGGAACTGCCCAAAACGCCGATGGACGCCAACGATGCTTTTCGGACGTCGCGGCCCGAAGATGGCCGTCGATCCCGCCAACCCCGACGTCGTCTATTTCGGCGCGCCACAGGGCGGCCTGATGGTCACCAGCGACGGCGGAAAAAGCTGGAGGTGGGAAGCGGAGACGCCGCTAATCGCGGCCGACTGGGGACAATTCCTTCCCCGGCTACGCGGGCCTCGCGTTTGACCCCGGCTCCGGCGTCGTCGACGGCAGAACCCGCACGATTTACGCGGCCGCTTCCGGACATGGCGTTTACCGCAGCACGGACGCCGGCGCCTCATGGTCCGCGCTCGAAGACGGCCCGAGCGACGTCCTTCGCGCCAAGGTCGCAAAGGACGGCGCCTATTACGCCATTGGCGACAAGGGCGCCTCGGTCTGGCGCTACGATTCCGCCGGCTGGAAAAATATCACGCCCGGCAGGCGCCAAACGCGACTGGAGTTCCGTCGCCGTCGATCCCTCGCGCGCCGCGCGCGTGCTGGCGGTCGAGGCGGGCGGCTCGTTTGTCGTCAGCTCGGATCGCGGCGATAGCTGGGAAAACGTGGAGGCGGGGCGGCCAAAGCGGCGCGAGGCGAGCGACGTCCCGTGGCTCGCCTGGACGAACGAAGGCTACATGTCGACCGGCGACATGATGTTCGATCCGATCGTTCCCGATCAACTATGGCTCGCCGAGGGCATAGGCGTGTGGCAGGCCCACATTCCCGAGCCGGGAGCGCCGATCGATTTCGTTTCGCAGAGCGCGGGCATCGAGCAGCTGGTGGCCAACCAGATCGTCGCGCCGCCGGGCGGCAAGCCTGTGCTTGCGTCATGGGACCGCCCCGTGTTCGTCATCGACGATCCGAACGCCTATCCCCTCCGGCATGGCCCCGACAACGAGCGCTCCATCCTGATGGGCTGGTCGGTCGATTATGCGCCTCGCCATCCGATGTTTCTTGCCGGCGTCTTCAATTGGTGGGGGGTGGAGAAATCCGGATTTTCGCGCGACGGCGGCCGGACCTGGGCGCCCTTCGCCTCCTATCCGCCAACCATTGCGCAAGGAAAGATCGGCGGCGGGATCGCCGTCAGCACGCCAGACAACATGATCTGGGCGCCCTCCAACAACGCCACCCCGTTCTTTACGCTCGACGGCGGCCGAAGCTGGAAGCCCGTCAACATTCCCAGCGTGCCGCGCGAAGGCGAAACCGGCTGGGGCGCCGCCTACTATCTCAACCGCCACATCGTCGCGGCGGACCGCGCGACGCCCGGCGCGTTCTATCTCTACAACGATCCGGCCGGACTGTTCCGCACGAAGGACGGCGGCGCGAGCTGGTCGCTCGCCCATGATGGAGAGATCGCGCCGTTCTCCGGATACAACGCATTGCTTGCGCGCCGTGCCCGGCAAAGCGGGGCATTTGTTTTTCAGTTCCGGTCCGCAGGGCAGCGCCGACGATCGCCACCCTGCGGCCAACCCGTTCATGCGCTCCACGGACGGGGGCGACACCTGGGAGGCGGTCGAGGACGTGCTGGAGGTCCACGCCTTCGGTTTTGGCAAGGGCCGCGGCGCGTATCCCGCCATCTACGTCGTCGGCTGGGTCGACGGCCGATACGGGATCTGGAGCTCGCAGGACAACGCCGCCAGCTGGAACGAAATCGGCGATTTCCCGCTCGGGATCCTGGACCATGTCACGACCATCGAAGGCGATGGCGATATCGCCGGGCGCGTCTACGTCGGTTTCGGCGGCGCCGGGTACGCCTATGGCGACGTTCGGCGGTAGCTCGGGTCGACATTCGCCCCGAACCATCGCCCATGTTAAGCGTTCCTTCAAAGACCGCCGCTGCAAAAAGGCCAAGCCATGACTCAAGTGACCTACGAAGTGATCCCGCACGATGGCGGCTGGGCCTATAAAGTGGGGGCGACGATTTCCGAGACCTTTCCCTCTCACGAACTCGCCCACGCAGCGGCCGCGCGCGCTGCGCACGAGCAGCACACACCGGGCGAGGGCGGTCCGATCCAGTATGAAGACACCAAGGGCAACTGGCGCGAGGAAACGGCCAGGGGCAACGATAGGCCAGACGCCGTCGTCAAGGATTGAGCTTGGCGTCCTTGCTCAGGTCTGCCTTCAGCCGCTTGTTGAGCAGCGCGAGCACCGCAGCTTCTTCCGGCCTCAGATGGGCGAGGTCGTCGCGCAACTCCGCCTCGATCTCGACTTCGATCTCCTCGAGCAACCTGCCGTCCAGATAGCAGGTCAGCACTTCCGGATGGATGTAGCACTTGCGACAGATCGTCGTGGTGTTGCCCAGCCGGGCCGCGACCCGCTCGATCGCGGTCCGCACATTCTTTTTCGCCAGCGCCTTGGTGTCGAACGCCTCGAATTCGGTCAGCGCCATCGCGGCGAGCACGGTGCCGTGCCAGGTGCGAAAATCCTTGGCGGTGATGTCCTCGCCCGTCGCCTCGCGCAGGTAGGCGTTCACGTCGGACGAATCCACCGACCTCGTGATCCCCTGCTCGTCCAGGAACTCAAACAGGTGCTGGCCGGGTAATTCCTGGCAGGCCCTGACGATCTTTGCGATACGTCGGTCCTTCAACTTGAGGTTCCAGGACTTGCCGCTCTTGCCCTTGAAGCGAAAGCGCAGCTCGCCGCCATCGATCGCGACATGTCCGTTGCGCAGCGTGGTCAAACCGTAGCTCTTGTTGCTCTGGGCGTAGCCTTCGTTGCCAACCCGGATCAGCGTCGCTTCGAGCAGATTGACGATCGTGGCGATCACCTTTTCGCGCGGCAATCCGCGCTTCGCCATGTCCTCCCGAACCCGAGCGCGCAAGGCGGGAAGGGTCTCGGCGAAGCGCAGCATATGCTCGTATTTGGTCTGGTCGCGCGCTTCGAGCCACTTCGCGTGGTAGCGGTACTGCTTGCGCCCTCGGGCGTCGCGGCCGGTAGCCTGAATGTGCCCGTTGGATTTTGGGCAGATCCAAACATCCGTGTAGGCGGGGGGCACGGCGAGCGAACGAATTCGCTGCAGAGTTTTTTCGTTCGTGACTGGCTGGCCGCGCGAATTGGCGTAAACGAAGTCGCCGCCTTTGGCGCGGCGCCGAATTCCTGGTTCCTCGTCCGACACGTAAACAAGTCCGGCCTCTTCCGCCGCCTCGCGCGCTTCGTCGACAAGGCCGTCTTCGGCGTCGATCACATCCCCCATCTTTTCAACCATCGGCGCCACTCCCGGAAATCTCCAAACTCGCCGACGATCCCTAAGGTTCCGCGCTTAAACCCTTCTCCCCGCACTCGGGAAGGAAGTGGTCGAAGGCCCCCGGAACGAACTTGCCGACGTTGCGTTTCGGACCCATGGCGGAAAACCCGAAACGAAATCTGCCGGTCGGCGCCGAGGTGCAGCCGGGCGGAGTTCATTTTCGGGTGTGGGCGCCGGGCGCCAAGGAACTGCTGGTTCATGCGGTGGACCGCGCATTTGCGCTCGAGTTCGAAGCGGACGGCTATTTCTCCGGGGTTGGCGCGGGGCTGAAGGCGGGCGATCGATACGGCATCGAAGTCGACAATTGCGGACAGCCGCTGCCCGACCCGGCCACCCGCTCTCAGCCCGACGGCCCCCACGGTCTCAGCGAGATCATCGATCCCTCGGCCTTCCCGTGGACGGATCAGGATTGGCGCGGACCGGAAGCGACCTCACAAATTCTCTACGAGATGCATGTCGGAACGTTTACCCCGCAAGGCGATTGGCGCGCGGCGGCCGACAAGCTTCCGCTGCTCGCCGAGATTGGGATCACCATAATCGAAATGATGCCGGTGGCCTCGTTCGTCGGCGAATGGGGCTGGGGTTATGACGGCGTCTGCTGGTTCGCCCCCTGGCACAAATACGGGCGGCCGGACGATCTCAGAAGCTTCGTCGACCGCGCTCACGCGCTTGGCGTCGCGGTCATTCTCGACGTCGTCTACAATCACTTCGGCCCGAACGGCAACTACCTGTCGGCCTTTTCGCCGGACTACGCGACAGACAAATATAGCAACGACTGGGGCAAGGCGTTGAACTTTGACGGCCCGGGTTGCCTGCCGGTTCGCGAGTACGTGCGGGAGAACGCGGCCTACTGGATTCGCGAATTCCATTTCGACGGGCTGCGGCTCGACGCTACTCAGCAGATATTCGACGCCTCTCGCGAGCACATCGTCGCAGAGCTCACGGAGTATGCGCGCGCGGCGGCGCCTGAACGCCAGATCTTCGTGATCGGCGAAAACGAACCTCAGGATTCAAACCATATCCGGCCACGGGAGGAGGGCGGTTACGGGCTCGACGGCCTGTGGTGCGACGATTTCCACCACACCGCGCGCGTCGCCCTGACCGGCCGCGCGGAGGCCTATTATTCGGACTACGACGGCAATTCGAGGGAGCTTGCGGCCGCCTTCAAATACGGCTTCCTCTACCAGGGACAGCGCTCAAACTGGCAGAGCAAGAGAAGGGGACAGTCGTTTCTCGACGTCGATTCAACTCGCCGCATCAACTTCCTCGAGAACCACGACCAGGTCGCGAACTCCGGGGCCGGCCTGCGGCTCGCGCAGCTCTCGGACGCCGCGAGCATCAGGGCGGCGACGGCCTACGTCATTCTTTCGCCGGGCAGCCCGCTGTTATTCCAGGGCCAAGAATTCGGATCCGAACGGCCGTTCCTGTACTTCGCCGATCTCGGCGCGGATCTCAACGAACCCGTGGCCGAAGGAAGGCGAAAGTTTCTGTCGCAGTTTCCGAGCCTGCAATCCGTCAAATTGGCTGCGCCTCACGATCCGGAGACCTTCAGCCAATCGGTGCTTGATTGGTCGGAACGCGATCGGCGCCCTCATATCGTAGCTCTTCATCGCGATCTCATCGCGATGAAGAGGCGCGATCCCATCATTAGCCGCAACGGAGAGCACGGCCTGGATATCGCTTTGCTTTCGGATCACGCGTTCCTGGCCCGCTTTCGCGATCCCGGCGGAGCGGATCGCCTGCTGATCCTCAACTTCGGCGCCGATCTTTCCCCACGCATAACGCCCGAACCGCTCCTTGCGCCCCCGCGTAACCGACGATGGAAACAGATCTGGTCAAGCGAAGACCCCGCGTATGGCGGCGGTGGAATTCGAACAACCGAAAGCGACTCCGGCGTCTGGCGCTTCGCAGGTCACGCTGCGGTGCTGCTGACGGCGGAGCCCTTTCAGCAGAAGGACTGACGCATGGCGAAACTACCCTGGTGGCAGACGGCCATCATCTACCAGATATACCCGCGATCGTTCTCGGATTCGAACGGTGACGGCGTCGGCGATCTCAGCGGAATCACCAGTCGCCTTGACTATCTCCCCGAACTCGGCGTGGACGCGATCTGGATTTCGCCCATTTTCAAGTCGCCGATGAAGGATTTCGGCTATGATATAGCCGATTATCAAGCGATCGAACCCCTGTTTGGTTCGATGGCCGATTTTGACGATTTGCTGGCGTCCGCGCACGCCCGCGGCCTGCGGGTGATCCTCGATTTCGTGCCCAATCATACGTCCGACCAGCATCCCTGGTTCCTCGCCAGCCGATCCTCGAAGACCGATCCGAAACGGGATTGGTATCTGTGGCGCGATCCGGCGCCTGACGGCGGTCCTCCCAACAACTGGCTGTCCGAGTTCGGCGGAAGCGCGTGGCAATTCGACGAGCACACCGGCCAGTATTACTATCACGCGTTTCTTGCCGCCCAACCGGATCTGAACTGGCGAAACCCCGCCGTGGTCGAGGCGATGCACGACGTGCTGAGGTTCTGGCTCAGGAAGGGTGTCGATGGTTTCCGCGTCGACGTGATCTGGCTGTTGATCAAGGACGCCGAGTTTCGCGACAATCCGCCCAATCCGGATTACGGCCCCGGCAAGCCGCCACATCAGAAACTCATCCCGCTCTACACGACGGACATGCCCGAGGTGCATCAGGTCATCGCGGGCATGCGGCGCGTCGTCGACGAATTTCAGGACCGCCTGCTGATTGGCGAGATCTATCTGCCGATCGACCGGCTCGTCACCTACTACGGCCACGATCTCGACGGCGCGCATCTGCCGTTCAACTTTTCTCTGCTCAATACCGCGTGGGACGGTCAGAAGATCGCCAAGCTGGTCTCCGACTACGAGGCTGCGCTGCCGCACGGAGGCTGGCCGAACTGGGTGCTCGGCAACCACGACCAGCCGCGCATTGCGAGCCGCGTCGGCGCCGGCGCAAGCGGGGGTCGCCGCGATGTTGCTGCTAACGTTGCGAGGGACGCCGACGCTCTACTACGGCGACGAACTCGCGCATGCCGCAGGCAAAAATCCCGCCTGACCGCGTACAGGATCCCTTTGAGAAGAACGTGCCGGGGATCGGCGTCGGCCGCGACGGATGCCGCACGCCGATGCAGTGGGACGCATCCGAGAACGCAGGCTTCTCGACCGGCGAGCCGTGGCTGCCGATGGACACGGGCTGGCAATCCAACAACGTCGCCGATCTCCGGCAGGACCAGACGTCAATCCTGAATCTGTACAAGCGCCTGATAGCGGTGCGGCGCGCCAGCAAGGCGCTGTCGCATGGGGCCTTCCGCTCCTATCCGATCGATAGCGATCTGCTGATCTATTTCAGGGAGTTCGAAGACGAGCGCATGCTGATCGCGTTGAACCTCAGCCATGTCGACGCGACGATCAATTTTCACGCCGGGCAGATTGCGGGGCTCGTGGTTGTCTCCATCACGGGAGATCGAGACGGCGAACGCGTTGCTGGATTCTGTGCCGCTGCGCGCCGACGACGGCCTCGTCATCAGGCTCGATCCGGTGGCGAAGACTGGCGGTTGATAGAGGCCGCCGCGGCTACAGACGGCGTGCCTTGTAGTCGAGGTCGCTGACCTCGGCCGGCGCGAGCAAGCGGGACCACCGCGGTCAGCGACCGCGGCTACAGACGGCGTCAGCCCGCCGACAACGAGCCCTTGTGGCCGTTCACGCTCATGGTCTTGCAAGTCCCGGCGGGCACGTCCTTGAAGTCGGCCTTGCTGTAGTCAGATGTCGCTTGTCCCGCGCAGCTATGCGACGCCGAGGCGCAGTCGTTCTGGCCCTTGAGCGAGACGCCGTAGCAGGTTTCGACGCCAGCGGCCGGAGCGGGACTGGCGGCGAGCGCGCCGAGCACGGAGGTGGCGATCGCGAGACCAATTGCGGTGCGGTTCATGAGGCTGTTCCCGTGTTGAGCTGGCGTCAGTTTACAACGCCTGCGCGGCGAGCGCGAGCGCCGCAAGCAACGCCATCTCGATCAGCGAGGCGCGGCGGTAGAGACCGAGCGCGCGGCGGATGTCGGCGGCTGTCGCGGCGACGCGGCCGTCGCCCATGTAGACATCCTCGAGCAGCGTGCGTCCGTAGACCCGCGGGCCCGCGAGCCGCAGCCCCAGCGCGCCCGCCATTGCGGCTTCCGGATAGCCGGCGTTGGGCGATCGGTGCCGGCCGGCGTCCCGCCGCACGGCGACAAGCGCGTTGCGCGGCGAAGCGCCGCCGCCGAGCGCGGCGCCGGCGACCAGAAACAAAGCCGACAGCCGCGACGCCGGCAGGTTGACGAGATCGTCGAGCCGCGCCGACGCCCAGCCGATAGGCGAGATAGCGCTCGCTGCGGTGGCCGATCATGCTGTCGGCGGTGTTGATCGCCTTGTAGAGCGCGGCGCCGGGCAGGCCCGCGAGCGCCATCCAGAACAGCGGCGCTACGACGCCATCGGAATAATTCTCGGCGAGGCTTTCGATGGCGGCGCGCGAAACGCCGGCCTCGTCAAGCGCCTCCGGGTTCCGGCCCGACGATCCGCGCCACCGCCTCGCGACCTGCGGCAAGGCCGCCGCGTTTCGAGCGCGGTCGCGACGTCGCGCACATGACGGTCGAGGCTTTGGCGCGCAACGAGCGTCGAGCCAAGCAGCGCCGCGACAGCGAAGCCGACCGGAGAACGCGGCAGGAATGCCGCGATCAAACCCACCGCCACGGCGATCGCTGCGAGCGTGAAGCCAAGCGCGAACACTCCTGACGCGCGCCGCGCCGTGAACGGATCGGCGGGACGATTGAGCCGCGCCTCGAGACCGCCAATCAGCGCGCCGATCCAGACGACGGGGTGGCGCACGGCTCGAAACAGCGGCTCGGGGTAGCCGATGCGTGACGTCCAGGATCGCCGCTGCGAGCGCAAGGGCGAGGGTTTGAGCTAGCCACATGCAGGCGAATCCATCAACGACGACGCTCGCGCTTACCACGGTGTCCACAGTTCGTCGCAGCCAAACCGCTCTGACTTCCGTAAAGCGCCGCAAGCGCCGTGGCGCTGCGCGTAAGGCGGCGCTAATCTTACGCGGCCCGAACTCACCTCGAGGCCGCCCTGACCGCCAACGTCTTCAATCTTCCGGCGGGCGCGCCCTTTCTGCCGGCGCTGAGCCGCGCGCTGCTCGGCGGGCAAGCTGATTCCGGGCTTTCCCTCCGCCGATCCGCTCGATCTGGCGCGCGCGACGATCTATCGTGCCGACGCGGCGCGCCGGCGCCGCGCTGGCGCGCGAGCTGGTCGCGCGCCAGCGGCAAGCCGACGCTGATCCTGCCGCGCATCGCGCCGCTCGGCGCGTTCGAGCCTGATCTCGGCGACCGAGCCGGAGCGCGGCGACCGATCTCGGCGAGCGGCCCGCGGTCGGCGATCTCGCGCGGCGGATGGCGCTCGCCGCGCTGACGCGCAAATGGGGCGAGGCGCTGCGCGGCGCGATCCGCCGCGTCGGGCCGGACGGGCGCCTCGTGTTCGACGAGAGCGAGCCGCCGCTGGTCGTCGCCGGTCCGGCGCAGGCGTTTGCGCTCGCCGAGGACCTCGCCGCGCTGATCGACGACATGATCATCGAGGACATCGCGCCCGAGCGGCTGAAGACGCTCGTCGCCGACGCCTTCGATCCCTATTGGGGCATCACGCTCGCAATTCCTGAAGATCGCCTTCGAGGCCTGGCCGAAATGGCTCGACGAGCGCGGCCTGATCGATCGCGCGCAGCTGACGGCGGAACTTGTCGAGCGCGAGATCGCCGCGCTCGGCGAGCCCGATCGCGGTCCCGTCATCATCGCGGGCTCGACCGGCGCCAATCGCGCCACCGCGCAAGCTGATCGCCGCGATCGCGCGCGCGCCGCAGGGCGCCGTCGTGCTGCCCGATCTCGACATGGATCTCGACGACGCCGCCTTCGCGCTTGCCGGCGGCGAGGGGACCGTCTCACCGGGCCGGCGGCGGGGCATCCGCAGACGCTGCTGCGCCGCCTGCTTGCAGACGATCGGCATCGAGCGACGCGAAGTTCAGCGAGCTGGCCGCGCCGCCGGCGGCGCAGCGAAGCCGCGCGCGCAGTGCTGAGCGAGGCGTTGCGCCCGGCGGAGACGACGGAACGCTGGCCGGAACGCCGCAAGGCGTTCGAGCCGAGCGAAATCGCCGAGGGGCTCGACGGCGTGGCACTGATCGTCGCCGAGACCGAGACCGAGGAGGCGCTCGCGCTCGCCGTCGCGATGCGCGAAGCCATGGAGACGCCCGGCCGCCGCGCCGCGCTGATCACGCCCGATGCGACGCTGGCGCGGCGCGTCGCAGGCGGAGCTGGCGCGCTGGGACGTCGAAGTCGAGAACTCCGCCGGCGTCGAACCTCGCGGGCAACCGAGGCGGGCGAGCATCGCGCGTCTCGTGCTCGCCGCCGCGCTCGATTTTTCGCCGCAAGCGGATAGCGGCGCTGATCGAGCGTCCGGCGCTCGCAGGCGCGCGTGCGAGGATTTTGCCCGCGGCGCCCGCGCGCTGCAGCTGGCCGCGCTTTCCCTGGTGCTGCGCGAGCATCCGCTCGACGACGTTGAGGCGACGATCGCCGCGGCGGAGCTTGCGGCGCGCGACCGTCGCGCCCATCGCGCTTTGCAGAGCCTGACGCCTGAGGATTTCGTCGCGGCGCGCGCGGCGTTGCAGGCGCTCGTCGACGCGCTCGCGCCGTTGCGCGCGCCTGCGCCGCGCCCCGACGGCAGATTTTGTCGCGGCCCATCGCGCCGCGCTCGCGGCGCTGCGCGCCCGATGGCGAAGAGGCAGGGCGCGAAGCGCTGGAGGCTTTGTTCGACGAATGGATCGACGCGGGCGGCGAAGGGTTCGAGATCGGCCTCTCCGACTATGCTGCTTTGTTTGATGCGCTCGCCGCAGAGCCGGCGCGCGCCGCCGGCGGTCGGGGGCCATCCGAGGCTCGCGATCCTCGGCCTGCTCGAGGCGCGCCTGATCGATGTCGATCTCGCGCTGGTCGCCGGGCTCGACGAGACGATCTGGCCGCCGGCGCCCGACACCGACGCCTTTCTCAATCGCACGATGCGCGCCGAACTCGGCCTGTCGCCGCCGGAGCGCCGCATCGGGCAGACCGCGCATGATTTCGTCGCTGCGCTCGGCGCGCCAGAGGTCATCATGTCGCGCGCGCAAAAGCGCGCCGGCGCGCCGACCGTCGCGTCGCGCTTCCTGCAAAGGCTCGG
Source organism: uncultured Pseudomonadota bacterium (assembly GCA_963771455.1). Classification (GTDB taxonomy): domain Bacteria; phylum Pseudomonadota; class Alphaproteobacteria; order Rhizobiales; family Beijerinckiaceae; genus Roseiarcus. The sequence continues at coordinate 439,584 of CAVYTP010000025.1, forward strand.
AGCGTTCGCGGGCGAAGACGAAATGCGCAAGCTCGAAGCGCGCGGCCAGATTTATCTCGAACTACGCGCGCCTGCTCGATCGTCCCCGAGCCGCCGCGCCCGCGAGCGCCCGGAGCCGAGGCCGCCGCTCGCGTTGCGGCCGACGCAGCTCAGCGTCACGCGCATCGAGACGCTGCGCCGCGATCCCTATTCGATCTACGCCGAGCGCATTCTCGAGCTCGATCGCGCTGCCGGCGATCGGCGAGCCGCCGGGGCCGCGCGAGATCGGCACGATGTGGCATGCGGCGCTGGAGGCGTTCACGAAGGACGCTAAGCCGGACGAGACGGCAGAAGCGCGCCAGCGCCCGGCTGTTTGCGGGAGCGACGCAGCGTCTTCGCGCCGCTGCTTGCAGGACGCCGGCTTTCGAGCCCTGCACTGGCCGCGCGTGCAGGACGCGCTGGCGCGCTTTCTCGAATTCGACGCGGCGCGGCGCGAGCCGGGCAGCGCCATCCATCATCGAGTGCGCCGGCGCGCTCGACATCGAATTGCCGGGCGAAAGCGTTTTCAGGCTCACCGCGCGCGCCGACCGGATCGAGATCCTGCCCGACGGCGAGGCGGTCATCATCGACTACAAGACCGGCGCGCCGCCAGGCGCGAAGGAAGTCGCGGTCGGCTTCGCGCCGCAGCTCACGCTCGAAGCCGCGATGCTGGCGCGCGGCGCTTTCAAGGGCCTGCCGGAAGCGCGGACGGCGCAATTGATCTATTTCAAGCTCGGCGGCGCCGAGGGCGGCAAGGCGAGCCCGTTCAAGCCGCCGAAGGATTGGACGCTCGACGACATCATCGCCTCGCATTTCGCGGGCCTCAAACAGATGCTGGCGGAATTCGCCGATCCGACGACGCCGTATCTGCCGCGCCCTTATCCGAAGTTCATCGGGCGCGGCTCCGACTACGAGCATCTGGCGCGCGTGCGCGAATGGGCGGTGGCCGGCGCGGAGGACGACTCGTGAGCGGCGCGCCCCTGAGGCGCGAGGTCGATCCGGACACGCGCGCCCGTCAGACACGGGCGTCCGATCCCGCCGCCTCCGCCTGGGTGATCGGCCAACGCCGGTTCGGGCAAGACCCATGTGCTGACCCAGCGCGTCATCCGCCTGCTGCTCGACGGCGTCGAGCCGTCGAAGATCCTCTGCCTGACCTTCACCAAGGCTGCGGCCGCGAACATGTCGACGCGCGTGTTCAAGACGCTGGCGCGCTGGACGACGCTGTCTGACGATGCAACTGACCGAGGAGATTCTGGCGACCGGCGTCGCAAAACTCGCGCCGGCGCGCTCTGGCCTTTGCGCGCAAACTGTTCGCGCGCACCATCGAGACGCCCGGCGGCCTAAAGATCCAGACGATCCACGCCTTCTGCGAGCGGCTGCTGCATCTGTTCCCGTTCGAGGCCAACGCGCCCGCGGGCTTTCGCGTGCTCGACGATCGCGAGGCCGCCGATCTGCATGGAGGAGGCGCGCGCCGTCGGCGATCGCGGAAGCCGAGCAGCGGCCCGAGCTCGCCGAGGCGATCGAGACGATCGCCGGCTCGCCGGCGCCGACGGGTTCGACGGGCTGTTGAGGGAGGCGCTCGGCGCGCGCGCCGAGATCCTGGCTTACGGCGGCGCCGAAGCCTATCGCGAGCGGCTTGCGCATCAGGCTCGGGCTCGACGTGGACGAAACGCAAGCCGAGATCGAGCGCCGCATGCTCGAAGACGGCGGCGGTCCGGCGCGATGGCGCGCCTGGGCGAAGCGGCTGCGCGACGGAATCGAAGACCGACGCCGGCCGGGCCGACGAACTCATCGCGGCGGCGGCCGTCGCCCGAGCCCGCTATGCGGCTCGAGCTGCTGCGGCTCGCGTTCTTCAACAAGGACGGCACGCCGACCAAGAAGCTGCTGACCGTAGGCGTGCAGAAGCTCCATCCCGGTCTCGACGAAGAACTGTATGAGGAGCAGGAGCGGCTCTCGCCAACTCTGGGAGCGCCGGCGTTCCGCCATCGCGCTTGCGCGCTCGGTCGCGCTGGTCCGCGTCGCAGGCGCCGTGCTGAAAGCCTACGCGCGGTTGAAGAACGCGCGCGGCGCGTTCGACTACGCCGATCTCATCGAGCGCGCGCTGGCGCTGGTCGAGAAGGCCGATGCGGCCTGGGTGCTCTACAAGCTCGACAAGGGCATCGAGCATTTCCTGATCGACGAGGCGCAGGATACTTCGCGCGCCCAATGGGCGATCCTCGTCCGGCTCGCCGAAGAGCTTCTCTCAGGCGAGGGCGCGGGCTCGACGCGAGCGCACGTTCTTCGCGGTTGGCGACGAGAAGCAGTCGATCTTCTCGTTCCAGGGCGCCGAGCCGGCGTTGTTTGACGAGATGCGCCGGCATTTCCAGCTTCGCCACGAGAAGGCGGAGCGGCCGTTCGCAAGCGTGCCGCTGCATCTGTCGTTCCGCTCCGCGCCAAAAGTGCTCGCGGCGGTCGACGCGGTGTTTTCGCTCGAAGCAGGCGTGGCGCGGCGTCAGCGCGGGCGACGCCAAGGCGCCGCCGCACGGCGCTCATCATGCAATCGCTTCCGGGCGTGGTCGAGATCTGGGACACGGTGAAGCCGGAGCCGACGCCCGATCCCGACGACTGGCGCCTGCCGCTCGACGCGCAAACGCGGCCAGCGATCCGCCGGTGCGACTCGCCGAGCGCATCGCCGACCGGATCGCCGAGCTGGCTTGCGCCTGACTCTCGCCGAGCGGCTCGTCGAGCCCGTCGACAGGCCGCGCTGAGGCGCGTGCGCGCCAGCGACATTCTCATTCTCGTGCGTTCGCGCGGCGCCGTTCTACGAGGCGATGACGCGGGCGTTGCGCCGCCGCCGGCTGGCGTTCGCCGGCGCTGACCGAATGCGGCTCAGCGACCACATGGCCGTGCTCGATCTCGTCTCAGCCGGCCGCGCCGCGCTCTATCGCGACGACGATCTCGCGCTCGCCGAAGTGCTGAAATCGCCGCTGATCGGCCTCGACGATGACGCGCTGATCAGCGCTCGCGCCCGGTCGCCCCGGTTCGCTCGCCGACGCACTGGCGAAAAGCCGAATTCTGGCGAAGCCGCGGCGCGCGTCGAGACCTGGCGGCGCCGCGCGCGGACACTGTCGCCGTTCGACTTTTACGCGCGCCTGATCGGCGCGGACGGCGGCCGGCGCGCCTTGATCTCGCGGCTCGGCGCGGAGGCCGCCGACGCGATCGACGAATTTCTCGCCGTCGCGATGGCGTTCGAAAGCGCGACTTCGCCTTCGCTGTCGGAGTTTCTCGACGAAGTCTCGGCGAGCGAGAGCGAGATCAAGCGCGAATTCGACACCGAGAGCGTCGGCGTACGCGTGATGACCATCCATGCCGCCAAGGGACTCGAGGCGCCGATCGTGTTTCTGCCCGACACGCTCGGCAAGCCGCAGGGGCCGCGCGATCCGCGCTGGCTGGCGTTCGAACGGCAAGCCGACGGACGCCGCTCGGCGCGAGTCTGGGTCGACCAAGAAGGAGGAGGACAGCCCGCCGCTGCAGGCTGCGCGCACGCTCGCGGCTGCGACGGCCGAGGGCGAGCACCGGCGGCTGCTCTATGTCGCGATGACGCGCGCCGCCCAGATGCTGATCGTCGCCGGCGCGGAGGGCGTTCGCGAGCCGCCCGTCGATTGCTGGCACAAGTTGATCCGCGCGGGCCTCGAATCCGAACTGGTCGCCATGGCCGGCGCCGTGGTCGAGCGACGAAAAGATCTGGCGGTTCGCCGACCCGCCGCCGGTCGGCGAAATGGACACCGTCGCCGATCTGGCGCCGGCGCCTGATGCGCCGAAGTGGCTGTTCGAGGGCGCCGAAAGCCGAGCTGGCCCCGCCTTCCATCGCACCCTCGCGCGCGTCTGCGGTGCGGCGAGACGCCGCACGAAGTTCGCAGCGCCATTCGCGCGAGGCCGGCCTGTTCGCCCACGCGCTGATCGAGCGGCTGCCCGCAATCGCGGAACCCAAGCGGGCGGCCGCCGCGGAGCGCTTCCTTGCGGCGCAGAACGGCCCCCTCCCGGAGGCCGAAAAGTCCGATATCGCTGACCGGGTTCTGCGGCTGATCGCCGACCCCGCGGTTGAGGCGCTGTTCGGGCCGGGGTCGCGCGCGGAGGTGCCGATTTCCGGGGCGTTGCCGCGCACGAACGGGCCGCCGCTCGCCTTCTCCGGGCGCATCGATCGGCTGGTCGTCCGCCCGGAGCGTATTGAGATGGTCGACTTCAAATCCGGTCGCAGCGGTCGCGACGCTTATGTCGCGCAGCTCGCGCTCTACGTCGCCGCGCTGAAAGCGCTCTATCAGAGGCCTGTCGAGGCCTCGCTGGTGTGGCTCGACAGCGGCTCGAGGGAGGCGATTTCGGCAGGGGAAATAGGAGCGGCGCTGGAGGCGCTGCAACTGGCGCCAGGGGCCTCGCCATGATGACGACGCAATTCCCCGGATATGTGGACCCCATGGTTTGCGGTAGGACAGCGTCGACGCTGCGGGTTCGCGATGGGCGATCCGGGCGTTTACAAACAGACTGCGGGAGGCGCTTGGGGCGACCAGCTGCGGTCATTTTCGCTATTTGCATGGCGCCTTGGGGCGCGGAGCTCGCTCAGGCGGCCCCGGCCGGCATGGTGCCTTACGATCATCCCGTCTATCACAACGGCAAGCGCGTGCTCTGGCACTGGGCCGGCCGCAGGGAGTCGTCCAGCGACGCTTCGGGCGCCAGATCGGCGCAGACCGCGCGGCCCCGGCCGTCGATCCGCTCGGCCGCGAGCTACTACAATTTCAGCGTGCTCTCGGATGGCGACGATTCCGCCGCGTTCCGCATGGCCGGCGACATCGTCGGCGCGGCCAAGGCGAGCAACCTTCGCGCCCATCAGACGGTCGGCCGCACCGCCGCATCCATGCTCTCCAAGCTCGCCGTCAACGACATCGCCGATTTTGTGGTCGTTCCGGTCGAGGCGCTCGTCGAAGATCCGAAGGCGCCCTGGAAGGACAAGGCGCCTTATGTGGTGCGGCTCGGGCTCGAGCGCATCGAAATCGTCGCCGGCAAGGACGTCGACCAGGTCTCCGATCTCGACGGCAAGAAGGTCGCGGTCGGCCCTGCCGACAGCGCCGACGAAGCGGTCGCCGTGGCGCTGTTTCAGCGGCTCGGCGTGAAGCCGGAACTGCGTGCGCGAAGCCGCTCAGCGACGGGCTTGCGGCTCTCGCGGCCGGCAAGGTCGCAGCCGTGGTCGCGACCGGTGAAACGGACTCGAAGGCGCTCGGCGATTTCGGCAAGGACGGCAAAGCGCATCTCGTCGCGCTGCCGATGAAGCGCGGAGCTCGCGGCCTTCTATTCGCCGATGAACCTGACGGCGAAGGATCGGCCCAACCTGATCTCCGGCGGACGAAAAAGTCGCGACGCTCGGCGACGCCGCTCGCGCTGATCGCCATGGATGCGCCCGCCAATTCGGCGCGCGCCCAGCGCGATGCGGAGTTCGTCTCGGCGCTGTTCGAAAAGTTTCCGACCCTGATGACCGGCGGACGCCGACCCCAACTGGCGCGACGTCAACATTGCGGCGACGCTTGATTGGCCGCGTCTCGGCGCGGCGGACGCCTGGATCGCCAGTCATAGCGGGACTTCGGACGCCGCTTTCGCGGAGTTCCGGAACGTCGCGGCGAGCGACAGCTCGGCCAATGCGGAAACGCTTTTCCGCAGTCTCATGCAGGCCAGGAGCGCCAAACCATGATGGTAGGCGCGCGCGCTGCATTGGCGCTGAAACTGGGGGCCGGCGCCATCGCCGCCCTCGCCGTGGTTTGCTCTGGGAATCGTGTTCTGGCCGAGCGTGAAGGGTGATCGCGTCGCTGGCAAGCTGGCGGTCGAACAGCCCGTGTTCATCGTCGCTTCCGCGCAGAAACCGGCGCCTGCGGCCTCGCCGGCCGCCGTCATGGCGACGCCGGTCGCCGCGCCAACTACGGACAAGTCAGGCCTCGCGCAACTGGCGACCGCTATCAAGACGCAGCCGGCAAAGCCGGCGACGCTGGTGGCGGCCGTCGCCCGCCGCGGCTCCTCCGACGGCCGCGGCGCCTCCGCCGCCAGCGCCGGCCGCAGCTAGCCGCGAGGCGGAAGGTTGCTTCGCGCACGGATTGATGGCGCTCGCCAAGGGCGACATCGCAGCGGCGCGCCGCTGGCTCAGCAGGCCGCCGACGAAGGCGAAAACCGCGCCTATATGGTGCTCGGCGACGCCTACAATCCCGCCATGCTGACGCGCCTCGGCGTCCTCGGCGCGCCAGGCGACGCGGCGCTCGCGCGCGACTATTACAATCGCGCCGTCGCCGCCGGCCTGACAGGCGCCCGCGACCGGCTCGCCTCGCTCGAGACAGCGAACTAACCGCCATCTCCCCTTCTCCCGCCTGCGGGAGAAGGTGGCGCGAAGCGCCGGATGAGGGCTCTCGCACCGCCCTCAGCCCGGCCCTCTCCCGCGAGCGGGAGCGGGGGAAGGCCTACATCGTCGCCGTCGTGATGAACTTCGTGATCAGATACGGCTCGATCGCTTCCGAGCCGCCTTCGGTGCCATAGCCGGAATCCTTCACGCCGCCGAACGGCATTTCCGGCAGCGCGAGGCCGGCGTGGTTGATCGACGTCATGCCCGCTTCGACCTCCAGGCTGATGCGCTGGATGTTGGCGCTGTTGCGCGTGAACGCGTACGAGCGCGAGGCCGTAGGGCAGGCGGTTGGCCTCCTTGATCGCGGCGTCGAGCGACTCGATCGGGTTGATGATCGCGACCGGCCCGAACGGCTCCTCGCTCATGATGCGCGCCTCGAGCGGCACGTTGGCGAGCACGGTCGGCTCCATGAAATTGCCCTTGTTGCCGATCCGGCCGCCGCCGGTCTTCAGCTCGGCGCCCTTGGACGACCGCGTCGGCGATCAGCGCTTGCAGGAACGGGATGCGGCGCGCGTTGGCGAGCGGGCCCATCTGCACGCCGGATTCGAGGCCGCTGCCGACTTTCAGCGCCTTGGCGCCGTCGACGAACTGCTCGAGGAAATCGCCGAACACCGGCTTCTCGACGAGATAGCGGGTCGGCGCGACGCAGACCTGGCCGGCGTTGCGATATTTGGAGGCGACCGAGGCCTTGCTCGCGCGCGCCGATGTCGGCGTCGGCGCAGCACGATGACCGGCGCATGGCCGCCGAGCTCCATCGTCGCGCGCTTCATGTGCTGGCCGGCGAGCGCGGCGAGATGCTTGCCGATCGGCGGTCGAGCCGGTGAACGAGATCTTCTGGATGATCGGATGCGGGATCAGATATTCGGAGATTTCGGCGGGTATCGCCATAGACGAGATTGACGACGTCCGGCCGGGAACGCCGGCCTCGACGAACGCGCGCAGCAAGTTCCGCCGGCGCGGCGGGCGTCTCTTCCGCCGCCTTGGCGATCGACCGAGCATCCCGCGGTCGAGCGCGGCCGAGACCTTGCGCACCAGCTGGTTGATCGGAAAATTCCACGGCGTGAAGGCGGCGACCGGGACCGACCGGCAGCTTGACCGTCGTCTGCAGCACGTTTGGCGCGCGCGCCGGAATGACCTGGCCGTAGGTGCGGCGGCCTTCCTCGGCGAACCAATCGATGATGTCGGCGCCATTCAGCGCCTCGCCCTTGGCTTCGGCAAGCGGCTTGCCCTGCTCACGCGTGATCAGCCAGGCGACATAGTCGGCGCGCGAGCGGAAGATCTCGGCGGCCTTGCGCATGATGCGGTAGCGATTGTAGGCGGAGGTCTTGCTCCAGGCGAGCAAAGCCCTTCTGCGGCGGCGGCGAGCGCGGCGTCGAGATCGGCGCGCGTCGCGTGGGCCAGCGTTCCGATCGGTTCGTCGGTCGCGGGGTCGACGATCGGGAGCGTCCGGCCTTCGGCGCCTGGACGCCAGACGCCGTCGATCAGCAATTCAACGTTGGGATAGGTGAAGGCGGCAGCGCTCAAGTCGATCTCCTCGTCTGGTGAACCCTGGGGTTTCGGCGCTCTTCATACAGGAAGGACCGAGCGATCCATAGGAATTATGATGCAGAATTGCGGGAATTATAATGCATGACAACCAAGTCCAACCAGCGTGGCTAGGTTGAGCCCTCCATATGGGAGAGAGCCGGATCGTCCGCTAGGGGTGATCCTGGCGGGCGGCCAGTCCCGGCGGATGGGCGGCGGCGACAAGTCGCTGGCCGTCGCTCGGCGGCGCGCCGATGCTCCGCTATGTAATCGCCGCCCTCGGCCCGCAGTGCGCCGGCCTTGCGCTCAGCGCCAACGGCGATCCCGGGCGTTTTGCGAGCTTTGGTCTGCCGGTCGTCGCCGATGGCGTGCAGCGGCTTCGCTGGCCCGCTGGCCGGCATCCTGGCGGGCCTGGAATGGGCGCTGCGCGAGGCTCCGGCGGTGACCGACATCGTCACGCTGGCCGCCGACACGCCGTTCGCGCCCGACGATCTGGTCGAGCGCCTGCAGGCGGCGCGGCGCGCGGCCGGCGCGGAAATCGCGGTCGCGGCCTCGCGCGGCCGGCGCCACCACGCCGTCGCGCTCTGGCCGGTCGCACTGGCGGGGCCGTTGCGGCGCGCGCTGGACGAGGAGGGGGTGCGCAAGGTCGAGGTCTTTGCGGATCGCTTCGCCGTCGCGGTCGCCGAATGGCCGGCGACGCCGTTCGACCCGTTCTTCAACGTCAACACGCCGGAGGATCTTGTGGCGGCCGAGGCGTGGCTTACGCGGCTGAAGCCTGCGGGCGGCTGAGCTCCGCCCACCACGCTTCGATCGCTTCGCTACGCGGCGGCAGTTGCACGTCGAGCCCTGAGGCGAAGGCGTTCCAGGCGTCGAGGAAGCGCAGCGGCACGCATACGATCAGCGGCGCGCCGTCCGCGACCGCCGCGCCGATCTCGGCGATCATGCCGCCGCCTTCGGCCTCGAGCTTGCCAAACCGGTTGGCGACCACGAGATCCGGCTGCGCAGCGAGCGCGTCCCCAAGTTTTCGCGCCGCCTGGGCGATGGCGCCGGGGTCGACGCGACAGCCCGTCGCCTCGCGGCCGAGGTTCTGCATCACGGTCAGGCGTTCGCCGGTGGCGGCGTTGACGAGGCTGTAGTCGGAGCACGCGCAATCCTCAGCTTGTTCGTGCTGTTGCAACCAGCCAGCGATTCTGAGGCCCCGCGCCGCCGCAGCCTCGACGAACACGCGCAAGGGCGCGTCGGGGTCTTCCTCGCGGTCGAACACGATCGCCGCGAGCCGACACGCATTGTCTCCAAAACCCGCCATTGGCCGGTGCGCCTTCCCTATATTCGACCGAGAATAGCCGAACGGCGGGCCCAGCGGTAGCCAGTACGAGCTTCAGTCGAGCCGCCAGATCGGCTCCGGCGCTGGATAGCCACGGATCTCCACGGCGCCGAGCGGCGTCGCGCCGGGTTCCGCGCCGCCGAGCGCGACCATCACCGCCTGCGAAACGATGAGCCGCGCGCGGTGCGCCTTGGTCAGCTGCTCGATCCGCGCCGCCATGTTGACCGTGTCGCCGATCGCGGTGAATTCCTTGCGGCGCGGCGAACCGATATTGCCGGTGACCGCATCGCCGACATGCAGGCCGATGCCGATCCGCAGCGGCCAGGGGCCGTTGGCGAGGCCGCGGCCATCGATCTCGGCGAGAATGTCGCGCGCCGCGGCAACCGCGTGGCTGACCGCAAGCGGGTCGGCGAGCGGCGCCCCGAAGATCGCCATGAACCCGTCGCCGAGAAACTTGTTGATGAAGCCGCCGTTGCGATCGACCGCTTCGATCATGAACGCGAAGGCGCCGTTCAGAAACTCCACCACTTCGCCGGGCGTGCGCTTGCGCGCCTCGGCCGTGAAGTCGCGGATGTCGAGAAACATCACGCAGACTTCGCGCGTCTCGTTGGCGAATTCGGTGGGATTGGCGAGCAGACGGTCGAGCACCGCCGGCGAGACATGCTGACCAAACAGGTTTGTCACCCGCTCCCGCTGCACCGAATGTTCCGCCGCCAGCCGGAATTTGGCGCCGAGCCGCGCTCCAACCAGGCCCGCGACGATGCCCGTCACGGCCATCGCCGCCGCCTTGGGAAACAGGATCGGCCACTGGTCCTGGGCGAGGCCCGCCGCGGGATCGAACGCGAAGTGGGCGACGGTGAGATAGGAGGCTGCCGCGAGCAGTCCGGTATAGGCGGGCAGGACGAAATTGAGCCGCAGCGTCGAGACGACGATGAACAGGAAATAGAGCATCGAGGGCCACGCTGCGAAGGCGAATTCCGGTCCGGCGAACCGGCTCGCGGTCCAGAGGAAGGCGGTCGGCAGCGAAGTCTCTATCGTGGCGGTGGTGAACCGGGCGGCGATCGGAATGTCGAGCCCGTGCGCGGCGCGGGCGCGCAGGATCGCAAGCACGATCAGCTCGTAGATGAGAAAAGGCGCGAGCACCGCCAGCGGCAGCCAGTCGGGACGTCGGGCTATGCGCGATCTGGCTGAACCGACCGGGGAAGAACACAGCCAGATCGAGGTCCAGCAGCGCAAGCAGCGAGAGCACGCCCGCGATGGCGAGCGCCCGCATGCGCTCGCTGGCGATGATTTCCCGGCCGAGCGCCTGCTCGAAAGCCTTGTCCGGCCCCGGCGTCAGCGCCACAACCTCTCCCGGCTCCATCTGGCCCCCTCGCTCTTCAGCGTGCGAACCTACAGGAGCGCCTGCGTGGGCGACAGCGCCGCCTATTTCATGCCCTTGTCGGTCAGCGTGTTGAGGAACGCCACGATCGCGTCGACTTCTTCCCAGGTGAGCCGCGGCTGCTGGCCGGCGCGGCGGTCGTAGGGCACTTCCTTGATGTTGACGTTCGCCTTCGCGTCGTCTGGCAAGTCGTCGAACTTGTTCACCCCGGCGCCCTGGCGCGGATACCAGTGGGCGGCGTCGGTGTCGCGCGTCGCGTAAAGCGCCACCGCTTCGCGGAGCGTCTTGATCGAGCCGTTATGGAAATAGGGGCCGCTTACCGCGACGTTGCGAAGCGACGGCACCTTGAAGGCGCCGCACAAGCGAGGAGAGCTCGATGTCCTTCGGCAACTTGGCCGCCAGCCCCGGCGCCGCGCACAGGCCGAGGTCGTAGTGCTTGGGGTCCGCGTTGACCGGGATCTCCGGATTGCGCGGCGCGCCGAGCGCGTCATAGGTGAAATCGGTGAGGATCCAGTCGGCGGGATCCTTCGATTCGGGCTTGCCGTCATGGCAGGCGGTGCAATTGCCCTTCTGCGGATCGATGAACAGCTTATAGCCGCGCGTCTCCTCGCCGTGAACTTCGCCTTGCCGCGCAGCCAGTCGTCGAATTTCGATGAGAACGGGGCGAAACGCTCGCGTCTCCTCGAAGGCGAGCACGGCTTCCGACGGCCTTCTCCATCGCGGTCTTCGGGTCGTCGAACACGGCGTCGCCGAAGGCTTCCTTGAGCAGCGCGCCGTAGTCGGCGTCCTTCATCTTGGCGACGACCGCCTCGATCGAGGGATTGTTCATCTCGATCGGGTTCAGCATCGGGACCGACACCTGATCGACGAGAGTGTTGGCGCGTCCGTCCCAGAACTGGCCGCCTCTGGCCTCCAGCTTGTTCTCGCCTTCGTCCTCATCCTTGTAGAAGCCGAACGGCGGGCTGTAGGTCTTGTACATGATCGAGGGAACCTTGCGGATCCCGAACTGGTCGGGCCGGCTGCCGACCGCGACGGCGGCGATGCGCGAGCCGTTGTTGCCCTGAAAAGCATGCTCCGGGTCGTGACAGGACTGGCAGGCCATGCCGGCGGCTCCGACAGCTGGCCGTCTTCGAAAATGCGCTTGCCGACCAGTTGCAGATCGGTCAGCGTCTTCTCGTCGTCGGCCCGAACGATCTTCGCACCGTCGGCCGAGACGGGGCCGCCGAGGCAGGCGAATAATAACGTGGCCGCTACTAAGCCGGCGCGTGCTCTGGCAAACATCCGCACCCTCCGGAACGGCCGAGCTCTATGCCGCGGGTTTCGCATTCATGCAAAGCAATTATCGCACTTTGGAATTGCTCCAAATTGGCGGGCGCACAAGTGGACAACTTCGAAGCCGCGATTGCATGCGCCTTCCACGCCCCTCATCCTGAGCTTGTCGAAGGATGTTTCACCCAGAGGAGCCGGTTACGCATCCGGCGCGCCGTGCAAGCTGGAACATCCTTCGACAAGCCAGGACGAGGGGCGCCGCCGAGTGACTGGCACCTTCGGGAGAGGGTCGCGCCGAGTGGCGTTGCCATGCCGCCGGCTTCGGGCCGCCCATCGCCCAATCAACCAGCTCGATCGTGTGGACGACGGGAACTGCCGTCCCGCTGCCGATCTGCGTCAGGCAGCCGATGTTGCCGGCGGCGATCACGTCGGGCTTCAGGCGCTGCAGGTTGGCGAGCTTGCGCTGCTTTCAGCGCGTTCGCCGTGTCCGATTGCAGGATGTTGTAGACGCCGGCCGAGCCGCAGCAGAGATGCGACTCCGAGGGCGTGCGCACGTCGAAGCCGGCGCGCTTCAGCAGCTGCTTCGGCGCCTCGGTGATTTTTTGTCCGTGCTGCAACGTGCAGGCGGCGTGATAGGCGACGACGAGCTTTTGTTTGTTTGGGAATCGCATTTCGAGCGCTGCTGAGGAACTCGCTCGGGTCCTTCGCCAGAGCCGCGACGCGCGCCGCCTTCTCGGCATAAGCCGGATCGTCGGCGAGCAGATGGCCGTAGTCCTTGATCGTCGAACCGCAGCCCGAAGCGGTGACGACGATCGCCTCCAGGCCGGCGCCGTCGATTTCGCGCGTCCACGCGTCGACATTGGCGCGCATTCAGGCGAGCGCCGCGTCCTCGCGGCCCATGTGATGCGACAGCGAGCCGCAGCACGTCTCCCCCTTCGGCAGCACGACGTCGAAGCCGAGCCGGTTCAGCACGCGCGTCATCGCATCGTTGATCTCCGGCGCCAGCACCTCCTGCGCGCAGCCGGTGAGCAGCGCGACGCGGCGGCGGGTCGCAGCCGACACGGGCGCGCGGCTTTCGTAGGGCTTTGCGACGTGCGGCTTCAGGCTGCGCGGCGCGAGATCGAGCATCGCGGCCATCGGTTTGCCGACGCCCGGCAGGCTCGGCGATCCAGGACCGGAACGGCCGCCCCAGCGCCGGCCAGAAAGATCGCAAAACGGAACCGCGCCGGCGACGGCAGCACGTAGGCGAGCACGTTGCGCAACGTTCTGTCCGCGATGCCGCGCTCGTATTGGGTCTCGATCAGCTCGCGCGCATGATCGACCAGGCGGCGATAGTCGACGCCGGACGGGCAGGTCGTCATGCAGGAATAGCAGGAGAGGCAATGATCGATCGGCGCGACGTCCTCGGCCTGCGGCGCGCGCTGCGTCTCGAGCAGATCCTTGATCAGATAGATGCGGCCGCGCGGACTGTCGCGCTCGTCGCCATCAATCACATAGGTCGGGCAGGTCGCGGTGCAGAAGCCGCAATGCACGCAGGAGCGCAGCACCTTTTCGAGCGATTTGAGCTTCGGGTCTTCGAGACGTTCGGGCGCGAAGTTGGTCTGCATCGTCAAACGTCCGCGTACATGCGGCCGGCGATTGAACACGCCGTGGGGATCGAGGCTCGCCTTGAGCCGCTTGGTCTGCGCGAGCAGCAGAGGCGTCGGCGGCTCGAACACGTCGACGCGTAGCGCAAATGTGTTCGTCGGCGCGCAACAGCGTGGCGTGGCCGCCGCTGCGCGCGCGTCGCGGCGCGGATCGCCGCGGCGGCGGCCTCGGTCGGGTCGCTCGCGATCCCGAGCAACCCGCCGCCCCAATCGAGCTGCGAGGCGAGCGCGACCGGGCCGAGCGCCTCAAGCAGCTTGGCGCCGAGCGAGGGCTTGACGCTGACGCGCCAGACGGCGCGCTCGCGCGGCTCCGCGAGGAATTCGAGATCGCGGATCGAGCGCCACAGCCGCTGCGAATCTCGGCTGCTCCAGCACATGGCGCGGGTCGAATTCGGCGAGCAGCGCCTGCAGCTTCCCGATCCGATAGGCGACCGAGTCGGCGAAGCCTTCGACGCGCAGCAAGGTGCGCGAAAAATCGCGGCCCATGCCGGCGATGGATCGTCGCCGCGCCGCTGACGGCATAGGGCGAGCCGAGCGCCGCGCGACATCGCCGCGAGCGCCTTCGCGTCGTCGAGCCGGCGCAGCACGATCGTCGCTTCGGTCTCCGGCTTCGGCAGCAGCTTGAACGTCGCCTCGAGGATCAGGCCGAGCGTGCCGTGCGCGCCGCACTGGATTTTCACCAGGTCGAGCCCGGTGACGTTCTTCATCACGCGGCCGCCGGCGTTGAGGATCTCGCCTTCGCCGTTGACGAACCGCAGGCCGATCAGGCTGTCGCGCACGGCGCCGGCGCTGATCCGGCGCGGGCCCGGAAAGCGCGGTCGCGACGAGGCCGCCGACCGTCGGCTCGCCCGCGGTTCCCCACAGCGGGCGCGGGTCGACGGGCTCGAACGGCAGGATCTGCTTGTGCTGCGCGAGCGAGGCCTCGATCAGAGCTGAGCGGCGCTCCGGCTTCGGCGCGCAACACCATCTCGGCAGGCTCGTGAAACACGAGGCGGTTGAGCTTCGCCGTCGAGATCTGCGCTGCGCCCGCACGGCGGGCGGCCAAAGCCCGAGCGCGTGCCGCCGCCGACGATGTCGAGCGCGGCCGGCCGTCGGGCGCGCGCGCACGATCTCGGCGGCCTCGCGGTCGTCGGCGGGCGTCAAGATCTCCAACGCTCACGCCGCGCGTCTCCTCGAGCGGAAACACCTTGCCGGGATTCATCCGCGCAATCGGGATCGAACACTGCGCGCACGCGCTTCTGCTGCCCGAGCTCGGCTGGTTGAACTGATGCGTTCATCAGATCGCGCTTCTCGATGCCGACGCCATGTTCGCCGGTCAGGCAGCCGCCGAGTTCGACGCACATCCGCAGGATGTCGGCGCCGGCGGCCTCGGCCTTGTCCTGTTCGGCTCGCGTCGTTGGCGTTGTAGAGGATCAGCGGATGCATGTTGCCGTCGCCGGCGTGGAAGACATTGGCGACGCGCAGGCCGTAGCTCTTGCAGATCTCGCCGGTGCGCCGCAGCGCCTCGGGCAGGCGGCTGGTCGGCACCGTGCCGTCCATGCAGATATAGTCGGCGATGCGGCCGGTCGCGCCGAACGCGGATTTGCGGCCCTTCCAGATCTGCGCGCTCTCCATCGCCGACATCGATTCCCTGATCGTCCTGCACGCCGTGGGCGCGCGCGATCGCGGTGATCTTGGCGAGCTCGCCTTCCATCTCCTGCTCGGAGCCCTCGACTTCGATGATCAGCATCGCCTCGACGTCGAGCGGATAGCCGGCATGGGCGAAATTCTCGGTGATGTGGATCGCGGGCTTGTCCATGTATTCCATCGCGACCGGCAGGATGCCGGCGCCGATGATCGCGGCGACGCAGGCGCCCGCTTCCTCCGCGCGAATCGAAGCCGAACAGCACGGGGCGCGCGCCCTCGGCGAGCGCGCAGCAGCCGCACCGTCGCCTCGGTCACGATGCCGAGCTGGCCTTCGGCGCCGCAGATCAGGCCGAGCCAGTCGAGCCCTTCCGGCTCGAGCGCCGGGCCGCCGATATCGACGATCTCGCCGTCGTAGGTCACCAGCTTCACGCCGAGCAGATTGTTGATGGTGACGCCATATTTCAGGCAATGCGCGCCGCCCGAATTCATCGCGATATTGCCGCCGATCGTGCAGGCGAGCTGCGAGGAAGGATCGGGCGCGTAGAAAAGCCGTCGGGCCCGACCGCCTCGGAGATCGCGAGATTGGTGACGCCGGCCTCGACCCGCGCGTAGCGGTCGGCAAGGTTGACCTCGAGGATGCGGTTCATCTTGGAGAGGCCGATGACGACGCTGTCCTCCAGCGGGATCGCGCCGCCGGCGAGCGAGGTGCCGGCGCCGCGCGGCGTCACGTTGACGCCCTGCTGTCGGCAGAATTTCAGCACTGCGCGCGACTTCTTCGCGTCGTGCGCGGCAGCGCGACGGCGAGCGGCAGGCGCGGCATAGGCCGTCAGCGCGTCGGTCTCGAACGCGCGGCGCCCGCTCTCGTCGAGAATGAGCGCCTCCGGCGGCAGGATCGCCGCGAGTCCCGCGGCGATTTCCGCGCGGCGCGCGAGGATTTTTGCGTCGGGCGCGGGAAACGCGATTTTGGACATGGGCGATCTCCCTGGGCCGCGAACTCTGATGTTCGACGGCTCAAGCTATCAGAGATCGCCCCACGCCCGCCACTCTGTAGCCGGGGTCGCTGACCCCGGTCGGGACGACACGTCGAATGCTCTGCAGATTATGTGCGCAGGCGCGTCGCCGCCGCGGTCGGCGACCGCGGCTACAAGGGCGCGCTGGCCGCTCTACTTGCCGCTGTCGCCGTAGATGATTTCCGGGCCGCTGGCGTGGCGTCCCGCCATGTCGCCGTAGATGATCTTCGGCAAAGCGCCGGCGGGTTGAGCGGCGGACTTGTCGCGATTGACGTAAATGATCAGCGGTCCGGAACTGCCCTGGGCCGACGCCATGGCGGGCGCACCCTCGGGGACGGCGAACGGCGCCACGATGATCATCGAACCCGGCTGGTAATAATTGACCTGCGGAGCTTGATCCTGCGGCGCGGAAACGTAACCGCCGTCGCCAAGGCCCACCGCGGAAGTCCATTGGCCGCCGTAGCGGCCGCCATTGCCGTTCCAGCCGTTGCCGTTCCAGCCGTTGCCATTCCAGCCATTGCCGTTCCAGCCGTAGCGATTGCCGCCGTAGCCGTTCCGCCAGCCTTGGCCCCACGCGTAGGGATGGCCGTTCCCATTCCACGACGGGTGGACATAGCCCTGCGGAGCCGCAGGGGCCGGAACCGGGCGTAAAATGAGGGCGGCGTGCGGCGGCGGCGCCGGTCGCGCCAGGGCCATGCCGCCAACTCCTGCGGCGAGGGCGCTCGTCGAAATCAACGGGAGAGCGCACGCGGCCGCCCACGCAAGGCTTGAGCCTTTCATGAAAGTCTTCCTTTTCGAGGCGGCCTCCTCAACCTTTTATTAACCTGAATGTGCAGGTCGCGAAACCGCCGCCTCAGAATATGGTTGACGGCGGCCTGAAGAGTGATAAAAATCGAAAATCGTCAGTTCTCACTCGTCAGCCGTCATGAACATCGCCGAACGCTCTCCCGCCGAAGATACCCGCTGCCGGATCATGGAAGTCGCGTGGAACCTGTTCCGCGAACTGGGCGCGCGCACCACCGTCGCCGACGTCGCCTCCCGGCTCGGCATGTCGAGCGCCAACGTCTACCGTTTCTTCGCGTCGAAGCAGGCGTCTGTGCGAGGCGGTCGCCGCCCAGCAGCTCGAGGCGATGAGCGCCGCCGCGCACGAACTGGCGAGCGCGCCGGGCTCGGCGGCGGAGCGGATGCTCTCGGTGCTGATGATGCTGTTCCAGGCGATGCACGACCAGATGACCAATCAGGCGCGCGTCCACGAGATCGTCGACGTCGCGCTGCGCGAGCGCTGGGCGCCCATCCAGGCTTTCGAGCAGCAGATGGTCGGCGGTGATCGCCGGCATCATCGCCGAGGGGCAGGCGAGCGGGGAGTTCGGACCCGGCGACCCTGCCGTGCTCGCCGCGCAGACCAAATGCGCCTGCTGCGCGATCCACCATCCGACCATGATCGCGCTGCACGACCGGCCCGACGCGATGGTTCCGCCCGAACTGATCGTCGATTTCGCCCTGCGCGCGCTCCGTTACGGCGCGCCTGTTCCCGGGAGTGCAGCGTGACCACAGCGTTTCGTCTTGCGGCGCCGATGGCGCTGGCGGTTCTGCTCAGCGGCTGCAACGAGAAAGCGGCCGTGACGGTGGTCGAGCCGCCGCGCCCGGTGCTGGTCGCGCAAGTCCATTATGAGCCGCACGCCCGCCTGCAGGCGCTGCCGGGCGTGCTGAAGGCGCGCATCGAGAGCGATCTTGCGTTCCGCGTCGGCGGCCGCATCGAGCGCCGGCTGGTCGACGTCGGCGCCTTCGTCCACAAGGGCGACGCGCTCGCCAAACTCGACGAAAGCGACCTGAGGCTGCAGCTCGAATCCGCGCAGGCCGACCAGGGCTCCGCGCGCGCCGCGCTCGACGTCGCCGAGGCCGAGGAGCGGCGCGTCACGACGCTTTCCAAGCAGGGCTGGGTTTCGGGTTCCGACTTCGATCGCATCAAGTCGACCGCCGATCAGGCGCGCCGCGCCGAGGACAAGGCCGAGCGCTCCGTGCAAGCTCGCGCGGCAACGCGCTCGATTACGCGACCCTGACGGCGGACGCCGACGGCGTCGTCAACGCGGTGCTGGCCGAGCCCGGGCAGGTCGTCGCCGCGGGCGCGCCGGTGTTCCGGCTCGATCATACCGCCGAGAAGGAAGCCGCGGTCGCGATCCCCGAAGCGTGGGTCGAGCAGCGCGCGTTCCGCCAAGGCGAGCGTCGATTATTGGGCGCTGCCGGGCGCGACCAGCGCGGCCGAACTGCGCGAACTGTCGCCCAACGCCGATCCCGCGACGCGCACCTACGCCGCGCGCTTCCGTCTGCCGGATGCGCCGGCCGGCGCGCGGCTCGGCATGAGCGTGACGGTCGCGCTGTCCGATGGCGCGCCCGACCTCGCGCGCGTGCCGCTCGGCGCGGTGTTCGACGCCGGCAAGGGGCCGCGCGTCTGGGTGGTCGACAAGGCGACCGGCGCCGTGACGGAGACGCCGGTCGTCGTCGCCCTCAGCGACGCCGATTCCGCCTATCTGTCGTCGCGGCGCGCCGGAGGGCGCGAAATCATCGCGCTCGGCGTCCACAAGATCGACCCTCATGAAAAGGTGCGGGCGATCGACAACTCTCGCGGGGCTCTAGCGATGGATCGCTTCAATCTCTCCCGCTGGGGCCTGCGTCACCCGCAGCTCGTCGCGCTTCCTGATCTTCATCATCGCGGTCGCCGGCGCGGTCGCCTATATGAGGCTCGGCCGCGCGGAGGACCCTTCGTTCACGATCAAGAACGTCGATCGTCTCGGCCGAATGGCCAGGCGCGACCAGCGCCGAGATGCAGGGCCAGGTCGCCGATCCGATCGAGCGCAAGCTGCAGGAGCTTCCCTACGCCGACAAGATCGAGACCTATCGAAGCCCGGCTTCACGTCGATCTCGTTCCAGTTCCGCGACACGACGCCGCCGCGCGACGTGCCGAAGCTGTTCCTGCAGCTGCGCAAGAAGATGGCCGACGTGAAGGCGGACCTGCCCGCCGACGTGCTCGGCCCGAACGTCAATGACGAATTCGGCGACGTCGACAGCGTGCTCTATACGATCACCGGCGACGGCGCGAGCTACGCCGAACTGAAGGAGGTCGCCAAGTCGCTGCGCAAGCGCCTGCAGCACGTGCCTGACGTCAGCAAGGTCGATCTCTACGGCGAGCAGGGCGAGCGCATCTTTGTCGAGTTCAGTCAGCGCCAAGCTCGCGACGCTCGGCGTGCCGGTCTCGGCGCTGCTCGACTCGCTCGCCAAACAGAATGCGCTGACCGCCCGCCGGCGAATTCCAGACCGACGCGCAGCGGATTCCGTTGCGCGTCAGCGGCGCGGTGCAGGGCGTCGGCGCGGTCGAGGAAATACCCGTCCCCGTCAATGGCTCGACTTTCCGCCTCGGCGACATCGCGACCGTCACGCACGGCTACGAAGATCCGCCCTCCTATCTGATCCGCGCCAACGGCCAGCCGGCGCTCGAGATCGGCGTCGTGATGCAGAAGGGCGGCAACATCCTGGCGCTCGGCAAGGCGCTCGACACGGAGCTCGCCGCCTTCAAGGCCGAATTGCCGCAGGGCGTGGCGATCGAGCGCGTCGCCGATCAACCCAAGGTCGTCGACGACGCCGTGTTCGAATTCACGCGCTCGTTCCTCGAGGCGCTGGCGATCGTGCTGGCGGTCAGTTTCCTCTCGCTCGGCTGGCGCTCCGGGCTCGTCGTGGCGACCTCGGTGCCGCTGGTGCTCGCCATCGTGTTCGTCGCGATGGCGATGCTCGGGCTCGATCTGCAGCGCGTCACGCTCGGCGCGCTGATCATCGCGCTCGGCCTGCTGGTCGACGACGCGATCATCGCGACCGAGATGATCGTCGTGAAGCTGGAGCAGGGCTGGGACCGCGAGCGCGCGGCGTCTTTCGCCTGGAATTCGACCGCGTTCCCGATGCTGACCGGCACGCTCGTCACGGCGGCCGGCTTCATGCCGATCGGCCTCGCCGCCTCGACGACCGGCGAATATGCCGGCGGCATCTTCTGGGTGGTCGGCATCGCGCTGGTCGCCTCCTGGTTCGTCGCGGTGCTGTTCACGCCCTATCTCGGCTTCAAGCTGCTGCCCAAGTTCAAGGCCGGCTCACAGGCACGACGAGAACGCGATCTATTCGACGCCGTTCTATCGCGCTGTTCCGCCGCGCGCTCGAATTCTGCGTGCGGCGGCCGGTCGTGGTCATCGCGATCGCGCTCGTCGTCATCGGTTGGCGGCCTCAGCCAGTTCTCAAAGGTGCAGCAGCAGTTCTTCCCGATGGCCGAGCGGCCGGAGCTGTTCCTCGAACTGCGGCTTGCCGAGGGCACTTCCATCGGCGTCAGCGAGAAGGCCGCCGAGCGAGGCCGAGCAGATCGTCGCCGGCGACCCGGACGTGCGCAACTTCACGACCTATATCGGCAAGAGTTCGCCGCGCTTCTGGCTGGGCCTGCAGCCCGTGCAGCCGAACGAAGCGTTCGTGCAGATCGTCGTCGTCGCCAAGGACGTCGAGGCGCGCGAACGGCTGAAGGCGAAGATCGAGGCGGCGGTCGCGAAGGGCGCGCTGAGCCAGGCGCGGGTGCGCGTCGATCGCTTCAACTTCGGGCCGCCGGTCGGCTTCCCCGTGCAGTTCCGCGTCATCGGTCCCGAAGCCGACGAGACGCTGAAGATCGCCAGCGAAGTGCGCGATGCGATGCGCGGCGATCCGCGCGTCGTCGATCCGCATCTGAACTGGGGCGAGCGCATGCCCGCGCTCCATCTGGAAGTCGATCAGGCGCGCGCCCGCGCCTTCGGCCTGACGCCGCAGAGCGTCGCGCAGTCGCTGCAGACCTTGATCGGCGGCGCCACGGTGACGAGCCTGCGCGCCGGCGACGAGCACATCGACGTCGTGGCGCGCGCCGTCGCCAGCGAGCGCGCCGCGCCCGACCGGCTCGAGGATCTGACGATCAGCACGCCGGCCGGCGCGATTCCGGTCGGCGCAGGTCGCGCGCATCGTCCGCACGACCGAGCCGCCGATCCTGTGGCGCAAGGACCGCGAGTATTTCGTCACCGCGCTCGCCGACGTCGCCGACGGCGTCGCAACCGCCGGACGTCTCGCAACGCCTTGTGGCCGAAGCTGGCGGCGATCCGCGAGGCGCTGCCGCCGGGCTATCGGATCGAGATGGGCGGCGCGATCGAGGAGTCGCAGAAGGGCAACGCGGCGCTGGCCGGGATCTTCCCGATCATGGTGATGGCGATGCTGACGCTGCTGATGATCCAGATGCAGAACTTCTCGCGGCTGGCGATCGTGTTCTTCACGGCGCCGCTCGGCATCGTCGGCGCCTCGATTGCGCTGAGCCTCGCGCATGCGCCGTTCGGGTTCGTCGCGCTGCTCGGCCTGATCGCGCTCGCCGGCATGGACATGCGCAACACCGTCATCCTGGTCGATCAGATCGAGGCCGACGTGACGGAGCGCGGCCTGCCGCGCCGCGAGGCGATCGTGTTCTCGACCATGCGCCGCGCGCGGCCCGTCGCGCTGACGGCGCTGGCCGCCATCCTCGCCATGATCCCGCTGTCGCACAGCGCGTTCTGGGGGCCGATGGCGTTCACCATCATGGGCGGCCTGTCGCTCGCCACCTTCATGACGCTGTTCCTGCTGCCCGCGATCTACGCCCTGTGGTTCCGAAACTCGCTCGGGCCGGAAACCCACAGCGAAACGCTCGCCCACCACCCCCAAGGCGTCGCGCCTGCGCCAGCGGAGTGATAGAAGCGCCCGGAATTGACAAGGGCTTTGGCTGAGCGGGGGCGGATAGCGATGGAATTGGATTGGTTGCTCGCCAGCCTGCACCACCTCGCGGTCTTTACTCTTGCCGCGATTCTCGCCTACGAACTGGCGCTGACCGCGGGCGACCTCGACGGGCGGACAATCCTGAGGCTGTCGCGCGTCGACGCATGGTATGGCGCCACAGCGGCGCATGGTGGTCGGCGCGGGGGTGTCGCGCGTGTTTCCTCGGCGCCAAGGGCGCCGAATATTATGCGGCCAATTACCTGTTCTGGGTCAAGATGGCGCTGTTTGCGTCCGTCGCCGCGATTTCGGTGCTGCCGACGCTGCGTTACTTTGTCTGGCGGCGCGGCGTCCGCAATCACGACGCTTACAAGCCGACGCGCGCTGGAAATCGCCGGGGTTCGGCGCGCTTTATGGATCCAGGTGGCTCTGTTCGCGCTGATCCCGATCGCCGCCGCGGGAATGGCGCGCGGGTTCGGGCTCTAGTTCGCCGCCGGCTCCGATGGTTAATGGCAATAAATCTACTTTGTGAGCCCGAATAGCTGTATGAACAAAACCTATAATCGGTCCCCATTTTCAGCAACGCCGGAAAAGGTGGCTGCAACTCTGACCGACAATTCCCCTGAGGCGGGCGCGCCAGGACGCGGTGACTGATGCTCAGGCGCGGCAAGGCTCACGAACGACTTCGCGCGCAGACCCAACCGCTGCATGAGCGCCTCGACGCGCGTTTCGATATCGCGACGCTCCGCAGCCGAGAAGGCTATACGCGTTTTTTGCAGGGCAACTTTCCGAGCGTGGCGATCGAACTCGCGCTGGAGGACGCCGACGTCTGGCGCGTGTTGCCGGATTGGGAGCAGCGAAGGCGGCGCTTCGATCTGATCGCCGATCTCAGAAGCCTGGGGTCGGAGCCTGCTGCCGCGCCTTTTCCTCTCGGCGCAACCGACGATGGGACCTTGTTGGGGCTGTGCTACGTCCTCGAAGGCAGCCGCCTCGGCGCGCAGGTCATTCGCCGCGCCGTTGCGGCCGAATGGGCGGAGTCCGCCATGCGATTTCTCTCGCACGGAAACGGCCAACCGCTGTGGCAAAGCTTTCGCGACGCGCTCTCGCGGATTGACCAGGACGAGGCCGCGATCGCGGCGGCGAGCCTGGCCGCGAACTCCGCGTTCGAGTGGTTCTTAAGGGCCTGAGCGACGCTTAAAATCCCTTCTCCTGCCTGCGGGAGAACGGTGGCGCGAAGCGCTCAGCGACAAGCTTGCTTGTCGCGGGGATGAGGGTGGGGCGCCTCACGTCAGTCGCCCCTCACCCCGGCCCTCGTCCCGACAAGCGGGTGAGGGGGCGCGCTCAATTCGCCTTCTTCAATTCCTTCAGCTTGCCGAACACCGATTCGACGTCGATGCGCTCGTCCGACTTCGGCTTCGGCGCGGCAGGCGCGCCGAACACGTCCGCCTGCGAGGTCGGGCTCGGCCGGGCCGTGGTGATCTCGGCCGACACCAGCGTCTGCGCCTTGTCGTCCTCGGTCTTCGGGCGGTCCTTGGCGGCCTTGTTGACCTCGAAATCGAGGTCGATCTGCGAGCAGATGCCGAGCGTCACCGGGTCGAGCGGCTGCAGGTTGGCGGAGTTCCAGTGCGTGCGCTCGCGGATCGCCTCCAGCGTGTGCTTGGTCGTGCCGACGAGGCGCATGATCTGCGCGTCCTTCAGCTCGGGATGATTGCGCAGCAGCCAGAGGATGGCGTTCGGCCGGTCCTGGCGGCGCGAAAGCGGGGTGTAGCGGGCGCCGCGCGGCTTCTTGAATTCCGGCACGCGCACCTTCGACACCGCGAGGTGCAGCCGGTGGTTCGGGTTCGCCTCGGCCTTGGCGATCTCCTCGCGGGTCAGCTGGCCGGTCGAAATCGGGTCATAGCCCTTGATGCCGGTCGCGACCTCGCCGTCGGCGATGCCCTTCACTTCGAGCGGGTGCAATTTGCAGAATTCCGCGATCTGGTCGAACGACAGCGACGTATTCTCGACCAGCCACACGGCGGTGGCCTTCGGCATCAGCGGGATTTCGCTCATCGGCGGAACTCCTTCAAACCATTTCCATGGACGAGCGCCGCCGGCCACTCACGGGGCAGAGGCGGCAGGCCTCGTTGCGAACTCTTGGGGATCGCGTAACTTATAGGCGCCCGGCCATGAAAATGCAATCTTCGGGCGTCATGGCTCATGCGGGGCCCTCACGCGGGGTTGATTTGTGCTTTTGCGGCCGGCGGGCCAATCGGCTCGCGGCCGCCCTGAGAGACGCGTGAATGAATGAAACGGTAGATCCAAGTTCGCTGGAAACGGCCGCGCCGGCCGTTGCGCGCGCCCGAGCCGCCGCCGCGCGAAGGTCCGGCGCTACGGGCTAGGCAAGATCGCGCTCGGCGGTCGCGCTGGCGGCTGTCTGGTCGCGGTCGGGCTGAAGCTCGAGAACATCGGCGTCGCGACGCTCGACAAGAATGCGCCGGCCAAAGGCCCGGCCGGGCCGCCGCCGACATCGGTGCGCGCCGCCGCCGCCGAAACCGGCGACATGCCGATCATCATCAACGCGCTCGGCACGGTGACGCCGCTGGCGACCGTGACGGTGAAGAGCCTGATCTCCGGCCATCTGGTGTCGGTCGGCTTCACCGAGGGGCAGATGGTCAAGCAAGGGCGATCTGATCGCCCAGATCGACGACCGGCCCTACAAGGCGACGCTTCAGCAGCGCAGGCCCAGCTCGCCAAGGACACGTCGCTGCACGATCAGGCGGTCGACCGATCTCGCGCGCTACGACGCGCTCAACAAGCAGGATTTCGATCGCCAAGCAGACACGTCGACGACCAGCGCTTCCTCGTCGCGCAGGACGAGGCGGCGATGAGCGTCGATCAGGCGCAGATCGACGCCGCCAATCTCAACATCGAATATGCGCGCATCACCTCGCCGATCAACGGCCGCGTCGGCCTGCGGCTCGGTCGATCCCGGCAATTACGTGACAGCCGAGCGATGCGACCGGCCTTGTCGTCATCACCGCAGCTCGACCCGATCAGCGTGGTGTTCTCGACGCCGGAAGACAATCTGCCGCGCATCACCCGCCGCTTCAGTTCGGGCGAGAAGCTGACCGCCGAAGTGTACGATCGCGCCAACGTCAAGAAACTCGCCGACGGCGAACTGACGACCTTCGACAATGTCGTCGACACGACGACCGGCACGTTCAAGCTGCGCGCGACCTTCCCAACCCCGACAACGCTCTGTTCCCGAGCCAGTTCGTCAACGTGCGCCTGCTGGTCGATACGCTGCAAAGGCGTCGTGCTGGTTCCGAACGCCGCCGTCCAGCTCGGCGCCGACGGCTCCTACGTCTATCTGGTCGGCGACAATTCCGCGGTCTCGGTGCGCAAGGTGAAGACCGGGCCGGCAGGATGTCGACGCGCACCGTGATCGAAAGCGGCCTGGCCGCCGGCGACAAGGTGGTGATCGACGGCGTCGACCGGCTGCGCGACGGCGCCAAGGTGCGCGTCATCACCGATGCGCCTCAGACCGGCGCCGCGCCCGACGCGGCGCAGGGCCAAGAGCAGCAGCACCGGAAGCAACGGCGGCGACGGAGGCGCGACGCCCGCCGCCGCGCCAACGCCGTGAGCCCGGCGCCGGTCGCAGCGCATGAACCCGTCCCGCCTATTCATCGAGCGGCCGGTCGCCACGACGCTGCTGATGTTCGCGATCCTGATGGTCGGCGTGCTGGCCTACAAGTTCCTGCCGCTCTCCGCGCTGCCCGAGGTCGATTACCCGACGATCCAGGTGCAGACCTTCTATCCCGGCGCGAGCCCGGAGGTGATGACGTCCTCGGTGACGGCGCCGCTCGAGCGCCAGTTCGGGCAGATGCCGAGCCTGTCGCAGATGCTGTCGCAGAGTTCGGCGGGCTCGTCCGTCATCACGCTGCGCTTCGGCCTCGACATCTCGCTCGACGTCGCCGAGCAGCAGGTGCAGGCGGCGATCAACGCCGCCAACAATCTGTTGCCCTCGGATCTGCCCGCGCCGCCGATCTACGCCAAGGTCAATCCGGCCGACGCGCCGATCCTGACCCTCGGCGTCACCTCGAAGACGCTGAAGCTCACCGACATCGAGGACATCGTCGAAGGCCGGCTGGCGCCGAAACTGTCGCAACTGCCGGGCGTCGGCCTCGTGTCGATCTCCGGCGGCCAGCGGCCGGCGGTGCGCATCCACGCCAATCCGCTCGCGCTCGGCGCCTATGGCGTCAATCTCGACGATCTGCGCACGACGATCAGCAATCTCAACGTCAACACGCCGAAGGGCAGTTTCGACGGGCCGCTCGCAATCTTTCGCGGTCAACGCCAACGACCAGATCCGCAACCCCAGCGACTATCTCGACGTCGATCGTCGCCTATCGCAACGGCGCGCCGGTAAAGCTCAGCGACGTCGCCACCGTCGAGATCGGCGCCGAGAACAGCCAGCTTTCCGCCTGGATGAACACGACGCCGGCGCTGATCGTCAACATCCAGCGCCAGCCCGGCGCGAACGTCATCGAGGTCGTCGACAGCATCAAGAAACTGCTGCCGCAACTGACGGCCTCGCTGCCGCAGGCGATCGAGATCCAGCCGCTGACCGACCGCACGACGACCATCCGCGCCTCCGTCTCCGACGTCGAGTTCGAGCTTTCGCTGGCGATCGGGCTCGTCGTGCTGGTGATCTTCCTGTTCCTGCGCAACATCCCCGCGACGATCATCCCGAGCCTCGTCGGTGCCGCTGTCGCTGGTCGGCGCGCTGGCGATCATGTACGAGTTCAACTTCAGCCTCGACAATCTCTCGCTGATGGCGCTGACGATCGCGACCGGCTTCGTGGTCGACGACGCGATCGTCGTGATCGAGAACATCTCGCGCTTCCTCGAGGAGGGCATGAGCCCGATGGAGGCCGCGCTCAAGGGCTCGGAGCAGATCGGCTTCACCATCATCTCGCTGACCGTCTCGCTGATCGCCGTGCTGATCCCGCTGCTGTTCATGGGCGACGTCGTCGGGCGGCTGTTCCACGAATTCGCGATCACGCTCGCCGCGACCATCGTGATCTCGGCGGTCGTCTCGCTGACGCTGGTGCCGATGCTGTGTTCGCGCCTGCTGCGCCCGGCGCCTCCGGCGCGGAAGGGCGATCACGCCTCGGGCGGCCGGCTGTTCCAGCGCGCTGACCCGCGTCTATGCCTATCTGCTGGAGATCGTGCTCGACCATCAGCCGCTGACGCTGCTCGTCGCGCTCGGCACCTTCGTGCTGACCGGCTATCTCTACATCATCATTCCCAAGGGCTTCTTCCCGGTCCAGGACACCGGCGTCATCCAGGCCGTGACGCAGGCCACCGAGGCGATTTCGTTCGACAAGATGGCGGAGCAAACAGCAGGAGCTGGCGGCGGCGATCCTGAAGGATCCCGACGTCGTCTCGCTGTCCTCGTTCATCGGCGTCGACGGCTCGAACGTGACGGTCAATTCCGGCCGCATGCTGATCAACCTGAAGCCGCAGGCGCAGCGCAAGCTGAACGCGCAGCGCGATCATCCGCCGCATCAGGACGAGACGTCGGGACGTCGTCGGCATCACGCTGTTCATGCAGCCGGTGCAGGATCTGTCGATCGACACCGCGGTCAGCGCGACGCAATACCAGTTCACGCTCGACAACCAGGACCTGACGCTGCTGCAGCAATGGACGCCGAAGGTGCTCGAGCGTCTGTCGCATATTCCCGAGATCGTCGACGTGGCGAGCGATCTGCAGCCGAACGGCCGCGCCGTCGTGGTCGACATCGACCGCGAGACCGCGGCGCGCTTCGGCATCACGCCGGCCTCGATCGACAATGCGCTCTATGACGCCTACGGCCAGCGCATCATCTCGACCGTGTTCAGCCAGTCGAACCAGTATCGCGTCATCATGGACATCGATCCCGCGATGAAGCGCTCGCTCGATTCGCTGAGTTCGATCTATCTGCCGACTTCGGCCTCGACGACCGGGCAGGTGCCGCTCGGCACGGTCGCCAAGTTCACGGTCAAGACTTCGCCGCTGCAGATCTCGCATCTGAAGCAGTTCCCGGTGACGACGATCTCGTTCAACCTCGCGCCCGGCGCTTCGCTCGGCGCGGCGGTCGACGCGATCGACCAGGCGATGAAGGAGATCGAGCTGCCGGCGCAGTTTCGCGGTCAACTATCAGGGCGCGGCGCAGGCGTTCCAGTCGTCGCTGTCGAACGAGGTGTTCCTGCTGCTCGCCGCGGTGCTGACGATGTATATCGTGCTCGGCGTGCTCTATGAGAGCTTCATCCATCCGATCACCATTCTCTCGACGCTGCCGTCGGCCGGCATCGGCGCGCTGCTGCTGCTCAACTGGACGGGCGCCGGGCTCGACATCATCGGCGTGATCGGCATCGTGCTGCTGATCGGCATCGTGAAGAAGAACGCGATCATGATGATCGACTTCGCGCTCGAGGCGCAGCGCGTCGAGGGCATGAACCCGCGCGACGCGATCTATCACGCCTGCCTGCTGCGCCTGCGGCCGATCCTGATGACGACGGTCGCCGCCATGTTCGGCGCGCTGCCGCTGATGTTCGGCACGGGCGTCGGCTCGGAGCTTCAGGCAGCCGCTCGGCATCGCGATCGTCGGCGGTCTGGCGGTCAGCCAGGTGCTGACCCTGTTCACGACGCCGGTGATCTATCTGTTCTTCGAGGGGCTGGCGGCGCGGTTCGGCTTCGGCGCGGCCGCGGCTGCGGCGCGACCCGAGGCGGAGGCGGCGTGAGAAACCGGCTTCTCCGAGCTCTTCATCCGGCGGCCGGTCGCAACGACCTTGCTGACGGTCGGCATCGCGTTGGCCGGCGCGCTGGCGTTCCGGCTGCTGCCGGTGTCGCCGCTGCCGCAGATCGATTTCGCCACCATCTCCGTCACCGCCTCCATGCCCGGCGGCAGCCCCAGCGACATGGCGAGCGCCGTCGCGGCGCCGCTCGAAAAGCATCTGGGCCAGATCGCCGACGTCACCGAGATGACCTCGCAGAGCGGTCAAAACAATTCGCGCATCACCCTGCAGTTCGGGCTCGATCGCGACATCGACGGCGCCGCGCGCGACGTCGAGGCGGCGATCAACGCCGCGCGCGCCGACCTGCCGTCGAGCCTCAAGTCGAACCCGACCTACCGCAAGTTCAACCCCGCCGATTCGCCGATCATGGTGCTGGCGCTGACGTCGACGACGCGCACGCCGGGCGAGCTCTACGACATCGCCTCCAACGTGCTGCAGCAGCGGCTCTCGCAGCTCAGCGGCATCGGCAATGTCGACGTCGGCGGCAGCGCGCTGCCGGGCGTGCGCGTCGAACTCAACCCGAAAGCCCTGTTCCACTACGGCATCGGCCTCGAGGACGTGCGCGCCGCGCTCGCCTCCGCCAACGCCAACAGCCCGAAGGGCGCGATCGAGGACGACGACTTCCACTATCAGCTCTACGCCAACGATCAGGCCAGCCGCGCCGCGCAATACAAGGAACTGGTCGTCGCCTATCGCAACGGTTCGGCGGTGAGGCTGAGCGACGTCGGCGAAGTCGTCGACTTCGGTCGAGGACCTGCGCAACGCCGGCCTCGCCGACGGCAAGCAGGCGATCGGCCTTATCCTGTCGCGCGAACCCGGCGCCAACATCATCAAGACCGTCGAAGGCGTCAAGGCAGAATTGCCGCGCCTGACCGCCGCGCTGCCCGGCGACGTCGATCTCACCATCATCATCGATCGCTCGATCACGATCCGCGGCTCGCTCGCCGATACGATCAAGACGCTGGTGCTGGCGGTGTTGCTCGTCATCCTCGTCGTGTTCGTGTTCCTGCGCAGCGTGCGCGCCTCGCTGATCCCGAGCGTCGCGGTGCCGGTGTCGATCATCGGCTCGTTCGCGCGCGATGTACCTGCTGGGCTTCAGCCTCAACAACCTCTCGCTGATGGCGCTGACGATCTCGACCGGCTTCGTGGTCGACGACGCGATCGTCGTGCTCGAGAACGTCACGCGGCAGATGGAGCTCGGCAAGCCGCGCCTGCAGGCGGCGATCGACGGCGCGGCGGAAGTCGGCTTCACGGTCGTCTCGATCAGCCTGTCGCTGATCGCGGTGTTCACCCCCGCTGCTGCTGATGGGCGGGCTGGTCGGCCGATTGTTCCGCGAATTCACGCGTCACGCTATCGGTCGCGGTCATGATCTCGATGGTCGTCTCGCTGACCACGACGGCGATGATGTGCGCCTACGTGCTGCCGCCAACGGTCGCTCAAATGCACGGACGGCTCTATCGTTCGACCGAGCGCATCTTCGAGGCCATGCTCGCGTTCTACGAGCGCACTCTCGGCTTTGCGCTGCGCCATCCGCTGAGCACGGTGCTGACCCTGGTCGGCATCGTCGCGCTCAACGTCTTCCTGTTCGGGCAGATGACCTACAGCCTGTTCCCGGTGCAGGACACCGGTCTCGTCATCGGCTCTTTGCAGGGCGACCAGAGCATTTCGTTCCAGGCGATGAAGGGCAAGCTGACCCAGCTCCAGCAGATCGTCCAGGCCGATCCCGCCGTCGCGCATGTGATGGGCTATACGGGCGGCCGGCAGGTCAACAACGGCTTCCTTTACATCTCGCTGGTGCCGGCCAAGCAGCGCAAGATAACTGCCGACGGAGTCGTCAACCGGCTGCGGCCGAAGCTGGCCGCAAGTCGCCGGCGCGCGCCTGTTCATGTTCCCGGTGTCCGATCTCAGGACCGGCGGCCGGCAGAGCAACGCGGCTTATCAATATACGCTGCTCTCCGACAACATCGACGACGTCTACAAATGGACGCCGAAACTGGTCGAGGCGTTGCAGGCCTCCGATCTCATGAAGGACGTCAATACCGATCAGCAGCAGGCGGGCCTCGAGGCCGACGTCGACATCGATCGTGCGACGATGCAGCGGCTCGGCCTGACGGTCAGCGCGGTCGACAACACGCTCTATGACGCGTTCGGTCAGCGCCAGGTGTCGACCATCTACAGCGCCGTCAACCAATATCACGTCGTGATGGAGGTCGCGCCGCGCTACTGGCAGGACCCCGAGACGCTCAAGGACATCTACGTCTCGACCTCAGGCGCCAACGCCTCGGGCACGCAGATCGAGCAACCTCGGCGTCGCCAACTACAGCTCCTCGAATTCGACCTCTACCGCAGCCTCGATCGCCTCGGATTCGGCGCGTAACCTCGCCACCAACTCACTGGCGGCGAGCGGCAAATCGAGCGCTTCCTCCGGGTCGGCGGTCTCGACCTCGATCGAGAAGATGGTGCCGCTAGCGGCAATCGCTCATTTCGCGCCCGGTCACACGGCGCTCTCGGTCAACCATCAGGGGCCGTTCGTCGCCTCGACGATTTCGTTCAACATGGCGCCGGGACATGCATTGAGCGAGGCGCAGGGCGAGATCGAAGCGGCGATCCAGCGCATCGGGATGCCCAGCACGATCCACGGCGGCTTCGCTGGCACGGCGGCGACTTCGCAGCAGGCGCAGTCGGGGCAATTGGTGCTGATCGGCGGCGCGCTGCTCGCCGTCTATATCGTGCTCGGCGTGCTCTACGAGAGCTACATCCACCCGATCACCATTCTCTCGACGCTGCCAAGCGCCAGCGTCGGCGCGCTGATCGCGCTGAAGCTTTCGGGCACGGAGTTCTCGCTGATCGCGTTCATCGGCATCATTCTGCTGATCGGCATCGTCAAGAAAAACGCGATCATGATGATCGACTTTGCGCTCGCCGCCGAGCGCGAGGGGCTCGACACGAAGGAGGCGATCACGCGCGCCTGCCTGTTGCGGTTCCGGCCGATCATGATGACGACTTCTGCCGCGATGATGGGCGCGCTGCCGCTCGCTTTCGGGACCGGCGAAGGCTCCGAACTGCGTTATCCACTGGGCATCACGATCCTGGGAGGGCTGCTATTCTCCCAGGCGCTGACTCTCTATACAACGCCCGTCGTGTTTCTTTATCTGGATCGGTTCGGCAAGTGGGCGAGGCGGGCGTGGCGGCGGGTGTATCTGCGGGAGGCGGCCGCCTGACGGTGCGCATCGCCGCGCTGGCGACCGCGTCCCTTCGCGCTTGTCCGGCTGCGCGGAGGTCGGCCCCGACTACGTCCGCCCCTCTGCGCCCGTCACCCCGACCTACAAGGAATTCAAGGGCTGGAAGGCGGCCTCGCCGCGCGACGACGCGATCAAGGGCGCCTGGTGGAAGGCGTTCCGCGACGCCGAACTCGATCGGCTCGAATCGCAGGTTGCGGTCGTCAAACCAGACCCTGAAAGCCGACGAGGCGAATTATCGCGAGGCGTTGGCGCTGATCGCCGAGGCCCGCGCCGGACTGTTTCCGACCCTCAACGTCAACGCCTCCGCGGGCCGCTCGTCGCCCGGCGTCGATCAGTTCGTCGCCGAGATGCAGGCGAGCTGGGCGCCGGATTTCTGGGGCAAGGTGAGGCGGCAGATCGAGGAGGAGGGGTCTGCCGCGCAGGCGAGCGCCGCGACGCTCGCCAATGCGACGCTGATCGAGCAATCGGCGCTGGCGACGGCCTACGTGACGCTGCGCGAGGCGGATTCGGCGCGCCAGCTTTATGAGGACACGGTCAAACAATATCAGCATTCGCTGGAGATCACGCAGAACCAGTACAACGCCGGGGTCGCCGCGAAGTCAGACGTGATCACCGCTCAGGCGCAGGTGCTGGCGACGCAGGCGCTGCTGGTCGAAACCGACGTGACGCCGCCACACCAGCGAACATGCGATCGCCGTGCTGATCGGCAAGCCGCCGGCGGAGCTCAATATCCCCCGGGGTACGCTCGCCGACCAGACCCCGAACATTCCCGTCGGTGTTCCCTCGACGCTGCTCGAACGCCGGCCCGACATCGCCGCCGCCGAACGCACGATCGCCTCCGACAATGCCGCGATCGGCGTCGCGATCGCCGGCTATTACCCCGACATCACGCTGAGCGGCCTGTTCGGCTATTCCGGCAATCCGTTCATATCCGCACGGCAGCGTCGGCAATCCTGTCTGGAGCTATGCGCTGACGCTCGCGCAGCCGGTGTTCAACGGCGGGCTCACCGATGCGCAGGTGGCGGCGGCGCGCGCCACCTACGAATCGCAGGTCGCGACTTACCGGCAGACCGTGCTCACCGCCTTTCAGCAGGTCGAAGATGGCCTGAGCTCGGTCAGGATCTACGGCGAGACGATCAAGATCCAGGTCCAGGCAGTCGCTTCCGCCCAGCAGGCTGTGCAGATCGCGCTCAACGAATACAAGGCCGGCACGCAGAGCTTCACCACCGTCGTGACCGCGGAAGCGACCGCGCTCAGCGACGAGCAGAACCTGCTATCATCGCGCGCCAACCGGCTGCAAGCAGCCGTCAACTTGATCGTCGCGCTCGGCGGCGGCTGGAACGAACAGAAGCTTCCGACGACGCGGAACGTGGGCGCATGTCACGTCGACCTCATCCCGCTTCCGGGAGCCACGCAAAATGCGAATGACGCGTGTGTGCCGGGATCGCGGGTCTGATTGATTGGCAGAGACGGCGGCGGGTTACCATTCTCTCCTGATTGTTTCCTTCTACCCGCAAGCGGGGAGAAGGTGGCGCGAAGCGCCGGATGAGGGGCGGGTTCACCACGAGGGCGCTGACGTTGCGGCGCGCTCCCAACAATATGCGTATTGGCCTATTCTTGCGCCCGCGTCCCCCTCATCCGCGCTTCGCGCACCTTCTCCCCGCAAGCGGGGCGAAGGGCCAACTTACACGCGTTCGTAGCAAATAAAGCCAGATCTACTAACGCAAACTTCCGCCGCCGCGCGCCCGCCGCTACTTCGACGGCGCGTCTCCTTCCCCCGCGGCGTCCGCGGGATCGGCTCCCGCAGGCGCCGCGTGTTCGCCGGGCCGGACGACGCGGTCGTCGCGCGGGCGCTTCGGCGCAGGCGACCAGGGGCGGTCCTGCAACGGGCTGCGATCGAGCGCTTCGACCCAGCGGCCGTTGTCGAAATTGAGACCGACAGCGCCGGTCTCGGCGAGCCTGCGCTCATCAAACAAGGCCGCCGGCTTGCAGAACGCCGGCGCCGTCAGCGGGCTCACGACGATGTCGGCGCGCTCGCAATCCTCGTCGAAACCGGCGCGGTCGGTGACGATCGACAGCGACTTGCCCTCGGGCATGTCGCCGACGCAGCCGAACCGGTCACAGGAGGGTTGCGGATCACGCGCCGCGGCGGGCACCCGGTCATCGGCGTCGGCGGCGAGCCATTGCTCGGCGGCGAACGCGTTGAAGCGTTTGCCGACGATGTCGAGCCGGTCATCGGCGTCGCGGATCGCTGCGAGATCGCCTGATGGCGGCACGATCACGTCGTAGCGCGGCCCCGTGAACGCTCCCGCGAGCCCAAATGCGGCGAACACGATCGCCGTCGACCGCATCGCAGAACTTCGCCACAGGATCATGCTGAGCACCGCGAGGCTCAGACAGGGCAGCGCCCAGGGTTGGAAGGCGCGGACGTGCAGCGTCGATCCGGGCGCCTCCGAGATGAAGCGCGCGATCCACAGGATGAATTTTATCCCGAGCCCGACATACAGCCAGACCCATCCATCGAGGCCGAGCGGATAGAGCAGCGTTCCCACCAGCGCGCCGGGCACGGCGAAGAACTCGATGACGGTCAGCGTCAGGGGATTGCCGATCAGCACATACGGGCTCAGGTCATGGAAGTGATAGGCCATGAACGAGGCGGTCGCGCTGGTCGCGCAGAGCGTCGCAAACAGCAGCGAGACCGGCTTTTCAATCAAACGCTTCCACCACGCGATTTCGGCCTTCAGCGTCTCGCGCGGCGCGACCACGAAAGGATCGGGTCCGTTGTCTAGCTGCGCGAGACGTCCCTCCATGACGGCCACCAGCGCGCCGACCGCCGCGAACGAAAGCTGGAAGCTGACGCCCATCACCGCCTCGGGCTCGAGCGCGACGATCGCCAGCGTGGCGAGCGCGAGGTTGCGCATGGTGAGCGCGCGGCGATCCATCAGCACGGCGCCGAGCACGATCAACGTCATCGCCAGCGCGCGCTCGGTGCCGACGCGCGAGCCGGTCGCGACGTCATAGGCGATCGACCCCGCCATCGCGATCAGCGCCGCGGCTTTCTTGATGGGATAGCGCAGCGCGAGCGCCGGCGACAGCGCGAGCAGCGCGCGCGCCACGAAGAAGAAGATGCCGGCGACCAGCGTCATCTGCACGCCAGAGATCGTGATGATGTGGAAGATGCCGGCTTCGCGGATCAGGTCCTTCGCGTCGTTGGAGAGAAAGTCGCGCTTGCCTGTCACCATCGCCGCGGCGATCGCGCCTTCATCGCCGCCGATGATTTGGTTGACCCTCAGCGCGAGCGTATTGCGGCCCCGATCCACCGCCGCGAAAAACCGTCGGTAGAGCGACGCCTCGGCCGGCGGCGGGCGGAGCTCAATCGCGCCGAGCGCCGAGCCGACCGCGCCGACGCCTTCGAAATAGGCGTCGCGCGCGAAATCGTAGCCGCCGGGCAGCACCGCGTGCGAAGGCGGCAGCAGCCGCGCCTGCAGCGCGACGAAATCGCCCGCGGCCACGCCCGGCGCCTTGCGCGTGGTGACGCGCAGGCGGCGCGGCGCGATCGTAGCAGGCATGTCGCCGGGGTCGACGACGTCGATGACCAGCCGCGCGCCGACCGGCCGCAGGTCCGCTTCGAGCACATAGCCTTTCAGCTTGACGATCCGCACATGATCCAGCATCGGCGTCGCGACGCGCGCCGTGCGCAGGCCCATCGACAGAAAGCCGGCCGACGCGGCCGCGAGCGCGAGCCAGAGGCCGAGCGCAAACGCGTTGCGCCGCGAAAACAAGGCAAGGCCGGAAAACGCCAGCGCCAGCAGCGCCGGCAACCACAGCACCGGCTCCCGGTCGGCCGCGAGATTGAGCGCGACGCCGCCGATCGCTGCGACCGGCAACCAGAGGAAGAACCGCCGGCCCTCTGCTTCCTCGGCGATTGCGCCTGAGAAAATCGCGCCGAGATTCGGCGCCAGCGCCGCGACCCGTAGGCCGAGAGCGCCCGCGATCGCGCCGGATCGAACGGGTGCGGACATGGCGCACTAGAGCACGTCAAGAAAGAACGAAACAGGGGTGTGGAGAGGCGAGCGCCGCGGGCGCGTCTTTTTGGAGCGCCCGCATTCGCTTTTTCTATGCTCTGATTGGCGGCTTGTTCGGCCGCGAAGCTTGCCAGCGCTTCTCGCCCGGGAGTAGCGTCGTCAACGTGAGGCGCTGACGCCATTGCCGCGACGGCGAAGAGAAGGGCCGGGGCTGCCGCCGCGGTGTCTCGCCGGAGAAGACTGGGATATCACGGAGGGCGGCGAGGGGGCGTTTCGCGCGGAATCGCCGTGCGTCGGCGCCCTTTTTGTTTGTCCCCCGCATGCGAGAGATTCGAATGCGCGCGCACGAAAAAGTCCTGCTCGCCCTCAAAGGGCGCCGCCCAAACCACACGCTCCCCCGCGAGTTCTATGTCGGCGACGAGGTCTATCAAACAGACCTCGAGATGCTGCATTATCGCGAGTGGATGTTCGCGGGCCACGATTGCGAGCTGCAAAAGCCAGGCGATTACATCACGTTCCAGATCGGCGACTATCCGGTGCTCGTGGTGCGCTCCGGCGACGGCGCGATCCGGGCGTTCCACAACACCTGCCGACATCGCGGCTCGCGCATCTGTTCGGCCGAAAAGGGTTCCGCGGTCCGCCTGGTCTGCCCCTATCACAACTGGAGCTACGGGCTCGACGGACGGCTCCTGTTTGCCCGCGATCAGGCCAAGCCGTTTGATGCAAAGGCGCTCGGTCTGAAGCCGATCGCGTGCGAAAGCGCCGCTGGTTACATGTTCATCTGTCTTTCGTCAGAGCCGCCGGATTTCAAGCCATTCCGCGCCCGGATGGAAAGCTACTTCGGTCCTCACCAGATCGACAAGGCGAAGATCGCGTTCGAGAGCACGATCATCGAGAACGGCAATTGGAAGCTCGTCTGGGAGAACAACCGCGAATGCTACCATTGCCTGCCCAACCATCCCGAGCTCTGCCGAACTTTTCCCGAAGGCCCGACGGTGTCGGGGGTCGAGGGCAGCAGCGACGATCCCGAGATCGTCGCGCACTGGGCGCGCATGGAAGCGATGGGTCTGCCGAGCCGCTTTGAGATTTCCCCGGATGGCGGCCATCGCATGGCGCGCATGCCGCTGATCTCTGGAGTCGAAAGCTACACGATGTCGCGCAAGTCCGCCGTCGCCCGGCCGCTCAGCGATACAATCAACGAACGCCAGATCGGCACCTTGCTGATGTTCAACTATCCCTCGATCTGGAACCACGTGCTCGGCGATCACGCGATCACCTTCCGCGTGCTGCCGATCGGCCCGAAGCAGACGATGGTGACAACCAAGTGGCTCGTCAACGCGGAGGCCGTCGAGGGCGTCGACTATGACGTGAAGACGCTGACGGAGGTCTGGAACGCGACCAACGATCAGGACCGCCGCATCGTCGAGGAAAACCAGATCGGCGTCTCTTCGCCGGCCTTCGAGCCGGGCCCGTACAACCCAATGCACGAAGGCGGCGTGATCCAGTTCGTCGACTGGTACGCCCGCACGATGGAGCGCGCGTTGACGGCGGGCGTAAGGGCGCAGGTGGCGTGAGGCGCGATGGGGCCTGGCTTATTTACGCCCCTCACGCGGCGCGTTCCGCAACCTCCACGTATTCCGCCCGACTTGACGGCTCCGGGATCGGGTCGCCATCTTCGCGCATCCCGTCGAGATGAAACTCGATCGCTTCGCGTATTTCGGCCTTTACTTCCTCAAGCGTACCGCCAACCGACACGCACCCCGGCAAATCGGGAACGTAAGCCGAGTAGTTCTGTTCGCCCTTCTCGATCACGACAGCATATCGCATGGGTTCAGTCCTTGAGGCCGGCCTGTCTCAGGATGCTCTTCAATGTGCCCGGTTGCAAATCGGCGCTGAGCTTGCCGGGAACAGTGAACTCGGCCTTTTTTAGTCATGTGCTTGAACTGGCGATGGCTGCCCTTCGTGCCGACAAAGCTCCATCCGTCGTCCTCAAGACGACGGATGATCTCCTTGACGGTTGTCGGCATCGCTCACGAACACCCCGTCGTCCCCCCACACGTGTCGCACTTCAAACACGTCCCATTCCGCACCATCGTGAAATTCCCGCACTCTGGGCAGGCCTCGCCGACGTAGCCCTTCATGCGCGCTTCCGCCCGCTTGTCGGCGACCGTCTCGACCTGCGGCTGGGGGGCTGTGAACGCCGACGCCGGCGAAGGCTTCCGGCTCGCCCTTCAGCGCCGTCGCGCCTTGCGTGTAGGACGCCACCGCGCCGCCGCGGACGACCATCAGCTTGTCCGTCTTCGAGCGGACGAGCCCCCGCGACACGACGCTCGAGGCGGCCGGCGGCGGGGAGTAACCGCCTGACGGCGCGCGGTCCTGGGCGACGCCGCCGCCGAGCACCGTCGCGCCGATTTCTTCGGGCGAGACGTGGGCGAGGTCGTTGCGGCCGAGGTAGGAGATCGCCAGCTCGCGGAACACGTAGTCGAGGATCGAGGTCGCGTTCTTGATCGCGTCGTTGCCTTGCACGAAGCCGGCGGGCTCGAACCTCGTGAAGGTGAACGCCTCGACATATTCGTCGAGCGGCACGCCGTATTGCAGGCCGAGCGAAATCGCGATGGCGAAATTGTTCATCAACGAGCGGAAGGCGGCGCCTTCCTTGTGCATGTCGATGAAGATTTCGCCGATCCGGCCGTCCTCATATTCGCCGGTGCGCAGATAGACCTTGTGGCCGCCAACCACCGCCTTCTGGGTGTAGCCCTTGCGGCGATCCGGCAGCTTTTCGCGCTCGCGCATCCGCTCGACGCGTTCGACCACGCGCTCGACGATCTTCTCGGCGACGGCGGCGGCGCGCGCGGGCGCGTTCATCGCGAGCAGTTGCTCGACGGCGTCGTCGTCCTCGTCGTCATTCTCGATCAACTGCGAGTTCAGCGGCTGCGACAGTTTCGAGCCGTCGCGATAGAGCGCGTTGGCCTTCAGCGCCGAGCCGCCAGGACAGCATGTAGGCGTCCTTGCAATCTTCGACGGTCGCGTCGTTGGGCATGTTGATCGTCTTGGAGATCGCGCCCGAGATGAACGGCTGCGCGGCCGCCATCATGCGGATGTGGCTCTCGACTGACGAGATAGCGCTTGCCGATCCGGCCGCAGGGATTGGCGCAATCAAACACCGGATAGTGCTGCCTTCTTCAGGTGCGGCGCGCCTTCCAAGCGTCATCGCGCCGCAGACATAGGTGTTGGCGGCGTCGATATCGGCCTTGGCGAAGCCGAGGAAGGCCAGCAGATCGAAGCCGGGCTCGTCGAGTTTTTCCGCGGGAACTCTTCAGACGGATCGTCAGGAAGTCGGCGCCGAGCGTCCATTTGTTGAACACGAATTTGATGTCGAACGCGCTCTTCAGCGTTCCCTCGAGCTTCTCGATCATCGCGTCCGTAAATCCTTTCGCCTTCAGGGCGCCGTGGTTGATGCCGGGCGCGCGCGCCAGCGTGCCGTGGCCGACGGCATAGGCCTCGATCTCCTTGATGACGGCTCTCGCTGATAGCCGAGCGTGCGCAAGGCCTCGGGGACGGCGCGGTTGATGATCTTGAAATAGCCGCCGCCGGCGAGCTTCTTGAATTTGACCAGCGCGAAGTCGGGCTCGATGCCGGTCGTGTCGCAATCCATCACGAGGCCGATCGTGCCGGTGGGAGCGACGACGGAGACCTGCGCGTTGCGATAGCCGTGCGCTTCGCCGAGCGCCAGCGCGTCGGCCCACGCGGCCATCGCGGCTTCCGACAGGCCGGCTCCAGGCGACGCCCGCGCGCGACAGCGAGAGATGGTCGAGCGGGGTCGGCGCGACACGAGAGCTGCTCATAGCCTTCGGCGAGGCCGTCGGCGGCGCGCTTGTGGTTGCGGATGACGCGCAGCATCGCCTGCGCGTTGGCGCGATGGCCGGGGAAAGCGCCGCTCTTCTCGGCGATCTCGGCGGAGGTCGCATAGGCGCGGCCGGTCATGATCGCCGACAGCGCGCCGCAGATCGCGCGGCCCTCGTCGCTGTCGTAGGCGATGCCCGAGCGCTCATCAGCAGGCCGCCGATATTGGCGTAGCCGAGGCCGAGCGTGCGGTAGTCATAGGAGAGACGCGCGATCTCCTTCGACGGGAACTGCGCCATCGTGACGGAGATTTCGAGCGTCAGCGTCCACAGCCTGACCGCGTGCTCATAGGCCGCGACGTCGAACGCCTTGCTGTCGGGCTTGACGAACTGCAGCAGGTTCAACGACGCCAGATTGCAGGCGGTGTCGTCGAGGAACATGTATTCGCAGCACGGATTGCTCGCGCGGATCGGGCCGCTCGCCGGGCAGGTGTGCCAATCGTTGATGGTGGTGTGATACTGGATGCCGGGATCGGCGGAGGCCCAGGCGGCGTAGCCGATCTTCTCCCAGAGGTCGCGCGCCTTCAGGGTCTTGTGCAGCTTGCCGTCGGTGCGGCGCGTCAGGTTCCAGTCGCCATCGGTCTCGACGGCGCGCAGGAATTCGTCGGTGACGCGCACCGAATTGTTGGAGTTCTGGCCGGAGACGGTCAGATAGGCTTCCGACCTCCCAATCGGATGTCGTAGGTGTCGAACTCGATGTCGCGATAGCCCTGGCGCGAATACTGGATGATGCGCTTGATGATGCCGTCGGGCACGTCGTCGCGGCGCGCGAGTTTCACCTCGCGGCGCAGCGCCGGGTTCTTCTCCGGGTTGAAGCAATCGTCGCCTTCGCCCTCGCAATTGATGCAGGCCTTGATGATCGCCTTCAGGTGTTTCTTGACGATGCGCGAGCCGGCGACCAGCGCGGCGACCTTCTGCTCTTCCTTCACCTTCCAGTCGATGTAGGCCTCGATGTCGGGGTGATCGACGTCGACCACAACCATCTTGGCCGCGCGCCGCGTCGTGCCGCCCGACTTGATCGCGCCCGCCGCGCGGTCGCCGATCTTCAGGAAGCTCATCAGGCCGGAGGAGCGGCCGCCGCCCGAAAGCTTTTCGTTCTCGCCGCGCAGCGCGGAGAAATTGGAGCCGGTGCCGGAGCCGTATTTGAACAGGCGCGCCTCGCGCACCCACAGGTCCATGATGCCGCCCTCGTTGACGAGGTCGTCGGCGACGGACTGGATGAAGCAGGCGTGCGGCTGCGGATGCTCGTAGGCCGACTTCGACTTGACGAGCTTGCCGGTCTCGAAGTCGACGTAGAAATGGCCCTGCCCCGGGCCGTCGATGCCATAGGCCCAGTGCAGGCCGGTGTTGAACCATTGCGGCGAGTTGGGCGCGGCGATCTGGCGCGCCAGCATGTAGCGCATCTCGTCGTAATAGGCGCGGGCGTCCTCGTCCGAGTCGAAATAGCCGCCCTTCCAGCCCCAATAGGCCCAGGCGCCGGCGAGGCGATCAAACACCTGCCGCGCGGATCGCTCGGAGCCGTAGCGCTCGGCCTTCGGCAGCGCCTCGAGCGCGGCCTCGTCGGGCACGGAGCGCCACAGGAACGACGGCACGCCGTTCTCCTCGACCTTGCGCAGCCGCGCGGGCACGCCCGCCTTGCGGAAATATTTCTGCGCCAGCACGTCGGCGGCGACCTGGCTCCAGCCCTCGGGGACCTCGATGCCGTCGAGCGAGAACACGACGGAACCGTCGGGGTTGCGGATCTCGCTCTTCGTCGTCGCGAACCCGATCAGCTCGTAAGGAGACGCGGAACCCTTGGTGTAGTGCCGTTCGATGCGCATTCCCGGCTTCGCCCCTGTTGATCGATGCGGACGCAGCGTCCGCCTCGAACGCCGCCGAACCGGCGGCCCCCATCAAGCTCCCGATCAAACTTTACCTAGAATACGCCGGCCGCTGAGCCGCCGACACGCACGGGCGCGACGCCACGCCGTCGACCTACCGTAATTTACAACTCTGTCACACTCTTGTCAACGACTAGTGGTCGATATCCCCGCGTGACACAACATGTTGTGGAGAAAAATGTATAACCAAACCTTAACGCCGGCCGCCGTTGACAGGTTTCGTCGAGTCGCCGGCGCGCGGCAAGCGGAAAATTTTGCGCTCAGCGGCCCGGCGAGGGCTCGACGGAAAGCAGCAATTGTGCCGCGACGGAAGCCGCGATAACGGCCGGCGCCTTGCCGGAAATGCCCGGAATTCCGATCGGGCAGACCATCCGGCGCAGCGCCGAATCGGGCAGTCCCGGCCTTTCGCATCAGGCTCTCGAAGCGGGCGCGTTTCGTCTCCGAGCCGATG
The DNA here is from genome assembly GCA_963771455.1 of uncultured Pseudomonadota bacterium. Taxonomy (GTDB): domain Bacteria; phylum Pseudomonadota; class Alphaproteobacteria; order Rhizobiales; family Beijerinckiaceae; genus Roseiarcus. The sequence goes on from CAVYTP010000025.1 coordinate 481,901, forward strand.
AGGCCGACATAGGCAAAGCGATTCTGGCGCAGCGCCTCCGAGACGATCGCGAGGTCGAGCGGGTGGGAATGGGTCATGACGACCACCAAGCGCGCCGTCGGGCGCCTTGGCGAGTTCCGCCGGCGGGTCCGGCGACGCCACCAGCCGGAAATCGCGGGGCGTGTGAGCCGGGAAACGCCTCAGGTCGGGAATCGATCCAGGTGACCGCGAACGGCAGCGGCGCCAGCGCCAGCGCCAGCGCGCGGCCGACATGGCCGGCGCCGAACAGCAGCAGCGGCGCGCCGCTCGGCTGCGCCGACTTCCGTCGCGGCGCGCGATTCGAGATCGGCCAAGATCGCTCGCGTCGTAGACCTCGACCTGGAAGTCGACCCGGCCGCCGCAGCACTGGCCGAGGTCGGGGCCGAGCGCCATCGTCTCGCGCCGCGCCGTCCCGCGCCCCTCGCGGATCGCGTCTCGCGCCACTTCGAGCGCCCGCCATTCGAGCGCGCCGCCGCCGATCGTGCCGTGAAAGCCGCCGGAGGGCCGCACCACCATCGCCGTCCCCGCCTCGCGCGGCGCGGAGCCCTTGGTCTCCACGACGCGGACCAGCGCCGCGACGCCCTCGGCGGCGATGGACTCGATCAGGCGGCGAGTAGGTGTTCACGCCCCTTCTCCCGCTTGCGGGAGAAGGTGCGCGCAGCGCCGGATGAGGGGCGTGCGACGCCGCAGAGGCGGCGAAACGTTAGACATAGGAAAGATACGGGGGTTTCGTTGCGCCGCCAAGCGCCCTCATCCGCGCGCTTCGGCCACCTTCTCCCGCAAGCGGGAGAAGGGACTTAGCCCCGCCGCTCTACGAACGGGTGCAGCAGGCGGTCGTGCGGGGCGAGCCAATAGCGGCGCCAGACGTCGAGATAGCTGTCGTAGAGCAGGCCGCCGTTGCGCTCGACGAAGGCGGCGCGGTTGAGGCGGTAGAGCTCCGGCAGGCGATACCAGGGCAGCGCGGGCCGGACGTGATGTGCGACGTGCAGGTTGTTGAACAGGAACAGCAGCCCCAGCAGCCGCGAATTCTCGACGATCGCGGTGCGCTTCTCCTCTGCGTCCGCCGCGCGGTGCTCGGCGAACGAGCGCACCATGGCGAGGCTCGTGCCGGGATAGGCGAAGCACAGAATGTAAGTCCACAACGGCATTCGGCATACGCCGACTACCCAGACCAGCACGATTGCGACCTCGCAGGCGTGGCGCAGGAAAATGCCGCCGAGTTGCGGGTCGCCAGACCGCCATTGGCGGATGAGGCCGCGCCAAAACCGAAATAATGCCCAGGCCGGCCCGATCGTCACGCGTCCGAGGAACGTCGCATTGACCCGGATGGCGATCCGCGAAATGGGACCGAGCTCCCCGTACTGGTCGTCAGTCCAATAATAGCTTTCGGGGTCGTCGAGCGGATCCGTCAGCCTGGAGTCGCAGTGATGCTGCAAATGGGTGCGGCGATAGATCTCGTAAGGGACCCAGAGCGAGAGCGGCCATGTCCCGATCGTCGTGTTCACACGTTTGCTGCGCGTCGGATGGCCGTGGATGATTTCGTGCTGCAGGCTCATCTGCCATGCGACGGACCACGCGCCCAGCGCGAAAAGCGCCCAGATCGGCAAGCTTGCGTGCCAGAACGTGACCGCGCCCCAAAGCCCGTAAATGACAATTGCGAGCGCCAGCGTTGGCGCTTCAATCCGCCGGGTGCGACCCGCTACCTCGATGATTCCCACGGCGCCTTGCCCCCAAATCGCCATGGTCTAGTGAATCACTAGAATGGTCCCCCTGCAAGAGCCGTTTGATAAGATCAGCGCATAAATTCTAAACTGTGGATTGAGTTTGCTTGACTTTTCGGCCGGCACAGGTCCGTAAGCGTTCAAATTCCTGCCGTCCCCTGAGGAGCGCGCCCTGAAACCGCTTGCCGGCCTCAAAGTTCTCGAGCTTGCGCGCATCCTCGCCGGTCCCTGGGCTGGCCAGACGCTCGCCGACCTCGGCGCTGACGTCATCAAGGTCGAGCGGCCGGGCCTCGGCGACGACACGCGAGCCTGGGGGCCACCGTTCGTCGAAGGCGAAAACGGCGAGCGGCTCGACGCCGCCTATTTCCATTCCTGCAACCGGGGCAAGCGCTCGCTGGCGATCGATTTCGAGCGCGAGGAAGGCCGCGAAATCGTTCGCCGGCTGGCGGCGCGATCGGACGTGCTGATCGAGAACTTCAAGACCGGCGGCTTGCGGAAGTATGGTCTCGACTACGAAAGCCTCAGCCAAGGTCAATCCGCGCCTCGTCTATTGCTCGGTGACCGGCTTCGGGCACGACGGGCCCTACGCGGCGCGCGCGGGCTACGATTTCATCGTCCAGGGCATGGGCGGCGCGATGGACCTGACCGGCGAGCCCGACGGCGAGCCGCAGAAGGTCGGCTGGGCCGAATCGGACGTCTATACCGGCCTCTATGCGGTGATCGCGATCCAGGCCGCGCTGGCGCGGCGCGGCATCACCGGCGAGGGCGCCGAAATCGACATGGCGCTGCTCGACACCCAGGTCGCCGTGCTCGCCAATCAGGCGCAGAACTACCTCGTCTCCGGGAAGTCGCCGCGGCGAATGGGCAACGCCCATCCCAATCTCGTGCCGTACCAGGTGTTCGAGGCGTCAGACGGACCCCTGATCATCGCAACCGGCAACGACCGCCAGAACCGCGATCTGCTTCGTCTCGTCGGTCTCGAGGCGCTGGCCGACGATCCGCGGTTTCTCACCAACGCGGATCGCGTGCGCAACCGCCGCGACTATATCTGCGTTGCTGGCGGCGGGCGTGAAACAGAAGTCCCGCGCGGCCCTGCTCGCCGAACTCGAGGCGCTGAACGTGCCGGCCGGACCAATCAATCAGGTCGGCGAAACCTTCGCCGATCCGCAAGTTGTCGCGCGAGGGATGCGTGATGGACTGCCGTCAAAGGACGCCAAGGGCGGCGTATCCCCCTCGGTGCGCGCGCCGATCCGCATTAACGGCTGGAATGCGCATGCCGATCACGCCGCGCCGCGTCTCGGTCAGCACACCGATGAAGTGCTGAGCGAAATCGGCCTCGCGGCTGACGAGATCGCTCGAACTCAAGGCGTCAGGCGCGGCGCAATAGCGCGCCTTGCTTACTGCCGCCAGCGGGCGCGGATCTCGGGAAATTTGACCCGCAGCGGCGGATGCGGCGGCTTTGCTGTGGGAGCCTTGCGCCAGGTGGCTACCGCGAACAGCAGTAGCGGCGCCGTGACAAGCACGAGGCCTCCGAAGAACATCAGATTCGGAATGAAGTGCAGCTCCGAAATCCAGTGCGACATCGGCCACGACACCAGCGCGGCCAGCGCCGGGATGATGAGGAAGAACATTGTCACGAAGCCGTTGTCGTTGTTCGTCGAGGTCAGCGCCGCCTGATAGAACACGCGCCCGGCGGCGGACGATGAAAGCACCGCGATCAGCAGCATGAAGATCGCCGCCGCGGATACCTGTGTGAAACCCGAGTTCGCCCCGGGTCCAGGCGAAAATCAGCGCAACCGGTATCAGGACGGCGGCCGAGACGGCGAAATTCGCGGCAATCGCGGCGCCTTCGTCGTATTCCCGGAACCAGACAAATACCAGCGCGCCGCTGAGCGCGAAGAAGATCGGCATCGGGATCGCGAAAAGCCAATGGCCGCGCATCAGGCCATGCAACACGTCGAGCGCCATTCGGGATCCGTCGCCGTTGACCTGGCTCCAGGCAATTATCGTGGCGCCGCTGAACGCCACGGCGAGGCAGCCAAAGAACAGCAGGGGCGATCCCGGCAGGCGGCTTCCGGCGACGACGCGCCCGACCAGCGCCGCCCAGAATGGCGACAGATTGAGAACGGCCGCCGCAATGATCGGATGTGAGCCGCTCATCCCGAGGTCGTAAAAGGCTAGCCCGGCCAGACCAATCATCAGCAGCACCGCGAATTTCGGCCACAGCGCCCGTGTCGTGAGCATGGCGAAGAAATCGCGCCGCGCTTCCTGGCGGGCGATCATCAGCGGAATCGCCGCCAGCAGCGCGACTTGCGTGAAACCGATGAAGTCCCAGGTTTTCAGAGACGTGGCGGCCAGCGCGGAGAACGGCTCCTGGAGGGCCAGCAGCGCCGCGGCGACCAAGGCGTAGATCGCGCCCAGGTGATAATCGGGCCGAAGTCGGGGCTCTGGCGTCGGCAGGATGGAATCGGTCGCCGACTTCGGCGCCTTAGGCGTGGGGACAAGCTTAAGGGGCGCGGGCTTCAGGGTCGCGGTCATGAATGGATTCCAGGCGGTAAGGTTCGCTTTGTGATCGACGACCCTGCAACTCCTCAAGCGCGACGGCGGCCGTCCTGTTCCGTTAGGCGTCATCATTGCTGGCCGAATCTCCCCACCAGGCCTTAGCTTAGGGAAGTATCCATGGGCGCCGAGGCGCCCAACGCCGGACGTCCGCCGTGTTCGTGCAGGACGCGCCGCGTGGATAGCCGGGACAAGCCCGGCCATGATCGGCGAGACAGTCAGGATGTCTAGAGAAAGAGCATATTCACCGAAGCGCAGTTGTCGCGAGATGCCCGCTTCCAGCATTGAGGCGAAGGCATCGATTGGTCGGAAAACAATATATCTGAAACTTCATCTGGCAAATAGTCTTGCGACGTAAACTCACGCACCTGTGAATTCTCGCGTGATGACAATATCACTCAAAAGTGAACTTGCAGAAACTTCACAACATCGTATTTTTTGCAGAACGGAGCCGGACAACGCGCCGTTAGGCCCCGCGCACCTTGCCGGATACACCCTCAAAAGCGCCGGGCTGAAGCTCGCAATAAAGAACTCGCGCAGGGTCGACCGGCCCCGGCATCTCGACCCGTCCCGGAGGGGCGACTTGAAAGCCCAACCGTCCATAATAGGGCTCGTCGCCGACCAGTATCGCGAACCGTGCGCCCGCTTCGCGGGCCTGTCGAGAGAGCGATTGACGAGCGCCTCGCCGATGCCCTGGCTGCGGAACACCGGTTCGACGATCAGCGGCCCGAGCAAATAGGCGGGATGATCGCCGACGAAGATCGGCGTCATCGCATTGGCGCCCACCAGCAGCGAGCCGACCCAGGCCACGAAGCTCAGCGACAGGTCCGGCGGCGTCAATTCGCGCAGGCGATAGGCGGTGCGGGCGAACCGGCCGGGCCCGAACACGCGGTCGTTGAGCCTGAGAATCGCTTCGGCGTCCTCCGGCAACTCGGCCTCCAGCACGAACGGCAGATCAGTCATCGGCCGGCAAAGCTCCCCGCGCGCTCAAACGGCGGCTTCCCTATCACGCTTCCGGAAGTGGCGTGAGGAAATAGGGCTCGACCTCACCGGTGAGCTTGATCGTCAACAGATTGCCCTTGCGATCGCGGGTCTTGCCGACCGGCGCGCGTATCCAGTTCTCGCTGACGCAATATTCCTCGACGTCGGTCCGCTCCTTGCCCTTGAAGCGGATGCCGATGCCGCGCAACAGCACGGCTTCGTCGTACCAGGGGCTGGCAGGATCGACGGAAAGGTGGTCTGGCGGCTGGTCGGTCATCGCACTCTCTCAGCGGCGGCGAAGCGCGCAAACGCACACCGCGCCGGCGAACGCCGACGCGGCAGGAAAACCTTGCAAAACCCGAGGCGAGCCTGCGGGCGGATCAGCTGGCGAGCGACTTCACGCGCTTGGTGAGGCGCGAAATCTTCCGCGCCGCGGCGTTGTCGTGAATGATGCCCTTCTGGGCGGCGCGCGCGATCAGCGGGGCGGCGTCCTTCAAGGCGGCGGCGGCGCCGGCGGCGTCCTTCGCCTCGAGAGCCTCTTCGACCTTGCGGACGTAGGTGCGCATCTGGCTGCGGCGATTCTTGTTGACCGCCGTGCGGCGCTCGGTCTGACGGGCCGCCTTCTGGGCCGACGCAGTGTTAGCCATCTAGTCTCAATCCTTGCCAGCGACGCCAGCGCGTCGCGCATAACCTCGGTGACCGGGTTATGGCCCAGTCGATAGGGTGGGGCTTATAGACAGACGCCCCGCCCAGCGTCAACCGCGCCGTCGCGATAATATTCAGCCCTTCGCGCCGTAGGCGGCCAGGAACACCTTTACCGCGCTGTTCACGGAGCGCTCGATCTCTTCCGGCGTCGCGGTGGCGGCGCCGCAGAAAATCGCGCGGTGAAAGATGCCGGCCTTGCAGAGTTCGCAGAACTGCTGCGCCGCCAGTTCCGAGTCCGGCATGTCGAGTTGGCCCGCCTCCGCGAATTGCACGAGCCGCGCCTCGAGGCGACGGAGGCCGAACAAGGGACCTGCCTCGAAGAATGCTCTGCCCAAAGCGGGGAAATTTTGCGATCGCCGAAATTACCATGCGCGACTGCGCGAGCAGGTCCGGCCGCGTCATGCGTCTCGATGAAGCGCCGCCCGTAGTCATTGAGAAACTCGCGCACATCGGTCATGCCCTCGGCCGGCACGAGCCGCTCGGCCTGCTGCTTGCGGTCTTCCCGGATCAGCGCCTCGAACAGAGCTTCTTTCGATTCGAAGTAGACATAGAGCGTGCCCTTCGAGACGCCGGCCGCCCTGACGATGTCGTTCATGCTGGCGCCGTCGAAGCCGTCGTTCAGAAATACGGCCCGCGCGCCGTCGAGGATCTGCCGCCGCTTGGCGCCCCCGTCGATGGTTTGTTCGTCCGCGGACGGCATTCTCCGGCGCGGTCGTTACGGCCTCCATGTTTTTCGACTCCCGTTTCGTCGCCCGTCGATCTAAAAAATATTGACCGAACGGTTCAGTCAACACTTGCGATAAGGATCGGACCGGTATAAGTCAATAAAAAAATGACCGAACGGTTCGGTCGATCCAGGGGTTGCTCTCATGGCACAGGATCAGGGCGCCTTCGTCCCCAGCGGGCGGCGCCAAGATCGCCGAAATTCCCAGCGCGAAGCCCGCGGGCGCCGCGCCGGCCGCGGCCGCGCCTTCCGCTCCGCCGAAAAAGTCCCCGGTTCGGCGAATCGTCCTCGCTTTGGTCGTGCTGGGCGCGATCGCCTACGGCGGGCGGCTGGGCTACGATTACTTCACGGTTGGCCGCTTCATCATGGAGACCGACGACGCCTATGTCGGCGCCGACACGGCGATCATCGCCGCCAAGATCTCCGGCCACATCGTCGAAGTCGCCGTCGATCAGAACCAGCGCGTCCACGCCGGCGACCTGCTCGCGCGCATCGATCCGGTCGACTATCAGCTCGCCGTCGACGCCGCGAAGGCGAAGATCGACACCCAGGACGCGACAGTCGCGCGCATCGGCAGGCAGATCGACGCCCAGAAGGCGGTGATCTCGCAGGCCGAGGCGCAGGTCGCGCTCGCTCAGGCGCAGGCCGACAGCGCCGAAGCCGACCATCAGCGCGCCGAACTCGAATACCAGCGCTCGCAAAAACTCGCCGACGCGGCGTTCGGCTCGCAGCAGCGGCTCGAACAGGCGGCCGCCGACCGCGCGCGCACCACCGCTTCGATGGCGGGCTCGAAGGCGCAGACGGCCTCGGCCGAAGCCTCGCTCGCCGGCGCCAAGGCCAATCTCGACGTGCTGCAGTCGCAGCAGGTCGAGGCGCAGCGCGTGCGCGCCGAACTGGTGACGACCAAGGAGAAGGCCGAGCGCGACCTCACGTTCACCGAAATCCGCGCGCCGTTCGACGGCGTCGTCGGCAACAAGGCGGTCGAACTCGGCCAATATGCGCAGCCGGGCGTCCGCCTGATGGCGCTGGTCGCGATGGACAGCGTCTATGTCGACGCGAACTTCAAGGAGACGCAGCTCGGCAACATCCGTCCCGGCCAGCGGGTCGAGATTTCCGTCGACGCGTTCGGCGGACGCACGGTCGTCCGGCGTCGTCAAGTCGGTCGCGCCGGCTTCCGGCGCGCAGTTCGCGCTGATCCCGCCCGACAACGCGACCGGCAATTTCACCAAGGTCGTGCAGCGCATTCCCGTGCGCATCACGCTCGACGACGCCGCGATCAAGGACGGCGCGCTGCGCCCCGGCCTGTCGGTCGATCGCCTCCGTGCACACGCGCGGCGACGACGAGCCGAAGCCGACGCTGCTCGGCGCGCTCGGCATCGGCGAAAAGGCGCGTCCGTGAGCGCCGCCGCCGGCGTCTCCGACGTCCGTTCCCTTCCAGCGCCTGCGCCCTCTCCGGCGCCGGTCGCGCGGGCGATTCCGGCCGCCCCGCCAGCTGAAGAAAAGATCGACAAGCGCAAGCTGATCGCCTTCTTCTTCATGGTGTTCGGGATGTTCATGGCGATCCTGGACATCCAGATCGTCTCGGCGTCGCTGTCGCAGATCCAGGCGGGCTTGTCGGCCTCGCAGGACGAAGTCACCTGGGTGCAGACCAGCTATCTGGTCGCCGAAGTCATCATGATTCCGCTGTCCGGGTTTCTCTCGCGGATGGTGTCGACGCGCGTCATGTTCACCATCTCGGCCGCCGGCTTCACGCTGATGAGCCTGATGTGCTCGACGGCGACCACGATCGACGAGATGATCATCTGGCGCGCGCTGCAGGGTTTTATCGGCGGCGGCATGATCCCCACCGTGTTCGCCTCGGCGTTCACGATTTTTCCGCGCTCAAAGCAGCCGATCATCGGGCCGATCGTCGGCCTCGTGGCGACGATGGCGCCAACCGTCGGACCGACCATCGGCGGCTATCTCACCGACTGGTTCTCCTGGCACTGGTTGTTCCTCGTCAATATCCCGCCCGGCATCATCGTGACGGTCGCGGCCTGGTTGCTGATCGACTTCGACAAGGGCGACATCAAGCTGCTCGACAAGTTCGACTGGGTCGGCCTCGCTGGCATGGCGGGTTTCCTCGGCGCGATGGAATACGCGCTCGAGGAAGGGCCTTCGAAGGACTGGTTCGCCAGCAGCCCGGTGTTGATCGCAACCCTCGTTTCGGTGGGCAGCGCAATCGTGTTCTTCTGGCGCGCGTTCACGGCGTCGCAGCCGATCGTCGATCTCACTGCGTTCGAGAACCGCAACTTCTGGGCGGGCTGTCTGCTGTCGTTCGTGATGGGCATCGGCCTCTACGGGCTCACCTACATCTATCCGGTGTTCCTCTCCGCGGTGCGCGGCTACACGCCGCTGATGATCGGGCAGACGATGTTCGTCACCGGAATAACGATGTTCATCACCGCGCCGATCTCCGGCCGGCTGCTCACCAGGGTTGATCCGCGTGGGATGATCGCGGTTGGATTCCTTGGTTTCGCGGTCGGCACCTGGATGGCGTCTCAGGTAACCGTCGACTGGGATTTCTGGGAATTGCTCGTGCCGCAGATCTTCCGCGGCGCGGGGCTGATGCTCTGCATGGTGCCGATCAACAATCTGACGCTCGGCACGATGCCGCTCAACAAGATGAAGAACGCCTCGGGCCTCTACAATCTGACCCGCAACCTCGGCGGCGCCGTTGGGCTGGCGCTGATCAATACGGTGCTCGACAAGCGGATGGACCTGCATCTGGTGCGATTGCGCGACTCGATCGTCTGGGGTCGCGAAACCGCGGAATTCGACGATCGCCAAGTTGACCGCAGGCTTTGCCGCGCGCGGCTCGGACGCCGCGCTCGCAGCGGTCAAGCAGGTCTCGCTGATGGTGCGTAAGCAGGCGATGGTTCTGGCGCTCGCCGACGTGTTCCTGGCGCTGACCGTGCTGTTTGTGCTGTCCGCCGCGCTGGCGATGCTGATGCGCAAGCCGCAGCCGCTGCCGGCTGGAACAGGCGGACATTGATTGGACCCGTCTCCCGCAAGCGGGAGAAGGGCATCCCAACTACCGCGCTGCTGCCAGCCTGCGATAGATCGCCGTATATTTCGCGGCCGAATTCCTCCCAATCAAACCGCTTCGCCATCGCGGCGCGACGCATCGCGTAGAACTCGCGCGGCGTCGCATAGATGGCAAAGGCCCGCTCGAGCGCGCCTTGCAGCGAGGCGACGTTGGCGCTGTCAAACAGGAAGCCGGTCGCTCCGTCATCAACTGTTTCGCTGAGGCCGCCGGTGCGGTGGGCGATTGGCAGCGCGCCGAACCGCTGGGCAAACATCTGGCTGAGCCCGCAGGGCTCGAAGCGCGACGGCATCAGCAGAAAGTCGGCGGCGGCGAAAGCCGCGCGCGCTTCGGCCGCGTGAAACCCGATGCGGGCGCCGATCGCTTCCGGGAAGCGCGCCGCGAGTTCGGTCGCGCGCAATCTCCGCGTCGGGGTCGCCGCGGCCGATCAGCACGATCTGCGCGCCGCGCGCGACGACGCTCTCGGCGACCTCGAAGACGAGATCGATGCCTTTCTGCGGCGTCAGCCGCGCCACAAAGGCGAACAGCGGGGCGCGCGACAGCGACAGCCCGAATGCGCCGCGGATGTAGTCGGCATAGCGGCTTTTCCAGCGCTGCGGATCGAGCAGATAGGGACACAGTTTGTCGGCGCGCGGATCCCAGCTCGGGTCGATGCCGTTGAGAATGCCGTGCAGCCGTCCATCCCACCGGCGCTTCGCCGCCAGTCCGTCCAGGCCGAAGCCGAACTCCGGCCGCGTGATCTCCTCGGCGTAGGTTTCGCTGACCGTCGTCACCTCGTCCGCATAGTTGAGCCCGGCCTTCAGGAACGAGAGCTGGCCGTGGAACTCGACGCCGTCGAGCGTGAAAGCCTCCTCGGGGATGGCGAGCGCCGAGCGGCGCTCCGCGTCGAACAGGCCCTGGTGGGCGAGATTGTGAAGCGTCAGCACCGTCGGCGCCCTGGCGCCGCGCCATTTGAGGTAGCCTGCGGTGAGAGCGGTCGGCCAGTCATTGAGGTGGGTGACGTCTGGCTTCCAGCCCCCGAAGCCGAGTTCGGCGAATTCGGCGGCGGCGAGGCTCAGCCGGGCGAAGCGCACGTCGTTGTCGGGATATTCCGCGCCGGCGACGTTCGCGTAGGGCGAGCCCGGCCGATCGTACAGCTCCGCGCACAACACCAGGTAGATCGTCAGTCCATCCGCGGTCGCCGTGCGCCCGATCGAGCATGGCGGAATTTCGCCGGCGCCCGGCAGGCGCGCGACGATTTCGATTTCCGCGCCGATTTTCAGCGCGGCGGGAAAACCCGGCGCGAGCACACGGACATCGCAATCGCGACTCAGCGCCCGGGGCAGCGAAGCCGCGACCGCGCCGAGCCCCCCGGCCTGCAGAAAATCGCTGCTCTCCGGCGTGACGAACAGTACTTTTGGCCGCCGCGCCGCCATGGGGACGATCGAAGCGCTGGGCCTTCGAAAAGGCGCCGATACGATTGGCGGGCTCTCGCGGGCGAGTTCTGAAACCTGGGAAAGCGGCATTTCGACTCGGCAAACGTGGTTAACGCCACGATAGGAATCATCCGTAAGAAGAGGGTTAAGTTCCTTGCGCCGGCCTTGCGAACCCGCTTGACGCCGCGCGGCGCGAAAGCCAAACCGGGGCCGCCGAACGTGCGTGAGCGGCGGCGCGGTTCAGAGGAGCATCATGGCGCTGGAAATCGATCGTGCGACGCGTGAGCCTGTCATGCCCCCGCTTTCGCCGCCTGCGAAACCGGCGGCGCCGCCGGCCAACCGCGAACCGTTGCTGATCGCCGCCCAGCCGGATGGAGCCGATCTTGGCGGCGTTTCGGCGGCGATGGCGCCGCTCGCCGAGCTTTGCGCGTCGGAACTCGCCCAGACGCCGTTCCGGGTCGGCATCATCGGCCCCCCGGGCGCCGGCAAGAGTTTTGCGCTCGCGCGCCTCAGCGCGGCCATCGCCGACCTCGGCTCGCGCGTTCCCGGCGCAGGCGTCTCGCGCCCTCGCGAAATCGTGATGGCGACGGTCGACGCCGCCGGCTTTGGCGCGGACGGCTTCGATCCCGCCAGCGCGCTGGCCTCCGCCGTCTATGTCGCGCTCGAAGTCGGGTCGCGACGGCGCCAATTACGCGGGGCTGGCCGACGAGGCCGCCCACGGCGCCGGCGATCCCCGCCGCGCCGCGGCGGCGGCTCATGAGCGCCAGGAAGAACTCGCGCACAAGCTCGATGCGGATCGCGCCGCGCGCGAGGAATTGGCTTCCAAGCGCGCCCGCCTCGGCGAGGCGTTGATCTATGACACGCCGGGCTCGCGCGTCGACGCGATGATTCGCAGCGGCCGCGGCCAGATCGAAGTCGCGCCTGCGCCGCTTCGGCTACGCCGGCGACGACCTCGCGCAGACGTTTCGCGATCTGCTGTTCGATCACGCCGGCGCCGGAGCAGGCTCGAAATTCGGCCTCTTCCTGCGCTCGATCTGGGCGTTTCGCGGCCAGGTGACGCTGCTGCTCACCGCCATCGTCGCCTTCCTCGCCGCGGTCGGCGTCGACCGGCTGCGGACCGCCGCCGCGACGGGCATGCTCGACAGCGTCACCGCCGGCTTCCCGCAGGTTCCGCAGTTCATCGTCGCTCAGGACGAGTGGTTCCGGCGCGGCGGCGACCGTGCTGATCGCTATCGCGGTGATTGCGCTGTTCATCAACCTGTGGCGCGCGACCGGGTTCTCGGCGCTGCTGATCCGGGGCTTAAGGCTGCTGAACTTCGACATCAGAGAGCGCCGCGCCGAGCTCGACGCCAGCCTGGCGCGGCTGGAGCGCCGCATTGCGGCCCTGACCAGCGAGGCGCAGGCTGCGCAGCAGCGCGCCGACGCATTGCTGCAGCGCGCCGGAGGCGCGAGCCCCGTGGCGCGAGGCCCCGGTCCTTCGTTCCTGAAAGTCCTGCAGACGCCCGCCAAGGCGTCGCGCGACTTCTTCGCCGAACTCGGCCGGCTGCTGGGTCCGGCCGGCGAAACGGTGCGGCCGAAGCGCATCGTGCTGGTCGTCGACAACCTCGAAACGTTGTCGCCGCGCCAACGCGCTCCGCCTGATCGACGCGATCGGCGCTCTGCTCGGCCCCGGCATGGCGGCGCTGATCGCCTGCGATCCCGAGCGGCTGCGCCCCGACGATCCGCGCGCCCTGTCGCGCGGCCATTTCGACCTCGTATTCAACCTTGGGGCTATCGAAGCGCAGGACAGCGCGCGGCTGGCGGCGCGGCTGATTGCGGAAGGCGGCCGGCCGGGCCCGCTCCCGCCGCCCTCGACGAAGCCGATCTCGGAACCGCTGGCCAACGCGGAAACGGCGCTGCTTTCGGCGGTCGCGCCGTTGACCGACGGCGGCCCGTCCGCCCTCAAGCGCCTCTACAACGTCTACCGGCTGGCGCGCGTCTCCGACGCGCCGCGGCCGCTGGTGGCTGTGATGGTCGCCGCCCTGCAGGGCACGCGTGCGGATTATGCTGGCGCGATCCATTCGGCGCTGATGAGCAGCGGGGACCGTTTCGAAGCGCCTGCCGAACCGCCCGAACTGGCCGAGGCTTTCGCAGCCGCCAGCGGGGCTTCTGAGACGCATTTCGACAAGGCCGCCGCCCGAGCCGCGCTCGCCGCCGCGAGGCTGTGGACGGCGTGAGGGCTGGAAGGCTGGCTCGTCTCGCGCTTCGATTTGCTACGCGTGTTCGTAGGTAGAGCCCTTCTCGCCGCTCGCGGGGAGAAGGGGAAAACCACATAGGGCAAGCTTCGCTCAACGGGAATCGCCCTCATCCCAACCCTCTCCCGCAAGCGGGCGAGGGGGCCGCGAGCCTTGCGTGGTAAACCCTTCGCCCGCTTGCGGGAGAAGGTGGCGCGAAGCGCCGGATGAGGGGCGCGCCCCGCTGCCGCCTCAGTGCAAGACCATCTCCGGGATCGCCTCCGTCACGATCAACCGCGCCGTCGTCGCCTTCAGGATGTCGTCAACCGACACCCCGGGCGCGCGTTCGCGCAGCATCAGTCCCTCGTCGGTCGGCTCGATGACGGCGAGCTCGGTGATGATCAGGCTGACGCGGCGCGTCGAGGTCAGCGGCAGCGTGCAGCGCGGCACGATCTTCGGCTTGCCCTTGGCGGTGTGCTGCATGGCGATCGATCACTTTGCGCGCGCCGGTCACGAGGTCCATCGCGCCGCCCATGCCGGGCACCATCTTGCCGGGCACGACCCAGTTGGCGAGCTGGCCGTCCTCGTCGACCTCGAGCGCGCCGAGCACGGTGGCGTCGAGATGGCCGCCGCGTATCAGGCCGAACGACAGCGTCGAGTTCGACCGTCGCTGCGCCCGGAACCGCGGTGATGAAACGGCCGCCGGCGTCGGTGAGGCCGAGGTCCTCCATGCCCTCGGGCGGCCGGCTGCCCATGCCGACGATGCCGTTCTCCGACTGGAACAGGATGCCCGCCATGCGGGTCGATGTAATGAGCGACGCCGGTCGGCAGGCCGATGCCGAGATTGACCAGCGTGTGCGGCTTCAGCTCGCGCGCGACGCGGCGCTGGATGACTTCCTCGGGGCTCATGCGGCCTCCCTTCGCACCAGATAATGGACGAGCACGCCGGGCGTCGTGACATTGTCGGGCGCGATCACGCCGACCGGCACGATGGTCGCGCGGCTCGCAGATCACGGTCTTGGCCGCCGTCGCCATGACCGGATTGAAGTTGGTCGCCGTCAGCTGATAGCTGCAATTGCCGTTGTAGTCGGCGCGGTCGCAGCAGATCAGCGCGAAATCGGCCCGCAGAGGCGGCGCGTAGAGCCAGGGCTCGCCGTCGATCTCGATGACCCGCTTGCCCTCGGCGGCGATCGTGCCGAGGCCGGTCTTGGTCAGCACGCCGCCGAGCCCGTAGCCGCCGGCGCGGATCTGTTCGGCGAGCGTGCCCTGCGGAACGAGCTCGACGTCGATCGCGCCCTCGATCATGCCGCGCTGCGTCTCGGGATTGAGGCCGATGTGCGAGACGATCGCCTTCCTGATCGCGCCGGCGCGGATCAGCCTGCCGATCGCGAAATCGGGCTTTGCGGTGTCGTTGGCGATCAGCGTCAGGTCGCGCCGTCCGGCGGCTACGAGCGCGTCAATCACCCGGAGCGGGCTGCCGACGCCCATGAAGCCGCCGATCATCAACGAGGCGCCATCGGGGATCAGCGCGGCGACTTCCTGCGGGGTGAGGCCTTTTTTCATCGCGGTCGGCGCCAGAGCGAGAGGGACGAAGCGTATTTCGCTGTCGTGTCATGCGTCGGGCGCCTTGGCGTCGGGGCGGCTCGCTTCCGCGGCGCGGCTGCGATGAATGCGGAGCAACAGCCCGTCGACGCAGCCCTTGAACACGACGTAGCAAGCCAGCGCCAGGTAACCCCAGAACACCAGCTCGACGAATTGAAGCAGCCCGCCGTCGAGGATGGCCATCCCGCCGTAGTCGCGGATCAGCTCGTAGTTGGCGGAAAACATTTCGAACAGATGAAACGAGCAAAGCGCAACGCCTCCGGTCGCAAGCCCCATGGCGAAGAACGTGAGCCATGCCGGACCATGAAACAGCCGATGCAACAGGCTCGCGAGGTTCATCCGCTGTTTCTCAGGCCCGCCGAAATGCCGTTGATGGTGAGCTGGATGCCCGTCAGCACCTTGTCGCTCGAACCATGCGTGCGATGCAGCTTCAGCAATTCCACCTGCACATGGTTCAGCGGGTCGAGATAGGGGAAGCGGTTGCGGATCGAGCGCAGCAGCAGCGGATTGTGCTCCAGCAATTCTTTCTGTCCCATGATCTGGTTGAGCGCGTTGACCGCGTCATGCCATTCCGTCGAAATGCGCGAGAAGATCGTCTCGCGCAGCTTCACGTCTGGCACCAGTTGCGCGTAACGCGAGGCGATCGCGAGGCTCGATTTGGCCAGCACCATGTCCATGTTGGAAAGCTGGGTGCGGAAGAACGGCCACTTCTGATACATCTCCTTGAGCTTGGCCATGCCGGTATCGGGGTTGGCCGCCAGATAGGCCTTGACGGCCGAGCCGAACCCGTACCAACCCGGCAGCATCAGCCGGCATTGCGCCCAGGAGAACACCCAGGGAATGGCGCGCAAATCTTCGATCGCCTGCGTCTTTTTGCGCGACGCCGGGCGCGAGCCAATGTTGAGCGTGGCGATCTCAGTGATGACGGTTGAGGCCCAGAAATATTTGACGAACCCTTCCGTGCCGTAGACGAGATCGCGATAGGCGGCGAACGCGGTGTTGGAAAGCGTATCCATCGTCTCGGGATAGGAGGGGTCGGGCGCCGGCGAGTCCTCCTGCAGCAGCGTCGCTTCCAGCGTCGCCGAGACCAGAGATTCCAGATTGCGTCGTCCAACCTCGGCGTTCGAATATTTGCTCGAGATGATTTCGCCCTGCTCGGTGATGCGGATCTGTCCGCGCACCGCGCCGCCGGGCTGAGCGAGAATGGCGTCGTAGCTCGGGCCGCCGCCGCGCCCCACCGAGCCGCCGCGGCCATGGAACAGGCGGATCAAGATGTCGTGGCGCTTGAATACGCCAACCAGCCCGATCTCGGCCTTGTAGAGCTCCCAACCCGAGGTGACGAAGCCGCCGTCCTTGTTGCGAGTCCGAATAGGCGAGCATCACCTCCTGCTCGCGGCCGAGCGAGTCGATCAGGCGGCGATATTCCGGCAGCGCGAGCAGGCGGTCCATCACGCCGACGCAATTGCGCAGGTCGGCGATCGTCTCGAACAGCGGCACCATGCAGACGTCGGCGCGGCCGGTCGCCGTGACGAGGCCCACCTCCTTCAGCAGCAGCGCCAGCTCCAGCATGTCGGAGACGTCGGCGCAGTTCGAGATGATGCTGGTGCGGATCGCGCCCGGCCCGTAGGTGCGCCGGATTTTTGCGGCGTTGCGCAGGATGGCGAGTTCGCCTTCCGTCTCGTCGCTGTATTTGACGAACGGCGAGACGAGCGGGCGCGGCGAGCGCAGCTCCTTGCGCAGCAATTCGATGCGCGCGTCTTCGTTGAGCAGCAGATATTCGACGCCGGGGATCGCGGCGGCGAACAGTTCGGCGACGGTGCGCTCGTGCACGTTGGCGTTCTGCCTGCAGGTCGATCGGCGCGAGGTGGAAGCCGAACACGTCGACCGCCCGCCTCAGCGCCCGCAGGCGGCCGCGTGCGAGGATCGCGCCGCCATTGGCTTCCAGCGAGTCGGATGATCACCGCGAGATCCGCCGCGAATTCGTCGACGCTCTGGTAGGGCGTGGCCTCGGCGCCGATCGGCTGCCGCAGCGCGCGTGACCTGGTCGAGTTGAGCCGCGGTCTTGGCGAGCGTGCGTACATGCCGCTGATCGCGCGGCGATAGGGCTCGTCCTTGCGCGCGGCGGATTTGTCGTCGGAGCGCTCGGCGAGCGCCGTCAGTTCCGGGCTGACGCGCATCAGCTCGTCGCTGATTGACAGTTCGCCGCCGAGTTCGTGCAGATCGTCGAGATAGCGCTGCAAGGCGCGCGCGCTCTGCAAGCGGATCGCCTCGCTGAGCACGCTCGGCGGTGACGAACGGGTTGCCGTCGCGATCGCCGCCGATCCAAGAGCCGACGCGCAGGAAGGTCGAGACCCGGGACTTTGCGGTCTTCGGCGCCTGCCGCGCCAGCTCGTCCTCAACCGCGGCGTGGATGCGCGGTATCTGATCGAAGAACGTGTAGTCGTAATAGGAGAGGCCGTTGGCGACTTCGTCGATCACGCGCAGCCGGTTCTGACGCAGCAGGTTGGTGCGCCACAGCAGCAGCACGGTGCGCGCGCAGCCGTTCCTCGTTTTCGGCCAGCGCCGCTTCGTCGCCGGCGAGGCGGCCGCGCTCGGCGACCAGATCGGCGACCTGCAGTTCGTGGGTGAGCGTGCTCTTGCGGCGCACTTCCGTCGGATGGGCGGTCGAGCACCGGGCTGACGAGCGCGCCGTCGAAGAACTTGCGCAGCGTCTCCGGCGCGACGCCCGCCTCTTTGGCGCGCTGAAAGGCGTAGATGCATCGAGCCCGGCCGCGCCGCCGAGCCCTTGACGATATGCGCGCGGTTGCGGCGGGTGTGGTGCTCGTCCTCGGCGATGTTGGCGAGGTGCGAAAAATAGCTGTAGGCGCGCAGGATCGCGAACGTCTGGTCGTGGTCGAGCCCGTCGAGGATCGTGGTGAGTTCGCGCCGCGCGCCGGTCTCGTTGTCGCGGTGGAAGCGGATCGAAGCCTGCCGGATGTTCTCCACGAACTTGTACGTCTCTTCGCCTTCCTGCTCGCGCACCGTGTCGCCGAGGATGCGGCCGAGCAGCCGGATGTCGTCGCGCAGCGGGGCGTCCTTGGCGTCTTCTTCGGCGGGGGTCGGCAAGGGGGTCGCGGCAATCGTCATCGGTGAGGTCCTGACGGGCGGCTTTCGCCAATTATCTGTATCTTGTGCAGTGCGAAATGACACGCGGCAAGCGCCTAATTCTCAAGCAAGCGCCGCGCCAAGCCGAGCCTCCAAAACGGCGGCGTCCTTCAGCTCGCATTCGTGGATGACGAGCGTACGCCAGCCGAGCGCGGCGAGCGCCTGCAGGCTCGCGACATCGCGGGCGCGATTGCGAGCGATTTTTGCCTCCCAGTACGGCCGGTTGGTCTTCGGCATGCGGGCCCCGCGCGGGCAGTCGTGACCGTGCCAGAAGCAGCCATGCACGAAGATCGCCAGCTTGCGCTTGCCATAGGCGATGTCTGGCTTGCCGGGCAGATCGGCGCGGCAGAGCCGGTAACCGGGCGCCAATCGATTGAGCAGCTTGCGCACCTGCCGTTCCGGCGCCGTGTCGCGCGATTTGACTGCGCGCATCGTCGCCGACCGGGCCGGGGAGGGGGCCTCCGTCGGCCGCGTCATGCCCGTCTGCGCGCGGCGCCGTCGCGCGCCAGGAGGATCGGCTCGATCAGGTGTTCGCTCAGGTGGCGCACGACCGGCGCCACAACGCCGTCGCCCAGCAGATGGAACGCCTCCGTGGCGCCCTTCGGCAGAACGTAGCTGTCGGGCAGGCCCATCAGGCGGGCCGCCTCGCGCGGCGACAGCAGCCGGGTTCTGATCGTGCCGTCCTCGATGACGATCAGCGTCTGCCGGCTCGACCCGCCCGCCGGCGTGCGCAGGCAGCCGGCGACGCCGTCGAAGCGCGCCTCGGCCCGCTGCGCGCGGCCGCCTGCTGCGGCGGGCCGGGTGCGCCGATAGAGGGTTCCGACGGCGCGCGCGCCCTCCGCGCTCGCCTCGTCGATTTTTCGGCGATGCAGGGGCGTCATCAGGTCGAGCAGGCGCCGCGTTTCGTCGTCGGAGCGCCAGGCGACGCCATCCGCTTCGATGAGATCCGCGAGGGATGCGTTGCGCCGCGCCGGGCTCGGCAGACGCCACCAGCGCCACGCGGCTTGCGCTTTCGGCGTGAGGCCTCGCATCGCTTTCAGCAACGCCGGCGGATGGAATTCCGGGCTCGGGCTTTCTGCAATTTGTCCGGCGGGGATCGCGAGGCCTTCGGCGACCGCGAGCACGAAAAGCCGGGGCCTGGACTGAGGCACGAACCGCACCGCATCAATGACGAACGCGCCCACGCCGTAGCCTGCCAACGCGATCGTTTCGACGAGGCTCCGAAAGTCCGCCCCGCCGCGCGAGGTCAGCGATCCGCGTACGTTCTCGAGCGCGATCACGTCGGGCGCGCGTCCCTCCTTTCGCAGCGCCAGCATCAGCCGCCAGAATGGCCAGAACGCGCCGGAACGCCCGGCGTCGAGGCCGCCCCGGAGGCCGGCCAGCGACAGATCCTGGCAGGGAAACGACGCCCAGGCGAGGTCCGCTCCTCCAGGCAGTTCACGGGTCGTCAGCGTGTTCACGTCGGCGATCTTCAAGGCGCCAGCGCCCCAGTTCCGCGCGTAGGCGCGGCCCTTTGCAGCATCGAAATCGTTGGCGAGCAGGCAATTCCAGTTGGCGCCCAGCCCGGCTCGCGCCATGCCGCCGCCGCAGAAGAATTCGTAGAACCCGAAATCGCCCATACGCCCTCGTTAAGTCGGCTGGCGCCGAAGCTAACGCGCTCCGCCCCGCGCGTCGCGTTTCCGCTCGCCGTCCCAAACAAAATTTCGGCGTCCGCTTGACGCCATGCGCAACCGTTCTGCTTAATCGCGCGCCATGGCAAAAGTCGTTTTTCCGTTTCCCGCGCTGGTCGCCGACATCGGCGGCACGAACGTACGCTTTGCGCTCAAGGTCGACCCGGCGGCGCCGCTGGGCGAAACGGTTCATCTGAAAACCTGGGATTATCCGGGTCTCGCCGAAGCGATCGAAGCGGCGGGATCGCGGCTGGCCGCGAAGCCGAAGTCGGTGATCGCCTGCGGCGCCGGTCCGGTCGAGGGGCGAGCGCTGAAGCTCACCAACGCGCCGTGGCGGATCGAGGGGCCCGACGTCGCGCACCGGCTGGGCCTCGGGCAGGGGCTGCTGCTCAACGATTTCGAGGCGCAGGCGCTGTCGTTGCCTGTCATCGAAGCGGGCGACGCGCACCAGATCGGCGCGCTGGCTTTCGGCGCGAAGGGCCCGCAAGCGATCCTCGGGTCCGGGCACCGGGCTCGGCGTCGCGGCGCTGATCGAGGCAGGCGGGCGCTACACTTCGCTCGCCTCCGAGTTCTGCCATATCGGTTTTGGCCCGGAGACCGAGGAGGAGCAGGCGATCTGGCCGCATCTCGAGCGCGCCCATGGCCGCATCACCACCGAGAGTGTGATTTCCGGTCCTGGTCTGCCGCGCGTTCATCACGCCCGTCTGGCGGCTTTCGGGCTTCCTGCCTCGCAGGCCGACGGACCGGCGATCGTCGCCGCGGCGCTCGCGGACCGCACCGGCGAGGAGGCCAAGAGCCTGCAGATGTTCTGGCGGATCGTCGGGCGGCTGGCGGGCGACGTCGCGGTCGCCTTCGTCGCCTTCGGCGGCGTCACGCTGGCGGGCGGCGTCCTGCCGCGCATCGTCGATTTTCTCGACGAGGCGACGTTTCGCAAGGCGTTTGAAGATAAAGCGCCAGTCGACGCGCTGGCGCGTCACATTCCCGACCCGGCTCGCCACCAATGAAGATACGGTGCTGATCGGCATGGCGGCGATCGCGACGCGGCCCGAAAGCTACGCGATCGACTATTCAACTCGCGGTTGGGCATGACGGCGCCCTGTTTTCGCCGTTTTCGGAGGGTTCACGTCGTTTTGACCAAGGGACGAGGAGTTTGGGCTATGGGTGAACACGAGGGAGCGGCGCCGCCGGCGCTTCAGCGCCCTCATCGCGGCGGCAGCGCTGGCTGCGCTCTCTGTGACGAGCGCGCGCGCCGACAGTTGCGACGAGCTGGGCGTGCTGAAGACCAAGCGCGAGGCGGTCCTGCAAGGCATCAACACGATGGTCGCAGCGAACAAGGGCAAGCAACTCGACGCGGAGACTTTTTGCGAGCACGCGCGGCCGATCGTCGCTGCCGACAACGCCTTTCTCGCCTCGCTGACCAAGAACAAGGACTGGTGCCAGATCCCCGACGACGGTGTTCGACCAGTTCAAGATCATCCAGGGCAAGGACACGCAGATGGCCACCAAGGCCTGCACGGTCGCCGCCCAGATGAAGAAGGCCAAGGAACAGGCGGACGCGGGCGTCGGCGCGGCCGCCGCTCCGAAATTGCCGGCCGGACCGCTTTGAGCGTAGGCGCGAAGGGCGGGCGCTGCCCGATTCGCGGCCTGCGAAGCCTGGCGCTGCGGCTTCGCGCCGGAATGGGCCGTGCCGTTTGTTCAGCTGGCGCGCTGGGACCGGCCGATCGGCTGGCAACTGCTGCTGGCGCCGTGCTGGCAGTCGGCGGCGCTGGCCGGCGCTCGCCGCCCATCGCGGGCCCGAACTTATGGCATCTGCTGCTGTTTCTCGTCGGCGCGATCGCGATGCGCGGCGCCGGTTGCACCTACAACGACATTCTCGACCGCAAGCTCGACGCTGGCGTCGAGCGCACGCGCGGCCGGCCGCTGCCTTCCGGCCGGGTCAGCGTAAGGCGCGCGGCGGCGTTTCTTGTCGCTGCAGGCGCTGGTCGGCCTCGCCGTGCTGCTGTGCTTCAATGCGTTTTCGATCGGCGTCGGCGCCGCCTCGCTGCTGATCGTCGCGATCTATCCGCTGATGAAGCGCATCACCTCCTGGCCGCAGGCGGTGCTCGGGCTCGCCTTTTCCTGGGGCGCGCTGATGGGCTGGAGCGCCGCGTTCGGCGCGCTCGCGTGGCCCGGCATTCGCGCTCTACGCCTCGGCGATCTGCTGGACCATCGGCTACGACACGATCTACGCGCAGCAGGACGCGCGCGACGACGCGATCGTCGGCATCCGCTCGACCGCGCGCCTGTTCGGGACGCGCGCGCGGCTCGCCGTCGGGCTGTTTTACGCGCTCGCGGCGGTCTTCGCCGGCGCTGCGCTCTATGGCGCGGGGGCGCGGGGTGATCGCCTGGCTCGGCTGGGCCGCCTATGTCGCGCACCTCGCCTGGCAGGTCGCCCGGATGGACGCCGCGAGCCCGGAGACGGCGCTGAGGCTGTTCCGCTCGAACCGGGACGCGGGGCTGTTGCTGTTCGCAGGGCTGGCGCTCGAAGGGTGGCTGAGCGTGGCTTGAAGGTGTGCGCGGTGCGGTCCGCGTTCAGGGCGCTGGCGCCTATCTTAACGAAAGCACCAAAAACTTACCGGTGGCGATTGCATTTTATCAGCTTTTTATCTACCGCTACTCTTAGTTGCAGCGAAAAGCCGGGTCGATCGGAGCGTTATATGAAAAAGTTGTCGTTGGTATTGTTGGGGGCTGCTTTGAGCGCCGCTCCTGTAGTGTTGGCAGCCGATACGGCCTCTGCCGAAGTTTACGCTTTCAATTTCACCGCGAATCAGGATCGATCCACAGACGACGCCTATGGCTCGTTGGTCATCAGCGGTGATTTTATGACAGCCGGCCCTGCGACCGCGGCGATAACTGGCATTTCAGGTTCCGTGACCAGCGACGGCACAAATGGAATCGCAAGTGGAACGATTACCGGCCTTTCGTCCTATGCGGCGGCGGACAATACTTTGTACGCAGGTCTAACAATATCCTTTGGCGGCGTTTCGTTTAAGGCCGGCGGTCAAGACTTCAATCTATACTCATGGAACGGCGACAACTACGCTCTCAATTCCGTGATCGATTCGGTCGGCTATCCGCAAAACGGGGTTGTTGGCACGCTGTCAATCACCGCAGTGCCCGAACCCCAGACATGGGCGTTGATGCTGCTCGGCTTCGCGGGTCTCGGCTTTGCTGGTTACCGCAAGGCAAAAAGCAGCACGACGGCTTTGACTGCCGCTTAAGTTAAGCTCGAAATCCGGCCGGCCTTGCGCGACAAGGCCGGCCGGATTTCATCTATTTGACGCGCGAGCCTTCCAAATCACCCCTTCTTCCGACCCGCGCCTGCGGGCGCCGCGGAAATCTCCGAGATCAGCTTCTGGATCATCGCCTGCTCGAAGCTTGAGAAATCGTCGATCCGGATCACGAAGGCGCCAAAGCCGCCGATGACGTTGTTGCGGTAATATTCGTCGATACCGCCTGGCGGATTGGTGTGCAGGGCCAGATAGCCGCCCATCGCCGCCGCGCTGCGGTTGAAGATCGCCAGACCATTGATCGTGATGCCCGCGCCGAGCGCGGCGTCGCGCGCCTCCGTCACCATGTGTCCCTGATTGCTCGTGCCGTCGCCGGATACGTCGATCACACTGCGGTCGGCGTCGATGCCGGACGCGTTGAGCACTCCGACCGAATAGTCGAGCGCCGAGCCGATCGCGGTGCGTCCGACGAAGGCGCGCGGCGCATTGGCGAGTGCGTCGGCGAACGCGCGCGCGTCGGCGGCGTTGGAAATCACTTTCCAGTCGATGACCGTGCGCTGCTCGTCGAGCGCCGCCCATTCCACGAACGACACTGCGATCGCGCCATGCCGGCCAGCGAGGATCGCGTCGATGACGCGCGGGTCGGAGATCGCCGCAGCATAGCCGTTCTGCTGCAGATCGAATTCGTCGGTATCGATACTGCGCGAGACGTCGGCGGCGAGCACGATGCGAACGTCGATTGCGGGGTTGGCGCGGCTCCTCGGCGCAGGCGCGACCAGCAGCGCGGCAAACAGCGCCAGCGCCATTCCCCGATGCAGGTGCAGCTTCGCCAGCTTTCGCGTCTCGAGCCTCCGCCAGTTGCGTCGCGCCCTGAAGGTAGTCCTTGTGCGGCCCGCAGAGAAGGCCCGCGGGATCAAGGATATGTCATGCAGCCGCGGTAGCTGACCGCAGGGGTTCCGCCGGCGTGTACTTGCAAAACTGTACGTGACGCCGCGGCCGCGGTCAGTGACTGCGGCGACAGAAGGCGCCTACCGCCCCATACGGCTCAGAATGTCGGTCAGCGGATTGCCGGTCCAGGCGGCGGTGACGAAATCGTCGTGGCTCGCGCCGCCGGCGTCGACGAACGCCACCACGCCTGCGTGCAGCGAATCCGGCAGGCCGTTGTCAACGGGTACGCCGGCCGCTCTGAGCCGCGCCTCGAGCGCGAGGTTCTGCGATTTCGACGAGGCGGAATAGGCGCTGACGAAGAACGCGTGCGGCGATTCCCGCTGCACCCAGTCGGCGAACTTCTCGGGTTCGCCGAACAGCGCGTCGAGCAGCACGACGCCGCGCACCCGGCCGCCGGCGCCGCCGTATTCGAGCGAATAGGCGGCCGGCAGGTAGCCGCCGCTATAGGCGATGATGATGACCGGCATGCTGGCGAAGGTGTATTTCGACGTGCCGGGATAGAGCGCGGCGAGCTTCGCCTCGGCCTCATCGAGGAATTGCAGGAAGCCGCCGGGTCGCCAGAAATTGCCAGCGCTGGAATCCCGCGCGTCGACCGCCATCTGCGGGGCGAGCAGCACCGCGTTGAGATCGGATTGCGCCACCTGCTGCGGCGCCTGCTGGCGCCCGGCGACGTCGCGCAACAAGGTCGCCTGGTTGCCGTGGAAATAAACCACTATCACGCCCGGCGAGTTCGGATTGAACTGCGGCGAGGCGGCGATCAGCACGTGGCGGTCGTTGTAGGTCGCATCCTCCCAATGCACGCCGCCGCGCGGAGAGGAATGGCCGAACCGGCCATTCTCGCTGACGTCCAGGAACGGGCGAGCCTGGGCATGTTCGTCGTCGGGCGGAATCTGGCCGTGATACGGGAAGGCGGAGTTGTTGAACTCTGTATAGGCGACGTTCGCGCCGCCGGACTGTGAGAAGCCGGAGCCGCCGCCGGAGCCTGAGGGATAGTTTCCAGACACGGTCGAGCTAGACGCACAGCCTGCGAGCGCGAGCGCGCCCGAACACGCCAAGGCGATACGAAAACTCCCCATCCATCGGCTCTCCGGTTCGCCGAAACGCCGGAATTGTCCGGACGCCCGACGCCATCATAGCAACTTCGACGCTCAGCCGGAAGCGACCCCCCTCCCTAACGCTTTCCCACGACGGGGGAGGGGACACGGAACCGGGCCGTTCTTCTCTCTCCCCCTTCATGGGGAAGGGCCGGGGGGAGGGGGTGTCCCGCCGCCCTACGCCCGCCTCGGCTCCGCCAGCACCCCGAAGAACGCCGGCAGCGCGATGAAATAGGCGAGCGCTGCGATCTCGATCACGGCGCCGAGCCCGAAGTTGGTGGCGATGACCGGCGCGGCCGCGGCGCCGATCACCGAGAAGCAGCCGTTGACGCCCCAGGCCCAGATGAACAGATGCTCCTTGCCGAGCCGGCCGAGCGTCGTCATCGCCGTCGGCATCGGGAAGCCCATCAGGAAGGCGGGCGGCGCGATGAACAGGAAGCAGAGCAGCAGCCGCGCGAAATAGGGCAGCGAGCCGATCGCATCGAGCGCGACGTTGAGGTAGAGCGCATAGGCCGCCAGCATCGCCGCGATCAGCGAGGAAGATGACCGGCATGACGACGCGCTTGACGTCGAGGATGCGCTCCGAGACCAGCGCGCCGAGGCCGGAGAACACCAGCATGCCGGTGATCAGGATCGAGGCCGACACCGTGGGATTGCCGAGCGCCATCACGAAATGCGCGATCAGGCCGACCTCGACCATGATGTAGCCGGCGCCGAGGCAGGCGAAATAGATGACGCTCAGCGTCTTGCCCGGCGTCTTCGAGAAGATCGATCGCCAGCCCCAGATGAGCGGAATGACGAGCAGCACCGCGGCGGTGACGCAGGCGATGCCGAGCGTCGCCCAGATCAGCAGGTAGCCCCATTCGTCCTGCAGCGGCTCGAGCCGATCGGGATCGGACAGCACCTGCGGCAGGTCCTTGGTCTTCACGTAGGCCGCGAAATAGGGGGCGTCGTTGGTCAGCTTGCGCGTGTCGAACACGTAGCGGTCGGCGATCTCGTCCCAGTCGCCGTTGACAAGCGTGTGCCAGGCGAGCCGGCCCATCACGGTCGAGGGCAGCACGCCTTCGTCGGCCTTGCCGCCGGGCGGCGCGTTGTCGTCGGGCGCGGTCGGATCGTCGACCTGGGCGGTCGGCGGCGCGGTCGGGTCGGCCGACGACGGCCTTGTCGGAGCCAGGCGGCCCGTTGACGGGCGCCGTGAAGAACTGCGCGACATAGCCGTCGAGCGTGCGATCGGTCTGCGAGCCGTCGTAGAACAGGCCCGGCGAATAGATCTCGTCGAACGACATGTCGTGGGTGTGCTTGCGAAGCTTGTCGATCTCGTCGGCGGTGAAGCCGCCGCGCTTGTAGAGCACCGTCGCGGTCGAGAGGTAGGACGAGGAGACGAAGAACGAATCCGCCATGCTTGTCGCCGTCGAGCGCGCGCGAGGCCGCCGCCATCGTCGCGTAGAGCTTCAGCACCGACTTCGGCGGCTCTTCCTTGTTCCAGATGGTGACCGCGAGCACGCCGCCCGGCGCGAGCGCGCGCATGTAGGTCTCCATCGCCTCCTGCGGTGTAGGGGAACTTTTCGACGACCGCGAAGCCGCCGGGATTGGAGAGGCCGGTGGAATCGGCGAGGCTCAGGTCGATGACGTCGAATTTCTCGTTGGTCTGCTGCGAGGAAGTGCCGGCCCTCGTAATCGATGACGCGGACCTTGCTGAGGATGTCGCCGGTGAAATCCTTGAACACCGGGTCGTGGAAGGCGGCGAGGATGGCGCGATTGCCCTCGGCGACCGTGACGTCCTTCGAGCCGGAGGCGAGCGCGACCTCGGTCGAGATGCCGCCGCCGAACTGGGTGATGAAGGTCTTCGGCGCCTTCTTGATCACGTAGGGGTAGTACATCGGCAGGTAGCGGAAGTAGGCCGTCTCCTTGTCGGAGAGGTGGCGCATGACGCCGATCGGGCCGTCGCTGTCGATGTAGAGGCCCATATAGGCGTTGGCGGGCATCTCCGGCAGATTGAAGCCGGCGTTGTCGGAGAGGCCCGGCGCGAAATGCAGATAGGAGGTCGTGTAGGCCTCGAGGAAGCCGAACGGCGAATAGCTCTCGAAGACCTTCTTCGCTTCGGGCAGGCGGCGCGCGTAGGAGGCGCCCTTGTAGTCGTTGACCGCGAGGCGGGAGAGGCCGAGCGCCGGCGCGACGACGAAATGCGCGCCGAACGCGACGACCGCCGCGACGACGAAGCGGGATCGAGCGCCGCGCGGCCGCCCGGCAGCGAACGAGAAAGGCGAGGCAGGCGGCGAACCACAGCAGCAGCGGCGCGGCGATCAGGTTGACCGGCGGAAACACATACATCGCGGCGAGGAACACCAGGCCGCTGAGGCCCGAGCCGGCGAGATCGGCGAAATAGACGCGGCCGAACGTCTTGTTCGACTTCAGGAACACGCAGCCCAGGAACACCGCGCCGCCGAGGAACGGGATCAGCGAGGCGAGGAAGATCTCGGCCAGCTTCCACTTCTGGTGCGGGTCGGAGACGAGATAGATCGGGTTGAAGCCGAGCTGCTGGATGAAGAGATTGGCGCCGACCGCCAGCGGCCCCATCAGGCCGAGCCCGAGGCCCGCCGCGAGCCGCCAGTTGCGCTGGAACCAGTCCTTGGCGACCGCCATCACCGCGCTGGTGAGGCCGAAGCCGAGCATCGCGAGGCTGACGACCAGCGAGCCGAAATGGGTCCAGTTGCCGACCGCGAACACGCGCATGATGTCGATCTGCAGCGCGATGACCGCGCCCGCGCCGAGGCCCGACGGCGAGATAGAGCGCCAGCCGGCCGCGCGCGTCGAGCACGAGATCGCCGCCCGCGTCGGTGTCAGCTTGCATGTTTTGGAAACTCCAGGGCGTCGGTCCGCGCTCGCCGCGACGCTGGAGCCGCGGCTCGGGTGACGGCGCGGCCGCCGCTCATCCGGCCCTTCGGGCCACCTTCGGCCGCAGGCGGCGAGACGCGCCTGCGCTCGTCAGTTGTTGTGCGTGCCCTTGATCGAGTCGCCTTCGAGCTTGGTGAAGGGCACGAAGGGAACGATGCGGCCGCCGTAGATGTCGGAGCGCGCGACGGTGATGGTGCCGTCGGCGGCCTGGTTCTTGACGACCTTCAGCACGCGCTGCGCGCCGGGCGGGCCGACGGGGATCACCATCATGCCGTTCGGCTTCAGCTGCTGCAGCAGCGGCGGCGGCACGTGGTCGATGCCGCAGGTGACGATGATCTTGTCGAACGGGCCGAGCTCTTCCCAGCCGTAATAGCCGTCGGCGTTCTTCGACTTGATGCGCCGAACTCGGTGTAGCCGTCCTTGGCGAGGGCGTCGTAGATGCCGCGGGTGCGCTCGGCGAGCGGCTTGATGATCTCGATCGTGTGGACCTTATCGGTGAGGTGCGAGAGATAGGCCGACTGGTAGCCGGAGCCGGTGCCGACTTCGAGCACCTTCTCGCCCTTCTTCGGGTCGATGGTGGAGGTCATGCGGCCGACGATGTGCGGGCCGGAGATCGTCACGCCGTAGCCGATGTCGAGGAAGGCGTGCTCGTAGGCGCGGCTGAGGTTCTGCTGCAGCACGAATTTTTCGCGCGGCGTCAGCAGGAAGGCGCGCTTGTGGCGCTCGTCCCAGATGTCCTCGTTGCGCACCATGGCGACGAAGCGGTCGAAGCGCTCGCCGAGATACTGCGGGTCCTCGCCGCGCTCCTTGACGCCCCAGGCGATGAACTTCTCGCGGCTGTCCATCGGCGGGATCAGTTCGAAGGTGAACGGCGTCGGCACGTTCGCCAACGCCAGCCGCGGGAGCAGCGCGCCGCCCGCCAAGCCGGCCGCGCCGGCCAAAAAGTCTCTACGCCGCAATCGGGCCTCCATAGGGGAATCGCTAACCATCCAGGGACGGATGCCGGCCGCCATGATAAACCAATTCGCGTCGAAAACGCGACAGGTCCCTTGCGGCCGGTGATTTCCCCTGCCCGTCGAGTGCGGCGGAACCGCGGCGAAGCGCCGTTATTCCGGCGCGACGGGGTTGATCTGCCACTCTTTGAGCGATTTGGTCCGGTGCGCCGGCGCGTAGGCGAGCCCCTCGGACTTCATGCGCTTGCGCATTTCGGCGGCGAGCTGATGGCCGGCGCGGTGCGGATTGCCCGCGATCAGCGATGTCGGCGCGCCGTGGATGTCGATCTCGGCGCCCTCCTGGGCGACCAGCGAATAGAGCGTCGCGGCGTTGCCGGGCGAGATCCGGATGCAGCCGTGCGAGGCGACATGGCCGAGCGCCCGACCGCGCCGGTGCCGTGGATCGCGTACTGGCTGCGGAAGAAGATCGCATGCGGCATCGGCGCGTTGTTGTACTTGAACGAATGGACCATCACGTACATCGCCATGCGGCCGAAAGTGCCCGGTCGGCGTGGCATGTCCCGGCCGACCCGAAGAAATCGGCCAGTCGTAGCTGGCGCCGGAATCCGAATTTACGTGCATCCGCTGCTCGCCGAGATCGACGTCGATATGGACCGTCGCATGCGCCACCGCGGGCGCGCCGAACACGACGCCGACCGCCAACCCCCAACGCTGAAAACGCACGCATGACGCCCTCCGACCCTCGCCGCCGTCCCGCTATGGGACGCCGGCCGCAAACTCCTTCACGCCGCAGCAAACGCGCGCGCCGCGCCTTACTGCGCCAAAACTATTGAGCAATCGTGATCCTGCAAATACTTCGGCGTGGCCCTCGCCAGCGGATCCGAACGATCGGCGAGCAGCAGAAACCAGGCGCGCCGTCGAGCGTCGCGCCGATCAGGATCAGCGACCACGCGCCCATCTGCGCCCTCGCGCCCTCGACGCCGTCGGCGAGCATCTGGAACGGCGAAGTCGCGGCGAGCTCCGCCTCGCTGACCCGGCGCGCGAGATAAGTGCGTCCGTTGAGCGCGACCGACAGCGGTTTGAACGACGGCCCGATCTCGCCGAGATGGGCCTGGAGCGTCGGCGACGACGCCGCGATCCATGCAGTCGACATGCAGATGCAACTGGTCCTGACTGCGCGCGTACATCGAGTTGATCGCGACGCCGACCGCCTCGCGCGGCGCCGGCTTGTTCAGCCGCGCTTCCAGCGCGGTCCGTTCTTTCCAGGCGTAGGTGAAATAGTTCGGCGCCTGCGGGTCGAGCAGAAGGGGTCTTCGATGCCGGTGAGCCGCTTGGTTGGGATCGCGAGTTGCTGCGCGACGCCGATGAGATCCTTGAGCAGCGCCTCGCCGCCGTCTTCACCCTTGGCGAGGTCGACGTCGACGCACGGCTTGGGGCCTTGCGTCGCCTCCTCGTGCGGCACGCACGCGCCGTGGACGATGTTCCAGAGCGCCATGCGATCGGCGAGCGCCGGCTGGGATAACGCAAACGTGACAAGCCCAGGCGCAGGATGCCGACCCGACGATGGCGCGCGCGCCGCGCCTGATCGGAGGCGCCTTCGCCCAACTCTCCGCAACTTCGAGAGGGCCGAATTGTTGAACCCTGCCGGCAGCAGGCGCCGCAATAGCGCGGAACTCGTTCGCCGTTGCGAAGCGGCCTCAGAGCCGCAGCGCCTCGCGTACGCTTTCCGGCCAGCTCGCGGACTCGACCCCATGCGCCGCAAACAGCGCAACCGCCAGCCGGTCGATGCCGAACGCCACGCACGCCGTGTGCGCGGGCTCGCCGGCTTCCGTCGCAATGCCCCACACCTCGCCGAAATGTTCGCGGTGATAGTTGAAGCTCATGCAGGCGGTTGGTTGTTCAGCTGAACGCACGGGAATCAGCATCTCGAACTTCAGAGCCTGCGCGACCTGGTATCGGCCCAAAAACTGGCCGGCGCGGCCAAAGAACGGATCACTTGCCGCTTCGAGGCGATGGTCGAGCCCGAGCGCGCCCGCGATTTCCGGCGCGCGCGCCATCCAGTGCTCGCGGAACGCGACGATCATTTCGGGCGCGCCGATCGCCACGAACTCGCGCATCCGGAACGTCTGCATCCGGTCGATGTCCTTCGACGGTTCGCGGCGGAAGCAGTCGCCGGCGACGTCGTAGACAAAGCCCGCAGGCGGCGGCGCGCCGCGCTCGGCGGCGATGCCGTAAATCGGATAGCAGGCGGCGGGGGCCAGCAGCAGGTCCGTGGGCTCGGCGTCGCGCGTCCAGCTTTCGCCGCCGGCCATGAAACGGTCGACGGCGCCCTCGATATGAGCTTCGTCGCCGCTCAGCGCGCAGACGCAGCCGAGCAGGTTCGGGAAGCTCTTCAGATAGCCGGATTTTTCAATCAGCTTGCGGCTGACGACCGGAGGGAAGCGATAGACCTCCGCGTCCGCCGGCCGCATCGACGAAATGAAGCGGCCGAGGCCTTCGACGACGTCCTCGTAGGCGCCTGTGCGAAGGTTGACTCCATCGACGCCGGTCGGCCGGAACAGGCGCGACAGGATTTCTTCGGGAGGCGGTGAGGTCCTGATGCAGGTTCAGCGGTTCAACTGACATGGACGTCCTGGTTCAGGTTGGAAGTTTATGTAGCGACGAACAGCGGCGGCTCGCTCATCATGACCGCGGCCTCGGAATTGGCGAGGATGCGGTCGTTGTGGATCATGATCGGCGCGGAAAGGATGTCGCGCAGGAAGCGGCCCATCGAATAGTCGGTGTCGTTGCGATAGCCGGCGAGGCCGCAGGCGCGCATCGCGCTCATGACCGTAGTCGCAGCGAGCTCGGACGACTTCGACCTTGAGGAAGTTGAGCGCGAGTTGCGCATTGATCGAGGTGAGGCCGCCCGGCTCGGCGGCATTGCGCTCGAAGGTGGAAAGCCCCGCCTGGATGGCGCCGCGCAGCGTCTCCAGCGTGACGCGGGCGCGGGTCAGGTGCGGCGCGCCGGGCGGCATGTGGCCGCCGGAGGCGCGCGAAGCCTGGCGGACAAAGGCGCGAGCCCGCCGGAACGCGCCGGAGGCGACGCCCTGCCAGGTCGACGACCAGAACAGATGCGCGTATGGCACCATCGTCTGATTATGGATGCGCTCGTAAGGCTCCGTCAGCACTTGAGCAGCGTCGCCTTCGGCGCGCAGCAGATAGCCCACCGAGCAGGTGCCGCGCATGCCCAGCGTATCCCAGCTCTTGGTTTGGCGCGAGCGTGTAGTCGCTGCGTGCGAAACACGGCGAGAACCTGATCGGACGCCGAGGCGGCGCCAGTGCGGCGCGCGGTCGTGACGATCGCGTCCGCGTGCGGCGCCGTAGGAAATGACCGAGGCGTCGCGTTCGAGCGAGATGCGCGCGCCGCTCAGCTTGATGGCGGCCTCGCTGTTGCGGATGTCGGCGCCCTTGTTGCCTTCCGTCGTCGACGAGGCGATCAACCACTGCGCCTCGGAACATTCTCTCAGGAAGCTGCGCAGCCAAACGTTGGTGCGGTCGTGCCGCACCAGACAGGCGAGGTTGACCTGATGCATCGCGAAGATCATGCCGGTGGAGCTGCAGGCGGCGCCGAGGATGGCGCAGACGTCGGCGATGTCGGCGGCGCGGCAGCCGTCGCCGCCGAGTTCGGCCGGCAGCAGCATGCCGAGCAGGCGCTGTTCGCGTATCGCGGCGAACGCTTCGTGGGGGAAACGGGCTTCGCGGTCGACGGCGCCCGCAAATTGCTCGGCGACCTTCGCGGCCTTTTCGGCGCGCGTGATGAAGTCGCGCGCCTGCTGCGGTTCGCCGGACCTGACGCGACGGTTGGCCAAGGGCAAAGTATGAATCGCAGCTGACATTATGCGTTCCTCGCGCCGGCAAACAAGATCTCGACTGCTGTAATTAGCAGAAGGCGACTTGATTAGGCTGCAAACCCACTATAACCCGATGGGAACAGGCACGCGAGATCAGGCGGATTAATAGGTTAAATGTAATATATATGATATTTAAGTTTTATGTGCATTGCGTTAACGGTTTATTTAGCATTAATACAGCGCTGGCGAACTGATCTCCAAGAGTTTGTTACAATTGTGCGGGCTCAATCTCGGGCCTTCGGGACTCCCAATGCTCGCCCGCACAGATGTCACCACTTCTATTCTCCAATTGCTGCGCCAGCATGCGCCGGGTTTGCCGCCGCTTGACGAAGACGCAGCGCACGCTTCGCTGCCGCGCGCGGGCCTGACCTCGATGGCGGCGGTCAAGCTCATGCTCGCGCTCGAGGCCGAGTTTGACATCGCGATCCCGGATCAGGATCTGATCCCGGAGAATTT
Source organism: uncultured Pseudomonadota bacterium (assembly GCA_963771455.1). GTDB lineage: Bacteria > Pseudomonadota > Alphaproteobacteria > Rhizobiales > Beijerinckiaceae > Roseiarcus. Next base: position 515,246 of record CAVYTP010000025.1, read on the forward strand.
TGCCAATCTCGACGCGATCTGCGCTCTGGTGAATCGCCTGCGCGTTTCCTGAGACCACGCCAAGGCGAACGCATTGCCGCTCGATCCCCGCGCCCGCCGCCTGCTGAGTCTGCTGGGAGCGGCGGCGCAAGGGACGCAGCGATGACGAAGTCGCGGACTTGCGTCGCGCAACCGATGCGCTGGCCGACTTCGCTGCTCCGGCGCCGGACGTCGAACGTCGTCCGATTCACGCTCGAGCTGCCAGGCCGGCGCCTCGCCGCGCGCGCGTACGCCCCGCTCGGCGTCGGCGATCAGCCCCTTCCGGGCCTCGTCTGGTTTCACGGCGGCGGCCTCGTCTCCGGCGGCCTCGACAGTCACGACGCGATCGTGGCCGAACTCGCCCACCGCGGCCGCTGTCGCATCGTTGCAGTCGATTACCGCCTCGGGCCCGAACATCGCTTTCCGGCGGCGCACGACGACGCTCGCGACGCCCTGCAGCGCGGTGGGCGCGCGAGCCCGCGAGTTCGCAATCGATCCCGCCCGCTTCGGCGTCGGCGGAGATTCCGCCGGCGGCGGATTGGCCGCCTCTGCGGCCTCACGCTCGGATCTTCCGCTGAAATTGCTGCTGCTGCTGTGCCCAGTGCTCGATTGGCTTGCCCGGGAACCGTCGCGGTTCGCGCTGGGACAAGGCTATCTGATCGAAGAGGCGACGATGGAGCGCTATTGGGCGCTCTATCGCATCGATGGCTTGGCGAGCGACGACGAGCGCGTGGCGCCGCTCAGAGCCGCGGACTTTTCATCCTATCCGCCCACCCGCATCCACACCGCCGAATTCGATCCGCTGAAAGACGAGGGCGCGGCGCTAGCGCGCGCGATAGGCAAGGATGGCGGCGACGGGTTTTGTTATGAACACCCCGGCCTCATCCATCATTTCTACGGCCTGACATCAGTGATTCCTGCGGCGCGGGCGGCGATGGCGCGGATCGGCGAAGATCTCGCAGAGGGGCTGGCCTGAGGCGAGGCGCGTATGTGGGCCCCTCCTTAACCCCGCCACACGAGGGCGGAGGTGATTGGAGACGGACGGTCCTTCTCCCTCGCCTTTTTGGGGGAGGGCCGCGGAGTGGGCGTTGCCGCTGACTACACCTCCACGTCATGGCCCGGGCCTACGTCGTTGTCCAATATGCCCACTGCGGATACGGTCGGAAGCGGGGCGGGCGAGGGGCGGCGGTGAACGCGGTATCGGCGGATTGGGGCAATTTCTTTGTCGCCGAAGTCGGCGCGTCGGCTGCGCTCGCCGGCCTCGTCGCAGTCGCGATCTCGATCAACATCGCGCGCATTCTCGCCTATCCGCATCTGCCGGCTCGCGCGGCCGAGACGCTCGCCTTGTTGACGAGCATATTTGTTCTGGCGAGCCTGGGACTGCTGCCGGGGGAAAGCGAAAGGCTGTTCGGAGCCGAGGCGATCGTGGTCGCGCTCGCCTCGCTGTCGTTTGCGGCGCGCGCGCAGACTATGTCCTGGGGCTTCAAGAGCGGCGCTTCGCTCCCGAGGCGCGTTGCGCGCAGCGCCGTGACAGCGGTCGTGCATGGCGCGTTGATTGTCGGCGGCGTCATCCTGATCGCGGGCGCGACCGGCGGCCTCTACTGGGTGGCGGCCGGCGTGATCGCCGCGCTCGCCTCGGGGGTCTGGAACGCCTGGGTGCTGCTGGTCGAAATCCTGCGCTAACTCAGACGCCGCCCGCTGCGCGCAAAATCTCCTCCGAGAGCTCCGGGTCGTCCTGCGCGACGCCGCGCGCCAGGATCAGCGCGCCGGCCAGCGTCGCGTATTCGCGGATCGCCAGCGCCCGCGCCTCGGGATCGGCGGGATCACGGCCCGAAGCGCGGGTAAACCGCTCGAGATAGCCGGCGAGGCCTTCTGCGTAGGCGGCGCGAACCTCCGGCGGCCGCCGCGTCATGTCGCCGGCAAATGCGACCATCGGGCAGGCGGGACCGGGCGCGTCGCGCGCCTTCTTCGACACATAGCTGCGGCGATAGGTATCGAACGCCTCCGCTCGCTTGTCGGGTTCGGCGACGTCGGCGACGGAGCCGATACGCGACAGCGACGTCTCGAATACCCGCGAACAAGCCGCCGCCTCGAGTTCGCCTTTCGATTTGAAGTGGTTGTAGAAACCGCCGTGGCTCATGCCCGCTTCGTGCATCAGTTCCGCGACTGCGACGCCATCAAAGCCCTTTTCGCGAAACAGTTTCGCCGCCGCATCGACCACCCGGCCGCGATTGTCGCGCGCCTGCGCTTTGCTGATGCGCATGAAAAACCCGCCTCCGCGTTCATTTTGCAATAATGATGGATATCATCATTGACTATGATGATCTTTATCATCATAAGAGCGCGGGTTCAAGATAGATCGGAGGGGTCATGCTGGCCGGGATCGTTCAACGCAAGCTCGCCGAGCGCGGCATCTATTATGGCTGGGTCATCGTCGCGGCGGCGTTTCTGGTCAGCGTCTCCACTGCGGGCGTCATGGGTCTCCCGGGCGCGCTGATGCTGCCGTTCGAGCGCGAGTACGGCTGGAGCGCCAACGACGTGTCGAGCGCGCTGGCGATCCGCATCCTGCATTTACGGGCTGATGGCGCCATTCTCGGCCGCTCTGATGGAGCGTTACGGCGTCAAGCGTGTAGTGATTTCGGCGGTCGTCACGATCGGCGTCATGTTGCTGTTGGGCACCCAGATCACCAGCCTCTGGCAGCTGACCGCTCTGTTTGGCGTCGGCCTCGGCGTCGGCACCGGCCTCACCGCGATCGTCATGTCGGCGATCATTTCGACGCGCTGGTTTACGGCGCGGCGCGGCCTGGTCATCGGCATGCTGACGGCGAGCAACGCGACCGGCCAGTTGGCGTTTCTGCCGCTCGCCGCCTGGCTCGAAAGCCGCTACGGCTGGCGCATCGCGCTGCTCCCCTCGTTGATCGCGCTCGCGCTGGCGGCGGTGATAGCGATCCTGTTCTTTGTCGACCGCCCCTATGACCTTGGCCTCGTTCCCTATGGCGAGACCGGCCGACCGGTTCCGCCGTCGACGGTCAAGCCGGCGCTGAACTCGTCGCTGTACGTGCTGCGCGATATCGCCCCGAACCCCGCCTTCTGGGTGCTGGCGGCGACCTTCTTCGTCTGCGGCCTGTCAACCAACGGGCTAGTGCAGACCCATTTCATCGCGCTCTGCGCCGACAATGGCGTCGCTTCGATCACGGCGGCCTCGATGCTGGCGCTGATTGGCTTCTGCGATTTCTTCGGCACCATCGGTTCGGGCTGGCTGTCGGATCGCTACGACAATCGCGCGCTGCTGTTCGTCTATTATGGTTTACGCGGCATTTCGCTGCTGTTCCTGCCGGCCTCGGGCTATTCCATCGTCGCACTGTCAGCGTTCTCGGTGTTCTACGGCCTCGACTGGGTGGCGACAGTGCCGCCGACGGCGCGGCTCACCGCCGAGATCTTCGGGCGCGAACGCACCGGCGTCGCGTTCGGCTGGATCTTTGCGTCGCATATGGTTGGCGCCGCGTTCGCCGCGTTCCTCGGCGGCTTTACGCGCACCATGTGGCATACCTATCTGCCGGCGTTCTATCTGGGCGGCGTGGCCTGCCTGATGGCGGCGATGCTGGTCTGGTTGATCCAGCGCCGGCCGGCGCTGAAGCCGGCGATCGCCTGAGCGAACGGCATTGAAGGGCGTTAACCCGGTCGACGAGATCGGGTCAACGACCTCTTAAGGTTGCTGCGAGCCGATCCAACGAAATCGTTGAAAATTGTCTCGATCAAGCGCCACCCTGTTTCGCGCCTGAGTTGTTCGGTTGCGCAAGCGCCGAACCGGCGAAGCGAGACGAGGGTTGTCATGCGCCGAGAAACGCTCTCCGTGCACGGGGGTTTTGTTTGCGATCCCGCGACGCATGCCGTCGCGCCGCCCATCTATCAGAATGTCGCCTATGAGTTCGACAGCGCCGATCAGGCGGCGGGGATGTTCAATCTCGAAATTCCCGGCTATCGCTACAGCCGCATCTCCAATCCAACCAGCGATATTCTCGACCGGCGCGTTGCGCTGCTCGAAGGCGGCGCCGGCGCCCTGTGCGTGGCGAGCGGCCAGGCGGCGCTCGCCTACGCGTTTTTGACCCTTGCCGACAGCGGCGGCTCGATCGTCGCGCCACCCACCCTCTACGGCACGACCCATACGCTGCTCGCCCACACGCTGAAGCGCAACGGAATCGTCGCGCGCTTCGCGAAAAGCGACACTCCTGAAGACATCGCGGCCTGCGTCGACGAGACGACGCGCGCGGTGTTCTGCGAGAGCGTCGGCAACCCCGCCGGCAATGTCTGCGACATCGAGGCCTACGCGCGCATCGCGCACGACGCCGGCGTTCCGCTGATCGTCGACAACACGGTCGCGACGCCGATCCTGCTGAGGCCGATCGAATACGGCGCCGACATCGTCGTCCATTCGCTGACCAAATTCATGGGCGGCCACGGCGCCGCGATGGGCGGCGCGATCGTCGATTCCGGCGCCTTCGACTGGCGCGCCAACGCCGCGCGCTTTCCGATGTTCTGCGAGCCCGACGAATCCTACCACGGCCTCGTCTACGTCGACCGCTTCGGCCCCGACGCGTTTCTGGCGCGGGCGCGCTCGGTCTACCAGCGCACCACCGGCGCGGTGATCGCGCCGATGAACTCGTTCCTGCTGCTGCAGGGCATCGAGACCGTCGCGCTGCGCATGGAGCGTCACGTCGCCAATGCGCGTACCGTGGCCGAATTCCTGCGCGACGATCCGCGCGTCGCCTGGGTCGACTACGTCGGCTTCGAAATCGAGCCGCTATCACAAGCTCGCCAACAAATATCTCGGCGGACAGGCGCCCTCGCTGCTGACGTTCGGCGTGGTCGGCGGACTCGAGCCGGCGAAGGCGTTCTATGATGGCCTGAAGCTCGTCAAGCGGCTCGTCAATATCGGCGATACGCGCACGCTGTGCTGCCATCCCGCCTCGACGACCCATCGCCAGATGAGCAAAGAAGAACAACTCAACGCCGGCGTGCGCGAGGAGACGATCCGCCTCAGCGTTGGCATCGAACACGTCGAGGACATTCTGGCCGATCTCGATCAGGCGCTCGGCGCAGTCGTGCGCGCCGCGCCGCGCATGGCGGCGGAGTAGCGCCGATGCCGATTTCGATTGAAAGCTCGCCGATTCTTCGTACAGCCTTGGCGTTGCGGGAGCGGCGCCTGAAGCGTGGCTCCGTCCGCGACCGCGGCCGCCGGCTGCGCATCGGCCTCGTCAACAATATGCCGGACGCGGCGCTGCACGCCACCGAGCGGCAGTTCATGAACCTGATCGAGGAGGCGAGCGGCGAATACGACATCCGCGTCACTCTCGTCGCGCTGGAAAGCCTGCCGCGCGATGCGGAGGTCCGCAAGGCGATCGCGGCGACCTATCGCGGTCCGAGGCAGCTGCGCCTGGCTTCGCCCGACGCGCTGATCTTCACCGGCGCGGAGCCGCGCGCCACCCAACTGACCGACGAGCCGTTCTGGGACGAGTTGACGGCGCTGTTTGACTGGTCGCGCGGCGGCGTCGAATCGGCGCTCTATTCGTGCCTCGCCGCTCACGCGGCGGTTTTGCATCGCGACGGCATCCAGCGGCGCCGGTTGCTGCGTAAGCTCTCCGGCGTCTTCGAGAGCGACGTCGTGATGCCGCATGAACTTACGGAAGGGTTGAGCCACACGATCGCGCCGCACTCGCGCCTCAACGCGCTCGCCGAATGCGATCTCGAGTTTAAAGGCTATCTGACGCTGACGCGTTCTGATGAGGCGGGCCCGGACGTGTTCGTGCGCGAACGCGAGATGCTCGAAGTGTTCTGGCACGGCCACCCTGAATACGACCGCGACACGCTGGCGCGCGAATTTCGCCGCGACGCAGCGCGATACCTGCATGGGGAGCGTCCCGTGGCGCCCAACTTGCCGGCGCATTATTTCGACCGCGACGCGCGGCTCGCGATCGAAGCCGCGCTGGCAGGCGATACGCGCGAAGTGATCGCGGCGATCGAATCCCGGTTGGACCCGGAAATGCTGAGCCCGCCGATCGCGCTTTGGCGCGAGACGGCGATCAAACTGACCAGCAACTGGCTGTCCGCGATTGCGCGCCGCAAGGCGCTTCGGATCCCTGTCGAATTCGGCGCGTCGCCGTTGGGGCGGCTAGCGGAGGAAACGCCATGAGCGTCATGCAAAGCCTGCGCGCGCAGGATCCGGCGCAATTGGCCGCGGAGGATGGTCACAACTTCCGCCACGCGATGCGCGAATTGGCGTCCGGCGTCGCCATCATCGCCTGCCGCGACGGCGAGATGCTGAACGGTTGCACGGCGACGTCATTGTGTTCGCTGTCCCTGACACCGCCGTCGTTGCTCGTCTGTCTCAATCGCAATTCCTCGACGCTGGCGAGCATTCGACGCGCCGGAACTTTTAGCGCCAACATTCTCGCCGCGCGTCATCAGGCGCTGGCGGAGCGGTTCGCGGGCCGCGGCGGTCTTCAGGGCGCCGACCGGTTCGCGGACGGGGACTGGGTTTCGCTGGCGACCGGCGCGCCGATTCTGGCCGACGCCTGCGCCGCAGTTGATTGCCACGTCGACGAGATCATCGAAAAACACACCCATGCGATCCTGATCGGTCTCGTCGCCGCCGTGCGTGTTGAGCCTGCAGCCGCGGCGCTGTTGCATTGGCGCAGTGGGTTCGAGACGCTCGCATGAACATTGAACTGCCGCTCGCCGCCCGGACCAACCCGGGGTCTTCGGCCTCACGCGCATGGTTGCTCGCGCTCGAGGCGACCTCGCGCGCCACGCGGGATCCGCGTCGCATTCTGCCTCGGGCCGCGCAGGAATGGGCACAGACCCTTGGCGACAGGCCCGCGCTTGTTTCGTCACGTGAGACGCTCAGCTATCAAGCTCTAGCTTTGCGCGCAAATGTCTATGCGCGCTGGGGACTGCGGGCCGGCGTCCGCAAGGGCGACGCGGTCGCGCTGATGATGCGCAACAGGCCCGACTATTTTGCGCTCTGGCTCGGGCTCACGCAAATCGGCGCCGTCGCGGCGCTGGTGAGCCCCGACCTGCAGCCGGCTGCCCTCGCGCATGCGCTGAAGGTTTCGCGCGCGGCGCGGCTGATTGTCGACGAGGATCTCGCGCCAGTCGCGCGCGCGGCGTCTTCGTTGCTGGAGGCGCCGGTCGCGCTGTGGGCGCACGATACCGAGCGCGCCGACATGGCGTCGCTTGCGCGCCGAGATCGCGGGACTCTCCGGGGCGGCGCTCGCTGAGGGCGAAGCGCCCGAGGTGACGCTCGACGACCGCGCCTTGCGCATTTTCACTTCAGGCACGACCGGCTTGCCGAAAGCGGCCGAAGTCAGCCACCGCCGCGTAATTGTCTGGAGCCATTGGTTCGCCGGTCTCGCCGGCCTCAGCGCCGCGGATCGCCACTACAATTGCCTGCCGATGCACCATAGCGTCGGCGGCGTCGTCGCGATTGGCGCGCCGCTGGTCAACGGCGGCTCGGTCGCCATCGCCGAGCGCTTTTCGGCGAGCGGGTTCTTTGAAGACATCAGTCGCCTCGAGTGCACTTCGTTTCAGTATATCGGCGAACTCTGTCGCTATCTGATCACGGCGCCCGTGACGGAGGCGGAGAAAACGCACAAGCTGCGGTTGGCGCTCGGCAACGGGATCAGCGCCGATGTCTGGCGCGCGATGGTTGATCGTTTCGGGCCAATCCGCGTGCTCGAATTCTATGCTTCGACCGAGGGCAACGTCTGGCTCTACAACGTCGAGGGACGCATCGGCGCGCTCGGCCGACTGCCGCCCTATCTCGCCGCCCGCGACCCGCTGGCGTTGGTGAAATTCGATGCCGACGCGCAGGCGCCGAAGCGCGGCGCCGACGGACTATGCGAGCGTTGCGCGGACGATGAGACTGGCGAGGCGATCGGCCGGATCGGCGGCGAAGCGTCGCAGCGCTTCGAGGGCTACAGCGACGCAAGCGAGACGGAAAAGAAGATCCTGCGCGATGTGTTCACGCCCGGCGATGCGTGGATGCGGACCGGCGATCTGATGCGCCGCGACGCCGAGGGTTTCTATCATTTCGTCGACCGGATCGGCGACACGTTCCGCTGGAAGGGCGAGAATGTCGCGACGGCGGAAGTCGCGCGAGTTGCGCTGGCGCAGACCGGCGTCGAGGAAGCGCTCGTGCTCGGGGTAAAGGTTCCAAACGCCGAGGGGCGCGCGGGGCTCGCGGTGATCAAAGCCGCCGCCTCGTTTGATCTCGTCGCGTTTGCGTCCGGCATGGAGGCGCTGCCGCGCTACGCGCGCCCGCTGTTCGTGCGCCTGGTTGATGAGATCGCGGTAACGGAGACCCACAAGCCGAAGCGCGGGGTTTACATGAGCGAAGGATTTGATCCCGCGGTCGTGGCCGACCCGCTGTTTGTTTACGATGCGGAGCGGGGGCGCTATCTGGAGCTTGACGCAGACCGATACGACGAGATCGTCAGCGGGGCGCTGCGGATATAGGGCGTGGACGCCCCCCTCCCTAACCCTCCCCCACGAGGGGGGAGGGGACACGGGAAACCTAGCCGGTCCTTCTCCCTCCCCCTTCATGGGGGAGGGCCGGGGAGGGGGCGCCGCCGCCCCCGCCGCTAGTCCGGCCGTCGCGCCCTCAACAGCGCCCGGTAAATCTCGTCGTCGCCGCAGAAGCCGGCCATGCGGCCCATCTCGTCGACGATCACGATCGGGTTGCCGGTGCGGCGGCGCAATTCGATCGCCAGCCGCATCTTCAGGTCGATCGGCGCGACGATGATGTCGGCGGCGCCGCCGGGAGACGCGGCGACGTCGGCAGTGACGAGCGCGCCGGCGGCGCCGTCGAGGGTGCAGGCGACGGGGCGATCGGCCTCGTCGAGCTGGATGCGGATGCGTCCGCGCGGGTCGAGCAGCAACTCGCGGCCGCTGCGCGTCATCGCCGTCGCGGGCGTCATCAGCGAGCCGCCGCGCAGCACGTTGATCGGGTTCATGTGCTTGACGAATTCGGCGACGTAATCGTTGGCGGGCTTGAGCAGGATCTCCTCAGCCACTCCGCACTGCACGATCCGACCACCTTCGAGGATGGCGATCCGGTTGCCGAGCTTCATCGCCTCGTCGAGGTCGTGGCTGACGAAGATAATGGTCTTCTTCAACTCGCTCTGCAGCAGCAGCAACTCGTCCTGCAGCTTGTCGCGGATCAGCGGGTCGAGCGCGGAGAACGGTTCGTCCATCAGCAGGATGTCGGCGTCGGTGGCGAACGCGCGCGCCAGGCCGACGCGCTGCTGCATTCCGCCGGAAAGTTCATGGCCGAATTTGTTCGCCCATTGCGTCAGCCCGACCATCGCGAGCTTCTCGGCAACGACGCGATCGACCTCGCTCTTGTCCGAGCCGCGCAGTTCGAGGCCCAGGCCGACGTTTTCGGCGACCGTGCGCCACGGCAGCAGCGCGAATTGCTGGAACACCATCGCGATCCGCCGCGTCCTGAGTTCGCGCAATTCCTCGGCGGTGCACGTCGCAAGATCGACGTCACGATCCTTGTGGCGGACCTTCAGGTGTCCGCGGGTGATCTTGTTGAGGCCGTTGACGGCGCGCAGGATCGTCGACTTGCCGGAGCCCGACAGCCCCATCAGCACGCAGATCTCGCCGGGCTCGATGGCGAGATTGACGTCGGCTGCGCCCAGCACGCAGTTCGTCGCCTTGAGGATTTCGTCGCGCGTCTTGCCGGAATCGAGCAGCGCGAGCGCCTCCTTGCGCCTGTCGCCGAACAGGATGTCGATGTGTTCGAATACGACCGCCGACATCTCAGGCCCTCGCGCTGCGTTCGGGCGTGCGGCAGACGCGATCGAGCACGATCGCCAGCAATACGATCGATAGCCCCGCCTCGATCCCCATCGGAATGTTGACGGTGCCAAGCGCGCGCACCACTGGCGTGCCCAATCCGGCCGCGCCAACCAGCGCGGCGATGACGACCATCGAGAGGCTCAGCATGATGCATTGCGTGACGCCGGCCATGATGGTCGGCATCGCGAACGGCAATTCCACCTTCCACAGCAGCTGGCTTTTCGTGGCGCCGAACGCCTCGCCCGCCTCGCGCAATTGCAGCGGCACCGACGAGACGCCGAGGTAGGTAAGCCGGATCGGCGCCGCGACCGCGAAGATCACTGTTGAAATCAGGCCGGGCGCGGCGCCGAGATGGAACAGCACCAGCGTCGGGATCAGATAGACGAATGTAGGCAGCGTCTGCATCAAATCGAGCACAGGCCGTATCGTGGTGTAGAGCCAGGGGCGATGCGCGCAGGCGATGCCGAGCGGCACGCCGACCGCCACGCTGACCAGGGTCGAGAATCCAACCAGCGAGATTGTTTCCAGCGTCGCCTGCCAGTAGCCGAGGTTGGTGATGATGAGAAACGCGATGACGACGAACAGCGCGAGTTTCCACGACCGATGCAGATACCAGGCGAGCGCGGCGATCGCCAGGATCATCACGAGCACGGGAACGTGCATCATCAGCGACGTCATGCCGTCGACCAGAAAGTCGATGATCGCCGTGACCGCGTCAAAGAAACCGGAAGCGTTGTCCTGCAGCCAGGTGATGCCCTGCTTGACGAACTTGCCGATCGGAATTTTCCAGACCGTGAACCAACTTTCCAAACCGCCCCCTCCGCGCCCGGAAACCACCCGCCGCCGAACGGGCGGCGGGCGTCAGGCGCGCGCTTTGCGCGCCGTTTCGATTTCAGAGCCCAAGGCTGGCCTTGACCGCGGGAAGGCCGGGCTGGCCATCGAAGGTCGTCACGCCGTCGAGCCATTTGGCGAGCTCGGGCGGGTTGGTCTTCAGCCATGCCTCGGCGGCCTTCGGGCCCTCGAGTCCGTCGGTCAGAATCTTGTCCATGACAAGATTTTCGATGTCTACGGTGAAGATCAGCTGCTTGATCAGCTTGGCCGCGTTCGGGCATTGCTCGGCCCAGCCGGCGCGCTCGTTGGTGTAAACGATGGCGCCGCCGAAGTTCGGCCCAAAGCTGTCGTCGCCGCCAGTCAGATACTGGATCTTGAAGTTGACGTTCATCGGGTGGGGCGCCCATCCCAGAAACACGACGTCCTCCTTGTGAGAGGTGGCGCGCTGGACCTCGGCAAGCATGCCCTGTTCGCTCGAACTCGACGACCTGGAAGTCCTTCAGGCTGAACTTGTCGCCCTTGATGAGGTCGAGCACGAGCCGGTTGCCGTCGTTGCCGGGCTCGATGCCGAATATCTTGCTCTTCAGCGAGTCCTTGAATTTTGCGATGTCGCCAAAATCCTTCAGGCCTTTGTCATAGGTATATTGCGGCACGGCGAGGGTGTATTTTGCGCCGGTCGGCAGATTGGCGCCGACCTCGACGACGGACTTGTCTTCGATATAGGGCTTGCGATCGTTTTCCATCGACGGCTGCCAATTGCCGAGGAACACGTCGATGTCCTTGTTCTTCATCGAAGCGTAGGTCACGGGCACCGCGAGCACGGTCACCTTCGGCTCGTAGCCGAGGCCGGTGAGGATCCTGCCGGCGATCGATGTCGTGGCGGTGATATCGGTCCAGCCGACGTCGGAAAAGCGCACCGACTTGCAGGCGGCGGGATCGCCGGCGAAGGCCGCGCTCACGCTCATCGCCAGCGCGGTTGCGACAATGGCGGCGCCGATATGAATTCTCATCTTGCTTCCCCTCGCGTTCAGGGCGGTCACTGCCGCCCTTCCAGAGGGAACCTAGGGTCAACCTCACAACGGCGTCAACAGTGCGATCCAAGCGCGCCGCGAAAGGAAAAGCCGACCGCGATATTGCGCTACGAAATCGCGCAGCATCGCTAATGGCGGTGACGCCCCCGCGCCGCGTCCATACGCATCTCGACGAATGTCGTCTTCTGCTGATCGTCGAGACTGTTGTAGAACGCGAGCAGTTTTGGCGAGGTCGCCTTCATGTCCGCAAGGCGGGTCTCGAGCAGGGTCTGGCGGAAGGCCAGTCGCGCCTCAAAACTCGAGAGGTCGGGCTTGTTGGCGCAGATCGCGGTCTTGTGTTCGGCGCGCAGCGTGGCCCGTGTATCAAGCAGATCCTTGAACGCGGATTTCTGCGCATCGGTCAATTTCAGTTTGTCGGCCATGCGTTCGGCGCGGTGGTTCATCCACTCGGCCTGACGCGCGTCGTCGCCATTCGGCGAGCAGAGCCGCTCGATCCAGCCATTGCCGCCACCCTCGCCTTCGGGAGCAGCCAACGCCGGACTTACGAAAGTGACGGCCAGAGCCATCAGCAGCGGGGCGCATTTACGAAATATCATGGTGCGTTCCTTCTTCGCGGGCCTCACCCCTTAAAGGTGGGCTTCGCGTTCCGGCAAATGAACTGCTTGTGACTCCGGCGGCGGGGCCGCGCTATGACCGGAACAGGTCTTTTTGCAGACCCGCCGCGGCGACGACGTGGTCGCGGCTCGCCTCCAGTTCGCGCCGCAGTTTCGGAACGTCCCAGCCGACCAGGGAACCCTTCCACTTCTTGATTTCGCCTGCGCACAGGACTGTCGAGACGTTGGATCGGTCCATCAGGGTCACCACGGCGCCGGGCGCGTGGTTGAGCGGAGCGACGTTGATCGCCTCGGCGTCAAGCAGCACGATGTCGGCGTCCTTGCCGGGGGTCAGCGAGCCGGTCCGCTTGTCCAGTTTCAGGCCCTTGGCGCCGCCGAGCGTCGCCATTTTCAGACGTCGACGCTGGTCATCAGCTTCGGATAGTCCTTGCCCTGAAGCGCCAGTTCGTTGGCGAGCATGCGCTGCAGCGTCAGCACGCCGCGCATCTGGGTGAACATGTCGGCGCTCATCGTACATTCGACGTCGGACGACAGCGATGCGCTGATGCCGAGATCGAGGATCTTCTGGATCGGCGGCATGCCGTGGCGCATGTGCATCTCTATCGGCGCGGCGACTGAGACATGCGCGCCGGCGTCCGCCGCCGCCTTCCAGCCGACGTCGCTCATGCCGGTCATATGGATGAACAGACAGTCGGGGCCGAACTGGCCCGAGGTTGCGAGCTGGTCGAAGGTCGGCTGCATGCCGAATGTGCCGACGACGTGCAGCGCGATCGGCAGGCCGAGCTCGCGGCCGATCGCCCAGGCTTTCTCGTAGCCCGGCAGATAGATCTCGCCGCCCATGAACATCGACAGCAATTGATCGTCGGACGCAAAATGCTGTTCGCGCAGGCGGGCGGCGTCGGCGGGGTATTTGGTCTTGTCGCCCCAGCCCTCGAAATAGCCGAACACCGCGCGGCGTCCCGCGGCGCGCAGGCCCTCGACCGCGGCGTCGGAATGTTCGGGCGAATGATGGATCTGACTGACGTCCATGACGCCCGTCACGCCGGCGTCGATCTGCGAGATGCCGCCAAACAGCTCGTTGATGTAGACGTCCTCGGGCCGATAGCCCATCGAGAGCTTCTGCAGCATCATCTCGTAGTAATTGTACTGGCTCTCGGGCCGGCCGTCGTTGATCAGGATCGCGTCGGCGAGAAACGACCGCAGGCAGGTCTCGAACTGATGGTGATGAGTGTCGATGAACCCGGGAATCACGATGTGTCCGACGGCGTCGATCACGGTCGCGTCAGGCGCATCGATATGGGCGGCGACGGACAGGATCTTCGAGCCTTCGAGCAGGACGTCGCCGGAAGCCAAATTGCCGATCTTGTCGTCCATCGACAGGATGACGCCACTCTTGATCAGCGTGCGGCGGCCCTTGACGCCGACGCCGGTTGGCATCGAGCCCGGCGCGGGCGAGCCATATTGCGCTTCGACATGGGTGGGAGCCGCCTTGCGGATATAGTCGGGGTGGACCGGAAGGGCATGAAACCGCGGCGTCTCGCCGCCGATGCCCAAATCACAGATCGCGCACATGCCGCCTCCCGATATTTCCGGGCGTTGCGCCCGGTTTGGGGACGATCCAAGCATGCGCGGTTCAGCGCGTCAAACGCTGCGGCGCGGGGTTTGACAAGGTCGACTTCGCAGGCACTATGACGCGAGGCGCAACGCTCTAAGCCCAATCCGGAACGCCATGTCTACCGCCCCCATCTACCGTCATCCGCGGGGATCGGATGAAGAAGAAATAACCGCAGGCGCGGTTCCCTATCTATCGGTGCTCGAGCGCTTGCATCGCGAGCTGGAGCCGAAACTCTATCTGGAGATCGGCGTCAGGTTCGGCGCGAGCCTCGTGCTTGCGAGGTCGCCGGCGATCGGTGTCGATCCCGATCCGGAAGTGAAGCACGAATTGCCGGCTACGACTTCAGTTGTCACGGCGACCAGCGATGCGTTTTTCGCGTCGCCGCCCGCAGGCCTGGCGCCGGACTTCGCCTTTATCGACGGCCTGCATCTGTTCGAGTTCGCGCTGCGCGATTTCGTCAATGTCGAGGCCTGCGCTGCGCCGGGCGCGGTGGTCGTGATTGACGACGTGCTGCCCAATCATCCCTCGCAAGCCGACCGTGACCGCCACACCCGAGTCTGGATGGGCGATGTCTGGCGGGTTTACGCCGCACTGAAACGTCACCGGCCGGACCTTTGGTTGGTGATGCTCGACACGTACCCCAGCGGCCTGCTGCTGGTCGCCAATCTCGACCCTGCCAATACGACGCTGCGCGATCGTTACGAGGCGATTGTCGCTGATCCCGAGTATGGCGGCGCCGTTCCCGATGCGATCTTGACGAGGGACAATGCGCTCGATCCGGGCGGCGAGGTCTTCACGGGCATTCTCGATGAACTCAAGGCGCGGAGACGCCGGTGACGGCGATCGTCTACACCGCGATTTACGGCGACTATGATGCGCTGAAACAACCAGCGAACCAGGATGCGGATTGCGAGTTCGTTTGTTTCACGGACGCCAAACTCCCGGCTCGGGTCGGCGCGTGGCATATCGTCCGCTCCGACCTGGATCGCGATGCTCATCCCCGGTTGCGCGCCAAGCGCTACAAGCTCCTAAGTCACCAATTCTTTCCGAACGGCCGCTGGAAGCCGGCGATCTGGTCGCGCGCGCGCAACCTCGACCTTTCGATCTGGGTCGACGGCAGTCTCGAAATAGAGAGCGCGAGTTTTGTCAGCGACATGCGCGCCCGGCTCTTACGACAGCGACTGGGCGATGTTTGTTCATCCCGATCGCGACGACCTCTATGAGGAGGCGGAACTCAGCGCCTCGCTGCCGAAGTACAGGAGCTTGCCGATCCGCGAGCAGGCCGAGTCCTATCGCAACCTCGTGCCGTCGCATTCCGGATTGTTCGCCTGCGGCGTGATCGTGCGCAGAGAACCGGTCAGCGAGCGGCTTCAGGCGGCGGCGCACAGCTGGTGGGACGAGAACGTCAAATGGACCTATCAGGACCAGCTTTCGCTCCCTTATGTCTGGACCAAACATCCGGGCACGCGGCCCGCCGCGATCGCCGAGCCGCTGCGCCACAATCAATGGTTCCGGATCAGGAAGCATGTGAGCGCGCTGTAGGGGGTTTCGTCATGGCCGTGGAGGGGCGAACTATCCCACCAACGCAATCGCCGACACCAGACGGCCGTAGTCCGGCTCTTTCCGATGCGTGGTTCGGCGGTAGCTGAAAAAGCGCGCTTCGTCGGCGTAGGTATCGAGCCCGCTATCCTCGAAGCTCTCAACTCCGGCGCGCCGGGCGCGTTCGCCGATATAGCCATGCAGGTCGAACATCGAGCGCCCGGGATTGACGCTGGCAATGAAAAACCGGCCGGAGGCGGGATCGCCGGCGGCGAACTCAGCGACGAATTCGGGCCCGACCTCGTAGGACGCTTGTGCGATGCACGGGCCGAGCGCGGCGCAAATGTTCGCACGGCGCCGAGTTTGCGCATCGCCGCGACCGTCGCCTCGACAATGCCGTTGAGCGCGCCCTTCCAACCGGCATGGGCCGCTCCAATCACCCCTGCGTCGGCGTCGGCGAACAGGATCATTCCGCAATCGGCGCCGGTTACGCCGAGCGCCAGTCCCGGCGCAGCCGTCACGATGCCGTCGCAGCGTGGACGATCGCCGGCAGCCCACGGCGCCGAGACCGTGACGACGTCGGGCGAATGGACCTGATAGGGCACGAGCAGGCGCTCCGGCGCGACGCCGAGCGCGGCGGCCATGCGGGCGCGGTTCTGGCTCACCGCTTCCGGCGCATCGCGCGAACCGACGCCGCCGTTGAGCGACGCGTAGACCCCTTCCGAGACGCCTCCCTCGCGCGTGAAAAAGGCATGGCGCACGCCGGGCGCCGCCAGCGACGTCAGCGTCAGATATTTGGCGGGGCTCATCGCGGTTCGAAGCCGGGCGGGGTCGGCACGGAAAGGTTGGCGATCGCCATCGCCTTGAACAGCGATCCCATCTCGCCTTGCCCCTTGCCGGACGAGGCGGCGGCGCGCGGTTTCAAACTCTTCCGCGCGGTCCGGCGAGCGCTCGGCGAGCGTCGCCGCGCGGGCGCTCAAGCCCAGCGTCTCCAGGAAATCGCCCTGGTCGATCGGACCATAGACGGCGACCCCCGCGGCGCGCGCGCTGCGCGCCATGGCGGCGAAATCGACATGGGCGGTCAGGTCGGCTTCGCCGGGGTTGGCGAGCGCGCTGACGGACCGGTGGCGCTGCAGCGCCTGCAGCGTGTCGGAGACGCCGGTCGTCGTGTGGCCATAGTCGACGAACAGCGCCGCGCCGCCTTGCCGCGCCAGACGGTGGCCGAGTTCATAGACGAGCTGATGGCTCTTCGGGTTGACCTCGAGAATGTCGCCTTCCTCGCCGGCCGGCGGGATCGCCGTCTCCGCCTCGCGCGCGATCTCGAATGCGAAATTGCCGCGCGCGTCGAGACCGACCAGCCGCTCCCGCCAGCGGCCGCCGCGCATCACATATTGGCGGACCGGCAGCGCGTCGAGGAACTCGTTGGCGATGACGATCGCCGGGCCCGCCGGGGCCGATGCGAGATCGAGCGTCCAGGCGACCGACGCGCCGCTCGCCACCAGCGCGTCGTACTGGATCTCGGCGAGCGCCGGGCTCATCTCGACCAGCGTCACGTCGAGCGCGGCGCGAAACTCCGGCACGATGCGGCCGGCGCGCAGCGCGTCGCTCATCAAGGTGCCGCGGCCGGGGCCGAGCTCGATCAGCCGGATCTTGCTCGGCGAGCCCATCGCCGTCCAGACTTCCGCCGCCCACAACCCGACCAACTCGCCAAACATCTGCGAGATTTCCGGCGCCGTCGTGAAGTCGCCGGAGGCGCCGAACGGGTCGCGGTTCATGTAATAGCCGTGCTCGGGATGGCCGAGCGCCAACTCCATGAAGTGCTCGACCGAGATCGGGCCGTCTGTGCGGATCATCTCCGCGATCAGTTCGCCGAGCGGGGTCATGCGGCCGCCCTCGATCTCAGGAAACTGATGGCGATCAGCGCGACGCCGATCAGCGCCATCGGCGCCGACAGCAGCATGCCCATGGTGAGGCCGCCGCCGAGATCTTCGAGACGGGGATCGGGATCGCGGTAGAATTCGCATAACGTCCGCGCCGCTGCATAGCCCAGACGCGAACATGCCGGTGATGCGGCCGGGATGGCGCAGCCAGCCGGCGCGCGCGCCCGCCGACAGCACGGCGAACAGCGCAACCCCCTCGAGACCCGCCTCATAGAGCTGGCTCGGGTGACGCGGCACGCCGTCGGAACCCGGAAAGATCATCGCCCACGGCACGTCGGTCGGCCGGCCCCAAAGCTCGGGCCGGATGAAATTGGCGATCCGGCCAAAGAACAGGCCGATCGGCGCGACCAGCGAGGCGAGGTCGAACATCGTCAGCACGGGGACTTTTTCGCGCCAGCGCAAACAGCGCGACGCCGATGGCGGCGCCGATCAGGCCGCCGTGGAACGCCATGCCGCCTTCCCAGACCTTCAGGATCTCGAGCGGATGGGCGAAATAATAGCCGGGATCGTAGAACAGCACATTGCCGAGCCGGCCGCCGATCACCACGCCGAGCGCGCAATAGACCAGCAGGTCGTCGATGCTGTCGGCGCTCGGACGCTTCAGCCCGCCCCACAGGCCGTCGTTGGCGACGAGGCGGCGGATCAGCCGCCAGCCCGCCATCAGTCCCGCGATATAGGCGAGCGCGTACCAGCGAATCGCAAGCGGCCCCAGTTGCACCAGCACCGGGTTGATCGCGGGGAAGGGCAACAGGAACAGGGGCATTCGCGGCTGTGATGCGATGCGCCCCCGGCGCGTCAAGGGCGCGGGCCCCGCACGCCGCGGAAAGCCCCGATATTTGCGGGGAAAAGCCCGTCAGACGGCGATTCGGACAGTGAGCTTCCAGCGCGCGAGCCGCTCGTAGAGCGGCCGCGCGGCCTCGGCGAGCGGTTTCAGCGAATCGTCGAGGTCGTCGAAGCCGGCCTCCGCGCGCCGGCGGCGCGAAGCCGGTGGAGCGCTCGACCGCGTCGTACCAGGCGGGCGCCCAGACGCCGTCGCTGGCCGCCGGCCCGGCCGGCCAGGCGAGCATCGCCTCGTCGAACGCGATGCCGCAGGCGTCGCACAGCAGCGGTCAGCGCGCCGCGCGGGATCGGCGAGCACGTCGCGCCCCTCGATGACCGGCGGCGCGCGGCCGAGCCGGTCCGCGGCGCGCTCGAACAGGTCGACCTGCGCGGGCAGGCCGATCTCGTCGAGCGTGAAGTCGCCGCGGCGCTTCGCATAGGAGGCGAGCACCGCCTCGGGCCTGCGGATCAGGAACACGTTGACGCAAGGCGTGCTCCAGTCGCGGCCGAAACCGGGGAGCATGTGATGGGTCATGTGCTTCTGATACCAGACCGGCTTGCTGGCCGGCGCCGGGCCGACGCAGCTCCGCCGCCACCTGCGCGCCAATCGGTCGGCTGCGAGGCGATGACCTCGTCGCGCATCGGATGGTCGAGCCCGGTCGTCGCGAGATAGGCGGCGTAGAACGGCTCGTCGCTGACCGCGCAGTCGCCGGCGGTTCTCGAAGCTGCGCATCATCGCGGTCGAGATGTTGCGCGGGCCCGACCACATCGCGATGCGGATCGGGCTCCGTCATCAGCCGCGCCCCTGCGCTTCTTCGGCTTCCAGCGCCTTGTAGAGCGCGCGCAGCTGCTTGGTCAGCGGGCCGGAAGCGTCCGAGGCGGGTCGCGCGCGTATTCGCCGATCGGCCGGCCGTCGACCTTGCGGACCGGCGTCAGGCCCGCGAACGTGCCGGTGCAGAACGCCTCGTCCGCGCCATAGACGTCGAACAGCGAGAAGTCTTTCTCGTAGGCCGGGATGCCGGCGCGCCGCGCGGCGCGCAGCACCGCCTCGCGGGTGATGCCGCCGAGGTTGAAGCCGCCGGCCGAGGTCCAGACTTCGCCCTTGCGGACGATGAAGAAATGCGTCGAGTTGCAGGTGGCGACGAAGCCGCGGTCGTCGAGCATCAGCGCCTTCGTCGGCGCCCGCCTCCATCGCCTGGATGCAGGCGAGGATGCAGTTGAGCTTGGAATGCGAATTCAGCTTCTGGTCCTGCTCGGCCGGCCCGGTGCGGCGGATGTGGACGGTGAACAGGTCGAGGCCCTTGGCGAGCATCTCGGGCCGCGGGACCTTCCATTCGGGGATGATGACGATCGTCGCCTTGCCGATCGTCAGGCGCGGGTCCTGATAGGGCGAGCGCTTGACGCCGCGCGTCACCATCAGCCGGATATGGACGCCGTCTTTCATGGCGTTGGCTTCGATGACGTCAAACAGCCGCGCCTTCAACTCGTCGCGCGTCAGGCCGATGTCGATCCGCAGCATCTTGGCGCCGTCCCAGAGCCGGTCGAAATGGCGGTCGAGAAAGGCGAGGCGGCCGCCGTGCAGCCGCAATCCCTCCCAGACGCCGTCGCCGAGCACGAAGCCGGAATCGAACACGGAGACTTTCGCCTCGGGACGGCGCACCAGTTCGCCGTTGACGGAGATGAGCACGTCGTCGTTGCGGTCGTCGCCGACATATTCCTGCGAGCCGGCGGAGGGGGTGTTCAAGGCGGGGGCGTCCTGGTTCGTGAGGGTCGCGCTTTCTACAGCAAGGTTGGCGGATCGGGAATTCACCAACCCTCCGGCTATCAAATTCAATGCCAGCCTTTGTCACCCACGTCCCTCGTCCTGAGCCTGTCGAAGGACGTTCCAGCCAGCACGAAGCCCTGCGGCATGGCGGGGGCCCTTCAACAACCGCCCGGCGCAAGCGGTGCGGCCAACCGAACATCCTTCGACAGGCTCAGGACGAGGGTCGTAGGTCGCGGAAACAAAAAAGCCCCCGCTCATCGCGGGGGCCGGTAACACTTATCAACCTGCAATCCTACTTCCGGTTGCCCATCGGCGGATATTCGCGGTACGGCGAGCCGGTGTAGAGCTGGCGCGGACGGCCGATCTTCTGGGCCGGGTCGCCGATCATTTCCTTCCACTGCGCGATCCAGCCGACGGTGCGGGCGACCGCGAACAGCACGGTGAACATCGAGGTCGGGAAGCCCATCGCCTTCAGCGTGATGCCCGAATAGAAGTCGATGTTGGGATAAAGCTTCTTCTCGACGAAATATTCGTCGTGCAGCGCGATGCGCTCGAGTTCGACCGCGACGTCAAGCAACGGGTCATCCTTGATGCCGAGTTCGCGCAACACGTCGTGGGCGGTGCGCTGCATGATTTTCGCGCGCGGGTCGTAGTTCTTGTAGACGCGGTGTCCAAAGCCCATCAGGCGGAAGGAGTCGTTCTTGTCCTTCGCCTTGGCGATGAATTTGGGAATGTTTTCGACGCTGCCGATCTCGCCGAGCATCTTCAGCGCCGCCTCGTTGGCGCCGCCGTGGGCGGGGCCCCAGAGGCAGGCGATGCCCGCTGCGATGCAGGCGAACGGGTTGGCGCCCGAGGAGCCGGCGAGGCGCACCGTCGAGGTGGAAGCGTTCTGCTCGTGGTCGGCATGCAGAATGAAGATACGGTCGAGTGCGCGCGACAGCACTGGGTTGACCCGATAATCCTCGCACGGCACCGCAAAGCACATGCGCAGGAAGTTGCCGGCGTAGTCGAGGTCGTTCTTGGGATAGACGAACGGCTGTCCCACCGAATATTTGTAGGCCATCGCGGCGAGCGTGGGGATCTTGGCGATCATCCGGATCGAGGCGATCTCGCGCTGCAAGGGATCGTTGATGTCGATCGAGTCGTGGTAGAACGCCGCGAGCGCGCCGACGCAGGCGACCATGACCGACATCGGATGCGCATCGCGGCGGAAGCCGTTCAGGAACCGCGACATCTGCTCGTGCACCATGGTGTGGCGCGTGACGCGATAATCGAAGTCGGCCTTCTGCGCAGCGTTAGGCAGCTCTCCGTACAGCAGCAGGTAGCAGCTTTCGAGAAAGTCGCCGTGCTCGGCGAGCTGGTCGATCGGGTAGCCGCGATAGAGCAGAATGCCTTCGTCGCCGTCGATGTAGGTGATCTTGGATTCGGTGCTGGCCGTCGACGTAAAACCGGGGTCGAACGTGAACATGCCCGTCTGGCCGTAAAGTTTGCCAATATCGACGACGGCCGGGCCGATCGTGCCCTCCTTCACCGGCAGTTCAACGGTCTTTTCGCCATATTTGAGTGAGGCTGAACTTGGCGCCATCGAAGGTCTCCCTGCGCCGGCTACGCGAGCGCGTTTTGTGCGATGCAGCAAGGCTAGCGGATCGCCTGCGTCGCGACAAGTCAATATAATGTCGAAGTTGGCGCGAAACTGTGCCCGCTATTGCGGGTTTTCATAGCTGAAAGATTGGGCGTTTTCGTCGTAGGTGAACAACTCCCCGTAGCGGCCGAGGTTGATCACCGTCCGCAGCGTGCGCTCCGCGTAGATCTCGGACATGTAATCCTCGAGCTCCTCACGGAAACGTGTGGCCGGCGCCCGGTGGGTCGGACGTTCGTCGAGCACCCGCTTGATGTGGGCGACGAGGGGGAGGTTGGCGAGCAATTGCTCGCCGATCAGCCGCTTGCGCTGGTCGACGTCGCTGTCGACGAATTTCTGGCCGATCGGGGTCAGCTTGATGTCGGCGTCGGCGAATTCGGCGAGCCGCAGCAATTGCAGGGTTTCGCCGAGCGGGAACAGGTCGTCGATTTCCATCTGCAGCGAATTGGCGAGATGCGGCAGGTCGGCGGAGCCGTTGTACGGCGGCGCCGCAATTTCCTCGAGCATGCCGGCGAGCGAGTTGGTGGAGACCTGCGGCAAGGAGACGCCGAGGCCGGGCCCCGTCGACTGCTGTCCCACGAGCTTCGGCTCCGGACGTTGCGTCATCAGCGCGTAGATCTTCTCGACGAGCTGGCGGAAGTCGGGGTCGAGCCGGTCGCGGGGATGGGCGAGCGGGATCGCGATCTCGGCGGCGATGCGGCCGGGGTTGGAGGCGAGCACGACGACCCGGTCGGCCATCAGCACCGCTTCCTCGATATTGTGGGTGACCATCAGGATCGACTCGATGGCGATCCGCTTTTCCTGCCAGAGTTCGAGCAGATCGGTGCGCAGCGTCTCGGCGGTCAGCACGTCGAGCGCCGAGAACGGCTCGTCCATCAGCAGCACTTTGGGCTGCACGACCAGCGCGCGCGCAAAGCCGACGCGCTGCCGCATGCCGCCGGAGAGCTCTTTCGGATAGGCGTTCTCGAAGCCGTCGAGGCCGATGATGTCGATCGCCTGCAACGCGCGCTTGCGGGTCTCGTCGAGCGGCACGCCGATCGCGCGCGGCCCGAGCTCGACGTTGTCGAGCACGTTGAGCCAGGGAAACAGCGCAAAGCTCTGGAACACCATCGCGACGCCGCTGGCCGGGCCCTGGATGGTCTTGCCGTCGAGCTTCACCTGTCCCGATGTCGGACGAGTGAGGCCCGCGACGATGCGCAGCAGCGAGGACTTGCCGCAGCCGGAGCGGCCGAGCAGCGCGATGATCTCGCCGCTGCGCAGCGTCAGCGAGACGTCCTGCAGCACGGTCGAGCCCGGCTCGCCCGAGCCCTTCGAATAGGTCTGGCTGACGTGATCGACGACGAGCAGATTGTGGGGCGTATCCAGCATGGCGCTAGCTCCGGTCGGTCAGAGACGCAGGCGGCGTTCGGCGATCGCGTAGAGCTGGCGCCAGAACAAGCGGTTGAACAAGGTGACGACGATCGACATCACCGCGACGCCGAGCACGATGCGCGGAAAATCGCCCTTGTCGGTCGCCTCCGCTATATAGGCGCCGACGCCCTGCGCGGCGACGGTGTGATCTTTCCATTTGACCCATTCGGCGACGATGGAGGCGTTCCAGGAGCCGCCTGACGCGGTGATCGCGCCGGTCAGATAATAGGGCGCGATGCCCGGCAGCATCACCTGCTTCCACCATGTCCAGCCGCGGACGCTGAAAATTCGCCGCCGCCTCGCGCAGATCGTTGGGGAAGGCCGCCGCGCCGCCGATCGTGTTGAACACGATGTACCATTGCGTGCCGAACACGATCAGGAAGCTCAGCCAGATATTCGGGTTGAGGTGGAACGTCAGCACGAGGCTGACCGCCGCGCCGAACAGCAGGTTGACCGGGAACGCGGCGAGGAACTGCGCGACCGGCTGCACGCGCTTCCGCCCAGCGCGGCCGCAAGCCGATCCAGACGCTGATCGGCACCCACACGATCGACGCCAGCGCCATCAGCGCGACGACGCGCAGCAAGCGTGTAGAAGGTCAGCAGCAGCACGTGCAGGACTTCGTCGAAGCCGAGTTCGGCGCCGACATACTGGACGACGCCGACAAGCGCCCAGATCGCGACCGCTGCGATGGCGACGTACCAGAGGACATCGACGACCCGGCTCGCGATCGGCGTCGCTCCGCCGACATTCATCGGCTTCGGGAGCGCCGCAGGCGGATCTGCAGCAGGCTGAAGCTGCGCAGAGCCGTTGAAGATCGGCCGTGAGACCATCGCGCACCCAGTTGGTGCGCGACAGGAAGTCGAGCATCCACGACTGCTCGACGTCCTGGCTGGCGGAAAGTTCGACGCGGAATTTGGTCGCCCAGGCGATGACCGGACGGAACAGCAACTGGTCGTAGGCGAGAATGACGACGCGCCATGGTGACGACCGCCGCGACGACCGCGCTCCAGTCGCCGGCGTCGTTGGCCTTGGCGATGTAGGAGCCGACGCCCGGCAGCGTGATCGTGGTGTCGCCGACGGTGATCGCCTCGGAGGCGACGACGAAGAACCAGCCGCCCGACATCGACATCATCGTGTTCCAGAGCAGGCCGGGCACTGCGTAGGGCGCCTCGAGCTGCCAGAATTTCTGCCAGCCGGTCAGGCGAAATCCGCGCGCCACCTCGTCGAGATCGCGCGGCACGGTGCGCAGCGACTGGTAGAACGAGAACGCCATGTTCCAGGCCTGGCTGGTGAAGATCGCGAAGATCGCCGCGCATTCGGCGCCGAGCACGTTGCCCGGAAACAGCCCGAGGAAGAACGTCACCGTGAACGACAGGAAGCCGAGGATCGGCACCGACTGCAGGATGTCGAGCAGCGGGGATCAGCACCATCTCCCAGCGCCGGCTCTTCGCCGCCAGCGTCGCATAGGTGAAGGTGAAGATGAACGAGAAGATCAGCGCGGCGAACATGCGCAGCGTCGTCCGCAGCGCGTAATACGGCAGTTCCCAGTAATCGAGCGACACGACGGTCTGATCGGCCGGCGGCAACGGCTGCGACATGCCGTGATAGCCGCGCGCGATCGCCGAGAAGATCGCCAGAATGGCGACCAGCGCGATGAGGTCCCAATGGTTGGGCAGAATGCGTCGGCCTAGCGAAGCGGTGTCGGAGGCGCGGGGCATCGACAGGTTCCTGGCAGGGGCCGAAACGACTCCGGCAGAGCTATCTGTCGTGAGCGCGGGAGTTTCCATGGGGAACCATATCCACGCCTGATTTGGCAAACGAAAAAGCAGCCAAATCCGCCTTTTCCCTTCAGCTCGTCGCGAGGCGTGACCGCAGCGAGCCAAGTCCGCATGCCCGCCCGATATGACAACTTCACGACAGCGAAATGGAAGCCTCAGGCGCGCTCCGCCTGATCCCGCAACCGACCGAGGCTTTCCTCCCGGCCGAGCACGACCAGCACGTCGAATATGCCCGGCGAAGTCGAGCGTCCGGTGAGCGCGGCGCGCAGCGGCTGCGCGATCACGCCGAGCTTCGCGCCCTGTTCGTCGGCATATTCGCGCACCGCGGCCTCGGTCGCGGCCGCGCTCCAGTCCGACAGCGCTTCGAGCTTCGGCAGCAGGCCTTTGATATGGACCCGGCCGCTGCGCGCGAGGATTTCCTCGGCCTTGTCTTCCAGCGCCAGCGGTCGCGTCGGCGAACAGGAACTTTGCGCCGTCGGTCAGCTCGACAAGCGTCTTGGCGCGCTCCTTGAGGCCCGGCAACGCCTGGGCGAGCTGGGCGCGCCGGTGGTCGTCGAGCTGGCGACGATCTCGGGGCCGCCGGGCAGATACGGCAGAGTGTCGAGCCAGATCTTCAGGAGCTCGTCGTTGGGCGTCGAGCGCATGAAATGGCCGTTCATGTTCTCGAGTTTTACGAAATCGAAACGCGACGGCGAACGGCCGATCGCCGGCAGGTCGAAGGCAGCGATCATGTCCTCGATCGAGAAGAACTCCTTGTCGCCCTGGCTCCAGCCAAGCCGCACCAGATAGTTGCGCAAGGCCGACGAAAGGTAGCCCATCTCGCGGTAGGCGTCGACGCCGAGCGCGCCGTGACGCTTGGAGAGTTTGGCGCCATCGGGGCCGTGGATCAGCGGGATATGCGCCATGACCGGCACGCTCCAGCCGAGCGCGTCGTAGATCTGTGTCTGGCGAGCGGCGTTGGTCAGATGGTCGTCGCCGCGGATGACATGGGTGACGCCCATGTCGTGATCGTCGACGACGACGGCGAGCATGTAGGTCGGGATTGCCGTCGGAGCGCAGCAGGATCAGATCGTCGAGCTCCTTGTTGGAGAACGTCACCTTGCCCTGCACCTTGTCGTCGATGATCGTCTCGCCCTCCTGCCGGGCCTTCAGACGGATGACCGGCGCGACGCCCGCGGGCGCCTCGGAGGGATCGCGGTCGCGCCAGCGGCCGTCGTAGCGCATCGGCTTGCCCTCGAGCCGCTGCTTGCTCGCGCATTTCGCGCGAGCTCTTCGGGCGAGGCATAGCAGCGATAGGCGCGGCCCGCGGCGAGCATCTGCATCGCGACCTCGCGATGGCGCTCGGCGCGCGCGAACTGACGGACCGCCTCGCCGTCCCACTCGAGGCCGAGCCAGTGCAGGCCGTCGAGGATCGCGTCGACCGCCGCGTCGGTCGAGCGCTCGCGATCGGTGTCCTCGATGCGCAGCAGGAACTTGCCGCCGAAGCGCTTGGCGTAGAGCCAGTTGAACAGCGCCGTGCGCGCCCCGCCGATATGGAGGAAGCCGGTCGGCGAAGGCGCGAAGCGGGTGACGATCTGGGACATGGGGAGCGCTCGACGCCGGAGGTTTACGTTCGGGCGCGCGCTCTAGCAGAAGCCGGTCCCGCCGTCAAAGTCGAGTTGGCGCCAGGCCTGCGCGCAAGCGCTTGCGCGCATCGCCGCGGCGCCGGCCTGCATCGCGCCGGCGATCCGCGGCGCGATTCGTCAGGCAGGAAATCGGCGATCCAGACGAGCCGGCTGCCGCCGCCTTCTCGCCGGCGAAAACCTGCAGCGAGGCATTGTAGTGCCGCGCGGCGCCGCCTTCGGCGCACCAGACCAGCCGGCGCTCGTCGTCGTCGATCGTCACGATCGGTTCGCGCACGACCAGGCCGTTCGCGAACGTGACGACCGCGCGCCCGGCTCGAGCCGCACTTCGGTGACGAAGCCCGGAACGAGCCGGGTCGCCAGCGCGCCAACGTCGCGCGCCGCGTCCCAGACCGCTTCGGGCGCCGCGGCGACGAGCGATTCCTCCCTGTAGCGTCGCCATCTCTCATGCTCCCGAGCAATAGGCTTCGAGCCGGTAGCCGTCGGGATCGATGACGAAGGCGGCGTAGTAATTGGGGCCGTAGGATTCCCGCAGGCCCGGCGCGCCATTGTCTTTGCCGCCCTGCTTGAGCGCCGCCGCGTGGAAAGCGTCGACGCTCTTCCGGGTCGGCGCCGCGAAGCAGAAATGCAGGCCGGATGCGCTGTTGGCGGGAACCGGCGCCGATGCGGAGTTGACCCACCAGCCAGGCGAACTCGCGCCATAGCCGAGCGAGCCGTCGTCGGCGTAAAGACGCTTCAACCCCAGCGCGCCGAGCGCGGCGTCGTAGAACGCGCGGCTGCGTTGCAGATCGGCGACGCCGATGGAAACGTGATCGAACATGATTGAGCCTCCTTCACTAGAGGCGGCCGAGCGCCGCCGATGTGATGTTGCCTAAACGTTCCTGCTGGGGCAAACTTGGGAAAAATTGCTCCTGTAGCCGCGGTCGCCTGTAGTCGAGGTCGTTGACCTCGACCCGCGACGCAAAGGTGTCGCCTTGCGCGAGTTCACGAGCAGGACCTACCGCGGTCAGCGACCGCGGCTACAGAGACGCCGGCATGACAATCACTCTGACCGCCTCTGACACCTGACGCCCCCCTGATCGCCTCGAGGCCGCTCGCGGCGGGCGACGGCTGGAGCTTTACCGAATTCGTCTGCCGCGCCGGCCCGCAGGACCGGCCGTTCGAGGAGCGGCACGAAAGCTTCAGCATTGCCGCCGTGATTGCGGGCCAGTTCGCCTATCGAGGCGATCGCGGCGCCGGCTATCTCGTGCCCGGCGCGCTGCTGACCGGCAACTCCGGCCGCTGCTTCCGCTGCGCCCACGAGCACGGCGTCGGCGACCGCTGCGTGAGCCTCAGCTTCAGCGAGGAACTCGCTGCCGAGGCCGCGGCTGCGATCGCGGGCCGCACGACGTTTCGCCTTCGACGCTCCGAGCCTGCCGCCCTCCGACGCGGCGCTGCCGATCGTCGCCGGATTCCAGGCGTTCGCCGCCGCGCCCGATCCCGGTCGCGGCGAGGATCTGCTGTGGTCGACGCTGGAGCGTGTCGTCGGCGGCCTCGCGGGACGCGGCGGCAGGGCAGTCGCGCCGAATGCGCGCGAGACGCAGCGCGTCGCCGCAGCGATCAGCGCGATCGACGAGGACCCGGCTCGCGAGCACTCGCTGGAGCGGCTGGCGCGCGACGCGCGCATGAGCCGCTATCATTTCCTGCGCATATTTCGGCGCGCGACGGGCGCGACGCCGCGCCAATATCTGATCCAGGCTCGCTTCCGTCGCGCGGCGCTTCGGCTTACCGAGCTCGCGCGAGCCGGTGACCGCGATCGCGCTCGACAGCGGCTTCGGCGACATCTCGACCTTCAATCGCCGCTTCCGCGCGGTGTTCGGCGTTTCGCCGCGCCAGTTTCGCGCCGCCGGCTGAAACCGCATTGGCGCGCGGCGCGCCGCTTGCTAGTGTCGCGCAGAGGTCTGGTGGCGCCGCGATGGACTTCATTTTCATGTTGACGCGCAATGACGCGACGGCGCCGGACGCGATGGCGATCCTGGAAACCGCGCGCGCCTCGCAGCTCAAGCATATCGGCTTCAAGGATGTCGGCGCCGACGCGGCGACGCTGCGGCGGCTGACGATTGCGATCCGTGAAGCCGGCGCCTCGCCGTGTCTGGAGATCGTCGCGACGACCCGCGAGGAAGAACTGCGCGGCGTCGCGCTGGGCCGCGATCTCGGCGTCGACGCCGTGATGGGCGGCGTGCATGTCGAAGATGCGCTGGCGATCCTCGCCGGCTCCGGAATCGCCTATCTGCCATTCAGCGGGCGTCCACGGGGCCATCCGACCGAACTCGACGGCGCGCCGGAGGAGGTCGAGGCGCACTGCCGCGCGTTTCTCGCGCTCGGCTGCGCGGGCACAGATCTGCTCGCCTATCGCGCCACCGAGGCCGACCCGCTGGCGCTGGTCGCCGCCGCGCGCCGCGCGATGGGCGACAAGGGGCGGCTCGTCGTCGCCGGCTCGATCAACACGCCGGCGCGCATCGCCGCGCTGCACGCCGCCGGCGCGGACGCTTTCACCATCGGGACCGCTCTGCTCGACGGCAGCTACGCGCCGGGCGCCGGCGGATTGGAAGCGCAGCTCAAGGTCGCCCTGCGCGATTGCGCGCCGCCGCTATAGGCTCGGGCGAAATATCGCCAGCTTCAGGTCGGGATTGTCGTTCGACTGGAACGAGGCGTAGTCGAGCCGCAGCGGACCGGTCTCGGGCCGCACCAGAACCTTCTGGCCGCCGGAGGGTTCGCGCACCTCGTGGCGCGCCCACCAGCCCTCGAATTCCGGGCAGCCGGCGCGCAGGCGCTCGACGAATTCGATGAACGCCGGATCGTCCGCGTACATATCGAAAACGCCGCGGAACAGCGCCAGCATGCGCTGCGCTTCGTTCGCCCAGGCGGCGCCGAACACTTCGCGCGCCCTCGGTGAGGTGAGCGCATAGAGCAGGGTGTTCCTGTCCTCCTCGCGCCGGCTGGAGAAGCCGAACAGCGCGTCGGCGGCGTCATTCCAGGCGATCACGTCCCAGCGTCGCCCCGTCACATAGGCCGGCAGGTTGATCGCCTCGACGATCCGCCGCACCGCCTCGGGCGCCGTCTCGCGCACGAACGGGCCGCGCGCCGCCGCCTTGACGAGCGTGCGCAGGTGCTGCGCCTCGGCCTTGGTCAGCCGCAGCGCGGTCGCCAACGCGCCGAGCGTTTCTTCGGACGGTTTGACCGAGCGGCCCTGTTCCAGCCGCGTGTACCAGTCGACGCCGATCCCGGCGAGTTCCGCCACTTCCTCGCGCCTGAGCCCCGCCGTGCGACGGCGGCGGCCGCCGGCGAGACCGACGTCGCGCGGGCGCAGCCGGTCCCGCCGCGCCCGCAAAAAATCGCCGAGTTCCTGGGTCATCGCGCGCAATCCGGTACTATCCAATCCCAGGATAGTACCTGGACTGGATGCGCTGCGCCAGAGGGGCATTATGGAGCTCCAACACGGAGTTCCGCCATGAAAGCCGCCATCCTCAAAGCCTTCGGCCAGCCGCTCGTCGATCGAAGAGACGCCCGACCCCGTCGCCGCGCCCGGCGAAGTGATCGTCGACGTCGCCGCCACGCCTATCCTGCCCTACATGGCGGAGGTGCTCTCCGGGGCCCGCGCGTACACGCTGGAGCCGCCGGTCATTCCCGGCGCCGGCGCGATCGGCCGCATTCGCGCGCTCGGACCGGACGCGACCCGGCTCAAGGTCGGCGACTGGGTGTTCTGCGATCCGATCGTGCGTTCGCGCGACAATCCGCTCGCTCCCGATATCGTCCTGCAGGGCCTCAGCGCGCGCGGGCCCGGGCGGCCTCGCGCTGCAGCGGCTGTTTCCCCAACGGCTCCTATGCCCAGCGGCTACGCCTGCCGACCGAGAACGCCGTCGCCGATCGGCGACATCGACCCCGCCGACGCGCCGGCCTGGAGCGGCATCGGCCGCTACCTGGTGCCGTTTGGCGGCTGGCTGCAGGATCGGGCTGCAGGCCGGCGAGACGACGCTCGTCAACGGCGCCACCGGCGGCTTCGGCTCCGCCGCGGTCGCCGTGGCGCTGGCGCTCGGCGCCAGCGTAGTCGTCGCGACAGGCCGCAACGCGCAAGCGCTCGACGGGCTGGTTCGCCGCTTCGGCCCCCGGGTGCGAACAGTCGTCTTTTCGGGCGATGAAGATCGCGACCGCGAGGCGATGCAGGCGGCGGCGGGCGCGCCGATCGACGCCGTGTTCGACATTCTGCCGCCGGCCGCCGACCCCCGCTGGGCCCGCGCGGCGATCATGGCGGTCCGGATGAACGGCCGCGCCGTGCTGATGGGCGGCATCGGCATGCAGGGCGGCGGCGGGCTCGACATTCCCTACGCCTGGCTGATGCGCAACGGCATCGCGCTCTACGGCCAGTGGATGTACGACCGCGACGCGATCCCGCGCATGGCTGCGCTCATCCGCGTCCGGACTGATCGATCTGCGCAGTTTCGAGGTGAAGACGTTCGGCCTCGACGACGCCAACGAGGCGGTAGCCTACGCGTCGGCCAACGCGAGCCCGTCGCGCATTACGGTGCTGACGCCGGGTGGCGCTTGAAAGCAACGCTTTGTATGTCGACGGGGGGCGGAGGGGGCAAACGTATCGGACTCGTTTGTTCCCGTGACGATCCGTGCTAGGCGAAGTCATGTCTTCCCCTCACCGACCCACCGCCCGCAAATCCGTCCTGACCATGCATGGCTGGACTGCGAAGCACTATGTCATCACCGTCATCATCATCATCGCCGCGATGGGCATGTTCGCCTACAGCTGGTCCTAGCTTCGCCGCATCTTCGGATCGAGCGCGTCGCGCAGGCCGTCGCCCATCAGGTTGATCGCGATGACGGTGATCAGGATGGCGAGGCCGGGCAGGGTGACGATCCAGGGGTCGGAGCGGATGAACTCGCGGGAATCGGCGAGCATGCTGCCCCATTCCGGCGTCGGCGGCTGCGCGCCGAGGCCGAGGAAGCCGAGCGCGGCCGCTTCCAGAATGGCGTTGGAAACGCCGAGCGCCGCCTGCACGATCAGCGGCGCGAGACAGTTCGGCAGCAGCGTGTAGAACGCGAGCCGCCACGGACCGACGCCGACGGTGCGCGCCGCGGTCACATAATCTTTGGCGAGTTCGCCCATCGCCGAGGCGCGCACCAGTCGCACGTAGCCCGGCAGATAGACGATCGTCACCGCGACGATCGTGTTGGTGAGGCTCGGGCCCGATGATCGCCACGACCAGAATGGCGAGCACGAGGCTCGGCACCGCCATGATGAGGTCCATCGCGCGCGTGATCAGCACGTCGGCGATCGGGCCGCCCATCGCGGCCAGCAAGCCCAGCGACGCGCCGACGACGACCGAGATCGCCATCACGCGAGACGCCGATGAACAGCGACACGCGCGCCCCGTAGATCAGGCGGGAAAGCATGTCGTGGCCGTCGCCGTCGGTGCCGAGCGGAAAGCGCCAGGAGCCGCCGGCTTCCCAGACCGGCTTGGCGCGCACCGCGTCGCGGAACTGCTCGATCGGCGAATGCGGCGCGATCACGCCGGCGAACGATCGCCGCGAGCACGATCGCCACGACGATCGTCAGGCCGAACACCGCGCCGCGGTTCTCCGCGAAAGCTCGCCCAGAACGCGGCGAGCCGCGAGGGTTCGACGACGGCAGCGTTCTCGTCGCAGGGCAGCGCGGCCGTTGTCAGCGGCCATGGCGGATCCTCGGGTTGATCGCGCCATAGAGCAGATCGACGATCAGATTGACGAGGATGACGACGGTCGAAACCAGCAGCACGCCGCCCTGCAGCGCGGGATAATCGCGCCGGCTGATCGAAGTCGATCAGCCAGTGGCCGACGCCCGGCCAGGAAAAGATCGTCTCGGTCAGCACCGCGCCCGCCATCAGGCTCGAGACCGACAGGCCGATGACGGTGACGACCGGCAGCAGCGCGTTGCGCAAGGCGTGCAGGCCGATCACGCGAAACGGCGACAGGCCCTTGGCGCGCGCCGTGCGGACATAATCCTCGCTCAGCACTTCGAGCATCGAGGAGCGGGTCATGCGCGCGATCACGCCGAGCGGCACGGTGCCGAGCACGATCGCCGGCAGGATCAGATGGCGGAGCGCGTCGAGAACGGCGCCGGGCTGATCGGACAGCGCCGCGTCGATCAGCATGAAGCCGGTCGGCTGGTCGAAATAGTAGTTGATGAGGTCGATGCGGCCGGAGACCGGCGTCCAGCCGAGCTGCACCGACGACGAACATGATCAGCAGCAGGCCCCACCAGAAGATCGGCATCGAATAGCCGAACATCGAGATCATCATCAGCGCCTGATCGAACAAGCCGCCGCGCTTCACCGCCGCGATCGACGCCGGCGGGCACGCCGATGACGATCGCGAACAGCATCGCGAAGAACGACAGCTCCAGCGTCGCCGGAAACAGCGTCAGGAATTCGGTCAGCACCTTCTGCTGCGTCGACAGCGAGACGCCGAAATCGCCGTGCAGGATCTGCCAGACATAGTCGAGGAACTGCTTCCAGACCGGCTGATCGAGGCCCAGCTGGTGGCGGAAGAAGGCGAGCCGCTCGGGCGAGATGCCGTGCTCGCCGACGCGCACCTCGACCGGATCGCCCGGCACCAGCCGGATCGCGACGAAGGTGACGAACATCAGCGCGACGAAAGGTCGGGATCGTCAGCGCGACGCGGCGCAGGAAATAGAGCGAGCATGGACCTCCGGAGGTAAACCCTTCTCCCGCGCGCGGGCGAGGTGGCGCGAAGCGCCGGATGAGCGTGTCGCCGCCCTCATCCCGCCTTCGGCGGACCTTCTCCGCGGGCGGGAGAGGGCCTTACGCGCATCCGTCTCCCGCTTGCGGGAGAAGGGCCTCACTGCATGTCGACGCCTTCGAACGTGTGGCGTGCCGAGCGGGCTCTGCTTGTAGCCGGTCACGTTGGCGCGCATCGCTTCGAACACGGTCGAATGGGCGATCAGCAATTCCGGCGCCTCGTCGTGCTCGATCTCCTGCATGCGCTGATAGAGCTTGGCGCGCTCGGCCTGGTCGGCGATGATGCGCGCCTTGACCAGCAGGTCGTCGAATTCGGCGTTGCACCATTTGGTCGGGTTGCTGTTGCCGGGCTTGCCGCCGGGGCAGCCGCGCAGGAAGAAGAAATTGTCGGGGTCGCCGTTGTCGCCGGTCCAGCCGTACTGGCCGGTGATGTCCTCGCCGGCTGGCGAGCGCTTGCGATATTCGCCCCATTCGTAGGTGACGAGCTTGGCGTTGACGCCGATCTTGGCGAGATCGGCCTGCATCATCTCGCCGATGCGCTTGCCGTTGGGATTGTAGGGGCGCTGACACCGGCATGATACCAGAGGTCGATGTCGAGCGGCGTCTTCACGCCGGCCGCCGCCAGCATCGCCTTGGCCTTCTCGCGGATCGTAGGGCGTCTGCGGGATGTCGTCGTTGTAGGCCCACATGGTCGTCGGGATCAGCGTCTTGGCCTTCTCGCCGGCGCCGAGATAGACGTCCTTCAGGATCGCGTCGCGGTCGATCGCCATGCTGAGCGCCTGCCGCACTTCCTTCTTGTCGAACGGCGGCTTTGTCGCGTTGAACGCCCAGATAGGCGACGTTGAGGCCGGACTCGCTGATCACCTTCAGCGTCGGAGTCCTTCTGCATTTCGGCGAGGTCGGCCGGGCGCGGATAGGCGTTGATGTGGCATTCGCCGGCCTTGCAGCTTGGCGTAGCGCGCGGTCGGCGTCGGGCGTGATCGCGAACACGAGATCGTCGACCAGCGCCTTCTCGCCGAAATAGTCGGGGTTCTTCTTGTAGCGGATCACCGCGTCCTTCTGATAGGCGACGAAGGAGAACGGGCCGGTGCCGACGGGAACCTGGTCGAACTGCTCCGGCGTGCCCTTCTTCAGCAGGAAATCGGCATATTCGGCCGAGACGATCGAGGCGAAATCCATCGCGAGATTGGCGAGGATCGCGACGTTCGGGTCCTTCAGATGGAAGACGACGGTGTAGTCGTCCTTCTTCTCGATCGTGTCGAGCAGCGACGGCATGTCCATGTCGTTGAAGTAGTCGTATTTGCCGCCGGAGACCTTGTGATAGGGGTTGTCCGCCTTCCACTGCCGGTTGAACGAGAACAGCACGTCGTCGGCGTTGAAGTCGCGCGTCGGCTTGAAGTCCTTGACCGAATGCAACTTCACGCCCTTGCGCAGATGGAAGGTGATCGTCTTGCCGCCGTCGGCGATGTCCCAGCTTTCGGCGAGGCCCGGGCCGACCTCGATCGTGCCGCGCTTGAATTCGGTCAGGCGGTTGTAGATCGGCAGCGAGGCGTCGAAGCTGGTGCCGGTCGTGTTGATCGCGGGCTGGAAATTCTCCGGACTGCCCTCCGAGCAATAGACCAGGGTCTTGGCCGAGGCGGCCGGTCGATCCGAGCAACAACGCGGCCAGCCCGAAGCTGACCCATGCGGCCGATCTCATGAAACTCTCCCGAACGTCTCGATGCTGTTGCCAAGCGCGGCGCGCCTCGTCGAGACGTCCGCGTGCGACGCAAGGTCCGACGGCCGCATCGAAGCGCGTTTTTCGTCTCGGGCGCAACGGTCGGGCGATCAGCGTCCGCGCGCCGAGCTCAAATGTCACAGTCTCGCGATGCGGCCGCGCGCCTCGAGTTCGGCGATCACCCGGTCGGCGAGCTCTTCGGCGGTGCCGTCGGCGGTTTCGAGCCGCAGTTCCGGCGCTTCCGGCGCTTCGTAGGGCTGGTCGACGCCGGTGAAGTTCTTGATCTCGCCGGCCAGCGCGCGCTTGTAGAGGCCCTTCGGATCGCGCGCGATGACCGTCTCGAGCGGCGTGTCGACGAAGATCTCGACGAACTCGCCCTCGCGCCGCGATGTCGCGCGCCAGCCGCCGCTCGGCGCGGAACGGCGAGATGAACGAGCACAGCACGATCAGGCCGGCGTCGGTCATCAGCCTCGCCACTTCGCCGACGCGGCGGATGTTCTCGACGCGGTCGGCGGCCGTGAAGCCGAGGTCCTTGTTGAGGCCGTGGCGCACGTTGTCGCCGTCGAGCAGCGACGGTGTGGACGCCGCGCAGCGTGCAGCTTGCGCTCGACGAGGTTGGCGATCGTCGACTTGCCGGCGCCCGACAGGCCGGTGAACCACAGCATCGCCGGCTTCTGGTGCTTCAGCGCGCGCGTGCGCCTCGCGCGTGACCGTGAGGTCGTGGCGATGGATGTTGGTCGCGCGGCGCAGCGCAATGCGCGATCATGCCCGCCGCCGCGGTCTCGTTGGTGCGCCGGTCGATCAGGATGAAGGCGCCGGTGTCGCGGTTCTCCTCGTAGGGGTCGAAGGCGACCGGCAGTCGTCGTCGCGAGGTTGCAGAAGCCGATCTCGTTGAGCGCCAGCGTCTTGGCGGCGAGCTGCTCGCGGCTGTTGACGTCGACGCGATGCTTGAGCTCGGTGACCGACGCCGGCGTCAGTCGCGCGCCGATCTTCATGAGATAGGAGCGGCCGGGCAGCAGCGGGTCGTCGCTCATCCAGATGACATGGGCGGCGAACTGGTCGGCGACCTCGGGCCGCGCGTCGGGCTGCGCCAGCACGTCGCCGCGCGCGATGTCGACCTCGTCGGCGAGCGTCAGCGTGACCGCGTCGCCGGCGCTCGCCTCCTCGACGTCGCCGTCGGCGCGATAGATCGCGCGCAACCGTCGTGACGCGGCCGGAGGCGGCGACGACGATCGGATCGCCGACGCTGGATCGAGCCGCTGGCGATCGTGCCGGCAATAGCCGCGGAAGTCGAGGTTGGGCCGGTTGACCCATTGCACCGGCAAGCGGAACGGCTGCGCTCGCGCGGTCCTCCGTCGACGTCGACGCGCTTCGAGATAGCTCGACCAGCGTCGGCCCGTCGTACCAGGGCGTGTGCGCGCTGCAGCGCGGAGACGTTGTCGCCGATAGCGCGCCGACATCGGGATCGCCTTGATCGACTGAGAAGTTCAGCGGCTCGGCGAAGACCGCGAAAGTCGGCGACGATCTCGTCGAAGCGCGCCTCGCTCGAAATCGACGAGGTCGATCTTGTTGACCGCGAGCACGACGTGGCGGATGCCGAGCAGCGAGACGATCATCGCGTGGCGGCGGGTCTGCGTCAGCAGGCCC
The DNA here is from genome assembly GCA_963771455.1 of uncultured Pseudomonadota bacterium. Lineage (GTDB taxonomy): Bacteria > Pseudomonadota > Alphaproteobacteria > Rhizobiales > Beijerinckiaceae > Roseiarcus. The sequence goes on from CAVYTP010000025.1 coordinate 551,878, forward strand.
TTGCGCGCGTCGATCAGCAGGATCGCGAGGTCGGCGTTGGAGGCGCCGGTCGCCATGTTGCGGGTATATTGCTCGTGGCCGGGCGTGTCGGCGACGATGAACGAGCGCTTGTCGGTCGCGAAATAGCGATAGGCGACGTCGATCGTGATGCCCTGTTCGCGCTCGGCCTCGAGCCCGTCGACCAGCAGCGCGAAGTCGATGTCGTCGCCGGTCGTGCCGTGCTTCTTCGAATCGCGCTCCAGCGCCGAAAGCTGGTCGTCGAAGATCAGCTTCTGCTCGTAGAGCAGGCGGCCGATCAGGGTCGACTTGCCGTCGTCGACCGAGCCGCAGGTGAGGAAGCGCAGCGTCGGGAGCGCTGCGGTCGAGCGCCGCTCATCAGAAATATCCCTCGCGCTTCTTCTTTTCCATCGAGCCGGCTTCGTCGGTGTCGATCAGCCGGCCCTGGCGCTCGGAAGTCGTGGAGGCTTTCATTTCGGCGATGATCTCGTCGAGCGTTTCGGCGTCGGACTCGACCGCGCCGCTGAGCGGATAGCAGCCCAGCGTCCGGAACCGCACCTTGCGCATCTGCGGCGTCTCGCCGGGATTCAGCGGCAGCCGGTCGTCGTCGACCATGATCAGCGTGCCGCCGCGCTCGACCACCGGGCGCGGCTTGGCGAAATAGAGCGGCACGACCGGGATGTTCTCGGCGCGGATGTATTCCCAGACGTCGAGCTCGGTCCAGTTGGAGAGCGGGAAGACCCGCATCGACTCGCCTTCGCGGATGCGCGTGTTGAACAGCCGCCAGAGTTCGGGGCGCTGGTTGCGCGGGTCCCAGGCGTGGGCGGCGGAGCGGTGCGAGAAGATGCGCTCCTTGGCGCGGCTCTTCTCCTCGTCGCGCCGCGCGCCGCCGAACGCGGCGTCGAACTTGCCCGGCGTCGAGCGCCTGGCGCAGCGCTTCGGTCTTCATCACCTGGGTGTGAAGCTGGCTGCCGGAGGCGATCGGGTTGATGCCGCGCGCGAGGCCGTCCTGGTTGATATGGACGCGCAGGTCGAGACCGAGCCGGCGCGCCGTATCGTCGCGAAACGCGATCATCTCGCGGAATTTCCAGGTCGTGTCGACATGCAGCAGCGGGAAGGGCAGCGGCGCGGGATGAAAGGCCTTGAGCGCGACATGCAGCATCGCGCTCGAATCCTTGCCGATCGAATACAACATCACAGGCGCGCGAAATTCGGCGACCACCTCGCGCATGATGTGGATTGACTCGGCTTCTAGGCGCTGAAGGTGCGGCGGCAGGGTTTTGGGCATGAAAACAGGTCTCGACGGGCGTATCGGTCGCGGCGCAACTCAACGGTGACCCGGCGCCGGACGCGAGGGGCGTCCTATGCCGAGCCGCAGCCTTGAGGTCAAGGATTGGGCCTGAGCGGCCCCGTCCCCAATAGATAGGCGCCCGCCGGCCGTACGCAACGCGACGTTTCGGTTGATTCTGACGCCGATGGTTCTAAAGCTCCTCGCGCGCCGCCCGGGACCGGGGCGGGACGCTAGCAGAGGCGCCTACGAAATGACCACAAGTCCCGCCGTTTCCCCCGACATGATGGCCAACGCGATCCGCTTCCTCGCTGTGGACGCGGTTGAAAAAGCCAATTCCGGCCACCCGGGCATGCCGATGGGCATGGCGGACGTGGCGACGGTGCTGTTCACCGAGGTGCTGAAATTCGACGCCGCCAACCCGCGCTGGCCCGACCGCGACCGCTTCGTGCTGTCGGCCGGCCACGGCTCGATGTTGCTTTACGCCTGCATGTACCTGACCGGCTACCCGGACATGGACATCGAGCAGATCAAGGGCTTCCGCCAGCTCGGCTTCCGCACTGCCGGTCATCCCGAATATGGCCACCTGCTCGGCGTCGAGGCGACGACGGGACCACTGGGGCAGGGCCTCGCGATGTCGGTCGGCATGGCGATCGCCGAGCGCGCGCTCGCGGCGCGCTACGGTTCCGAGCTGGTCGACCATCATACCTACGTGATCTGCGGCGACGGCTGCCTGATGGAAGGCGTCAGCCACGAGGCGATCGATCTCGCCGGGCACTTGAAGCTCTCCAAGCTGATCGTGTTGTGGGACAACAACCACATCTCGATCGACGGCTCGACTTCCATCGCGACCTCGACCGACCAGCCGAGGCGCTTCCAGGCGGCGGGCTGGCACACGATCGAGATCGACGGGCACGATCAGGCGCAGATCCGCGCCGCGCTCGCCGAGGCAAAGCAGCAGACCGTCCCGACGATGATCGCCTGCCGCACGACCATCGGGTTCGGCGCGCCGACCAAGGAGGGCACGGAGGCGACCCACGGCTCACCGCTCGGCGCGGCCGAGGTCGCGGGCGCGCGCGAAAAGCTCAACTGGCCCTATCCGCCGTTCGAGATCCCTGCCGACTGCCTGGCCGTCTGGCGCGCGGCCGGCAAGCGCGGCGTCGCCGCCCGCGAGGCGTGGCAGGCGCGGCTCGCCGTGGGCCCCCGGCGCGCCGAACTGGAGGCGGCGCTGAGCGGCGACCTTCCCGCCGAATTCGCGCCGAAGATGGCCGAATACAAGGCCGGCCTGGTCGCCAAGGCGCCGTCGGTCGCGACCCGAAAATCGTCGGAAATGGCGCTCGAGGTCATCAACGCCAACATTCCGACCGCGCTCGGCGGCTCCGCCGACCTGACCCACTCGAACCTGACGCTGACCAAGGGCATCGCCTCGCTGACGCCAGACGATTTCTCCGGGCCGCTATATTCGTTACGGCATCCGCGAATTCGGCATGTCGGCGGCGATGAACGGCATTTCCGTGCACGGCGGCTTCATCCCGTTCGGCGGCACGTTCGTGTGCTTCTCGGACTACGCTCGCGGCGCGATCCGCCTGTCGGCGCTGATGGGGATACGGGTCATCTACGTGCTGACCCACGACTCGATCGGCCTCGGCGAGGATGGCCCCACGCATCAACCGATCGAGCATTACGCGATGCTGCGCGCGACGCCGAACCTGCACCTGTTCCGCCCTGCCGACGCGGTCGAGACAGCCGAGTGCTGGGAGCTTTCGCTGGCATCGACGAAGACGCCGTCGGTGCTGCTGCTGTCGCGCCAGAATTTGCCGACGCTGCGCAAGTCCGCAGACGAGAACCTGTGCGCGAAGGGCGGCTACGTTCTGCAGGAGGCCGATGGCAAGCGCGACCTCACGCTGATCGCCACCGGCTCGGAAGTGTCGCTTGCGGTCGAGGCGGCGAAGGCGCTGACGGCAATCGGCAAGAAGGCCGCGGTCGTCTCGCTGCCGAGCTTTGACTTGTTCGAGGCGCAGAGCAAGGAATACCGGGCCTCGGTGCTCGGCTCGGCGCCGCGCATCGCGATCGAGGCGGCGATCGGATTCGGTTGGGATCGCTACATCGGCGAGAACGGCGTCTTCATCGGCATGCACGGCTACGGCGCCAGCGCGCCGGCAAGCGCGCTCTACAAGCATTTCGGCATCACGGTCGACGCGGTGGTCGCGGCGGCCAAGACGCTTAGTCCGTGATGTCATTGCGAGGAGCGCAAGCGACGAAGCCATGCATGCTTCGTCTGCCGCAAATCAGCGGCGGTTGAAACATGGATTGCTTCGCGACGCTCGCAATGACAGGCTGAGCAGGAAGGACACCGCCGCTTGACTCATCCGATCGTAATCGCCCCCTCGATCCTCTCCGCCGACTTTTCAAAGCTCGGCGAGGAGGTCGCCGCTGTAGTCGATGCGGGCGCGGACTGGATTCATCTCGATGTGATGGATGGACATTTCGTGCCCAACATCACCTTCGGACCGCCGGTCATCGCAGCGTTGCGTCCGCACACGAAAAAACTGTTCGACTGCCATCTGATGATCGAGCCGTGCGATCTCTATCTGGAAGCGTTCGCACAGGCCGGCGCCGATTCTCTCACCATCCACGCCGAGGCGACCAAACATCTGGACCGCTCGCTGCAGGCGATCCGCGCGCTCGGCAAGAAGGCGGGCGTCGCGCTGAACCCGGCGACGCCGCCTGAGGCGATCGAATACGTGCTCGACCGGCTCGATCTCGTGTTGCTGATGACGGTCAACCCCGGCTTCGGCGGCCAGGCGTTCATCCCGGCAATTGTCGAGAAGGTGGCGCGGGTGAAGAAAATGATCGGCGGCCGCGATATCCGCATCGAGATCGACGGCGGCGTGACGGCGGAAACGGCGCCGCTGGTGGTCGGCGCCGGCGCCGATACGCTGGTTGCGGGCTCGGCTGTCTTCAAGGGCGGACCCGCGGCGTATGCGGGCAATATAGCGGCGATCCGTGACGCCGCTAGAGGGAGCGCCAAGTCGGCGTGAGCCGATTTGCGGACATCGAGTTCGCCGCACTATAGTTGGAGTAGTGTTGAGGAGCACCGATTGAGACGGCTTCCTGCTATCGCTTTTGCCGCGGCGACATGGGCTGCTTTCGCGCCTTCAGCTCAGGCCGGCAGCGTGCTCGACAACCTGCTCGGCGGCAAAGCGGGCCCCAAACACAAATACGCCTGCTTCACCCGAATCTACGACGACGGCCACTTGAGGTCGCATCCCCAGCAGAACGTGCGGACGATGAAGATGCTGGTCACGGCCGCGACGCCCGGCGAAGGTCCGAACGACTACCAGTTGGACATTGCTTCCACGTTTCGGTCGCGCAAAGGGACCCTGCGCACCGGCGGAAGCTGCGACCTCGGCAATGAAAAGGCGGGGCTTGGCCCGGCGGAGATTGACTGCAGCCTCTCCTGTGGCGGCGACAGCATTGGCGTTACCCTGAAATCCAACGCTGCGGTGCTGGTGGCGATCCCCGCCAGCGCGCAACAATGGGATCCCGCTCATCCCGACGGAGATCTCGTCAAGAGCGCGTTCGGCCCCGATGACAAACTTTTTCGCCTGGAGCGGTCGCCGATTTCGGCCTGCGCCGATCTCGGACAGGATGAGAGCGAGCGGCGGCGGCTGAAGGGTATGTGAGGCGGCTGCTCGATCACAGCGTCGCGCGAGGATTTGAATGGATCGACGCAACGTATTTTCCGCCTTCGCCGCCGCCGCCGGCGGCTTATTCGCCGCGCGCGTGGCGAAGGCCGAACCAGAGCATGCGGCGAAGGTCGTCTACCACCTGGCCGATGTTGACAAGGCGGCGTTCGTGCTCGGCAATCTCGAGAACCATTTGGCCGGAGCGCCGGGGGTTAAGCTCGCGGTCGTGATTCACGGTCCGGCGCTGAAGGCGTTCCTCAAAGAGGCGCCCAACCGCGCGATCGTTATCACAACCCAAGAGCGCCTGAAGGCGGGCGTCGCATTCATCGCCTGCGGCCACACGATGGCGGCGCAGAACTGGACGCTCGCCGATCTGACGCCAGGCTTTACAATTGCAGAGCAGGGGGGAGTGGTCAGGTTGGCGGATCTGCAGGCGCAAGGCTGGGTCTATCTGCGACCGTGACTTCGGCGACGCACTGCGAATCGCGGATAGGTGCAGGGAGATTGCGCAATGAGCCACGACGGATTGATCACGACCGAGAGCCGCCACGGACCGCAGGAAACCCTGGCCCGGTTGAAGGCGGCGATTCAGGCGAGCGGCCTGACCCTATTTGCTCATATTGACCATGCCGCGGGAGCGGCCGCCGCCGGGATGAAGCTGCGGCCGACCGACTTCGTCATCTTCGGCGCCGCCAAGGGCGGGACGCCGCTGATGCAGGCGACGCAGACGATCGGCATCGATCTGCCGCTGAAGGCGCTGGTCTGGCAGGATGCTGAGCAGAAGACCTGGGTCTCCTACAACGCCCCCGAATGGTTCGCCGCACGCCACGGCCTCGGCGCCGAAGTCGACGGCGTGATCCACGCGCTCGGCGGGGCCTTGAAAGCGATTGCCGCCGAGGCAACGAGCGGCGCCTGAGCGCGCCGATCAGTGATTGTTGGCGGTGACGGCGTAATGCAGCGTTCCGTTCATAAACACGACATCAAATTCGAACTTATCAACTCCCGGAGCGGTCGCGAGATAGTCGACGCGGGTCCCGAATTGCTTCGTTCCGATGCAGCTTCCGCTGATCGAGAAACGGGTCACGACCGGCGAGTTTTCGGTGGTCGCCACCCTGCCGAGCGTTGGGCTGCGTGTGACGTTGATCGTCCCGCCGCCCAGCGGCGAGCAATCCTTCTTGTGCTGCGCGAACGTCCCGACCGTAGCCGAACCGCCGACGTGCACGGAAAGCGATTTCGTCTGCAACGTATTCATCGCCGCAGCGGGCGCGCTGAAGAGGCAGACAAGTCCAAGCAGGCCGATCGTTTTGCGCATGCGTGCCGTTTTCTCGAAAGGAGCGCCTAGTCGACGCACTCTTAAGCGTAGGCGACACCTGGTCAAGGATGCGCAGCGCTTCACGCCTTTCCGGCTTCCCAACCTATAATCGCCTGCTTTCGCGCCAGGCCCCAGTGATATCCAGTCAGTGCGCCCGAGCGCCCGATGACGCGATGACAGGGCACGACGAACGAGATCGGATTCTTGCCTACGGCGGCGCCTACCGCGCGCGCCGCCGTCGGCTTGCCGATGCGGCGCGCGATGTCGGAATAGGTGGTCGCCTTGCCCAGCGGCACGCACAGCAGCGTTTCCCAGACGCGAATCTCGAAGTCGGTGCCGATCATCACGACGCGCAGCGGACGGTCGGCGCGCCATTCCTCGGGATCAAAGGCGCGGCGCGCCAAACCAGCAGTCGCGTCGTCGTCGGGAACCATGCGCGCGCGCGGCCAGCGCCGCCGCATGTCCTCCAGCGCCGCTTCGCGGTCGCCGCAATCGACGAAGCCAAGGCCGGCGAGCCCGCGCGGCGCTGCAACCACGAGCGCCTCGCCGAACGGGCTTTCGTGGAAGCCATAATTGAGCACGAGGTCGTCGCGTCGGTAGTCGCCGGGCGTCAGCGCCTCGTGGGTGACGAACAGGTCGTGCAGCCGCCCCGGTCCGGAAAGGCCGACGTCATAGGCCGCATCCAGCACACTGGCTGACTCGCGCAGCAGTTCCCGCGCGCGCTCGATGGTGATCGCCTGCAGGAACGCCTTGGGCGTCAATCCCGCCCAGCGCTTGAACACGTGCTGGAAGTGCGAGGGCGAAATGCCGACGTGGTCGGCGATGTCCTCGATGCTGGGCTGGTCGCGCCAGCGCCTCGTGATGAATTCGATTGCGCGCTTGACGACGGCATAGTCGGAAGCGGGCGGCAGGAGGCCAGGGGCCGGAGGGTTCTGGGTGAGGTCGTTGATCATGTCGAGCATGCGCCTTTATCGGCGCGTCCGGACAGGCGCGCCACCCGAATACTGCTGCGTGGTCATCGTTGCTCTACGACGGCGGCCCATCCCCATTCCAGCAAAGGCAGCGCGTCTTTCGCGAACGCGACGAGGTCGCCGACCAGCTCCGGCTTCGAGATCCGCTTGTCGGCGATGGGTCGCACGCAGACAATCGACTTGAGCTTCAGTCCGGTGGCCAGCGCCTCGTCCTCGACGCCCTCGTAGCCGCGCGGCAGACGGGTCAGCGCATATTCGTCGGAGAGCGCGAGGCCGGCCTTTTCGAGTTTGGCGAGCATTCGCTTCCAGCCTTTGGGGTCGCGCGCCATCGCGGCGCGGATGTTGGCGAGTTGTGACGGTTCGGGCTGGTAGAAGCCGGCGGCGGCAAGGCAGCCGTCAGGCGCGACGTGGAAGTAGAATAGCCCCGGTTCGTTCTTGGCGCCTTGCCGCGTCAGCACGCAGCCCGCGTTGGTCTTGTACGGGCTTTTGTCCTTGGAGAACCTGACGTCGCGGTGAATGCGGAACATCGAGCGCTTTCGATCGCCGGTCAGCGGCAATTTGGCCTTGGCGAAGGCGACCGCGAGCTCGTCGATCAACTCGCCCATCGGCTCCCTGAGTTCGCCCTCGTAGGTCGCCCGATTGGCCTCGAACCATTCCTTGGTCTGGTGAAAGCCCAGCGCCTTGAGGAACGTGATGGCTTGCGGGCCAAAACCGGAAAAGGGCATGAAGTCTCCGTTTAGAATAGGCCGACGACCCTGACCCCTCGTCCTGAGCCTGTCGAAGGATGGGCCGCCGCCGCTTTTGTGTCAGGCTAGAGCGCCCTTCGACAGGCTCAGGACGAGGTCCGGGAAAGGCTCAGAACGACGTCCGGTGGACTTCCCCACTCACCCCTTGTGCGCCCAGAAATCCGCCTGCAGCGTCGCCGCCTCGTCCTCCAGCAGCGGCCCCACGACCGCCGTCGGGCGCTGGCCGGCTTCGAACACCATGCGGCAGGGCAGGTCGAGCGTCGGGTTCTCGTCGTGGGCGCCGGTCTGTGCCTTGAGGCCCTTTTCGCTCTGGCCGTAGACCACGCGGCCGATGCCCGCCCAGTAGATCGCGCCCGAGCACATCGCGCAGGGTTCGGCGGAGGAATAGAGCGTGCAGCGTTGCAGATAGTCGAGATCGTAGGTCTTGGCGGCCCAGGACGCGACGAGCTTTTCGGCATGCGCGGTGCGGTCGTTGCCTTCGGTGCGGAAGCCGTTGGCTTGCTCCCGCAGCACCTCGCCGTCGGGGCCGGCGACCAGGCAGCCGAACGGGTGGTCGCCGTTTTCCCGCGAGCGGCGCGCGACGTCGAACGAACGCCGCAGCAGCGCCAGATCCTCGTCGGGCGTCAGCGTGGGATTCATTCGCAAGCTCCTTCGCTCCCATTCGCGGACGGGAACGCGGTCACGCGTTCAAGTCCCCAGTCTAGCGCAAGTTGCGGGTGCGCCAGGTCCGCCGCGGTTGGAGCGGCAAGGCTTCGCCCACAGAGTAGGCGCCGGCGCCTAATTGACGGGCGCTCGTTTACGACGTCTAACATCTCGAAAAGCGAGGCGCGCCGCCGCCGCCCGGGAGGGGGCTCGGCGTGGTCCTTGCATCGGGAGGACGCGGCGGCCGGTCGAAATATCGGCGCGCTTGGCGAAGAGGGGGTTGATGGCCGGGACCACTGAAACCGCCGCCCGGAAGGCGGGAGAGCCGCCGCGTCTGGAAATGCGCGGCATACGCAAGGAGTTTCCCGGCGTGCTCGCCAACGACAACGTGTACGTCACCGTCAAGCCCGGCGAGATCCACGCTTTGCTCGGCGAGAACGGCGCCGGCAAGTCGACGCTCGTCAAGATGATCTACGGCATCATGCCGCCGGACCTCGGCGAGATGCTGTGGGACGGCGAACGCGTCCAGGTCGCCAATCCGCGCGCGGCCCGCAAGCTCGGCATCGGCATGGTGTTCCAGCACTTCTCGCTGTTCGAGGCGCTGACCGTGCTGGAGAACATCGCGCTCGGCCTCGATTCGAAGATTTCGCAGCGCGACCTCGAGGCCGAGATTCTGCCGCGTGCTCGACCTCTACGGCCTGAAGCTCGATCCGAAGCGCATCGTCTCGACGCTGAGCGTCGGCGAGCGCCAGCGCATCGAGATCGTCCGCGCGCTGCTGCTCAATCCGCGCCTGCTGATCATGGACGAGCCGACTTCGGTGCTGACGCCGCAGGAAGTCGAGCAATTGTTCGAGACGCTGCGCAAGCTCGCCGCCGGCGGCTGCTCGATCCTCTACATTTCCCACAAGCTGCACGAGATCATCGCGCTCTGCGACACCGCGACGATCCTGCGCGGCGGCCGGGTCGTCGCGACCTGCGATCCGAAGCAGGAGACGTCGAAGAGCATGGCCGAGCTGATGATCGGCGCCAATCTCAAGGAGATCGCGCGGCCGGCGGGGCGGCAGTTCGGCGAGGAAAAATTCGCGGCGCGCAATCTCAATCTGCCCAAGCACGGCGATTTCGGCGTCGCGCTGAAGGACATCAACTTCTCGGTGCGGGCGGGCGAAATTCTCGGCGTCGCCGGCGTCGCCGGCAACGGTCAGAACGAATTGATGGAGGCGCTGAGCGGCGAACACGTCGGGCGCATCTGCGGACGAAGTGATCCTGGCGGGCGAGCCGATCGGGCGGCTGGGCCCGACCGAGCGCCGCGCGCTGCGGCCTCTGCGCCGTGCCGGAGGAGCGCAACGGCCACGCCGCGGTCGGCGATTTCACGCTCGCCGACAATTCCTCGCTGACGGCGCGCCGCCGCATGGGCTTCATGCAGGGCGGCCTGATCAGCCCGTCGCGCGCGGCGGCTTATGCGGAGAAGGTCATCAAGAGCTATTCGGTGAAGGCGCTCGGCCTCTTCTCGACGGCGGGCTCGCTCTCGGGCGGCAATCTGCAGAAATTCATCATGGGCCGCGAGATCCTGCAGGAGCCGACGGCGCTGGTCTGTTCGCAGCCGACCTGGGGCGTCGACGCCGGCGCGGCGGCGGCGATCCGGCAGGCGATCGTCGATCTCGCCGGGCGCGGCTGCGCCTGCGTCGTGGTGTCGCAGGATCTCGACGAACTGCTCGAGCTCTGCGACTCGCTGGTCGTCATCAATCTCGGCCAGTTGTCGCGGGTGATGAAGGTCGGCGAGGTGACGATCGAGGAGATCGGGCTGCTGATGGGCGGCGTGCATGGCGATCCCGAAAGCGACGGTCGAGATGACGGAGGCTCTGCATGCGCATCCGGCTTGAGAAGCGGCGCGAGCCCTCGAAGGTGATGCAGGCGGTGACGCCGGTCGCCGCCGTGGTGCTGACGATGATCATCGGCGCGCATGATCTTCTGGGCGATCGGCTACGACGGCCCGCGCGCGGTGAAGGAGATCTTCTTCACGCCGATCTTCGCCTCCTACAAATGGTCGCGACGTCGCGCGCCGCGCGGCGCCGCTGATCCTGATCGCGCTCGGCCTGTGCGTGGGCAATCGCGCCAAGGTCTGGAACATCGGCGCCGAAGGGCAGTACATCGTCGGCGCGCTCGCCGGCGCCGGCGTCGCCTATGCGACGCAGGACTACCAGGGCTACTGGATCGTGCCGCTCGATGGTGATCGCGGGCGTCGATCGGCGGCGCGCTGTGGGCGGCGATCCCCGCGTTCCTGAAGACGCGCTTTCGCGTCAACGAGATCCTGTCGAGCCTGATGCTGGTCTATGTCGCGTCTGCAATTGCTCGACTATCTGGTGACCGGCCCGTGGAAGGACCCGAACGGCCATAATTTCCCGCAGACGGCGCCGTTCACCGCCTGGCAGATGATGCCGAAGACGCGTGTTCGGCACGCCGTTCCCGCCGGGCCTGTTCGTCGCTTTCGCGCTCACGTTCGTGTTCTGGATCGTGATGTCGCGCTCCGAATTCGGCCTGGCGGTGCGCGTCGTCGGCGACGCGCCGAAGGCGGCGCGCTATGCGGGCTTCAACGCGGACCAGATGGTCTGGCGCGCGATGCTGATCTCGGGCGGCATGGCGGGGCTCGCCGGCGTGCTGGAAGCGGCGAGCCAATCGGGCCAGCTCAATCTCGGCTTTCCCTCGGGCTATGGCTTCACCGCGATCATCGTCTCGTTCCTCGGCCGCCTGCAATCCGATCGGCGCGGTGATCGCCGGCATCGTGCTCGCGATCACCTATGTCGGCGGCCAGGTGGCGCAGACCGTGGTGCACGTGCCGAGCGCGACAGCCGGCATCTTCCAGGCGACGATGCTGTTCCTGATTCTGGCGAGCGACGTGCTGGTGCAAGCGGCGCATCCGCTTCGTGCCGACGCCGCCGCGCCTCGTCGAGGGCGCGGTCGCTACGGAGCGACGAAATGATCGTCGATTTCCTCATCCCGGCGATCGTCACCATCGTCAACGTCTCGACGCCGATCCTGCTGGCGGCGACCGGCGAACTCGTCGTCGAGAAGAGCGGCGTCCTCAATCTCGGCGTCGAGGGCATGATGCTGCTCGGCGCGATCGCCGGCTTCGCCGATCACCTTCATCGCCGGCGATCCGCAATATTCGGATGCCATGCCGTGGCTCGCGACGTTGGCGCCTTGGCTCGGCGTCGTCGCCGGCGCCATCGCCGGCATGCTCGGCTCGCTGCTTGTTTGGCGTCATCGTGCTCGGTCTCGGCTCCAATCAGGTCGCGACCGGGCTCGCGCTGGTGATTTTCGGCACGGGCGTTTCGTCGCTGATCGGCACGGCCTATGTCGGCCTCGCGCTACAGCCGTTCGACCAGATCTTCCCGGACAGCCTCGCCCAGGACCCGGCGCTGAAGCTCGTTGTTCGGCTACAGCCCGCTGGTCTATTTCTCGTTTTTCATGGTGTTCGCGGTCTACTGGTTCCTCAACAGGACCCGCGCCGGGCTGGTGCTGCGCGCGGTCGGCGAGAACGACGTCTCGGCGCGTTCGATCGGCTATTCGGTGGTCGGCGTGCGCTATGGCGCGATCGCGTTCGGCGGCGCGATGGCGGGAATCGCCGGCAGCTATTTCTCGATGGTCATCACGCCGCTGTGGGCCGAGGGCATGACGGCGGGGCGCGGCTGGATCGCGCTGGCGCTGGTCGTGTTCTCGGGCTGGCGATCCGGGCGGCTGCTGCTCGGCGCCTATTTCTTCGGCCTGTTCATGACGCTTGAACTTTATGCCAAGGCGTCCGGATTTTCCTTCCTTCCTTCGCAGTTCTGGGCTGCGATGCCCTATCTGATGGCGATTGTCGTCCTCGCGGTGATGTCGGCGCGCGAGCGCGGCGGCTCCGAGGCGCCGGCCTGCCTCGGCAAACCCTACATGCCCGACGCCTGACACGTATGAGCGCTTCGAGGCAACAAGAAGGAGACGAAAATGACGATTCTGACCCGGCGCAATTTCATCAAGACCGCCGCCGCGGCCTCGGCGCTGCCGCTGCTGGGCCGCGCCGCCTTCGCCGACGAACCGCTGAAGGTCGGCTACATCTATCTCGGCCCGGTCGGCGACTTCGGCTGGACCTGGGCGCACGAGAAGGGCCGCAAGGCGATGGTCGACCATTTCGGCGGCAAGGTCGTCGCCGACTATGTCGAGAACGTCAACGAAGACCAGAGCGCGACGCCCGGTCATCAAGGACCTCGCGGCGCAGGGCCACAAGCTGATCTTCACGACCTCGTTCGGCTACATGGACCAGACGCTCGAAGTCGCCAAGGACTATCCCGGACGTCAAATTCGAGCATTGCACCGGCTACAAGCACGCGCCAGAACGTCGCGACCTACAACAACCGCTTCCACGAGGGCCGCGCCGTGCTGGGCACGATCGCCGGCCATGATGTCGAAGACCGGCACGATCGGCTATCTCGGCTCGTTCAAGGTGCCCGAAGTCGTGATGGGCGTGAACTCCTTCACGCTGGCGGCGCAGGCCGTGAACCCGAACATCAAGGTCAAGCTGGTGATGATCGATTCGCTGGTTCGATCCCGCCAAGGAAGCCGCCGCCGCCGAAACGCTCGCCAATCTCGGCTGCGACGTCATCACCACCCACACCGACAGCCCGGCCGCGCTGCAGGTCTGCGAGAAGAAGAAGCTCTACGGCTTCGGCCAGGGCGCCGACATGTCGCGCTTCGCGCCGCATGCGCATCTGACCGCGATCGAGGACATCTGGGGCCCGTATTACATCACGCGCGCCCAGGCGATGCTCGACGGCAAGTGGGAGGGCGGCGGCGACGCCTGGTGGGGCATCAAGGAAGGCGCGGTCGTGATGTCGCCCTACAACAAGTCGATGCCCGCCGATGTCGTGGCGGCCGCCGAACAAGATCATCGCCGGCTACAAGGACGGCAGCTACGACGTCTTCACCGGCCCGATCGACGATCAGTCCGGCGCGAGAAGGTCGCCAAGGGCGAGCGCATGCCGCTCGACAAGCTCGCGGTGATCGACTGGTACGTGAAGGGCGTCGAGAGCTGAGGGCGCGCCCTCATCGGCCCGCGCACCTCCCACGGAGCAAGCTTCGCTGCGCCGCTGGGGAGAAGGTGCCAAGGGCGGAGGGCGACTGATGACTTTCGACCTCATCGTCCGCAACGCCACGCTGCCCGACGGCCGCAAGCCGATCGACATCGGCGTGCGCGACGGCCGCATCGCCGCCCTCGAGCCCAACCTCGCCGCCGAGGCGCTGAAGGAGATCGACGCGACGGGCCGGCTCGTCTCGCCGCCGTTCGTCGATTGCCACTTCCATCATGGACGCGACGCTGTCGCTGGGCCTGCCGCGCCTCAACCAATCCGGCACATTGCTGGAAGGCATCCAGCTGTGGGGCGAGTTGAAGCCGCTTCTCACGCACGAAGCGGTCGCCGAGCGCGCGCTGCGCTACTGCGACCTCGCCGTCTCGCAGGGGCTGCTCGCGGTGCGCAGCCACGTCGACGTCTGCGACGATCGACTGCTCGCGGTCGAGGCGCTGCTCGACGTCAAGAAGCGCGTCAAACCCTATCTCGACCTGCAGCTCGTCGCCTTCCCGCAGGACGGCTATCTGCGTTCGCCGAACGCGGCCGCAAACCTGGAGCGCGCGCTCGATCTCGGCGTCGAAGTCGTCGGCGGCATTCCGCATTTCGAGCGCACGATGGCCGACGGCGCCGCTTCCGTCACCGCGCTGTGCGAGATCGCGGCGAAGCGCGGGCTGATGGTCGACATGCATTGCGACGAGAGCGACGATCCGCTCTCGCGCCACATCGAAACTCTCGCGGCCGAGGCGAAGCGGCTCGGGCTCGGCTCACGCGCGACCGGCTCGCATCTGACCTCGATGCATTCGATGGACAATTATTACGTCTCGAAGCTGATCCCGCTGATCGCGGAGTCCGGCGTCAACGCGATCGCCAATCCGCTGATCAACATCACGCTGCAAGGCCGGCACGATACCTATCCGCGCCGACGCGGCATGACGCGCATACCGGAATTGCGCGCCGCCGGCGTCGCCGTGGCGCTGGGGCAGGATTGCGTCATGGACCCCTGGTACGGGCTTGGCAGCGCCGACATGCTCGAAGTCGCGCATATGGCGGTCCACGCGCAACCGATGACGAGCCGCGAGGCCATTCGCTGGACGTTCGACGCGGTGACCGAAATTCCCGCCCGGATGCTTGGCCTCGAGGATTACGGGCTCAAGGTCGGCGCCTACGCCGATTTCGTGGTGTTGCAGGCCGCCGATCCGATCGAGGCGATCCGGATGCGCGCGCCGCGGCTGCAAGTCGTGCGGCGGGGCAAGGTGGTCGCGTCGGCGCCGCCTCGAGTCGTGGCGCTCGACCTGCCGGGCCGGCCGGCGCGGCTCGATCCCGCCGATTACGCGCCGCGTCACCTGACCAGGCTCGCTGATTTCTTCAAAGGCCGCGACCGGCGCGCCCCAGACGATGGTGCCGGCGGCGAACTTTACGTCGACGCAATCCTTCTCGTTGAGGCGGGTCAACGTCTTGTACTGGCAGAGAACGGTGCATTCGTCGCCGACGGCCACGCCCCAGTCGCGCGCGGCGCGCGCCGAAGTCCGAAGCCGGACTTTCTGGCCCTTCCACATGCTCGTCTCCGCAACGAAAGGGGCGTCCGATCCCGTCGATGACGAGAATATAACGCGTGACGTCATCCTATTGTTGCACTGCGAAACGGCAAGCCTAATTTCATGACAGAGCGCCTAATTATTAATCAAGCGCTAATTATGAGCATCTATCGGCTTCGGCCTAGCACGCGTTCCGGCGATGCGAGCGAGCCGAACGCGGGGCAGGCTCGGTTCAAGAAACGGTCGCGTCGGCTTGAAGCCGCCGGCGCGGGCCAGCCAGTCAGCGATGCGCGGGCGCATATAGAGCTTCTGGCTGCGCAAGTAGTAGTGCGCGAAGCGGGGCTTCATCTCGGCGATGGTTTCGCCCTGCAGCCGGAACGCCTCGCTGATGGCGATCTGCTCGATGTTCAGCTGCCGCATTCCGAAATCGAGCCAGACGTCCAATAGCGAGATGGCGTCTTCGAGCGCCGCGGCGTGGCGCGCCAAGTTCGCGGCGACGAGGCCCGAATTGTACATCGCCGTTTTCGCGGGATCGTAGTGATAGCGGCCTGCGTGCAGAAGGTGACCATCCGCCTGTCTGCATTCGGGACAGGGGTCGAGGCGCTCAAAATGGTCCATGGCGACGCCGCCATCGCGGATGGCGTGTTCGAGCGCGTCGGCGAAGCCGGGGCGAAAAAACGTGTCGGTGTCGACCAGCACGCAGCGCGGGTCGATCGTGCGCAAAGCATCGAGAAGCGCGCAAGGTTTTACGCGATGCGGATACATCCCATCGCGCGACCAGCGCGCGAGATCGCCGCCAAACGGGCGCGTTCGCAAGTGCGGATGCAGCTCGGCGTAAGCGTCGGGCTTATCCGTGTAAACGACGATTTCGGGCTCTCGTCCAACGCATTCGGCGAGCAGCGTCGCCAGCGAATATTTGAGCTCAAGCGCGAAATCAGGCGAGGGGCCATAGTCGATATAGAGAAACGTCGGCACTCGACCTCGCGGGATCAGGGCCGGCGGCTCAGCGCACCAGCACGTTGCGGAACTGCCAAGGGTCGCTCTCGTCGATGTCTTCGGGGAAGAACCCGGGTCGATCGGTGAGCGGCGTCCAGTCGGTATAGACGCCGACGACAGGGCCGAGATACGGCAACTGCACCTCGAGGCAACGCTTGTAGTCCATTTCGTCGGCTTCGACGATGCCGGCCTTCGGGTTTTCGAGCGCCCAGACCATGCCGGCCAGCACGGCCGAGGTCACCTGCATGCCGGTCGCGTTCTGATAGGGCGCGATCTCGCGCGTCTCCTCGACGGAGAGCTGCGAGCCGAACCAATAGGCGTTCTTGCCATGGCCGTAGAGCAGCACGCCGAGTTCGTCGACGCCGTCGACGATCTCGCTCTCGGTCAGAATGTGGTTTCTGGGCTGAACCTTGCCGGCCTTGCCGAACAGTTCGTGCAGGCTAAGCACCGCGTCGTTGCAGGGGTGATAGGCGTAGTGGCACGTCGGCCGGTAGACCGCCTCGCCCTTGTCGTCGCGCACGGTGTAATAGTCGGCGATCGAGATCGACTCGTTGTGGGTGACCAGGAAGCCGAACTGCGCTTCGGCGGTGGGCGTCCAGGACCGGACCCGCGTGTTGGCGCCGGGCTGGTTGATGTAGATCGCCGCGCCGCAGCCGGCGCTGTGGAAACCAGCGTTGGCCGGGGCCCATTTCTCGTGCGTGCCCCAACCGAGCTCGGCAGGCTGCATGCCCTCGGAAAGAAAGCCTTCGACCGACCAGGTGTTGACGAACACGTTCTGCGGCTTCGGGCTCTTGGCGCGCTGCGTGTCGCGCTCGGCGATATGGACGCCCTTGACGCCCAATTGTCTGAGCGAGCGCGCCCCATTCCGCGCGCGTTTTCGGCTCCGGAGCTTTGACTCCGAGATCAGCGGCAAGATTGACGAGCGCTTGTTTGACGAACCAGGACACCATGCCCGGATTGGCGCCGCAGCACGAGACTGCAGTCGAACCGCCGGGGTTGGCGCGCCGCTCGGCGAGAACAGTCTCGCGCAACGCATAGTTGGTGCGCGAACTCGTTGCCGCGCGACTTGTCGAAATAGAAGCCTGGCCATGGCTCGACGACGGTGTCGATATAGAGCGCGTTGATCTCCCGGCAGTAGCGCATCAGGTCGAGCGAGGACGTGTCAACCGACAGGTTGACGCAGAAACCCTGGCCTTTTCCCGCTGTCAGCAGCCTGCCGAGGATCTCGCGATAATTGTCGCGGTTGAGACCTAGATGGAAGAACTTGATGCCGCGCTCGTCGAGCAGTTTGCGGTCCGCATCGTTGGGATCGATGACGACGAAATGTTCGCGGTCGAATTCGAAATGGCGCTCGATCAGCGGCAGCGTGCCGCGTCCGATCGAGCCGAAGCCGATCATCACGATCGCGCCTTCGATGCGTCCATGCACCGGCCATTTCGTCATCGGCGGAAACTCCGTCTGTCACGCTCTGCAGGGGATTGCGCCGGGTTAAAGCCATGCGCGGCGCGCAACGTCAATAGAGCGGCGGGCGAATGGGTCGGCGCGCGCAGACCTTGTTTCAGGGGCAACGCGCCGGCTTTCCCTTCACGGCGGCGTTCATCAAAGCGTCACGAACCAGGGCGAACACATTGTCGCCGTTCTGATATTGCGCGGGCAATTCCGAGTTGACGATCATTGTCGATGGGCACGTCGCATTTGACAATGCCAGCGAAGGTCCAGAGCGAAACGCCGCCTTCTTTTGTCAGGTGGCCGTTCTTGCAGACGTTTGGGGACACGCAGTCGGCGCCGACTGCGCAGTCCCAGCCGAGACATTCCGTGAACATGCGCTGGCGGCTCGCCGCGCTCAGCAAGGTTTCGCCGGAGGCGAGGGTCCGCAAAACGGCGTGAATTTCGTCGAGGGTCATCTGAAGGCCGCCCGCGCCGCACATCAAACTCCAGTCGCCCCAGGCCTCGCCCGACATCCCGCCGACCCCCAGCGGATAGGAGAGCGCTGCGAGCGGGGAACTCGCCGGTCGGCACGACAACGGGGGAACGCCGGCCGGCGCGAACACGCGCGCGTTGAAATCGTCGAGAAGGGCGGCGGCGCTCTTCTCCGCGCGCTGCAGGCCGTCCGGCCAATGCGTGAGATGATCGCGCCTGAGGGCTGGCAACAATTCGCGCAGCAGAGCGAAATTGCAATTGCCGTAGCGTGGCTGGCCGATCGATTCCGCCGATACGCCGCGCCCGACGATCGCCTTCAACGCCGCGTAGGTATCGCCCTTGGCGCAAGCGCCTGCGTT
The DNA here is from genome assembly GCA_963771455.1 of uncultured Pseudomonadota bacterium. Classification (GTDB taxonomy): domain Bacteria; phylum Pseudomonadota; class Alphaproteobacteria; order Rhizobiales; family Beijerinckiaceae; genus Roseiarcus. The sequence continues at coordinate 570,432 of CAVYTP010000025.1, forward strand.
GGCCTGCATGAAACCCGATGGCGTGCGTCAACAGGTGGCGGAAGGTGAGGCGATCGATATTCGGCCCTCGCGGCCATTCCGGGTAGAGGAACGGCGCGATCCTGGCGTCTTCGTCGAGGTGGTTCTCGGCCAGCCACTGCAGCGTGACGATTGTCGTCATCGTCTTCGTCACGCTCGCGACGTCGATCGACAGATCTGGGCCGAAGGCGAGGCGCGGCGGATCTCGCTCCAGAGCGCGCCAGGCCGCCGAAAGTCGGGCTCTGCGCGCCGACCCGGCAGGCGAAGCCGACGACTTTGTCGACCAGCGGGCTGCAAATGGCGGCGGCGAGCTTCGCCTCCGAGATGCATCCGGTCTCGTCGCAGGCGACACGGTCCTTCGGCGCTTCGCCTGCGGTCAGGATGGCGTAGCAGGGGCCGGCGCCGCAGTTCGCGTAAGGCGCGGCCGACACAATGCGGACGCCCGCCGCGCGGGCCTGCAGGTAGGTTTCGCGGCCATCCTTGCCGTAACTCCAGCCGGACGCCGGGCAGGGGCCATCGCAGCTTTCGATAACGGCGTCGAAACGGCCATTCTCGCCGGGATTGAAGACGCTCAACCGGCCCGGGGCATGGGCGAGCGCTTGCGAGATCGCCTGCAGGCTCAGCGTCGAGCATAATGCGCTGGCCGGCGCCTTGCTCGAGCGGACGCGGTCTCGAACGCGATCGCATAACGCGTGGCGCCGTCGAGCCGGTAGGATTGCAGAGCGACGATGCGGACCTGTCGCTGTTCCGTCAGCCGAGCGATTTCCGCAGCCGAGACGCCGGCGCGCCAGTTTGGACGACGATGTTCCGAACCTGGATTGTCGACCATGACGGCCACGAACCGGACCGCGCCGTCGCGCGGATACGCCCTGAGGGAGACGAGGCGGGCGCCATGGCTTTCAGCTGGCGATCGATTTCGTCCGCCGTGACGCCCGCGACCCACCGGGATTGCAGCCGCGCGCTGTCGTCGTGGACGTAGACGATGGAAAATCGCGACAGCGCGATATCTTCGGCGGCGATGTCGATCAGCCGCGCCTTGTGGGCCGCGAGCGTGGCTTCGATCTCGCGCGGGCTGCGCCCGGTTTCGAACCCCCAGCCGGCGTCATCGGCCCGTGCGGGCGCGAAAGACAATAGGGCGAGGCAGAGGCTGAGCGCGGCGAGGGCGCCCCTCACGTATTTTGGCGCGGCCACCTAAACCGCGACGGCCGCGGCGTCGCGGATGCATCGAGGTGGACGAAGATATCTGCAGGGCTAAGTCCAGGGTGATTAGGGATCGCAAGTCGAGCGCGATCGGCCGAGACTTTCTGAAGCAGTTCATCAAGCGTGGGCGAGTCCGCGGCCGCGGGGATTTCGTCGCAGTGGCCGCGCCAGACGCCCGCCTCCGGGTCCCAAATCGCGGACACCGTGAAAATCGCAGGTTTGGACAATAAGCCGCTCCCCAGCTGCCGGAAGGATAGTGCGCCGGGGTCCGCCCCGCAATCTCACACCCCCGACGCGCCGCCGTCGGCGCGCGGATCGTGCGCGCGGCAATAACCCCCTTCGGCGAGCGCATCAGCGCGCCGGCGTGGCCGAAGCCGTCGCGCTCGGCCCAGGTCTTGCGCTCGATCTCGTGGCCGGCGCGCCTCAACTCGGCGGCGAGCGCGTCATCGTAGGCCTCCTCGATCTTGACGCTGACGCTCTCGGCGCCCCAGGTGCGGCCCCACAGGAAGCGCGGCGCTGTCACAGCGTCGGTCACGCCGGCGCCCTTCAGGATGCGCGTCAGCACCTGGGCCTGGAATTGCGGCTGGCCGTCGCCGCCCATCGAGCCGTAGCTCAGCACGCGGCCATCGTCGAAGGCGGCGAGCGGAGGGTTCAGCGTGTGGAACGGCCGCCGCCCCGGCGCCAGCGCGCGCAGCGACTTGCGGTCGAGTGAGAACGCGATGCCGCGGTTCTGCATCATCACGCCGGTCGAGGGCGAGACCAGCCCGGAGCCGTATTCCCAATAGACCGACTGGATGTAGGAGACGGCCAGCCCGTTGCCGTCGATCGCGCCCATCCAGATCGTGTCGCCGCCGTCGGGCTTGATCGGCCACGACGCCGCGCGTTTCTTGTCGATCCGCGCGGCCTCGGAATCGAGGAATGCGGGCGACAGCAGCCGCGCCACATCGGCGCGCACGAGGTCGAAATCCGTGATCACCCGATCGCGCAGCGCGAGCCCGCGCTTGGAGGCTTCGATCAGCGCATGGGCATGCTCGAAGCCCTCCGCGCGGGCGACGCCGAGCCGTTCGTAGATGCCGAGGATGACCAGCGAGGCGAGGCCCTGGGTGGGCGCCGGCGTGTTGTAGACGGTGACGCCGTCGAGCCGCACCGACAGCGGCTCGCGCCAGCGCGCCCGATAGGCTTTCAGGTCGGCGCGGGTGACGGGCGAGCCGAGCCGTTCGAGATCGGCGGCGAGCTCGCGGCCGATGTCGCCGCGATAGAAATCCTCGAGACCGGCGTCGCCGAGATGGGCGAGCGTGTCGGCGAGCTTCGGCTGCTTGCGCAGCGCGCCCGCCTTCGGCGGCTCGCCGTCGATATAAATGGCGTCGCGGAAGCCCGGCGCCGCGAGCAATCCCGCGGGATTGCGCAGCTCGGCGCGCGCCTCGGAGGGGGAGACCGGCGCGCCTTCGCGCGCGAGCCGCGCCGCCGTGTGCAGCAGGTCGCGCAACGGCAACCTGCCGCCGAGCGCAGCGGCGAGTTCCAGCGCGATCGCCCAGCCGCCTATGGCGCCGGGAACGGTGAGCGCCGCCTTCGGGCCGCGCGTCGGAATTTCGCCTTCGGCCAGGTAGGACTCGATGGTCGCCTCGGCGCCGGCGAAGCCGCAGGCCTCGATGGCGCGGGCGCGCCCGTTGGGTTCGCGGATCAGCCAGAACCCGTCGCCGCCGATCGAGTTCATGTGCGGATAGACGATCGGGATCGTCGTGGCCATCGCGACCATCGCCTCGATCGCGTTGCCGCCCGCAATGAGGATGTCGCGACCCGCGTCGGCGGCGGACTGATGCGGCGCGGCGACCGCAGCGGACGAGAAGGTGGCGTCTTCGGTCAAACTGTCGTTCCTGGAAACAAACGGGATCGGGGCCGCCGTTTGCGGAGATTAGCCGCAGAGCGGCGACAATGACAATTTCAACTTGGGGTTGTGTCGTGAACGCCCTATTAGGCTATCTGCGCCACTTTGACCCCAAGTTTCACCGTTGGGGCGCGAGGCGACCGTCCATGCTGATTCCTTCCACTCCGTACGAGGAAGCTCGGCTCTGCGCGCTGCAAACGCTCGACGTTCTGGACACGGCGCCTGAAGAAGCGTTCGATCGCATCACGCGGCTGGCCAGGACGGTGCTGCGAGTTCCGATCGTGCTGGTGTCGCTGATCGACCGGGAGCGTCAGTGGTTCAAGTCAAAGCAAGGCCTGGATGCGACGGAAGCGCCTCGCGACATCTCGTTCTGCACCCGCGCCATCGAACAGACGGGGCCCCTGATTGTCCCGGACGCGCAACTGGACCCGCGTTTCGCACACAACCCGCTCGTGACGGGCCCGCCTCACGTCCGCTTCTATATCGGTGCGCCATTAACGAGCCGCGACGGTTACAACCTCGGCACGCTGTGCTGTATCGACACCGAGCCACGAAACCCGACCGACGAGCAGGTCGCCATCCTGCAGGATCTCGCCCGGGTGGTGATGGACGCGATGGAGCTTCGTCAGCTAGCGACGACCGATGGCCTGACCGGCGCCATGACGAGACGGGCGTTTGAGGAATCCGCGCGGCGAGATGTGGCTCTGGCCCACAGGAACGGCCGGCCGCTCACCTGCATCCTGCTCGACGCCGATCACTTCAAGGCGGTCAATGACACTTACGGTCACGCCGCCGGCGACCGCGTCTTGCGGGGAATCGTCGCCGCCTGCCGGTCGCAATTGCGAAGCTCGGACTACATCGGTCGGCTCGGAGGCGAGGAATTCGCCATTCTGCTGCGCGACACGGACGCCGACGCAGCGATGAAGGCCGCGAACCGATTGAGGATCGCCATCGGCCAACAGGCGTTTTCGACCGGCAAGGGTCCCTTCGGCATAACGATGAGCGCCGGCGTGGCTGCGCTCAGCGAACTCCACCCCTGATATAGAGGCTCTCCTGCAAAGCGCGGACGCCGCCATGTATCGGGCGAAAGCTCTCGGCCGCAATCGCGCGGTCTGCGCCAGCGCGCTGAGGAAGCTGGCGAGGCCTTTGGCGAGGACGGCGTGACGAGGGACGGCGCCCCAGCGCGGTTGCGAACGCGGCGGCTTTGCGCTACGCCGCGCCGCGAACCTTATTGAGGCATCCCCTTGGCCGATCCCGCCCCGATCAACATGACGAACGCCGTGACGCTGGCGAGCGTCGCCGTTCTCGTCGGCACCGAGCTTGTCGGGGCCGGCGGCGCGGCGGGCTGGGCGATCGGCGGCCTGCTCGGCCTCGGCGACCTGCTGACGCACGCGCTAGAGGGCGTGTTCATCCTGTGCGCGCTGACCGGCCTGTATTTCTTCCTGCGCGCCGCGCTGGCCCACGAGCCGATCCGCGGCTAGCAATTGCCGTAGGCGTCGGCCGTGGTGGCGCAGCAATCCCTATTCCCCGGGATCCACTCCCCGATAGTCGGCGGCTGCGCCGTTCGAGCCGACCCCGACATAGGCGAAGCCGCGCCGCCTGACGTCCTCGGGCTTGTAGATGTTGCGCAGGTCGACGATCGAGTGGCCTCTCATGATCTGCCTTCAGGCGCCGGAAGTCGAGGGCGCGGAACTGGTCCCATTCGGTGACGATCGCCAGCGCGTCGGCGCCTTCGGCGCAATCGTAGGCGTCTGGCGGAGAGTCGACATCCGGCATCAGCGGCCGCGCCTGCTCCATGCTTTCGGGATCGAACGCCTTGAACCTTGGCGCCGGCGTCGAGCAGCGCGGTGACGATCGCCAGCGAGGGCGCATCGCGCATGTCGTCGGTGTTGGGTTTGAAGGTGAGGCCGAGCAGCGCGATCGTCTTGCCGCGCACCGAGCCGCCGCAGGCGGCGATGATCTTCTTGGCCATGCCGCGCTTGCGCTGATCGTTGACGGCGGCGACCGTCTCGACGATGCGGATCGGCGCACCGGCGTCCTGCCCGGTCTTGATCAGCGCCAGCGTATCCTTCGGGAAGCACGAGCCGCCATAGCCGGGGCCGGCATGCAGGAATTTCGAGCCGATGCGGTTGTCGAGGCCGATGCCGCGCGCGACGTCCTGGACGTTGGCGCCGACCTTTTCGCACAGGTCGGCGATCTCGTTGATGAAGGTGATCTTGGTCGCCAGAAAGGCGTTGGCGGCATATTTGATGAGCTCGGAGGTGCGCCGGTCGACGAAGAACAGCGGCGGCTGGTTGAGGTTCAGCGGGCGATAGATCTCGCTCATCACGGCGCGGCCGCGCTCGTCGTCGACGCCGACGACGATGCGGTCGGGGCGCTTGAAATCGCGATCGCCGCGCCCTCGCGCAGGAATTCGGGGTTGGAGACGACGGCGAAGTCCGCGTCGGGCCGGGTCTCCGCGATGATGCGCTCGACCTCGTCGCCGGTGCCGACCGGCACCGTCGATTTGGTGACGATGACGGTGAAGCCGTCGATCGCCGCGGCGATTTCGCGCGGCGGCGGCATAGACATAGGAGAGATCGGCATGGCCGTCGCCGCGCCGCGACGGCGTGCCGACGGCGATGAACACCGCCTCGGCGCCTTTCACGCCTCGCCGCGATGTCGCGTGACGAAGGACAGCCGTCCCTGCTCGACGTTGGATGCGACCAGCTCGTCGAGGCCCGGCTCGAAAATCGGGATTTCGCCGCGCTTCAGCGCCGCGATCTTGCGCTCGTCCTTGTCGACGCAGACGACGTCATGGCCGAAATCGGCGAAGCAGGCGCCGGAGACCAGCCCGACATATCCAGATCCGATCACGGCGAGCCGCATGCAATATCCCCAATCCCGTGAAAGAGCGCGCGAAGAGCTTGTACAAAGAATGCTGCTCTGCACAATGAATACAGTCGCGCGCGCGATTGCGTCCACTTTACGTCAATATCTTCGAAGCTTCGCTCCCCAGCGCATTGTTTGGCTAACCTATCATGACATGGACCTCTTTCGGCGCTTCTGCGTTGGCCTCCTTCCTCGCTTCGCTGGTCGAGTTCGTCGAAGCGCTGACGATCGTGCTGGCGGTCGGCGCTGTCCGCGGATGGCGGGGCTCGCTCGCCGGCGCGGGCGCCGGATTTGTTGCGCTGGTTGCCATCGCGGCCGTGTTCGGCCCGGCGCTGACCCACATTCCCATTGAAGGGGTGCAGATCGTCGTCGGCGCGCTGCTGCTGCTGTTCGGGCTGCGCTGGCTGCGAAAGGCGATACTGAGCTTCGCCGGCGTCATTGCCTTGCACGACGAGGCGAAAGCGTACGCCGAGGAGCGTGCGGAAATGTCGCGGCTCGACGCCGTCATCGCGGTCTACGACCCGATCGCCTTCGCCGCCTCCTTCAAGGCGGTCATGCTCGAAGGCATAGAAGTCGTGTTCATCGTCGTCGCGGTCAGCGCGGGCGGCGCGGCGCTCGCCCCTGCTTCGGCGGGAGCTTTGGCGGCGCTCCTCGTGGTTGTCGCGCTCGGCTTTGCGCTGCGCCGGCCGCTCGAGAACGTGCCGGAAAACGCGCTGAAGTTCGTGGTTGGCGTGATGCTGACGGCGTTCGGGCTGTTCTGGATCGGCGAGGGAATCGGCGCCGAATGGCCGGGCGGAGATGCCGCGTTGCCCGGTCTGGTCGTCGCCCTGCTCGCCGTTTCGCTCGTGACGGCCCGCGCCGCGCGCCATTTCGCCTCAAGCCTGCAGAGCGCCTGAGATGGAGCTTTTGAAGACATTCGCCCGCGAGGCGGTCGCGATGTTCGTTTCAGACGCGCAACTGGTTGCGGGCGTCCTGATATGGGCCGCGGCGGTCGCTTATGGCCTGCACGCCGCGCTCGTCACCCCGATAGTCGCAGCTGTCGCGCTCGCGACCGGAGTGGCGGCGCTTCTCGTTTTCGACGTGATCTGGGCGAGCCGAGCCGCGAAACCGCGGATTGTGAAACCCTGACCGCGGGCTGCCTCCGCAGAGGAGGGGTGGGCCGCGCAATGCCGTGAGCGTACCGTAACCTCCGCCGGCATCAACTGGACGACCGCGCCGTCGCAGGTGCGCTTGACGACGCGGCCGTTGGGACGGAGATCGTCGGATCGATGAGGTCGCTGCGCAAGGCGCGCAGTCGCGCTAACGTGGTCCTCGTCAGCGCCGGTCAGCCGGCTAAAGCCAACGACGTCGGCGGCAAGGATCGCCGCGAGTTTCCTGCTCTCAGCCATCGAGGCTCGATTCCGACGCAAATGTTGTGAAGTCATCCGAATTAAGTACGGCTATGAGCGGTCTCTTGCCGCACTCCTAGACCTCGTAGACGTGTTCGACCTTCGGCGGCTCCGCGAAGAAAGGCCCGGCGACGCGCGCGCCATTCGGTGAAGGCAGGGGAATTGCGAAAATCGACCATGTGAGCATCCACTGTTTCCCAGCGAACGACCAGCCGGAACCGGCCCGGCTTCTCGACCGATCGGTAAAGCGACGCGCTGTGACATCCCTTGGCGGCGAGGAACAGCGGTTTCACGGTTGCAAAGGCGCGCGCGAAATCCTCCTCCTCGCCCGCCCTGACTTCGATCTCGGCAACCTCGAGCACGGGACCCGCATGCGACATGGCCAACTCCCTTTGTATGACTCAGTTGGTGAAGCGGAGAGCGGCGGAACGGCCGCCCTCCTGAGCGTGACGCCATGCGCCGCGTGAGATTTAGCGGCAGTACCTCACGCCATTGCGGTAGACGCAGTTGCGAGCGTAGGGCGCGACGGGGTGGACGACGGCGGCGCCTGCATACGGATATTTGCGGACGCCGACGGCTCCGTTCGGGCCGGCGCAGCCGGCGTGATAGACGCCGTTGGCGCAAACAATGGCCTGCGCGGGCGCGACGGACGCGCCGATCGGCGCAGACGCAACGAGGGCGGCGAACAACAACGGCCGGCAAACGGGAAGTCAAAGACATGAAGGCTCCTGCCCTAGGGGTGTCCCGCTGTGGTCACAAGCGCGGGGCTCACCCCCTATCAGGTTTGTTCTGGACGCGCCTTTCAAATTCGCGTGCTGCGGGGCTCCGAAAGCCCTTCGGCCGGAAAGCCGCAGCTATGGACGATGGGTAACCCGCTCGCCTAGTATCGTCCGCACGGCCGGAGTGCGCAATGTCTCGAATCTTGTTAGCGATTGCCCTGTGGGCGGCAGTGATGGTTGGCCCTTCCGGCGCTTTCGCGCAGTCGGCGCCCGCCGACGATTCCGGCAAGAGCGCCTCCGACATCGCCAAGCAGCTGCAAAACCCGATCGGCAACCTCATCAGCGTGCCGTTCCAGAACAACACCAATTTCAACGCCGGCCCGCACAACGGCGTACAGAACATTCTCAACATCCAGCCGGTGGTTCCCTTCCACATCAACCCCGACTGGAACATCATCGCCCGCGCCATTCTGCCTGTAGTCTGGAACCCGAGCCTGTCGCCGGCGCCGAGCACGCCGCTTGGCCTCGGACCGACGACCTTTTCGACTTTCCTTTCCCCGTCCAAACTCAGCAACGGCTGGCTGTGGGGCGTCGGCCCGGTGATGCAGATCCCGACCGTCACGGGGCCCGGTCTCGGCTCGAACGTCTGGGGCGGCGGCCCAACGGCTGTGCTCGTCTACATGACCGGACCGTGGGTCACCGGCGTGCTGGTCAACAATGTGTGGTCGTTCGGGGGAACGTCGGGTGTAAACGCGACGAGCTACAACAATTTCCTCGCGCAGCCGTTCGTGAACTACAATCTGCCTGAGGGCTGGTATGTCGGGACGTCGCCGATTCTCACCGCGAACTGGCAGGCCAACGGCGGCAAATGGACCGTGCCGATCGGCGGCAACGTCGGGCGCGTCATCAGGATAGGCAAGCTGCCCGTCAATCTGTCGGCCGGGGCCTACTACAACGTCGTCACGCCGACCTATGGCCCGGATTGGCAATTGCGCACTCAAGTGGCGCTGATCTTCTGACGACGCCGCGGGCGGAATGGACATGAACATGGAGGAGCCGCCCCGGAACGGCAGGCGCGAGCGCCTATGGGCGCTGGCTTTCTGCGCCATCGCGGCATCGGCTCTGCTGTTCGCGTCCGCATTTCGCTCGGCGCCGGCGGATGCGGCCGACGCCGCGCCCGAGGCCGTTCTCGCCAGCTTTGTCGGCGCCGAGACTTGTGCGTCCTGCCATAAGCCGGAAGCTAATGCATGGCGCGGTTCGCATCACGCGCTCGCCATGCAGCACGCGACACAGGCCACGGTGCTTGGCGATTTCAACAATGCCAGCTTCGAACATTTCGGGCAGCGCTCGCGCTTCTTTCGCGATGGCGACAAATTCCTGGTCGAGACCGACGGCGCCGACGGCAAGCTCGCGACCTTCGAGATCAAATTCACCTTCGGCGTCGAGCCATTGCAACAATATCTGGTCGCGTTCCCGGACGGCCGCCTTCAGGCGCTGCCGATCGCGTGGGACAGCCGACCGAAGGAGCAGGGCGGCCAGCGCTGGATGCACCTCTATCCCGGCGAGCACATCGATTCCAACGACGAGCTGCACTGGACGAAGATTTCGCAGAACTGGAATTTCATGTGCGCGAGTTGCCACTCGACCAACCTGCACAAGAATTTCGACGCGGCCACGGACACGTTCCACACCGACTACAGCGAGCTCAACGTCGCCTGCGAAGTCCTGCCACGGCCCGGGCTCGCGCCACGTCGATTGGGCGAAGAAAGGCGTAAACGCTGCGGATGACGGCCTCGTCGTGCGCTTCGACGAACGCGCCAACGCGCATTGGACGCGCGACGAGGGCGCGCCGAGCCCGCACCGCGCGACGCCGCCGGCAGAGCTTCGCAAGGAAGTCGAAACCTGCGGCCTCTGCCATGCGCGCGCCAGCGAGTTGAAGGAAGACTGGATTCCCGGCCACGCTTTGTCGGAGAGCCATCTCGTCACGCCGATCGAGCGTCAGCTCTATTCGGCGGACGGGCAGATGGTTGATCGCGAGGAGACGTACAACTACGTCCCCTTCAAACAAAGCAAGATGTTTGCGGCCGGGGTGACCTGCTCGGATTGCCACGATCCGCATTCGGCCAAGCTGCAGGCTTTCGCGCACCGAGACGTGTCTCTCCTGCCATGCGCCGGAACTGGCGACGCCCGCGCACACCCATCATCAGCAAGCCGACGGCGCGCCCGATTGCGTGTCCTGCCACATGCCGAAGCGGACCTACATGGTCGTCGACGTCAGGCACGATCATAGTTTCCGCATTCCGCGCCCCGATCTCAGCGTCAGCCTCGGCACGCCAAACGCCTGCAACGATTGCCACCACGACAAGGACGCGTCGTGGGCGAAGGCGGCGGTCGAACAATGGTTCGGCGCGAAGCGCGAGGGCTTCCAGACCTACGCGCCCGCCTTTCACGCGGCCTGGGTCGACGGCGCCGACGCGCAGGCTTTGCTGACGGAGGCCGCCAAACCTGACGCGAGCCCGGCCGTCGCCCGCGCCAGCGCGCTCGCAGCGCTCGACGCCTATCCCAATCCGCAGACTGTGCAGACTGCGCAGAAGGCGCTCGCCGATCCCGATCCGATGGTGCGGGTTGGAGCGCTCGACGCGCTCGAGGGCGTTCGTGGTCCCGAGTTGATCCCCGTCGTGGCGCCGAAGCTTTCCGATCCCGTGCTCGCCGTGCGGCTGCGCGCGGTCTCGTTGCTGGCGGGCGTTCCCGACGCATCGCTGCCGGCCGAGGACCGTGACGCGTGGACACGCGCGGTTGCGGATTTCGAGGCGGCGCAGCGGCTCAACGCCGATCGGCCCGAAGCGCGTGCGACGCTCGCCGGCTTCTATGTCCAGCGCGGGCGGCTTGCTGAGGCAGAGCCCGAGTACCTTGCCGCCTTGAAGCTCGACCCGCATTTCTCGCCTGCCGCGATCGGTCTCGCCGAAATCTACCGCCAGCGCGGCGAAGGGCCGAAGGCGATCGATCTGCTGAAGACCGCCGCGGCGGCCGGCGGCGACGGCGGGGTGCATCACGCGCTCGGCCTCGAACTGGTGCGCGCCAAACGCTACGACGAGGCTCTCGCCGAGCTGAAGCGCGCCGTCGAACTGGCGCCCGGCGATTCGCGCTTCGTCTACGTCTACGCAGTCGCGCTCAACTCGATGGGCCAGGGGCCGACGGCGAGGGCCGAGATCGATCGCGCGCTGAAAGTCCATCCAGCCGATCGAAACCTGCTTGCGGCGGCCTTTGCGTTCGGTCGCGATGCCGGAGACGTCGACGCGATGCTCAGCTATGGCGAGCGTCTGCTTGCCGTTACGCCCGACGACGCAAATCTCGCAAACCTGGTGAGGACCTTGAAGCAGAAGTTGAAGCGATAAAGGTCATGACCCCTCGACGCCCCCTCATCCTGAGCTCGAAGGACGCGCGCCGCGCCTCATCAGGCTGGAACGAGCTCGGGATGAGGAGCGCGGATGAGGCGGTGATTTTCAACCGTCCGCCGGCCGGAGGGGCGCCGTTATATTGCCGTGGCGGGCCCCAACGCACGATAGCCGCGGTCGAAGTAGACCAGGCCGTGGGCGCGCGAAAGGCCGGCGATGCCGATGATTTCGCAGATCAGCACCGCATGGCTGCCGACATCCATGCTGCTCGTTATCCGGCAATCGAAGTTGATGGCGGCCCCATCGAGCAGCGGCGCGCCGGTTGCGCCGGTCGTCCAGGCGCCGGCGGCAAAACGCTGGTCGATCGGCGTCCGGCCGCCGAACAGTTTCGAGAGCTCGAGGTGCTCGGGCGCCAGGGTGTTGACCGCGAGCACGCCGTTGTCGCGCACCGCCGAATAGACAGAGGCGTTGCGGTTGAGACAGACCAGCAGGGTTGGCGGCGCATCGGTCACGCTGCAGACAGCCGAAGCGGTGAAGCCCGCGCGCCCCGCCGGACCGTCCGTCGTCACGATATGGACCGCGGCCGCCAGCCGCGACATGGCGTCGCGAAACAGCTGCTGCGTTACGGCCGCCTCCGGGATCGGTCCTGCCTCGGCCATAGTCCTGCGCTCGCAACTCACCTAGCCCTCTTTAGCCGAAGTCGCGGATTCTGGCAGGGGCATTTAGTGGGGTATAGCCGGGGTCGTCTGTAGCCGAGTTCGCTGACCTCGGTCCGTCGCGAGGTGGAAAATGTTCACCAGGCGCACCCTCCGCGGTCAGCGACCGCGGCTACAGACGCTTCAATCCAGCCGCACCAGCACGCTGTCGACCGCCCCTGTCGCGTCCATCACGGAGACGCGCGCGAAGCCGGCGCCGTCCGGCGTCCAGGCGGATTGGCGGCGCAGGTCGGCGGCGGCGATCGGCGCGCCGTTGACGAACCAGGTGAGCGGCAGGGCGCCGCCCATCGCCTTCAGGCTCAGCCGCGTCCGCGCGCCTTCGGTCAGCCCGAGATCGATGCGCGCGCCGTCGGGCGGAAAGGCGATCTTCAGCGCGCGCCGCGGTCGAGATCGGGCTGCGCTCGCGTCTCCTTGTGCAGCCGGCGCAGCGGCGGCGGCAGCTCCGCGCTGGTCGCGACCTTCAGAACGCCCTTCGGCGCTTGCCGGATATTCGATGTCGCGGCCGAGCCGCGCGAACGCGTCGAACAGGATCGGCGCGGCCGCCTGCCGCCCGATCAGGCCCGGCGTCGGGCCATTGTCGGGCCGTGCCGACCCAGACGGCGATCGTCGTCGCCCTGTCGAAGCCGACCGCCAGCGCATCGCGGAAGCCGTAGGACGTGCCGGTCTTGAAGGCGATGCGGCCGGAAAGCGCATTGGGCGGCGGCGGCGCGCCGCGCAAAATGTCCTCGACGTACCAGGCGGCGACCGGATCGGTGACGCGACGCGCCTCCTTGATCGGCGGCGCGTCGAGCCGCTCCTTCAGCTCCGGCGCCTCGCCGCCGCGCGCCAGACCCGAGTAGAGCCGGGCGAGATCGACGAGCGAAATGCCGAGCCCGCCGAGCCCGACCGCGAGGCCGACCGGCGCGTCCTTCGGCAGCGCGATGTCGGCGCCCGCGCCATGCAGGCGGGCGAGAAAACTGTCGGGGCCGAGTTCGGAGAGCACCTCCACCGCCGGCAGGTTCAGCGATTGCTGCAAGCGCCTTGCGCGCCGTCACGCTGCCCTGAAAACCCTGGTCGAAATTCTCGGGCTGATAGGCGCCGTAGCGCGCGGGACGGTCGAACAGCAGCGTCTCGGGATGGGCGACGCCCTGCTCGAAGGCGAGCGCATAGATGAAGGGTTTCAGCGCCGAGCCCGGCGAGCGCTGCGCGCGCGACATGTCGATCGAGCCGCCGCGCGTGGCGTCGAGATAATCGGCGGCGCCGACGCGGGCGCGGATCTCGCCGCTCTTGTTGTCGATCACGACGATCGCGGCGGAGAGTTTCTCGCCGAGCTTGCCGACGCTGTCCTTGGCCAGCGCCTCGAGTTTGCCCTGCAGGCGCGCGTCGATCGTCAGCCTGATGAGATGCGCCTGCGGGTCGGCGGCGACCGCCTCTTCCGCCGCATGGGCGGCGAGCTGCGGGAAAATCGCTGCGCGTGCGCGGGATCGGCTCTGCGAGCGCGGCGTCGCGCTGCTCGGCATTGATCACGCCGTGCGCGAAGGCGCGCTTCAGCACGCGGGCGCGGGCGCGCTCGGCGGCGAGCGGATATTTGTCGGGCCGGCGCCATTCCGGCGCCTGCGGCAGCGCGACCAGCAGCGCGGCCTCGCCGAGCGTCAGATGCAGCGGCTCCTTGCCGAAATAGGCGAGCGAGGCGGCGCGCACGCCCTCGAGATTGCCGCCCATCGGCGCGCTGGTCAGATAGCGTTCGAGCACGCCCTCCTTGCCGACGCGGCGCTCGATCTCGATGCGCGCGCGCGATCTGGCGCAGCTTTGCCGAAAGCGTGCGCTCCTCGCGCGGCTCCAGGATGCGCGCGACCTGCATCGACAGCGTCGAGCCGCCGGAGACGATGTGCAGCCGCTCGCCCATTGCCAGGCCGGCGCGCAGCAGCGCGCGCGCATCGACGCCGTGGTGTTCGTAGAAGCGGCCGTCCTCGTAGGCGACGAGCAGTTTGCAGATAGCGCGGATCGACCGCCTCGGGCTCACGGGCAGCCGCCAGCGGCCGTCGGGCAAGGTGAAGGCGCGCAGCAGCCGGCCGTCGCGGTCGACGACCAGCGTCGAGCCCTCGGCTCGACGGCGCGAGGTCGAGCGGCCGAGGCTTTCGAGATAGGCGTTCCACGAAGCCGGGCACGCCGAGGCCAAGAGACGACGACGAGAAGCGCAGAACGTCGCCGCCGAGACGCTTTTCCAGGCGCCTCGCGCGCGAGCTCATCGGCCCTTCACCTCGATCTCGCCGAAGCCGGTGCGGCCGAAGCGCTCGGGACGGTACATGTCCTCGGCGGTCGCCGGCGGGTAGACGTAATGGCCGGGCACGACGGCGCGCACGACGTAGGACAGCGTGAAGAACGCCGACTGCCCCGGCTCGCGATCCATCGCGGCGACGAACCGGTCGTCGCGATATTCGGAATGGACGGGATCGATGTCGCGCTTCAGCCAGGAGAGCGATTCGATGTCGCCGCTGTCGAACAGCGTCGGGATTGTCGATCTCCAACCCGGCGGGCAGGCGATCAACGACCAGCAGCCGCGCGTACCGCGCCTCGCGCTCGGTGATCTTCAGCGCGACGAGGATGCGGTCATTCTGGGTCAGATGTTCGAGGTCGGCCTTCGTGCCGTCGAGCTTGAAGACGCTGCGCTCGACTGCATAGCCTTTGTTGTCGGGGGCTTCGGCCTCGGCGAGCGCGCCGGACACTGACGTCGTGACGCGCGCCGGCGACTGACCGACGTTGGCGATCGTCGCCAGCGTGCGGCCGAACGCGTTGGTCTTCCATTGCCGATAATAGGCGCCTTCGACCGGCTGGCCATCGACTTCGATCCTGCGCGAGCGATCTTGTGGGTGGCGAGCGCCTCGGCGGCGAGCGTCAACCAGTTGTTCTCCTGCGTGCTGATGTAGCTGCGCGCGTCGCGCGCCGCATCGACGTCCTGGCCGGCGCGCTCGATCGGATCGCCGGCGAGTTCGCCGTTGGAGAAGATTGGCCTCGGCGAGCAGCGCGAGCACGGCCGCGGCGTCGCGCAAGTGTCGAGCCGTAGTCCGGCCGCGAGTAGCCGTCGTCCTTCTCGTTGTCGAGCGCATCCAGCGCGGCCGAGAAAATCTTGGCCGAGCGCGCGCGATCGCCGAGCAACGCGAGCGCGGCGGCGATCTGCGCCTTCGCCATCGGCGTCTTGAACGTGTCGAGCTTGGCGTCGGCGAGATAGCGCACGTCGCCGATGATCGGCCGGCCGTTGCGCGCCAGCACGTAGAGCGCATAGGCGAGGGCCGCATCGGGACACTCGGCGGGATCGGTCGCGTTGAGCGGCGACATTGCGCAGATGGTCGAGCGCCGAAGCGTAGCCCTGCGCCGGGACTGTCGAAGCCGCGCTCGCGCGCCCGCGTCAGGAAATCGGTCGACGAAGGCGTCGAGCCAGAGGTCGTCGCCGTCATTGTCGATCGGCCCAGAGGCCGAACGCGCCGGCCGAATTCTGCCGGCTCATCTCGACGTCGATCGCCGCGCGCACGCGTTTGTCGAGGTCGGGATCGAGGGCGAGATGTTCGAGGCTGGCGAGCTTGTTGACGTAGAGCAGCGGCATCGCGCGGCTCACGGTCTGCTCCGAGCAACCATAGGGGTAGCGGCTCAGCGACTGCAGCAGCGCCGGCGCGTCGAGCGCGCCGAACGGCGAGACCGAGACCGAGATCGAGCCGGTGTCGGCGATGAAATCGGCTGACCAGCTTGTCGTCGACGTTGAGCGTCGCGCCCGGCGCGAGCGGCTCGCACGTTGCGCGTGATCACGTTCGGCGCGCCGGCCTCGACGCCGAGCGCGAAATGCTGCGTCGCCGGTGAAGCCGGGGCCCGAGGTCGCAATATCGAGCGCCGCCGTGCCGACGCCGACCGCGCGGATCGGCATGTCGACCGAAGCGCGCTGATGCGCGGCGAGCTTCACGCGTCCGCGACAGCGCGTCGGCGTCGGCCGCGACGGGGCCGTGGATGTCGAGGTCGAGCCGGTATTCGCCGGCCTCGCCCGCGACATTGTCGATATCGACATGCAGCGTCGAGCGGTCGCCGAGGTTGAGGAAGCGCGGCAGCGTCGCGCTGACCACGACGGGATCGCGGATGATCACGGTCGCCTCGGCCGAGCCGACCTTGCGCTTCGACCAGGCGATCGCCATCACGCGCGCCGAGCCGTTGAAGCCGGGAATGTCGAAGCGAGACGTCGGCGACGCCGTCGGGGCCGACCTTGACGACGCCCGAGAACAGCGCGAGCGGCTCCTGCGTCGGCAGATTGCCCTCGAGCGCGCCGCCGCCGTCGCCGCCGCTGCGGATCGCGCCCGCGACGCCTTCCATGCCGTCGATCAGCAGGCCGTAGAGGTCGCGGATGTCGAGCGGCAGCTTGCGCTGGCCGTTGAAATAGTCGTTCGGATCGGGCGTCTTGAAGTGGGTGAGGTTGAGGATGCCGACGTCGACGGCGGCGACCGTGACGTAGGCTTCTTCGCCCGCGCGCGAGGCCGGCGATCTTGATCGGCAGTTTCAGCGGTCTCGCGCGGACGCGCGGTTTCCGGCGCGCCGAATCGAGACGTCGAGCTTGTGCTGCGTCTCGTCGATGCGGAACCAGGCGACGCCGATCGCGCGGCCGGGCATGCGCTTCTCTGCGACGTCGAGCGCGCGATGGGTCAGCGCGACCGCATAGGCGCCGGCGCCCCAGTCGCCGCCGACCTCGAAGCTCGACCGCGTTGTCGCCGGCGACGAGATCGACGTCGATGAGCTTCTCGATGCGGTCGCCGACCAGCGCGATCGTCGCCTTGCCCTTCGACTTCGAGGCGATGCGCAGCTTGGCCGTCTCGCCGGGCGCGTAGGAGGCCTTGTCGAGCGTGACGACGACATTGTCGGGCGTGTCGGCGCTCGCCGTGCCGCCCCAGCCGACATCGAAGGTGATGCTGGTCTCCTGCCCGTCGGCGGATTTGAGATCGAGCCGGTGCCGGCCCCAGCGAACGGCGCGCGAAATCTTCGCGGCCTCGTCGGCGGCGATGTCGAACGAGCCGCTCGGCGAGCCGCCGCGAGGATTTGACCGGCTCGTAGTTCCAGCGCCCTTCCGAGAGATACCATTGATAGTCGTTGCTGATCTTGTAGAGCGACCAGGTGACGCCCTTCATCGGAATGCGCTGGCCGTCGGCGCCGATCGGCGATCGTCTCGAACATCGCGCGTCTCGCCTTCGCCGAGCGATCTCGTCGAAATCCTGCTTGACGCCGATCTGCGCGCCCTTGGCGCGCACCGGCAAGCGTCGATGACGCGCTCGACCGTGCGCCCGCCGGTTTCCGCGACGTCGACGATGATCTGCGCCTGCAGCGGGCGCGGCGCGTCGGCGTCGGGCAGGTCGACCGAGAGATCGGCGTGGCCCTTCTCGTCGGTCTGCACCTTGTCGGGGAACTGCGTCTCGCTGGTGGTGAATTCGTCGTCGGTGAGGCCGGCGACGAAGCCGGGATAGTCGTCGAGCGCGCCGTCGGCGACCGCCTTCAGGCGGATCGAGCCGGTGACGTCGAGGCCGGAGGCCGGCGCGCCATAGAGGAAGCGCGCATCGAAGGAAACCTTGATCGGCTCGCCGCGGCGTCGCGAATTTCGGCTCGGATTTCAGCGTGAAGTCGAGCCGCTCGGGCACATAGTCTTCGACGAGGAAATTCGGCGTGGCCGATCGGCTGAGCCTTCGGGTCGGCGTAGGCCTCGATGTTCCAGGTTCCGGGCGTGCGCGTCGGCGACCAGCGGAATCGCGAAGGCGCGGCCGCCAAGGCCCTGGTCGTTGACGAGCTGGCGCTTGTATTCGACGCCGTCGGGCCGCTTGACGACGAGGGTCAGCGGCAGGCCGGCTTTCGCCTCGCCCTCGGCGTCGCGCAGCAGCGCGGCGGCGAACACGGTCTCGCCGGAGCGGTAGACGCCGCGCTCGGTGTAGAGGAAGGCGTCGAGCGCGCGCGGCGCGTCGCGGCCGGAGACGCCGCGGTCGGTCAGGTCGAACGGCGCCTGGGTGAGGCTGAGGAAATTGTAGTCGTCCGCCGAGCGCGGCGACGAGCGCGCCGGGCGACTGGCCGCCCGTGCCGCGCGACAGGCCGGGATCGAAGCTGACGCGCCCGTCGGCGCCGGTCTTCTTGGTCGCCAGCACTTCGTTGTTGCGCGCGATCAGCTGCATTTCGACGCCGGCCAGCGGCTCGGCGGTCGCCAGCGAGCGCGCGATCGCGGTCACGCCGTCTTCGCCGCACAGCGCCGTGAGGCCGATGTCGGAGACGACCATCCATTGCGTCGCGAGCTGATCGTCAGTTTTCGTCGTCGGTCGGCGGCGTCGGCGCCTGTCCACGGCTTGCGCGGCGATCAGATAGACGCCGGGCTGCAGCCTGCCGACCGCGGAGACCAGCGGGAAGTCGGTGACGACGTCCTTGTTGAGTTCGGAGGCGATCGTCCATCGACCCGCTC
This sequence comes from uncultured Pseudomonadota bacterium, assembly GCA_963771455.1. Taxonomy (GTDB): domain Bacteria; phylum Pseudomonadota; class Alphaproteobacteria; order Rhizobiales; family Beijerinckiaceae; genus Roseiarcus. Next base: position 589,069 of record CAVYTP010000025.1, read on the forward strand.
CAGACCTTTGCGCCGTCCTGGTCTCTCGATCTCCTTGGCGCGGTCGGCGGCGATGGGTTTCAGAAAGTCGTCGCGCGTCGATGGCGCTGACAGCAGATTGCGGTCGCCGACGCGATAGATGTCGACCGACGACCTTTGACGGTGTTGACGGTCGTCAGCGGCGCGCCGAGCTGGCCCTGGCGCGGCAGCACATAGGCCTTGGCGGCGAAATGCGCCTGCGGCGAGCGGTCGCGCACGTAGATTTCATAGTCGGCCGACTTCAGCAGCGACTCGCCGACCGCCGAGGGCAGGCCCTCGCGCAGCACGATCGCGTAGCGCTCGCCATGTTTGACGCCCTCGACGCAGATCTGCTGATCTTCGACGAAATCGAGGACGTCGAGGCGCCGGCGACCGCGACATAAGGCGCGAAATCGGTCTTCGGCGCGAGGTTTTCGGAGAAATTGAAGCAGATGCGCGGCGAAGCCGATTCGTTGTCGACCTTGTAGTCGATGATGCGGAAGCCGTGCTCGGCGCGCGTCTGCTCGTAGACTCTTGCGCATCTCCTCGCTGTCCTTGCGCTGCAGGCTCGCGACATAGGCGTCGAGCGCAGGGCGCCAGTTCTGATGGCGCGCGAACAGGTCGCCGAGCCAGAACGAGCGCCTGCGCCTGATCGTCTGGCGTCGTCGCCTGCTGATAGGCGCCATAGGCCGCGGTCGTTGCCGGCCTCGACGAGGTCCCAGCGATTGTCGGCCTGCGCGTCGTCGGCGGCGGCGCGCGATGCGCGCGAGGGCGAGCCACGCGGCGTAGATTCTTGGGATCGGCGGCGATCGCCGCGCCGGCCCAGAAGCGTGCGGCCTTGAAGTCGCTTCTTGTCGGACGGCGGCGCGCGCCTCCTTCAGCATGTCGGCGCGCGATTTGCCCTTGAGCTTGGCGCCATTGGCGGCGCTTTCCTTGCGCAGCGTATCCTCGAGCCGGATGACGTCGCTCGCGTTGTCGTCCCGTACATAGGGCTTGACCTCGGCGGCGAACGCCGCAAAGCCGGCGAACAGGAGCGAGAAAAATCAATGTCAACCGCAATGCCGGCTTCATGGTTCTCTCCCGCGCGCAACGCGCCGCGCCATGTTATTCACGGTCTGATGATGCTACCATTACGACAGGTTGTCGAGGGAGATGCGCGTGAAAGGTGCAGGTCCGCTGGCGCTGTCGAGCTGCATGGCGCTTCGCCTTCGCGGCCGCCGCTGCAGAACGCCGCCGCCGAAGCCGGCCGCGTCGCCGAAACCGGCGGCGAGCGAGGCCGCAGAAACCCGATCCCGGCGAAGGACGCTTTTCTGGCGTTGTCCGCCGATCCGACCGCAAGGCGGCGCAGGACGCGCTGATCTGGCTCGGCCATTACAATGGCGTCGCCGACGGCGCGTTCGGCAAGCGCACCGGCGACGCGATCGCCGCCTTCCAGAAGAGCCACGGGCTGAAGGCCGGACGGCGTGCTCGGCGCCGGACCAGCTCGCCCGCTTGAAGGCGGCCGGCGCCAAGCCGCGCGACGAGCTTTCGGATTCGAGATCTTCATGGACGCCGCGACGGGCGTGCAGATCGGCGCGCCGCTTCAGCCTGCTGCAGAAAATGCCGGGCGAGCCGCGGCCATGCGAGTTTCGCGAGCAAGGACGGCGCGACCAAACTCGACCTCTTCTCGTGCCATCGTCAGCCGCGATCAGCAATCCGCGCAGATGCTCGAAACGCGTTACAAGGCGAAGAGCGGCCGAGCGCGGACCGCCGCAAGATCTCCTACAATGCGATGAAGGCCGGCGCATTCTTCGTCGTGGCGGGCGAGGAGGGCGACGCCAAGATTCTACATGCGCTACGCGATCGGCGCCGAACGGCGTGTTGAAGCGGCTTCGAGTTCCGCTATCCGCGCGCCAAGGCGGACGCGCTCGAGCGGGTCGCGATCGCGATGTCCAACGCCTTCGACGCGCAACCCGCGCGCCAAGCCGACGCCGGCCGCCGTCCCGGCTTCAGTCCCAGCCCGGTGGCGAGCGCTCGCCGGCCGCGAGCTCGCCGGTCGCCGCAACTGATCGCGACCGCGCTGGTGATCGCGCCGGGGCAGGCGCTGACGGCGTTGACGCCTGCGGACTGCGCGAACGCCGCTCGTCGGCGGGCGCGCCGCGACATTCGGCCGCGTCGATGAAGCCGTCGGGTCTCGCGCGGCTCGACGGCGATTTCGGCGTCGGCGTCGCGCCGGCCGCCGCGGCGGACGCCGGCGAGCGCCGATGCCTTCGTGCTGAGCCGCGCGCCCGGCGCAACGGGCGACAGGACCGTGCGTGGAGGCGGGCCGGGGCGAATGGCGATGGCTGGGCGCCGGCGGCGGCGAGCGTCGTCGTTGTCGGCCGGCGCCGAGCGCGCGCGGCGCGCCGGTGTTCAACAGGTCGCGGCGAGGTGATCGGCGTCATTGCGGCCTTCGAACGCGCCGCCGCGCCGTTTCGGCGCCGTCTTCGTCGCGGAGCCGCGCCGCGCGATCGCGGGCGCGCCGCTCGGAGGCCTTCGTCGCCAAGAGCGGAGACGTCGAAGCGGCCGCCGTGCTCAGCGCGCCGGAACTCGCGCGCCGCTTTGCTTCCCGCGTGCTCGCGGTGACCTGCGGCGCATGACGAATCCCGTCCGTCGACGCCCCGCGTGCTGGTGTTCGATTCCGGCCTCGGCGGGCTGACCGTATTCGCCGAAATCGTCAAGGCGCGGCCCGACGCGGACTATCGTCTACGTCGCCGACGACGCGCGCTTTCCCTATGGCGCGATGGACGCGAGGGCGAACTCGTCGAGCGCGTGATGCAGGTCGTCGGCGATCTCATCGCGGCGCATCGGCCCGATCTCGTCGTCATCGCCTGCAACACCGCCTCGACCCTGGTGTTGCCGCCGCTGCGCGCGGCCTCATCCCGAAAATCGTGCGGTTCGTCGGCACGGTGCCGGCGATCAAGCCCGCCGCCGAGACTTCGCGCTCGGGGCTCGATCTCCGTGCTGGCGACGCCCGGCACGGTCGCGCGCGACTACACCCGCGCGCTGATCCGCGACTTCGCCGCCGGCTGCGAGGTCGAACTTGTCGGCGCGCCGCGACTGGCCGAAATCGCCGAGCGGCGCCTGCGCGGCGAACCGATCGACATCGAGGCGGTGAGGGCGGAGATCGCGCCCTGCTTCGTCGAGCGCGACGGCCGCCGCACCGACAAGATCGTGCTCGCCTGCACGCATTTTCCGCTGCTGACGGACGTGTTCGCCGAACTTAGCCCCTGGCCGGTCGATTTCGTCGATCCGGCGCCCGCCATCGCGCGCCGCGTCGACACGCTGCTCGGGCCGCCGCACGTCGCGCGACGCGCCCGGCGGCGCGCTCGCGCCCGGCCTATTTCACCAGCGGGCGGCCGCCGACGCCCGGCTTGCAAAAGGCCTTGCTTCGGCTGGGCCTCGAGGCTAGCTCGGAAGTGCTGCGTCCTGTCGAGGCCTGAGCCCGCGACGCCGGCGGCTTCGCGCCGCCCTCGAAGAATAACGGAAAGGTCTTTTCGATGCGCACGCAATTGGTCAGGCCGTTCGCCTGCAGGATTATCGCGTCCCGGACTATCTGATCGAAACCGTCGATCTCGACATTTCGCTGCGCGCCCGGGCGACCACGGTCAGGACCCAATTGCAGCTTCGGATCGCCGCCATCCGCAGGGGCGGCCGAACGCGCCGCTCGATCTCGACGGCGACGAACTGCAGCTCACCAGCGTGCAGCCTCGACGGCGTGACGCTCGACCCCTCCGCATTATGTCGCGACGCCCGACAGCCTGACGATCGACCGACTCCGCCCGCCGCGCCGTTCACGCTGACGATCGAGACGCTGCTCGATCCCGACCGCCAACACCAAGCTGATGGGCCTCTACCGCTCCGGCTCCGCCTATTGCACGCAATGCGAGGCGGAAGGCTTTCGCCGCATCACCTATTTCCTCGATCGTCCCGACGTGCTGTCGGTCTATCGCGTGCGGCTCGAGGCGGACAAGGCGGAAGCGCCGGTGCTGCTCGCCAACGGCAATCTCGTCGAGCAGGGCGAGGCGGGCGAGGGCCGCCATTTCGCGGTCTGGGAGCGATCCGTTCAAGAAGCCCTGCTATCTGTTCGCGCTGGTCGCCGGCGATCTCGACAAGCTCTGCGACGATCATTCGTCACCACGTCCGGCCGCAAGGTCGACCTCGGCATCTATGTCGAGCCCGGCAAGACCGCGCGCGCCGACCTATGCCATGGATGCGCTGAAGCGCTCGATGGCGTGGGACGAGACGGGCCTATCGGCCGCGAATACGATCTCGACGTGTTCAACATCGTCGCCGTCTCCGACTTCAATATGGGCGCGATGGAGAACAAGGGCCTCAACGTCTTCAACGACAAATATGTGCTGGCCTCGCCGGAACTCGCGACCGACGACGATTATGCCGGCATCGAGGGCGTCATCGCGCACGAATATTTCCACAACTGGACCGGCAACCGCATCACCTGCCGCGACTGGTTCCAGCTCTGCCTGAAGGAAGGCCTGACGGTTTTCCGCGATCAGGAATTTTCGGCCGACGAGCGCTCGGCGCCCGGTCAAGCGCATCGCCGACGTGCGCACGCTGCGGGCGTCGCAGTTCCCCGAGGACGCCGGCCCGCTCGCGCATAATGTGCGGCCCGAGGTCTATCACGAGATCAACAATTTCTACACGGCGACCGTCTACCAGAAGGGCGCCGAAGTGATCCGGATGCTGAAGACGCTGATCGGCGCCGAGGCGTTCCGCAGGGGCATGGACCTCTATTTCGAGCGCTGCGACGGCACGGCGGCGACGATCGAGGATTTCCTCGCCTGTTTCGAGGCGAGCTCGGGGCGCGATCTCGCCGAGTTCAAGCGCTGGTACAGGCAGGCCGGCACGCCCGTGCTGACCTTCCGCACTGCCTATGACGAGGCCGCGGCGACCTTCACGGTCGAGATTTCGCAGGCGCTCGCGCCGACGCCGGGGCAGGAGAAGAAGCTGCCGATGACCATGCCGATCGCGCTCGGCCTGGTCGACGCCGACGGCGGCGACTGAAGCTCGTCTCCAACGACGCGACGCCGGCCGAACTCGAGAGCGGCGTGTTCGCGCTCGAGCGCCGAGAAGCGCACCCTGCGATTTCGCCGGCGTCAAGCGTCGCCCCGCGCTTTCGGCGCTGCGCGGCTTTTCCGCGCCGGTGCGCGTCGACGACGACCTGACCGAGGACGATCTCGTCGACCCTGCTGAAGCGCGACAGCGACAGCTTCAACCGCTGGCAGGCGCTGCAAAGCCTCGCGACGCGGCTGATGATGCGCTCGGTCGCCGCGATCCGCGCCGGGACGCGCGCCCGCGCCGGCGACCACTTTCATCGCCGCCTATGGCGCGATGCTCGAAGACGCGATCGCCGGCCGCATCGACAATGCTTTCGCCGCGCTCGCGCTGGCGCTGCCGGGCGAAGCGGATCTCGCGCGCGAGATCGGCGCAGGACGTCGATCCCGACGCGATCCGCGTCGCGCGCGAGATCGCTGCGCGGCGCGCTCGGCCGCGCCATGCCGGCCGTCTCGAGGCGCTGCACGACAGCCTCGTCGACGCCGGCCCGTTCACGCCCGATGCCGCGGGCGCCGGGCGAGCGCGCGCTGCGCAACGGCGCGCTCGCGATGATCGTCGCGGGCAATGCGATCGAGGGCGCGGCGCGCGCCCAACGCCAGCTTGCCGACGCCAACAACATGAGCGAGAAGCTCGGCGCGCTCGCCGCGCTGTCGACCGTGCCCGGCCCGCAGCGCGAGCACGCGCTCGAAGCCTTCGGCGCGCTCCCACGCGGCCGAGCCGCTGATCCTCGACAAATGGTTCGCGCTGCAGGCGCAGATCGCCGAGGCCGATACGGTCGAGCGCGTCCGGCGCCTGATGGCCCATCACGCCTTCTCGCTGACCAACCCGAATCGCGTGCGCGCGCTGATTGGCGGCTTCACCGCCAACGCGACGCAGTTCAACCGCGCCGACGGCGCCGGCTTCGATCTGCTCGCCGAGATCGTGCTGACGCTCGATCCGACCAATCCGCAGATCGCCGCGCGGCTGCTGACCGCGATGCGTTCGTGGCGTTCGCTGGAGCCCGCAGCGGCGCGAGAGGGCGAAGTGCGGCGCTCGAAGCGCATCGCAGCGACGCCCGGCCTTTCCGCCGACGTCAACGACATCGTCACGCGCTGCCTGGCCTGAGGCTGCGCGGGTTCGCAGACCACGCTCCTCGTCCTGAGCCTGTCGAAGGACGCGTCCGCCTTCACGCTCCGGGGCGCGGACTTGCTTTATCCGCGTGGTCGTTGGCGCAATGGCTGGCGGAAGCAGAGCGGCCAACCGGACGTCCTTCGACGGGCTCAGGACGAGGGAGGCGGCCTGCGGAAACAAAAGGTCTGCATGCGCTAGCGCGTTCGCGGGGACCCTGCGCGAGTTGCGCGGCTTGAAAACAAGGCCCGCCAAGGCCGTCCATCAAGCACAGCCAGCCCCAAGCCGATCAGCGCCATGCCAAGAATTTGTTTGAGGCTCAAGCTCTCGTTGAGAAACAAGGCGCCGAGCCAGATAGCGCTGACAGGAACGAGGAAAGTCACAAGCAGCAGGTTGGTGGCGCCGGCGGTTTCGAGAATGCGAAAGTAGAGCACGTAGGCGAGCGCGGTCGAAATCGCCGCCACGCCGATCAGCGCGGCGATCGCCGAATAGCTCGGCGCCGCCAGCGTCCAGGGACGATCGACCACAAGCATGAACGGTAACATCATCGCGCTTGAAGCGATTGTCTGACCCGTCGCGGTCGCGATCGGCGTCACGCCCATGGTGCGAAACCTCCGTCCGAACAGTCCCGCCAATGCGTAGGAGATCGCCGCGCCAAGGCACATCAGTTCGGCGGCGAAATGGCCGCCAATCAGAGCGTCAAATCCAACCATTTCGGCGACGCCCGCAAAGCCGATGACGACGCCCATCAGACGATGGCCGTTCATCTTCTCGTCAACTGTCAGCACGTGCGCGAACAGCACGCCAAACAGCGGCGTCGAGGCGTTCAGGATCGACGCGGCGCCCGAGGCTAGCGTCTGCTGGCCGGCGACGATCAACGAAAACGGAATCGCATTGTTGAGGAGCCCCATGCCAGAGAAAGCCGCCCAGACGCGCCGGTCCGACGGCAACCGCTCGCCTTGCAGCGCCATGACCGCAAGCAGCAGCAGCGCGGCGATCGCGACCCGGCCGACGACGACGGTGAAGACCGGCAACTCGGCGACGGCGATGTGGTTGAAGAAGAACGAGCCGCCCCAGACCGCCGACAGCGCGATCATCATCGACCATTCGAGGCCGGACATGGGACGGGGCGAAGTCTTAGGCGTGGACAAAACGGGCTCCGGATCGAGGGCGACGCTGCCATGGTACGACCGCTCGTCGCGCGCCACCCGATTCCTGCGGCGGACCGCGCGCCTCCTGTAGCTGGGTTCGCTGACCCCCGGTTGCCCGCGGTCAGCGACCGCGGCTACACGCGCTGCTAATCCCTTCCCCGCTCCTTCCGCAGTCGCGCCCAATAGTCGAGCCGCTTGCGGATTTCGCGTTCGAAACCGCGCTCGACGGGCTCGTACAGGGTCTGGCGGCCGAGCGCCTCCGGCCAATAGTTCTGGCCGCTGAACGCATCCGGCGCGTCGTGATCGTACTCGTAGTCGGCGCCGTAGCCCTCGCGTTTCATCAGCTTGGTCGGCGCGTTGAGGATCGTCTTCGGCGGCGTCGGCGAACCCGAGCGGGCGAGCGCATCGGCGCCCTTGAACGCCATGTAGAGCGCGTTCGATTTCGGCGCGGTCGCGCAATAGACGACCGCCTGGGCGATCGCCAGCTCGCCTTCGGGACTGCCTAAGAAATCATAGGCGTCCTTGGCGGCGTTGGCGATGACGAGCGCCTGCGGGTCGGCAAGCCCAATGTCCTCGGACGCCATCCGCACGATGCGCCGCGCCAGGAACAGCGGGCTTTCGCCCGCCGCGAGCATGCGGGCGAGATAATACAGCGCCGCGTCCGGGTCGGAGCCGCGCACGCATTTGTGCAGCGCGGAGATGAGGTTGTAATGCCCTTCCTGCGCCTTGTCGTAGACGGGCGCGCGGCGCTGCACGACTTCGGCTAGCCCTCGCGCATCAAATATCTCGCCCTCGCGCGCGGCGCGCCAAACCTCCTCAACCAAAGTCAAGGCGGCGCGCCCATCGCCATCCGCCATCGCGATGAGCGCGGCGCGCGCGTCCTCATCGAGCGGCAACGCCCGTCCCTCGAGCAATTCCGCACGCGCAAGCATCTTTTCGAGCGCGGCTTCATCGAGCCGACGAAACACCAGCACGCGGGCGCGGGACAGCAGCGCGGCGTTGAGCTCGAACGAGGGGTTCTCGGTGGTGGCGCCAATCAACGCGATCGAGCCGTCCTCCATGACCGGCAGGAAGGAATCCTGCTGCGCGCGGTTGAAGCGGTGGATTTCGTCGACGAACAGCAGCGTCGAGCGCCCGGCTGCGCGGCGCCCGCGCGCGGCGTCAAAGATCTTCTTCAAATCCGCGACGCCGGTGTGGATCGCCGAGACCTGAACGAATTCGGCCTCGACGCGTTCGCCGATCAGTCGCGCCATGGTGGTTTTGCCGGTGCCCGGCGGCCCCCAAAAAATCATCGAGCCCGGGTGCGGCGAAGCGATCAGCCGCGTCAGCGCCCCATCGGGTCCGGTCAGATGCTCCTGTCCCGCGACCTCGGAAATCTCCCTCGGCCGCAGCCGCTCGGCGAGCGGCGCGGGCGGCGTGAACAGACTCTCGGCGACCATGCGCGGCGACCATGCGTCCGAACGGACGCCGTTGTCCAGCTTGCCATGGGGCGCATTTTTTCCGTATCTGGCGCCCCGGGAGACGCATTGATGAACGAGTTGCCAAAGGATTTTGCTGGCCTGCCGAGCGACCAGCCCGAGCGGATCGGCCTTTCGCCCGAGCATCTGGATCGGCTGACGGCGGTGATGGAGCGCGAGATCGCCGCGGGCAAGGCGCCGGGCGTCTCGATGCTGATCGCGCGGCGGGGCCGGATCGGTTATTTGAAGACGCTCGGCGCCTTGAAGACGGAGGGGCCGTCGATGCCGCTCGACGCTCTGTTCCGGATCTACTCGATGACCAAGCCGCTGACGTCGTTTGCGGCGATGATGCTAGTCGAGCAAGGCCGGCTATTGCTCAACGATCCCGTCGACAAATACATTCCCTCGTTTGCTCAGATGAAAGTCGGCGTCGAACGCGGCGACGACCTGGAACTCGTTGACGCAAAGCGGCCAATCACAGTGCAGGACCTGCTGCGCCACACGTCGGGGCTCACCTATGGGTTCACAGGAGGTTCCGCGGTACAGAAGCTCGCGCAGGATCTGCGGCTCTTGAACGACGACCGCTCCAACGCCGGACTCGCAGATGCGCTCGCCGAGCTGCCGCTGATGCATCAACCCGGCGAAGCCTGGGAGTACAGCCATTCGACCGATGTGGTCGGGCGCATCGTCGAGGTGATCGAGGGCGCTTCGCTGGGCGAAGTTTTCAGAAACCGCATCTGCGCGCCGCTCGGCATGGACGACACGGCGTTCTACGCGCCGCCGCAGAAGGTCAGCCGACGCGCCGAGGCGCTTGATTGGTCGGCGCTCGAACGGGCCGGGATCGGCGTAGCGAACGCAACGCAGCCGCCCAGGCTTGAACTTGGCGGCGGCGGATTGATTTCAAGCCTGGGCGACTACGCCCGATTTCTGACCATGCTGCAAGGCGGCGGCGCGCTGGACGGCAAGCGCCTGATCGCGCCCGCGACGCTTGCCTTCATGACCAGCAATCATCTCGCAGCCAACGTGAAAAGCGAGCATGTCATGCTGATGTCCGGCTACGGCTTCGGTCTCGGCTTTGCGGTGCGCCTCGCGCTGGGAGCTGGCGCCGACGGCAGGAAGCGTCGGAGAATTCAACTGGGGCGGCGTCGCCGGCACGGCGTTTTTCGTCTCGCCGCGCGACGAAATGTTTGCGCTCTTCATGGTGCAGGCGCCGGAATATCGCGTCTATTTCCGGATGCTGTTCCGCAGTCTGGTTTATGCGGCGCTGGTGTAATTGTTCTCCGTGCTGTCCACGCGCAGGGCCACGACCTGCACGCATTTTGGACGCCGCGCGCCCTCGTCCTGAGCCTGTCGAAGGACGCTGCCGCCTGCGCGATCGCGTGCAGGAGCTGGCCTGCGATCGCATGCCTGCGGTAACGGTTCCTGGCGGAAGCGGACCGGCCAATCGGACGTCCTTCGACGAGCTCAGGACGAGGGCGCTGGGCTGCAGAGCAGAGATGTTTGCATCCCGCAGCGCCTTTGCGGTTATGACCTGACGGCCTCACCACACTCCCGGTGTTGCTCATCGACTTCCACGGTTCGGCCTGCGGCAGCGCCGCGCCCTTCTGCAACAACTCGATCGAAACATTGTCGGGCGTGCGGATGAAGGCCATGCGGCCGTCGCGGGGCGGGCGGTTGATGACGACGCCCTCGGATTGCAGCTTGGCGCAGAATTCGTAGATGTTGTCGACTTCGTAGGCGAGATGGCCGAAATTGCGGCCGCCGGTGTAGGTTTCCGGGTCCCAGTTGTAGGTCAGTTCGACGAGCGGCGCGGCGTGGGTCTTGCCCGCCTCGACGTCCTCGGACGCGGCGAAGAAAACCAGCGTGAAGCGGCCCTGCTCGTTGACGACGCGGCGCGTCTCGACCATGCCCATTTTGCGGGTGAAGAAATCGACTGAGGCGTCGAGGTCGGTGACCCTGATCATCGTGTGGAGATAGCGCATGGCGAATCCTCTTTGCGGCGTTGGCGGCGGTTAGCCCGCAGATCGGCTACACTCTACCCCGTCGAGTCCCATTTGGACCACCCCATGCCATGACCGAAGCCGACAACCCCGACAATTCCCGGCGAAAACGCCGGGCGGCGCTCGCCTCGGTTGCGGCGAGCACGGCGCTGACGATCGTCAAGCTGGTCGCCGGCCTGCTCACCGGTTCGCTCGCGCTGACCTCGGAGGGCGCCCACAACGCGGTCGACATCGTCGTCAGCGCGACGACTTATTTTGCGGTGCGCGAAGCCGACAAGCCGGCCGACGAAGAACACCCGTTCGGCCACGCCAAGATCGAGGCGGTGGCGGCGCTGGCGCAGACCGGTTTCCTGTTCGCGCTCGCGGTCGCGGTGGTCTGGCAGGCCGTCGCGCGGCTCGCCGAGCCGGGGCGTCCGATCGAAGCCAACGTGTTCGCGTTTGGCGCGATCGGTCTTTCGCTGGTCGTCGACGTCGTGCGCTGGCGCGCGCTGACGCGTCTGGCGCGCGAGACGAGCAGCGAGGCGCTGGCCGCCGACGCGCTGCACTTTTCCAGCGATCTCGTTTCGTCGCTGCTGGTGCTCGTGGGGCTCGGCCTCAGTTCGATAGGCTTTCACAGCGCAGATGCGCTTGCCGCGATCGGCGTCGCGCTGTTCATCGGTTATGCCGGTTTCGCGCTCGGTCGCCGCACCATCGACTCGCTGCTCGACGCGGCGCCCAAGGGGCTCGCCTCGCAGGTCCGGATGTTCACCGAGAGCGAGCCCGGAATCGATAGCGTCGACTATGTCCGTCTGCGCCGGTTCGGGGCGCGCATCGTCGGCGAACTCGGCGTGTTCGTCTCCCGCACGCTCCCTTTCGAGCGCGTCGGCGCGATCAAGCAGGCTCTGTCGGGCCGGCTGCTCGATCGCTGGCCCGACATGGCGCTGATCGTCACCGCCAATCCGCGCGCGCTCGATGACGAAACGCTGCTTGAGCGCATCTTGTTCATCGCCGCCCGCCGTCGTGTATTCGTGCATCACGTCGCGGTGCGTCGGGTAGACGGGCGGCCTTCGATCACCCTCGATCTCGAAGTCGACGGACGGTTGTCGCTCGCCGCCGCGCATATGGTTGCGACACGGCTCGAGACCGCGATTCGCGCCGAGCTCGGCGAACCGCTGGAAGTCGAGACGCATATCGAGCCACTGGAAACGCGCGAGCTCACCGGCGAGGACGTCGACGCGGAAGCGACGACGCGACTTGCGCAGACGATTCGGCGGCTCGCCGCCGACGACGGCCGGCTCGTGGATATCCACGATGTGCGACTGCGCGTCGCCGAAGGCCGGCGATACGCCATCTTTCATTGCCGCGCGCCACGCACGATGAGCGTGCGCGACGCGCATGAGGCGGTCGACGCGCTGGAGCGCGCGGTGCGGCGAGCGGCGCCCGACCTGGTGCATGTCATTGGACATGCCGAACCGCTGCCCGCCGCGAGTTGAGACGTCGCAGCAAGGTCTTTGATTGGTCAGAAAACGACGAGGTGCAAGGTTAACAAATCCTTGCTGCGGCGCCGTTGCGGAAACCTTTGCAGCTTCAGGCCTTTCTGGGCGTCTTCCGCAACCGAACATTAACCATCTTATCCATAATGGTTCGTAAATCCTGTACGGAGAACGAACATGTTTCGACGCGGGCTTGCGGCGATCCTCGTGTTGGGGGCTTGCGGCGCCGACGCTCACGCGGCGGATATGGACGCGCCCATAAACATATCAGCGCCAAGCTTCTCGCCGCGCTGGCAAGGCTTCAGCTTTGGCGGCTACGTCTCTGGCAACTGGTCGGGCGGACAGGCGGTCAACCAGAGCTGGTACGCGCCGTACGCGGATTTCAGTTCGACGATCCCGAGCTCGATGAGCGTCCAGTCGATTGGCGGCGGCGGCGGCGTCCAGTTCGGCTACGACAAGCAATATGGACAATTCGTCTCCGGCATCATGGCCGACTACGGCTTTATCGGCGGAGCCAAAGGTACGAGCAACTATTCCGGCACGATCACCTGGCAGCGCGCCCCGTGGGCCGAGGGGCCACTCGCAGGCAGCTACAGCCAGCAACTCGACGGCCTCGGCACCGCCCGCTGGCGGCTCGGCTACGCTCCGACCAACGATTGGCTTGTCTACGGCGACGCGGGACTGGCGATCGGCAATACGACGACCACTTCGACCCTTGTGAACCCAATGGCACTTCGTACTTCGGTTCGCGTTCGGGAGCGGCGGTGGGCTACGCGATTGGCGCCGGCGCGCAATATTCGATGGGGTCGAACTGGTCGCTCGGCCTCGACGGGCTCTACTACAATCTCGGCAACCGCGACACCGTGGCAGTCGCCAACTACGTCACGTATAGCGACACGGGCGCTATCTTCCCCTCCCCGCAGGTTTCCTCACGCGGCGAGTTCTCGGGCTTCCAGCTCCGCTTGACCGCACTCTATCAATACGACGGGGCCGCAAACGAGGCGCAGGTGTTCGCCTCTACCGATCCGAATACCGACGTTCCGCTCACCGTCGGCATGCGCGCCGGCTATTCGATCGGCCAGACGCAGATGACAATCTGAACACGAGCTCGGGCGGCAACGCCGTCTCGCGCCTCACCTACAAGAACGCCGACAGCTTCACCGCCGAGCCGTTCTTCAACATGGACCTGCCCAACTGGGGTCTCTATCTCACCGGTTTCATCGGCATCGGTCAGCAGCACAACGGCACGCTGCAGGACGAAGACTTCCCGCCCTATGACGGTCCCTTATTCCTCGACAAACAGCACGCTGTCCGACGGCCAGCTCCAATACGGCGTCCTCGACGTCGGCTACAATTGGATGCAGACGCCGGAATACAAGGTCGGAACCTTCATCGGCTATACGTTCGAAAACGACAGCTACAACGCCTTCGGCTGCACGCAGACCGCGTCGAACCCGGACATCTGCGCCGGCGGTCCGTCGATGAGCGGCGTATACTCGAACACGCTGGCGTTAAGCGATCAATACACCTGGAACGCGGCGCGCATCGGCGTCTCGGGTTCCTACCGATTCCAGGGCGTCACTGTCGAGCGGCGACGCCGCCTGGCTGCCCGTATGTGAATGTCAGCGAGACCAACTACCATTGGCTGCGCATGCCCGGCGACTTCACCGGCGGCATTCCCGGCTCCGGCACGAGTTCCGAGGGGCTTCCAGGTTGCGGCGAAGGTCGACTACCGCATCTCGCCCGGCTTCGACATCGGCGCGGGCGTCCGCTACTGGTGGATGACGGCCAAGGGCGACAACAACTTCCAGGACGCAACGTGACCAACGGCGGCTTGCAGCAGGCCGCCAACTGGTCGAACGAGCGCCTGCAGGCCTTCCTCGAAACCGGCTACCATTTCTGATAGCCCGTGCCCCATAGTCCCGCGAAGCCGCGGCGCCGAGGCGCCGGGCGTTGCGGGGGCGCGTGGGGCATGTTTGCGAACTTGATGACGGCGCGGCGATTCGCGCCGCTGTTCTGGTGTCAGTTCCTTTCCGCCTTCAACGACAATTTCGTTCGCCAGATGCTGGCGATGCTGATCCTGTTCCGGCTTCGGCGACGCAGACGCCGGCGCCAAGATTTCGCTGGCCGTCGCGATCTTCGTGCTGCCCTTCGATTCCGCTGTCGTCGATCGGCGGCGAAATCGCCGACGCGCACGACAAGGCCTGGTTCGCCCGGCGTTCTGAAGATCGCAGACATCGGCGTGCAGCTGATCGCCGCGGCCGGCTTCGCCCTCGATTCGATCAATCTGCTGTTTCTGGCGCTGTTCGGCCTCGGCTGCATTTCGGCGCTGTTCGGCCCGGTCAAATACGGCATCCTGCCGGATCATCTGCATCGCGATGAACTGGTCGCTGGCAACGCGCTGATCGAGGGCGCGACCTTCGCGGCGATCATCTGCGGTCTGGTGCTCGGCGGCTACGCGGCCGCTGAGGGGCGTTCGACGATCGGCGTCGTCCTTCAGCTCATGATCGTCGCGCTCGCCTGCCTACGCGACCTCGCATTACATCCCGCCGACCGGCGTCGGCGCGCCCAACATGCGCGTCAACTACAATCCGATCACCGCCACCTACCGCATCCTGAAGGAATTGAAGGCCGACGATCGCTCCTGGGTCGGCTGCATCGGCGTCAGCTGGTTCTGGCTGATCGGCGCGATCACGCTGACGCTGGTCCCCGTCATCGTGAAATCTCACATCGGCGGCGGGGTCGAAGTCGCCACCGCCATCAACCTGTTCTTCGCCATCGGCATCGCCGCGGGCTCACTGTCGGCCGCCGCACTTGCGCATGGGCGCATCGAACTGGCGCCGGCGCCGTTCATGCTCATCATCATCGGCCTGATCGGCATCCATCTGGGCGTGAACCTGGGCGCCCTTCCGACACGCAACGACGGAAGTCAGCCTGACGTCTTTTTTCGGGTCCTGGATCGGCATCGAGCTCGCCATCGAGATCGTCGCCTACTCGTTCGCGGCAGGTCTGTTCGTGGTTCCCGATCTTCGCGGCCGTGCAGGCCTGGTCGAGCGAGGACCGGCGCGCGCGCGTGATCGGCGCGAACAATACGTTGAACTCGATCTTCATGGTTGGCGGCTCGATCGCCACGACGCTGATCCTGAAGCTGACCGGCATCGAGGAGTCGACCGCCCTCGCCGGGCTCGGCGTCGCTGAACATGTTCGCCGCGATCTATTTCTTCCGCCGCCTGCCGGCGCAATACATGCATTTCCTGTTGAGACTGATCTGGAAGGTCGCGTTCCGGCTGGAGGTCGTCGGGCTCGAGAATCTGCCCAAGACCGGCGAGCGCAGCGTGCTCGCCATCAATCACGTCTCGTTTCTCGACGCGCCGCTCATTCTTTCGCTTGCTCGACAAAGCGCCGATCTTCGCGATCGACCGCGAGATTTCGCAGCGCTGGTGGGTCAAGCCGTTTCTCCGGATGGCCGACGCGCGGCCGCTCGATCCCTCCCGGCCGCTCGCCACGCGCGCGCTGATCCAGGAGGTGAAGCAGGGCAAACGGCTGGTGATTTTCCCCGAAGGCCGCATCACCGTCACCGGCTCATTGATGAAAGTCTACGATGGCGCGGCGATGATCGCCGAGAAGTCGGAGGCGCTCGTCACGCCGGTGCGGCTCGAGGGGCTGGAACGCACCCCGTTCTCCCGCCTCGTCGATACACAGGTGGGCCGGCGCTGGTTTCCGAAGGTGATCGTCACGATTGGCGCGCCGCGACGCATCGACGCTCGCTCCCGAACTGAAGGGACGCGCCCGGCGTCACGCCGCTGGCGCCGCGCTCTACGACATCCTCTCCGACCAGATGTTCGCGACCAGCGAATTCGAATTCAACCTTGCATGACGCCTTCGAGCGCGGCCTGAGGAAGCGCAGGCTTTCCTTCGAGCCGCGTGGTTTGCCAGGACCCGGTCAGCGGTGACGCTGAGCGTGACGCGTTTCCGGATCGGCGTCGCCCTGCTGGCGCGCAAGATCGCGGCGTTGACGCGCCCCGGCGAGACTGTCGGCCTGATGCTGCCGAACGCCAATGGGACGGCGGTCGCGTTCATGGCGGTGCAGAGCGCCGGCCGGGTCGCGGCGATGCTCAACTTCACCGCCGGCGCGTTCAATGTCATCGCCGCGTGCAAGATGACGCAAGTGCGCACCGTGCTGTCGTCTCGCGCCTTCGTCGAGAAGGGCAAGCTCGAAGCGCTCGTCAAGGCTTTGGAGCCGGATGTGCGTTTCGTGTGGCTGGAAGACTTGCGCGACAGCGCGACCAACGCGGACAAGATCGCCGCGTGGTTCAACCAAGGCAAGCCGCTCGCTCAGCCGAGGCCCGACGATCCGGCCGTCGTGCTGTTCACCTCAGGCTCGGAAGGCGCGCCGAAGGGGGTCGTGCTCTCTCACAAAAACCTGCTCGCCAATTGCGCCCAGGTTGCCGCGCGGTTCGACTTCACGCCCGCCGACATCATGTTCAGCCCCCTGCCGGTGTTTCATGCCTTCGGGTTGATGGCGGGCATGATCCTCGGCCTGACGACGGGCATGAAGATCTATCTCTACCCCACTCCACTCCACTATCGGCAGATTCCGGAGTTGGTCTACGGCGTCAACGCGACCGCGCTGCTCGGCGCGGACACTTTCCTCGCCGGCTACGCGAAGATGGCCAACCCCTACGATTTCCGCAGTCTGCGCTACGTCGTCTGCGGCGCGGAACCGGTGAAGCCGGAGACGCGGCGCGTCTACATGGAGAAATTCGGACTGCGCATCTTCGAGGGTTATGGCGTGACCGAGACGTCGCCTGTGCTCGCCGTCAACACGCCGATGTTCAACCGCAACGGCACGGTCGGCCGGATGATGCCGGGCATGGAGCACCGCCTCGAGCCGGTGCCCGGGATCGACGACGGCGGCCGGCTGCATGTTCGCGGCCCCAACGTGATGGCCGGCTATTATCGCATCGACAGTCCCGGCGAACTCGAGCCGCCGCCGGGCGGCTGGCATGACACCGGCGACATCGTCGACATCGACGCCGAGGGGTTTCTGACCATCCTCGGCCGCGCCAAGCGGTTCGCCAAGATCGGCGGCGAAATCGTCTCGCTGGCCGCGATCGAACAGCTGACATCGGGACTGTGGCCAGACCATCCGCCCGCCGTCGTCGCGGCGCCTGACGCGCGCAAGGGAGAGCGGGTGATCATGGGCGACGACGCAGCCCGGCGCGACGCGCGCAGAGGTGCAGGCCTGGTTGAAGATCAAAGGCGCTTCCGAACTGATGGCGCCGGCGCTGGTGTTCGTGCTCGACGAAATCCCGCTGCTGGGCTCAGGCAAGACGGATTATGTCAAGCTCGCGGAGGTGTTGCGCGGGAAGGCGGGGTGATTGTTGATGTTCCGCGGAACCGCCCTCACCCCAGCCCTCTCCCGCAAGCGGGAGAGGGGGCGCTACCCTTCTCCCGCCTGCGGGACCGAGGGAAACAGCCACCGCGTTTCCCGGGAGTGGCGCGCAGCGCCGGCATGCGGGTGGCCCGTCTCACGCCACCGCGGACATCATCGACGTCGCGCGCCGCTTCGGCGCCACTTTCGGGATCGCGGCGACGACGGCTGTGCCTTCGCCGAGCTTCGAGGTCACGCCGCAACTGGCCGCCGTGCAGTTCGACCAGCGAATTGGCGATCGACAGGCCGAGGCCGGAGCCCTTCATGCCGTTGGCCATCGTCGTATGCGCCTGCACGAACGGGCGGCCGATGCGCGCGATGTCCTCTTCCGCGATGCCGGGACCGTCGTCCTCGACATAGAAATAGATCTGGTCCTTGAAGCTCTGCGCGCCGACCGTGACGAGGCCGCCGTCTGGCGCGAATTTCACGGCGTTGCGCGTCAGGGTCGTCGAGGATGCGCTGGATGGCGCGAGAGGTCGGCGTTGAGCGTCGTCGGCCTGTCGACCTCGACCTTGACGGTCACGCCCTTTTCGCGCGCCGCGGCGGCCGACTTCGCGCACCGCGCCGTTGACCGCCGGTCTCGGCGGCGAATTTTTCGTAAGTTGAGCTGGATGCGGCCGGACTCCAGGCTCGACATGTCGAGCACGTCGGAGATCACGGAGAGCAGATACTGGCCGCTGGAGTGGATGTCCGAGCAATATTCACGGTATTTGTCCGAGCCGATCGGGCCGAACGTCTCGCTCTCCATCATCTGCGAGAAGCCGATGATCGCGTTGAGCGGCGTGCGCAAGTTCGTGGCTCATGTTGGCGAGGAATTCGGACTTGGCGAGATTGGCCGCCACGGCTTCCGCCTTCTGCTCCTGATAGCGTTCGGCGAGCTCGGCGAGTTCGTCGGCCTGGGTCTTCGAGCGAGCGGCGCGACTGGCGAAGTTGCGCCACGGTCGCGAGCAGCAGGCGCTCCGACTTCATCAATTGTTCTTCATGCGCCTTCAGCGCGGTGATGTCGGTGCCGACGGAGACGAAACCGCCGTCGCGGGTGCGGCGCTCGTTGACCTGCAGCCAGCGGCCATCGGCGAGTTGCGCCTCATAGGTGCGCGGGCCGCCGCGGCGCCGGTCCGGGCCGTTCGCCGGCGAGCGGCGTTTCGGTCGAGACGATCGGCGCCGAGCTCAGCGCCGCGACGTCGGCATAGGAGGCGCCGGGACAGGCGGCATCGGGGTTCAGATTGTGCAGGCGCTGGTATTTGGAATTGCAAAGCACCAGCCGGTTGGAAGAATCCCAAAGCACGAAGGCTTCCGAGATCGCTTCGATCGCCTCGCGCAGGCGCTGATCGGCGGTCGCCGAAACCTCCGCCTCGCGCTTGCGGTCGGTGACGTCGAGGGCGACGCCGACCAGCCGCCGGCAATGGCGCGCGCGATCTTCGATGATCGCCGCGCGCTGGCGAATCCACACCCAGTCGCCGTCCGCAGCGAGCAAGCGGAACTCGATGTCGACCTCACCGTCGCCGCGCCGCAGCGCCGCTTCGATCAAGCCGGCAAGCGGCTTGTCGTCGGGGTGCACCAGATCCTCGATCTGCGCGATGGTGAGCGTCTCGCGCGGCGGCAGGCCGAGAATCTCGAACATCGAACGTGACCAGGCGACGACGCCGCTGTCGAGATCCCAATCCCAGAGACCGCAGCGTCCGCGAGCCAGCGCGAGCTCCATGTGACGGCGGCGCATCAGGTCTTCGAGCGCATGGCGGCGCGACCAACGCATCTGCCTTGTGTGCAGCGACAGCGCGCCGCCAAGCGCGAGGCCGGTGGAGGCCATCAGCGCGACGACCAATCGTGCGCGGCGACGCCAAGGCGCCAGGACTTCCGTGCTGGGTTCAATGACCGCGATCTGTCCGCGCAGGGCGCGCAGGTTGCGAATGGACGCGAGACCCTCGACGGGGCCATCAATTGCGAGCGTTCCGGCTTTCTCGGCGAGGATGGCGAGCGGCGCCGCGGCGCCGAGCAACTCCGCGAGCATGGCGGCCGCCGGCGAGGTCCGCGGTTCGCTCGCGACGATCGCGCCTGACGGATCGACCAGCACGACCCGCTCGCGTTTGAATTCGGGCAGCGACGCCAAAGCCGCATGCAGAGCTTCGGCCGGCGCCTCGGCCGGAGCAGCGCCGATTTCCGCATCGATCTGGCGCGCGAGTTCCGCGGCGCCGAGATCGAGTTCGCGGCCGGCCTGCTCCAGTTCGCCTATCCGCTCATGATCGAGATGGAGCCCGACGATTGCGACCAGCGCAACAAATACTGTGGCGAATACGCATTCGCTGCGCCGACGCTCGCCGATCAACCAACCGCGACGCGCCAGCCTGACGGCGCCGTTCAGGCGGCCCCGCCATACGTCGGCCCGCTGGCCATACGTACGCGACATGTCGTCTGCCGCGCGCGAACGCGTCATGAATCTAGCCCCGATTCTCTTTAGAACACGTTCGGAAGGACCCGCCACTCGCTCCGAATCACGGCCATAAGAATCCTTGAGCGATTCTTTGTCTAGACCTTAATTTGAGGTTGACGGCGCATTTGAAGCTTGACGTCCGCGCAAGGTCGGTTCCGCGCAAACTTCAGGCGCGTCGCTCGGGGGTCGCAGGCGAAAAGCGCTGCGACAAGTCTGCATGTCATATCCGCAAATCGCGGGAATGCAGCGTGCTGCGCAGTCCTACGCAAACCTTACCGTCGCCCCGTGCGAGGGCCCCACGATCTCCCCTTCCCACATCACGCGGCGTCCGCGAATGACGGTCCCCACCGGCCAGCCGGTGACGGTCCTGCCATCATAGGGCGTCCAGCCGCAGCGCGAGCCGATCCAGGCGTCGCGAATGGTCTCCGTGCGGTTCAGGTCGACGATGGTGAAATCGGCGTCATAGCCCGCGGCGATGCGGCCCTTGCCGACGACGCCGAACAGGCGCGCCGGGCCGGCGCTGGTCAGATCGACGAAGCGCGCCAGACTGAGCCGTCCGGCCGCGACGTGGTTGAGCATGACAGGCACGAGCGTCTGCACGCCGGTCATCCCCGACGGGCTTTCCGGATAGGGTTTTGCTTTTTCGGCGAGCGTATGCGGCGCGTGATCGGAGCCGAGCACGTCGATGACGCCCTGCGCGATTCCGCGCCACACGCCTTCGCGATGTTCCGGGCCGCGCACCGGCGGGTTCATCTGCAGTTTCGTACCGAGCGTCGCATAGTCTTCGGCGCTCAGCGTCAGATGGTGTGGCGTCGCTTCGGCGCTGGCGACGTCCTTGGCGGTCGCGAGGAACTCGATCTCCTCGCGCGTCGAAATGTGCAGAACGTGCACCTGCGCGTGCGCTTCGCGGGCGATGCGGATCAGCCGCCGCGTGCATTTCAACGCCGCCTCGACGTCGCGCCAGATATGATGCGAGGTCGGGTCGCCGGGGATGCGCAGCGGCTTGCGTTCGTTGAGCCGATATTCGTCCTCGCTGTGGAACGCGGCGCGGCGGCGGGTCTTTTGCAAGATCGCTTTCACCCCCTCGTCATCCGCCACCAGCAGCGAGCCGGTCGAAGAGCCCATGAACACCTTGATGCCGGCCGCGCCCGGCAGGCGCTCTAGATCGGGGATTTCGGCGACATTGTCGCTCGTGCCGCCGACCCAGAACGCGAAATCGCAGTGCATGCGGTCCGTGCCCCGCCGCACCTTGTCGGCGAGCGCCTCGGCGGTGGTCGTCTGCGGGTTCGTATTGGGCATCTCGAACACGGCGGTCACGCCGCCGAGCACGGCCGCGCGGGAGCCGGTTTCGAGGTCTTCCTTGTGCTCCAGGCCGGGTTCGCGGAAATGCACCTGGCTGTCGATCACGCCCGGCAGGATGGTCAGGCCCCGGCAGTCGATCCGCTCGCCGGCGTCGTCGCGGGAGAGGTCGCCGATCTCGGCGATCAGCCCGTCGCGGACGCCGATATCGCGCGGCCCGGCCCCGTCCTGGTTGACCACCACCCCGCCGGAGAGGACACAGTCGAAAACGCGCGCCATCGTAACGCTCCTTGCCTTGGGGCCCGAACGTCCTACTTACACAATCGGCGGCCAATCGGCGCGGGGAGATGAGGACGCAATGAGCGACAACGCGGTGTGGCTCCGGGACCGCGGAGTCGTCAGGGTCTCCGGCCCGGAGGCAAGCTCCTTCCTGCAGGGCGTGCTGACCAACGACGTCGAGACGCTGGCCCCCGAGCAGGCGCGCTACGCCGCTTTGCTGACCCCGCAAGGCAAGATTCTGTTTGATTTCCTGGTCGTGCGGCTGCCCGGCGACGCCGGCTTTGCGATCGACTGCGACGCGGCGCAGGCGGCCGAACTCACGAAACGCCTGACCTTCTATAAGTTGCGCGCCAAGGTGACGATCGTCAACGAGAGCGAAAACGAGAGCGTGCTCGCCTGGTGGGGCGAAGGTCCGGAGAACGCGCCGGGCGGCATTGTCTACGCCGATCCTCGCTCGGAGGCGCTCGGCCACCGCGAAATCCTGCCGATCGCCAAGTCCGTCGCGATCGGCGAGGCAAGACGCGACGAATACGACGCGCTGCGCATCGCTGAGGGCGTTCCACAGGGCGGCCTGGATTTCGCCTACGGCGACGCGTTTCCCCACGACGCCAATTTCGACCTCCTCAACGGCGTCGACTTCAAGAAGGGGTGCTACGTCGGCCAGGAGGTGGTTTCGCGCATGCAGCACCGCGGCGGGGTCCGCAAGCGGATCGTGCGCGTCCGGCTGGCGGGCGATCCGCCCCGGCCGGGCACGCCGATCCTCGACGGCGAACTGCCGGTCGGCGCGCTCGGCGGCGCGGCGGGCCGCGATGCGCTTGCGCTCGTTCGCACGGACCGCGTCGAGGACGCCCGCGGCGCCGGCCGGTCGCTGACCGCGGGAGGCGTCGAGCTGACCGTGCTTTGAGCCGCTGCCGCATTCATTAGATGGCCGTTTAACTTTCCTCTATAACAACGGCGGCGACCGACGGGGGGTCGAATCGGAGAGCCGCGCCATGTTCGCAGGGGCAACGATCGTCGCGCTGGTGGCGGCGGCATTCGTGTTGATCACGATCCTGATGGGCGTGCGTCAGGTTCCGCAGGGCTGGAACTACACGGTCGAGCGCTTCGGCCGCTATTACAAGACGCTGGCGCCCGGGCTCGGCGTGATCGTGCCCTACATCGATACGATCGGCCACAAGCTCAACATGATGGAGCAGGTGCGTCGACGTTCCGAGCCAGGAAATCATCACCAAGGACAACGCGACCGTCACGGTCGACGGCATCGCGTTCTATCAGGTGCTCGACGCGCGGCGCGCGTCCTATGAGGTCTCCAACCTGCAGCAGGCGCTGATGGCGCTGACGATGACCAACATCCGCACCGTGATGGGCTCGATGGATCTCGACCAGTTGCTGTCGCATCGCGACGAGATCAACCTGCGGCTGCTGAAAGTGATCGACGCCGCCTCCGAGCCCTGGGGCGTGAAGGTGACGCGCGTCGAAATCAAGGACATCGTGCCGCCGAAGGACCTGGTCGATTCGATGGGCCGGCAGATGAAGGCCGAGCGCGAGAAGCGCGCGGTGATCCTCGAGTCCGAGGGCATGCGGCAGGCCGACATCACGCGCGCCGAAGGCAAGAAGGCGGCGGCGGTGCTCGAGGCGGAAGGCCGCCAGCGAGGCCGCGTTCCGCGACGCCGAAGCGCGCGAGCGCTCTGCGCAGGCGGAAGCGACCGCGACGCGCATGCTGAGCGAGGCGATCGCCGCCGGCGACATCGCCGCGCTCAACTATTCGATCGCCGAGAAATACGTCCGCGCGCTCGCCAGCTTCGCCCAGTCGCCCAACCAGAAGACTTTCATCGTGCCGATGGAGCTTTCCTCGCTTGCGGGGACGCTGAGCGGAATATCCGCGCTGGCGGCAGGCGCGATCGGCGAATCGCGCGCGGAGGACGCCGGTCGCGCCGCCGCGAGACGCACCGTCCCCTCATCGCTGCCGCCGGCGACCCCGTCTGCCTCGGGTCCGTCGGGCTCGGCTCCGTCGCCCTGGAGCAATCCATGATGCGGGCTCTGCCGTTCTGGATCTGGATGGTCGCAGGCCTCGTGCTGTGCTTTCTGGAGACGCTGGTTCCCGGCGCCTTCCTGATTTTCATCGGGCTCGCCGGCCTCGTCGTCGGCGTCGTCGATTTCGTCTACCCGCTCCCGCTCGAGGCGCAGGTGATCGGCTTCGCGGCGCTGGCGGCGGCGCTCGCGCTCGCCGGCAAAGGCGTCTATGGTTCGGTGGTGCGTACGAAGGATTGCGAGCGATGTCGGCCGCGCGGAAGCGCTGCTCGGCCGCGAATACTACCTCGACGCGGAAATCGCCCGTGGCTTCGGCCAGATCCGCGTCGCCGACAGCGTCTGGCGCGTCACCGGGCCGGAACTTCCGGCCGGCGTGAAGGTGAAAGTGGTCGCCGTCGACAGCGGCGGCAGCCTGCGGGTCGAACAAGGTCTGACGGGCATAGGAGACCGGGAGGAATGCATATGAGGAAATCCCTGTTTGTCGCCGTCGCTCTGGCCGCCGCGTCTGGCCTCGGCGCCACAGGCCTACGCGCAGGCGCAAGGCGATGCGCCGCCCGATTCGGTCGCGCAGATGCAGCTCTCCGATGCGCAGATCCAGCAATATCTCGACGCTTCCCCTGAGGTCGAAGCCGTCATGAGCGCGGCGCCGCAGAGCAGTCCGACACGCCCGACCCCAAGATGATCGCCAAGCTCGAAGACATCGCCAAGAAGCACAAGTTCAGCCAATTACGGGGAGCTCGACACCGTCGCCGGCAACATCATGCTGGTGCTCGAAGGCGTCGATCCGCAGACGAAGAAATACATCGGCGCCGAAGCCGCGCTGAAGAAGCAGATCGCCGCAGCTGCAGGCCAACAAGCAGATGCCCGCCGAGGACAAGAAGATCGGAGATCGCCGAGCTCAACGAAGAGCTGAAGACCGATCGTCCCGGTCAAGGTGAAGAGCAACATCGATCTGGTGCTGAAATATTACGACAAGCTCGCGGCGGAGCAGGACCAGGGCAGAAGCAGTAGGGGGCCACTCCCTTCTCCCGCGTGCGGGAGAAGGGGCGCGAAGCGCCGGATGAGGGTGGCGCCGTCTGGGCTGTTGGTTGTTTCGCCTTTGCGAGTAATTTCTGAAACCAATTGCGCGCGTTAACCAACCCTCATCCGCGCTTCGCGCACCTTCTCCCGCGAGCGGGAGAAGGGGGCGACTACGTGGGTCCGCGGCAGCTGTATCTAGCCCTTCATCCGCCGCGCATGTTCCGCCACCACCGCGCCGGCCGCAAAATCCTGGCCGCGCAACGCGTCGAGAATAGCGACCAGACAATCGTCGCGTTCGGTCTCCAGCTCGCGGATCGAAACTCCGTTGGCCTGATCGTCGGACTGCTCGGCGATCGTCTCGGCAAGTTCGTCGGTCAGTTCCGGCGCTTCCAGCTTCGTCCACGGCAGCTTCAGCGCGGGGCCGAACTGGGCGAGGAAATGGCGCATGCCGGCTTCGCCGCCGGCGAGCCGGTAGATGAGGAACGTGCCCATGAACGACCAGCGCAGGCCGGCGCCATAGCGGATCGCGTCGTCGATCTCCTCGGTCGTCGCGACGCCGTCGTTGACGAGCCAGAGGGCTTCGCGCCAGACGGCCTCCAGCAGGCGGTCGGCGATGAAGCCGTCGATTTCCTTGCGCACCTGCAACGGCTTCATGCCGATCGACGTGTAGATCTCGGCCGCGCGAGCCTTCGTCGCCTCGCTCGTCTGCTTGCCGCCGCATATCTCGACCAGCGGCAGCAGATAGACGGGATTGAAGGGATGGCCGACGACGAACCGCTCCGGCCGCGCCATCAGGCTCTGCAGCCGCGTCGGCAGCAGTCCCGAAGTCGACGAGCCGATGATCGCCTCGGCCGGCGCGGCCGCGTCGATCACCTTCAGCGCGTTCTGTTTGAGGTCTTCGCGCTCCGGAAGGCTCTCCTGGATGAAGTCGGCGCCGTTCGCCGCGGCCTCCATCGACGCTGCGATCGTGACGCGCGCCTTCGCGCTTCGGCGGCGGCCCATAGAGACTTTTCGTGGGCGCGGCGGGCGTTGGCGAACACGGCGTCGAGCTTGCGCTCGATTTCGGGATCGGGATCGTAGACGGTGACGTCATGGCCGTTGAGCGCGAAGCGCGCCGCCCAGCCCGAGCCGATCACGCCGCCGCCGATGCAGGCGACTTTCAGAGATTGCGACATGAGAACCGCTCCTAGTTCGGCTTGCGCAGTTTGAGGAGTTCGCGCGCCTCGCGCGGGCCCATCAGCTTGGCGCCCATCGCGGTGACGATGGTCGCCGCTCGCTCGACCAACTGGCCGTTGGACGCGAGCACGCCGCGATCGAGAAACAGATTGTCCTCGAGCCCGACGCGGACGTTGCCGCCGGCGAGCGGCGCCATGGCGGCATAGGGCAGTTGCCGGCGGCCGATCGAGAACGCGCTGAACACGGCGCCCGGCGGCAATTGATGAACGAGCGCCATCAGCGTCAGCGGATCGTCGGGCGCGCCATAGGGGATGCCCAGGCAAAGCTGGATCATGCAGGGGTCGTCGATCAGCCCTTCGGCGATCAATTGTTTGACGAATACGAGATGGCCGCTGTCGAACACTTCCAGTTCGGGCCTGACGCCGAACGCCTGCGCCTTCGCCGCCATCGCGCGCAGCGTCGAGGGCGTGTTGGTCATGACATAGTCGCCAAGCGCGAAATTCATCGTGCCGCAGTCGAGCGTGCAGATTTCGGGCAGCAGCGCGCCGACATGGGCCATGCGCTCGGTCGGCCCGACCATGTCGGTGCCGTCGGGATCGAGCGGCAGCGGTTTCTCGCCGGCGCCGAACACGACGTCGCCGCCCATTCCGGCAGTCAGATTGATGATCACGTCGACATCAGACGAGCGGATGCGGTCGACGACTTCGCGATACAGATCTACGCGCCGCGCCGCCTTGCCGGTCTCGGGGTCGCGCACATGGATATGGGCGATCGCCGCGCCCGCCTTCGCGGCTTCGATCGAGGCCTCGGCGATCTGTTTTGGCGTGACCGGCACGCCCGCGTGTTTGGAAACGGTATCGCCGGCGCCCGTCACGGCGCAGGTGATGAAGACATTCGGATTCATGGGCGTGACTCCCTCCGCGCCGGCCTCAGATGCGCAAGGTCGCGGAGCGGCAGGGCAGGGTCAAGGCGGATTGCGATATGGGGCTATGACGTGCGCCCGCTACTGCCCGCTGCTCCCGCTGCCAAAGATGCTGCCCAGGATCCCGCCCGCCGCGCCGAGCGCGGCGCCTGTCGCCAGCGTTCCCGCTGTCGAATTGCCGCCGGAGTCTGCCGGAATTCGGCATGTAGCGCGCGATCTCTTCCGCGAGGTTGAGGATCGGCATGCTCTGCAGCCACAGATGCCCGGGGCCGGTCAGCGTAGCGAGAAACAGCCCTTCGCCGCCGAACAGGATGTTCTTGAAGCCGCTGACCATCTGGACGTCGAATTGAACGCTCGGTTCGAAGACGCCGACGTGGCCGGCATGGACCAGCAGCCGTTCGCCCGGGCGCGAGATCGCGCTCGACGAGTTCGCCCGACAGATCGAGCCAGACGACGCCGGGGCCGGTGACCTTCTGCAGGACAAACCCGTTGCCGCCGAAGAAACCCGCGCCGACCTTGCGTTGCCAGACGGTTTCCAGCGTCACCGATTTCTCGGCGACCAGGAACGTCTCCTTGCGGCAGATCAGCGATTGTCCGGCCTGCAGCAAAGCGGGAATGATCGTGCCGGGAAAGCGCGGCGCGAACGCGACGTGGCCATTGCCGTTGGCGGTAAACTCGGTGACGAACAGCGATCCGCCGCCGAAGGTGCGCATGATGCCCGAGAACAGGCCGCCGCCGGTGTGCGTGTTCATCGAGATCTGGTCGTTCATCCAGGCCATCGTGTTGGTCTGGCTGTAGACCGTTTCGCCGGGCGCGAGATCGATCGCCACTGTCTGCATCAAAGTGCCGGAAACTTCATAGCGCATCTTGCCCTCCCTCGGCCGTCGTTCGGCGGCTCACGTTGTCGTCGATTTGAATTTGCTCATCAGATAGGGGCCGGACAGCACCGGCGAATATTTGGTCGTTTCGCCCGGCGCGAGGCAGGACGGCAGCGTGACGATTTCGGCGTCCCAGTTGGGTTGATGGAAGAATGCGAACGACTGGCGTCGCTTGTTGGCCTCGCTGGCGAGCGAGGGATTGACGACCCGATGGAGAGTAGACACCCAGCGGTCGTTGGTCCAGCGCGCCATCAGGTCGCCGATGTTGACGACGAACGCGCCGGGCTGCGGCGGCACGGCCATCCACTCGTCGTCGGGCGTCAGGATTTCCAGACCCTGCGAGCCGGGTTCGGGCAACAGGATGGTGAGGCTGCCGTAGTCGGTGTGCGCGCCGGCCCGGATCTGGCCCGGCTTGGGCGCGATCGTCTGTTTCGGATAGTTGAGCGCGCGCAACGCGCTGATCGGCGCCGAAAGGAACGGCTCGAAGAAAGTCTCTTCAAGCCCAAGCGCGACGGCGAAGCCGCGCATGATGCGCGCCGCGAGATCCTCCATAGCTGCATAATAGGCGAGCCATGCGGTACGAAATCCGTCGGGGCGGTCGGGCCAGATCGTGTCGGCGTAGCAGAAGGCGAGCGCGTCGCGGTCGACCAGTCCCTGCGGCGCCTGGCTCGGGCCGCCGTTGAAGCTTTCCTTCAGGTCGGCGGGCGCATCGACGTTGCGCGACCGCGCCAGCGATTCCAACTCGGGACCCAGATAGCCGTAGGGGTAGCCGGGGTAGGGCGCGCGGGCGCGCTGCTTCTCCTCAGGCGTCAGGTCGAAGAACGCGCGCGCTGCATTCCAGGCCGCCGAAATCGTCGCTTCAGGCACGCCGTGGTTCTTGACGGCCAGGAAGCCCGTCGAGCGGCAGATCCGGTCGAGTTCGGCGCCGAGTTCCGCCTTGCCGCGCGGCGTTGCGCTCTCGAAGGCCGCGAGATCGAACAGCGGAAAGCTTACCGTCGACATCGCCACGCATCTCCTGTCGGCGCATCATCGTCGAGTTTGACGAAGCTCTCAAGTCGCCGCGGCGCCGAGCGCAATTTTGGTCCCGCCTGAACTCGCCGCTATGCGCGCCCAGCCGCGCTTCGCCGATCGTCTCCCAGTCGCTCGCTGCGATCAGCGCGACCGGGCAGACGAGCGCGTACAGCTCGGCGGCGACCAGCGCGCCGACGATGACGATGCCGTCGCGCTTCAACAACAAGATCGCGGCCGGCCCGACGCCGCGCCTCAGCGCTTCGGCCAGCGCCGCGCTGCCCGAACTGGAGCCGCGCCCGGCCGCCATCATCAGCACCCGCCCGGCGACGCTTTCGCCGGCCTGGGGATGATGGCGGTCGATGATGAGGCCGCTCGCGACATCGAGGCCGCCCCAGAAGCTCAGCGGCTCGTCGAGCCGCAGCGGCCGGCCCTCCGCTTCGCCTGACGCCAGCGTGATCGCGTTCAAAGCCTCACCACTTTGCCGGCGCGGGCGGAGGCGACGCAATCGGCGAGCGAGCCGAACGCGACCTCGACGCCGATATTGGCGGGCGCGTAATAGGCGCATTTGCCGGAACTCGTCATGATCGACTTGATCTCCGGCGGCAGGATGCGCGTCGCATAGGCGCAGGTGTCGAGGATGAACTCGACGCCGAACTTCATCAGCGCCGCATCGCGTCCGCTCTGCCGCAGCGCCGCGCGCGTGCCGCGGCCGGTGTTGACATAGACACGCGCGCACGCGTCGGCTCGTCGCCGATCAGTGCGATCAGCTTGTCGAATTCGGCGAGCGAGAAGTGCGGCGTGCCCAGCACGATCGCGTCGAGCGGCGCGTCGGGGCGAGCGTGGAGAGCGAGCGCACGGCTTCGCGCAGGTCCTCGGCCTCGAACCGGACGACGCGCTCCGGCGGCTCGCCGCGAAAGGCGGCGTCGAGCGTCGTCGCCTCCGGCGTCAGGCCGACGCATGAAACAACGAAACGGCGCCTGATGATGCCGCGGCGGCGCCGAGCGATTTGAGATCGTCCTCGTCGGTATCCGGCGGCAGCCCGACGATCGCCGGCGGGCCGCCTTCGAGCCGGCCGACCAGATGGCCGACGGCGATCGCGATCAACGCCCTGTCGCGCCATTCCCGCGGCGTCGAGACGATCTCGACAAGCAGGCGCGCCCGGCGGTTCTCCTCGAGATGCAGGCCGAATTCCGGCGCGCGGCCGGTGATCGCCGCGCAAAGATCGATGAAATCGCCGTAGCGCTCGGTGCGCGCGCCGAGCACGGAATTGGCGAACACGATCGCGTTCGATTCGCCCCAGGCGATCTGCGCGCCGAAACGGGGCCGCGCAGGAGTCTGGTAGGGAGCGCAGGTGAAGGTCGGCTGACAGCCGAGCGCGACATGCGCCTCCATCAGGCGGCGCGCGCTTTCGCGCACATCGGCCGGCCCCTGGAAGGCCTCCGGACGGGCGAGATCGAGCGAGCCGACGTTCAGCGTGGTCGGCGCGCGGACCTGGCCGCCGAGCGAGACGAAGCGCTCGACAAAGTCGAGGCTCGCGCGGCCGAGATAGAGGCAGCCGTCGATGTGGGCGGATTCGATGTCGATGAGCCGCGCCGCGTCGACGCTCTCGGCGAATTTGGCCAGCAGCCGCATCGCAAATGCAGCGGCGGCGCCGTGCGGCCCCGCCGAGCATCGCCCGGTCGCTGTCGCTCAAGCTTAAAATCATGCGGCGAGGCTAGCGCGGCGACGGGCCGATCGCAACGCGCCGGCGCCTCGCCGGCGACATTGCTGGTCAGCGTTTGTGGGGTTTCGGCTGTCGACTTATTTGAGAGCGGTGCGAATTTCGTTGAATTCCGAGCTCAGCTTGGTGCCGAGGTTGGTCAGAATCGCGATCAGCGCTACGGCGATCAGCGAAGCCATCAGGGCATATTCAATGGCGGTCGCGCCAAATTCGTTGGTGAAGAAGGCCTTGGCGAAACGGTTCATGACGTGCTCCTCGTCAAACTTGGTTGGCAGGCTTAGGGCTGCCGCCTCTCTCTGTATTCTTGTTTACGGCTGGGCCGACTCGGACGGTTGCTCTTCCGCCGCTCGGGGCCGTCAGTTGGATTAACGTTTTGTAGACTGTTCGCCCGCGCAGCGAAGCGCAGCGACGGACTACTTCAGCGCGCCGCTGATCTCAGAGAATTCCGAGCTGAGCTTGGTTCCGAGATTGGTAAGCGCGACGATCAGGACAACCGCGATAAGCGAGGCAATGAGAGCGTATTCGATAGCGGTCGCGCCCGATTGATTGGCGATGAACGCCTTCGATATACGCAACATGACGTGCTTCTCGTCGGTTCGATGGTTTCGATAGAGTTAAGGTAGTGGCTTCGCTCGGAATTCGGGTCGTTCGGCTCTCGGCGCTTTCTATTTGCTCCACGCCCAGAGACGTTCGCCCCTTCTCCATGAGCAGGACAATACGCATTCCGGGGACCGGGGAAAATTGGGAATTATACCTAACTCGAATTCCGGTTCCTGCAGGAATTTCGTAGGGTTAAGGTAGTCTGAAGCGCGGGGGCCCGACGCTGACTGAAGGCGCTCAGCGCCATTTCCATATGTCGTTCAGAGGCGCCGATCTCACAAGTTCAGCGCCATTCTCATCAGATGGGAAATCGAGCGGGCCTCAAGCTTTCGCATCACGGCGGCGCGATGGTGCTCGGCGGTGCGGCTCGTGATGTCGAGGCGCGCAGCGATCACTTTAGTCGGCACGCCTTCGATCAGCAGGCTGAAGACCTCGGCCTCGCGCTGGGTCAGAGCATTACGCCGTTCGAAGAACGCATTGCGCTCGGCGCGCTCGTCGCCAATGCGTTCCGCTCGCGACAGCGCTTCCTCGACGGCGCCGAGCAGCGCCTCGGCGTCGAACGGCTTTTCGACAAAATGAAAGGCGCCGAGCTTCATCGCCGCGACGGCAGTCGGCACATCGGCGTGGCCCGTCATCATGATGACAGGCGCTTCCGATCCAAGCTCCTTGAGCCGCTTCAACAGCTCCAGCCCGCTCATGCCCGTCATGCGATTGTCGAGGATTATGCAATCTGGCGATTGGTGCGAGCCGCTCTCGAGAAACGATTCGGCGGAGGCATACGGCAGGCTTGAAATGCCCGCAGTCGACAGGAGCAGCGAGACCGAGTCGCGCAATTCGGGTTCATCGTCGACGATATGAACTCTAGGCATCCGATGCGGTCCTCTCACGCGGCAATTCGATCAGAAACAGCGCACCGTTCGGAACGCGCGGGCGCCAGGTGAGGTTTCCACCATGTTTCTTGACGATCTGCGCGGTCAGCGTCAGACCGAGGCCCATGCCGTGCGGTCTTGGTTGTCTCGAAGGCGTCAAACAGGTGATCGGCGATTTCGTCGGATACTCCGGGGCCGTTGTCCTCGACCGCGAGCTGCACACACGCGCCCTCGATCCGGACGCGCATGATGACGAGCCCGCGCGTTCTTCCGCCCCCTGCTGCGTCGATCGCATTGACTACGAGATTGTTGAGCGCCTGCTCGATGGCGATGCGATCGACGCTGGCGATCATCGCGACGCCCGGAGGCGCCCACGTCAACACCACGCCGCGCGCGCTCGCCTCATCGCGGTTGAGAGAGAAGATCTTGTCGGCGATTTTGACGACGTCGCAATCGACGAGATCTAGCCTCCCGCTCGACACGAATTCCCGGATGCGGGTGATAATTTCACGCGCTCGTCGTGTTTCTGCCTCCGCACTCTGCAGCGCCGCCGCGGCGCCTTCGCGGTCGTCAGGATTCGCCAGCATCCGTCGCGCGGCATGAACGTATCCCGACAGCGCCGACAAGGGCTGACTGACTTCGTGGGCGAACGCGGCGGCGAGAGCGCCGGTGGTCGCGTGAGCCGTGAGTCGAGTGAGATCAGCGCGCTGCCGTCCCAGATCACGGGTCGCGCTCTCGCGTTCGGTCATGGCGGCGCCGAGCAATTGTCCAGTCGCCGCGAGAATGAACATTTCCGTCTGGTAGACGGCAAATACTCCAACCGGCACGTGGAAGCCGTGCAACATGCCGACCAGAATGAGCTGGGTGACGAGCAGAGTGATGGCGACGGCGTTGAAGCCAAAGCCAATGCCAACCCAGATGGTCGGTAGGTACAGCAGATTAAACAGGAAACGGCTCTTCGGAATCATCAGACTGGCGACAATCAACAGAGCGATCCCGAACCATATGGCGAACGCCGCAGACAAGCGCGCGGGGTGCAGGAAGGCGCGCCATTTCTGCTGATCCCGGAGGTCGTAGAGCGCGACAATCGCAGGCAGGAGAACGATCATTCCGACCGCGTCTCCGATCCAGAAATACTGCGACCCGATCAGCAGTTCCGGAGCGTTCAGCACCCCCGTCAGATAGAGCGCTCCGCAATAGAGCGCGCTCGTCACGACCGCGCTCATCGGCGCGACGGCGAGCAGCGCGATGACGTTCGCAAAAGTCGCCTTGCGGATGTCGAACTTGAACCCGTCGCGCAACAGGACGGCGATCAAGAGATAACCGAACGTGACGATGAAATCGCTGAGAAATATCGAGAAGCGCGGCACGCTGGCGGGCGCGAAGAAGAGGTCGACGGCGATCGAGATGGCCAGCACGACAGGCGCATACAGACTCGAACTCGAGCAGCATGACTACGCTTAGCGCATTGTCCGGGCTCCAAAGCGTAATCGTGGTAGGCCCGAATTCGAACGCGACGGTCGCCGAGTTGATCGCTGCATAGGCCACGCAGAACAACAACGACTGGCGTACAAATTCGAACACCGGCGGTGCGCCGCCGATGCCGGCTCGCGCCACGGGTCGCGATATGACGTCTTGCGAGACCAAGATTGACGGCCCTGTTCGCGCGGCGAATCGCCGCGTCGGGCCGGCAGCCTAATACAGTCGTAGCAATGGCGCGAAACGGTCGGCCTCAGCCGCCCGCCGCTTCGACGACCGCTATCGCGGTCATGTTGACGATGCCGCGGGCTGTCACAGACGGCGTCAGCACATGCGCGGGCTTCGCCGGCCCCATCAGGATCGGGCCGACAGGCAACGCGTCTGCGATGACGCGGGTCAGATGAAGCGCCGTGTTGCCCGCATCCAGATTGGGAAAGATCAGGACGTTCGCCTCACCCTCGATCCGGCAATCGGTGATGACGCGCTGGCGCGCGACCATCGAGAGCGCGGTGTCGGCCTGCATTTCGCCGTCGGCCTCGAGATCGGGCGCACGCTCGCGCAGGAATTCGAGCGCGGCGCGCATCTTCTGCGCTGAAGGACTGTCGTTGGAGCCGAAGTCGGAGTTCGAAATCAGCGCGATCTTCGGCGTCACGCCAAAGCGGCGGACGTGATGGGCGCAGGCGATCGCCATATCGGCGATCTCTTCGGCGCTCGGATCGTAGCGCACGTGCGTATCGGCGAGGAAGTAGATGCCGCTTTCCGCGATGACGAGCGACAGCGCAGCGAATTCCTTCACGCCCGGCGCCAGGCCGACAATGTCCCTGATGTGATCTAGGCGCGAGGAAAAGCGGCCCTCCAGTCCGCAGATCAGCGCATCGACATCGCCGCTGATGCAGCGCCAGCGCGCCGATCACGGACGGCGAACCGCGCACGACGGTGCGCGCGACGTCGGGCGTCACGCCCTTGCGCCCCGCCACCTTCAGATAGTCGGCGACATAGTCGCGATAGCGCGGGTCGCTGCGCGGATCGACGACCTCGAAATCGGTTCCGGCGTTGATTGCGAGGCCATAGCGTTTGACGCGCTCCTGGATGATCTCGGGGCGGCCGATCAGCATCGGCATGGCGAGCCGCTCCTCGAGGATCACCTGCGTGGCGCGCAAGACGCGCTCGTCTTCGCCTTCGCTGTAGATCACGCGCTTCTGCGATCTCGCGCGCCTTCTGGAACAGCGGCTTCATGATGAAGCCGGAGCGGAACACGAAGCGGCCGAGCCGGTCGGCATAGGCGTCGAAATCGGCGATCGGCCGGCGCGCGACTCCGGTCTCCATCGCCGCCTTGGCGACCGCCGGCGCGATCCGCATGATGAGGCGCGGATCGAACGGGCTCGGGATCAGCGATTGGCGGCCGAACGGCGCGGCCGAGCCGCCATAGGCGCGCGCCACGACCTCGGAAGGCGCCTCGCGCGCCAGCGCGGCGATCGCCGTAACCGCCGCCTTCTTCATCGCCTCGTTGATTTCGGAGGCGCCGACGTCGAGCGCGCCGCGGAAGATGTAGGGGAAGCAGAGGACGTTGTTGACCTGGTTGGGATAGTCCGAGCGGCCGGTGCAGATCATCGCGTCGGGCCGCGCCTCGACCGCGAGTTCAGGCATGATCTCCGGCGTCGGATTGGCGAGCGCCATGATCAGCGGATCGCGCGCCATCTGTTTGAGCAGCTCCGGCTTCAGCACGCCGGCGGCGGACAGGCCGATGAAAATGTCGGCGTCGGGAATGATGTCGGCGAGCGTGCGCGCTTCGGTCTCCTGCGCATAGACCTCCTTCCAGCGGTCCATCAGCTTGTTGCGGCCCTTGTAGACGACGCCTTCGAAATCGGAGACGAAGATGTTCTCGCGCTTGGCGCCGAGCGACACGAGCAGATTGAGCGAGGCGAGCGCGGCGGCGCCGGCGCCCGAGCAGACGATCTTCACGTCGTCGATCGTTTTGCCGTTGAGCTCGAGCGCATTGGTGACCGCGGCGGAGACGATGATCGCGGTGCCGTGCTGGTCGTCGTGGAAGACGGGGATCTTCATCCGCGCCTTGGCCTTTTCCTCGACGTCGAAACACTCGGGGCCCTTGATGTCCTCGAGGTTGATGCCGCCAAACGTCGGCTCGAGCGCGACGATGATGTCGACCAGCTTGTCGACGTTGGTCTCGTTGACCTCGATGTCGAACACGTCGATGCCGGCGAATTTCTTGAACAGCACCGCCTTGCCTTCCATCACGGGTTTGGAGGCAAGCGGGCCGATGGCGCCGAGGCCGAGCACCGCGGTGCCGTTGGTGAGCACGGCGACGAGGTTCTGGCGCGTGGTGAGGTTGTCGGCCTCGTGCGGGTCGTCCCGGATCGCCTCGCAGGCGACGGCGACGCCGGGGAATAGGCGAGCGCGAGATCGCGCTGGTTGCCGAGCGGTTTTGTTGCGACGATCTGCAGTTTTCCGGGCCGCGGCTCGCGATGGTAGTGCAGCGCGTCGGATTTGAGGTCGGCTTCCGCGTCGCTCGCCATGGTGAGCCCTCCCTGCGTCGTTTCCCCTGGCTTTTGGCCGAAGCCGAGGCCAGGGACAAGCCCCCTTCAAGGAGCTATTCGATCCGCACATTGCCAGTGGAAGGTCGACGGTACGCTCAAGCCTGAGCGAAGCATGCGCTAGCTTCGACGCCCTTCTCCCGCAAGGGGAGCAGGGTCTCATTCGGCTCACATTCGCGCCGTCTTCAGTCGCGGTTCTTGGCGATGAACTGGCGGAAGCGCTCGGATTTCGAGGCGCTGAACAGCTCTGAGGGCGGCCCCTCCGCTTCGACGAGCCCCTTATGCAGGAACACGACCTTGTTCGACACGTCGCGCGCGAACGCCATCTCGTGCGTGACGACCAGCATGGTGCGCCCCTCTTCGGCGAGCGCGCGCATCACCCGCAGCACCTCGCCAACCAGTTCGGGGTCGAGCGCGGACGTCGGCTCGTCGAACAGCATCACCTTCGGCCGCATCGCGAGCGCCCGGGCGATCGCGGCGCGCTGCTGCTGGCCGCCGGAGAGGTGGGCGGGATAGTGGCCCCACTTGTCGTCGATGCCGACCTTCTTCAGGAGCTCATGCGCCTCCGCGATGCATTCCGCGCGAGGCCGCTTCTGCACATGGATCGGCGCTTCGATCAGGTTCTCGAGGATCGTCATGTGCGACCAGAGATTGAAGCTCTGGAACACCATGCCGAGTTCGGAGCGGATGCGGTCGACCTGGCGACGGTCGGCAGGCTCGGCGCCGCCGCCGCGCTTCGGCCGCATCTTGATGGTTTCGCCGCCGACAGTGACCTCGCCCTCGTCGGGCGTTTCAAGCAGGTTGATGCAGCGCAGCAGCGTGCTCTTGCCGGACCCCGAGGATCCGAGGATCGAGATGACGTCGCCTTCGCGCGCCTCCAGCGAAACGCCCTTCAACACCTCGAGGCCGCCGAACCGTTTGCGCATGCCAAGGACGGTGAGGGCGACGGCGGACATCAGCTTCCTTGGGTCAAGACGGACGGGCGCGCAAATGCGGGCTCAGGCCGTATTCGAGCGCCACGAAGGCGCGGGCGATAACGATAGTTGAGCACGAAATAGATCGCGCCGGCGACCAGCAGCGGCGTGTAGGTGACGAGCGTGTCGTTGCGGATTTTCAGCGCGACGCTCATCATGTCCCAGATCGTGACCAGCGAGACGAGCGCGGTCGCCTTCGTCATCGAGATCACCTCGGTCGAGTAGGCGGGCAGCGCCTGACGCAGCGCGATCGGGAAGATGATGCGCCGAAACAGCCGGAAGCCAGACATGCCGCACGCGCGAGCCGCTTCGATTTCGCGCGGCGGCACCGCCGCCAGCGCGCCGCGGAAGATCTCGCTCTGATAGGCGGCGGTGCAGAGCGCGAGCGACAATATCGCGCAGGAAAACGCGTCGCGCAGAAACGGCCAGAATAGGCTGTGGCGCACCGCGGGGAAAGACGACAGTCCGTAGTAGATGATGAACAGCTGGATCAGCAGCGGCGCGCCGCGGAACACGAAGATGTAGGCGCGCGCGAACAGATCAAGCGCCTTCACGCCGCTGACCCGCATCCATGTGATCCCGGTAGCGATGAAGGCCCCCAGCACGACCGACAACGCCCAGATTTCGAGGGTCACCGGCAAAGCGGCGATCAATTTCAAGAAACAGGAGGCGATAAAGGCGAAATCCATCGCCTAAGTCCCCGCACGTTTCATGCCGCGCGTCGCGCGCGTTTCGGCCGCTTCGAAGAACCGGTCGGAGACGGAGGTGAGCAACAGATAGAGCACGCCGCCGGCGATGTAGAAAGTGAAAGGCTGGCGGGTCGAGCCGGCGGCGACCTGCGCCTGCCGCATCAGTTCGGCGAGGCCGGTCACCGAAATCAGCGACGAATCCTTCAGCGCCACCTGCCAGAGATTGCCGAGGCCGGGAATGGCGAAGCGCATCACCTGCGGCGCGATGATGCGGCGAAACATCAGCAGGCGGCCCATCCCGACCGCCCGCGCCGCCTCGAGCTCGCCTTTGGTGATGGCGAGAAAGGCGCCGCGAAACACTTCCGCCTGATAGGCGCCTGAGATCACCCCGACCGCGAGCGCGCCGGCAACGAATGGCGGAACGCCGAGGAAGCCTTCGAAGCCCACGGCGTTCGCGACGGCCGTCAGCAGGGCTGACGAGCCGAAATAGACGAAATAGACGACAAGCAGTTCAGGGATTCCGCGGAAAATCGCCGCATAGGCTCCCCCGATCG
Source organism: uncultured Pseudomonadota bacterium (assembly GCA_963771455.1). Lineage (GTDB taxonomy): Bacteria > Pseudomonadota > Alphaproteobacteria > Rhizobiales > Beijerinckiaceae > Roseiarcus. Next base: position 627,262 of record CAVYTP010000025.1, read on the forward strand.
CGCCGGCCACGCGGGCGCCGGAAAGCCGCGCCCACGCCACCAGCGACCCGAACGCCGCCCCGATCGCCAGGCCGGCGATCGAGACCAGCAACGTCATCAGCGCTCCTTCAAGGAGCGCCAGTCCCCATCCGCGGGGGCCGAAGCCAAGCAAATCCCACGCGATCACCCGTCAGCCCGCCGCGGGCTCAAGGCGTCGTGTCGATCTTGAACCAGTTCAGCGAATATTTCTTCACGGAGCCGTCGGCGAACGCCGCTTTCAACGCCTCGTTGAACTTGGCGGTGAGGTCCTTGTCGCTCTTGCGAATGCCCATGCCGGCGCCGACGCCGAAATCGCCGCCGGTGAACTGCGGGCCGACAAAGCCGTAATCGGCGGCGTCGGGCTTGGCGAGCACCGAGGTCAGCGCCGGTTGGTCGTCGAGTTCCACATCGATGCGGCCGGACTTCAGGTCGAGGTCGCGCTCGTCGGTGGTCTTGTATTCCTTGATGGTCGCGACATCCTTGAAATTGTTGTTGAGGAACGTCGCATGCGTCGTCGAAACCTGGACGCCGATCGTCTTGCCCTTCAACGCCGCCTTCAGGTCGGCCAACGCCGCGTCGCCGGCGGCCTTGTCCTTGGTCAGGTTGATGACCTTGCCGTTGGCGGCGAGTTTTGCCAGCGGGCTCGTCTTGGCGGCGACGAAAGCGGCCGGCGTCGCCGAATAGGGATCGGTGAAATCGATCGATTGCTTGCGCTCGTCGGTGATCGACATGCCGTCCATGATCACGTCGAACTTGCCGGCGTTGAGGCCGGGGATCATGCCATCCCAATCCTGCGCGATGATCTTGCACTCGACTTTCATGCGCGCGCAAAGGTCCATCACGAGATCAGGTTCGAAGCCGACGATCTTGCCGCTCGGGTCGGTCAGATTGTAGGGCTCGTACGCGCCCTCCATGCCGATCACGACCGTCTTCCAGTCTTTGGCGTGAGCGGCGGCGGAGAGCAGCAGCGCGCCTGCGGCGAGCATGGATGCAATCGAGGTCGATGCTTTCATTTGTGGTCCCCCAAGGTTTTTGCAGACGCCGCCTGACTTAACGCCGGACAATAGAGAACAGCCGAGTCCACTTGTAAACCGCATTGACGAACATCAACGGCCTGATTTGCATACGGCCTATCATCGGCAACCTTTATAAATCTCGCAGGGAGCGAGATCGCCGGACAACGACTACAATTCTCGGAGGGATGGCATGGCTTCGCTGAAAGTGATCGGAGGTTCCGGCTTCATCGGGCGCCACGTCGTGGCCGCTCTCCTCAACGAGGGCCATCAGGTCGAGGCGCCTTCGCAGGCCGAGTTCGATATCGCCGCCGGCGATCCCAATGCGATGGCGGCGCGCCTGGTCGGCGCCGAAGTCGTCGTCAATTGCGCGGGGTTGGCGCGCGACGCGCGCCAGGAAAGCCTCGTCGGCGTCAATTCCGAGGGCGCCCGACGCCTCGCGCTCGCCTGCCGGATCGCGGGTGTGAAGCGCCTGATCCACCTTTCGGCCCTCGGCGCCGAAAAAGGAGACGCGACCCGGTTCCAGCGCTCGAAGGCCGAGGGCGAAGAGGCGATCCACAAGGTCGAAGGCCTCGAGACAGTGATCCTGAGGCCGTCGATGGTGCTCGGCGCTGGCGGCGCCAGCGGCGATTTCTTCAGCGCGCTCGCCGCGCTTCCCGTGCCTCCACGCCTCGGCGAGGGGCGATGGAAGGTGCAGCCGCTGCACGTAAGCGAACTCTGCGAACTCGTGCTGAAGCTTGCATTCGTCTCCGCGCCGCCCCGGATCGTAGAAGCCGTGGGACCCGCGCCCATAACCACTGACGAGTTGACCCGGGCGTTGCGCGAATGGCTGGGATTGCCGTCGGCTTCGCTGCTGGCGATGCCGCGCCCGCTGCTCAATCTCTTCGCCTGGGCCAACGAAATCATCGAAATGGGGCCGGGCGATCGCGAATTGCTAAACCTGCTCGAGCGCGGCAGCATCGGCGATCCCGCTTCGATCACCACGGCGTTGGGCCGCAAGCCGCTATCGTTCGCGGAAAGCCTGGCGCGGCAGCCGTCGACGATCGCCGATCTGTGGCGGGCGCGCCTTTATTTCGTGCAGCCGTTGTTTCGCATCGCCCTGTCCGCGCTATGGATCGGCACCGGATTGGTGTCGTTGGGAATGTTCCCGCCCGATGAATTCTACGTGATGCTGGGGGAGCTCGGACTGACCGGACCGCTCGCGGAAGTGGCGCTGTTCGGCGTCGCGGGCGTCAATATTGCGCTTGGCGCGCTGTTGCTCGTCAACTGGCGCCCGACCCGGGTCGCGCAGGCGATGTTCGTGTTGCTGGCGGTTTTTTCGGTCGCCGCGCTGATGCTGCCGCACGAATACTGGCTGACGCCGTTTGCGCCGATCCTGAAGAATGCGCCGATCGCGGCGGCGCTGCTCGCCTTCATGGGCATGGAAAAGCCCTCGCGCCGCACGGCGACGCAGCCCTTCGCGCTCCCCGCAAACGCAGCAAGGCCTTCGCCGGCGATCGGGGTCTCCTGAGGTTTCCAAACCGGGGCGAGGGCGGCTATGCTTCAGCGATGCGCGCAGCCGACCTCGATCTGATCTTCATCCCCGAAAAGGGCATTCCGGACCCAAACCACTGGCAGGCGCGCTGGAGCGCCAAACTTTCGAGCGCGAGATTTGTTGGGGAGCTGCTCGCCCCCGACGAAATCGTCGAGGCGGCGCGCAAGGCGACCCGGCCGATCTACTTCATCGCCTATTCGGTCGGCGCGATCGCGCTCGCGCAGGCGGCGCCGGACTTGCGCGAATTCGACGTGCGCGGCGCCTTCCTGGTCGCGCCGCCGGCGCCGGCGGCGCTCGCCATATTCGATCGGGGGCGATGGGGCGAAACCCCCCATGCCCGCCTACCGTTTCCCAGCGCCCTGGTGGCAAGCCGCACCGACCCGTGGGCGCGTTACGAAGAGAGCGCCACGCTCGCCGCCGACTGGGGTTCCGACCTGATCGACGCCGGCGAGGCGGGCCGCCTCGATGCGGAGAGTGGACACGGACCGTGGCCGGAGGGGTTGTTGCGGCTGGCGGGGTTGTTCAAGAAGCTGTGACCCCACGCGTGCGGGCGTGGGCGCTGCGCTAGGCGTTCGACTGCGTGCAAAATACCGGAGTCGCCGCGCCACATCTTGGCCATGCTCGCAAACGTAGTCTACCTTCATAACTTGCAACTATCGGGGAAGCGCGCATGGCATGGTCGGGTTCGTTGGTCACTACGATCTGCGTGGCTTTTGTTTCCCTGTTTGCATTGACGGCGAGGGGGCAGGACATGCTGCCGCGTCCTGAGCAGCCCTTCAAAGGACAAATCGGCCGGACCGTCGAGGATTCTGTCAAGGATTTTCCGCAGGAGGTAAAGGCGCCCAAGGGCGCGCCCAACGTGCTCGTGATTCTGACCGACGATGTGGGCTTCGGCGCCAGCAGCACGTTTGGCGGCCCGGTGCCGACGCCGACCATGGATCGACTCGCCGCCGAAGGCCTGCGCTACACCGAATTCCATACGACGGCTCTGTGTTCGCCGACGCGCGCTGCGCTGCTGACCGGGCGCAATCACCATTCGGCTGCGACCGGCGTCATCATGGAGGGCGGCACAGGCTTTCCCGGCTACAACACCCTCATGCCGAAGAGCGTTGGGACCTTCGCCGAGGTTCTGAGGCAGAACGGCTACAGCACCGCCTGGTACGGCAAGAACCATAACATTCCCGATTGGCACAACAGTCAGGCCGGCCCGTTCGATCTGTGGCCGACGGGTCTCGGATTTGAATATTTCTACGGGTTCATCGGCGGCGACACCAGTCAGTGGGCGCCGGCGATTTTCGAGGGCATCAAACCGATCGAGCCGCCGCACGACGACAAGACCTATTTCTTTGAAAAAGACATGGCCGACAAGGCGATCGAGCGGATTCGCCTGTTGCATGCGCTGGCGCCTGACAAGCCGTGGCTTACCTATTACGCGCCCGGCACTGCGCACGCGCCCCATCATGCGCCGAAGGACTGGATCGCCAAGTTCAAAGGCCAGTTCGATCAGGGATGGGACAAGGTGCGCGAGGAAACGCTGGCGCGTCAGAAGCAGATCGGCGTGATCCCTCAGGACACGGTGTTGACCGAAAGATCCCCGGGAATACCCGCATGGGATTCGCTCGACGCCGACCACAAGAAAGTCGCAGCCCACATGATGGAAGTCTACGCTGCGGCGCTGAGCTACTGCGACGACCAGATGGGGCGGATCGTCGATTCGCTGGCCGACATGGGCGAACTCGACAATACGTTGATCATCTACATCCAGGGCGACAACGGCGCGAGCGCCGAGGGCGGACCCAACGGCCTGCTCAACGAAATGTCGTTTTTCAACGCCATCCCCGAGGATTTCAGCGAAGTCCTGCGGCGCATGGACGAACTCGGCGGCCCGACGACGTTCAACCATTACCCGATCGGTTGGGCGCACGCGATGGACACGCCGTTCCAGTGGACCAAACAGATCGCCTCGCACTTCGGCGGCACGCGCAACGGCATGGTCATCTCCTGGCCCGCGCGCATAAAGGACAAGGGTGGGATCCGCGCCCAGTTCCACCACGTGATCGACATCGCGCCGACCATCCTCGAAGCCGCCGGCGTGCAGATGCCGGCGATGCTCAACGGCGTGCCGCAAAAGCCGATCGAAGGCGTCAGCATGGTCTATTCATTCGACAATGCGAAGGCGCCTTCGACCCATCGCACCCAATACTTCGAGATGTTCGCCAACCGCGCGATCTACAATGACGGCTGGGTCGCCGCGACGACGCCGCCGCTGGCGCCCTGGGCTGTCGGCAAGACGATTCCCATCGACGACTACAAGTGGGAGCTCTACGACATCACCCACGACTTCAGCGAAGCCAACGACCTGGCGGCGAAGGAACCGAAGAAGCTTCAGCGAGATGAAGGATCTGTTCTGGATCGAGGCGGCGAAATACAATGTGCTGCCGCTCGACAACAGCAAGATCGAGCGCATGAATGTCGACAACCGGCCGAGCCTGACCAGGGGGCGAGCGCTGTTCACCTATTATCCGGGCATGACGCGCATTCCCGAGGGCAGCGCGCCGAGCATCCTCAACAAGTCGTTCAAGATTTCCGCGGAACTCACCGTGCCTGTCGGGCGGCGCCGAAGGCGTGGTCGCCACGCAGGGCGGCCGCTTCAACGGCTGGGGACTGTATCTGCTCGAGGGCAAGCCGGTGTTCCACTACAATGTCGTAGGCGCTCACCGCTATTCGGTCGCCGCGCCTGACGCGCTGTCGCCCGGCAAGCATACGCTGGTGCTCGACTTCACCTACGACGGCGGCGGTCTTGGCAAGGGCGGAACCGCCATCCTGTCGGTTGATGGCCAGAAGATCGTCCAGGGCCGGATCGAGCAAACAATTCCATTTCGAATCTCCGCCGACGAAACGCTCGACATCGGCGAAGACACCGGCACGCCGGTCAGCGAGGATTATCATGTCCCGTTCAAATTTACCGGCGATCTCAAGAAAGTCGTCATTCAGTTGACGGACGCCGCGCTCACCGCCGAGGATCAGGCGGAGATCCGTGAAATGGCTGAGGAAATAGGCGTCAGCGAATAGGGGGAGATGGGGCGCTAGAACATTTCGCAGGTGAGTTGATCCGTCATTGCGAGCGCAGCGAAGCAATCCACGCTTTGTTTGCCGCGCTGCCACGTCTTCACTCACCGCAGTTTCGGCAGACGAGGCATGGATTGCCTCGTCGCTGCGCTCCTCGCAATGACGATTTAAGCGAAACGCAAATTGCTAGGCTTGGCGATTGCGACGCCCTTTAACCATTAGGCCGGGACAAGTGTTCAGCCCGGCCATGACGGTAATGACCCTCCGCTTACCGGCGTAACGGCTTCAGCGCAGTCGCCCATCGGTCGATTTCATCGAGCAACAACGCGGCGGCCTTTGTCTGCAGTTCGTTGGCCTGAAAGACGCCTTCGCGCATCGATTGCCCCACCATCGGAATGACGACGGCCTCCACCACCGGGACCATCTTGAGAGTGGTTACAGTGAGTTTTTCGACCTGCACGGCTCTGAGCCCACCGGAAACGCCGCCATAGCTGACGAACGCCGCAGGCTTGTAGTTCCACTCTTTGTAAACATAGCTGAACGCGTTCACGAGGGCAGGCGGCGGCCCGTAATTGTATTCCGGCGTGACGAACACATAGGCGTCAGCCGAAGCAACCGTGGCGCTCCACTGCTTCGTCGCCTCATGCTCGTATTGTTGCAGGCTCGGGTGCTTGGCCTCGTTGTACATCGGAAGGTTGACGGCCGCGAGGTCGACCAACTCCACCTCGAGTTGACCGTGTTTCTGGGCTTCCGCGAAAAACCATTCGCCGACGCGAATGCCGACTTTGCCGGGGCGCGTGCTGCAAACAATCACATGAAGCTTGTTGGGCATGGAGGGTCCTGTCGGCCGGATGGGTAAGGATAGGAGCTGCGCGAAGACCGTGCCGCGATCCCACGCCACAGGTCAAGCGAGCCGCTTGGCGGAGACCGTCCGAGCGCGGTCTGAAAAAAAAGTCGCAATTCCTGTATAGGGGAACCTTGCACGCTGGCTCGCGCTCGCGGTCGCAGGGGTTTCAAATCAACGGGGAAGAAAGTTCATGTCCTACTTGCGCAAGGGCGTTGCCGGCGAGCCGGTGAAGATTCTGCAGGCCAAGCTCGGCGTGCCGGCGGACGGCGACTTTGGCCCGGCGACCGAAACGGCGCTGAAAGCGTACCAGCAAAAGAACGGCCTCGCCGTCGACGGCGTCGCGGGTCCCGACACGTTCGTGAAGATGGGGCTGGGCGAGCTCGTCCTGCTGGCGCAGGGCGCGCGCGGCGAATCCGTGAAAAAACTTCAGCAGGCGCTTGGCATTCCCGCCGATGGCCAGTTCGGGCCTGCGACGGAGAAGGCGGTGTCGGCATTCCAGGCCAGTCATGGCCTCGAGGTCGATGGCCTCGCCGGCCCCGACACGCTGATCAAGATCCCCGCCTTCGCCGGCGAAATCACACCGGCGCAGGTTACCGCGTCCATCGCGCCGGCCGCGCCGGCGACCACCGCCTCAGCCGCCCCGGCGACGCTGCCTTCGGTCGACCCGTCGGCCCCGGCAAAACCGGCTCCGAAGAAGTCGGTGTGGGCCAGGTTGAGAGGCTGGCTCTGAGGGGCTCTCGCTGAGCAAGCGCTCGTCTCTGTAGCCGCGGTCGCTGACCCCGGCCGGCGCAGTGGCTTCTCTTTGCGGGTTGTCTACAGGCGGCGCCTGTGCGGTCAGCGACCGCGCCTACAGGCGCAGCTCATTTGCCCTTCAGGAAATCCGTCCACTGCTCTTGCGTGCCGTAGAACACGTTCCGGTCGACCTTGCCGTCGATGCCGTTGACGTGGCCGTCGGCCTGGTATTGCCAGAACGTCCATTTGCGCGAGCCGTAGCGCACGGACGGGAAGTGCTTGGTGGAGCGCACCCAGAGCGGATAGTCCGAGAAGGCGCCGTCCGACAGGATCGCTTCGTAAAAATCGACTGTTGTGTAGATCACCGGCTTGCGGCCGTAGAAGCGCTGCAGTTCGTCCAGCATCACCTTCATGTCGGCCTGTGCGGACGCCGCGTCAAGGTGACGTTTGCAGGTCTTGCGATTCCGGGGTCGCCTCGGTGTCCAGCACCGGCGGCAGCATGCCCGGTTCGACCGGCGCGTTCTTCTCAAACCAGCCGACCTCATCGATCGGCGGCCGGCACCAATAGACGAAATGGTAGGCGCCCGTCGCGATGCCCACCGCCTTGGCGCCCTCCCAGTTGTCGCGGAAACGCTCGTCGACGTGGTCGCCGCCCTCGGTCGCCTTGATCCATACGTATTTGATGCCGGCGCCGGCGACGGCGTTCCAGTCGATCGCCCCCTGATATTTGGAAACGTCGATGCCCTGAATGGGATAGTCCGACGGCGACGGCATGCCGACGTCGAGCCCAAGCGGGCCGCCTTCGCCGACGTCGCCCGCTCCGCATCCGACGAGCAGCGCAGCCAGCGCAGCTGCGAAGGCCATGCGGAGAGAAACGCGAAACATATGCGACTTTCGGGGCCGACCGGGGACAAGCTTCAAATTAAGCCTTTTCGGGTAATGCGGCGTTAACGGCTCTTGACCAGGCGGCCAGTCTAGCCGTTGAACCGGGACCCATGCGAATCCGCCTCGCCTTCGGCTTTCTCGTTGGGTTCACTGGAGCCGTCGCCGCAGCCGAGTGCGGGCCCGACAAGCTCGGCACGTCCCGGGTGATGGAGGTCGGCACGCAGGGCGGCCTCGAGGTCGGTTTAAAGACCTACCCGCAAACCCTGCCGCTCGCCGATCACGAGGTGATCCTCACCTTCGACGACGGCCCGGACGCGAAGTTCACGCCGCCGATTCTGGAAGCGCTCGCCGCGCAATGCGTGCGCGCCACCTTCTTCGACATCGGCGCCAAAGTGCAGGCGCTGCCGGAGCTGGCGCGCCGCGAGCTCGCGGAAGGGCACACGGTCGCCCACCACACGTTCACCCATCCGCAGCCGACTTTGCGCTTCATGAGCGCTTCCCAGGCCCGCGCCGACATCCTGCGCGGCATGGTCACCGTCGAGCGCGAGGTCTACGGCGCCGAGTTTCCGGACGGCGAGCCCTCGGATCTTTCCGGCCTGAAACTCCATACGCCGTTCTTCCGCTATCCCGGTTTCGCCGACACCGCCGATCTCGAAGGCTGGTTCGCCGCCCACAATGTCGCGAGCTTCGGGGTCGACATCTGGGCCTCCGACTGGCTGACGATGACGCCGGAAGCGGAGCTGAAGCTGATCTTCGAGCGGCTCGAAAAGCCAAAGCGAGGCATGCTGCTGTTCCACGATCGGGTCGGCTGGACCGCGGCGATGATGCCGAAATTCCTGGCCGAGCTGAAGACGCGCGGCTACCGCGTCGTGCACATCGTCGCCGGCCCCGGCAAGGGCGAAACGGTCCCGGCGCCGGCCGGTTGGGTGTCGGAGACCGGGCGCACGATCAACGCGATCAAGCCTCGACTGGATGCGGGGGCAAAGCCGGCGGCGGGGCCGATCGTGGTGAAGCCGGCGCCTGCGGAATAGTGCCAGCGCGCTCGAAATTCCTGAGGAATGGATGATCGAGAGATACACAATCGGGAGCGATTGACGTGTTCCGTACGGTCCTGTACGGTTTCGATATGCCTAGCCGACACGGCGCCGAAGACGCGCGCAACCAATTGCCCGCATTGCTCGATGCAGCCGAGCGTGGCGAATCCACAATTATCACCCGCCGCGGCCGTCCGGTCGCCGTGCTGGCCCCGATGGACGATGCGCGCCCGGTGCAGCAATCGTTGCTCACAGTTGCAGGAACGGGCAGAGGCCTGTGGGGCGTCGACAGTGCCGCAACAATACGAAAAATGCGGGACGAATGGGGCCGCTGAGCCTCGAGAGCCTGCCGCACGGCGCATGGATCGTGATCGATAGCGCGCCGATAATCTATGTACTCGAAAACCATTCCGAATATGCGTCGCGATTCCTGCCGGTATTCCAGGCTCATGAAGCGGGCGCGCTGCGTCTGGCGGTGACGACCATCGCCATCGCGGAAGTGCTCGCCGGACCCCTTCAGGCCGGCAACGAGATCCTGGCGCGGCGCTATCGCGCCATTCTTGAAACGTGGAGAGTGATCGCGCTCGACGCTGACATCGCCGAGAGTTCAGCCCGGCTGCGCGCAATCTATCGACTGAAGCTGCCGGACGCCGTCCAGGCGGCGAGCGCGCTAGCGATCAACGCCGCCGCGCTGGTGACGAACGACCGGCATTTCGCGCGGCTGGACTCGCTGACTGTTCTGTCGTGACGATCCGGAGTTGTTCACGCCCAAACGAAAACGGCGGCCCCGAGGACCGCCGTTTTGGGAATTTCATGGTGCGGCCAAGAGGACTCGAACCTCCACACCGGTTAAAGTACTAGCACCTCAAGCTAGCGCGTCTACCAATTCCGCCATGGCCGCATCGCGCGGGCGTCGCCGCCTTTTTCGCGAGGCCCGCCGTCTAACAAATCGCTTGGGCGATGACAAGCGCGCAGCACGGCAGAATTTGGCGGGTTTCATACGACGGCAGGGGCGCGTCGGGACCGGTTTTCAAATGCGGCGATGAACAGGCCGGAGCCGATGATGATTGCGTTGCCGACAATTATCGGCGCGGTCGGCACGTCATGCCAGACCAGAAACCCCATGATGGTCGCCCACAGGATCGACGAATATTGCAACGGGGCGAGCACCGAGACGCGCGCCATCGCAAGCGCCCGCGCAATGCATATGAAGCAGAACATCGAAACGGCGCCGACCAGGAACATCAGCCCGATGTCGAACGCAGGCGGCGTGACCCACCCCCACGGAATCGTCGCCGCGCCCAACGACGCCTCCGCCGACGAATTGCCAGAGCACGATCGGCATCCAGTGGGTCTGCCGCATCCGCCGGGTGATGGTCTGGCCGAGCGCGAACGTGGTCGCGCCCATCAGCGCGATTAGCGACGCCCACGTAAAGACGTCGGACGTCGGGCGCAGCGCGATCACCACGCCGACGAAACCGATCGCAATCGCGCCCCATCGGAACGGCTCGACCTGCTCGCCGAGCAGCAGCGCGGAAAGCGCAGTCGAAATCAGCGGCGCGGCCATGTAGAAGGTCATCACGTCGGCCAGCGGCATGAAGCGCGTCGCCCAATAGAACGCGAACGTGTCGACCGCCGTGATCGCCACCCGCAGGCGCCATCAGGCCGCCCTGCCGGAAATCGAGGATCTCCGTGCGATGCCGCGCGACCATCGGCGCCAGCACGACGGCGGCGCCGATCGAGCGCAGCAGCATCAGCTGGCCGACGCTGTAATCCTTGACCAGCCATTTCCCGAGCGCGTCATTGAGCGCGAACAGGAAAATGCCAGTGAGATAGAGGCCGACGCCGAGCGCGACGGAGCCTCGCGCGGAGGAGGAAGACAAGGGCGCGTCGCAATCGAATTGAGAGGAAAAATCGTATACCAAAATTTCTCAAACGCCGCTCCTCAGGAAGCGCCGAACTCAATCAATTTAGTATTTCTATTGATTTTATCATGAATAGCGTATCAACTTAGGAAATCGGGCTTTCCCGTCATTGTGCGGTCACAGAAACTATGCGAGCTTCGCGCTTTCTCGGCCGCAAAGAAGACGTGCATGAGCTTGAGGGCGCGCGGTTTGACCGTGCGCTCGAGGGGTGTTTCCCTGGATCTGGAGGGTGAAGCGAATGTTCAAATCGACACACAGTCTGCTGCTGGCCGGCATCGATCGCCGCAGTTTCCTGAAATCCTCGGCGGCGGTCGGTCTCGGCGCGGTTGCATCCCCGGCGATCGTCTCCAACGCGCTGTCGTCTTCGGGCGAGCTCAACATCATCAACTGGGACGACGAACTGCCCGATCCGGTGATCCCCGATTTCGAAAAGGCGACCGGCATCAAGGTCAATTCGACGCCGTTTTCGCAGAACGAAGAACAGATCAACAAGCTTCAGGCGACCGGCGGCGCCGGCTTCGACATCTGCCAACCGACCCACGATCGCGCCTTGCAGTTCAAGGAAATCGACGTGCTGCAGCCGATCGACACCAGCAAGATCGACCTCAGCGCGATCGTGCCGGGCCTGCTGGCGGCCTCGAAAAGCTACTGGACCTGGGACGGCAAGCTCTACCACGTGCCGCATGTCTGGGGCACAGAGGCGATCTCGTGGCGCAACGATCTGACCAAGATCGACCCGGCCACGCTGTCGTTCGGCACGCTGTGGAACGACGAATACAAGGGCAAGGTGCAGGGCCGCCCGCATTCGCTGCTGCTCGGCATCGGCCTGTGGCTCGACGGCGACGGCAAGCTGCCGAGCAATCGCATGCTCGACGCTTACAAGAGCGAAGATCAGATGAAGAAGATCTACGACCAGATCCTGCCGATCGCGATCAACCACAAGCCCTGGATCAAGCAGTTCTGGGATTCCGCCGACAATACGAAGTCCGGCCTGAAGACCAATGGCGTCGTCATCGGCCAGACGTGGGACGGCCCCGCGATCAGCTTGAAGAAGGCGGGCGATCCGGTCTCCTATCAGGCGCCGAAGGAAGGCGCGATTGGCTGGGTCGACGGTTTTTCGCTCGTCAAGGGCGCCAAGAACATCGACCAGGCCTACGCTTGGCTGAAGTACGTCCACACGCCCGAGGCGTCGGCCAAGGCGGCCGAAAACTCCGGCTACAACCCCAGCGCGGTCGGCGCCGACAAGCTGCTCTCCGACAAGGCGCGCGCGATCTTCAACGAGGCCTATCCCGGCAAGTCAATCGACAACATGTGGTGGCGCCCAGTCGAGCCGACCTGGTTTGCTGACGCGCGCACGTCCTACGCCGAGAAATTCAAGGCGGCGTCGTAGGCTAACCCTTCTCCCGCAAGGCGGGAGAAGGGCAACCTTCCCCCGCTGCGCTCTACGCCGGTCGCAGCGGGTACGGGCGGATCAGCGCGTCGGTGGGCAGGCGCCATTCCTTGTGCAGCTTCCACGCTTGCTCCAGCGTTAGATGGCGACGCCGGTTGAGAATTTCTGAGGCGCGCGCCTTCGATCCCAACAGCGCCGCGAGATCCGATTGGCGAAGGCCTTTGCTCTCCATCTGGGCGCGCAACAAGTCCGGCGCGTCGGGCGCATCTATTTCCCAGTGACGGTGCTCGTAATCCGCGATGACGAGCGCCAGCAGGTCGAAGCGGTCGGCCTCCGGCGTACCCGGCTCAGGTTCGTTCACAAAGAAAACCTCGATGGCTTCGAGCGCCGCGTCGTAGTCGGCTTCCGTGCGGAGAGGGCGAACATCCTTCATTTCAGTCTCTCTGGATCGCCGTCGTCGTACTCGCGGTGCGTCCCGACGAATTTCACGAGAACGCGCTTGTATCGGTACGACACGTGAACAATCAGCCGATATTTGTTGCCACCGATGTCGAATATGACTCTGTTGTCGGCGATGAAGTCGACCGAGCCGCCAAAATAGTTCTTGATGTCTTTTGGCGTGAGCCAGGTCGCCTGACACGCCGCCGCATACCAGCTTCGCAAGGGAATTTCGGCCTGCGCGTGACGCTGCCAGAACAGCTTCAAACTGCGCAGCGCCATGACCTGCATCCGGTTAGCATAGCAGGTTCCATATATGGGAACAATACCCACCTAACTTTTATCCTCGCCCAACCCAGCTTTCCTTTTGGCCCGCATTTTGCGACGCTGACCGCGGGGCAAAAAGAATGGCTGGGGCATGAGCGCGGATGTCGATCTCGATCACGTAACCATCCGGTTCGGCGATTTCGTCGCCGTCAATTCGGTCAACATGAAGATCAAGGGTGGGGAGTTCTTCTCGATCCTCGGCCCCTCGGGTTGCGGCAAGACGACGCTGCTGCGAAGCATCTCTGGTTTTCAGGAGCCCTCGGAAGGCGCGGTCAGGATCGGCGGCATGGACATGTCGGGCATCGGCTCGAACAAGCGGCCGACCGCGCTGATCTTCCAGAACCTCGCGCTGTTTCCGCTGATGTCGGTCGCGGAAAACATCGGCTACGGCCTGCGTGTGCGCGGCGTCTCGGCGAAGCGAGCGGCGCAAGCGCGCCGACGAACTGCTGCAACTGGTCGCGTTGCCGGGCACCGGCGACAAGCGGATCAGCGAACTGTCGGGCGGGCAAAAACAGCGCGTCGCGATCGCGCGCGCGCTCGCGGTCGAGCCGCAGGTGTTGTTGCTCGACGAGCCGCTGTCGGCGCTCGATCTCAGGCTGCGCCAGCACATGCGCGCCGAGTTGCGCGCGATCCAGAAGCGCGTCGGCATCACCTTCATCTACATCACCCACGACCAGGGCGAAGCGCTGACGATGTCGGACCGCGTCGCGGTCATGAATGCGGGACGGGTCGAGCAGATCGGCGACGGTCGCGAAGTCTACGACCATCCAGCCACGCCGTTCGTCGCTTCGTTCGTCGGCGAGAACAACGGCTTTGACAGGCGTCGTGAAATCGCTCGACGGCGAGACCGCGACGATCGACACGCCGATCGGCGCGCTCACAGGCCGCGCCGGCGCCGGGCTGGCGGTCGGCATGCCCGCCACGTTGTTTGTCAGGCCCGAAAGCCTGCGCATCGCGCAGCCAGGGCAAGGCGCGTTCGACGGCGGAAGTCGTGGGATCCGCGTTTGAAGGCAACATGACCCATGTTTCGTTGCTCGCCGCCGACGGGCGAAAGCTGACGATGTCGCTCGGGCGCAATCTCGGCGCGAGCGCGCTGACGCCCGGCGACAATATCGGCGTCGACTTCGCGGTCGAGGATGCGATCGCGCTCGCGGGGGCCGCGTCGTGACCAACCCTTTCACCGCGGCGCTGATCTTTGGCGGACCGATCGCGATACTGCATCGCGTTCATCCTCGCGGCCGCCTCCGAGCGGCGCCTGATGGGCGCGGCGGCGGGGCCCGGATTCTTCGCGCGCAACGGCTTCCCGGTCGCGACTTTCCTGATCGTCGCGGTCGGATTCTGGATGTTGTTCCTGATCGTGTTTCCGCAGCTCTATATGGTCGATTATTCGTTCCATCCCAAGCTGCCGCCCGTCCAAGCGCGGCGGCCCCGACGACATCTACACGCTCGAGAACTACAGATATTTCCTCTATGGCTCGACCCACGACTTCAGCCACTGGAACATCACCCACATCAAGGCGTTCTTCGTCACCATTTTCGTCTCCGTCGTCATCACCGTCGTCAATTTCGTCGTCTGCTATCCGCTCGCCTATTACATGGCGCAGGTCGCCAACACCGAAGGCGCTGACGCGACTGATGCTGCTGCTGGTCATCCCCTACTGGATCAACGAGATTTTGCGCGCCTTCGCGTTCCGCGTGCTGTTCGGCACCGGCGGCGTGATCAACGCGATCGCTGATCGGCGTTGGACTGATCCACGACCCGATCGATTTTCTCGGCGCCGACGTCGCGCTCTATTCGGGGCTGACCTACGCCTATCTGCTGATCATGATGTTCCCGCTCTACAATGCGCTCGAAGCGCTCGACCGCAACCAGATCGAGGCCGCGCGCGATCTCGGCGCGCCCTGGTGGCACATCCATCTGTTCGTCGTCATTCCCTACGCCAAGCCCGGCGTCGCCTCGGGCGCGACGCTGGTGTTCATGCTGTGCGCGGGCGCGCTCGCGGCGCCGCTGGTGCTCGGCGGCCCCAACACGCTGTGGTTCACGCCGATCGTCTACGACCGGTTCTTCCAGGCCTTCAACTGGCCGCAGGGCGCGGCTTATGCGCTGATCCTGCTGGTCGCCTGCATGGTGTTCGTGCTGCTCGTGATGCGCGTGTTCAAGGTCAGCCTGTCGGAGATCGCGCGATGAGTTCGCAGCGCGATCTTCCGCATCATGATGGGCTTCTATTTCGTGCTGTTCTTCGGCTTCCTGTTCGGGCCGCTGGTCGATCATGTGCGTCAGCGCGTTCAACACGCCGTCCTATCCGCAGGCGTGGCCGATCGAGGGATTTACGCTCGACTGGTTCGCCAAGCTCGTACGCCGACCGCAGCATGATGGAGGGGCTGGTCGAACAGCCTCTGGATCGGCGCTTTCGTGGTCGCTGCTGTCCGTGCCGCTCGGCCTCGCCGGCGCGATCGTGATGACGCAGGTCTATCCGCGGGCGCGCGGCTTCTATTATCTGGTCGTCGTTTCGCCGGTGCTGACGCCCGGCGTCATCATCGGCATCTCGACGGTGATCTTCTGGAAGGACGTCACCGATTGGACCGGCGCGCAGTCGCTGTTCAACGGCATGCTGCTGACGACGCTCGGCCAGGCGCAATTCATCTCCGCCTATTGCATGCTGATCTTCCTGTCGCGCCTGCAGCGCTACGACCGCGTGCAGGAGGAGGCGGCGCTCGATCTCGGCGCGAGCCGGACGCAGGTGTTCTTCGATATTCTGCGTGCCGTTCCTGCGGCCCGGCGATCTTCTCCGCCGCCGTCATCGCCTTCCTCTCCTCGTTCGAGAACTACAACACGACGACCTTCGCGATCCTCGCCAACAAGACGCTGACCACAGTGCTGGCCGGCCGCGTGCGCGCCGGGCTGACGCCTGCGGTCAGCGCGCTCGCGACGATCATCATCGGCATCACGGTCTGCGGGGCGATCGTCTACGAGTTGATGAAGCGCAGGGAGTTGCAGCGGCCGGCGAAGGCGTAGGGCGCTGTGGCATGAGCCGTCATTGCGAGGAGCGCAGCGACGAAGCAATCCAAGCTTCCACCGCCGCAGGCCGATGAACTGCAAACGGCGCGGCGGCTGAACCATGGATTGCTTCGCTGCGCTCGCAATGACGGTGCGACTACCCGTGCAGCCCCGGCGCCTCCTGGCCCGGTGCTGCGCGACATACTCGACGTAGCCGCCGGGGTAGCGATGCACGCCCTCCGGCGTGATCTCGAGCACGCGGTTGGAGAGCTCGGCCAGAAAGCGCCGATCATGCGAGACGAACAGCATCGAGCCCTCGAAGTCCTTGAGCGCGGCGATCAGCATTTCCTTGGTCGCGATGTCGAGATGGTTCGTCGGCTCGTCGAGCACCAGGAAATTCGGCGGGTCGTAGAGCATCAGCGCCATCACCAGCCGCGCCTTCTCGCCGCCCGACAGCACCCGGCATTTCTTCTCGATGTCGTCGCCGGAGAAGCCGAACGCGCCGGCGAGCGTGCGCAGCGCGCCCTGATTGGCCTTCGGGAACGCCTCTTCGAGCGTCTCGAAGATCGTGCGGTCGCCGTCGATCAGCTCGAACGCGTGCTGGGCGAAATAGCCCATCTTGACGCTCGCGCCGAGCCGCGACCGTGCCCTGGTCGGCTTCCGTCGCGCCGGCGATCAGCTTCAGCAGCGTCGACTTGCCGGCGCCGTTGACGCCGAGCACGCACCAGCGCTCGCGGCGGCGCACCTGGAAATCGAAGCCTTCGTAGATCGTGCGTGAGCCATAGGCCTTGCCGACGCCGGCGAGCGTCGCGACGTCCTCGCCCGAGCGCGGCGCGGGCGCGAATTCGAACGCGACGGTCTGGCGGCGGCGCGGCGGCTCGACGCGCTCGATCTTGTCGAGCTTCTTCACCCGGCTCTGCACCTGCGCGGCGTGCGAGGCGCGCGCCTTGAAGCGCTCGATGAACTTGATCTCCTTGGCGAGCATCGCCTGCTGGCGCTCGTATTGCGCCTGGTTCTGCTTTTCGGCGAGCGCGCGCTGCTGCTCGTAGAACTCGTAGTCGCCGGAATAGCGTGGTCAGCTCGCCGCCGTCGATCTCGATGATCTTGTTGACGACGCGGTTCATGAACTCGCGGTCGTGCGAGGTCATCAGCAGCGCGCCGTCGTAGCCTTTGAGAAAATGTTCGAGCCAGATCAGGCTTTCGAGGTCGAGATGGTTGCTCGGCTCGTCGAGCAGCATCACGTCGGGGCGCATCAGCAGGATGCGCGCCGAGCGCGACGCGCATCTTCCAGCCGCCGGACAGCGCGCCGACGTCGCCGTCCATCATCTCGGGCGAGAAATTCAGGCCGGCCAGCACTTCGCGCGCGCGGCCCTCGAGCGCGTAGCCGCCGAGTTCCTCGAAGCGCGCCTGCGCCTCGCCGTAGCGCGTCGATGATCTCGTCGAGTTCGTCGATCCTGTCGGGGTCGGCCATCGCGACTTCGAGCTCGTGCAGCGCCGCGGCCGCCTGGCTCACTTCGCCGGCGCCGCCCATCACCTCGGCGACCGCGCTGCGGCCCGACATCTCGCCGACGTCCTGGCTGAAATAGCCGATCGTGACGCCGCGATCGATCGACACCTGTCCCTCGTCCGGCGGGTCCTCGCCGGTGATCATGCGGAACAGCGTCGATTTGCCGGCGCCGTTCGGGACCGACGAGACCGGCCTTCTCGCCGCGCAGCAGCGACGCCGAGGCTTCGACGAACAGAAGATGCTGGCCGTTCTGCTTGGAAATGTTTTCGAGACGGATCATGACGGCTTCGGGTGCGAGAGGTCGCGCCGCGCATACGCGATTGTGCAGCGCAGCGGAAGGGTTTACCCACCACAAAGCGGACCAGATGCTGCTCCGCCCTCAAAACGGCGGATAGATAGAACAAATGACCAAAGTTGATGGCGGTACTGCGCTGCGCGGAATGGCGATCAATAGGGCCGAGCGCCGGCGGTCTGAAATCGACCTCGCCGTCGCGCGTATCCGCGCTTTGAAATCGCGAAGCGTGCGCATGTCAGCCGAAGACATTTTGGGTGCGCGGGACGAAGGGCGCAAAGGTTGATCGTATCCGTAGGCGTTTGCCTATTTCTCGTCGATTGTATTGACAATGTAGATACGGCGCCACATTTTCTATGCTATGCCGAAAGAAAGCGATTTCCACCCAGCCGCTGACGCCGTGCTTGCCGAGCGCACTGCCTCGGAGCCGAAAGGCAGCATCAATTTGCGCATCGAGACGGCCACACGCCAGTTAATCGACGAGGCGGCCGCGATACTTGGCAAGACCCGCACGGAGTTCATGGTCGATAGCGCCCGGCGCCAGGCCATCAACGTCCTGCTGGACCAGCGCCTGTTTGTACTCGGCGCGGACCGATACGACGCGTTTCTAAACGCTCTGGATAGTCCCCCCGCACCGGGACCGAAGCTCCAGGCGCTGCTGCGCCGGACGCCGGCATGGCGAGACTAGACGAGCGATCGGGGCGCCCTGACGCCGAGCTTGCCGCTCCCGTTCCACTTACAGCCGACCACGAATTGTTGGAATTCGACTGTGGCGAGAAGGTTCTGAATGAGTGGTTGCGCTATCGGGCGCTCAAGAATGAGAGTCGGTTCTCGCGGACTTATGTCGTCTGCACCGAAAAGCGGGTAGTCGGGTATTTCAGCGTCTCAGCCGGCGCGGTGGAAAGGGCGGCGGCGCCGGGCAAGTTGCGGCGGAACGCGCCCGACACCGTTCCGGTCTCGATGATCGGACGTCTTGCCGTCGACCGTCGATACGCTGGCAGGGGCCTTGGGGCGGATATGCTTTCGGACGCGCTGCGTCGCGTCGCCATCGCATCGCAAAGCATAGGGATCGGGGCGGTGCTGGTTCACGCCAAAGATGAGACTGCAAGGCGCTTCTATTTGCGGTGTGCGGAATTCATCGAATATCCAGCGGATAGCTTAACGTTGTACTTGCCTATCGAGACAGTGATCGCCGCATTCGGCTAAGCTCCTACTTGATCCCTTGTCGGCTCCCTCACGCCCCCCTATAGCCACGCCCATGCCCGCCGACGCCTCGCCTTACGCCTTCGCCCGCCGCCATCTGCTCGGCATCGAGGGTTTGAGCCGGCCGGAGATCGAGTCGCTGCTCGATCTCGCCGAGGAGGCGGTGAACGTTTCGCGCGCGGTCGAGAAGAAAAAGACGACGTTGCGGGGCCGCACCCAGATCAACCTGTTCTTCGAGGCGTCCACCCGCACCCAATCGTCGTTCGAACTGGCGGGCAAGCGGCTCGGCGCCGACGTGATGAACATGTCGGTCGGCAATTCCAGCGTCAAAAAGGGCGAGACGCTGATCGACACGGCGATCACGCTCAACGCGATGCGGCCCGACATCATCGTCGTGCGTCACCATCAGGCCGGCGCCGTGCATCTGCTGGCGCGCAAGGTCGATTGCTCGGTCGTCAACGCCGGCGACGGCGCGCATGAGCATCCGACCCAGGCGTTGCTCGACGCGCTGACCATCCGTCGCAACCTCGGCCGCATCGAGGGGCTGATCGTCGCGATCTGCGGCGACATCCTGCACTCGCGCGTGGCGCGCTCCAACATCCTGCTGCTGGGCGCGCTCGGCGCCCGGGTGCGCGTCATCGGGCCCTCCACGCTGTTGCCGCCGGGGATCGATGACATGGGCGTCGAAGTTTTTCGCGACATGAAGGCGGGCTTGAAGGACGCCGACATCGTGATGATGCTGCGGCTGCAGCGCGAGCGCATGACCGGCGCGTTCGTGCCGTCGACCAAGGAATATTTCCGCTATTTCGGGCTCGATCAGGAAAAGCTCGCCTACGCCAAGCCCGGCGCCCTGGTGATGCATCCGGGGCCGATGAACCGCGGCGTCGAGATCGACTCGCTGATCGCCGACGGCGCGCAATCGTTGATCCGCGAGCAGGTCGAGATGGGGGTCGCCGTTCGCATGGCGGTGCTGGAGGCGCTCGCCCGCCATCTGCCGAATGCGACGGAGTTGATGCTTAGTTGGAGCCGCCCTCACCCCGGCCCTCTCCCGCAAGCGGGAGAGGGGGCGGAGAGGCCTTCTCCCGCTTGCGGGAGAAGGTGGCGCGAAGCGCCGGATGAGGGCTGCTTCAACCAGCCTAGCCTGCGCTCAGTGAGCGCTTTTCGCCTTCTCGGGCGCGGCCGGGTTCACCACCAGCACAGGCGCATGACCGCCTTCCCACCGTGGTCGCGTCAATTCCGCGCATTGCCCAAGCTTTAGGAATTCGCGCGCAATCCGAATCGCGTCCTCTTCGCCTTCCGCATCGATCCATGTCGACCGGAAAGGCGGATGTTTCGTGTCGGAACCGGTATAGAAAAACGCCTGCCAACTCATCGCGCTCATGTCGGCCTCCCGTTCTGTCCGCCGTTCGCGGAGCCTTGTGGAGACGCTATGCGCGAATTGGGCGGAGAATATGACCTAGGCCAAATTTTGCCCACAAAAGGGCGACGGACGAACGCAATTCGTCCCAGAGCGGGTTACGTCAACGTCTGTTCCCGAGCGCAACCGGCTCCGGCGCGAGTTCCGCCTCCGAAGTATCGCTGTGGATTGCCGGACGAATCAACTTTGTCCGTGGTCTCTTCGAGGAAATTGGTGAGGTCCTCGTGCAGTTGCGCGAACGGCTGCCACACAAGTTCGTCGAACACCTGCTGATGCGCCTTGACCATCAGCGTCGTGCGCCGCTGGCGGGGATAGCGATAGGGTTTGAAGCCGTAGCGGCGGCAGAGCGCGATGAACAGCCGCACCGACCAGGAGTCCGGCAGGGTGAACTTCAACTCGACAGGCGGATCGGCCCGCGCTTCCTCTTTGAGCCGAAGCTGCAAGCGCTCGATCGCGGCGCCCGCCGCCTGGCGTTCGCCGGGCGTCGCCGCCCCGAGATGGAGCGCCTCCGCCTTTCGCAGCCGGTCGCGCAGCTGGTCTTCAATCGCCATCCGCCGCCTCCCTGCGCTTCAACAGCGTCACGCCCGCCAGGGGAAAGTCCAGGTCTCGGTCAGCGCCTTGTTGGCCGAACGCAGGAACACCCGCACGTCGGAGCTTTGTCCGGGCTCGACCGCGACGTCGATGCCGGCGCGGAAACCGCGCACATGGGTGTTCGGGCTCAGGAACGTGCGCAGCACGCGCCCGAGGACGCGGTCGCGACGATTTCCACCAGCGACGGATCGCTGAGGTAAGTAGCCGAGGTCGCCGCCCGAGAAATCGATCAGGAAGCGGGTCGACGCCGGGAGGCGAGCCGGTCGACGGCGCCGAGCGCATGGGGCGTGGCGCGGAACGTGTTGACGGCGCGCGCGCCGGGCGTCAGCCGCGAATCGTTGGTGAGCGCCGTGATGCGATAGCCGAAAGCGACCGAGCGGCCCGGCCTCCAGCGATTCCTTCGGCGCCCAGGAGGCGACGATGTTGTCGTTGGTCTCGTTGTCGGTCGGCAGCTCGACGAGTTGCACGCCGCCTTCGCCCCAGCCCTCGGCCGGCTCGACCCAATAGGCCGGCCTCAGCTCATAGGCGAGCTCGAGGTCCTGATAATGCTCGAACGAGCGGTCGCGCTGCAGCAGGCCGAAACCGCGGGGATTGTTGTCGACGAAGGTCGAGACCGCGGGCTGCGCCGGATTGGACAGCGGCCGCCAGATCCATTCGCCGGCGCCGGTGTGGATCAGCAGGCCGTCGGAATCGTGCACTTCGGGGCGGAAGTCGTCGTTCATGCGATGGTCGTTCTTGCCGGTGAAGAACATCGACGACAGCGGCGCCATGTTGAGGCCGACGATGGGCTTGCGCGCGAACAGCGTGACCCGCAAGTCGATGAAAGTCTCCTGCGACGGGCGTGATCTCGAAGTGGAACGCGCCGGTCGCCGATTCGCTGTCGAGCAGCGCATGCAGCGTGATCTTTTCGGCGTTCGGCGCCGGCGTCTCGATCCAGAACTCGCGGAAGAACGGGAATTCCTCCGGCCTGTCGGCCGCCGGCGCCGATCGCGAGGCCGCGCGCGGAAAGCCCGTAGCGCTGGCCGCGGCCGAGGAAGCGGTAGTAGCTCGCGCCGAGGAACGCGATGAGCTCGTCCATCACATGCGGCGCGTTGAGCGGAAATGCAGCCGGAAACCCGCGAAGCCGAGATTGACCGGCAGCGCCGTTCGGCGATCTTGTTGCGGCCGTAGTCGAACAGGTTGGTGGCGTAGGGGATCGGCGCGGGGATGCCGTCACGCAGCACGTTGATGACGACCGGGCCGCGTGTAGAGGTGGCCGAGATGGAACAACTCCAGGCGAAAATTGCCCGGCCGTCGGCGTCGAGCAGCGACTTGTCGCTGCGGAAGCGGATGTCCCGCCAGGCGTCGAAATCTGAGATTCGCGATGGCGGGCGGCAAGGCGGGACCGCGCCGTCGTAGGGCGCCGCGGCGAGATCGCGGGCGCGCTTGACGACGTCATTATAGCCGAAGGCTGGGCGCCGCGTCCTGCTGGGCGAAGACCGGCGTGGACAGATGCGTAGCGTAAGCGGCGACGGCGCTCGCAAGGACGGAGCGACGGGTGAGATTGGCCATGGGAAAACGGGGTTGGAGGGCGGGAGGTCCGTAGCGCGCCGGAAGCGACGGCGCAATGCCTTGAAAGTGTTGCTAGTGGGTCAACGCCCCGGGACCGCTGCCGACGAAGGTCTTCGACCCCAACCTTCAGCTTGTCGGTGACCTGATACTCGACGCCGGCGCCGGCATAGCCCATGCGCCTGATAAGCGCCCGGGCCGGAAAACAGCGCATTGAACGAACGTGCCGGGATCGGGAGCGCCAGCAAAAGCCGCGCCTTTGGTCAGCGCGACGCCGGTCATCAGATAGGGCGTGACGCGACCCATCTCGTAGCCAAGCTTCACTTCGCCGCCGGCATAGTCGAAGCCTTTATACATCGGATTGGACGAGGCCCAAGGCATGTAGCCGGTGTTGAATTGAGCGCCGAGCACGAGGCCGTTGTCGAAGCGATGGTCGTAGCCGGCGATAGGCGTCTCCGCCCCAGGCGCCCTTGGCCCCTTTGGCGAACGACGCGGTCACTCCGCTGCCGACGTAGAGGCCATGCCAGGGGTCGACGACCGCGGCGGCTGGGGCGATCGTGTATTCACCGAGCGACGAAGGCGTCGTCAAGGGCAAATCGGCTGCCCACGCCGGTCCGGCGGCGACGAATGTCGCGAAAGCGATTAGTCGAAGCGCTAGCAACAAGCACCGTCCCTGCAATAACCGAAATCGAGACCGCACCTACGCAGCAACTGCGGCGTCAAAGCGGCGATGCGCGGGTCTCACACGCGTCGGACGCGCGCGATCAGCGCTATTTCTCGACGCGGTGGTAAATGTCCTCGAGGCGGACGATGTCGTCCTCGCCGAGATAGGAGCCGGTCTGCACTTCGATCAGCTCGAGGTTGATCTTGCCGGGGTTGGTGAGGCGGTGGACGACGCCGATCGGCAGGAAGATCAACTCGTTCTCGTGCACGATCTTCACCTCGTCGCCGCGCGTCACCTCGGCCGTACCCCGCACGACGATCCAGTGCTCGGCGCGATGGTGGTGCTTCTGCAGCGATAGCCGGTGTCCCGGCGTCACGACGATGCGCTTGACCTGATGCCGCTCGCCCTGGTCGACGGACTGATAATAGCCCCACGGGCGGTACATCCGCTTGTGCTCGGTCGCCTCCTTGCGTCCGCTTTTGCGCAGATGCTCGACGAGAAGCTTGACCTTGTCGCCGTGCTCCTGGCCGATGACGAGCACCGCGTCCTGGGTCGCGACGACGATGACGTCCTTGACGCCGACCACGGCGGTCAGCAGGCCGGTCGAGCGAACGTGGATGTTGTCTGCGTCGAGAATGACGCCTTCGCCATAGATCGAGTTGCCGCGCGCGTCCCGATTGGAGAGCTTCCAGACGGCGTCCCAGCTGCCGACGTCCGACCAGCCGATATCGGCGGGCACGACCGCGGCGCGCTTGGTGCGCTCCATGACCGCATAGTCGATCGACTTCTTCGGCGCTTCGCCAAACGCGGCGGCGTCGAGCGCCAGGAAACCGAGATCGGTCTTCGCCTTGTCGATCGCCGCAATCGCGGCGTCCATCATTTGCGGCTCGAAAGCGCGTAATTCCTCGACCATCACGTCGGCACGGAACACGAAATTTCCGGAATTCCAGAGATAGCCCGCCTCGACGTAGCGCTCGGCGATCTCGCGCTCGGGCTTCTCGACGAAGGCCTCGACCCGGCTGGCGAGCGTTCCCTCGATCGCCGCCGCCCGGATTGATGTAGCCGTACCCTGTCGCGGGTTCGGTCGGCGTAACGCCGAGCGTCACGATAAAGCCGCGCTCGGCCGCCTTCGCGGCTTCGCGGCAGACCGCGAGGAACGCCTCCTGCTGAATGATGACGTGATCGGAGGCGAATACGGCGACCACGGTTTCCGGCGAGCGGCGGCTCGCCAGCTCGGCGGCGATCGCGACCGCCGGGCCGGAATCGCGGCGCGTCGGCTCGTTGACGATCGTCGCCGCGACGCCGATCTCGGCGAGCTGCTCCTTGACCAGAAAGCGATAATCGAAGTTCGTGACGACGATCGGCGCCTCGAAATCGGGGCCGGCGACGCGCAGCACCGTGTCCTGGAAGGTCGAGCGATGGCCGAACAGCGCGATGAACTGCTTGGGCATCGTTTCCCGCGACTCGGGCCAGACCCGGGTCCCCGCGCCGCCGCACATGATCACCGGCAGTATCTTCTTCGACATCAACGCCCAGCTCCGTAGGAATGCGCCCGCGGGACCGCGAGCAAACCCTGACTTCGAATTCCGCTTCGCGACATGTTACCACTGCCGCGGGCCTAAACCTTTACCCCCGCATGATGAAGCGCTGGTCAATCCCTGCGACGCGAAAGAGTCAAGAACGCGCCGCGCTTTCGAGCCGCTCGCCCCATTGTGGCCCTGCGTCTGGCGTCAAGATACGGCGTCCCGTAACGAAAATGGCGAGCGCCCGCCGCTTCGACAAAGGAATCCAGGATGCGCTCATGTTGGACCCTCATCGGCGCAACGCTCATTGCGGTGCTGGCAAGCTTCCCGGCGCGCGCGGACGACCCGCCGCCGGCGACGTCGAAGGCGCGCTGGGTCGTTTCGTTCCTCAAAGGCCTCGATGTCGAGCACCGCTGGATTGCGGGAACGCACGTCGACTGGCAAACCGGCTTGCCGGACAATGCGCCCGAGCGGCTGCCCGGCCGTCACACCCATTGCAGCGCCTTCGTGGCGTCAGCGGCCCAGCAGCTCGGCATCTACATCCTGCGGCCGCCGGAGCATGGCCAGGTGCTACTCGCCAATGCGCAGAACGAATGGCTGGCTGAAGCCGGCGCCGCGCAGGGCTGGAAGCCGGTCTCCGGGCCGCAAGAGGCCCAGGCGCTCGCCAACCGCGGCGAGTTCGTCGTGGCGAGCTACCTCAGCCATCGCAGCACGACGCCCGGCCACATCGCAATCGTCCTGCCGGGCGAGAAGAGCGCGGCGCAGATCGAAGCCGAGGGCCCCGACGTCATGCAGGCCGGCACGGTGAACTCCGCCTCAACGCCTCTGGCCTCAGGCTTTGCCGGCCATCCCCACGCCTGGGGCGATCGCGAGGTGGCCTTCTACTCCCATACGGTGAAGGCTCCAGAGTAGAGCGCTTCGCGGTCGAGTTCGATCCGCCACTGCGAGCGCAGCGAAACAATTCAGCGTCTCAACTGGCGGACTTTTCATCTTTGTTCACAGAAGGTTGCGGCAGACGAAGCGTGGGTTGCTACATCGGCGTGACAAAGCTCCATTGGGGAAGGCGCTGCCACCGTCGTCGGTGCGAGAGGCATTTAGAACAGGAGCGCCACGCAGATTTGAACGGAATATCTACCCTCCGGTCGTAGTTTGGACAATTGAGCGCTGCTTCATCGGAAGCAAACCCCGGAGAGTGCATGCACAAGTCGCGTGATCTCGAAATCAGCCGGCGCAATCTGATGATCGTCGGCGCCGCCTCGGTGGCGGCGACGGCGATTCCCTCCGTCGCGGGCGCAGTTGAGACGATCGGCCAGCCGTTCCTCGCCAAAGTCTCTTTCGCCGTGAACGGCGTCGCGCGCGACCTCGAACTCGACACGCGCACCACGCTGCTCGACGCGTTGCGTGAGCATCTGAACCTTACCGGCACGAAGAAAGGCTGCGATCACGGCCAGTGCGGCGCCTGCACTGTCCATGTCGACGGGCGGCGGATCAATTCGTGCCTGACGCTCGCCGTGATGCACGAGGGCGACAGCATCACCACCATCGAGGGACTGGGGACGCCCGCGCATCTGCATCCGATGCAGGCCGCCTTCGTCAGGCATGATGGCTTCCAATGCGGGTACTGCACGCCCGGCCAGATCTGTTCGGCGGTCGCCGTGCTCGACGAGATCAAGGCGGGAATCCCCAGCCACGTCAGCGCCGATTTGCAGGCGGCGCCGGAGGCGAACGTCGAAGAACTGCGCGAGCGGATGAGCGGCAACATCTGCCGCTGCGGCGCCTATTCCAACATCGTCGAGGCGATCGTCGAAGTCGCCGGGAGCAAGGCATGAAGCCGTTCAGTTACGAGCGCCCCCGCTCGCCCGCGGACGCCGCGGCCTCGGCGGCCCGCGACGGCGCCAAATTCATTGCCGGCGGCACGAACCTGCTCGACCTGATGAAGCTCGAGATCGAAGCGCCGACCCACCTCGTCGATGTCAACGGGCTCGGGCTCGACAAGATCGAGGCGACGCCGGAAGGCGGCCTCAGAATCGGCGCGCTGGTCCGCAACACCGATCTCGCCGCAGATGCGCGCGTGCGACGCGACTACGGCCTGCTGTCGCGCGCGCTGCTCGCCGGCGCTTCCGGCCAATTGCGGAACAAGGCGACGACGGCGGGCAATCTGCTGCAGCGCACCCGCTGCCCGTATTTCTATGACCCCAATCAACCCTGCAACAAACGCCAGCCCGGCAGCGGCTGCTCTGCGATCGGCGGCTTCAGCCGGCCGCTCGCAGTGATCGGCGCCAGCGAAGCCTGCATCGCGACCCACCCCAGCGACATGGCGGTGGCGATGCGGGCGCTCGATGCGACGGTTGAAACCGTACGCTCCGACGGCGCTGCGCGGACGATCCCGATCGGCGAGCTGCACCGATTGCCGGGCGACACTCCCCATATCGAGACGACGCTGGCGTCAGGCGAATTGATCACGGCGGTCACACTGCCGAAGCCGATCGGCGGCAAGCAGATCTACCACAAGGTGCGCGATCGCGCGTCCTATGCGTTCGCTCTGGTGTCGGTCGCTGTAGTTGTTCAGCCCGATGGAAGTGGGCGCGTAGCGCTCGGCGGAGTCGCTGCGAAACCGTGGCGCGTCGAAGCGGCTGATGCAGAGATGCCGCGCGGCGCCAAAGCGGTGACGGAAGGCCTGCTATCAGGCGCCAGGCCGACGGCGCAGAATGCCTTCAAACTGACGCTGGCCGAGCGTACGCTCGGCGCCATTCTGGCGGATGCGAGGGGCTGAGCGATGAGATTTGATGCGCCCGCCACCAACAACCCGATCGACCAGCTAAAGGTGATTGGTCATCCGACCGACCGCATCGAGGGGCCGCTCAAAGTGAGTGGCGTCGCGCCCTATGCCTATGAGCGCCACGACGTCGCGCCCAACGCGGCCTATGGCTACGTCGTCGGCTCGGCGATCCCGAAAGGCCGGATCGTGTCGATGGATCTCACCGCCGCCAATGCGTCGTTTGGCGTGCTCGCTATCGTGAACGCCGACAACACCGCCAGACTTGGCAAGGGCTCCAGCAACGCCGCCAAGCTGCTCGGCGGCCCTGATATCGAGCACTATCATCAGGCGATCGCCCTCGTCGTCGCGGAAACTTTCGAACAGGCGCGCGCGGCGGCCCATTTGATCAACGTCAACTACGCGACGGTCGACGGTAAGTTCGATCTCGCGGGAGCGAAGGCCGCGGCGGGCGTGGAGAAGAGCGCGCCGCCGAGCGATGCCGGCGATTTCGCGGCGGGGTTCGCGGCGGCGCCCGTCCAACTCGACGAGACCTATGCGACGCCTGATCATGCCCACGCGATGATGGAGCCGCATGCCACAACGGCCGCCTGGCAGGGCGACAGACTGGTTGTCTGGACCTCAAACCAGATGATCAATTCGACCCGTTACGATCTGGCGAAGACGCTCGGGATTCCCGCCCAGAATGTGCGGATAGTTTCGCCGTTCGTCGGCGGCGGTTTTGGCAGCAAGCTTTTCCTGCGCGCCGATGCGGTGCTCGCTGCGCTGGGCGCGCGCGCCACGGGACGGCCGGTGAAACTCGCGCTGACGCGGCCGATGCTGTTCAACAATACGACACATCGGCCAGCAACGCTGCAACGCATACGGATCGGCGCCACGCCAGACGGAAAGATCACGGCGATTGGCCACGAGAGCTGGTCCGGCAATGTTCCTGGCGGCCATACGGAGAACGCGGTCGCGCAGACCCGGCTGCTTTATGCGGGCGCCAACCGAATGACGGCGTTGCAGCTTGCGGAACTCAACCTGCCGGAAGGCAATGCGATGCGGGCGCCCGGCGAGGCGGCGGGAATGATGGCGCTGGAAATCGCCATGGACGAGATGGCCGAAAAGCTCGGTCTCGATCCCATCGAATTCCGCATTCGGAACGATACGCAGGTCGATCCTGAGCATCCAAAACGGCCGTTCTCGAAGCGCCAGCTCGTCGAATGCCTGCGAATGGGCGCGGAGCGGTTTGGTTGGAACGAGCGCAATCCAAAACCCGCGTCGGTCCGGCAGGGCCGCTGGCTGATCGGCATCGGCGTGGCGGCGGCCTTCCGCAACAACCTTCTCACCAGATCCGCCGCGCGCGTAAAACTCGACAGCCGCGGCGTGGTGACGGTCGAAACAGACATGACCGACATCGGCACCGGCAGCTACACGATCATCGCGCAGACGGCGGCGGAGATGATGGGCCTGCCGCTCGAGCGGGTCGCGGTGCGATTGGGCGATTCCAATTTCCCGGTATCGTCGGGATCGGGCGGTCAATTCGGCGCCAACAATTCCACGTCGGGGGTCTACGCGGCCTGCGTGAAACTGCGCGAAGCGGCAGCGCGAAAGCTCGGGTTCGATTCCGCCGAAATCGTATTCGCGGATGGCAAGGTTAGCGCTGGCGACCGCAGCGCGTCGCTCGTCGACGCAGCCGCGGGCGGAGATCTGACGGCCGAGGACGCGATCGAATACGGCGATCTCGACAGAAGATATCAGCAGTCGACGTTCGGCGCGCATTTCGTCGAGACGGCGGTCGACGCCGCCACCGGCGAGATCCGCGTTCGCCGCATGCTCGCGGTGTGCGCCTCCGGCCGCATTCTCAACCCGAAGACGGCGCGCAGCCAGGCGATCGGCGCGATGACGATGGGGGTCGGCGCCGCGCTGATGGAGCAGTTGGTGGTCGACAAGCGCCGCGGCTTCTTCGTCAATCACGATCTCGCCGGCTATGAGGTCCCGGTCAACGCCGACATTCCCCATCAGGACGTGATTTTCCTCGACGAAGTCGACCCCATCTCGTCGCCGATGAAGGCCAAGGGGGTGGGTGAACTCGGACTGTGCGGAGTCGCCGCTGCGGTCGCCAACGCCGTTTACAACGCCACCGGCGTGCGCGTTCGTGACTATCCGCTGACCCTCGACAAGTTTCTCGACCGATTGCCTGACGTAGCGTAAGTATCCTTCGACGGGCTCAGGATGAGGTACTGAGCCGCCTCGATCACGGACCTCGTCCTGAGCCTGTCGAAGGACGCTCGCGCCAAGCGGAGCGCCGCAGTCAAGCAGGCCTCTAACGCCTTTCGGCCAGCGCGGCCTTCAGCGCCGCCGGATCGCGCTCAGGCAAGCCGCAGCTCATGCCGCGACACAGCATCGCGCTCGGCTCGCCCGCGGGGATCGGCCGGCCGCCGGGCGCGCCGTCCGGCCACAGCGACGGGTCAAAGCGGAACGTCACGATCGCGGGGTCCGGGCAGGCGAGCGCGACGCGCGCCAGCGCCTGCGAGGCGGGGTCGTCGAGCGGCCCGGCAATGAACGCGCAGCCGCCGCGCGCGAACTTGTCCGCGGCGGCGAGCAGCAGCGGGCTTTGCGGCAGCTCGGTCTCTCCGACGCCGGAGAATGCGCGGATCAGCTTTGCGCCCGCCTCCTCCCAACGCGGCTCGAGCGTCAGGTGGTGCAGCGTAGCAAAGACGTCCGCCATCAGGCCCACCCCCGAAGGCGTCGCGCCGTCGTTCGCGATGCGCGCGCGGATCGAGGGCGCGTCGACGGCGTCGACGGCGGTCAGATAGAGGCCGCCATCCTCCGCCCCAAACAGGCTCTGCGCTTCCAGCGTGGCGCCGGTCGCGGCTTCCAGATATCCGCGCACGCCCGTCGCCTGGAACAGGGCGAGCGCGGCGCGGGCCAACGCGGCGTAATCGTCGAGCATCGCCGGGCGCGCCGACGCGGCCTTCTCGCGCCGAGTGGACGAGCCGTCCCGAAGCGTCGCGCAAGTTGTTCCAGACCGCCGCAAACGCCGCGCGCGCGGCGTCCAGATAGTCGGTCGCGTCGAACACCGCGCTGGCGCGCGCCAGCGCCGCGATCGTCAAGCCGTTCCAGTCGGCGAGAATCTTGTCGTCGCGCGGCGGCGCGGCGCGGCTCGCCCGGATGGCGAAGAGTTTCGCGCGCGCCGCGGCAAGCCGTCCCTCGCGGCCTTCGTCGCCGAGCGGCTTGAGGCGGCGCAGCACGTTGCGCCCCTCCCAATTGCCGTCAGGGCGCACGTCGTAGACAGCCCTGAATTCAGCGGCGCCGGCGCCTAGCGCGGCGTCGATCTCGTCCGCCGTCCAGACGTAGAACAGGCCTTCCTCGCCATCCTGATCCGCGTCGAGCGAGGCCGCGAACGCGTCGCCGACGCGCAGTTCGCGCATCAACCACTGAAATGTCTCGCGCGTCCGCGAGGCGTAAACCGGGGACGAGGTCTCTGCCTCGGCGAGCGCAATCAGTTCGAGGATCTGGGCATTGTCGTAGAGCATTTTCTCGAAATGCGGCACGAGCCATTCGGCGTCGGTCGAATAGCGCGCGAATCCGCCGCCGAGATGATCATAGATGCCGCCCGCGCAGAGGGCGTCGACGAGTTGGCGCGTGGCGCGGCGGAAGCGCGGATCGGCGCGCCGGAAGAATTCGCCATGAAGGAAACGGAAGATCGGCGCGTTCGGAAATTTCGGCTCTCTGCCGACGCCGCCATGCACCGGGTCCAGGATGCGCAGCAGACCGTCGCCGGCGCGGGTCAGTTCGGCGGCGCCGAGATCGCCGCCGCCGCGCGGCGCGGCGAGCTTGGCGAGGTGGGCCTCGATCGCTTCGCCGTTGTCGATCAGGTCGCCGCGCTTCGTC
Organism: uncultured Pseudomonadota bacterium; assembly: GCA_963771455.1. Lineage (GTDB taxonomy): Bacteria > Pseudomonadota > Alphaproteobacteria > Rhizobiales > Beijerinckiaceae > Roseiarcus. Next base: position 658,872 of record CAVYTP010000025.1, read on the forward strand.
GCCCAGGCATTGCTGATCGCCGCGATCACCTGCCGGAACGACGGCCGGCCCCAGCGCGGCGTCGGCGGCCAGTAGGTGCCGCCGAAGAATCCGCGGCCATCGGGAGCGAGGAACATCGTCAGCGGCCAGCCGCCCTGCTCACCGAGCGCATGCAGTGCGCTCATGTAATGGTGATCGACGTCGGGACGCTCTTCGCGGTCGACCTTGATGTTGACGAACGCCGCGTTCATCAGCGCCGCGATTTCCTCGTCCTCGAACAATTCGTGCGCCATCACGTGGCACCAGTGGCAGGCGGCGTAGCCGATCGACAGCAGCACGGGGCAGTCGCGCGCGCGCGCCTCCGCGAACGCTTCTTCGCCCCACGGCCGCCAATCGACGGGATTGTCGGCGTGCTGCAGGAGATAAGGGGACGACTGATCGCCGAGCCTGTTGCGGGTAGAGGGCATGCGAAGCGCTCCGGGTCGGGGACCCCGTAGGTAACACCCGATGCCGAAGCTGGCCAGCCAGGGGTCATCTCCTTCTCCCGTCTGCGGGAGAGGGGCTCTACCCTCAGGGATTTCGCGCTGTCACCACCCAGACCGCTGCGCCGAGGCGGACGTGCTGGCCTTGAACAAAGGGCTGCAGCGCGGCGCGGATGTCCTCTGTCGCGGCTGAACGCACATCGTCCGGTTGGCCGTCCAGCACGCGCGAAACAGGACCAATTTCGTTCGCCATGCGCAGCGCCATCTCGATGCCCTGGCCGATCGCCGTGTCGATCTCGAGCGAACGGCCTTCGACGCGGACGTCCGCGAAGCCAGCGGCTTCGAGGATGCGCTGGACGCGCTGCGAATCGGCGAAAGCGAACGGGCCCGGATCGTCGTGCTTGCGCTCGGGCTGCGGCGGCACGCGATGGCGCATCGCGCTAAACGGCAGGATCATCCAGGGATTTTTCTTCGGCTCCTGCCAGCACACGAAAGCGACCCGGCCGCCGGACTTCAACCCTCGCCGCAGATTTTCGAACGAAGCGGCGGGATCGGCGAAGAACATCACGCCGAACCGCGAAATCAGCCAGTCGGCCCGCAAGGCGCCGAAGTCGTGAACGGTCGCGTCGACGTGCTGGAACTCGGCTTTGAGCCCTTTCTCGGCAGCGCGCTCCCGGGCGCGGTCGAGCATCGCCTGAGAAATATCGATGCCCAGCGCAGCGCCTTTCGGGCCGGCTTTGGCGGCGGCGATCAGCGTCGTGTCGCCGCAACCGCAGCCGACGTCGACGACCTGGTCGCCGGGCTGGATTTCGGCCGCCGCGAACAACACATCGGTGACAGGCGCGAGCACGCGATCCTGCACGTCCTGCCGTTCGGTCCAGTGTTTGCCGCCGGGGCCATTCCAATAGGCGGCCTCATTCGCGTTGGCCGAATGTACGGTTTCGCTCATGCCGGTGTCGCCAATGGTTTGCCCTTCTCTACGACGTAAACTCCTGACAACACGACCGGCTGGTCGCCGATCATGCCGCCGTGAACGGCGCCCGTCGGCACCTGAAACGCATCGCCCTTGCTATAGGTCTTGCTGCCCTGGCCGGCAATTTCCAGTTCCAGCGAACCCTCTACGACATACGTCGTCTCGACGCCGAAATGGGTGTGCTTGGCGATCGGGGTTCCCGCTGGGGCCTCGACTTTCGCTTCGATGGTCTCGTAACCCGGCGCAGGGCCATCGATGCGGCTGAGAATGGTGCGCTTCAGGCCCCCCGTTTGCGCGCCCGGCGTCGCTCGCCGCAAACCCGCTCAAAGCGCACAAAGCGCAGCCAACGAATCCTCTTCGAGTCAGCATGACGTTATCCTCCTCCGTTGTTTCATCCGGTTTCAGGCTGAAGTCCGCGCCCGCGACGGCCCGCCCTCGGCGGGCGCCTGTTCGAGCGCGCGATCATGCCCGAGCGAGAGCGTGATGATCAGCGCGACGACGGCAAGCGCCGCGACCAGGGCGAGGCCCCAGGCGAAGCTGCCGGTCGCGTCCTTGATGTAGCCCATCGCGAACGGCCCGAAATAGCCGGAGAGGTTGCCGATCGAATTGATTGCCGCGATGCCGGCGGCGGCCGTCCCGGCGCCGAGTATCGCCGTCGGCAGTGTCCAGAACAGCGGCAGCGAGCCGAACACGCCGAACGCGCCCAAAGTCAGCGCAATCATCTTCAGATAGGGATTGTCGATGAAGCCGGAGGCGCCGATGCCGATCGCCGCGAAGGCGAGCGCCGCCACCAGATGGCCGGTGCGCTCCATCCGGGCGTCGGAACGCCGGCCCCACCAGATCATGCCGAAGAATCCGACCATGTAGGGGATCGCGGTGATCCAGCCGTTGAGCGCTGTCGAGACGCCAAACCCCTTGACGATCGAGGGCAGCCAGAAGCTGACGGCGTAATAGACAGGCGACGGCGCCGAAATAGACCAGCGACAGCAGCAGCACGCGCGGATCGTAGAGGCTCGCCCAGCGCCGAGGCCGGCGAAACATGCGCGCGCCCTGCATCTTCGGCGGCGAGCCGGCGCGCATCAGCCAGCTGCGCTGCTCGTCCGTCAGCCAGGTCGCGTCAGCCGGGCGGTCGGTCAGATAGAGAAAGACGACGATCGACAGGATGAGCGAAGGCACGGCTTCGACGATGTAGAGCCATTGCCAGCCCGCGAGGCCGCCGATGCCATTGAGGCCGAGCAGCGACGCGGAAACGGGCGAACCGAGCGCCGAAGACAGCGGGATCGCCGCCATGAAATAGCCGATGATGCGCGCCCGGTAGGCCGACGGGAACCACAGCGTCAGGATAGAAGATGATGCCGGGAAAGAAGCCGGCCTCTGCGAAGCCGAGCAGGATGCGCAGCAGATAGAATGTGGTGACGTTGCCGAGGCCGGTCGTAGGTCGCGATCTGCGGGATGAACGCCATCGCGCCCGAGATCAGGCCCCAGGTGAACATGATGCGCGCGATCCACACCCGCGCGCCAAACTTGTCGAGCAGCATGTTCGAGGGCACCTCGAACAGGAAATAGGCGAGGAAGAACACGCCGGCGCCGAAGCCGAAGGCCGTTTCGGAAATGCCGAGATCGGTGTCCATCGTCAGCTTGGCGAAGCCGACGTTCACCCGGTCGAGGTAGGCGACGAAATAGCAGATGATGAGGAAGATGACGAACCGTCGCGCGACCGCCGAGGTCGTAGAGCGTTCGAGGTCGGTGACGGCCATGTGCGTATCTCTCCCGCGGCGCGTTCTGACGGATCAGCGCGCCTTTTATGAGCGGCCAAGGTAATATGACGCGGACGATCTGCGCAAGCGGCGGCCCGCGCTCCAGCGTGGGTCCGAAGGATAACTGTATCCCGCGATTTTTGTACAATTCACGGGGCTGGCGGCCGTCGAATCCGACGGATCTGGATCCTCTTCGAGCCGACCCGAATCCGGACCTTCCCTGGGCTCTCGAAGCCGGTTATCCTGTCTCTCGGCCGCGAAGATCAAATCCCTGCGCCACGAGGATTCGCTGCAGTTTGAGAGTTGAGCATTCGTCACCCGCCGTGACCCCACAGCTTGGTTTACGGGCCGAGGCAGGTCGACGGACGCGTTGCGAAGTGGCGCCTGCGTTCGCCGCCTGCGCGGATATTTTGGGATGAAGTCGCGCACGATCGCCCTGCTACGCATTCTGCTCGTCGCAGCCGTGGTGGGACCGGCGATTTTGCTGGCGGCCGTGGGGTGGTTCACTTATCAGGCAGCTTTTGAAGACGCCAAAAACGAACTTGTCCGCACCAGCCAGGTAGCGCGAGAACATTCTTCAAAAGTATTTGACAGTTTCCAGCTTGTCTCCGGTCGGGTCGAAGAAATCCTGGACGAACTCAGCGAACAGCAAATCGCCAACTCCGAGCGCCAGTTGCACGACAAGTTCGTCAAGCTGATTCGCGATCTGCCGCAGATCCAATCGCTGCTCGTCGTCGGACGCGACGGTCATCCGCAAGTCGCCACGGCGCTTTTCCCTGTCGACAAGGCGATCGACTTTTCGGACCGCGACTATTTCGACGCGCTGAAGCAATCGAACGTCGCCACGTATATCAGTCGGATTCAGATCAGCCGCGTCACGGGCCGGACGTTTTTTGGCTGGGGCCACGCGCGACGCGGTCCTAATGGGGAATTCGAAGGCGCGATCGACATCGCCGTTTCGCCGGAATTCTTCATGCGCTTCTACAGCACGCTGGTGGAGGAGGTTGGCGAGGGCCCGGATGGACGGGTCGTGACCATGATCCGTGATGACGGACAGTTGCTGGTCCGATTTCCCGCGATCGAAGGCATCCCGATCAAAGTCCCGCACGAAAATCCGTTTTTCGCGGCGATTCGCGCCAACCCCGAGCGCGGCGTCTACACCAACCAATCGGTGGTCGATGTGGGCGCGCCGCGGCGCCTGTTCGCGTTCTCAAAGGTTCCCAACCATCCGGTCTATGTCGTCGCGGGCCGTTCCATCTACGCCATCCAAGCTGATTGGTGGGACGCGATGCGCAAGTATTTCGTCGTCGCGACCGTCGCGACGATCTTGCTCACCCTGGCGACGCTGATGACCTTGCGCGGAGCCCATCGCGAGCAGACAGCGCTTGCGACTCTGCGCGGAGAGATGACGCGCCGCGAGGCCGCCGAGGAACAGCTACGCCACGCGCAGAAAATGGAGGCGGTTGGACAACTCACCGGCGGCATCGCCCACGACTTCAACAACCTGTTGACCGTGATCCGCGGATCGCTCGATTTGCTCCAGCGCCCGCAGCTGAGCGAGGACCGTCGCCGTCGCTACCTCGACGCGATATCGCAAACGACCGATCGCGCCGCCAAACTCACCGGCCAGCTCCTCTCCTTCGCCCGCCGCCAGGCCCTGAAGCCTGAAGTGTTCGACGCCGTCGAAAGCCTGGCTCGTGTGCAATCCATGGTGCGCTCGCTGATGGGACCTCGCGTCGTCCTGCAGTTCCATGCGCCCGAACGGCCAGTCTATATCCGCGCCGACATCGGCCAGTTCGATAGCGCCGTCGTCAACATGGCGGTCAACGCCCGCGACGCCATGGCGGGCGAGGGCGCTTTGACGATTACTGTAGCCGAGGTCGGCGCCATTCCCGCCAACCGATCGAAGCCAGCCGTCTCCGGCGAGTTTGTCGCCATCTCGATTACGGATACGGGGTCGGGAATGGCCCCCGAAATTCTCGAGCGCATCTTCGAACCGTTTTTCACCACCAAGACGGTGGGGCAAGGCACGGGTCTCGGACTGTCACAGGTGATCGGGTTCGCCGAGCAGAGCGGGGGCGCCATCATCGCGGCGAGCCAGGTTGGAGTAGGCGCAACGTTCACGCTCTATCTGCCCCGCGTCGCTGCGGCGGTTCATGCGGCGAAGAGCGCGCCTGATGACCATTCGCTCCTTCCTATCCGGAGAGCGCGCGTGCTCGTCGTCGAAGACAATCCGGATGTCGGCGCCTTCGTCAGCGAATGCCTGGAAGAACTGGGCTGCGAGAGCATTCTCGTCGATACCGCGCAGGCCGCGCTTGACGAATTGGAGAACAATGCCGGGCTCTATGACGCGGTGTTTTCCGACGTTGTGATGCCAGGCATGAGCGGCGTCGACCTCGCCAGGGAAGTTCGGCGACGACATGGCGGACTGCCGGTGCTGCTCGCCAGCGGCTATAGCGATGCCGTCGTCCAAGGCGAAGACGGCGGTTTTCCGCTGCTCAAAAAGCCATACTCGATGGAAGAATTGGCGGCAGCGTTGCGTAAGGTGCTGAAGCCTCTCAACGCGGCATAGTGTTCCGGACGGCTAGCCGTCAGCCGCGGCGCCAAAGCTGTTCGTAGGCTTCAACCATTTGATCGGCGCTGGGCTGCGGACGGATGCCCGACGAAAGCCGGCGCCACGCCGCGGCGTCGCCCGCCACAGCCGCGATGTGATCGGCAAGCGCGGCGTGGTCCCGCAACGGAAATGTCAGGCCATCGACGCCAGGCCGGATGCGTTCCCCGAGCGCTCCTATCGCGGTGGCGATCACCGGCCGACCAAACATCCAGGCTTCGGACACGACAAGTCCGAAGGCCTCCGGCCAGACAGAGGGCGCGATGATCCAATCTGCGCCCGCCATGCGGGCGGGGAGTTCGCTGCGGGTGTATTCGCCACGGTCGACGACGCGTATCCGGCCGCCGCCTGCCGTCTCGATCTGACGCGCAAGGTCGGTCAGTGTTTCGAGGTGGGCCAGCGTCGCGTAATGACGATTCGCGCCGTGCACCTGGAACTCGAGTCCGCAGGAGGGAATGCGATGACTCCCGGCGAGCTGCAACAAAGCCCGCAAGGCGACGTCCAGCCCCTTGTTGTCAATCAACTGGCCGAAATAAGCAAAGCGGTTCAGCTCCGCGCTCGGAGAAGGGTAAGTGCTGCGCGTCGCGAGAGGCAAAAGCCCGTTGTCGATGACGGCGCATTTGTTGGGCGGCAATCCCCACTCGACGTAGTACCGCGCCAGCGACTGCGACGGGAATACAAAGTGGTCGCAATAGGCGAAGGCTTCGCGTATTCGCTCGGCGCGCAACGCATAATAGTCCGGCCCCTGCTTGGGCACGCAATCCGCACAGGCTTCAGGCGTGGCGCCCGCGCAAATCTCGCGCGAACGCGCTTTGACCATTTGACCGTTGGCGGAACAAATCGCCGCCATCTCATGCAGGGTCAACGAGATCGTCGCCGCCGGCGCAGCGAAGCGGGCGGCGACCAGGGCTTCCACGCCCAGGCGCAGATAGTGGTGGAAATAAATCACATCGGGACGGAACTGGCGAATGTGTTCGCGCAGCGCTTCGATCGCACGCCAATCGCCGCACGAGATGATGTCGTCATCGTAAAGAGCCGGCGAGAAAACGGTCAGGTCGCGATTTCCGGGGGCGGCGGCGAGCGGCGCAGAAGCCTTGGATTCCGCGGCAGCGATCATCGCGACCTGATGCCCGCGCGCACGCGCGGCGCGCAACATGTCGTCGGCGACTTGCTGGGCGCCGCCGGCGGCGAACGACACGTGGCTATGCGCCAGAAACAGGATCCGCATGTCCGCGAAGGCTTAGCGGAGCAGGGCAGTCGCGACAAGCGCGGACGGTATGCCTTTGAGGTTGCGAATCCGGTGCGTCCTGTTACCGATGTCGCGTCAGGCGCATGAGCGGAGCGATGATTTACGGCCAACTGGAAGGGCTTCTACCCGATGGCTTCATCGAGGGCTGGGCCTTTGATGCGGAGGCGCCGGAGCGCAGCGTCGGGATCGAAGTTCGGGACGCCAAGGGCGATGCGATCGGCGCCGGGCTTGCTCATCTCTTCCGAAGCGATCTCGCCGACGCACAGGTCGGCCTCGGCTGGTGCGCCTTCAGCCTGCGCCCATCTGTGCCGCTTGATCTCGCCAATCAGAACCTGCTCTCGCTCTACGAACGTGCGACGGGACGGCAACTGCACGCGAACTTCAAAGCTCCGATCCTGCAACGTAGCGCCCCGTCTTTGGCGGCGCATGGCGTCGCTGGCCTCGACCCCTTCTCCTGCGGGGCGATTGCTGACCTTCGCGCCTGCGAGGCGTTGTTTGATCGTCAGCTTCAAAGCGTAGGCGCTCGCGCCTTTACGCGCCTCGCCTATCTCTACGTGCTCAACCGAACCGCCGACCCGGAGTCGCTCGCGCTCAATGCGGCGTTGCTGGAGCGGGCGGCGCTCACGCCGTTGCGGCTTCTGGAGCTCTTGGCGGACAGCGCCGAAGCGCACTTGGAGCCGCGCCGGTTCGCTTCGCCGAAGGCGCCGGATTTTCCGTTTGTCGGGGCCGCGCATGTTCGATGACGGCGCGCTCGCCATTTCCCTGCCGGCCGCCGAACTCGTCGATGTTCGATTGCCAGGCTCCGTCTTCAAGGCCGCCGATCTAGCAGGAGCCCCGCTCTCCGCGCCGCTGCGACGCGCGATCGATCTGGTTGGCGCCGCGGCGTCGCTCGCCGGCGCGACGACGCTTTTCGTGGCGCGGCCCGAGATTTTTGCGCACGGAGAAAGCCTGGCCTGGCTCACTGCGCAGTTAGCGGGAGCCTCGCATCACCTCTCGCTCAGCGACGGCGCCACCGTGAAAGTCATCCCGGGCTTTCGCAACCACGTGTTTTTCTATGGCCTCGGTCGCCGCCGCGATTCCGAATCGCTCGCCCGCCTATTGCGCCGCGCGCCGGAGCTGTTCCTGGGGTTCGATTTGCAGTTGAACACGGCGTTGCAGTTCGGCGGCTATTCGCCGGCTTCTATCGTTATTGAAGGCGTCGCTGCGCCTCCGTCGCCCGTCGCGTTTTACCCGATCGCGTGCGACCCACGATCGCTCGACGACAGCCTCGCTCGCACGCTACGGGCAAGCCCGCTGGCGCGTCTGCCCACGGGTTTCGACGAGCTCACTTTTGCGCCACTGACCGAAGCCGGCCTTGCCGACCCCGGATTTACGTGCTGGCTCGCAGAGACCTTGACCGGGCGCTATTTCGATCGCCGCCGCGCTCTCGTGCTGGGCCTGCCTGAGACCGTCGATGGGTCCGCCGCAGTCGAGGACAGGTTGCGAGCCGCGCTCGATGCGTTGCTGACGGGGGGCGCCAGAACGCCTACAGCTCCCGCGCCCTCCGCCTGGTTCGCCGCGGGCGACCCCGACGATCTTTGGTTGGCGGCGTCAGCGCTGGATTTTGTCGCGCCAGACACCTTCGAGTTTTGGCGCGCGCCGCCAGCGGCTTTTCGCAACTTTCGCTCGCTCACGGTTTTCAGGTCGGGCTCGTTCAAGCTGAACAGCGATCTTGATGCTGTAGTGACCGCGCTGACCGGTAAGTCACCGCAGTTCATCAGCGCCGAGGTGATCGCGTGAGAGTCCGCCGGCCCGAAGGTTGAACGATGATTGATGAGGGACGAAGGCCTGGTTTGTACCTTGACGTTTCGCCTCTGCTCGAGCCGAAATGGACCGGACTTTCTGTGTTCACGCGTCGGCTCGCTGCCACGCTCATCGCCAGTCGCGAGCTTGACGTCGGGTTCGTGAGCGGCCTTGCGCGCCTGCCCTCGGCGCCTGTGCTCAAGGCGCTCAGCGCTGGAACGGGCGCCTATCTCGCCGACGCTCTCAGCCCGGAGCAGGCGCCGCAATTGCCGCCTGTCGAGCCCGAAACGCCATTGCTGTATCCATCAGGGAAAGGTCCTCTGAATGGGATCGTCGCCCGCGAGGCGAGCACCGTACATGATCTTACGACCCTTTTCATGCCGGAGACCCATGACACGGGCAATATCGCGCTCTGCCTCGATCACCTCACGGAAGAGCTTGCCTCCGACGACGCGGTGTTCTGCGTCAGCGCCGCGACCAGCACGACGCTGATGGCGGCGGCGCCATCAGTTGCGCCCAAGATCAGGCTGCTGCCGCAATATGTCGATTGGCCCGAGCCCTTCGCGCTCGCCGATCGAAACCTGCCAAGGCCGCCCCTGCCTCCCTACGCGCTGATCATCGGCACGATCGAGCCGCGGAAGAACCTGCAGATCATTCTCGACGCGCTCGATCGCGCGGAGGTCTTACGCACGTCGCTGCAGTTTGTGGTCGTGGGCAGGCAAGGCTGGTTGGTGGAGACGTTTCTTTCGCGCCTGACGACGCGCCAGCGGGAGCGCGTCATGTTCACGGGCTATGTGTCGGAATTCGTCAAATACAGGCTTTTGCGGCACGCCGAGTTCCTCGTCTTTCCTTCGCTTTGCGAAGGATTCGGCATCCCCGCCCTCGAAGCGATGAGCCTCGGCAAGGCGGTGCTTGCCGCGCGCGCGGGCTCGCTTCCAGAGGTGGTGGAACGCGCCGGCGTCTATTTTGACCCGCTTTCGATCGATGACTTCGCCGACGCATTCGCGGAAATCGCCAATCCCACCCGGCGCCGCGAGCTTGAGCCTCTCGCCTTGCAGCGCGCGCGCCAATTTACGCCGGAGGCCATGGCTGCGCCGGTGGTCGCCTGGGCCAAGGGATAAACAGAACGAAGCGGAATAATGCCCCTCGCGATGAACTTGCCGCGCACTTGAACGTTTCCGTCTTCGGAACGGCGGGAGTGGCGTATGAGCGGCGCAAGCAACGACGGCATTTTGGATCTCAATTCGGGAGTTCCATTGACGTCGCTGTCCGATGGCGAGACCAAGGTCGGCCGCATCGGATCGGTAAAAGTGTTCATTCGCCGTGACGGCGAGTCCGTCAGCGCGTTCGGCATCGAATGTCCGCATCTCGGGGCCTACCTCGACGAAGGCCTGATTGAAGACGGCGTCGTCCATTGCCCGTGGCATCACGCTTGTTTTGATCTGCGCACCGGCGCGGCGCTGGCGGCGCCCGCCTTCGACCCGCTGGCGCGCTACGAAGTAACAATCAAAGACGGAGTTGTTTTCGTAAGCGAGAGCATCTCGGCGCCGAAACCCACGCCTGCGAGGGCGCGATCCGAGCCGCGCGAACCGATGGTGATCGTCGGCGGCGGGGCCGCCGGGTTTGCGGCTGCGGACGCGCTGCGAAAGGGCGGCTGGGACGGCGAGATCGCTTTGTTTTCGGCGGATTCCCGTCCGCCTTACGATCGGACACTGCTCACCAAGGACTATCTCGACGGACATTTCGGCGACGACCGGCTGCCGATCGCGTTGCACGATCTGGGCCAACTGGACGTGCGGATTGCGTTGAACACGCAGGTCGAAGGGATCGAGATGGACGCGAAACGTCTGCGCCTGCGGGGCGGCGGGATCCACCGCTATGGCAAATTGCTGTTGGCGACGGGCGCCTCGCCGCGCAAGATCGAGGTGCAGGGAGCAGAGCCGGACCAACTGCACTATCTGCGGTCTCTGGACGATTGCCGCCGCATTCTGTCCGCGCTGACGAATACCAGAAACATAGTCGTGCTGGGCGGAAGCTTCATCGGCCTGGAAGCGGCGGCGTCGCTGCGATCCCGAGGACTCAATGTAGATGTCGTGGCGCCAGAAGAGCGCCCGATGAGCAAGGTCATTGGCGACCAGCTGTCTGATCTCGTCGTCGCTGAACATCGCAAGCAAGGCGTACGGTTTCATCTTCAACGACAGGCAAAGACCATGGAGCGGGGCACTGTGGTGCTGAATGATGGATCGAAGCTCGCCGCGGACCTCGTGATCGTCGGCATGGGAGTCGAGCCGCGGCTAGGGCTGGCCGAAGGCGCGGGCCTTCGCATCGATCGCGGCGTCGCGGTCGACGCGTGTCTTCGCACCAGCGCGCCAGACATTTTCGCGGCGGGTGACATTGCGCGCTGGCCCGATCCGCATAGCGGGCAAAATATACGCGTCGAGCATTGGGTCGTGGCGCAGCGACAAGCCCAAATCGCCGCCGCGAACATGCTGGGTGCGCAACAGCCATTCGAGGTCGTCCCGTTCTTCTGGACCAAACATTTCGACCTTTCCATCCGCTACGTCGGCCATGCTTATGAGTGGGATGAAATTCGGGTCGACGGCTCCGTGGAGGCCCGCGACGCGACAGTCCGCTTCAATAAAGCGGGTCGCGAGCTTGCGGTCGCGACGGTCGGACGAGATTTGGAATCGCTCGCTGCAGAGAGCGCGAAAATGGCTCGCATGTCTCACGCTCGGAGCCCGTCGTGAGGGGTTCAACTCCGTTGCGCGCGGTCGTCGCCATCCCCGCGAAAGACGAAGCGGGACATCTACCTTCCTGCCTGCGCGCGCTGGCCGCGCAACAGGACGCGAACGGAAAGCCGCTGGCTCGGGACACATTCGGCGTCTTGCTGTTTGTCAACAACAGCACCGACGGCAGCGCCGATCTCGCGCGTTCGCTTACGCCAACGCTGAGGGCGCCGTTGCGTGTGATCGAAGCCACTTTGCCCGCTGGCGGCGCCCACGCCGGGCGGCGCGCGCCGGGCGGCAATGGACTCCGCAGCCGCCTGGTTGGAGGAGCGCGGCCACGAAGGGTTGTTGTTGACCACCGACGCGGACAGTCGCGTCGGCCCGACGTGGATTTCCGACAATCTGGCCGAGGTGAGTGCGGGGGCGGACGCGGTCGCCGGCGTCATTTCGTTGGAGCCCGAGGATGAGCTATCCCTTCCGAAAGCGTTGCGCGAGCGCGGCAGACTGGAAGGTATCTACGAGCGTCAACTTACCGAAATCGCGGCGTTGCTGGACCCGAGGGCGCACAATCCCTGGCCGCATCACGCCACAATGTCCGGCGCGAGCCTCGCCGTGTCGTTATCGGCCTACCGCCGGATCGGCGGACTGCCCGCGCTTCCTGTCGGCGAGGACAAAGGACTCGTCGCAGCTCTGGAGGCCGACGACGCGCGCGTGCGTTTCGCGCTCGACATCAGCGTCGTCACTTCGGGGCGCACGGTGGGGCGCGCTGCGGGCGGCGTTGCGGATACGCTTCGATTGCGATGTGAGGATCCGCGCGCGCTATGCGACGAAGCGCTGGAACCCGCCCGCGTGGCGATGTTGCGCGCGGAATGGCGCGGCAGGCTTCGCCGTCTGCATGCGGAAGGCGCGTTGACGGCGGCTCAGGCCTCGTGGGCGCCTGTGCTCGGGATCAATCTGGACAATATGTTGAGCGATGCCGGCGTCGAGAAATTCGGGTCGATCTGGAACCGCATTCAACGCTCCAGCCCGGTTTTGACGCGGCGCCGGCTGTCGCCGTCGGAACTGCCGCGCGAAATCTATCACGCCAATTCGATCCTGCGTCGCTTACGGCGCGGCACGCCTTCGCGTAACGACGTCCAGCCGAAACTCGCGATTGCGGTCACGCCGCACGACATCGGTGAAGCCGGCGACCTCGCGCAAGAAGAGCTCGGCGGCCTCATCGCCTGAAAGCGGATAGTTGGTGGGGCCCGTCCAGTGCGCGAGGACGATATCGCCGCCCGGCGCTAGAGAGCCCTCGATGCGGCGGGCCAGACGACCCACATCCTGCACGCTCAAATAATAGACCACCTCGGAAAGCAGGATCAGATCGAACGGCCCGTCGGGCCATTGCTGCGGGACCATCATTTGAAAGAATTCAACGGATGGCTTGTCGCGGCAACGTTCGCGCGCGGCGACGAGAGGAATTTCCGTGACGTCAACCGCTATCAACGCGTCGCAGCGCTCGGCGACTTGGCGCGTGAGCACTCCGATCGAGCAACCCACCTCGAAAGCGCGCGCGTAATGCGGTCGCGGCAGCGCGGCGAGCGTCGTCGCGTATTTGTCGCGCTCGTAATCGCTGGTCGCAAAGCCCCAGGGATCAGGGTCGGCGGCGTAGATCGCGTCGAAATATTCGGCGCTCAACGAACGGTCGCTCATGATCAACCTCTCTGGCAGGCTTACGGCCAAAGCTCCGCGAATGGCGCCCTTTGCTCGAGCGTCCATGCGGCCGCGACCGTCATTGCGCGATCTGGCGCCGGCTGCCGCAGATAGGTCGCGAGATCGCGCGCGATGCGCTCGATCGGGTTCGGGCGAATAAAGGCGCTGAGCCCAACCGAACGTTGAACCAGCTGCAACACTTCGAGCGCCGCCCTCTCGACCGCGGTGCGCGCCAGGTTGACGTACGCGACAACGGCGTCGGCGTCGGCGGTGCCTCCTTCCGCGAGGATCGCGGCTCGCTCGACCCAGAGACGCGCGGTTTCCGCGGCGATGACACATTCGGCGACCCGGGTGCTCTGATGCGGGTCGCCGCCGCGTTTGGTTCTGACGAGATGTTCGCGAAGCAGATCGAGCAGCCGTTCCATACCGCCTAGTTGAACAGCAGCGAAGCGCCAAGCGCCGCCCGAAAACGCGGGTTGGCGCTGATAGTCGCCGTCGCCGCCGATAATTTCGTCGGGTTCGACGACGAGATCGGTGAAGTCGACCGTGCCGGTCGTGGAGGCGCGCATGCCTGACGGCGTCCAGGACGACAGATCCGTTCGCTCACTGCGCTTCAATCGGGGCATCACCATTAACATTCGCCCCGCTTCGTCCTTTGCGGTGACCAGCGGCCGCTCGATATGACCAGCGCCGGAGCACAAAATCTTCCTGCCGATCAATCTGAGCCGCGAGCCGGATGCTACCAGGCGCAAGCCCTCGGCGGCGTCGGTATTCCAAACCCCCAGCAGCCCGCCGTCAGCCGCCTCCTTGCTGACGGCCGCAATCTGCTCGGGGCGGCCATAGCGGATGACGAGGCCAATCGAGTTGACGTGGCCTTCGTACAATCGTCCAACCGAAAGGTTCGCCCCGCCGATCTGCCTAAGAATGGGAAACAGCAAGCGAGGCGCTTCCTCGCCAATAGCGAATTCACTGCCGCCAAGTCGCCGCGGAAATGGCGCGAGCAACAGGCCGCGACGATGAAGATCGGAGACTTCGGCCTCCGGGAAGGCGAAATCTTCGTCATTCGAACTCGGCGCTCAACGCGTGGCGAGAGGCAAACGCTGTCGCTGCCTCCAACACAGCATCCCGAGGTAGCGGCAGACGCGCCAATATTGCGCTGGACATGAAGAACCCCTTTCGCGCTGAGGTAACGCGCAGGCGGCCGTTTGGTTCAATATCCGAGGCGCGGAGGGGAATTGGCCGCATGCGCCTTTCGGCTGGCTGCGGTCAGCGACCTCGGTTACAGGAGCAGCGCGTAGCTTGGATAACATGGCCCGTTCCCGGCTCAAGATCCCAATGTTTTCAACGCCTGGCGGCTCAGCTCGATGAACCGTGGGCTTTTGAAGCGCCAGGGGAAGCTGTCATAGAAAATCTCGCCGCCATTCGCCGCCACGGAAAAGTCGTAGACCGGCGCGCGGCGGAATACCTCCCGATCGGCGTGAAAGAGGCTCAGCGTATCGCGCTGTGTGAAATGGCAGGCATACATCCGCGATTTCTGCGCCCGGGCCGCCGCCGGGAGCTCGACGCAATATTCGGCGACATCCGGCATGTGGATGAACTGCTGGCGAACCGGCTCGCCGTTCTCTGAATGATAGAAGGGCGCCTCAATCAGCAACGGTCCCTGACCCGCGCTTTTGCGCCTAACCGCGCCGCCGCCGCATGAGCGGCGAAAGCTGTAGCGTCGTGATCGGGGTGTCCGCCCTCGTAGGCATGGGTGAACACGACCTCGATCGCGTGCTCAGCGAACAGCGCGGCCAGCCGATTTGTGAGATCGACCAAATGAAAAGCGGCCTCCTGGTCAGAATAGCCGAGACAGATGGCCGCCGTGTCGTCGACGCCCGCGATCTGCAGCGCCGCTTGCAATTCGGCGCGTCGCGCACGGGCATAGGAGGCGGCGTCCTCGAAGCCCAACTCACGGGCGAAGCGCAGATCGAGTGGGGCGCCATCCGTGGTGTGGACGACGACCGCCCCGGTCATGGAGCCGAGGTGGGCCCCGAACGCAATCGATTCGTCGTCGGGGTGGGCGACCAGCACCATGGCGCGAGGGTGAGGGGCGCCGCTCCATCCAAGCGCTGCATAAACGGCTTCGATGTCAACCTTGTCATTCTCAGGCATGTATTGAGACGCCTCCGCCACGCGCTCGAGATCGCGCCATCGCGCGTCTGCGATGTCATGCCCGCGCCGCACGGTTTTCGCAAACAGGGCTCGCTCCGCCGACGGTGAGCTCAGCCGGCAAGCCGGTAGGTGCGGATCGCCGTCTCGCGATAGAGCTGGCGCAGCTCTTCGGACTCGCTCGAACCGGCGATCACGGAGTCCAGGATATCGACCCATTGCGGATAGCGGTGGGTGAGCTCCGAGACGGTCCAGTCGCTGCCGTACATGACGCGGTCAAAGCCGAAACACTCGATCACATGGGCGACGATAGGGCTTCACCTCTTCCGCGCGCCAGTGCTGATGGTCGGCCTCGGTGATCACGCCGGACAATCTTGACGACGACATTGGGCATGCGCGCGAGTTCGCGAATCTGCGCGAACCACGGTTCGCGCAGGCCGTTCTTGATGTCGGGCTTGCCGATGTGGTCGAGCACGAACGTCACGTCGGGACAGCGGCGCACCAGTTCCAGCGCATAGGTCAGCGCCCAGTGTTTGACGCAGATGTCGAAGGTCATGCTCGTATTTCGGCAATAGCCGCAGCGCCGCGAGGAACGGCGGCTCCAGACAGAAGGCGGGGTTGCGCTCGGTCTCGATCAGTCGGCGAATGCCGCTGACGTTGCGAAGCGCCTTGAGCGCGGCAAGATCGGCTTCGACCGCAGGGGCCCTTTTCGAGCGGCGCGTGCGCGACGATGCCTTTCAGGCGGCGGTCGCGATCGGCCAGGTCCTGGATCCATCCGCGCTTCCTGCAGATGCAGCCCGGGATCGACAGCGACTTCGGCGAAAGACGATCGCGTCGACCTCGATCCGTCCGCGCGCCTCGTCGAAATCCTCGATGAGATAGGTGCGCGCGATGGCGGGAACGCCGGCGAGCCAGCCGTAGCTCAGGCGCGCGACGTCGTAGAGATGGACATGCGAGTCGACGATCGGAAAATCGGGCAATGGCAGCCTCCTTTTCATGCGCCGCGAACGGCGCGCTCACCGCAGCAGCTTCTCGCGTCCATAGATCAGCAGCATCGAGACGATGACAACGCCATAGACGATCTGGCGGCCGAATTCCGCGATCTGCATCACGTTCAGGATCGATTGCAGCAACGTGATCAGGATCACGCCGGCGACCGTTCCGAGATAGCAGCCCTTGCCGCCGAGGATCGAGGCGCCGCCGAGCACGACGGCGGCGATCGCCGGCAGCAGATAGGGGTCGCCCATCGCCTGCGCGGCCTTCGAGGCGTAGCCAGCGAGCAGCACGCCGCCGAACGCCGACGCGCCGCCGGCGATCGCGAACACGCTCATCACGACGCGCCGCGTATCGACGCCGGAGAGATAGACCGCGCGCTCGCGATTGCCGATGCCGTAGATCGCGCGGCCGAACCAGGTGCGATTGAGCAGGATGACCGTCGCGGCGCCGACCGCGGCCCAGCACAGCACCGAGTTCGGCACGCCGGGAATGGCGACGCCGGTCGCGAGGTAGCGCATCGAAGCCGAGGCGGTGTCCTTGGGCGAGAAGCCGCCGGTGTAGACCACCATCAGCCCCTGCGCGACCGCATTGGTGGCGAGCGTGATGATCATCGAGGGGATGCGCAGATAGGCGACGCCCGACGCCGTTGACGAGCCCGACGAGCACGCCGCACAGCACGCCGAAGGGCACGGAAAGCGCCGCGCCGACAGGCCCGTGCGCCGCCGCGGCGCTCGCCATCATCGCGCCGAGCGTCAGCGTCCAGGGCAGGGAGAGGTCGATCTGGCCGAGCAGGATCGCGAGCATCATGCCGCTCGCGATCACGCCGAGAAAGGAGGCGACCTTCAACTGCTGCAGCAGATATTCCGGCGACAGGAAATTGCGCGAGTAGAGGCTGCCGACCAGCAGCAGCACGACGATGCAGGCGAAGGCCGTCAGGACCGCGCGGATCGAAGCGGCGCCAAGGCGAGGCGGCGTTTCCGCGCGAGCGCTGCTCATCGAAACCACTCCAGCCGGTTGCGAACCCGGAACAGGCCGAACGCGCCGATGCTGACCGCCGCCATCAGCACGACGCCCTGAAACAGCGGCTGCCACAGCGGATCGAAGTCGAACACGAACAGCAGGTCGCCGATCGTGCGGAACGCGAAAGCCCCAAAGATCGCGCCGATCGCGCTGCCGCTGCCGCCAAACAACGAGACGCCGCCGAGCACCACCGCGGCGATCGAATAGAGGGTGTAGGCGTTGCCGCTCGCGTAAGCGGCGTCGCCGGTTTGGGTGAAGAAGGTGACGTAGAGCCCGCCGATGCTCGCCAGCAGGCCGGATAGCGTATAGGCGGCGAATTTGGCGCGGCGGATCGGCACGCCCGACATGTAGGCCGCGGCCTCCGAGGACCCGGCGGCATAGGCGGCGCGCCCGAGCGCCGAGCGGCTATAGGGAATCCAGATCACAGCGACGACGACGACGAGCGCGACGAGGCTTGGCGGGCACGAGATCGAACAGCTTGCCGGTCAGCGCGTCCGAAATATCCTCGTCGACCTTGCCGCCGGGCGTCGGCCTGATCCAGAGCGCGATGCCGAAAAAGACCGCGCTGGTGGCGATCGTCGCGACGATCGGCTGCAGGCGGCCGTAGATGACGATGAGGCCGTTGATCGCGCCGCAGAGCGAGCCCGACGGCGAGCACGGCGACGATGCCCAGCGCCGACCTGAAGCGGCGAGCCGAACACGAGCGCCGAGGCGAGGCAATTGGTCAGCGTGAACACCATGCCGACCGAGAGGTCGATGCCCGCCGTCATGACGACCAGCGATTGCGCCATGGCGACGAAGGCGAGCAGCACGCCCTTGTTGGCGGCGGTCTGCACGACGTTCGGCGTGAAGCCGGCGGGATGGTTGGAGCAGTAGATCGTGAACATCACGACGAAGATCGCGACCGCCAGTCAGCGCGCCGCGCTGCTCGGCGAGCCAGAAGCGCCATTCGTTCAGCGTTGAGCGGCCGCGCTCATTCCGGCCTCCCCGATGGCCATGTTGAGGGCGCTGGCGATCAGCGCCTTTTCGGTGATCTCGGCGCCCTTCGAGTTCGCGTTTGACCGCGCCGTCATAGAGCACGAGCACGCGATCGCAGCAGCCGATCAATTCGTCATAGTCGGTCGAATAGAACAGGATCGCCGCGCCCTGGTCGGCGAGCTTGCGCAGCAGCGCGTAAATCTCCTGCTTGGTGCCGACGTCGATGCCGCGGGTGGGATCGTTGAGCAGGATGATGCGCGGCTTGTTCATCAGCCATTTGGCGATCACCACCTTCTGCTGATTGCCGCCCGAGAGCGAGCCCACCGGGATGTCGGTTCCGGCCGTGCGGATGGCCAGCAGCGCGATCATCTCGTCGATCAGCGATTGCTCCGACCTTGCGATCGATGAAGCCCGCCGACGGAGATGCGCTCGAAGGCGGCGAAGGTCAGGTTGTCGCGCACCGACATCGGCAACATCAGGCCTTCGGTCTTGCGATCCTCGGGGATCAGCGCCATGCCGAAGGCGTTGCCCTTCGCCGCGGCGGGTCCGGAAATCTTCGACGGGCTTGCCGTCGATCAGGATCTCGCCGCTGCAGCCGCGCAATACGCCAAACAGCGCCAGCAGCAATTCGCGCTGGCCCTGGCCGTCGAGGCCGCCGAGCCCGACGATTTCGCCCGGCGCCGACGCTGAAGGAAATGTCGCGCAGCGCCTCCATCCAGCCGAGGTTGCGCATCTCCAGCGCAGGCGGGACCGGACGGCTGGCCGCGGTTCCGGCTTGCGGCGGAAAGACGTGGCTGTATTCCCGCCCGATCATCATCTCGATGACCTCGTTGTCGCTCTTGGCGCCGGCGAGATAGGTCGCGACCTTCATGCCATTGCGAAACACCGAGCATTCGTCGGCGAGTTCGGCGATTTCATGCATGCGATGCGAAATGTAGAGCAGCGCGAGCCCTTCGGTCCGCAACCGCTTCAGCACGACGAACACCCGGGCGACATCCGCCGCGGTCAGCGCCGAGGTCGCTTCGTCGAGGATGAGAATGCGGGGCTTGCGCGCCAGCGCCTTGGCGATTTCGACCATCTGCCGGCGCGACAGCGGCAGGTCCTTGACCAGCGCGCGCGGATGGATGTCGCTGGCGCCCGCCTGAGCGAGCGCCTCCTCGGCGATTTCGCGCTGGCGGCGGCGGTCGATGAGGCCGAACCGAAGCGGCGGATCGCTGATGACGATGTTGTCGGCGACCGAAAGGTCGGGGATCAGCGACAGTTCCTGAAAGATGCAGACGATGCCGGCGCGATTGGCTTCCGCCGGGCTTGCGAAGGAAACTTCGCGTCCGTCGAGCGTCATGCGGCCTTCGTCAGGCCGCACCACGCCGGACATGATCTTGATCAGCGTCGATTTGCCCGCGCCGTTCTCGCCGAGGATGGCGTGAATGCGGCCGGCGCGGACCTCGAGATCGGCCTTCTCGAGCGCTTGCACGCCGCCGTAGCGCTTCGATACGCCCGACATCGTGAACAGCGGCGATGATCGGCCAAAATCGTCCTCTGGGGCGCGCGTCAACTTCGATCTGCGGCGCCGTTGATCAACCAGCGGCGCCGCAGACCCGTTCACAGATCGTCCGTGGCCAGGATTACTGGTTTTCCTTGCTCTGGCCCATGATTTCCTGGGCCGTGAAGTTGATCTTGCAGGTCGGGAAGGAATTGCCGACGAAGAAATTGTTCGACTGGTCGGGGAAGTAGTCGACGTCCTTCTTGAAGTTCGGATCCTCGACGATCGCGAGCGGCAGCTTCACCGACTGCGGCACCACTTGGCCTTCGAGCGCGGCCATCGCGACCTTGATCGCGACGGCGACCTGCGCCGGGCCGGTGCCGGCCGACGAGCACTTCAGCCCTTCGGAGGTATATTGCGCGCAGAACTTCCGGAAGCCGTTCTCGGTCTCGCCGCCGAACGGCACGAACTTCTGCTTGGCGTCGATCATCGCCTGCACGACGCCGGTGTCGCCGCCCTGCGCGGTATAGCCGTCGAACGGGCCGCTGGTCGCGATCGCGTCGGCCGAAGCCTTCTGCGCCGTCGGGTCGTCCCACTTGCCGACGACTTCGGTCACCGCCCACTTCTTGCCGGATGCGTCGAGCGCCTCGTGGATGCCGTTGTGGCGGTCGGTGTCGACCGAGGTGCCGGCGACGCCGCGAACTTCGAGCACCTTGCCGCCATTCGGCACGTTCTTGATCAACCAATTGCCCCAAAGCGTGCCGAGGCCCTTCTGGTCGACGTCGACGTTGATCGCATCTTCCGTGTCGAGAATGTTATCGAACGCGACGAGGATGACGCCCGCCTCCTTGGCGCGCTTGATGACAGGCCCGAACGCGGTCGGGTTCTGCGCGTTGACGACGATCGCGTCATAGCCGGAATCGATGAAATTGTTGATGGCGGAGATCTGCGCCGGCACGTCCTCGCCCGTCGAGACGACCTTGAATTCCTTCAGCTTCGCGGCGACGTCCTTCTGCGCGGCATAGGCCTTGGCGGTCTGGATCATCTGAATGCGCCAGGTGTTGGCGACGAAGCCATTGGCGAGCGCGACGCGGTACGGGCCCTTCTTGGCCGGATATTTGAAGAACTTGGTCGACTGCGCCCAGGGCACCATGCAGTCCGGTTCGGCGGCGGGGCCGGAGACGATTTGCGGGCCCGCCGCCTGGGCAACATCGGCGGCAAGCATCCCGGCGGCAACCAACGCGCCGACACTGGCGAAACGACACAATTGTGCTAGCAAAGCCATGAGAGTTCCTCCCGTTTGTCGCCGCGACGCGCCATGGTCATGGGTCGCCCGGCAGCCGTTCCGAACGTTTTCGTTCGGCAGTTGTTAGTCGTCCTCAGCGTATTCCGGCATCAGGACTGACATGTTACCATAGACACAGGGTGGAAGCGACGTCAACGCAGGTGGAAGAAACTTCTCCGGCGGTCGCGTCATATCCAACCAACTCGCATCAAATCCCAACGCCACGAGCTAATCCGACCGGGATGCGCGCAGGCTGCATTTGCGCCGGCCGCGTCGCTCGCCGCAACGTCCTCGTCCTGAGCCTGTCGAAGGACATTGTCGCTGGCGCAAAATCGCCTGCAATCGGAGAAACGCAGCAACGATTCCTGACGGAGGTTGAGTATTCAATCAAACGGAAAAAATCGCCTACCGCATTGATGCGCCGAGCCTTCAACTTCCGCATCAATCTTCCCTCATGCTGAGCTTGCCGAAGCACGTTCCAGCTTGCACGCGCGTTATGCGAAGGGGCGAGTGGCTCAAGGATATTGGCCGCGTTTGCGTGGCCTACTGCTTGCCCGCTGCCGGCGTGCAAAGGAAACGTCCTTCGACAGGTGCAGGACGACGCCATGAATGAGCGACAACGGCGCGCGGGTCTTTTCATCACACGGGGTCAACCGCGGCGGTCGGTCCCAACTCATGACGATGAGGATCGACCGCCAGGCCTAGGTCTGTGTGCATGCCTCAACGCTCCGGCGCAGGTCCCCATAAGTCTCCTAGCCGGAACGCCGTGTCAGAGGACCAAGGGAAAGCGAGAAAAACACAAATAGATAATGTGTATATATATGCGAGGATGAAAGATTTCCTGTGACTTGCATTATGGAGTGACAGTACTAGCTTGCATGATGAAAGTTAACAAGCGGCGACGATCGCGGTCCGAAACGCGCTCAACGCCGAAGGAAAGACGATAGATCCCCATGTCCAGCATCACATCTGACCGAGCCCCACGGTCCTCGCGCCGCAGGGGCGACGGCGCGCAAGCGGCTAGGCGTAAAGCGGCTGGCACTGTTCGCCGCCGCGCTCGCGGCCCTGGCGGCGGGCGCGTGGTACGGCCAGACTGGTGGACCAACGGGCGCTTCATCGAAAGCACCGACGATGCCTATGTCGGCGGCAACGTCACCGCCATCGCCCCGCATGTCGGCGGCTTCATCGCCAAGGTGCTGGTGACCGACAACCAGCGCGTCAAGGCCGGCCAGCTGCTCATCCAGCTCGACAGCCGCGACTATCAGGCCGCGCTGGACCACGCCAAGGCGGTCGTCGACGCGCGCGCCGCGTCGCTGGACGGCTTGCGCGCGCAATACGTCCTGCAGCAGGCCACCATTCGCCAGCAGGAAGCCGAGGTCGCCGCGAAATCGGCGCAGCTGACCTTCGCCGCCCAGGATGCCGCGCGCTACCAGGCCCTCTCGCCTCGACCAGCGCCGGGTCGCGGCAGGATGCGCAGCGCACGGCATCGCTCGCGCAGCAGGCGCAGCGCCAGCCTGGTCGCCGCCTGCCGCCACGCTCGAAGCCGGCCGCCAGCAGCTCAAGGTGCTGACCGCGCAGATCGCCGAGGCGGACGCCAATCTGGCGCAGGCACGATCCGATCTGCAGACGGCGCAGCTCAATCTCGGCTACACCGAGATCCGCGCGCCGATCGACGGCTACGTCGGCAACCGCGCGGCCCAGGTCGGCGCCTACGTCGCGGCCGGCGGCGTACCTGATCTCGGTCATCCCCAGCCAGGGGCTGTGGGTGGACGCGAATTTCAAGGAAGACCAGCTCACCCGCATGGTCGACGGCGACAGCGCCACCGTGGTCGCCGACGTGCTGCCGGGCCACGTCTTCCACGGCCATGTCGCCAGCCTCGCGCCCGGCACCGGCGCCGTGTTCAGCGTCATCCCCGCCGAAAACGCCACCGGCAATTTCACCAAGATCGTCCAGCGCGTGCCGGTGCGCATCGTGCTCGACGGCGACGACGCCGATCTGCGCGTGCTGCGCCCGGGCCTGTCCACCACGGCGACGCGTCGACACGCGGATGCGCGCGCGGGACGCAGGAGTGCGCCGACGTGACGCCATGAGCGACGCCGCAGCGAAACCGTCGATCCTGCCGTTCGCGGTGATGTGCGTCGGCATGTTCATCGCGCTGCTGGACATCCAGATCGTCGCCTCCTCGCTGCAGGATATCGGCGGCGGCCTGTCGGCGGCGCAGGACGAGATCAGCTGGGTGCAGACCGCCTATCTGATCGCCGAGATCATCATGATCCCGCTCTCCGGCTGGCTGACCCGGGTGTTCTCGACGCGCTGGCTGTTCACCGCCTCGGCCGCCGGGTTCACGCTGGCGAGCATGCTGTGCGGCCTGGCCTGGAACATCCAGAGCATGATCGTCTTTCGCGCGCTGCAGGGCCTGCTCGGCGCCTCGATGATCCCGACCGTGTTCACCTCCTCGTTCCATTTCTTCCAGGGCCAGCGCCGCGTCTATTCGGCGGCCGTGATCGGCACCATCGCCTCGATCGCGCCGACGCTGGGGCCGGTGATCGGCGGCTGGATCACCGACACGCTCGAACTGGCACTGGCTGTTCTACATCAATCTGGTGCCGGGCATCGCCATCACCGTGCTGGTGCCGATCCTGGTGCGCATCGACGAGCCGGATCTCTCGCTGCTGCGGGAAGCCGACTATCCCGGCATCGTCCTGATGGCGCTCGGCCTCGGCACGCTGGAATACACGCTCGAGGAAGGCACGCGCTGGAACTGGTTCAGCGATTCCACCATCACCGCGACCGCGTGGATCGCCGGCGTATCGCTGCTGCTGTTCTGCATCCGCAGCCTGACCTACCGCTATCCCGGTCGTCGATCTGCGCGCCTTCGGCAACCGCAATTTCGCGCTCGGCTGCCTGCTCTCGTTCGTCACCGGCGTCGGCATCTTCACCACGATCTATCTCACGCCGCTGTTCCTCGGCTATGTCCGCGGCTTCAGCGCGTGGCAGACCGGAATGGCGATCTTTTCGACCGGCGTCGCCTCGCTGACTGGGAACGCCGGTCTACATCATGCTGGCGCGCCGGTTCGACACGCGCTGGCTGATGATGTTCGGGCTCGCCTGCTTCGGCCTCTCGATGTGGAGTTTCAGCTTCATCACCCATGACTGGGGCGCGGCGGAACTGCTCGTGCCGCAAGTGCTGCGCGGCTTTCCGCAGGTGTTCGCGGTCGCGCCGAGCGTCAACCTCGGGCTCGGCAGCCTGCCGCCGGCGCGGCTGAAATACGCCAGCGGCCTGTTCAACATGATGCGCAATCTCGGCGGCGCGGTCGGCATCGCGATCAGCGCCGCGATCCTCAACGATCAGACCAACCTGCACTTCCAGACGCATCGCAGCTCATCTCACGCCTTCAAACCTTTCGATGGAGCGGCTGCTGCAGCGGCGTAACGGCTCGCTACGCCGCGCTGCCGGCCGGTCCTGACATCGGTCATCAGGCAGCCCTCGAACAGCTCTGGAACCTCGCCTTCCGCGAGGCGCGCGACGCTCGCCTTCGCCGACGCGTTCCGTGCGATCATGTTGGCGTTCATTGTCGTGACGTTGCTGGTCCCGCTCATGAGAAAAGTTGCCGCGCCCGCCGCGCCGCCCGCCAACGCGCATTAGCCGCCGCCGGTCTCGACCCGTGCGAGGCGCGCAGCGCCTATCCCCGAGAGAATGTGGGTGCGCATAGCGCTCGCGGCCCAAGCGGGATCGTGGCTGGACAGCGCATCGACCACCTCGCGATGATGGCGCATGCTGCGCTGCAGTTCTTCGTTGGTATAGCGGGTGAATATGCGCAGCGTCAGCGGCGCATCCGAGGCGAGCGTGATGAGCCTGGTCAGGTGGTCTGAGCGCGCCGCGTCGATGATCAATCGGTGGAAGCGAGCATTGGCCGCGGCGAGCGTGTCGAGATGCTGCTGGTTTTCCCGTCGCGCGGCATCTTCCATGATCGTGCACAATTGCCTGAGTTCCGCGACCTCCTTATCGAGGATGTGGGCGGCGGCGATTTCCGAGGCGTAGGGTTCGAGCATCGCGCGAATGCGGAAGATGTGCTCGATCTGTGTTTCGGACCAGACGGCGACGGTGGCGCCGATATTGGGCCGGAAATCGAGCAGGCCTTCGACGGTCAGGCGGCTCAGCGCATCGCGGATAGGCGTCCGGCTGATGCCGAGTTCGCTCGCAAGCTCGGTCTCCTTCAGGCGGAAACCGGCCGGCAGACGGCCATCGAGAATGCGCTGGCGCAGCTCTGCGTAGGCGTGCTCGGTGGCCGTATGGGTCGGTCCGTTTGCCTGTTCCCGCACCGGAGGTTGTCCTTTTGCGCTGCGAGTGAGAGCTTGGCTTGGCGGCGCACGCGGCCGTCGTGACGACACGTTCGCCTTCCCGAGGTCTTTACTCCTGGCACATTGTATACATAATCGCCTCTATCCGCCAACTCCGGGGCCACAATGACCGATCGCGGCAGTGACGCCTGGCTATCGCTCGACGAGGCCGCGAGCCGGCTCGGGGTTTCGCGCCTGAAGGTCAGGGAGGCGATCGCGGCAGGGGCGCTCAGCGCCCGGCGTGACAACCAGGGGTTCTGGCGAGTTTCGCTTGAAGCGGCCAACGAGGCGAGCCAGCGCGTCGCCTCGACGCGGCTGGCGCCGCCGCAATTGGTCGAGATCCTGTTCGACGAGGTCGAGGAGACGAGCGCCTCGCTTGCCGAGCGCAATGCCGAGGTCGAAAAGCTCTCCGCGCTCGTCGCGCGCCAACAGCAGAACTCTCGACAGAGCGATGCGTCTCCTGGAGGCGGCGGAAGCGGCCGAAACCGAGGCGTCGCGGGAGCGACTGGTCAGCCTCAACGAGAAGTCGCACGCGCTGCTCGATCGCGCGCTGACCGAGCTTGAGGCGCGCAGCGCGGAACTCGTCAAAGTCGGCGGCCTGCTCGACCGCGCGATGGGCGCGGCGGCGGGCCTGGACGCCGAAGTGGCTCGGCAGACGGAAGTCGTCACGCGCCAGCGCGCGCTGCTCGATCGCCTGTTCGCCATCGCCCAAGCGGGTTTGGAGCGCGTTGCAGGCCGTTCGCCCAGCCGATGGCTCTCGCGCTGGCGCGGGTCAGGCGGCTGAGGAGAATTGTCCTCGCGTTGGACGCCGACGAGCGGCCCGACGAGGCCGTTGACTTGTTCCGCAAGGGACGTACTAATGTATACAATACCCTGGGGCGTGGAGGTTGTGGGATGGCGTCGGCCGACGATCTGATCCGGGTCTACGAACGGAGGCTCGCCGATTTCGAAGCCCGGCTGGCGACGATCGAACGGGAGCGCAGCGGCGCTTCGACCACACAGTCGTCGACAGCGGCCGCTCCACGCCGATCCTCCTCAGGCTATCGGCTTGGCGTCGACGTCGGGGGCACCTTCACCGATCTGCTGCTGCTCGACGAGAAGCGTTCCCGCGTCTTCACCGCGAAAGTGCCCTCGACGCCTAACAATTCGTCAATCGGCGTTCTCAACGGCATCGAGAAGATCTGCCGCGAGGCGGGCATAGATCCGACCGACATCGACGACGTGATGCACGGCACGACGGTCGCCACCAACACGGTGCTGACCAAGAGCGGCGCGCGCGTCGGCCTGGTGACGACCAAAGGTTTCCGCGACGTGCTGCAGATCGCGCGTTCCTACGTGCCGGGCGGCCTCGGCGGCTGGGTGATCTACAACAAGCCGCCGCCGCTCGCGCCGCTCGAACTGACGATCGAAGCCGAGGAGCGAATCGCCGCCAACGGCGACGTGCTTGTGCCGCTCAACGAAGCCAAACTGCGCACAGACCTATTGGCGCTTTCGCGCAAGGGTATCGAGGCGCTGACCGTCTCGCTGTTCAACGCCTATGTCGACGGCAAGAACGAACGGCGGATCGCCGAGATCGCGCGCGAAGTGATGCCCTCGATCCCGGTTTC
Source organism: uncultured Pseudomonadota bacterium (assembly GCA_963771455.1). Lineage (GTDB taxonomy): Bacteria > Pseudomonadota > Alphaproteobacteria > Rhizobiales > Beijerinckiaceae > Roseiarcus. The sequence goes on from CAVYTP010000025.1 coordinate 685,988, forward strand.
GATCTCCAACGACGTGATCCCGGAGATGTACGAATACGAGCGGGCGGAGACGACCGTCGTCAATTCCTACATCCGCCCGGTCGTGTCCAAATACGTGCAGAATCTGGAGCGGGAGCTCGCCAACAAGATGAGCGGCGTGCAGTTGCACATTTTGCGCTCGGACGGCGGCCTTTCGTCCGCGCTCGCCGCACGGGATCGGCCCGTCAATCTGCTGATGTCGGGTCCGGCCGGCGGCGTCGCCGGCGCGGTCGGCATCGCGACCCGCGCCGGCTTCGCAAAACTACTGACCTTCGACATGGGCGGCACGTCGACGGACGTCGCGCTGATCGAGAACGGCATGCCGCAGACAAGGCGTGAGACGAGGGTCGGCGACGTAACTGTGCGCGCGCCGTCGATCGACGTGCGGACCGTCGGCGCCGGCGGCGGATCGATCGCCTACGTGCCGGAGCTCACCAGGGCGTTGCGCGTGGGGCCGCAATCCGCCGGCGCGGCGCCGGGGCCGGCGGCTTACGCAAAGGGCGGCGAGGCGCCGACCGTCACCGACGCCAATGTCGTGCTCGGCTATCTCCCGGCCGAATCCAAACTGGGCGGCGACATGGTCATCGACCGCGCGCTCGCCACGAAGGCGGTGCAGAAGATCGCCGATGCGCTGGGCCTTGGGCTGGAGAAAGCTGCGGAAGGCATCGTCAACATCGTCAACGAGAACATGTGCGGCGCGCTGCGGCTGGTCTCGGTCGAACAGGGCTACGATCCCCGTGATTTCGCGCTGATCGCGTTTGGCGGCGCCGGGCCCCTGCACGCCAACGCGCTCGCCAAACTCATCAACTCCTGGCCGGTGATCGTGCCGCCGGGTCCCGGCGTGCTGTGCGCTTATGGCGACGCCACGACGCGGCTGCGCAACGAAGCCTCGCGCACGCTCGTCCAGCGCTTCGACACATTGTCTGATGCTCAGGTGAAGGACATCCTCGCCGAACTCGAGCAGGACGCGCACAAGGCGCTCGCCTCCGAGCGCGTCGATACCGCGGGTCAGGAGACGCTTTATCAGATCGACATGCGCTATGCAGGGCAGGGCATGAAGCTGACGGTTGACATGAAGCCCGCCGAATTCAAGGCCGAGGGCCTTGCCGGCGTGATGAAGCGCTTCGACAAGATGCACGAGCAGCTGTTTACGTTTGCGCTCGATGCGGGCCATGAGCTGGTTGGATTGCGCGCCGTAGCGCTCGGGCCGCTGAAGCCGTTTGTCGGCGCCGCCGTCGCGCGCGGCGGGCCGGACCCCTCCGGCGCCGCGGCGCAAAAGACCCGCGTGTTTGTCGGCGACGGCTGGCGCGAAGCGACCGTCTACGATCGCAGCAAGCTCGCGGCCGGCAACCGCATCGTCGGTCCCGCCATCGTCGTCGAGATGGACGCGACGACCTTGATCCTTCCCGACTGCGCCGGCGTCGTCGACGACTTCGCCAACATCCTCATCCGGCCGATCAGCTAACCTTCATTCAGGACAGGCCCATGCCCGCCACAATCATCGAGGCAAAGCCGGCGCCGTTCAAGCGCTCGCCCGTCGATCCGATCACGCTCGATATCGTTGAAAACGCCTTGCGCAACGCGCGCGTCGAGATGGACGCGGTGCTGTTCCGCACCGCCATGAGCCCCGGAATCCGCGAACAGCACGACGCCTTTCCCCTGATCGCCAATCAGGAAGGCAAGATGGTCGTCGGCCAGTTCGGCTCGTTCCTGCACGGGTTCATTGCGGGCTACGATGGGACGATCGAAGATGGCGACATCTTCATCACCAACGACCCCTATTCCTGCGCCGGAGCGATCAGCCATCTCAACGACTGGTTGCTGATGATGCCGATCTTCCTCGACGGCCGCCTCGTCTCCTGGGCAGCCATGTTCGGCCACATGACCGATGTCGGCGGCAAAGTGCCGGGCTCGCTGCCGACCGACGCCAAGATGATCTATGAAGAAGGCACGATCGTGCCGCCCGTAAAAATCTATCGCAACGGCGAGCTCAACAAGGACATTTTCAGCATCCTGCTGAGCAACAGCCGGATGCCGCACTGGAACCGCAGCGACTTCTTCGCGATCATCGCGGCGTTGCGACTGGCCGAGCGGCGGGTGCGCGAGAACATCGCGCGCTTCGGCGTCGACACATATATTTCCGCCATGTGGGACATGCTCGACCGCAACAAGCGGGCGATGGCGGCAATCATCCGCATGATCATTCCCGAGGGCGACCATCGCGCCAAATTCGAGGACTGGATCGACGACGACGGCATGGGCAACGGCCCATTCAAGATCGCCTGCACCTTGTGGCGCGAAGGCGACAAGGCGATCTTCGATTTCAATGGCTGCGACCCGCAATCCGCGTCTTCGATCAACTTCCTGTTGAACGAGGAAATGTTCAAGATGTTCTTCGGGGCGTTCACGATCAATCTGTTCGACCCGCAGATCCTGTTCAACGACGGTTTCTACGATCTGCTCGAGGTGCGCATTCCCGCCGGCTCGATCCTCAAGCCAAAGAAGCCAGCGGCGCTGTCGTGCCGCACCCATATGCTGGGCCGCATCTTCGATCTGATGGGCGGCCTGCTGGGGCAGGGCGCGCCTGAAGCGCTGAACGCCGCGGGCTTCTCCGACAGCCCGCATTTCATGTACTCGGGCTTCAACAGCAAGGGCGAATGGTACCAACTGTTCCAGATCGGCTTCGGCGGCATTCCCGGCCGCCCCGCCGGCGACGGACCCGACGGACATTCGCTGTGGCCGGCGTTCACCAACGTTCCCAACGAGTTCCTCGAGGCCTATTTCCCGCTGCAGAATTCTCACCTACGCCACCATCCCGGATTCGGGCGGCCCGGGCATGCATCGCGGCGGCAACGGCATCACCATCGCCTATGAGATGCTGGAGCCGGGCGAATTCTCGATCCACGACGACCGCTGGTTCACCTATCCCTGGGGCGTCAACGGCGGCCTGCCGGGCCTGCGTTCGACGAAGCAGCTGGTGCGGAAGAACGGCGCGGTCGAAAACATCGCCTCGAAATGCGATCGCATCCATGTCGAGCCCGGCGACATCCTGCATTTCAACACCTGGGGCGGCGGCGGCTGGGGCGATCCGCTGAAGCGCGAAGCCGAGAAGGTCGTCGCCGACGTCGCGCGCGGGTTGGTCACGTCGGAGGGCGCGCGCCGCTACGGCGTCGTCGTCAATGGCGACGGCGCCCTCGATGCGGCCGCGACCGACAAGCTGCGCCGCGAAATGGCGGCTGCGCGCGGGCCTACGGAACTGTTTGATCGCGGCTTCAAGTCGATCGCGGAGCTACGCAATCGCTGCAAGGCGGAAACGGGCTTCGAAGCGCCGAAGGAGCCGCGTTTCGCATTCGCCTATCGCGCGGCGGCGGAATAGGGAGCAACGGACATGAGCGCAGAATCGGGCGAGGCTCTGGACGCCAATTACGCGCGCGCCGGATACCACGCTTTGCAGGTCTGGGGCCGAAGGCCAGCGCTGATCCTGATTGATTTCGCGGAAGCCTATTTCGACCAGAAGGCGCCGCTGTTTGGCGGCGACGGCTGCAAGACGGCGCTTGAATCGGCGCTCAGGTTGCGCGCCATTGCGCGCAGCGCGGACATTCCTGTCATCCTCACAGAGGTCAAATATCGGAAGGGCGGCGCCGATGGCGGCGTGTTCTTCCGCAAGGCCAAACCGCTCACTTGTTTCGTCGAGGGCGAGTCGACCCAGGCGTTTGCGAGAGGGTTGAAGCCGCACGACGACGAGTTCGTCGTGACCAAACAATATCCGAGCGCGTTCTTCGGCACGAGTCTTGCGGCGTCCTTGACGGCGATCGGCGTCGATACGCTCGTCCTGACAGGGTTGACCACATCAGGCTGCGTGCGCGCGACCTGCGTCGACAGCATGAGCCATGGTTTCATAACGCTTGTCGCGAGGGAGGCGGTGGGCGATCGCGATCCTCGCCCGCACGAGGCCAACCTCTATGACATGAGCGCAAAATATGCGGATGTGGTTTCAGAGGCTCAGGCCGCGGATTATTTCAAGCTTAACGCGCATTGGCGCGCGCGGGCAGCCGGCGCCTAGTTGGGTTTTCAAGCAGGGAGTAGGGTCATGAAGCGACTGTTGGGTGTTTGCATAGCCTCAGGTCTCGCCGCCGCCGCGGCGCCCGCATACGCCGACGGCGTCGCTGACGCAAAGGCGCTGATCGCCAAATACTCCAAGCTGCCGAGCTTCGAGGCGCCCGGGCCCGCGTTCGATGCGGCGGCCTGCATGAAGGGCAAGAAAATCTTCGCGATTCCGCTCACCGACGACAACCCGTTCGAGGTCGCCATTGTCGGCGGCATGGCGCAGGCGGCCAAGATGGTCGGGTTCGATTTCCGCGCCTGGCAGACCCAGCTCTCGCCCGATCAATGGACGCAAGGCATCAACAAGGCGGTCGAAGAGAAGTACAATCTGATTGATCTCGTCGGCGGCCTGCCGCCCGAATATATCGCGCCGCAGATCGGCGAAGCGAGAACCAAGGGCGTCAAGGTCGTGACGACCCACGACTATGATTTCACGCAGACGCCGCCCGACTTTCTCGACGGTTCCGCGAAGACCGACTACGTGACCGTCGGCAAGCTCATTGCCGCCTGGGCGATCGCCAAGACCGACGGAAAGGTCGACGCCGTCGTTCTCGGGCCCGATGAAATCACTCCGACCGGTCCCCTCGAAGAAAGCGGTGCTCGATTATTTCAAGGAAAATTGCCCGTCCTGCAAGACGACCTACATCAACACGCCCGCGGCGGAATGGGCGACCAAGATTCAGCCGGCGGTTCAGGGGGCCCTGCTGGCCGATCCCGCGATCAACTACGTGCTGCCGATCTACGACTCGATGGCGCAATTCGCAGCGCCGGCGATCGTCGCGACCAACTCCAAGGCGAAGATCGCCTCGTATAACGGCACGCCGTTCGTGCTCGACATGATCCGCGATGGCGACATCGTCGAGATGGATGTCGGCGAATTGCTGGGCTGGGTCGGCATGGGCGGCATCGACGCCGACATGCGTCTGTTGTGCGGACTTAAGCCGGTCACGCAGCTCAACACGCCTGCATTCATCTTCGACAAGTCGAATGTCGCGACCGCAGGCAAGCCGGCGACCTTTAACGACGGCTACGGCGATGCGCATATCGCAGGCTTCAAGAAGCTTTGGGGCGTGCAGTGAACGCCAGCCCCGCCGCCGCGGCGGCCGGCGTATCGCTTGGCGATGCGCTGGTCGTGGAGAAACTCTCCAAGCGGTTCGGCGGGGCGCTCGCCCTCGACAATGTCGATCTGACCGTGCGCCGCGGCGAGGTGCACGGCCTGCTCGGCAGCAACGGTTCCGGCAAATCGACGCTCATCAAGATCCTCGCCGGCTTCCACGCGCCTGAACCGGGCGGGCGCGTCGCTCTGTTCAACCAGCCGCTCGCGCTGCCGGTGCGCGCGGAGGACGCCAAGGCGCTCGGCCTCGCGTTCGTGCATCAGAATCTGGCCCTGATACCGAGCCTGTCGGTGGCCGAGAATTTTAGGCTCACGCGCCTGTCCAGCGAGCCCAACTGGCGTATTTCTTGGGCGCGCGAACGCGCCTCCGTCGGTGAAACGCTGCAGCGCTATGGTCTCGATATTGATCCGCGCATCCCCGTCTCACGATTGTCTGCCGCGGAACAGGCGATGTTTGCGATCGTCCGCGCGGCGGAAGATCTGGGCGCCGCGGAAGGCGGGCGGGGGCGCCTGCTCGTGCTCGACGAGCCGACGCCGTTCTTGCCGGCAGTCGGCGTCGAGCAATTGTTCGCGCTGGTGCGCCGTGTCGTCGCCGAAGGCGCGAGCGTGGTGTTTGTCAGTCACGACATCGGCGAAGTGATGGAGATTACCGATCGGGCGACCATCCTGCGCGACGGCAACGTCGTGGGGGTGCTCGACACGAAGCGCGCGTCGCCGAGTGATTTCGTCGAACGGATCGTCGGCCGCTCGATAAAACCGTTCCAGGTCCACGCGCTTTCCGACGCAAGGCGAGAGCCTGCCATCGTCGTCGAAGGGTTGAAATCCGAAGCGCTGGGGCCGATCTCGTTCGAAGTCGGCAAAGGTGAGGTGCTGGGCCTCGCCGGGTTGATAGGATCCGGTTTCGACCGCGTCTGTCAGGCGCTCTATGGCGCCGGCGGCGCCGAGAGCGGAAGGCTGATTGTCGATCAACAGAACGATTTTTCGCTCAGCGATTTCGATCCGCCCGCGGCGCTCGCGGCGGGCATCGTGTTTTTGCCGGCGGACCGTCTGGGCTCCGCGGGCGTCGGCGGCCTGCCGGTTCAGGACAACGTCCTGTTGCCGGTGCTCGACCGGATGCGCAACCAATTCGGGCTCGATCGACGCCGGATGCAGCGCACGGCGCTCGAGCTCGGTCAGGCGTTCAACGTCAAGCCGAATGCGCCGGGTCTGCCGCTTTCGGCGCTCTCCGGCGGCAATCAACAGAAGGCGCTGCTCGGCAAATGGCTGCAGACCGCGCCCAAAGCTCATCCTGCTCGATGAGCCGACGCAGGGCGTCGATGTCGGCGCGCGCCAGCAGGTGTTTGCGGCGCTCGACGCGGCGAGCCTGCAGGGCGCCGGCCTGATCGTCGCCTCGACCGACTTCGAGCAGCTCGAGCAGATCTGCCATCGCGTGCTGATCTTCTCGCGCGGCCTGATCGTCGCCGAACTCACCGGAGGCCAGGTCGCGAAGGAGACGATCGCCGAATGCTGCTACCACTCGATGACGCGCATCGCATGACCGTAGCGGAGTCCTGACGCCGATGAACGCGCGCGAACCCGATGACCTTGTCCTGTACGAGCAGCGTATCGCCGCGCTCGAGGACAAGTTGCGCACGCTGGAGTTGCAGCTCGTTGCGCCCTCAGGCGCTGCCGACAGGTTCGACTTCAAGGTCGCGGCGGAGCGCTACGGCCTGCTCGTCGCCTGGGCGGTGCTGATCCTGATTTTCGGCGCCTTCACGCCGACGATGTTCACCTGGCCGCCTTACGCTTCGATGCTCGGCTTCAACGCGATCATCGTCGTGCTGACGCTGGGTCTCATCATCCCGCTGACCGCCGGCGATTTCGATCTCTCGGTCGCGAGCACTATGACGCTGACCGCGATGCTGGTCGCCATTCTCAACGTCAAGGCGGGAGTGGCGATCCCGATCGCCGTGATCATCGCGCTCGCCGTCGGGGCGTTGATTGGCGCCGTCAATGCGTTCTTCATCCTCTATTTCCGGATCCATTCGCTGATCGTGACGCTCGGCGTCGGCTATTTCGTCAACGGCGTCGTGCTCTGGGTGTCGAATTCCGCAGTCGTGTTCGGCCAGTCGCTGCAGGCGCTGGTGTCTGTCGTGTTTTCGAGCCGGTTGTTCGGCGTCTCGCTGCTGTTCTGGTACGCGCTGATTCTGACGATCGTGCTGTGGTATGTGTTCGAGCACACGGCGGCGGGGCGGCGGTTGCTGTTCGTTGGACGCGGGCGCGACGTCGCGCGTCTCTCAGGCGTCAAGGTGGAGCGGGTGCGCGCTCTTTCGCTGATCTCCTCGGGCTTGATCGCGGCGCTTGCCGGCGTGCTCTATGTCGGCATGCGCGGCTCCGCCGACCCTTCCTCGGGGCTTTCGTTTCTGCTGCCAGCGTTTGCGGCGGCGTTCCTCGGCTCGACGGCGATCTTCCCGGGCCGTTTCAACGCCTGGGGGTCGTTTGTCGCGGTGTATTTTCTGTCGACGGGCATTCTCGGCCTAAACTTCCTTGGCGCCGACAGCTTCGTGCAGAACCTGTTCTACGGCGGCGGCCTCGTGATCGCCGTTTCGATTTCGCAACTGGTGCGCAAACGCCAGGCGATGGACTGAAGCGCGAAACCTTTGGGAGGTAGATGATGACCAAGCGCAGCCTGATGGACGCGTTGAACGGCGGAGAATTTGTTGCGGCGCCCGGCCTGCACGACATGATGGCGGCCGTCATCGCCAACAAAGTCGGCTTCGATTTCGTCTACGCTTCGGGGTTCTGGTTGACGGCTTCCGCCTACGGCCTGCCCGATGCGGGCATCGCGACCTACACGCAGATGGTCGACCGGGTATCGACCCTGACGCGGCGGGTGAACGCCGGCGTGATCGCCGACGCCGACACCGGCTACGGCGGCCTGCTGAACGTGCATCACACGGTGCGCGGCTATGAGGAGGCCGGCGTCGTCGCCATTCAGATCGAGGATCAGGAATTCCCGAAGAAATGCGGCCACACGCCGTTCAAGCGGGTCGTTCCCGTGCTCGACATGGTCGAGAAGATCAAGGTCGCCTGCGCGGCGCGACGCGACGCCAACAGCCTGACCGTCATCGCGCGCACCGACGCGCGCCAGCCCGAGGGTTACGAGGCCGCGGTTGCGCGCGGGCTTGCCTATGGAGAAGCGGGCGCCGACATCGTGTTTCTGGAAGCGCTCGAAAGCGAGCAGGAGATGCGCGACGCCTGCAAGCGCATCCGCAAGCCGATGATGGCGAACATGGCCGATGGCGGCAAGACGCCGATCCGCTCGAAGACCGAACTCGCCGAGATCGGCTATTCGCTGGCGATCTATCCCTCGATCACGGGCCTGGCCGCCAGCGCGGCGATCGAGAACGCGCTGCAGGTGTTCAAGGCGGAGGGCACGTCCAACTCGCCCAACCTGCCGCTGTTCAACTTCCGCGAATTCCAGAGTCTCATCGGCTTTGAAGACGTCTGGGAGTTCGAACGCAAGTGGGCGAGGAACTGAAGTTCCACGCCCAGGTCGGAAGGAAAAACGCGGCCAGCGCCGGCGCGCGAGCGCATCCCCTGACCTGGAAACGCAGCCACGTTTGGCCAGTTGGGTACGGGAAATCTCACAGGCCGCCACGCCGGTCGCGGCTCTCTGTATTGAATGCGGGGCGGATATCGTCGAAAGCGGCGGCGCGATCGAAGCGGAGACCTCGTACATATGAGTACGACGCGCGAATTTGCGTTTCTGCGTTCGCTATGTTCGTCGTAGGCTAGCGTTACGGCAGAATTTGCGTCGTTACGACAGCGCGACGGCCTGCTAGGCAGGTTGCGTCCCGGAGGATCGATTGCAGCAATCCGCATCGTCAAGGGAGACGACATTTGATGTCGCCATCATTGGCGGCGGCGTCAATGGATGCGGCATCGCGCGCGATGCGGCGGGACGGGGCTGGTCAGTCTATCTTTGCGAAAAGGGCGATCTCGCTTCCGGGACTTCGAGCGCGTCCAGCAAATTGATTTACGGCGGGCTGCGCTACCTCGAGCATTTTCATTTCAGATTGGTGCGCGAAGCGCTGATTGAACGCGAAATCATCTGGAAGATCGCGCCCCATATCGTCTGGCCGCTGCGATTTGTTCTGCCCCACCACAAGGGCCTGCGCCCAGCGTGGTTGCTGCGGATGGGCCTTTTTCTCTACGACCATCTCGGCGGCCGACGTCTGCTCCCGCCGACGCGCAAACTTGACCTCGCCGTCGACGCTGCGGGGGAAACGCTCAAACCGGAATACGCGCTCGGTTTTGAATATTCCGATTGTTGGGTTCAGGACGCGCGGCTTGTTGTCCTCAATGCGCGCGACGCGGCCGACAGAGGCGCCGTCATCGCGACGCGCACGCAATGCGTGGGCGCCAAACGCGAGTCCGGGGTCTGGACACTGACGCTGCGCGACCAGGGCACGGGCTCGATGAACGAGATCCGGGCGCGAACATTGGTCAACGCCGCGGGTCCGTGGGTCGCCGATACGTTGCAATCGACATTGCAGACCGCAAATGGCGCCACGATCCGACTGGTCAAAGGCAGCCACATCGTCGTCGCCAAACTCTACCCGCACGACCGCTGCTACATATTTCAGAACGCGGATCGCCGCGTGCTGTTCGTCATGCCATTCGAGCAGGATTACACTCTGATTGGCACCACCGATATCGATTACCGAGGCGATCTGGACTCCGTCCGGCCCTCCGCGGACGAGATAGAGTATCTTTGCTCCGCAGCGAGTGAATATCTCCGCACGCCTGTCACCGCCGGTCAGGTCTTGTGGTCCTACGCGGGGGTTCGGCCCCTCTATGACGACGGCGCTTCTGAGGCTCAGGAAGCCACGCGCGACTATGTGCTGAAGCTCGATGCGTCCGAGGGGATGCCTGCGCTTCTCAGCGTATACGGCGGCAAGATCACCACGTATCGACGCCTGGCGGAAGCGGCGCTGGCGATGCTGGCGGGTCATCTGCCCGCCGGCTCGGACGCCCGCTGGCTGGACGGCGACCCAACCGCTCCCGGGCGGGGATTTTCCCGTCGACGGGTTCGAAGCTTTGGTGAGCCAACTCTCCGCGCGCTATTCTTTCCTGGCGCCGACGATGCTGCGGCGCCTGGCGCGCGGCTACGGCAAACGCGCCGAAGACGTGCTCGCCGGCGCAAAGACAGCATCCGACCTCGGCCGCAATTTCGGCGCGGACCTGACAGAAGCCGAACTACGCTATCTGACAAGCAAGGAATGGGCGGTGACCGCTGAAGACGTCGTTTGGCGCCGCACCAAGCTGGGACTAAAAATGTCGGAAACAGAGATCGCGAATCTGGAAGCCTACATGAGCGCGTCGCTGACCGCGCTGCAGGCCGTCGAATGAACAGGGGAGGAGCCGGAGCGTGACGTTCGTTCTCGAACATGTCGGCGTTGGCGTCGACGACGTCTCAATGGCGCTAGATCGGGGAGGATTGCTGGCAATTCATGGACCCAAAACGCTGTGTCACGGCATCCTCCGAGTATTCAGGGAGCAATCGGGCGCGCCATGAACGGATACGTTCTCGTCATCGACCAGGGAACGACGTCGACGCGCGCCATCGTGTTCGGATCGGACACGGCGCCGATCGCCACCGCCCAACAGGAATTCCGACAGATTTTTCCGCAACCGGGATGGGTCGAGCACGACCCCGAGGACATCTGGCGATCAACCCTGGCGACGGTTCGCGAGGCGCTGTCGAAGTCAGGTCTTGAGGCGTCGGCCCTGGCCGGCGTCGGCATCGCCAACCAGCGCGAGACGACGCTGGTCTGGAATCGCGCGACCGGGCGACCGATCCACAACGCCATCGTCTGGCAGGACCGGCGCACCGCGGCGATCTGCGCGGATCTGATCAATCAGGGCGGCGAGCCGCTAGGTCGCCGAGCGGACGGGATTGCTGCTCGACGCCTATTTCTCGGCGACGAAGATCGCGTGGCTGTTGGACCACGTCCCCGGCGCCCGCGCCCAGGCCGAGCGGGGAGAGCTCGCCTTCGGCACCGTCGACAGCTTTCTGCTGTGGCGCCTGACCAATGGCGAGGTCCACGCGACCGACGCGACCAACGCCTCCCGCACGCTGCTGTTCAACATCCATTCCGGCGAATGGGACGACGATCTGCTCGCGCTATTTCGTGTGCCGCGCTCGATGTTGCCGGAGGTGCGCGATTGCGACGCCGAATTCGGCGTCACAGCGGTCGAGCATTTCGGCATGGCGCTGCCCATTCGCGGCGTGGCGGGCGACCAGCAGGCCGCGCTGATCGGCCAAGCCTGCTTTCGGCCGGGCATGGCGAAGGCCACCTACGGCACCGGCGGCTTCGTCCTGATGAACACCGGCGGCAACGCCGCCGCCTCGCGCCACAGGTTGCTGACGACGATCGCCTTTCAATGGCGAGGCGAGCGCGCCTACGCGCTCGAAGGCTCGATCTTCTCCGCCGGCGCGACCGTGCAATGGCTGCGCGACGGGCTCGGCATCATCGCGAACGCCGCCGAGACGGGCGCGCTCGCGGCCGCCGCCGACCCGGATCAGCGCGTCTATCTGGTGCCCGCCTTCAGTCGGGCTGGGAGCGCCGCACTGGAACAGCGAGGCGCGCGCCGCGCTCATCGGCGTAACGCGCGGCACGACGCGCAAAGAGATCGCTCGCGCGGCGCTGGAGAGCGTAGGCTATCAGACGCGCGACCTGATCGAAGCCATGCGCGCCGACGGCGGCGAAGGCCGTCGGCGCCGGTCATTCGCGTCGACGGCGGCATGAGCGCGAGCGACTGGACGATGCAGTTCCTCGCCGACATGCTCGACGCCCCGATCGATCGTCCCGCCGGAATCGAGACGACGGCGCTCGGCGCCGCCTTTCTCGCCGGATGGCGGGCCGGCCTCTATCCTGGGCCGGACGAATTCGCCCGAAGCTGGCGGTTGCAGCGCAGGTTTGCCGCCTCGATGGCGGCGTCGGAACGCGAGTCGCGCTATCGGGGTTGGCGCGAAGCGGTCGGGAGGATCCTGCCGGCCCCGCGAGTATAAGTCAGCAGCGCCCTGGCAAAATATATCCTGCCTCCGACCGACGCCGGACACTCGGCGTGATTTCAGTCTAACCGTTAGACATGCCAGTCCAAGCCTTAGACATGATCGTAGACTTGCCGGTTTCCGTTTACGCATCGACTAATCGGCGACTTGACTTGCGTGCGCTCGATGAGTCGACTAATCGTTCTTCAGGCGCTAAGGCGGGCACAACGGCGTTGCATGGGCGCAGCGGGCCGTCGCGCGGCGACGAGGAACTGCTGATCCGGCGCGCCCCGTTCGAAATTGAGCACGAGACCCAACGTGCATCGCTTGCAACGACGATTGGAACTCTAGGTCAGTGCGCGGATGAGTTTGAGTTTCGGCGGAAGGGAAGCGAAGTTCAACGTGCGGCTGGCGCCACTGAGATTTCTTATTCCCCTGATTGTCGTTCTGACCGGCTGCTCGCCGGGCGTCGATATCATCGACGAAGCCGCGCTCCAGCGCCGGGTCGAAGCTCAGGGCGTGAATCCTGTCGAAGAATACGAACGATTTCGCGCCTACGCCGTCGCGAGGCAGTGCGGCGCCTCCGGTTTCACCGTTCCTCCTGGGTCCGGAAGATGTCGTCACGATATCGGTGCTCAACAAGCCGGATCTCAATACGACCGAACCGGTGCGGCCAGACGGCAAGATCTCGTTTTTCCCCGCCGGCGACCTGGTTGCGGCCGGTCACACGGTCGAGCAGGTTCGCGACGAAATCATTCGTCGCCTTCACTCCCGCTCCGCCCAAACCTATAAACTCGGCATTCAAGACGTTATCGAAGTGAAGGTCTACGGACACACCGATCTCGACACTATCCAGACGATCGGGCCCGACGGCGCGATATCGATCCTGCCGGGCGGATCCATTCAGGCGGCTGGCAAAACGGTCGACGAACTGGGGGACGAAATCTCCAAACGGGTTTCGGAGATCGTGCAGAAGCCGATCCTGAACGTCTCGGTAAAGGAGTATAAAAGTCAGCCGCTGTTCATCTCCGATCCCCTCGTAAATGTTGTCATCCAGGAGATAAACAGCCGGCGAATTTCGATCCTCGGCTCGGTCAGAAGCCCCGGGATCGTGAAGCTCCGCAATGCGACGACCATCATGGACGCCATTTCTCAAGCGGGCGGACTGAGCGATGACGCGGACTTGCGCGAGTCGATCGTTTTGGAGGGAGGACAGATCCTTCCGGTGAATCTGGAACGGTTGTTCAAGCAAGGCGATATGCGACAAAACGTTTACCTGCGTCCGAACTCCTCGGTCTACATCGCGAGCACAAGATTCAATTCGGCCTACGTGATCGGCGAAGTGGAGCATTCGGGGCGGGTGTCGTGGGATGGAAAATTGAGTTCTGATCGATGCTGTCGGTCTGGCCGGAGGTTTCCGCCCCAAAGCGAAACTGGAGCATGTGCTCATCATCTCAGGCGGCGTCTCGGATCCGAAGTTGAGAATGGTCGACGCCGGCGGATTCCTCTATAGAGGCGAGCTCGAGAACAACGTTGCTCTTGAGCGCGGCGACATCGTGTACGTTCCCTTGAATGAACTCGGGACCTCGGAGCACTATTTCGATTACGCGATGAAGCTGCTGCAACCGGTTCTCGCCGCCGAGAGCGCGGTGGTGCTGGGAGGCTCTGCGGTCCAGACGCTTAGCGGCCACACCTCGGTGGGCACGAGCGTCAATCTGAATCCTTAGGCGCGCGGGAGCGAAGCCGGCCCACCGAATGGCAGACCAATTGGGATTCGATCAGGACGTGGACAACAGAAAACAGATCTATTTTGGCAGCGCGAACGCCGACCAGGTGCGCGGCAGCGGCTGGTTTGTAGGTCAGTTCGTGCCGGCCGAACTCGGGCCTAGGCATCAAACCGACGTCGAACTGAAGTGGGGAATTCATCCGGGCGGCGACAAGCGTTCGCACCCATGGGCCACTCAAAATGGCACCACGATTTCAGTGCTGATCGAAGGATGCCTGAAGGTCACGTTCGACACTGACGGGGCGCAGCAGGAATACACGCTTAAGGCGAAGGGCGACTACGTTATTTTCGGACCGGAAGTGGTCCACTCGTGGGAAGCCTTCGGCCCCACAATCGTACTGACGATACGATTTCCGTCAGTTGAAGTCGGATCGCGGGCGACGGGCGGGGTTGAGCCGGCTTCAAGATGACCACGAGCCGTGGGCAGAACGTCGGCCTGTTGGACAGTTTGAATTTGAGCGCGATCGCGAGGAGCCGCTCCGCATTTGCAGCGCGGTAGCAAACGCAAAAAGGCGATAAAGGGCTCTGTTCGCCGTAGTTTACGCTCCTCACCCCATATTTTTGCGAACCGATTGGGCCAAAGACTCATGTATTTTTTACATGCGGCAACTTCTCCCTTTGTTGACGACTTAACTATTTAGCGGCTGTTCACGACTTAACTATGTAGGTTCGCTCGAATTGCTGCCGCAAAGGAGCCTTGACTGCAACGCTGCAATAGTGGACAACTTGTACTTGAGTGCCGCAAGGTAGCCGTCGGAACATCAAGTGTTCGGCGGAAGCTTGCTACTAGGCATGTTCGTTCAGATTTAGATTTAACTCGAGGCTGATCGCTCAGCTCTTGGTAGGGGGAGTATCGCGATGAACCAGCATGTAGAACCGCTTGTTGCCGCAAATGATATTGACGCGGAACTCGAGCGTAGTCTGACGACCGTTTGGGACGCCAAAGTCTATTCGTGGGACAACTCTAAATATCCTTTCAATGAGTGGATTCTCGACCGCATTCGCGAGATGGGCTACAAGATAGACGATCTCGAGCTACCTTCATGAGAGCGTGCCGCTGAAGGAAGTCTACACAGTCACCAAGCAGCTCTGCGCGGACACGAATCTTCCCGAATTTCGTCGGATGCTGAACCGCTTCGTTCGCGAGCAGGTCGTAACCCAGGGCAAACTGCGGCTACCGGTCGCGGTGCAGCGGTTCATGAATGTCCGCATCATGCTGCCGACGACCCCGAACCTGTTTTATCCCTATCACACCGGTTTGCTGTACGGTCACGGCATCGCCTCGCGAAGCATGTGGCTGCCGTTCGTCGACGTGACGTCGGACGAGGACAAGAGCCGATCGATGCAGATCATTGGCATCAAGAGGTCGCGCGAGCTGATCAAATAAGCCATGGAAAAGCGACTGACCATGGAGCAGATGACCCAGGCTGTTCGGCAAAGGAAAGCCACCAGATCAAGGCAGGGCCGGGCAGCGGCTGCTTCTTCACGCAGGAAAACATCCACGGCTCGGGCCGCCCCAACGAAACCGGGAAAACCCGCGTCAGCATGGATTTCCGCATTGCGGAAGGAATCTTCGGCGATTATCTCGGCCGCAAGATTCCCGCCGGATACTTCCACCTGATCCCGGACACCGAGGAAGAGGAAGAGGCGGCTGGCGGCGCGGCCGCCGCGAAGAAAAGGCTTTCGACAACGGCAAGCCAAATATATTCTATGTCGCCAACAATACCGCGTCGACTTACGGCATTCCGGTGCATCTGCAGCGTTACATGCTGGTGGATTACTGCAAGAAGAATAAGCTCGAGTTCAACTACGAGCTGTTCGATCTCGAAGACATGATGCATCTGCCGACGTTGTGGCACTTGGTCAAGGATCGTGAGCTGCAACATCGTCATGTACAGCATCTTCGCGCTGCCGGAGGATGAGAACGACCGCAACGCGATGCTTGAGCTGGCTGTGAAGCGCGGAAACATCATTCATTTCGTCAACGAAGATCTGCAGCTGACTGACGCCGACGGACCTGAAAGAGATCAAGAAATATCTCGAGTTCTCCAAATATGGCCGGTCCCGGTTGCCCATCGGTCTGCCGTTGTCGGGACTGAGCAAGTCGTACTTCGACAAGTGGTCGGCCTCGCTTAGCCGCAACTGAGCCATCTGCGTCGACGACACGCGAAAGCGAACGTCGGCGGGTTAGTCGAGTGGGTTGTTGCAGACCATGGGAAAAGCTCCCTGGCGTCAGCGCCGGGGAGTTGATTGATTGTGCGCTACCCGGAGACGGCCTGCGCAATCATCTGGCGATATGCGATCAAAACGCGCCGGCAGTTTGAATGTCTGGCCAATTTCTTCTGGATCAAAATTGAGGGGACGTGAACACGGGGGCTGGGCTGCTGGGTCATGCGTTCGGGAGTTCAAGTCTAGGCGATGCCTCAGAGCAAAGCGATCATAGAGGCTATAGGCGGCGCAGGTGTCCGCAGGGGCAGCACGGTGACCGCAAATCCTAAGCATGATGCGTACTATGGCAAGATTTCACGTTGTAGCTGCGGACTCATTGAATTCGACGCCTGCCGGCGTTGCCGAGTGGCTCTATCGCATCTCTGAAGTTTTATGCGCGGCCATCGGCCTTGTTGTCGCTCTGCCGGTGATGCTTGCGATTGCCATCATTATCCGTCTCGACTCTCCGGGCCCCGCTCTATTTTTTCATACGCGCCCTGCGCAGTCGCGGCGTGTGCGCGGCCGAGAGCTCGAGGGACGCGGCGATCTCTACCCCCCGCCCGGCGGTTACGATCCGGACGCGGAATATTGGGTCCCCGCTTATTTCAAGCTGGTCAAGTTCCGCACCATGTACCGGGACGCGAGAACGCGTTTTCCTGAACATTTTCCCGACGCCTATGCACAGCAAGATTTCCGCACCAAATTTCCTCATGTCGAAAATGATCCACGGATCACCCGTGTAGGGCGCGTGCTTCGCAAATACTCCTTGGATGAACTTCCGAACCTTTGGTCCGTGGTGGTTGGAGACATCCGGCTCGTGGGGCCGCGCCCGGAATTGCTTCAGGTGCTGCAATATCACACGCCTGAAGAGATGGTCAGATTCACCTGTAAGCCTGGGATCACCGGCCTTGCCCAGATCAGTGGCCGGAAGATGCTGAGTTGGGGAGAAACCCTGGCACTGGACTTGCAGTATGTCCGCACGCGCACGATCGCACTCGATCTGAAGATAATTTTTCTGACAATTCGAGAAGTCATTACAGCGCACGGCGCCATGTGAGGTACTGCTACTGATGACCGGCAGCTCGATATTCTTATTTCAGGCGCTGGTGATTATCGCCTTGCCGGTGTTGTTGCTGCGCGTTTGCGGCTTGAGGGGCATGATGCCGCTCGTCGCCGTGCAGATCATGGTTGGCATCGCGCTCGGCCCCTCGGTGTTTGGCAAAGTCGCGCCCGAATATTTTGAAATGTTCACCACCCCGACGATGCTATCCTCCCTTTCGGGTCTTTCGGTGGTCGGCGTCGTGATGTTTGGTCTGATCTCAGGACTGCATCTCGACCCCGGCGTTTTCAGCGGCGGCGAACGCACGTTCTGGCCTGTTGCGGCCGCCAGCATCGCCGCCCCGATCGTCCTGGGCTGCTTTGCGGGCTACTGGATTCTGGCGCGACATCCTGATGAGCTGCTTCCTGGGATCAGCGCGGTCGAGTTCGAGCTCGCGATCGGCATCTGCGTTACGATGAATGCGCTTCCCGTGCTCGGGGCGATATTGGGCGAAATGGGTCTGCTGGGCAGTCGCATCGGCAACATCGCGCTCGGAGTCGCTGGTGTTAACAATATCGTTCTCTGGTTGATGCTTGGCATACTCCTGACGGCGGCGGCCGCTGGGCGTTCCAGTGAACATCATGGCTTGGTCCCGCCGATCTACTTATTGGTGCTGGCGCCGGCCTATATCTTCCTGATGACTCGCATCGCTCGGCCCGTTCTCAGCAAAATGATCGTCAAGCGAATGCAGGATCAGGTCGTTCACGCCCGGGCGCTCGTCGTCGTGGGCGGAGCGACCATCGCGTCTGCGCTCGTCACGGAACTCATGGGCCTCCACTACATCATCGGCGCCTTTCTGGTCGGCGCGATCATGCCCGCCAACTTGCACAAACCGATTCTTGATTGCTTGCAAGTGATGACCGTCGCGCTGCTGATGCCGTTCTTCTTCGCGACGACCGGCATGCGGCTGCTGATTGATACGAGTTCACCGGCGCTACTCGAAGTATTTGTGCTCACCAGCACTGTAGCGGTCGTCGGCATTGTGGGGGGAACCGCCATCGCTGCGCGCTGGAACGGCGAAACATGGCCATTCGCCTTCGGGCTCGGCTCCCTGCTGCAATCGAAGGGTTTGACGGAGTTGATAGTCCTAACGATTCTGTTGGACGCGCAGATCATTTCCCCACGCATTTTCTCCGCCGTCACGCTGATGGCGCTGTTCAGCATCACCCTGACCATGCCGCTGGCGCGGTTGGCGCTCGCCAAAGTCGGACAGCGGCCGTTGCGCGCAGAGCCGTTGGCGGCGCCAAGCGAGCGCATGTGACGCGGGAAAAATCCTCCGGCGTTTCGCCCAAATTTACCCGAGGAGCGGCTCGTCCAGCACCGTCCTCCAGCGCCGGACCGGACCAGCCTCTTCGATCGGCAGTTCCGTTTCAATCAGCCGGATGCGATCGAAGAGGTAAACGCCGTTGGGAATATCGACGGTGTCGCAAAGCTGGATTCGCTTGGCCTCCGGCAATCGCTGGTAAAGCAGGCTCAGATGCGGGTTCAGCACGTAGTCCGATTTCGGGGAATAGGCGCGCGCAGCTTCCGACATCCGCGCGGCGACGGCAGATTCCTGAAACTGCACGAAGAACGTCTTGGTGTAGGCATCCGTCTGATGCAGTCGGTCTGGCGCCAGTTCGACCGCCGAGAACTGGGTCGCGATCGTTCGAGTCACGGCGCTCGCCAGCGCTTCTGTCGCGGCGCCGCAAAAGACAGTCACGTGCGGTTCGAACTCCACCGCATCGAGACTTGAAGCCAGGTGGTCCATGATCGACCGAAGCTTCGAACGAAGCGGTTCAGCGGGCGTCAACCACAACGTGAATTCGGTGTGTGCGATGTCGCAATCCTCCGTTCCGCATTGTTTCAAGACGGCAAAATTTCACAGGATCGCCTGATGCCAGGCAGGCGTTGTCATCTTGTCGGAGCTTACTGCGACGATGGCGTGAAGTCATCTCGATCGAGTGAGCTTTGGCGCTTTTCCGGTGGGGCGGTCGAGTGTAAAAATCGCTTTGCGGCGCCGCACTTCGACAAGGCGTGGCTGCGATCATTCGCGGGGGGTTGCAAACCATGACTGGTCTCAAACCGACCGGCGCCGGTACGACCGATGTTGACCTCACGCTGACGATCGTCATCACGTGCTATAACACCCGCGAAATCGTACGGGACTGTCTGCAGTCGATCTACCAGAACCCGCCCAGCGATCCCTATGAAATCGTCCTGGTCGACGACGCCTCGTCGGACGGGACGAGCGAAATGGCGCGCACGGCGTTTCCCGAAGTTCACCTGCTGCGCAACGACGTAAATCTGAACTATGCGCTTGCGAACAACCGGGGCAACGACGCGGCGCGCGGCCGCTACATCCTGCTCTTGAACAACGATACGATTGTGCTCCCAAACGCGCTCGACGGCATGATCGAGTTTTTGCGCGCGCATCCGGAGGCAGGCGCTGTCGGCTGCAGATTGCTCAATGAGGATGGAACGACGCAATGGTCGGCCAAGGCGCGTCTCGGCCCTTCCGCCGCAATTTTCGGGTCTCGGTCGCCAGTGACGAAGCTATTCCCGAACAACCCCTTTTCGCGGCGCGAATTGCTGCACCGGGATTCGGGTGAACCTTTCGTCGTCGGGTATGTCTCCGGAGCGGCGTCCATGACTCCCTCGAAGGTGATGCGCGAGGTCGGACCTCTGGACCCCTCATTTTGGCACCATGTCGACGCCGACTTCTGTAAGCGGGCGTCCGACTTGGGGTACAAATGCTATTATTTGCCGTCGGTTTCGATCGTCCATCTGAACCACAAGGGGGGATCGACGGCCACCATGCGAGCGCGCTTCAGGCATCTGCTGACTTTCGAGGTCTGCAGTTATCGATATTACCGCAAGCATATTCTGCGATCGCCGTGGAATCCGATGTCAGCGGTAGTCGCATTCGGTCTGACGCTGCATTTTCTCATTTCATTCGCTTTTCAGGTCTGCGCCGAGTTTATCGACTCCGCCCGGTCGGCGCTGCAGCCTAAGAGGTCCGCGGAGGGGGACCCGCGCAACTCCACTCTGCAGTAGGCGCCACGCTGCGCCTCGACCTTGCTGAAGCGGCTCCGACGACGTCCGTCCAGTTAAGGTTGGCTACAGCCCGGGGCCGCCAAATTCGGTCATCAAGTGATCGACGCCTTGATCTATTTGGAAGCTATAGAAGACGAACATCTACCCAGGCGGCGCTCGACGCCGATTTTTACTTGCCGCACGGGCTGCTCGCCGACATAATGGCTGGTAGACCAACCGGCGCCCGAAATGGATTGGCGCCGTATCACGAAGGTCGCTGCACATGAACATGATATCCCCGTTCGATGCGGGCGCCCGGACTCAGCGGCTTCTGACCGGAGTGCCTCTCGTCGAATCTCCCTTTTTCGATGAGACCATCGGTACGCTCGGCCTCGACGAGTCTCACTATAGCTGCGGCGCGGCACTACCGCGAACACGGTTGGGTGGCCATCGACTTCCCCGATCCGGAAATTGACGCCGTTGCCGAGCGCATAAAGAAAGACCTAAATCCACGCTATGATTGGGATCGCTGGCGGAGTTCGGGTTGGCGGAACAACGAGGGCTTGCGCATCCAGGACGCCTACAAATTCAACCCGGACGTTCGGCGGGTTGCGTCGAACCCCAAAATTCTCGCGTTGTTGTCGGCGCTCTACGGCCGCCAGGCTTGGCCGTTTCAGACCCTCAACTTTCCAGTCGGCACCCAGCAGCACTTCCATTCGGACTCGCTGCACTTCAGCTCGACGCCCGAGCGCTTCATGTGCGGCGTCTGGTTGGCGCTGGAAGATATCGGACCCTCGCAGGGGCCGCTGGTGTATTACTCCGGCAGTCACAAGTGGCCGATCTACGTCAACGAACACATGGGATATTGTGGGGTTGCCAACAAGACGGAGCCTGGCCAGAAGCCGTTCGAGGAATTGTATGCGGAACTGGTGCGCGTCCATGGCTTGAAGCCGGAGATATTCCAGGCCAAGAAAGGGCAGGCGCTGATTTGGGCGGCCAATCTGCTGCACGGAGGGTCGCGGCAGACCGATCCGCAATTGACCCGCTGGTCGCAGGTCACCCATTATTATTTCGAGGGATGCAGTTACTACTCACCGATGTTGAGCGATCCCTTTTTCGGTCGTATTTTCTTCCGTCTGCATCGCAATATCGCCACCGGCGAGCGTATGCCGAACATGTATTCGGGACATAAGATCCCTTCCTCGTTCATCTGGCCCAACATCGCCAGGACCGTGCCAAAAACCGACCTCTGGAACAAGGTTAAGCGCCGATTGATGGCGCGGCGCGCCCCCTGAAATCGGAGCCGTTTCGTTTCCGCAGCGATGTCCCTCATGCTGAGCTTGTCGAAGCATGCTCCACTTGCATCTGGCGCGACGCGCTCAAGACGATCGGCTGCGCTTGCGCGCCCAGGACCGGAGCGCAAACTGAAGCTTCCTTCGACAAGGTCAGGACGAAATCGTGGTTGGCGGTAGCGCCATAGCCGGGAATGAAACTGGACTTCGTGGCGCGACGCGACCAATAATGGGCTGTTGCGCCCGAGGAAAGGGTTGATCGGGAATGAAGTTGTTGGGGAACGCGGCGGACCGGAAAGGATTTGCGCTCGCGCAGATCCTGACGAAGAGTCCGGATGTGGCGGAAGCGTACGACGCGCTCTTCAACGACTTGAGGCTTGCCTGCCCGGGCTCCTCCGGCATTTCCATTCTGGTGACAAGCACGGAACCCGGCGAGGGCAAGACAAGCGTTTCGTCTTGCCTGGCGATCACTGCCTCGCTCGCGGGACAGACGGCGCTGCTGATCGACGGCGATCTTCGACGGTCGTCGTTGGCCGCGGCGGCAGGCAGCCCCGATTCCGAGGGTTTGATCGAGGTTCTTCTCGGTGAGGCCGAAGCCGCCGACGCGATTCGCCCGGTCACCTTCCTGACGGATTCGCCGCGGGATCGCGTCGTCAGCTTTATGTCCGGAGGGCGCAAGCCCCCGATGTATTTTGGCTCGGTCGATTGGCGCTCGGCGCGCACGCGGTTCAAGTCGATCTCCAAAGGCTTTGACATCGTCTTTCTGGACTCGCCGCCGATCCTGGCCGCCAATGACGCGCTGCTGTTTGCCAGCATGGTCGATGCGGTGCTGCTGGTTGTCGGCACCGGAAACGCCAATCTCGACGAAATACGGCGCGCCCGGGAGCATCTTGATTCGATCGGCACGCCGGTCGTCGGCGCGGTGCTCAACCGATTTGACCCGAAGGTCCACGGCCCGTCGAACCGGCCTTACAGCGGCTATTACCGCCGCGCACGCTCGTGAGCGAAGTCCAGTCCGCAGCGCGCCTCGCCGACAGCGAGCCGGCGACGACGCGCGTCCTTGCCTGCCTGACGACTTTCAACGCCGCCGACGTCATAGAGACGACGCTCCAAGCGCTGTTCAATCAAACGCGGCCGCCCGACGCCATCCTCATCATCGACAATGCGTCCAGCGACGATACGCTGAACCGAACGTTTCCCGACCGGGTCATCGTGATTCGAAATGCTGAAAACGTTGGTCCGAGCGGCTCGATTCCGATCGGCTTTCGCTACGCGTTGGAGCACGGCTACGACTGGATGTGGATCCTGGATCATGACAGCGCGCCCGCGCCAGCGGCTTTGGTGAAATTGCTCGGCCTCTATTCGGGTTGGCCGCGCCGCCTGCAGGAAGAGACCGCGTTCATTTCCTGCCTGCCAACCAACCCGGGCGAACCGCCGCTCCATGGCCGCCTGTTCACCCCGGGCGGCCGCTTTCTCATTAGCCCCCCGCCGGACCAGCGCTATTATTTGTGTCACGTGAAAGTCTGGTCGGGCTGCCTATATCGCATGGCGGCGGTGCGCGAGATCGGTTTCCCCAATCCCGACTATTTCATCGATCGCGGTGAACTCGAATATGCGTATCGCGTGATGAAGGCGGGCTACAAGGGTTACATCGATCAGGAATCCGTACTCAACCACAATTTTCACGGGACGCCAGGGCTTTCGACGACGCGAGCAAAGATCGGTCCACTCGCGCTGACCTTTTACGAATTGGCGCCACTTCGCTGCTACTACGTCTGTCGCAACACGCTCTACTTCACTTTGTACGACGCAACCGATGGGCCGATGGCAAAATTTCGCGAGTTGTTTCGATTGCTGCCAAGGCCCGGGCGCAGCGTTTTGAGCGGCATCGCGTGGCAGACCGCGCTCCTGACGCTCAATTTCGCCCTTCGACCGCGCACCCATTGGGCGCAGGTCCGCGCCTGCCTGCGCGGGACGTGGGACGGAGTGACCGGCAACATGGCGGCCCGCTTCTAGATGCGCGTTTTGGCTCACATCCATACTTTGAACGACCAGGCCGTGATCGACCAGATCATGGAGGGGCTACAGCGCCAGACCCGGCCGCTCGATGGCGTCATCCTGGTCGACAATGGTTCGAAGGACGAGACCCTCAACAGGAGCTTCGCCGAAAATGTGACTGTCGTGCGGAATACCAAAAATCTGGGCACAAGCGGCGCTATCGTCCAGGGTCTCGCGCACGCGTTGGAGCACGGCTACGATTGGGCTTGGTTGTTCGACGCCGACAGCGTCCCCGAGCCTGACGCGCTTGAGAACCTGCTCGCCTTCTTCGAGACCTTGCCGCCGGCCGAGCAGGAGCAGGTTTGTTTCCTGGCTTGTCAGCTCAGGAACGCCGAGGGCGAGGTCAGGCACCGGCCGATGACGTTCAAGAATTCAAAACTCGTCTATGAGGAGATCGAAGCCGACACAGCCGCTACAAAATGCGACTGCTTCATCTGGACGGGCGCCTTGTTCCGCATGCCGGCGGTGGCCAAGATAGGTCTTCCGTCGGCGGACTATGTGCTCGACATGGGAGAGATCGAATACGGATATCGCGCGCGAAAGCTCGGGTTTGTGAGCTATCTGGTTCATAACGCCACAAACAACCAGGACGTCGGTCGAAATCCCGGCGTCGTCGTGCAACGTTCGTGGAAGATCGGGCGCTACAAAATCGCGTTTCGCGAGGTGTCCGCGATCCGCACCTATTACATCTGCCGAAATTCGCTTTATTTCTGGATTTACCAGTGCAGGCCGTTGCATGCGGGGCAGGTCGCCCATAGCCTCGCCAATACGTTGGTGTTCGTGGCGACCCTCGCGCTGCGGCCGATCAGCCATCGCCGGCAACTGATAGCCTCCCTGCGCGGTGTTTGGGACGGCTTGACGGCGCAACAGGAGCGTCGGTACTGAAGCCGCAACCCAGCAGGCTAGAGGCGCCGGGCTCAGCGGAGGGCTTT
The DNA here is from genome assembly GCA_963771455.1 of uncultured Pseudomonadota bacterium. Taxonomy (GTDB): domain Bacteria; phylum Pseudomonadota; class Alphaproteobacteria; order Rhizobiales; family Beijerinckiaceae; genus Roseiarcus. The sequence continues at coordinate 710,653 of CAVYTP010000025.1, forward strand.
CCCGGCCGGGATGCGGTCAACCCAGCGGGTCGAGGCATGCGCGTTCTTGCCCACATCCACACGTTCAACGACGCCGCCGTCATCGAGCAGGCTCTCGACGCGCTGCGCCGTCAGACCCGGCCGCCGGATGCGATTGTGATCGTCGACAATGCCTCGACCGACGGAACTCTGGACCGGCCGTTGCCGCAAGGTGTGACCGTCATACGCAACTCGGCCAATCTGGGCAGCAGCGGCGCCGTCGGCGTCGGGTTTGTCCACGCGCTGGGGCAGGGCTTTGATTGGACCTGGGTGCTTGACGCCGACAGCGTGCCAGAACCCGACGCGCTCGAAACGCTGCTGAGCTTCTACGATCGCCTTTCAACACCGCAGCAGGAGCGCGTCAGCTTCCTGGGGTGTCGCCTCGCGAACGCGGGCGCCGCTGTCGAAGCTCACCGTCCCATCGTGCTGACGCAAACGTACATGACGTTCGCGCCGCTCGACTTCAATGAGGACCATTGCGCGTGCGATTGTTTTATCTGGTCAGGCGCACTGTTCCGGATGGCGGCGGTCGCCAAGATCGGGCTGCCGAGCGCGGATTATTTCATCGACTTGGCCGAATTGGAGTACGGCTACCGGGCGCGACAGATCGGTTTGACGGGTTACATCGTCAATCACGCCTTGCTCCATCAGGACGTGGGACGGCCGCCCGGCTTCGTGACCCGAACCCTGCGTTTCGGACCCTTCTCATTCAGGCTGCTCGAATTGTCGCCGCTGCGATGCTATTACTACGTTCGCAACATGCTCTATTTCTGGCTGTATCAATTCGAACCGCGTCGGCCGCAGCGGATGATCCGTAGCATCATTCACGCGATCTGCTACCCGAGGACATTCGCTGTGCGGCCGGTCAGCCACGGCCGACATCTGATTGCCTGTATGCGTGGGGCCTGGGATGGCTTGACGGGGCATATGGAGCGTCGATACTGATTTCGATGAGCGCATTCAGCGGAGACTGTTTGGTTGCGCCGATGTCGGGCGCGGCGTTGCTCGATGGATGGCGACGCGACGAAATCGCACACGTCGTTTCACCTGAAGAGGTCTGCGAGGGGAGCGTCGCCCAAGGCGAGGAGGAAAATAGGAATGATGAAATCTCGTTCCATCTTGTTTCTCGGCCTCGGCTTATGCATCTTGATCGCAGTGTTTGCGGCGCGCGTTTTTTCAGGATCGAGCGATCTGCCGCAATCCTCAGCCGTTGCAGCTTCTCCTCGCGCGCCATCGTCGCCTTTGACGGCCCCGTCTCCATCTGCGGACGCCGCAACGGCTGCGAGCGATGGCGCGAAATTTGGGACCTGCATGGTCAACCGCGCCGATGACATTGCCTACCTGATATTTTGGCCGCCGCTTCCCGGCGCCAACAGCAGAAGTCTGGCCGTAGGGGAATTTGCCGAAAAACTGGGAACGACCGGCGACGGCGTGACGCGGCAGCTCGGGTTCGGCGTGGGCATTCCCGTGTGGGCGCCAGACCCATCCATTATCAGGCGGGAGATCAAACAGCATTTCGAAACTGCGCGACGCACCAACGTCGCCGTTCATTTCCTCGTTGACGACAGCATCGGCTGGGAGACGCGACCCGACCTCTGGAACTGGTACGACCCGACCAGAATCGGCTACGACCCGAACAACAAGAAGAATGTGGAATGGTACGATTGGGAGGGAAATCCGAACAAGCGCAGGTATTTCAGTCCCGAGGGCACGGCGTCGCAGTCGCCCCACATGTGCTTGAACAGTGCGGCGGTTCAAAAGGAGATCCACAACATCGTTTCCGAAGTCGTCGTCCCCGCGCTGCGCGAGGAGATCGACAGCCTCAAACAGGTCGGCAAGGAATATTTGTTCGCTGGCATAACCGTCGGGGCGGAAGCCGGCTTTGACGACTATTCGGCGATTGCAAACCCTCCTCGTCTTCCCCCCAACGCCGATCCCATGCAGAAACAAGTCGCCGACATGCTCACACAGGCGATCGCGCTGATGGATGAAGACCACGCGCCGCGGAGCAAACTCGGCTATTGCGCCCTGACCAACGCGGGCTACAGCAAAGCGAATCCGCCGGCGGATTTCAACCAGGCGCTCGCGGACGTAAACCAGAAGTTTCTCGCGTTCTGGGATGAGCAATTCACAAACGCAGGGATACCCTGCTCGCGAATTTATACCCATGTCGCCGCGTCGCCGCCGCAAGATAAAAGCAACAATGCGCCCATAGACATCGTATTCAACCCGCATGCCCGCCCGGGATGGACGACCTATCCGATAGGAACGTTGGCGAAGGGGTTCCAGCCGCTCTATTCAGAGTTGGCCAAACATGGCAATCCCGCTTGGGGCGGCGTGGAAGCCAACGCCGCCTTTACTAGCCCGGATCCGGCCGTGCGCGTGAGTTGGGAACAATATCTCGCCTGGCACTTCGACCACGGCGCAAAGTTGGTCGCCGTCAATGTCGGGGCGACGAATCCGGCGCTCATGTCCGATCTCAGCCAGGGCGCCTTTGGACCTGAGGCCATCGACGCCTATAAGAAATTCCTGAGCGGCGAGCCATTATCCGAGGCCGCCGCGCCCGATCCCGCGGCTCGCGGACCGTCGCAGCCGCCGCTCGACAAGCTGCACCAGGAACTCGTCGATGAAGCGCAAATCATCCAGCGCGAGGCTCCGGCCTGGCTTCAAGCGCATCCGGAACGGCGGCTTGAGATAGGGCCACTGTTCGGCAAGCTCGATGCCTACTTGAAAACGAATGATATCGCAGGGGCGCGTCCGATTGCCGACCAGATTCTGCGCATGATCCGAGACCAACCTTCCGGCGGCTAGCTGCATCGTTCTCTCCGCGATCTCTGGCGTGTATGAGGTTGCACCGCTGCCGCCGATTGTAGTATTGAGGGCTATGAAATTCCGGCGAAAAGTCGGCGTCGCGCGCCCTCAGCCCACGGATGGCTAGCCCTCCTCGCGCGAATATGCATGGTCCGGCAATGGTTCGACAGCGCAAGGAATTTGTCAGTCGATGATCCGTATTGGCGTGTTGGGAACGGCAAGGGTTGTGCCCTATGGTCTCTTGGCGCCGGCGAAGGAGACACAGGGCGTCGAGGTGACCGCCATTGCGTCGCGGACGCAGAGCAAGGCTGAGGCGTTTGCCGCGCGACATGGCCTCAAACGCAGCTTTGGCTCCTATCAGACGCTCGTGGACTCTCCTGATATCGATGCGGTCTACATTGCGCTGCCGACGTCGCTGCACCACGAATGGGCCAGTCAGGCGCTCAAGGCAGGCAAACACGTCTTGTGCGAAAAGCCGTTGGCTGAGAACGCGCGTCTGGCGCAAGACCTGGTGCATCTCGCCAGCGAGCAAGGCCGCGTTTTGTTCGAAGGCATGCACGTTCGCTTTCTCGACAAACTGCTGCGTCAGCGCGAACTCGTGCTCAGCGGGGAGTTCGGGCGGCTAACCCGCATCGAGTCCTGTTTCCGAACGCCCTATGTTCCGATCGCCAAGGACGATTTCCGCCGAAGTTTTGAACTCGGTGGCGGCGCCGCGCTCGACGTGGGTTGCTATGCGGTCAGTTGCTTGCGTTACGTGGCGGGAGAGGAACCGGAAGTCCTTTCCGTGAAGGCCAAAACAATGAGTCCGCAGATCGATCGCTGGATGGCCGCCGAGGTTAAATTCCCCTCCGGGCTCGACGGCTCCATCGAGTTCGGACTTCGCGGGTTCTATTCGCCCAAGGATGGCGTCATCACCCAGTTCGAGAATGGACAGATAAAGTGGGACGGCAAAGGCCTCAAACTGGAGAAGAACGGCGTCGTAACCCGCGAGGCGCTGCCGACGAAGTCCACCTACCAACGTCAGCTCGAAGCGTTCGCCAAATCCATTCGCGGTGAGCCATCGAAAGCGCTTCCCCCCGACGACCCGGTTCTGACGGCGCGCGTCCTCGACAAGATGTACGAGATGGCCGGTCTTCGGTTGAGAGGAACATCGCTGACGTGACGAGCGCCGTCCTGGGGGAAATTACGCCTCAGGAGGCTGAAGGTCACGCGTGGGATGTGATCGTCGTCGGCGCGGGCGCCGGCGGCGCGACCGCCGGCTTCAATCTCGCGCGTCGGGGACGCTCGGTGCTGTTTGTCGAGCGTGGCAAGCTGCTCGATAAAGATCCAGCCGTCGAACGGGGCGTCGCTTATAAATGGACGGGCGATCCCGAAGCGGCGCTCAATCACGGCTGGTGGCCGCGTTCGTTCGATCGGCGCGATGACGAGAACAGCGCGTTCGCGCCGTCGAAGCCGCCGATGGGTTGTGGCGCGGGCGGCTCGACAGCGCAGTTCAACGGCGTCATGGACCGCTTTCGTCCGGAGGATTTTACGCCGCGACAGTTCTTTCGCAACGTGCCGGATACCTCGCTGCCGGAGGCGTGGCCTGTCAGCTATGAGGAGATGGCGCCATACTACGAGCAGGCGGAGCGTTTGTATCGCGTTCGTGGCACGCAGGACCCGCTGTCGCCGTCAGGACCAGACTTGCTTGAGCCTCCGCCGGCGTCAGACAAGGAGCGCGCCGTTTTTGGCGCGCTCGAGCGCGTCGGTCTTCACCCCTATCGCATCCATTCCACTCTGGAGCGTTCGCCGGGCTGCGCTGGGTGCCCCGAAAGGCTCTGCCCGCAGGCGTGCCGCAACGACGCCGCTCGGGTCTGCCTCTATCCGGCGCTCGAACGGCATGGGGCGAGGATCATGGCAAGCTGTCGCGCCGTTCGGTTCGAGTCGAAAGGCGCGGTCGTCGAGCAGGTGATTTGCGAGCGGGAGGGGCGGCGGTTCGCATTGCGCGCGCGCATCTTCATCGTCGCGGCGAACGCGTTTCTGACGCCGGCGCTGCTTCAGCGCTCGACAGGGGACCGCTTCCCCAACGGTCTGGCGAATGGCTCGGGACTGGTAGGCCGCAATCTGATGCTGCACGCCGCGAGCCATCTGTTCGTCGGTCTCAAGGGCGCCTCGCGAGGCGCTGATTTCCAGATGAATCACGGCCTGTCGCTCAATGACTTCTACGTACGTGACGGGACGAAGCTCGGAAATTTTCACGCCCACCCGGAGGTCACGCGCGAAGAGTTCATGACCTATCTGGTCAAACACCGCGCCGGCGCAAAGTTTTTGCCCGGCCGCGTCATAAGCGCAATTGCATCGATGGCGCCATCGCTGAAAGATCCGTGGACGTCGCTCGCTGCGATCGTCGAGGATCTGCCCTATCCCGGCAACAGAGTTTCGGCGAAGGCGGGTTCGGACGAGGACATCGAGTATACGTACCAATATCCCGACGAACTCCGTCATCGCGCCCGGGCCATGAGCGACGCCTTCAGCGCCGCGGTCGCGCCGCTGTTCGAAGTACGGCCCCTGCAAGCCACGGGCGCCCTCAATGGCAGTCATGTCTGCGGCACCTGCCGCTTCGGCGATGATCCCCGCGCCAGCGTACTCGACCGCGACAACCGGGCTCACGAACTCGACAATTTCTATGTGCTAGACGCGTCTTTTTTCCCGTCGAGCGGCGGAATCAATCCAAGTCTGACGATCGTTGCCAACAGCCTGCGGGCGACCGACAAGATCGCGCAAGGGTTCTAGCGTCTATCGGCGTGGCGGCTCCTCGCGTCCTCCCCCTGAGCAGGGACCGCGAGACGGGTTGGTTATACGCATTGCGCTTCCGTGGAATCGGGTATTCCGCCAATGCAAAATCGGCGCGGCGGCGCTGTTCGGCAGAGCTTCGATCGACGCCTCGCGATACAACCTGTCTTGAAGTCCGTGGGTCAAAGTGATAGGCGAAAACGGGGATCTATAGGGCGCATCGCGCGCGGAAATCGGCGACCGTACGACTTGCGGTTGCCTTTCGTCAGCGAAGGCCCTGCAGGCTTAGTCAAGCGTTGTTCTCGACCTGTATTTGAACCCCGGCTCGTTTCTTTCCGCCTACGGGAGGTTTTCCTAACGAATGGAAGTCATCGCGATTACCGAGGTGTTGCGTCGGCACGTAATACTGATTGTAGCCTTGACAATCATAGCTACCCTCGCCGGCTATGGAATTTCGTTCGTTTCGGTATTGATTCCTGAGAAATACATGGCTTCGGCGACCATACTGGTCCGTCCGCACAGCCCGATGAGGGTCGGACAAAGCAGCGCCGGCAAGGAATTCCTAGATTTTCCGGTCGCACAGACCCCGGTCGTCGAAAGCGCCTCCAAGACCTACATCCAGATCATTCAGACGCCCACGCTGATTGGCGAGGTCGTGCGCGAATTGAAGCTCGACCAGAAGACGAAGACAGAGGTGGTCGCCGACACCTGGTTTGCGCGGACCTATGAGTGGGTGAAGGCGACTTCGGCGGATGTCGTGTCGAACCTGAAAGACGCGATCGCGATCTTCAAATATGGTAAATTGCTGAAGGAGGATCCGTTCACCAAAGCGGTGAACGACGTGAGCAAAGGTCTCGTGCTGAAGTCCTACGAGGACACGTATGTCTTCGAGATCGAGTTCGGCGCCGACGATCCCAAGATCGCTGCGGACGTCGCCAACACCACGGCGAGATTGTTCATCGAGTTGATGCAGGGCATCGGGTCTTCCGAGGCGAGAGCGTCGGCCGATCGGCTGAAGGACGTACTCGAGCAGAGCCGGCAAAGGCTGGCGGAAGCGCGAGAAAATTTACAATCCTACAAGACCACCCACGGCATTTTTCTCTACCAGTCGGAATATGACGAAAAGCTCCGAGTGATGTCGGATTTGACCGTCGAACTCGCCAAGCTGGATGCGACCTACGCCAGCGAGAGCGCCGCGGGCGGCACCATAGATTCCGATATCTACGCCAAGAAGCGGGAACGCCTGGTCCACGCGCTCGCTGACAACAAGGCGGATCTGGCGACGCTGCCGACGTTGGAGCGCGAACTGCAGCTCAGGCAGACGGATGTCGAGATTGCGGATGCGACCTACCAGACAGTCGCCAAAGAGATGAAGGACGCCGAAATGAAGGCGTCCGACACGATGCCCGAGGCGCGCCTGATTTCGCCGGCGCTGCCCCCGCAGCTCCCGACCAAACCGCGCCGCGACATCATCACATTGGCGGCGCTTCTTAGCGGATTGCTGGTGGGCGTGGCCTTGGCGTTCTTCCTCGAATACATCGACAGAACGGCGCGCGGAATCCATGACTTCGAGGTGTTCGTTGGTCTCAAGGTGATTGGGACGATCCCCCGCGCTCCTCGGGAGGCGTTGGCGCTCGTGCGCAACCTGGAGCATTTCCACAATGACCCTGCATGATCAATCTCTGCGAGCCTGCGGCGCGGCGGACACCGACCAACTTGGTTCCCGTCGGGCTACCAGGGCGGCGCCCTAGGAACAGGGAGCAGACGGAGCTACCCGGGCGATAGCTCGGTGATACAGCGCCGGCTGTCCTGGGCCCTCCTCAGTTCGTGAAGAGATCGAAATTTGAAGCTGATCAGAGAACTCTGGTTTATCCTGACACCTCGCGAAAGGCGGGAAGGCGCTCTGTTGCTGTGCGGAATGGTGCTCGGCGCTTTCATTGAAACGGTCAGCATCGGCATCGTGCTCCCCTTCATCGCGGTGCTGAAGCAACCGGAACTTTTGTCGAAGGCGGGTCATTTTCGACCGCTGTTCTCGTTCATGAATGTAAGCGATCCGAGGGAGCTGTTCTTCATCCTGGGGGCGGCTCTCGTCGGACTGTTCGCCTTCAAGACGGCCTACCTCATAGGGTTATATTGGTGGCTGTTCAGCTTCTCCATGAAGAAGCATGTTAGCCTTTCGCGCCAATTGCTTACCGGCTATTTGAGCGCACCGTACTCGCTGCACGTTCAGCGCAACAGCGCCGAGCTGATAAAGGTGACCACGCGCACCGTCGAGGATTTCGCAAACATCTTCCTGGTGAACCTGTTGATCGTGATGGGGGAGGCGTTGGTGCTGGGGGCGCTGACGGTTTTGCTGATGGTCGTCGAGCCGTTGGGAACGCTGGGCGCACTGCTCGTGCTTGCGGTTCCGACCATGCTGGCCATTCGAGCGACGCAGCGGCCGTTGGCCGCTTCGGGCCGTGTAGCCGAGGAGAGTTTCGGCTCGATGATCCAGTGGGCCGAACAAGGAATAAACAGCGTCAAGGAGACCATGATTACCGGGCGTCGCGCGCTCTTCATCAAAGAGCATAGTATTCATGTTTATGGGTTTGCCAATTCGATGCGGTCGTTGACGTTCCTCACGACGTCGCCGCGTTTCCTCATCGACACGCTCGCGGTCACTGCGATGGTCACCATTGCTTCAATTTTGCTGGAGCGCGGCGAGGATCTTCAGACCACATTGCTGCTGTTGGGAATGTTCGCCCTTGCAGCTGTCCGGTTGATTCCGTCGATGAGCCGAATGAGCAGCGCGCTCGCGCAGCTTCGCTACCGCTACATTTCGACCGATGTGATCTATCGGGAATTGGTCGCCTTACGGCAGAATCCCTCGGACGCGTCGCAGGAGACCGTCGATACGCATGTGGCGCCAATCCCGTTCCGGACGGCGCTGTCGATTGAACATCTATCCTATTCGCATCCCTCGATGGCCCAGCCGGCGGTCGACGATGTGTCCCTCGAACTCCCCAAGGGGCACTTGATCGCCTTCATTGGCCCGACCGGCGCCGGCAAGACCACGCTTGTCGATCTCATGCTCGGGCTTTTGGAACCTAGCTCGGGCAGGATCCTGATCGACGGATGCAATCTCAGGGAAAACGTCACAGGCTGGCAGCGGAACATCGGATATGTCCCGCAAAGCATCTATATGATTGATGACAGCGTCAGGCGAAATGTCGCGTTCGGCGTGCCAACAGCAGAGATTGACGACGAGCGCGTCTGGAAATCGCTGCGTGCGGCGCAGGTCGAACGCTTCGTGCGGTCGCTGCCGGGCGAACTGGACGCCATGATTGGCGAGCGTGGCGGTCGCCTTTCCGGCGGCGAGCGCCAACGCCTCGGGATCGCCCGCGCGCTTTACGACGACCCGGCGGTTCTGGTGATCGATGAGGCGACGGCGAATCTGGATCCAGCCACCGAAGCCGCCGTCATCGACGTGTTGCGCGAACTGAGGGGACGGAAGACGATCATCGTCATCGCCCACCGGCCGGCGTTCGTGAAGCACTGCGATACGATCTACATGCTAAAGCAGGGACGCATCCGAAATGCGGGCGGATTTGCCGAATTGCTCGCGACCGATCCTGCCTTTCAAGAATTCTGCGGCGAGGCGCCCGAGATGATCGCCGCCGAGGCCGCGGTCTCGAGTTAGGGCCTCCGCGTACGTTGGCGAACGCAGAAAATATGTGGATTGCCACGTTGCGGAGGCCAAGTTAACTTCGTTACGGCGCAACACAAGTAAGACAGCCGCCACTTTTGGGATCGTTTGAATTGACGACCACATGAGCAACAGCCCGGCAGGCCAAAGTTCCGTGATCCAGGTATCACGCGAGGATTTGGCGTAAATCAAATGTATCTGCGGCGACCCGATCAATTTGAGAAACAACCCCGGACTTCATCGGGGCAGGGCGCGCGGATCGCGAGGTCGTTCAAGGCCCTCTTGATTCATGTTTACAAGCAGCAAGGGCTTGTCGGCGCCTTGAAGAACATCGTGGGTACAGTGCTCAACGCGGATGTCGTGCTGCTCACGACGCGACCCGGCCTTGAGCCTCTGTTACAGAGCTATCCCGATTTGCTGAACGGAAGCCTGTCCCATCCGTATCTCGCAACGTCCTTCAACAAAAGCAGAAGGACGAGATACGACATATTTGTCTCGCATTACAGGTACATGGCGTCGAGATTGAAAGAGACGTTCTACGAAGAAGTCAGGGATTGCGATCTGATATTGTGGAGCTCAACGATCGAAGGCGAAGAGTTGAGAAATCAGCATATCTTTTGAAAGAACTCACCGTCACGAAGGCGATCTGACGCTGCATTTCGAGATGAACTCCGCAGATATCTATCAACTTTCCTTCACGATCGCGCCGGGCGAACTGTTGGGCTGTTCGGAGCCCCGAGCTTTGTTTGTTGGACGCGTTCAGGGCGTCAAGGAGCGTTTTGAGCAGATCCGCCGCGCGACCAAATTGTGCAGGGACATCACGCCTCCGCATCTGCTGCTCGCTGCCGCGCAAGGGATCGCCAGCGAACTCGATGTCGCCCTCGTGGTCGGAGTGCCGAATGAAGAACAGCCATCGAAGATGCAGGTGGGCGGATTTCCGTTTCCGTTCGACTACGACACCTTCTGGAAGGATTGTTCGGCGACGCTGTCTCCACGCAAATTCTACGTGCTTCCGGCCGAGTTCGGCGGCAAGCCGCTCGATCAGATCAGCGCCGATCATCGTCGTCGGGCGCGCCACAAACGGCAATTCAGGACCATGATCAACGAGAGCGTGCGTCTGGCGTTCGCAGAGAAGTGCCTGAAATCCCTGTCAGAGCGCGTCCGCGCCCAACCTTGAGAACCTCGCCTGGGGACGCAATGCCGCGATCGCCGGCGACGTTTCGCCTTTTCCGCTCCGCGCGATGACGATGATCAGAGCGGCAAAAAGCCACGCGACAAAGGCCACCGAGTGGCCAGCGACGGGCTCGTCGGCAAGGCTTTGCGTCGCCAGCGCCCCGAGCCCCGCCACCATCCCGACCAGCAGCGGCTTCATGTCCGGCGCCGCGTTCTTCATCGTCCGCATCGCGATCATCAGGATCTTTCCGAAGAAGAAAAGGAGGATGGCCATTCCGATAGGACCGACCTCGACCAGCGTCGACAGATAATAACTGTCGGCGGCTTCAGCATCCGGAATCTGTATGCCCAATTCCAGCAATCCCTGCCGTCCCGATTTCATAGCGGCGGTGGAGTTGTTCAACCCTGTGCCCAGGAAGGGGTGCTGGGCGTAGCCCTGCAACGCCGCTTCGAACATGTTGAAACGCATGTAGAAACTTTCCGGCCTGGCGCTGAAGTATACGAGTAGCAGCGGGACGCAGACGATCCCAGCCAAAATCAGCGCTGCCGAAATGTAGCCCATGATTTTCCGTGTAATCATCCCTGACCAGCTGGCGACTGCGAAGAAAAAAACCGTTCCTACCAAATAACCGATGGCGCCAGCTCTCGAAAAGGTCAAAATCAAAGCGGCAACTCCGCCTATATATATCAAGGAAAAAAATAACCTGTACCAATTATTCTTCGTTGATATGAGATATGCAAAAACAACCTGCAACAACATGCTGCAAAGGCTGGCAGGGATTGCGGGATGACTGAATATTCCCTGGCTACGCTTGATAACGTTTCCACCAACCTCCTTGTTTCCGAAAGTACGCTCGACATCCCCGACGGTGAGCACACCGATGCCCGAGTTTTTCTTTCCGGGTTTTTGGCTTTGGCCGGAAGTGTTGTCCGGCCCCTGATCGTGCAGGCTCGTAAAGGCGACAGTGTCGGTCCCAATCCCGCGTTCGAACCAGACGATCACGCTCCCGGCGCTGATGATGAACCCAAGGAACAGCGCCCAGAGGACGGCTCGCAATCTCAGCGGCGTCGATACGTTGTTGATGAGAAACAAGAAGGTCAGAAAGTATAATAATTGTCGGAATAGTTCAAACACAGACAGCGAAAATGACGTCGCGTTGATCAGCGCGGCAACCATCGACCAAGCAAGATAAAAAAAGAAAATGTATCCGAAGCTGGGGAAATAGAAGGTTTGCTTGCGCATGTATACGCGGGCCAGCCACGGGAGCACCATGGCCGCCAACACGACGTCCGAAACGAAGACCACCAGGCTGACGGTCCCCGAACCGGGCATGCCGTAGGCATCGACGATTTGCTGGCTGGCTTCCGACGACGACAACCACTTGGTGATGTCGAAGGGAAAGGTGAAGACCAAAAGAAACAGCCAATACGCCTGCGGGTCCTTCACTACGATCGTCGGGATCAGCATAGCGAAGCCGCCCAGCACGAAGACCAGCTTGGGCAGCGTCATCGAGGACATCGCCAAATCGCTGATCAGCGCCACGAGGATGCCGAGGCCCGCAATCGCAAGGCCGCTGGCCAGGCTCGCGGACCTCGCAGACTGCACGTTCATCGCTGCGTCCTGGACGCCATTGCTTCACCCTGCATCCACATTTCCCAACGGCTGCGCGTCCCCGCCACTCTAGTCTCGTGGCGTCATCTGGTAGACGCAAGCCTCCATCAGCGTTTGCTGCACCGGCTGGATCGAGGGCGACGCGCTCGCCACGGGGGTCGGCGAAGCGATCATGCTATCGGGGATCGCCTGAATGTTGGCCCCGATGCCACGTCCGCCGCCCATCATCTTCTGACGCAGATCGTAGCGCGGGCCGAGGTCGATGCGCTCGCCCTGGCTCTGAGCGAGCGCGGTCTTGACGCTCTCGAAAAACGGCGCCGGCTGTCGCGCCGCGGCGAGCACGATCGTCTCGCCATCGGGATCGTGCGCGACGGGGATGTTGACGTCCGGCGCGGCGGCGAGATCCCGCACTGCGCCCGATTGCGTTTCGCCGAACGCGTAGAGATGGGACTGCACGAGGCCCGCGTGGCCGACGCGGAACGTCGCCGACCGGCTGACCGGCATGTGATCGTTGGGCACGAGCGGCGTCATGACAGGCTCGTCTCCCGGCCCGGGAATTTTCGGATCGTCGACCCAGACCTGCCAGGAACAGTTCGAGGACGCGCTGGTCGCGCCGAAGATCGGGCTCATCCAGGCGCGCGGCGCGCCCTCGGCGGTCTCGATCACGACGCGCTGCATCAGGTCCTGATCGCCGGGCGGCAAGTAGCGCCGCAACCGCCGCGCGCTTGGCTTCGGCGGCAGCGCGGTCCGAAGCCGCAATCACCCAGCGCGCGCGGCTGACCGCGCGATATTCGCCCAGCCATTGCGCGAACTCGGCGACGCCGGCGTCGGTGGAGAGGTCGAGCGGCTTGCGCGCCCGCCCCGGCCGCCATCAGGACGGCGGCGAGGGCGAGGACGGCGCCGATAGCGCGCTTAAGCAGGACAGGCCGAGGCGTCATTGGTCACCTTGAACTGATAGTCCGCGACATTGCCGAGCCGGTCGGCGAGGAACGACGTTGTGGTGGTCAGTACGGCCGCGCCGCTCAGGCCCTTCAGGGCGGCGCGCAACTCCGATTGAAGCCGCGTCGCGTCGACATCAGGGTCACGGGTCGCGACGACGAACAGGCGTATTTCGTCCTCGACCGGTTCGATCGGGATCGCGGCGGTAAGTCCGGCCGAGGGATCGGCGTCGCCGATCGATTTGAAGCGCGCGGAATCGAGCACGACCGGATCGGCGGCGCGGGAGACCGACACGACGAACAGCCGCGCGGGGCGGAAGCGCCCGACTAGCGGCCAGTCGTCGCGGGTGCGGATGCGGAACACGAGCGTCTCGCCGCCGACGACGAGTGGTTCGCGCTGGGTGTTGTAGCAAGCCGGCAGAGGGATGATCTTGTCGCGTTTGACGTCGTAGCGGGCCCTCCGCGGCTCGGCGCCGGCTTCGGGTTCGCCAGCAATCGCCGGCTCGAACGCGAGCGCGACAGGCGCGCGCGCCAGCCCGTTCAGCAGCAGCGCGGCGCCGGCGATCACGGCGATGGTCGCCGCCGTCACCGCGGCGCGCAGCGGCGTCACGATCTCGGGCAGACGAAAGGCGCCAAGCGAATCCTCGAGGTCGTCGAGGGTGCGTAGAAAAAGGATCTGCAGCGAGGCGCCGATCTGCGCCGCTTCCGCCTCGAGCCGCTTGAACGTCGAGGCCTCGGCGTCGGCGAGCGGCCGGCCGTCCAGCCCGTCGTGCGGCAGGGCGATCACGATGTCGCGTCCCTCGAGCAGCTTGCGATGCTGGACGAGATAGTCGCCGATCAGCGCGAGCTTGCCGCGCATGCCGCCGACCGCAGCGACGTCGGCCGACAGCGCGCCAGGCGCCGACGGCAGCACGATTTCGCCGGTCGCAAACAGCACGCTGGCGTCGCGGCCGAACGCCTGGCAGATCGCCGCCAGCGCCAGCGCGAGGCCGGCGGAGCGCGAATTCTCTTCCGTCAGTCGGCCGATCTCGGTGTCGGAGATGCGCAGGTTCCAGGGCGCTTCGCGGCCGTTGCGCCGGTTCAGCCACAGGTTTTTACGCCGCGCGGCGATGAAACGGGTGACCGCTTCGCGCGCGACCTGGCCGACCGGATAAAGCCCGAAATCGAACAGTTCGGAGATTTGCGGGATCAGGCGGGCAGGGTGCGGCGGTGGTTCGGTCGCATCTGCGATCGCCTCGAACAGCCGCGCCGCCGCGCCATTCGCGCCGACCAGCGGCACGAAGACGCGAGCGGTCACAGCCCGGCGTCCACGAATTCGATATCGAAGCCCGCCAAGCCCGCTTCGCCTATGCCGGCCTCGGCCAGCGGCAGGCGGAGTTCGCCATCGCGATCGAACGCGCCGGCAAGCTCGGCGCCGGAAGCCAGCTTCACCAGAACGGACGCGCCGGAATAGCGGATCAGGCCGGCGGCGCCGAGCGCCTGCAGGATGAGCAAGGGCGCGCCGGCTTCGTCGCCGAGGCTGGCGCGGATCAGTCCGTCGGCGCTCATCAGGCCTTCGGACGGGAAGCGCCAGTCGTCTCGGCCCTTGGCGGCGAGCGCAAGGAATGTGGTCGCCGAACGGACCCTGGCCGCGCCGGCAAGATCGGCGGCGGCCAAAGTCGTCGCAGTCGCGACGCGCAGCGTGCGCAGGAAACGGGCGGCGTCGGGGGTGAGGGGCATGTTGGTCATGAGGGTTCTCGATTGAGTTTCGGAGGTCAGTGTCCCCTTACGGTCTGGCTTCGGCCTCGATAACGAACTTTGCGGTCCGCTCGGAAAGGTCTTCGACGTAAGCCCCGACATCGCCGTCGAACTGCTGCTTGATGCGCCGCCGAACGGCCAGGCTGTCGCCTAGCGCCTCGGCGAGCGAGCGGCCGCTGAGGATCGCGGCGAGCAGGTCGCGCTCGGCCGCCTCGATAGCGCCCGCCTCCAGAGCGCGCTTTAGATACGGCGCCGCTTCGCTGGAATCCATCAGCGGCGCGTCTACCTCCTCCGCGACCTCCGCGGCTTGGGTGTTCTCGATCGCGTCGTACGAAATCAGATAAGTCTGGTCGGTGCCGGCTATGCGGCTCAAGATCGCCGCCCCCAACGCGCTGGCGGCAAACGCCTGCGGCGTGGCCGCATGGGAAGGCGGGGCTTTCGCGAATGCGGCTTCGAGCTCGGCGGTCGTCGGGCGTCGCCCGAACTCGCCGCCCATCTCGGCCTTCAAGGCCTTGAGGAACGCGTTGGCCGCTTTCAGCGCGTTCACGGCGACGGCCTCGTCGCCGATCAACCATTCGCGCGGGCACAATCCAAGCCGAAGCACTTCGGCATAGGGGCGGTTGGCGGCGTCGAGGCATTTCAGGATCCGGTTCGACAGCTCGAAGATTTCTGGGCCCGCGGATAGCCGCCGGATCCGCGTCGGACCCCCGGTCAGCGCTTTCCAGATCGATAGCGCGGCCTCCTTGGTCGAAGACTGAAAGGGTCCGGCCGCGCACCCGGCCACCAGTTTGGCGAGGTTGTCGGCAGAGCTCGGCTCGCCGCGCCGCGCCTGGATGGGGCGGTCGATGACGGAATCGAAATAGAAATCAACCGCGTCTTCCGTGGTTAGCGGAAGCGAATAAGCCCAGACGCCGACGAGCTCTTCGGCGTACCTCTTGTTGCCGCTCAGACTGCGCCTGACCTTTTCGTAGAGCGAGAAAGCTTGGATTTCGATGATTGTCGCGCCAGGTTGGGCCCTGTCGTCGCCGTTGACGAGGTGCGCGAGATGGCCGGCGAAATAGGCGACTACGTCGCGCCCTTTGCCTGTGCCCTGACCTGTGCCCATTCGAGCCCTCGCACGTTTGAAAGATTTCCCCGGCGGGAGTTTGTCAGAGCGCGGAGGCCGCCGGCAAGCTCAATCCACGTATCTCGCCATCCCGTAAGAACGCAGGCGGTCGAGAATCAGTCTATTCTCACCAAACCCGGCGAGACCCGGTTGCTAAGATGCCACATTTGAATATGCTGCATCGGTTACGGTCCGCCAGACCCGGAGAACGCGAACATGCCCGCAAACAGCAATTCTGGTCAGAAATTCATATCGCGGAACCGTAAGCCGCGGGTTCATATCACCTATGAAGATCCCTACAACTCCGAACGGCAAGTCGAATTGCCATTCGTCATGGGCGTCCTCGCCGACCTCTCGGGTAACAATTCGGCCGTCGAAAAGCCCGACATGAACGACCGGGCGTTGCTCGACATCGACATGGATAATTTCGACAAGCGGATGGCCGCGATTGAACCCGCCATCACGATGAAAGTGCCAAACAAGTTGGGCGGGCGACGGCGGCGACAAGTTGTCGGTCAATCTGAAGTTCAACAAGATGGAAGATTTCTCGCCGGCGGCGATCGCGCGTCAAAATCCCGCAACTGCCAAATTGCTCGCCGCACGCGAGGCGCTTTCCAACTTGCTCAAATATATGGACGGCAAGGCGGCCGCGGAGGGTACGCTCAAGAAGCTGCTCGCTGATCCGCAAATGATGGCGGCGCTGAAACAGAAACTTGACGCCAAGCCTGCCGACGCCGGCGACGGCGACGGCGAAGCCTGAAGGGGAGGGAATTCAGATGGCTTTGGAACCCCAGCAACAAACGGCGGCGCCGGAGGCGACGGCCGAAGTCGACGACTTTGCGGCCCTGCTCAAGCAGAACTTCAAACCCCGCAGCGAACGCGCCGCGAGCGAGGTCGAGTATGCGGTGCAGACCCTGGTTTCGCAGGCGCTCTCAGATTCCACGCCTCGTCAAGGGCGATGTCATCGACACGATCGAAGAGATGATCGCGCGGCTTGACGAAAAACTCACCGAACAGGTGAACGAGATCATCCACGCGCGAGGAGTACCAAAAGCTCGAGAGCGCCTGGCGAGGGTTGCATTACCTCGTGTTCAACTCCGAGACCGACGCAACGCTCAAAATCCGCGTCATGAACGTCTCGAAGAACGAACTCTATCGCAACCTGAAGCTCTATCCGGGCGCTCGTTGGGACCAGAGCCCGCTATTCAAGAAGATCTATGAAAGCGAGTTCGGTCAGCTCGGCGGAGAGCCGTATGGCGCGCTGGTCGCCGACTATCATTTCGGAAATTCGCCGACCGACGTCAGCTTGCTGCGCGATCTCTCCAAGATCGCCTCAGCCGCGCTCAGCCCGCTTATCACAGGCGCAGACCCCGGTCTGCTTGGCATGGATAGCTGGACCGAGTTGATGAATCCGCGCGACATCGGCAAGTTGATGGACACGCCAGATTACGCCGCCTGGAAAGGTTTGCGTGATGCGGTCGACAGCCGTTACGTCGGGCTCTGCATGCCGCGCGTGTTGGCGCGCATTCCCTACGGCGCCAAGTCGGAACCGGTCGAGGAATTTGCGTTCGAGGAAGACACCGATGGTCACAAGGGCGAGAAATACGCCTGGATGAACGCGGCGTATTCGATGGCCGCCAACATCAACCGCGCCTACAAGGAATATGGTTGGACGGTGCGCATTCGCGGCGTTCAATCGGGCGGCGAGGTCATCAATCTGCCCACTCACACGTTCCCGACCGATGACGGCGGCGTCGACCTGAAGTGCCCGACGGAAATTGCGATCACCGATCGTCGCGAAGCCGAGCTCTCGAAAGCCGGCCTGATCTCGATCGTTCACCGCAAGAACACCGACAAGGCGGCGTTCATCGGCGCTCAGTCGCTGTACCGGCCCAAGCCCTACATCGACCCGCTGGCGACGGCGGCCGACAATCTCTCGGCTCGCATTCCCTACATGTTCGCCGTGTCGCGATTTGCGCATTACCTGAAGGTGATGGTGCGCGACAAGATCGGCAGCACCAAGGAAAAGGACCAGCTCGAGCGCTGGCTGAACGAGTGGATCACGCTCTATGTCGACGGCGATCCCAAAAACTCGAGCGAAGAGGTCAAGGCGCGTCTGCCGCTGGCGGAGGCGAAGGTCACCGTCATCGCGGACGAAGAGAATCCCGGCTACTACGCCGCCAACTTCTACCTGCGCCCGCACTTCCAGCTCGAGGGCATGGACATCGGCATGAGCCTCGTGTCGAAAATTCCGGTAAGCGACAAGTAAATTTGAGAGTTCCGGGTCGCCGCCCCTGCAAAAATACGGGCGGCGACAGACCGTAAACCAACAGCGAGCCCCGGGTTCCAGCAGACGGAAAACTGCAGAGCAGACGGGGACTCCGTACTCTTTTTGCAACTCTCAGGTGGAGAACTACCATGTCTCAGGAAGACTATTTTCTCAAGATTGACGGCGTCAAGGGCAAGTCGCAGGACGACAAGCACAAGGACGAGATTCATGTGAGTTCGTTCAGCTTCGGCGTCACCAACACCGGCACCGGCGGCAGCAACCTCGGCTCCGGCGGCGGTCGCTCCAATGTTCAGGACATGCACTTCACCAAGGTGGTTGACAGTGCGTCTCCTAACCTGTTCCTCGCCTGTGCGACCGGCAAGCATTTCAAAGACGCGCTGGTGACCGTGCGTCGCGCCGGCGACAAACCGCAGGAATATCTGACCTACAAGCTGACAGAGGTGTACATTTCGTCGGTCACCACCAGCGGCCATGAGGGCGGCGGCATCGCACAAGAGAGCGTTTCCCTCAACTTTTCCAAGGTCGAGATCAACTACACGCCACAGAACGCCGACGGTTCCCCAGGCGCGAAAAACACCAAGGGCTACGACCTCAAGGCAAACAAGGGTAGCTGAGCTTGATTTTGCTTTCTATTGTCGCCGCTCGGTGAACCGCCGCTGCTTGCCGACGTCGAATGCGCCCCTGCGGGCTGTATCCGCGGTCCCGGGGGCGTCGCAAAAAATCGAAGTTGGGAGCGCGTGGCGCGTCCGCCTGACTGACGAGGCCAAAACGGCGGTCTTTTTGATCGGAGCAGGCGGACTTCGGCATCGTATGGCTGTCGTACTCAATCGATCCGCAGATCAGGATCAGGTGATTGGGTTGCTCGCGTCGATCCCGGAGGGACCGGCCGCGGAGAGTGAAGGCCAGCTAGCGGCGCCGCTCTCGGCCCCAATAACCTGGCAGGGCGTATGGCAAGAAGTGGCGTTCACCCCCGGGACGTCTTCGACGATCTGCTCAACTAAGTTGCGCAGCCGCGCTAGTGAGGACCTTAATGGCGCCTAAGACGAACGACCGGCTTGCTCCTCCGCTCATGTCGGTGTTCCGCGCCGCGCACGAAAAGCGCGACGCCAAGGTGGCGCTCGATCTGCGCGACGCTTCCGGCGAACGGGTCATCGCCGCGCGTCGTTCCACCTATCGTGTTCCGATATCGGAAACAGGTCTTAGACGCGAAGTCGCCTCTGATCTCATCGACCTCCTCAACACGACAAATCTGGGTTCGGCCGAGGACCTTTCGGGCAGCCCGGAAGTTGCGCGTTCGATACTCAATTACGGGATTCCCGATCTGGCCTGGCGCACGATCGACGAGCACCGGCTAATTGAGATCGCGCGCGAAATCGAGACGGCGCTGAGCGACTTCGAACCGCGGCTGGCTCGGCGTTCGATCCGTGCGCGCCGCGATGACTCAGCCTCCACGGACGACCTGAAACTGCGCTTCGTCGTCAGCGCCGAATTGCGCACCCAACCGATCGCCACGCCGGTCGAGTTCGTCGCCGACGTCGAAATTGACACCGGCAAGATCCGCATCGAGCGGCTGTAGCCCATGAACCGCGAGTTTCTCGAATATCTACAATCGCGAACTCGCCGTTCTGCGAGAGCAGGCGGTCGAATTCGCGGCCGAATATCCGGGCATCGCGGATCGACTGGGCGGCGTGGTCGGCGATCGGCTCGACCCGATGATCGGCGGCTTGCTCGAAGGCGCAGCGTTTCTCGCCGCCCGCGTGCAACTCAAGATCAAGCATGAATTCTCGGACTTCACCGTCAACCTGATCGATCAGCTCTGCCCGCAATATCTGGCGCCGCTGCCGGCCTTCGTGATGGTGCAGGCGGCGCCGAAATTCGGCGACCCCGCGTTGCGCGAGGGACGCACGATTGCGCGCGGCTCCTATTTCGATGCGACCTATCGCGAGGCTGAGCGCAACGTCGCCTGCCGCTTCCAGCTGGCGAGCGCGATCAGCATGTGGCCGCTCGAAGTCGTCAAAGCGGAGTATCTGTCATCGTCCGCGCAATTGCAGGCGTTGACGCCGGGCGTCGTCGTCGAAGGCGCCGCCGGCGCTGCGGCTGCAGCTGAATGTTCGAGCGTCGCCGCGGCCTGAAGATGAGCCGCCCGACAAGGAGGCCTACGTTCGGCCCGAACTGCAGATGGCCGGTTGCCGCCTCGAGACGCTGCGCTTCCATCTGATGGGCCCGAATCGGATGCGGTTGCGCTCTACGAGCAGATGTTCGCGCATTGCAGGGCGTCTATTTCCGCGTTCTCAATGCGTTCGGCGATCCCGTCGCTGATTGCCGGACGGCGCGAAATGATCGAGCAGATCGGCTTCTCCGAAGAGGAGGCGCTGATTCCCAACGACAAGCGGCTGTTTCGCGGCTTCGATTTCCTGCGCGACTATTTCGCTTTCCCGCGCCGTTTCCTTGGCTTCGATCTCGTCGAACTCGAAGAGCGTCGTGTCGCGCCTGAAAGCCAAGACGTCGAAATCATCTTCGCCTTCGACGAGATCAATCCGCGACTGGCCGCCGCCGTGCGCAAGGAGATGTTCGCGCTCAACGCCGCGCCCGCCGTCAATCTGTTCGAGAAGACGCTCGACCGAATCCCGGTCGCGACCAACCGGCACGAATTCCCTGTCATTCCCGACCGCTCCCGCCCGATCGATTTCGAGACCCATCGCATCCTGCAGGTGTTCGCGCACATCCCGGGGCGCCGCAGAAGGCGCCGGTGGAGCCGCTCTACTCGGCCGCCGCGGCGCGCAGCGCCATCAGGTCTGTGCTACACGGCCCGCCGCCTGCCGCGCCGGATCAGCGCCGAGGAGCGCCGATACGGGCGCGCCTCCGACTATGCCGGCGTCGAGACGTTTCTGTCGCTCGGCGAGCGCTCCGACCCCGAGGATCTGGCGCGCGTCACCGAACTCAGCGTGAGAGCTTTGTGTTCCAACCGCCATCTCGCCGAGCATCTGCCGGTCGGCGACGGCGGCGCGGATTTCCGTTTGCTTGACGATGTCGAACTCGAACTTCGTTGCATCGCGGGACCGACCCGGCCGCGCGAGCCGATCATGACCGCGATGTTCGGCAAGATCGACGGCGCGGGCGCCGGCGAAGTCGCATGGCGGCTCGTCAACATGCTGAGCTTCAATCATCTCGGGCTCGAGGCGCGCGGCGCGGAAGACAGCGGCCGCGCGCTGCGCGAAACGCTCGCCTTGTTTGCCGACGCCGCTGACAACGCCACCGAGCGCAAGATCCGCGGCGTCCGCGCCCTCAATGCCCGCGACGTGGTGCGCCGCATGCGCTATCCCCAGGGCGCTGCGGCCGCACGCGGGTTGGAAGTGACGGTTTCGCTGGACGAAAAGGCGTTCGAGGGCTCGGCGCCTTCCTGCTCGGCGCCGTGCTCGACCGGTTCTTCGCCGAATATGTCGCGGTCAACCATTTTACCGAGACGGTCGTGCGCACCAACGAGCGCGGCGAAATCATGCGCTGGGCGCCGCGCATCGGCGAACGGGGCGTGACGTGAGCCGCGCGCCGGACCTGTTCGCCGAGCCGTGGCGGTTCGACATGCTGACGACTTTGCGAAAGCTCGAACGCGACCACCCTGGCAAGCCGCGCGTTGGCGATAGCGCGACGCTGACCGATGAGTTCGTCACGATCTCACAAAATCCCTATCTGGAATTTCCAGATTCGAACTTGGAGGCTGTAGACTCGCGAGCCTTCCGGTCGCATCCGACTGACCGCGCGCTTTCTGGGCATGTTCGGCCCGCAGGGCGCCCTGCCGCTCGCAACGACCGACGAGACGCGCGCCTGGATGAACGACCGGGCCGATGACGCGTTTGCGCGGTTCGTCGATGTGTTTCAGCGCCGGTTCCTCGCACTGTTTTTTCGCGCCTGGGCCGACGCGCGTCCCATTGCTCAGCATGACCGACCCGATCGGGACCGGTTCGTCGCCTACATCGGCTCGATGATCGGCATCGGCACGCGCGCCTACCGCGATCGCGATTCGCTGTTTGATTTCGCCAAGCTGGAGTATGCGGGCCTGCTGGCGCCGCGCGTCAAAAGCGCCTCGCGCCTGCGCTCTTTCCTGGCGGGACTGTTTCGCACGCGCGTCGAGATCGAGGAGTTCGTCGGCGCGTGGCTCGAGCTTCCCACAAGCCAGCGCTCGCGTCTGGGGCAGGCCAATGCGAGCCTCGGCGGCGATCTGATGCTGGGGGCGAGCATGTTCAGCGTCGGGGATCGCTTCCGGGTGCGGCTCTATGCGCGCGACCTCGCGCACTACGAGGGCTTTCTGCCCGGCGCCGATTTCGCGAGCCAGCTTGCCGACGCCGTCTCGCTCTATCTCGGCCGCGAATTCGACTGGGATCTCGAACTCGCGATACCCTCGGGCGCGATCCAGCCGGCGCGACTCGGGCAGGGGGCGAAGCTAGGCTGGACGAGCTGGATGGCGCCCAACTGGTCGAACGTGTCTGAAGTCTATCGCAAGGACGCCAGGTTTCATTTGCTCAGCCGTGCGGACAAGCCGCGCGCCAAGCCAAAACCGAATTAGGGAGGACGACCATGGGCGCCGACATTAGCGTCGAAGCCGTCGCGGGCAAACTCAACCGTGTCGGCTACGAGAGTTTCCTGCAGGCGTTGCGACAGGCCAAGGGGGCAGGCAATCGCAACATCGAACTCGCGCACTGGATGCTGCACCTCGCGCAGCGGGATCGAACCGACCTCGCCGTCACCGCGGATCACTACAAGATCTCGCGCGCGAAAATCATCGCTGACGCGACCGCCGCCGTGAGCGGCTTTCGGAAGAACGAAACCGAGATGCCCGGCATCTCCAATCCCGTCGCCGACGCGCTTGACCGCGGCTGGCATTACGCCACGCTGCTGTTTGGCGAGACGCAGATCCGCACCGGACATCTGATTGTCGCGATGCTGAAGTCACTGGAACTGAGGCGCGCGCTCGTTTCGGTCTCGCCCGAGTTCGCCAAATTTCCCGCCGACGAGATCGCCGCGGGATTCCAGTCGTTGTGGCGCGAATCGGAGGAGGGCAACCTCAAGCCGATGGACGGCTCGGGCCTCGCCGCCGCGGGCACCGAAGGCGCGACGACGGCCGAGGGCGCCAAGGGCACCAGCGCGCTCGAACGGTTCAGTCAGGACCTGACCGCCAGGGCCAAAGGCGGCGCATATGGACCCGATCCTGGGTCGCGACGACGAAGTGCGCCAGATCATCGACGTCTTGATGCGCCGCCGGCAGAACAATCCGATCCTGACCGGCGAAGCCGGCGTCGGCAAGACCGCGGTCGTCGAGGGTTTTGCGCAGCGCATCGCGGCCGGCGACGTGCCGCCGCCGCTGCGCGGCGTGACGCTGCGCTCGCTCGACGTCGGCCTGATGCAGGCCGGCGCCTCGATGAAGGGCGAGTTCGAACAGCGGCTGCGCAGCGTGATCGACGAGGTGCAGTCATCGCCGACGCCGGTCATCCTGTTCATCGACGAAGCCCACACGCTGATCGGCGCCGGCGGCGCGGCGGGCACCGGGCGATGCGGCCAATCTCCTCAAGCCTGCGCTGGCGCGCGGAACGCTGCGCACGATCGCTGCGACCACCTGGGCCGAATATCGGCTGTATTTCGAGAAGGACCCGGCGCTGACCCGTCGCTTCCAACCGATCCATATCGGCGAACCTGATCCTGCGACGGCAGTCGATCATGCTGCGCGGCCTGATTGGTCCGATGGAGAAGCACCACAAGGTCCGCATCAAGGACGAGGCGATTGTCGCCGCCGTCAATTTCTCGCACCGCTACATTCCCGCGCGCCAGCTTCCGGACAAGGCGGTGAGCCTGCTCGACACCGCCTGCGCGCGCGTCGCGATCAGTCAGCATTCCAAGCCCGCAGCGATCGAGGACGAGGAAGTCGCCATCGCCTCGCTCGAGGCGGAGAAGACCGCGCTCGAGCGCGAACGCGATCTGGGCGCGCCCGAAGAGCGCATCACCGAACTCGCGGCCAAGATCGAGGCCCATCGCGTGACTCTCGAAGGCCGTGAAAGGCGAGTGGGAGAAGGAGCGCGCGATCGTCGAAGAAGTGCTCGCCCTTCGCGCCAAGCTCTCTGGCGCGGAAACGAAAGAGGACGAGCGCGAAACGGCGCAAACCGACTTGCGCGCCAAGGCCGTCGACTTGAGCGCATTTTCGCCCGAAAAGCGGATGGTCTACGCCGAGGTCGACGAGCCCGCAGTCGCGTCCGTCGTCTCGGACTGGACCGGCATTCCTGTCGGCCGGATGGTCGCTGACGAGGTCGAGACGGTCCTCCAACTGGCCGACATTCTCAACAAGCGCGTCATCGGCCAGACCCACGGCCTGCAGATGATCGCCAAGCGGATCGAGACCAATCGCGCCCGGCTCGACAATCCCAACAAGCCGATCGGGGTGTTCATGCTGTGCGGCCCTTCCGGCGTCGGCAAGACCGAGACGGCGCTGGCGCTCGCCGAGACGCTTTACGGCGGCGAGCAGAACCTCATCACGATCAACATGTCCGAGTTCCAGGAGGCGCATACGGTCTCGACGCTGAAAGGCGCGCCCCCCGGTTATGTCGGTTATGGCGAGGGCGGCAGGCTGACGGAAGCGGTGCGCCGCCGTCCCTACAGCGTCGTCTTGCTCGACGAAGTCGAGAAGGCGCACCCCGACGTGCATGAGCTGTTCTTCCAGGTGTTCGACAAGGGCGTGATGGAGGACGGCACCGGCCGGCGCATCGACTTCCGCAACACGCTCATCCTGCTGACCTCCAACGTCGGCACGGACGAGATCATGGACGCCGCTCGCCGTCCGAACCCGCCCGATCCGGAGACGCTGGCGGCCGAACTCAAGCCTGCGCTGCTCGACGTGTTCCCGCCCGCATTGCTCGGCCGCATCGTGACGATCCCCTACTATCCGCTGTCGGAAGAGGTGCTCACCGGCATCGTGCGATTGCAGCTTGGCCGGATCGGCAAGCGCATTGCCGAAAATCATCGCGCGGTTTTCGAAGCCGACGACAGCGCAGTCGCCCAGATTGTTTCGATGTGCCACGACCCGGCGTCCGGCGGCCGCGTGATCGACAATGTCGTCACCAATACGATCCTGCCCGCGCTGTCGCGCGAGATCCTGCGGCGCTCGCTGGCGCGCGAGGCGATCTCGAACGTGCGCGTGTCGGCGGCAGAGGGTCAGTTCGTCTATGATGTAAGCTAGGGCGCTACTCGTTAGACTGAACCCGTCATTGCGAGGAGCGCAGCGACGAAGCAATCTACGCTTCGTCTGCCGCAAACCGTTGCGGATAAAGACCATATGGACCGGCGGCTGAACGGTGGATTGCTTCGCTGCGCTCGCAATGACGGGATCAACCTAACTGCGAGATACGCTAGAACTCTGGCCGTGGACGCTGGCTCTGACACTGCTCGTCGCAGCTACGCCGGCGTGCGCGGAATGGCGCGTCTGCAACAAGAGCGGGTCTCTGCTGAACCTCGCGATCGGCCTATCGACCGCGACCGACTTCTCGACCGAGGGTTGGTGGACGGTGACTCCGGGATCTTGTTCCACGCCGGTCCACGGCGCTCTGAAGAGCCGCTTTCTCTATCTGTTCGCAGTCGACATCAACGGCTCTGATGTCACGAGCGGCACGGTGTCGATGTGCGTCGACAGCGGCAAGTTCCGCGTTCTCGGGATCTCCGACTGCTGGCGGCGCGGATTGCAGGCGGCGAATTTCGTCGAGATCGACACCGCCGATGCGACGGAGTGGACGACGTTTCTCGGCGAGCCGAGCAAATAGTCAGCGCCCGTTCTTCAGGGAGGCGATATCATCTTCCGGCAACACTTCGTGTAGCAGGCTCAGAAAGTCGCGCGTGGCGAGGGCGCGGGCGCGATCGAGCAGATACGGCAGGGGACTTGAAGGCTCTGATTTGCGTATGTGGGCCGCCACGGCATCGATCCCCGCCAGCGCGGCCGCCCGGCTTGACGCCGGCTCGGGATCGGCGCGGGAGATGTCGAGCATGGGTCCATTCGAAAGCGCGCTGACCGGCACGGTGAAGGCTCCATCGGGCCCAACAAACACGCGCGCATTGTCGGCATGCGTCGGCGCGAGGAGCCGCATCACGTCATAGAGGTTCTTGCCGAGCGCCTCGCGCGCTTGCCGGATCAGCAGCAATGCCGGCGATGAAGGCTCGCGGGTCGCGAAATAGCCTAGCGCCGCGCCGAGCGCCGCGTCGATTCCGTCGAACGTATCTAGGGGGCCGCTGGAGACAGCCGCGGCGACGCCCGGCGTCGAGGGGTCGGCGGACGGCGCGTCTTCCACGGACTCGACGGTCGCTGCAGTCGGGTTGCGGCGCTCCAGCGACGCCGCCAGAAAGTCACGAATCTTCTCGGCCACCGGTTGCAGAAACTTGAACTTCACGGCTCTCTGAGGGTCGATCTTTTCGGCCGTGATCGCGCCGAAGCTGTTCAGCGCCGCTACTAGCCGCGCGGCCCGCGCCGCAGCCGCCTCCAGCGTTTCGAGTTCCACGGTTGACAGGATGCGGTCGATCGCGGCTTGCGAGGCCAGAGCCTCTCCTTCGCGCGCCTTCGCCTCGCCCGTCGTGATGAGATGGGCCCGGAAGGCAAGCGTTCCGTCGCGTCGCGTTTCGAGCAATGTGGCGTACTGAAGCGGGAGAACCGTCGCGGCCATATCGTCCAGATTTTCCAGCTGGGCGAGCCTGTTGGCGTAGTCCCCATCCTCCGCGCGGGGATGCACGTCCTCCCAACGGTTGGCGAGGAGCCAGGCGATGGTCTCGATGCGCCTGCAAAAGTCGGCGAAGTCGCGTTTGAGAATTGAGATCTTGGCGAGCAGCGCCAGAAGGCGGATGTCCTGGCTGCGCGCGAGCAATGCGTCGCCCGCGGTGAAGATCGCACCGAAGTCGAGCGCTTTGGGATCGAAGTTGAAAAATGAGCTGCGGTCGCTCGGCGAGCTCGACGTCGAGCTGGGCAGCACCACTTCGGTGGTCGCCATGAAGTTCATGAACGGGGCGTCGCCGTCCATGTCGAGGTCCGGCCCGCAAGGGGCCTCCTCTGAAATGGGCGGCAATTCGATCTCTGCGTTTGCCATTTTGTTACCGTCGGAGCCCCATGCGCATCGATCGAATCGTGACGAAAAAGGCGAGGCGGGTCAAACGGGAATATCGTCGTCGCCGGCAAAGCGGCGTCGCATCCCGTAAGCAGGTCGCGTGGACAACGCGCGTCGACCGTGGCAGCGTCGACGGGTCCGCGACGGAACCGGGGTGAACATGGCCTTGCTGTTGTCGAACGCCCTGCGCAGCGAAGCGCGTCTGCGGGCTTGCGCCGGCGCCGACGGCGAGGAGATCGGGCCTGGCGAAGTCGGCCCGCATGTGCTGGCGATCCAATCCGCGCTGCTCGCGCTGACAGGCGGCTGGATTTCTGGTGAAGAACTCAACGCGACCTACTTCGGTCCGACGACCGCGACGACCACACTTGGCTACAATGCCGCGCGTCGCATTTTCCGGCCGGGCTTCGAGGGACGCCCCGAGATTGTCGTCAGCCGCGCGACGCTGGAAGCGCTCGACCGCGAACTGATGCGCCTGCGCATCCAATGATTCGGCCGGTGCAGAGGAGGACGGGTTGGTTCGCAAAGTCGACTTTTTTTTCGAGTTCATCGGCGCCGATACGCCGATGGATCCGATCGACTGGGACCGCGTACGCATCGATCAGGACGCCGACGCCCCGGCGCGGGTCGGCAAATTCGATGGCTGGGGCCGGGCTTGCGTCGCGCGCAAGGAATCGCGCACGCTGTTCGCGCCGACGGTCACCCTCAACAACACCAATGTCGTCGTCACGCGGAGTACGCTGTTTGTCGGAATGCTCGATCAAGTCGCGAAGGTCAACGAGGGCAATCGGGCCTGGTCAAATATCGGCGTCGTGGTGATGTATGGTTCCAGCATAGGCGCGACGACCGCGCTGGCGCTCGCTACGTCGCTCGACCAGAACTCCGTCACGCTCAACTATATCTGTCTTTCCGATCTGCCGTTGTTCCAGTTTGGCCGTGGCGAAGATTTGAAGGAGGTCGGCAAATTCAACTCGACGATGCCCGACATGGGCAAGGGCGCGAGCTCGCCGCGCGTGCCGTTCAACTGGCATTTCGACTTTGCCAGCAATACGCAACCCGATAGCGCCGACGTGCCGCGCACCACGCTCGCCACTGAATTGCCGAATGTGCGGGTGAAGGACAATCGCTATCAGTCGCTCGGAAACCGGGTAAAGGGCGCCGTCGTCATGAACAAATGGCTTTGGAGCTCCGCCATGAAAGGCGAGGAAATCCACGGCGAGATTACCAATGGCGGCTGGAACAATCGCCTGGATAACGACATCACGATCGGCAAAGCGCAGCGGCTGGTTGGCAATAAGGACGACGAGTTTCATATCGCCTTTAATCTGAAGACCTATAGTGACTGGACCCAGAAGGGGCAGGCGGAGCTTGCCAAGCTCTGACCCCGTCTTGCCATCATCCCGTAACTGAAGTGAAATCGCAGCGGCTCCCGCTGAAGGACCGCAACGCAAGGACTACGAGGACGCAATGCCGGATTCGCTGACGCAAGACACCCGCCTCGGCAAGCTCACCACTCCATTTGGCGACACCACACTGGTGTTTGCAAGCGCCAATATCAGCGAGGCGATGAGCGAACTGTTCGAAATGCGCGTCGAAGCGATCAGCGAGCAGTCAAACCTTGATTTCAATTCGGCGCTGGGCCTGTCGTGCACGATCGCCTTTAAGTCGGCCAGCGGGGAGACCCGCTATTTCAATGGCATCCTGACCGAAGCCGAATGGGCGGGCACGCGCGACGATCTCCAGCTTTACAATCTCGTGCTGCGGCCGACGCTGTGGCTTTATACCCACGCGTCGGATTCGCGGATCTTTCAGCAAATGAACGCGCTTCAGATCATCAAGAAGGTGATCGTCGACCGTGGCGCGCCGGTCAACATTGCAGACAAGACGACGAGCCCGCCGCCGACGCTCGAATATTGCGTCCAATATCGCGAGACCGATTTCGACTTCATGTCGCGCCTGATGGAAGAATATGGCATCTACTATTTCTTCAGGCACGAGGATGGAGAGCACACGCTCGTCTTCGCCAACTCGCTGACCAGCCACCAGGGCGGCTCGCCGATCGCGATGACGTACAATCCGGTGGACGAGGGCGGCAGACAGCAGAACGAATATCTGAATACGTGGTCGCGCGCTCGCAGTTCTCAGAGCGGCAAGTTCGTGCTGAAGGACTATTACTACGAAAAGCCCAGCGCCAATCTGCTCAGCGATTCCGACAAGTCCGGCTCCTACGCCAACGCCAAGATGGAAATGTACGACTATCCCGGCGATTATTACGACAAGAGCGTTGGCGACAAGCTGGTCTCGTTCCGCGCCGAGGCGGCTCAGTCGCTCGACGAGCGACGCAAAGCGACGGGACAGGCGGCTTCCCTCTTTCCGGGCGCCATTGTAAATTTCAGCGACTACCCCGAAGGTTCCGAGAACGGCCAGTACATCGTCACCCGGGCCGCGCACTATTTCGACGCGCAGCGCTATCGTTCCGGCCGCGCGAGCCAGTCGCGACCCTATGTCGGAGCCTATGAGTTCACGCCGAGTTCGCGAGCGTTTCGCGCCCCATTCGTAACGCCGCGACCGCGTATTTCCGGCGTTCAGTCCGCGCTTGTGGTTGGCAAGCAGGGCGAAGAGATCGACGTCGACGACGAGGGCCGCATCGCGGTGCAGTTCTATTGGGACCGCGAAAGCAAGACCTCGCGTCGCATCCGGGTCGCGCAGTTCTGGGCCGGCAGCCATCGCGGCGCGCTGTTCCTGCCGCGCATCGGCGACGAAGTGATGATCCAATACGAAGAGGGCGATCCGGACCGGCCGGTCGTCGTCGGCTCGGTCTACAATGGAACCAACAAGGTGCCGACAAACCTACCCGACAAGAAGACCCGTTCGGGCATTCTGACCCGCTCCAGCAAGGGCGGAAACGGCTACAACATGCTGTTGTTCGACGACACCGCGGGTGACGAGCACATCAAGATGCGCGCGCAAAAGGCGCTGATGTTCAAAGCGCTCGGCGACGAAACCCGCGACATCAATGGCAGCCAGACAGAAACCATCGGGGTCGACGAAACAATCAACGTCGGCAGCCCGACGACGGGCGGCGGCAATTTCACCCTCAACGCGTGGGAGACCATCACGCTCAACGTCGGGCCGGTCGGCATGCCGTTGACGCAGATCGTCATGGATCAGCAGAGCATAACGTTGAGCGTCGGCCCCGAGGGAGCGTTTTGCCAGATTGCGATGACTCCTGGAGGCATCATGTTGACGGCTATGGAGGGCCTCAGTTCTGTCAGCATTACTCCAGCGGGGGTCTCCACGATGGGGCCGACCATTAGCGATACGGCTTTGGCGGCGATCTCCTTGACGGCGCCGGGTGGTGTGACAGCGGCTGCGACGCTCATGACGCCCGCGTTAGTCGCCGGCGCGGGCGTTGTCGGCGGCCTTCCGTTGATATGAGGCTGTCATGACCACGCGGGTGCGCTTCTCCAGGTCCGCCGACGTGTTCGAGGCCTTTCCGATGCTGGCGCGCTTCGCAGCGCCGCCAACGGACGAGGTCGACCCGATCGAAGACATACGACGTCGGCTCGCCGGCCGAAGGCCGGTCGAGGCCATCGCCTTGCTCGCCCACACATTGCCTCGCCGCGAAGCGGTGTGGTGGGCGCGACGCTGCGTAGCGGCGCTGCTGGGCGCGAAGGGCGAAGACGAATGCGCACTCGCCACGGAGACCTGGGTGCGGGCGCCTGACGACCAGAACCGGCGGGAAGCTCTCGAGCGGGGCCTCGCGGCCGTAGAGGGTCGCCCGACGACGTGGCTTGCCCTCGCGGCGGGCCGTTCCGGCGGCAATGTCGCGCCGGCTAACCTGCCGCCCACGCCCGCCACGCCGGAGGCTTGCGCGCAGGCGGTGAGCGCCGCGATTACGCTTGCGATCGTCACCAAGGAGCCCCGCGAAATGCCGGGCTGGATGGATGCCTGCGTGTCCGGCGGCGTCGCGTTCGCCGAAGGTCAAGAGATGAAGATCGTCGCTCCCGCGCCGACGCCGGCAAGGGTCAGCCCGCGCGCGTCATGAAAGCAGCGGGCGGTCCATTATTGCCTCCCATCCGTCGATCCGTTACGCTTCATTGATGGTTCCTCCGGGAAGAAAGGAGTACGCGGCGCAGGCGCCGCGCCGCTTTCGCATTCCAACCCGCGCAGGTTCGAGGTCGAATGCATTAGAGGGCGCGATGCCGAATTCCATCTCCGCGTTCTGGGCGGGAGAGACATCAAGCCTGAAAAACCGCATTTTCGTGATGTTTGGCGCGCTTGTCGCGGCCAACGTTATTGTCTGGCTCTGGGCGTTCGCCGTGCTGCCAGGCCGGCCGCTGCTGTTGGGCGCCGCCTTGCTTGCCTATTCCTTTGGGCTCCGCCACGCGGTCGACGCGGATCATATTGCGGCCATCGACAACGTCACGCGCAAGCTGATGCAACAAGGCCAGCGTCCGATCGCCGTCGGGCTGTATTTTTCGCTCGGTCACTCGCTGGTCGTAGGCATTCTTTCGCTCGCCGTCGCATTCGCCGCGACCAAAGTTCAGAGCAATTTCGCCTCCCTCAAAGCGTTTGGCGCGGTCGTGGGAACCGGGGTTTCGGCGCTTTTCCTGCTGGCGATCGCGCTGTTCAACATTATCGTGCTGATCTCGATTTACCGCACCTTCCAGGCCGTCAAACGTGGCGAACAACTCGTCGAAAGCGATTTCGACGCCTTGCTCAACAGCCGCGGTTTTTTGGCGCGAATCTTTCGCCCATTGTTTGGAATGGCTTCCAAAAGCTGGCACATGCTGCTGATCGGCTTCCTGTTCGGACTGGGTTTTGACACGGCGACCGAAGTCGCGCTGTTCGGCGTTTCGGCGGTCCAGGCGACCCACGGCGCGTCGGCCCTCACGATCCTGTTGTTTCCCGCCTTGTTTGCGGCCGGGATGACGCTCGTCGACACGGCCGATGGCGTGCTGATGCTCGGCGCCTATGGCTGGGCGTTCATGAAACCCATCCGCAAGCTCTACTACAATCTGTCGATCACTGCCGTCTCCGTCATCGTCGCCTTGTTGGTCGGCGGATTGGAAGCCTTGAACCTGATTGGCGACCAACTTGGGCTGACCGATAGCGGCGGCGTGTGGGGCGCGATCGGCTCCCTCAACGACAATTTCGGCGTGCTCGGTTACATCATCATCGGAATATTTGTCTTGAGCTGGATCGGCTCCGTGGCGCTGTATAAGCTGATGGGCTACGACAAGCTCGAGGCGTCGGCGCGAGCCAATTGATCCGCCGCGGGGGCCGGCGCCGCCACCCGGAGCGGGGCCCAGCCCTGCGATCTCTTTCGGGCCGCCGAAATCAGGTCTGCGCCGGTATAGCCGTGCAGCGGGTATATCGAAGCTCCGCTTTTGACCTGATCCGCCCTTGAGGCAGGGAGCGCGCCCAAGGCGTCGTGAATTCGCTTCGTGACGATATCCGCCGCGCCATAGTCCTGCACCATCGCGAGGCCGATCAGGATCTCGCTGCCGGCGACAATCTCGACAAGATCGGTGCAGCGCACGCTGCGGCGTATCGCCTCCGCGCATTCCCGCACAGTCGCGGGATCGAGGTCGGCGAAGCTCAGCGACAGGACGATCGCGCGCCGCCCGAATCCTACGCAGATTTCCGCCGAATTCGTGATCCGATCTGCCAGCTCAAGGTCCGGTTCCGAGCTGTCGAACGGGTTTTGAGTCAAACGCTGGCGAAACGCGCGACGGTCGCCGGGGTAGCGCTCGACGCTCTTCATCGCTTTGGGCGGCGCCTTGGCGTTGCGCAGACGCTTCGACTGCATGTAGGCGATCACCGCCGGCGCGATGCAGGCGGCCGCGTAAACCTCGATGACGCCGAGGGGCGCCACCGTTTTGACGAGCACCATGATCGTGAAGCACGCGTACGCGAACATGCGGATCGCCGCGCCTCCGCCGTCCATCTTTCGAAGATCGGGAATCGTCGCCGACATGCGCTACGAACCTTCCGGGAAAATGGATTTGCAATTCCCCGAAAATAACTCGAAGTTCAGTCACTTGCCCGCGCTAGCTCGACGGCAACCTTAAGGGCGGGTAAGGTTCATTTGTAACGATTCATAAAGCGGACCCACGGGCGCTCCCGAACGCCAAGCTTGACTTTCCAAGCTCGGCCACTATACCGCACGCCAACCGGCGCCCGTGGGCAACCTCAGGCGCTGAACCTGTTTTTAACGGCGCGAGAGCGCCGCCAGAATGGACGATAAGCCATGGCCAAGGCCGCCTCGCTGAAGATCAAGCTGCTGTCGACCGCCGACACCGGCTATTTTTACGTCACGAAGAAGAACGCCCGCACCAAGACGGAGAAGTTCACCTTCAAGAAGTACGACCCCGTGGCTCGCAAGCATGTCGAGTTCAAGGAAACCAAGATCAAGTAAGTGCGGATGCGCTTGCTGACGACCAAGGGCGCCTTGCGGCGCCCTTTTTGTTTTGGGTTTTGACATAGGACGCCCGCTCCTCGCATCCGGAAAGGCCGTATATGACCCAGGCGCACGAGAAACTGCTGATCGTCGATTTCGGCAGCCAGGTGACGCAGCTGATCGCGCGCCGGGTGCGCGAAGCCGGGGTCTATTGCGAGATAGCGCCGTTCCAGCACGCCGAGCGCGCGTTCGCCGAGCTGAAGCCGAAAGCGGTCATCCTTTCGGGCGGTCCGGCCTCGGTGCCCGACGAGGGTTCGCCGCGCGCGCCGCAGGCGATCTTTTCAGTTCAGGCGTTCCCGTGATGGGCATCTGCTACGGGCAGATGACGATGGCCGAGCAGCTCGGCGGCGGGGTCGAGAGCGGCCACCATCGCGAATTCGGCCGCGCCGAGGTGGAAGTGCTGGAGGCGAGCCCGCTGACCGAGGGCGTCTGGCGCTCTGGCGAGAAGCACACCGTCTGGATGAGCCACGGCGATCGCATCACCCGCCTGCCCGCCGGCTTCAAGCGGATCGGCGTCTCCGCGAACGCGCCGTTCGCGCTGATCGCCGACGAGGCGCGCAAATATTACGGCCTGATGTTCCATCCGGAAGTCGTGCACACGCCCGACGGCGCGCGGCTGATCAGCAATTTCGTCCACAAGGTCGCCGGGCTGAAGAGCGACTGGACGATGGCGGCGTTCCGCGCCGAGGCGCGCGAGGCGATCCGCGCCCAGGTCGGCAAGGGCCGCGTGATCTGCGGCCTGTCGGGCGGCGTCGATTCCTCCGTCGCCGCGGTGCTGATCCACGAGGCGATCGGCGACCAGCTGACCTGCGTGTTCGTCGACCACGGCCTGATGCGGGGCGGGGAGGGCGACGAGGTCGTCGCAGCTGTTCCGCGACCATTTCAATATCCCGCTCGTCCACGTCCAGGCGCAGGAGACCTTCCTCGGCGCGCTCGAAGGCGTCTCCGACCCGGAGACCAAGCGCAAGACGATCGGCCGCCTGTTCATCGAAACCTTCGAGGCGGAAGCCAGGAAGATCGCCGCCGACGGCCGCGGCCCGGTGGAGTTTCTGGCGCAAGGCACGCTCTATCCCGGACGTGATCGAATCGGTGTCGTTCTCCGGCGGCCCCTCGGTGACGATCAAGTCGCACCACAATGTCGGCGGCCTGCCCGAGCGCATGAACATGAAGCTCGTCGAGCCGCTGCGCGAGCTGTTCAAGGACGAAGTGCGCGCGCTCGGCCGCGAACTCGGCCTGCCCGCAAGCTTCGTCGGCCGCCATCCGTTCCCCGGCCCCGGCCTCGCGATCCGCATTCCCGGCGAGATCACCGGCGAGAAGCTCGAAATCCTCCGCAAGGCCGACGCGATCTACCTCGAAGAGATCCGCGCCGCCGGCCTCTACGACCAGATCTGGCAGGCGTTCGCCGTGCTGCTGCCGGTGCGCACCGTCGGCGTGATGGGCGACGGCCGCACCTACGACCACGTCTGCGCCCTGCGCGCCGTGACCTCCGCCGACGGCATGACCGCCGACTTCTTCCCGTTCGACATGAACTTTTTGGGGCGCGCCGCGACCCGGATCATCAACGAGGTCAGGGGCGTCAACCGCGTGGTCTACGACGTGACGTCGAAGCCGCCGGGGACGATCGAGTGGGAGTGATGGGGAGACCGCCGGTCGCGATGGCTTGGGTTCAGCGGTGTTCATTTGATGGCTGGACATCGAACCCCTATGCGAACTGGCCGCAATGTTGATTATCGATGTTCTGACCAAGGATCCGTCATGGCAGGCCTGGTCGGAGGCGGCGCTCAGCGACGCTGCTGACCGTGACGAAGTTGCCATCAACCCCATCATCTATGCGGAAATCGCCTCTGGATTCGCAAGGATGAGTGATCTTGATGCTCGCCTTGGCGCCGACGTATTCCGAAGGCTCGCGCTTCCGTTCGAAGCGGGATATGTCGCCGGCCGCGCGTTCGTGGAATATCGCAGACGCGGCGGCGTTCGGAACTCGCCGCTCCCGGATTTCTATATTGGCGCCCACGCGGCCGTCTCAGGCCGAAGGTTGCTCACGCGTGACGCTCGCCGATACGCACGCTACTTTCCGAAAGTGCGCATGATTTCGCCGACTTGAGGCCAGCGCCAAACGGACTTGGAACCCGCGAGTGTAATGCGCGTGCTCGATGGACACTGACGGGCGGTAATGGATTCCTATGGATCCCCGAGCCCGAAAAAAGGAGAAGGGTTCGTCATGACGAAAGTGCGCGTTGCAGGCTATTCGATCTCGCTCGACGGCTTTGGAGCGGGGCCTGATCAAAGTCTCGAAAATCCGCTCGGCAAGCGCGGGCGGGAACTGCACGGGTGGATGTTCGGCACCCGCATGTTCCATTCCATGATTGGCAAGGAAGGCGGCTCTGAAGGAGTTGATCAGGACTACGCGCACCGTTCGATGGACGGGTTCGGCGCGTTCATCCTCGGCCGCAATATGTTCGGGCCGATCCGCGGTCCCTGGCCGGACGAGAGCTGGAAGGGTTGGTGGGGTCCCAATCCGCCCTATCACGCGCCGACCTTCGTGCTGACGCACCATGCGCGCGATCCCATCGAGATGGACGGCGGCACCACCTTCATCTTCGTCACCGACAGCATCGAGTTGGCGTTGGAGAAGGCGAAGACCGCCGCCAAGGGCCGTGACGTCAAGATCGGCGGCGGGGCCGAGACCGTGCGTCAGTATCTCCGCGCCGGTCTGATCGACGAGCTGCATTTCGCTTTGTCGCCGGTCGTGCTCGGGCAGGGGGAAGCGATGTTCGCCGGGATCGACCTGCCGGCGCTCGGCTACCGCGTTACCGAACATCAGGGGACAGCGCACGCTACGCACGTCGTGCTCAGCCGATAGCGGGCTACGGAGAGCTGGTTCTCAAGGCCCGCTCAAGGTCCGCAATTCTCCCCTCGCGACGCCAACCAGCGTACGAACCAGCAGGCCGGCAATCACGACCGTCGCCAGCGCCAGCAGCAATAGCGCGATCGCATCCGTCACGATGCCCGGTTCAGCAGCGGCGAAGCGCAGGCCCGTTATGGCGGACGCGGCGAGCGGAAAGCTCACCGCCCACCACGAGACGCGAAAGGGACAGCAGACCGGCAGGTGACGCAACTGTCCGAGCAACACCGCCAACATGAACAGGGTCAGCATATACAGCGATTCGGCGAACAGGTCGGCGGGCCCCTCGGCGAGCGCATAGGTCGAGTAGCCGACGGCGAACGGGGCGACCAGGATCAGCAGCGTCGGCTTGAGCGCGTCGGGCATCGGTGGTTCGAACAACAGGCGCGAGAAGATCAAGGTGAACAGCGGGACGGCGAAGAACAGTCCCACCGCGAGCCCGAAGACGACGAGCCCGTGCATCGACGGCAGCCCGAGCACGGGCAGCGCCAGCGGCACGTCCAGCAGGCCGACCACGGGAATGATCCACGCTGGTGTCGCGTGCGCGACCTGTTGCCGGTCGCTCATCCATCGGCTGACGATGAACCAGGCGAACAGGATCATGCCGATCGTTCCAACGACCCACAGAGCTTGCGCCAGGATCAGGCTGTAGGGTGCGATTACGATCGGCAGCAGCATCAGGCTGATGAGAAACGTGCCAAAAAGGTTGCCCGCGATCGGGTGGCGGAATTCGGTGCGGACAGCGTCGAAAGCGGTCACCAGCTTGACGGCGTAGCCCGCCAATATGGCCACGAACGCGACAATGGCGACGATCCCGATGGCTTGCGGAACCTGCGCCAACCAGGCCGGCCCGCCGTAGCGCGCCTGCGCAAGGCGCCACGCGACAGACAGCCCGGTCAGGCCCATGACGGAGCCGAACAGGCTGACAGGCAGAAACTCCAGCAGCGCATGTGTCCGCGCTGGCGCGGCGCCAGCCTGCGGCGAGGCGACGGCGGAATTCTGAACCTGACTCACGGTGTGGCCTCCTCAGGCAAATTGACAGGGATTTCGCGGCGACCTATCGACTTCAATCATGCTTGCGGTCGCTCGACCGTCCATTGCGAATGCTTGGAGCGAACGTCTTCCAAGCCCCGCATTTCGGGCCGATGCTCCGCTCCGATTTCAATCCGCTAACAGGTCTGTCAAAAAACAGAATAGGGCCAACGGGAAACTACAGGCCCAACATCATCGCCACGCGGGAAGCCAGCAGCTTGACGGCCAGACCCGGAGCATAGCGCGGATAGCTCGGCACGTCGTTCAGTAGCACAGTGTCCCTTGGCTTGGACTTCGTGCAAATCCGCGCTTCCAGAGGCGGCAGATCGCCGCGAAACCGCGCCCGGTACGCTGAGACCCAGTGCGGACCCCGGTCGAATTTCAGGAACATCGCGGAATTGCAGCACGTGGCGACCATTCTGTTCGTGACGGAGGTTTCATTGAGCTTGTAGCTCTTCAACAACTCGGCGCCCTTCGAGCACGCGAAGCGGTCCTTTCGATAGAGGATGTAGGCCGTGCCGCCATCGGGATCGCGAATGGCGCCAGCGTTCGGCAAAGCCTCGATCTGATCGGCCGCCTTCTGGCAGTCCTCGCAGTAGCAGACGGTGCGGACGAACCGCTGAACGATTGTGATGTGAGGACGGTGCGAGGCGTCAAGCGAGTAGCCTTTCGGGAAAATCTTTAACAGCCGGGCGTTGGCGGCCTCAGCGCGCTGAAGCATTGTAGTGTCCGGCTCCAGAAGGATGTCGATGGCTGTCACCGGGTTTTGTTGCGCAGCGGTGGTTTGAGCAAACCCGGCCGTTGCTCCCACCGAGATGCCGGCCAAGAAAAGTATCGCGGATAAACGAGCGGGGTTCGAAAACGCGCAAATATTTGCAACCAAATCCGTCTGCATCGTTGCTACTCACAGCCGCAAAGGAGGATTTATCGCAATAGAGTTTAGTCGAAAATGCGCTTGTGCGCTATGCAATTTCGGCATGTTTCGAGGTCCTGTCGCCCGGTTGCGGCAACGCGTTAATGAGTTCGCGTGCTAGCAGAAGTGCCCCTTCGTCGGCCAAGCCCGTCCGGCTGGCCCGTCCCCAGTGATCCACCGCGGTCGGACCGGTCTCGAGTTGATTCTTGAGGTCGCGCGATGTTCCTGCCAGCCAGCCGCCAGCCCGTTGCTGATTGCTTAACTCAACGAGTTGATCTGAGGCGAAATTTAACATGTCAATCAACCGCTATGTGCGGGGCATGTCGCTCGCAATGAAAAAGCTTCTTTTGTCGTATTCCTCCTTATCCTGGAACTATCAGCAACGGATCGACTTCTGTCGGGACCGATTGCAACCAGGCGATGCTGGCGCAGGCGATCCGAGCTCAGTTGGACCTGATGCCGAAACGCCGCCGGGCCTGAAGCCCGGGCGGCTCGAAAGGGCAGCCCGCTCCTATCCTCAATATAGGAAAATCCAATTCCCGAAGGTGCCAAACTGCGTTCGGACGGATGGGCAACATCTGTTTGCTAAGGGGAGGAACACAAATGAGAATCGCAAAGTTCCTGGCTGCGTCCTGCGCAACCGCACTGGCTGCGGCCAGTGCTGGCGCTTGGGCGGCGGATGTGACTCCGGACCGACTGTTGAACGCCGGAAGCGATGCGGAAGCCGGCAATTGGCTGATGGTCGCAAGACCTATAACTCGAGTCGATTTTCACCCTTGAATGAAATCAATGCCGGCAACGTGGCGGGCTTGCGTCTTGCCTTTGCCGCGC
Source organism: uncultured Pseudomonadota bacterium (assembly GCA_963771455.1). Lineage (GTDB taxonomy): Bacteria > Pseudomonadota > Alphaproteobacteria > Rhizobiales > Beijerinckiaceae > Roseiarcus. The sequence continues at coordinate 750,060 of CAVYTP010000025.1, forward strand.
CGTATCGGCGGGACCGAGCCCTCGGGCTTCGGCGTCGGCGCGGTCGAAGGGACGCCGCTGGCCGACAATGGCTTCCTTTATCGTGTCGGACCCGTGGGGCACGCCCTACAAGTTCGACCTGTCGGACGGCAAGACAGGCAAAACTGGTCTGGATCTGCGACACCGGCATCAACAAGGACGCGACAAGCGGCCTTTTGCTGGCGAACCGCGGTCTGGCCTTGTCCGGCAAGAACGTGATCACCCCGCTCGAACGACGGCCGCGTGGTCGCCTGCGACGCGACAACGGGCGAGGTCGGTCTGGGAAAAGCAGGTCGGCAAGGACCCGGGCGAAGGCTTCATCGCTCGCGCCGCTGGTGATCGGCGACAAGATGCTCGTCGGCCAGTCTTACGGCGACTGGGCGACGCGCGGCTTCGATTGCGGCGCTCAAGGCTGACAACGGCGACGAGGTGTGGCGCTTCTATTCGGTGCCGGAGCCGGGCGACCCGGGTTCTGAAACCTGGAAATGCGACGCGGCGGCAAACCCCGATTGCTGGAAGACCGGCGGCGGCGGCGAACTGGGTGACGGGCTCGTATGACCCCGACAGCCAAGACGACCTATTGGGGCACGGGCAACCCGGTGCCGATGTTTGACCCCGAATATCGTCCGGGCGACAACCTCTACACCAACTCGAGCGTGGCGCTCGACACCGATACCGGCAAGCTGAAGTGGTACTTCCAGTACACTCCTGGCGACTATCACGACTATGACGAAGTCGGGCCCGCAGCTGCTGGTCGACACCAAGATCAATGGCGAGGACCGCAAGGTTCTGGCGCACTTTCGGCCGGAACGGGATCTTCTACGATCTCGACCGGACCAACGGCGTCCTACATCCAGTCGGCCCAGTATGTGACCAAGCTGAACTGGACGAAGGGCATCGACCCCAAGACCGGCAAGCCGGTGGAATATGATCCGACCAAGTCGCTGCAGGTCTACGCGCGAAGGCACGCTCGACGCGCGCCGGTGCCGAAGGCTACGGTCTGCCCGAACATCCAGGGCGGCATCAACTTCTTCCCGACGGGCTTACAACCCGACGCTCGGCATCGCCTACGGCGCCGGGATCGAAGGCTGTTCCGACACGTGCGGTCAAGGCTGAGTGCGCCGAAGGACGTGAAGCCGGGCCAGATCTTCCTGGGCGGCGCTTATGTCAACGACAACGGCGTGCAGACCGGGTCGGTCTTCGCGATCGACGTGGCGACCGGCAAGCAGATCGCCAAGCAGCACGACGCCGTACCCGAAGTATGGCGGCGTGATGGTGACGCCTGACCTGGTGTGGGCTGGCTCGATGGACGGCACCTTCGCGGCCTATGACGCGAAGACGCTGGAGTGAAGTGGAGCATGAACATCGGCACCGCGTTGATGGCGCGCCCGATCGCCTTCACCGTGGGTGGCAAGGAGTATGTGGCCATCGTGGGTGGCGGGCCGGGCCTTGCCGACTTTGGTCACCCGGAGATTAAGATCAAGCCGGCCTCCAACATGCTGTTTGTCTTCACTCTGAACTGAGACCTGTGACCTTGCGCCGGGCGGGGAAACACCCGTCCGGCCCTAATTCATATTATCGGCCGCGCCCGACCCTGCGGCCGCCCTGTGATGGAAGTCTCCCGAGATCCCGGAAATCCTGCGACCAGCGAGCTGATGTTCCAAGCCCTGAAACTAGCCGCTGTCGGCGCGTCGGCCCTAATCTATCTGTCCTCCGCGGCGCTGGCGGATTTCATCGCGAACCCCGACTTCACCCAAGGCGATGCCGAAAAGGGCAAGCAGGTCTACCAGCGCGTCGGCGTTTGCGCGAACTGCCACGGCTGGGCCGGGGACGGTGCAATCGGGGCGCAACCCGATGGCGCATCCGGCAGGGGCCAACTTGCGCGAAACCAAGCTCGCTGCGCAGGGCCTCTATGACGTGATCCGTTGCGGAATTCCGGGCACGTCGATGCCGTATCACGACAGCGTCTAGTACAAGGATAGCCGCTGTTTCGGCATGCTGTATGGCGGATTTCGATGAGGGTCAGCAGCCGATCATGGGCAAGACATTCCGCGAAAAGCCGATGGTCGATTTGATCGCCTATTTGCAGAAATACGTGATCGGACAGGGCAAGCCGACCTACGAAGAATGCGCGCAATATTTCGACACGTCGGCTGGCGCCGCCTGCGCCTATCTGAAGGACAATTGATGCGCATCGCGGCCAGGACGCGCGGGCGCATACGGCGCGAGCTGGCCGGCGTTCTGGCCTGCTGCGTCGTCCTGTCGGGCGCGGCGCGGAGCGCAGAACGCCGCGATCGAGCCCTCGTTGACCATCTGGGACGTAAAGCTGGGCGCCCGGTGACCGACGTGCCGGAAAGCGCGGTGGCGACGCTGGCCTGCGGCACCCATGGCGGCCCGACCTCGATCCCGCTGAAGCACTTTGCCGACTGGCGGCAATGCGCGCCGGAAGCGTCAGGCTTGCGCGAACTGGCGTTCACCTATGACGACGAGAAGGACTACATCGCCCGGGCGTTGGAGCTCGAGTTTCGGGCTTTGGCCGGGGGCACATCGGTCTATGCCCATCCGGTGGTGCTATCGATACTGGTCGATGACAAGGGTCTGGCGCAGGGCATACGCATCGTGACCGACGACCGCGCCAATGACCGCGACCGGCGAATGGCGGCGACGCTGACCCGGAATTTCCAGGCGCGGTTCGGGGCCTGGAGCCTGCGATTGCCGGGATATCCCGATGCAGGAGGGCGAGCAGAAGGTCGGCGACGAGTTTATTCATCAGCGCTGCACGGGCGCGAACCCGGATGGGCAGCGGGCAGAAGCTGCTGATCGAGGCCAGCTACATGCGCAAGAAGGGCCAGGAAGCGCTGAGCCGCGAAACTCAGAAGGTCAACAAAGGATTTTACCAGTCGCAGACCTGGTTGGAGCTGGTCAACCCGCCCTACTTGCCGTCCCAGGCGCCCTGATCATGCAGTCGTCCGTCGGGCATGAAGTTGTTGGTCAGCGATTGCGCCGGTGAAGGTATCGTCGTGGCTGCGGCCAGAGTGAAGCGGCTGGCCGAGATATTGGCGCCGGTAAATACTGCGCGGCGCAGGTCGACCCCGTAGAAATCGGTCTGGGTGATCGTCGTGCTCGAGAATTCTCCGGCGCTTGCATCGGAATTGCCGAAGTTGGCGCCGTTCATCGTGGCGCCGGTGAACTTGCTGTGGCCAAGCACCGTGTGCTCCATATTGGTGGCCTGGAACGAGGCGCCAGAGAAGTCGCAATTGTTGGCCTTGCCGTCGTGCAGGATGGCGTGGTCGAGGACGGCTCCAGGCAGCTTGGCCGAGGTCAGTCGCACCGTCTGCATCCGCGCCGTGGTCAGGTTTGCGGCCGAAAGGTCGGAGCCCGACATCTGCGCGCCGTAGAACATCGCCCTCGAGAAATCGCCCTTGGCCATGCTGGCCTTTGTGAGGTCCGCGAGATTGAAATTGGCCCCCGTGGCCGTCACGCCGTCCAGGATCGCGCCGCGCAGGACGGCGCGGTGGAAGGTCGCATCGGTCAAGTTCGCGCCGCTCAGATCGACGCCGGTCAGGTCGGCCTTCTTGAAATTCGCCCCCTGCAGATCGCAGCCCCGGCATGCCTTGAGCGTACCCGCGATCAGGTCCTGAACCTGGTCGGCCGAAGCGGGCAGCGCCGCAAGGGTCAGAGCCACCGCCAATATCCAAGATTTCATGACGGCTTCCTAAGCTGGAAAGGTTTGTGTCATGCGTCTTGATAGCCTTCGCGTCTCGGGCTTTCGCAAATTCTGGACATTGGCATTTTCAATGGTCGCACTGGCAAGTCCAGTGGCGGCGCAGACGGCTGCGGACCAGGTTGCGGGCATCCCGGAAGTGATCGACGCCAACACCCTGAAATTCGGGCAGCAACGCGTGATCCTGTGGGGAATGAATGCGCCCGAACCGCGGCAGACTTGCCAGATGAACGGCGCTCTCTGGGGCTGTAATGACGCGGCCAAACGGCACCTTCAGCTTTTGGCCGGGCGGGGACAGGTGATCTGCCATTTCAAGGGCAAGGCTGACCCGTTTGGCCGCCGATTTGGCGTATGCGAAAGCGGCGGCGAGGATCTGAACGCGGCCATGGTCAAAGATGGGTTCGCATTGGCCTACGACGATGAGACCGACGACTACGATGCGCAAATGGCTGACGCGATCAGCGCGGCGGTCGGCCTCTGGCAGCTTGGCGTGAAATTTGAAGAGCCGTGGAAATTCCGGCGCCGCGAGACACCTGGCGGTTATCGGTAAGGTATCAGGATAGGAACGAAGATGGCGCAACTTGCCGATGCGATAACGGCGCCCGGTCGGGATGGGGCTTATGACGCCGTTCTGAAATGGGTGCTGCTGGTTGCGCTGATCACGATCGGCGCAGTTGTGTCCTATGACTACGGGCTTCTGACCTATCTCTACACCGCCGACCGATCGAAGATCACTGTGTTGATCACGGTTCTCTTTCTGGCGTTCTCCGGCCATTGCCTATGGATACTGGTCGAACTGTCCCGCGAATACCGGCGCGCCCTGCAAGTCAAGGACGATCTGTCCACCCTCCGGCGCCTGCCAAAGTTGAAGAATGGCGGCGGGTTGGTGGATCGCTACATCGCGGACGTCGTCCGCTCACGCGAGCATCCGTCGGAGGTGGAGGGCAACGCGCACCTGTTGATGATGAGCCTTGGCGCTTCGTTTCGCAGGCGCACCAAGATCGGAAGCTATGGCGCCGATCTTCTGTACAAGCTGGGCATGCTGGGGACGATGGTCGGCTTCGTCATGATGCTCAACTCGATGGGCGATCTGTCGAGCTTTGATGTCAATACCCTGCGCAGCGCGCTTCAGAAAATGATCGCCGGGATGGCGGTTTCGCTTTTGACCACGATAGCGGGCTTGATCGGCGGCATCCTTCTGCGGCTGGAATACAACATCGCCGACGCGCTGGTGACCGATATCAGCCAGACGACCGTTTCGTTCACCGAAGTCTCGCTATTACCCCTGCTCGCGCGGGGGGAGCGCGATGTTTGAAGAAGAGACGGAACCGGAGTTCGAGATCTTCTCGGCGCTTCTGTTCAACTCCCTGAAGGCGATCACCTTCATGTTCTTCATATCGTTCGCGATGATCAACAAACCGGCGGACAGCGGCAAGGTTGATCTAAAGGCCGAAATGCTGATCACCGTCAATTGGCCCGATAAGAACCCCGATGACGTGGATACCTATGTCGAGGACCCGGCCGGCAACATTGTCTGGTACAATCAGATGGAGGCCGGGCTGATGAATTTGGATCGTGATGACCGGGGCATGTTCAAGAACACGATCCTCTTCAACGGCAAAGAGATCGTGGATCCGCTCAATCAGGAAATTGTCTCGATCCGTGGCTTGGTGGATGGGGAGTATGTGGTCAACATCGTTCATTACATCGCCAATGGAACCGCGCCGCTGCCGGTGAAGGTCAAGGTCGAGAAGCTCAACCCGACGGTGAAGGTGATCTTCTACGACACACTGATGTTGAAGGGCACCGGCGATGAACAGACCGCCGTACGCTTTACCATCAAAGGGCAGGACGTGACGAATGTCACCAGCATCCCGAGAAAGAGCCTGGTTGAGCTGACGCGGCCCGAGGGCGGTAAATGACCTTTACCATCGTTACCCTGACCGCCGCGTATGCGCTGGTGGCGTCTCTTCTGGCCTACCTGTTGCTCCTCTCGCGCCTTCATTGGGTATTCAAGGCGTTTGCCACGCTTTCAACAGTGACGCTGATCCCGCTGACCTTCGTTGGCGTGGGCGAACTGCGCGGCTTACCCTCCGATGGCCCCATACCGGATAGCTTTCGCATGCTGTGGGCGCAGGTCACCGAGCCCGATCCGCTGCGGGGAGAAAAGGGCCATGTCTTCTTGTGGCTGCAAACGCTCGACAAGGACAACTTCCCTGTGGGTCAGCCCCGCGCCTATCAGCTGCCTTATTCGGATGATCTGAAGATCAAGGTAAACGACGCGATGGGAAAGATCGCGCAAGGCGATCAGATGCAAGGCAAGGTCGATGCCAAGAAAGCGTTGCCTGAGACGACTTCGGAGGCGTTGGCGCAGGAAATCAAGACCGGGATGAGCGAAGCCAAGCCCGGAGGGTCGGCGAGCGTGGGGGAAAAGATCATGACCTTTGCACCCGCCATGCTGACGTTTACCCGCGAGGCGGCGCCCGTGACTCAAGGCAAGCCGCCATGACCCTTACTGCCGCGTCTTGGGGGCCGTGAGCGCGATATAGGCCTCGGTCATATCACGCGCGCCCGATAGGGCGATCAGATCGGCGGGCGTGCCAATAACCCTGATTTCGCCAGCAATCATCAGGGCGATGCGGTCGGCGGAGGCAACCTCTTCGACAAGATGGGTCGCCCACAACACCGAAAGCCGGGTGTCAGCGACGATCCGGCGCACATGAGCCACAAGGTTGCGTCGCGCTGTGGCGTCAAGTCCAGTGGAGGGCTCGTCCAGAAGCAGAATTTTCGGTTCGGGCAACAGGGCGCGGGCGATCTCGGCGCGCCTCTGATTGCCGCCCGACAACGAATGCACGGGCTTGTCCAAAAGGGCTGCGATATCCATCAATTCGGCCACTGCAATGATGCGTTCCTTCAAGCGGCGGCCGAAAAGGCCGAAGAGCCCGCCAAAGAATTTCAGGTTCGCCCTGACGCTGATATCGGTGTCCAGCGAACGCGCCTGAAACACGATGCCCAATTGCCCCAGGATCGCAGAGGAATCCTTGCGGTAGTTCATGCCGAAAAGCTCGACAGTGCCGGAATTTGGGGCAAAGAGCCCAGCAGATATCTGGAACAGCGTCGATTTTCCTGCGCCGTTCGGGCCGAGAAGGCCAACGAGTTCGCCGGGGTTCAAGTCCAGGCACACTTTGTTCAGCGCCGGCTGACCGCCATAGGCCTTGCTGACTTCGGAGAGGCTCAACGCGAAGGGGAGGGGCGTGGTCATGTCGTGGCCTCAAGCACGGCTGTTTCTATGCGGTCTTCATAAGTGGCGATATCCGACCGGCTGCGCTGTGCGGGAGCAGCGTCCAGCGTCAAATCCGCGACGATCCGTATCGGGCGACCGAAGATCAGGATGACGCGATTGGCCAGACGCGCGGCATCTAGCGGATCGTGGCTGACCAGCACGGCCGTTGCCTGACTGCGCGCAATCAGATCGGCCACCAGCGTCTGCAGCTCGCGAACAACGGCGCGATCCAGCGAGACAAAGGGTTCGTCCAGCAAAAGCAGTTGCGGATTGACCAGCAGGGCGCGCGCCAGACCCAGCCGGCGCTGCATGCCGCCCGACAATTGGCGAGGCCACGCCGGGCCGAGACCGGAAAGCCCCACAGCCTCCAACGCCGATTCCACGGCTTCGTCGCTGATCTGAGGACGGACGGCGCGCAGGTTTCCCTCGCAAGTTAGCCACGGCAAGAGGCGGGCGTCCTGAAACACCAGTCCAGGTACGGGGGCTTCTGCAGCAGGCCGCCCGTCGACCAGCGCCCGGCCGGTAAAATTCGTCCCGACCCCGGCCAGAATGCGCAGCAGGGTGCTCTTGCCGACGCCAGAAGGGCCGATCAGCGCCAAAATCTCGCCAGGGGCCACTTCCAGCCGGAAATCTTCATAGAGCAACATGTCGCCAAAGGTCAGCCGATCAATGGCGAGGCTCAAGCCCGGTCCGCGCGCCATGCCAGCAACCTCCTTTCCAACGGGCCAATCGCCAAATGCTCCAGCGCCATCACAATCGCTACGAAGACAACGGTGTAGGCGAGGATCCCCTTCAGGTCGAAAAACTGGAAAAACAGCGAAACCCGAAATCCCACGCCGGAATCCGCTCCCAACACTTCGAAGACCAGAACCACTTTCCAGACGAGAGACAGCCCGGTCCGCGCGGCCGTCAACAAGTAGGGCGTGAGTTGCGGCAAGTGAATCAATCGAAAGGTTTGCTTGAACGACAGACGGTAGGCTTTGGCGAATTCCTCGTAGGCCGGATCAAAGCTCAAAACGCCCTGACGGATATTACTGATGACAATCGGAGTCTTATTCAGGACAACGGCAAGGATCAGTGCGGTGTCGTTCAGTCCCAGCCAAATATAGCACAAAATGGCGATAACTATCGCCGGCAAGTTCATCGCCACGACAACCCAGTTGAGAAACAGCCGGTCCGCCAGCCGTGATTGTCCCAAAGCAATTCCCGCCGCTGTGCCCAACAGCATGGCGATCACAAAGCCCAATGCCGCGCGCAGCAAGGTTATGGCGAAGTCGGGCAGGAGATGCCCGTCCCGCGACAACCAGATGATCTGTTCTGCAACAGTCAGAGGCGTCGGTAAGAACCGCGAATTCAGCCATAAAGCGAGACCCTGCCAAGATCCGAGCAACAGCAGTACCGAAACCCAACCCAACATGACCGCCCCACCGGGGCGTGACGCGGTTATGTCGGAAGGGGGCCGCGTCATGCGCCGCTCCTGCCGGGCCTCACTTGCGATAGCCGGCCCAGAACGTTCCATCTGCCAAAGCCGGTTTGTTGCCGGTGAGGTCGGCGCCTCCGAACTTGGCCAACAAGGCGTAGGTCTCTTTGGCCGCTTGAATGTCGGCATCCGTGTAGCTTGTCACGATCCCAGCGCGGTAGGCGTCTCGCAATGCGATAAACAGCTTGTCATCATCAACCTTCATTGTGGGTCGGATCTTGTCCCAAAGCGCATCGTCGGTCAGCAACGCCTGCTTGGTCTGGAACGAAGCATCAAGGTAGCCGGTGACAAGGTCCTTGTGATCGGCCGCAAATTTCTCGGAGAAGACCCAGCCGAGCAGCGGCGGCGTCTTGGAAACGCCAAGGTCTTTCAGCATGTCCTGCACCGAGATGATCTGGCTTGCCCCGGCCACCAACTCCCTCGCATTGAACTGCCAGAAGTTCAGGATCGCATCCGCTTGACCTTGAGACAATTGTTCGTTGACCAGAGGCGGGGCTCCAAAATTGGTCTTGGCGTCTTTTGTCAGGTCACCGCCAGTTTTGGCGTTATAATAGGCCTGCAGGATCAGATAGCTCTTGTCGACCGGCCCACCCGCAGCCGCCAAGTTGGCGCCTTTCAGATCGGCCACCGATTTCACCTTGCCGCCGGGCATCGCCAAGAGCCCGCCCACCGCCAGCGAGTGGGGAACGAAGGTCACGTCGCCACCCTGATCGCGCTGCAGCGAAGTCCATACGAAATCCGACAGGATGACTTCAACTGCGCCGGCCTGAAGGGCGACCTGACCCGCCTGGCTATCTGCCACATTGCGGATTTTTAGCGCCACCCCGTTCATTTCATCCAACTTCAGCTCGCGCATTGCGGCCGCTTCCCACGAGGCGGTTCCACCTTGCTGCAGCGCGAGTTTGATCTCCTTGGGCGGCGGCCTGAACGCTGACAGTCCCATCCAGAGTCCGGACATGACCGCCAACATCGCAAGGCTTCTTAACCAGCCGCGCATGCATTGTCTCCCCTTCAACCGGCCGGAAAAGCGTACGGAGATCTGCATAATGACTACCATGAAGCAGTATTTGCAAATCCAATACTGAACATTTCACAGGGCAATTTGACGTCGAGCGAAGGATCGTGGGACATGGTTTGGTCAGGAGTCGGCAACGCACCGGCGGGAAGGGGGGACATGCGCAATCCATAGTGGCCTTGTAACGCTTGCGTTGTCCACCGGCGCGCCAAGTTCAAGGACAATCGTTCGCCCCGCCCGGTGATTTTGCCCGATCTGAAACCGCGTGAAAACCTGACGATGAGCCAGACAGAATGGCATGATGAGGCAGGCGAGGTTTGGCGTCTTGTCATCAAGTCGGACCCCCGAGAGGGTTCTCGTCGCGGGCGTCGGAATCTTTATCAGCAGGTTCGGATCAACGACGTTACGACGGGAGGGTTGAAGATCAGGACTACTTACCTGGCCGAGCTTCAGTTTGACGATGAAGGCGGGACGGCCCAGAGACTGTTCGTTCCGATCGGCAAGTTCAGTTTGTGGGTCGAGGTCTATCAGACGTTCGGCAGGGTCGGCGATTTAGTGGTGGAATGATGGGACGCATTCTTCTTGCAACGGTGTTCGTGTTCGGCCTCGTCTCTGGCGCGTTTGCGAAGGGGACCGGCCTGATCTTCGTCAGTCTCGAACGTGGCAATCAGGTGGTGGTGCTGAACCCTGATTTGACGGTCAAGACCAAGATCGATACCTCGCGCCGCCCCCGAGACCTGCATTTCAACAAGGATCACTCACTGCTCTACGTGGCATGCGGCGACGATGACACCATTGACGTGATTGACGCGGTCAAGCTGAAGGTGGTGGATTCAATCCCGACCGGCCCTTCGCCCGAAATGTTCCGGTTCAGTCCGGATGAAAGCCAGATATTCGTCTCCAACGAGGAAAACTCAGTCATGGAGATGATCGACGTGGCCTCCAAGACGGTCGCTCAGCGCGTGCCGACCGGGGCGGAGCCCGAGGGCGTGATCAACTCGGTCGACGGCAAGTACATCTTTGTCACCTCCGAAGTGGCTGAAATGGTCCATGTGATCGACCGCGCCAAGGCCGCGGTGGTCAAGAATATCGTCGTCGGCACAAGGCCGCGCCGCTTTGTGGTGACCCCGGATGGATCAGAGCTGTGGGTCAGCGACGAGTTGAGTTCCGAAGTACATGTGATCGACATCGCCAGCCTGAAGATCAAGGACCACCTGACCTTCGTCCCGCCTGGGTTCCAGCCTCAGGATGTGACGCCGGTAGGTATGACGATCACGAAGGACGGCTCCAAGGTGCTGATCACGCTGGGTCGCGCCAATCATCTGGCGATCGTTGACGCCAAGACACGCAAGGTGCTGCAATATGTTCTGGTCGGCAGTCGGGCCTGGGACGTGGATCTGACCCGGGATGAGAAAACGGCGTTTGTGACCAATGGTCTGTCCGACGACATCACTGTGGTTGACATGGCGTCCATGACGCCAGTGCAGTCCGTGGCGGTCGGGCGCACGCCACATTCCGTCAGGGTGGATGACTGAAATGCGCCTCGCGCTGATGCTCGCGATGCTGGTTTCGCCGGCTCTCGCCAACGAGGTGAAGATAGGCCATCTGAGCCTGCAGAAGGACCCGCGCTACGTGCAGGACTGGGGCTACGCAAGAATGATCGCGCCACAGCCCGTCATCACCGCGGATGCGGCGAAGATGGCCGTATCGGATTTGAAATTCACCACCGACGCCGCGGATCTAACCGTGACGCTGGATGCGCAGTCGGTGAAAGAAGCCGGGTTGATCGCCGCCGCGCAAGAGATGATCGCCGCTGGCGATACCTATCTGGTGCTCGACCTGCCCGGTGCGGATGTGAAGGCGGTGGCCGACGCGCTGAAAGGCCAGCCGGTGCTCCTGATCAACGCCACCGCGCCTGAGGACAAGTTGCGCACGGCCTGCTATCCGAACATGTTGCATGCGGGCCCTTCGTCCCGGCAAGAGATGGACTCCTTCGCCCAATATCTTCGGTTGATGAACTGGCAGAACGTTCTGGTTCTCGTCGGTGAAAGCGCCGACGACGCAGGTGTCGCCGACTCCTTCGCCGCCTCGGCCGCGCGGCTGCGGCTGAACATCGTGAGCCGCAAGCCCTTTACGCTGGCCGCCGATCCACAGAACCGCGAGGGTAACAACATCCGCCTGCTGACCGGGGACATCGATTACGACGTGGTCTTTGTGGCGGACACACGGGGCGAGTTTGGCCGGTACGTGCCCTATTCCACGCAACTGCCGCGCCCGGTCATAGGGTCGATCGGGTTGACGGCTTCGTCGTGGCACTGGGCCTTTGAGCGGGACGGGGCCACCCAGGTTTCCTCGCGGTTTGACAAACTGACAAAGCGTAAGATCCAGCCCGCTGACTGGGATGTCTGGATTGCCGTGAAATCCATCGTGACGGCCGTGATGAAAGATCCCGGACAGACTCCGCTGCAGATCCGCGCCGATCTGACATCCGGCAAGACGATGTTTGACGGATCGAAGGGCATCACGCTCAACTACCGGTCATGGGACGGCCAGTTGCGTCAGCCGATCCTGCTGGCTACGGAGGATGCGGTGATCACGGTAGCGCCCGTGCAAGGGTTCACTCACCAAACGAACGCCTTGGATACTTTGGGAACGGACGAGGCGGAATTCGCGTGCGATTAAGCGGCAGGAATTTGGCTCTCGGCCTATGGGTTGTGACCGAGCGCGAAATGCTTAAATTCCTGCGCCAGCGAGAGCGATTGCTGTCAGCGCTGGTGCGGCCAACCTTGTGGCTGATCGCATTCGGTTCGGGCCTTCATGATCTGTTGGGCGTGTCAATCGTGCCGCCTTACCGCACCTACACGCCCTATCAGGAGTATATCATGCCCGGCCTTCTGGGCATGGTGGTCCTGTTTCAGGCGATGCAATCGGCCCTTTCCCTGGTCTATGACAGGGAATCCGGCGTGATGCGGGTCATGTTGGTCACTCCTCTGCCGCGGTCGTATCTGCTGTTTGCCAAGATCCTTGCAGCTACGGTATTGGGACTGGCGCAATGCGCGGCCTTTCTGCTGGTCGCGGCGCTGTTCGGCATCCACCTGCCTTGGAACACCTTGGCGCTCATCATTCCGGCGGTGATCCTGTCTGGTTTGATGCTGGGTTCCATCGGCCTTGTCGTGTCGGTCTACACCCGCCAAATCGAGAATTTCGCGGGCATGATGAATTTCGTGATCTTCCCGATGTTTTTTCTATCCTCGGCATTGTATCCCCTGTGGAAACTGCGAGAGGCCGGGGCGCGGATCGTCTATTGGGTGGCGCAGTGCAACCCTTTCAGCCATGCGGTCGAGCTGATTCGCTTTGCCGCCTATGGCAAGTTCAATGCCATCAGTTGCGCCGTGGTGGTGGGGGTTGGTCTCGCCGCCTTTGCGCTGGCGGCGCGCGGCTACAACCCGCTCATCGGCGCCATAGGGCAAATTCGGCGCAGCTGAGATTTCAGATATTCCGGCGGGGCAGCAGCGGCAATAGCAGGCTCGCCAATCCGAAAAGCAAAGCGCCGGCCAACACGGCTCCAATCAACCCGCGCGACCAGCGCAGCGCTTCGACGTCGGCGCCGAACCAACCGTGATCGCCCCAAAGCAGAACGCGGCCGCGCTGACCCTCCGAAGCCCCCAGTTCCACCATTCTCCCCATGTCGGACTTTAGCGAGGATTCATCCAGCCAAAGGATGACCTTATGGCTTTGCCCCGCCGCCATCTCTCCCAAGTCCAGCGCCGGCAATCCGGTCGAGGTCTTGGTGATCTTCACCTTGACGCCATCCACCTCGGCCAAAAGTGCGCCTGGGACAGTCAACGCCACATCCTCGGCTTTGGTCGCGCTGCGCACGGCGCCTATCAGCGTGCGCCTGAAACTGCCGATGTCGAGAATGGCCGACAGTTCGGGAATCTCGTGCATCATGGCCTCCACCGGGGTCGAGTTCATGAGTCGCGGCAGGACGATATCCTTGACCTTCTTCATCACATCGGATTTCAAGGTGAACCGGATGGCCTGATCGTCATCCAACCGTTGTTTCAACTGGTCGGCCATGAAGTTGGCGACCCGGTCCGGGTTGATGCCAAACCCCTCGGGCACCGGAAAATCCTGCACCACGAGTTCTGCCTGCAGCGGAGGCGCCAGAAATCCGCGGGCGCCGCCTGCAAGCACCAGCAGCCCCAAACCGGCCGCGCCGATCAGGCTTATCGAAAACAACATCTGCCAGATCCGCATGAGGTCTCCGCTTGGTTTCAAGCCGATGCTATCCGCAGCCGCCATTGGAAACTCCGATCACCTAGATAGGCCAAGCCCCGTAAACGGCGGCGCATCATGGCCTCGTGGTGGGCAGCAGCGTTTGGCTTGGAATGAACGGAATGTGGCGAACCCTTCTTCTGACGACCCTGGCGCCGACGTTGGCGCTGGCTGCGCCGGTGCGGGATCTGACGGCGCCGATGGTTGCTGTCGCGCAGTATGACAAGGCGCGGCTGGTAGGTCACTGGTTCGAAGTGGCGCAAACCCCCAGCTTTCTGGAGCAGGATTGTCATGGCACTACCGTCGACGTGGCCACCCGTGACGACAGCCGCTTGACCTTGAAAATCGCCTGTCACAAATCCAGCCTCGATGGTCGCCTTCTGCCCATTGAAGGCGTTCTAGCCGAGACCGATCCGGGCATCTATCAACTACGGCTAGTCCATCTTCTGGAACTTGGAAATCTGGAAATGGTGGTGCTCTGGCAGTCCGACGATGACGGCATGGCGGCGATCGGAGCCCCTCTGGCGGAAATCGGCTGGGTCTGGTCCAAAACCGCACATCCCGATCCAAGACTGATTGAGACGGCGAGACAGTCGCTGATCTCGGCGGGCTACCGTCCAACGGCGATCCGCGCCGTGGAGCAGGCGCCATGAAGGGCGATTGGGCTGATGCGGCGGCGCAACCGCTGCGGCGCGGGTTGGAGGCTGCCGGCGCCGACCTATCTATCCGCCGTCTGCAGGCCTTCTGGGCCGTCGCCCATAGCGGATCGATGACCAAGGCCGCGAAGTTGATCGGTGTTTCACAGCCAAGCCTGTCGCAACAGCTTGCCGCCTTCGAGCAAGCCATCGGTGGCCAGCTTTTTCTGCGCGGGGCGGGACGACTGGAATTGAGCGAGCTTGGCAACAACATTCTCGCCCGGGCCGAACAGGTGTTGCGCAGCGTGCAGGAGCTGGAGGATGTCCTGCCGATGGCGGGCGGGGTCGGTCCGCGGCGGTCCTTGCGCATCGCGGGCCCAGGGTCCGTGATGCGCGCCCTGCTACCCGAGGCGATTCGCCGTCTGAAGCTGCCGCTTGATCAAATTGATTTTGACCTGCACGAAGGCGCTCCCGGCGAGGTGCTGGAAACGCTGTACGCCCGCCGCGCCAACATCGGTCTGGTTGCCGCCGGTTCCTTGCCCGAAGCGGCGCTCAGCTTCCGTCAGGCTTCCGTCGTGTCGGACCCCTACGTTCTGGCGGCGCCAGAGGGTCTGGAGATCGCCGCCTGCGAGGCGGTTTGCGATTTGCCTTCGGCGACTCAGGCGATCCTCAACAACACTCTGCAGTTCGTCTTTGGCACCCACCATAGCCGCCGCGTTCAGGATTGGTATGACCAGGTGTTGCCCGCCAATCGCATCCTGGCGCGGGTCCGCAGTTTTGAAACCATGATCGAGATGACCCGCGCCGGCCTTGGCGTTTGCATCGTGCCGGCCCTGAGTTTTGCCGAGGGCGGCGTGCGTGTCGCGGGATTGACGCTCTTTCACACCGGGCTTGAGGCACGGCGGATCGTGGCGCTGTTTCCCTCGCAATATCAGTCCGTGGCGCCTTACGATGCGATGATTGCCGCGTTGGTTTCCGCCGGCGCGGCGATGAAAATGCCACAGATCCATCGCGAACCGCCTTTTGTGAGCCAAAGCCTGCGAGCCTGTCAGCCCGAAGCATAGGTTCACCTTATCGGTGCGATAATTTGTCTCACCCCCTGTTTGATGCGACAACTCAGGCTACAGGGACTACCCCTGTTGTGTGTTTTGAGGAGAACATTATGGCTTGGAATACCCCGAC
>CAVYTP010000026.1:0-44613 GCA_963771455.1 uncultured Pseudomonadota bacterium
GTATTTCCGGTACTCTCAAGACCACTTATTCATAATTCGAGCCATTCCGGTCTCTCGAAGAGACGCCAAAGTCTCGTCTGCTTGCCTTGCCGACGGCGATAGCCGAAGCTGCCGACGTGCCTTCGAGTTGGAAGCGCCCGATGAAACGTCGATTGGCTGCGATCATGGTTGGCGACATCGTCGGCTATTCCGCGATGATGGAGAAGTCGGAAGAGGCGGCTCTCACGCGGCTCGCTGCGTGCGAAGCCATTGTCGAGAAAAAGGTCGCCGACTTCGATGGCCGGGTTTCCAACAAGGCGGGGGATGCGATTCTCGCAGAGTTCGCCAGCCCTATCAACGCGCTGCGCTGCGCAGTCGGAATAGGGGCCGACCTCGCATCGGCAGCGGATGAGAACGAAGCGCCGCTCAAAATGCGGTTCGGCGTTCACCTGGCTGACGTAGCTGAGCGCGACGGCGATCTGCTGGGCGACGGCGTCAATCTGACAGCGCGATTGCAGCAAGGGGCCGCGCCCGGCGCGGTTTGCGTGAGCGGATCGCTGTTCGATCAGGTGCGGCGCAATTCCCCCTACATCTTCGACGACCTCGGCGAGCGCACCTTCAAGAACATGTCCGAGCCGGTCAGGGTCTATCAGGTCCGATGCGAGATCGGGCAATTTCGCCTGCAGGCCGCGCCGACACGCGCGGCCGGCGATCGGCCGAAGCAGCCGTCATCCCTGGCGGTGATGCGGTTCCGGGTTTCGGCGGCGCCGACGAAGACCAGCGTTACCTTGCGGAGGGCCTGACGGAGGAGTTGATTGTTGAACTTGGCCGCTTCCGCCGGGTACGCGTCGCCTCCCGCAGCGCCAGCTTCGGGATCGCCGAATCCGCGACGGATCCCGTCAAGGTCGGCGACGCGCTGCGCGTCCGCTATGTGCTGGACGGCCAGGTCCGCAGGATCGGCAAGAACCTCAGAATTGCGCTGACGCTCGCGGAAACCGAGGCGGGCTCTGTCGTCTGGAGCGACAAACTCGAGCGCCCGGCCGAGGAATTTTGGACCGCGCTCGATGAAACGGCCTCCAAGATCGCGGCAACCGTCGTCGGACGGTTGGAGGACGCCAGCCTGGTCGCCTTGCGCCGCCGGGCGCCGGAAAGCTATGAGGCGTTCGAGTGCGTTCTGCGCGGCATCGAATATCACCGACTAGGCGGCGTCACCGACGATAACGCGCGGCAGGCGGTCCGATGGTTCACCAAAGCGATCGACGCCGACCCCAACTACGCCGCCGCCTATGCGTGGCGCGTCTGCGCTGCGTCCTGGCTACCTGAATTTGATTTCGGCGTCGCGCTCAGCGACGTTCGCAAGGCGATCGAGATTGACCCCTGCGATGCGGAGTCCAATCGCATTCTCGGCTTCATGGAATTTCTCAACGGAAATGACGAAGCGGCCAAATCGCACTTCGCGCGCGCACGGCAACTGAACCCGACTGACGCCTACATAAAAGCGCGCTCCGCAGCGATCTCGACCTTCCTTGGCGATCCGCTCACCGCCCTCACGCTCATTGACGAAGCGGAAAACCTGGATCCCTTGCTGCCGGTCTATTGCGTGGAAGAACGCGGGGTCGCCCTCTATGCGCTCGGCCTGTATTTGCAATCCCTGGAGGCCTGGAGTCGCTGGTCTACCCGACGTACCGGTCGCGTCTCTATCGCGCCGCCTGCCTGGTTGCTCTGGGCCGCGCTGCGGAGGCCGGCAAACTCTGCAACGAGGCCGTCGCGGGCAATCCCGGCATGAGCGTCGAGAGATTTTTGGACAAGGAGCGCTACCGCGACGCCGCGATGCGCCAACAACTTGCCGAACGGTTGGCGCAGGCCGGCCTTCCGGCCTCATTACCAAGGCCTGTCCTATCCGATTGAGCTGGGCTCAGGGTCACGCCGCGCCGCCAACCATGCGAACAGAGGCGAACTCGCGCCCCGGATCGCGCGGGCCGCAAAGTGGTTCGACAAACTTAGGATGAGGAGCATAGCGGCAAAGCGGCCAATGGCTCGACGATGTAGCCGCTGTCGCTTCAGTTCGCATCGTCCGGCAAGGCCGGGATCGGCAGCACGCCAATTCCTTCCTCCAGCAGCGCCCGCGCTTCCTGAGCCGAGGCCTGACCGCGGATTGGGCGGTCCGGCTCCTCGCCCGAATGGATCGCGCGCGCCATGTCGGGGAAACGCGCGCCGACGTCGGTCGTGTTCGCTTCGATCTTCTGTTTCAGCGTGCGGATCGCGTCGCGCAGCTCGCGGTGTTGCTCGTCAACCAGCGCCAGCGACTTCGGCGCTTCGGGTTGATGGCCGCCGTGCACCGCCGGCGCCATGATCGCCTTTTCAACCTTGACGCTGCTGCAGAACGCGCATTGCACGAAGCCGCGCCGGGCCTGCGTTTCGTAGGACGCGCCGTCGGGAAACCAGCTTTCGAACTCGTGGCCCTGCTCGCAGCGAAGCGAGAACTTGATCATCGCTCAGCCCGCCAGCAACGCATCGAGCTTGCCTTCGCCTTCGAGATCGTAGAGGTCGTCGCAGCCACCGATATGCGTCGAGCCGACGAAAATCTGCGGGACCGTCGAGCGCCCGTGGGCGCGCTCAGCCATCGCGGCCTGCCCGGCGCGGTCGCCATCGACGCTGATCTCCTCGAACGCGGCGCCCTTGCGGCGCAACAGATCCTTGGCGGCGTGACAATAGGGGCAAGTAGCTTTCGTATAGATGACGACGGGCGGCACGGAGCGCTCTCCAAGATATTTGAAACTTATATAGATATCCTTCCGCCGCCCACAACCCGCGCGAACACGAGGATATCGACCTGCTCAGCGCCGGCGCGCAGCAGCGCGCGCGAGGCAGCGTTGGCGGTGGCGCCGGAGGTCAGCACATCGTCAACGAGCACGATTCGGCGGCCCCGGACTTCGGCGCCGCGCTCGGCGCGAAACGCATGCTGCACATTCTCCGCGCGCTGCCGGCGCGTCAGCCCGACCTGGCTGCGGGTGGCGATCACGCGCGCCAGCAGCGCCGGGGCGTAAGGTTTTCCAGCCGCGCGCGCGGTTTCGCGCGCCAAAGCGGCGGCCTGATTAAAGCGGCGCGACCATAGCCGCAGCCGATGCAATGGCATCGGCGTCACGACGTCGGCTTCCGCCAGCAATTCGGCTCCGGCGCGCGCCATCCAGGCGCCCATCGGCCGCGCCAGCTCGGCGCGATCGGAATATTTGAGCCGATGCACCAGCCGCCGCGCCGGGCCGTCGGCAAACACAGCGACGGCGCGGGCGCGTGAAAACACCGGCGGATCGTCGACAGCCTCGCGCGACAGTCGGGATTCGCCGAAATCCTGCTCGAACGGGGTGCCGAGGCGCTCGCAATAGGGACGCTCGATGAACGTCATCGCGCCCCAGCACTGCGGACAGAGGCTGTTGGCTTCCGCGATCGCCGCCCGGCAGGCGAGGCAGGTCGGCGGATAGACGACGTCGACGGCCATCCGCCATGCCGAGCGCAATCCGACCAGCATCCGCCGGGCGAAGGGCGCGGAAGCCGCGACCTCTGCGTCTTCGAAGAACGTCTCCACGCTGGACAATATAGGCGAACTCGCCGCTTTGCGCGAGCGAACAGGCGCGGCATAAGGGCAATGTGACCTCCCCTCCCCGGATTTTCGATCGCGATCTCATCGCGCGCCACCTGGACCGCGCTTTGGCGGCGCCCGCGCCGGGCGCCGATTTCCTGCTCGCGCGCGCCGCAGACGAACTCGCCGACCGCATCGCGCTCGTGAAACGCGAATTCCTCAACGCCGCTGATGTCGGCACGCCCGGCCCGCACGGCTATCAGGCGCTCGCAGCGCGGGCGGGCCCGCTACACACCTCGCGATATGCGCCGACGGCGCGCAGCGCGGCCTTGATCGACGCGCCCGGCGCGATCGCCGATCTGGAGCGGCCGGGGCTCGAACCCGCCAGCCTCGACCTCGTCGCATCCCTCCTCGCGCTGCATTTCGTCAACGACCTGCCCGGCGCGCTGATCCAGCTGCGGCAGGCGTTGCGGCCCGACGGCTTCCTGATCGCGGCGCTCGCCGGCGGCGATACGCTGATCGAACTTCGCCAGGCGCTGACGATCGCCGAAAGCGAAGTCACCGGCGGCGCGTCGCCGCGCATCGCGCCGTTCGCCGACGTGCGGGCGATGGGAGCTCTGCTGCAGCGCGCCGGCCTCGCCCTGCCCGTGGTCGACGCCGATCGCGCGACGGTGCGTTATCGCGACATTTTCGCGCTGATGCGCGACCTGCGCGCGTTCGGCGCCGCTAATCCGCTGGTGGCGCGGCTGAAGATTTTGACCCGCCGCGAGGTCTTTCTGAGGGCCGACCAGATCTACCGGGAGCGGTTCGGCGATCCCGATGGCCGGCTGCGCGCGACGTTCGACACGCTGTGGATCAGCGGCTGGGCGCCGCACGAAAGCCAGCAGAAGCCGCTTAAACCGGGCTCGGCAAAGGTTCGGCTGACCGACGTGCTGACGCGCGGCCACGACGACACCGCGGAACTTTGACCGATCTTTCCAAGTTGATCACCTGCGGCTAAAATCCAGGCGCATCGAGTCCGGGAGTGGCGATGATCCGCCGCGTCGTTGAAAGCGTCGAAACGCTCCAGTCCGAAACGGACGCCGCCTATGATCGCTGGGCGCCGATCTACGATCTGATCTTCGATTTGCCTTTTCATGCCGGGCGGCTTGCCGCCGCGCGCGCCGCCGAGGCTGCGACGCCTCCGCAGGGCGAATTGCTGGTGGTCGGCGTCGGCACCGGGCTCGAACTCGAATTGCTGCCGCGTCGCGCGCGCGTCACCGGCATCGATCTCAGCGCGCCGATGCTGGAAGTGGCGCGGCGGCGGGCGGCGCGACGCGCGCTCTGGCACGTGAAGTCGCTGCTACAGATGGACGCCGGCGCGCTCAGCTTCAACGACGCGAGCTTTGACACGGCGCTGGCGCCTTACGTGCTGACCGTCGTGCCGGACCCGCAGCGCGTGCTCAACGAAATGTGGCGGGTGCTTCGGCCGGGCGGCGAATTGATCGTGATGAACCATTTTTCGACCGAACGCGGCTTGCGCGGCGCGATCGAAGTCGCGGCTCAATCGCCATTCGGGCTGGCTCGGCTGGAGCCCGATCTTTCCGTTCTCGATTCTCGAAGACTGGGTGGAAACTCGGGCCGACGCAGTCTGGCGAGAGCGCAGGCCGCTCGGGCTGCTCGAACTGTTTACGATGGCGAGGATCGGCAAGGCCGCGCACTAGCGCTCGAGGTCTACGACGCATGACTCGATTGAGCCTTTCGCGCTTGGGGTCGCGGTGACTCCGCAGTTCGCCACGCTGGTCGCCTGGAGCGCTCTTGTCGTGTCCTGGATCGCCGCGGCGTTTTGGGCGGAACGTACGGAGAAGCGGCCGGCGCAAGGCGGGGAATGGCTCTATCGCGGCTTGACCATAGTTGGAGCTTTCCTCCTGATCCGCGGCGGCGTCGCCAGCGCAATGCCTGAACGTCGGATTTGGACGCTGGGAGCCGTAGGCGAATGGGCGATGTTCGCCCTTGTCGTCGCGGGAATGGCTTTCGCGTGGTGGGCGCGTTTGCATCTCGGGCGTTTGTGGTCGAGCAGCGTGACGCAGGAAAGCCGGCCATCACGTCGTCGACGCGGGGCCCTATCGCGTGGTGCGCCATCCCATCTACACGGGCTTCCTACTTTCGATCGCCGCGACAGCGCTGCAAATGGGCACGCCTGCGGCTGTCGCTGGTTTCCTGTTCTTCGTGGCCGGTTTCTGGATCAAGGCGCGGCTGGAGGAACGCTTCCTGCGAGCCGAACTCGGCGAAGGCGCCTACGACGCGTACCGCCGGCGCGTGCCGATGCTGTTGCCTCTGGGTCCGCGCGGGTAGGTCCTCCTCGGTTTCACCGCCCTCACGCCACCTGGGCTGCGCCGCCCGAAATCTCCATGCTCTTCAGCACCGTCCGGATCAGCGTCACATTGACCGGTTTGCGCACCGGGCCAAACAATTCGAGTCCGAGCGCCCGCCCGGTCCGGAAGGTTTCGTCGATCACCGTGTCGGACGCTCCGGTCACCAGCAGCACCTTCGGTTTGATCGGCGAGGCGGCTCATCAGCGCCAGCACGTGCGCGCCGCTTTCCTCGCCGAGCATCAGATCGAGGATCACGGCGTCGTAGGTCGCGTCGCGCAGCGCAGCGTCCGCCGCCGCTGGGGAATCCGCGAGGTCGACATGATAATCCATTTTGGCTGCGATCGACGAATAGATCACGCGGTGGATCTTGTCGTCATCGACGATCAGCAGATGTTTTTGCCCTTGCATCCCAACACTCCCAGGGATTGGTCAAAGCGAAGACGAACTGCCGCACGATGTCGCCCGACGTCGGCGGCGGCAAGCAGGTCAGCCGGAGGACATGCCGGGCGTGACCTGGCGGAAGGAGCAATCGCGTCATGCGGCGCGGCTTGACCCGCGGCTCCCTTGCAACCTATGCGCGCAAAACGCCTACGGCCAGATTAACGCGCCCGGATAAACTCAACGCCGCATCGTATACTTGGCGCGGCCTTCCCCCAGGCGTCGCTCGACGCCGGCCGAATAAGCCGACATCGCGTAGCAGAACACGAAATAGAACATCGCCGCGAAAGCGTATCCCGTCGCCAGCAGCGTCGGCCCGCTCCACGCGGTGTCCTTCATCGCGTTGTCCATGGTGGCGAGGAAATCGTTGACGCCGACGATGGCGACCAGCGTCGTATCCTTGAACAGGCCGATGAAATTGTTGACGATGCCCGGGATGACCAGCGTCAGCGCCTGCGGCAGCACGATCAGCCGCATCATCCGCCAATAGTCGAGGCCGAGCGCCATCGCGCCCTCGTACTGCCCGACCGGCAGCGTCTGCAGCCCGCCGCGCACCTCCTCGGCCATATAGGCCGCCGAGAACAGCGCGATGCCGACCAGCGGACGCAGGAAACGGTCCGGCTCCCAGCCCGGCGGCAGGAACATCGGCAGCATGTTGTTGGCCATGAACAGCACGGTGATGAACGGCACGCCGCGCACGAATTCGATGAAGATCACGCTCGCCAGCCTGACGACCGGCAAGCGCGAGCGCCGCCCCAGCGCGAGCAGCACGCCGAGCGGCAGCGAGAACACGATGCCGACCAGGGCCGTGATCAGCGAGACGAACACGCCGCCCCAAAGCAGCGTATCGACATAGGGAAGCCTGAGCGACGGCGCGCCGACCAGCAGGACATAGCCCAGCAATGGGAAAGCCGATGAAGAACCCCAACGCAGCCAGCCGTTTGGCGGGCGCTCTTGGCCACATCAACCAGACAATCAGCACTGCGCCGACCGCCTCGACGACGTTGACGCGCCAGCGCTCGGCTTCCGGGTAAGACCCATAGCCGAGGTAGCCGAGCTTGGCCCCGATGAACGCCCAGCAGGCGCCATCCTGATGCTGCCGGCACAAAGCGCCGTCGGGCGCGACCCAAACGGCGTTGACGGTCGCCCAGGCAATCAAAGGCGGCAGCAGCCATGCGCCCAGCGCGACAAACGCGACCGTGAAGAACGTCGAGATCCACGACGAAAACAGATTGTGCCTGAGCCAGGCGAGCGCGCCGCGCTCGAACAGGGGCGGCGGCGCCTCGGGCTCGGTATTGGCGCGGACGAACGCGACGGGGCGATCCATCAGCGCTCCTTCAACGCGGTGGACGCGTTGTAGAGATTGAGCACGAACGCGATGACGAGCGAAATGACCAGATAGACGCCCATCGTGATCGCCATCACCTGCACCGCCGCGTGGGTCTGATTGAGCACGGTGCCGGTGAAGATCATCACCAGATCGGGATAGCCGATGAACACGGCGAGCGAGGAGTTCTTGACGATGTTGAGATATTGGCTGGTCAGCGGCGGAATGATCAGCCGCAACGCCTGCGGGATGACGATCAGCCGCAACGAGGCCGATCGATGTAAGCCCAGCGCCGCCGCGGCCTCGCTCTGGCCGTGGCTCACCGCCAGCACGCCCGCGCGCACGATCTCGGCGATGAACGCCGCGGTATAGGTGACGAGCCCGAACACCAGCGCCGCGAACTCGGGATAGAGCTGCAAGCCGCCCTTCAGGTTGAAGCCCGAAAGGCTCGCCACGCTGAAGCTGACCGGCTGCCCGGCGAGGAACCAGGCCGCGATCGTCGGCGCGACGATCAGTACGAGGCCAACCCAAAATACGGGCGCCTGCGCGCCGGTCAGCTCCTGCCGGCGCTTGGCCCAGCGCGCAAAGGCCAGTGCGGCGACAAATCCGACGGCGAGCGTCGCCGCCAATGCGTAGGCGCTCGGCGAAAAGATAGGCTTCGGCAGATAGAGGCCGCGATTGTTGAGAAACACGGCGCCGCCGAGGCTCAGCGACTGCTTCGGTCCCGGCATCGCCTTCAGCACGGCATTGTACCAGAACAGCAATTGCAGCAGCAGCGGCGTGTTGCGCAGCAACTCGACATAGACGAGCGCAAATCGGGAAAGGATCCAGTTCGGCGACAGCCGCGCGACGCCCACCGCAAAGCCGAGCGGCGTCGCGAGCACGATCGAGATGGCACCGACCAGCAGCGTATTGTTGAGCCCGACCCAAAACGCGCGGCCATAAGTCGACAATGCGGAATATTCGATCAGCGATTGATTGATGTCGAAGCCGGCGGTGTCATTCCAGAAGCCGAAACCGAGGGGGATGCCACGCGCGTTCATGTTGAGTACGGCGTTGCGCCACGCGAACGCGATCAGCGCCGCGATCCCGGCGACCAGCGCTGCCTGATAAAACAAGCCTCTGACCGCTGGATCGTTTCGAAGCGATGCCGCCAAGGGCGCTCCCGTCTGTTGTCGTGTGCCCGGCATGATGCCCATCAGAGGCGCGCGCGACAAGCGCGCGGCCTCTCCTAAAGGATCAGATAGTCGCCGAGCGGGCCCTTGCCGCCGCGCGGACGGATCGACAGCACGCTACGGAGAGTTTGGTTGGATCGGCGCGCCGGCGCTTCGATGCGGGCGATAGCGCCTTCGAGGCGGACTTCCAGCGGCGTCTCGAGGCTATTGCGGCGCCGAAGGCGCCAATGTGCAGGCGCTCGCGGTCAGGCCGCTCGGAGGGCTTGAGAATTCGATGCGGATGGCGCCGTCCTTCACGATGGCGTCGTACGCCGCCGCGCTCGAGAGATCGATAAATACGTCCCCCTCCCAGCCGAACGACTGGCGCGTTTGGGTTGCCGCGACGGTGTCCTCGGCGAGGCTTTCGAGAAAGCGGTCATAGAGGGGCGTGAATGCCCGCTCCTGCTGTGGCGACAGCGGCGTCGGCGCGAGCGCCTCCCCTGCCGCGAGCGCGAAAGTCCCGAGCGAAAATCGCGCATGGCGAAGCATGTTGCGAAACGTATGCGCCGATACTCGGGAAAACAGCAAATCGAAATCTTCGAGCGGCTTGCCGCGCAAATCTTCGAACCAGCCGATGCCGGTCTGCCGCAGGCGGTTCAGGGTGTAGAAAGCGCTGCGCTGCTGCGCGGTCTCGGGGTTCGCCAGCCCGTCAGGTGCGCGCTGAAGGCGATAGCTTGCGGGTGTACAGGAAAGGGCTTTCGCCCCGCGTTCGGCAGTTCATCGGTCGTCAGCACCAGCCACAAGTAGTCGAGATGCGCGTCGGACGAAATCCGGTCGCGATCAAACAGGAACCCGACCCGCGGCAACGCCTTCTGGCGAATGTTGGCGAGCACGTAGCCCGGCGCGACGTAGGTGGGCGTCTCCATCTCCGCCACCGCCTCGCCTGAAGCGAGAAACGCCGCCAAAGCCGCATCGTCGATGTGAAGAATTTCGTCGGCGTCGATCCGCATCGCAAAGCGGTTCTTGCACGCCGCGTAGCCGGCGCGGCGCTTGTCGATCTCGTTGGCCCACAAACCGGAGATAGCGCGAAACGGCACTCCGGACGCCTGCAGCGCCTCATAAACACGCGGATCGGAACGCTCGGGGTCGACGCCGAGGCCGCGCAGGTAGGGAACCATCCAGCTGTACGCGCCATCGACGACGATGAGTTCGTCGACATAAGGCGCGATCGATTTCAGCGACGCCGCCAGCAGATCCCAATCGTTGTAGATCGAGAGATACGCGCTGAACCGGGTCTTCACCGCGCCCTGGGCGCGCGGCGCCGGAAACAGTCGCGATAGCCAGCCGCGAGACGGTCGCTCCGCTTCGCTCATGCTTGCCTTGGCTCGGTCGCGCTCATGCGACCCGTTTCGGGCAAGCGGCGGCTCAGGTCAATGCGGGCTGTTCGCGACAGCGGCGGCCTCCTTGATTTCGACATCAGCGACTGTATACGACCTCGCGCCATCCCGAAGACTCGAGATCTCGCGCCAAGTCAGGATCCGATCTCTTGCCGTCTCCCGAATGCGTCCGGACGCCCCCTGCCCGCACCTCATGGCCGCGGGTTCTGACGATCTACGCCTGCGGGATCAGCGCGGGGCTGCAGTTCGCAAAAGTGTCCGTGCTGTTCGACGCGCTGAAGGCGCATTATGCGGTCGGGCCGACCCTGACGGGTTGGTTCGTGTCCGCCGTCGGCCTGGTCGGCATCGTGTTCGGCGCCACAGCCGGACTGATCGTGGCGCGGGTCGGTTTCCGGTTGACGCTGATCGCCGCGCTCGCGGGCGGCGCCGTCATATCGGCGATCGAAGTCGATGCTGCCCCCGGCGGAATGGTTCATCGCGCTGAGGGCGGCCGAGGGCGCGGCCCATCTCGGCATCGTGGTCGCGGCGCCGACCTGCCTCATCGGCCTCGCGGCGCCGCGTGACCGGCCGCTGGCGCTGGGGCTGTGGGGCACGTTCATGAGCGTCGCGTTCCTGGTCGCGGGCCTTGTGAGCCGGCCGATGGCGGCGTCATTCGGCCTCGGCGCGCCGTTTGTCGCGCATGCGGCGCTGCTCGCCGCCTTGGCGGTCGCCGTCGTATGGGTCGCGCCGGCGACGCCGCGCGAGGCCGTGGAGCCGCGCGGCCTGATCCGGCAGCATTTCGACCTCTATGCCGACGCCCGGTCCGCGACGCCGGCGCTGTGCTGGCTCGCCTATACGGGCGCCTATCTCGCGGTGCAGACCTTGACCCCGGAGCTCGCGCCGCCCGAATACCGCTCGCAGATGATCGTCGGCATGGCGACGATCAGCATCGTCGCGTCGCTGACGGCCGGTTCGATCATCCATCGCGGGGTATCGCCGTTCGTGCTCGCGGCTTCAGCGTTCGGCGCCACGCTGGTCGGCGCCGTGATCGTGCAACTCGCGGTCGGCGGCGGCCTGATCGTTCCCGCGGCGCTGCTGCGCATGGCCTGCCTGAGCTTCCTGCCCGGCTCGATCCTGCCGATGATCCCCCGGCTCAATCGCGACGCGCCCTCACAGGCGCGCGCGTTCGGCGCCATGGCGCAGACCGGAAACGTCGGATCGGCGCTCGGACCGCCGATTTTCGCCGCGAGCGAGTCCGCAATGGGCCCGATCGGGCTGCTGGTTCCGGCGGCGGCGCTGAGCCTGCTGGGGCTCGGCCTGACGCTGCGCGCGGGACGGGCGGCGGCGCGGAAGCGTGATTAAAGAGTTCCGCCTAGAGCCGAGGCGCGCAGCGATTAAGCCCTTCGCCCCGCTTGCGGGGAGAAGGTGCGCGAAGCGCGGATGAGGGGGCTGTTTGTCGCAAGAACAGGCCTAAAACGCTGGCATCTGCGGCGGGTCGCAAGAACGCTTACGTGGTGCGGCCGCCCCTCATCCGGCGCTTCGCGCCACCTTCTCCCGCGAGCGGGAGAAGGGTTAGCCCCCGCGTTACTCGGCCTTTCCGCGATAGCCGGTCGCCAGCACGTAGAGCTCCGCGCTGTCGGCGCGGCTCGCTTTCGGCTTGATGTGGCGCACGACGGCGAAATCGCGCTTGAGGTCGGCCAGCAGCAGGCCCTCGGTGCCGCCCTGCAGCACCTTGGCGAGGAAGAAGCCGCCGGGCGCCAGCACTTCGCGGGCGAATTCCGCGGCGAGTTCCGCCAGCCCCACGATGCGCAGATGGTCGGTCTTCCGATGCCCGGTCGCGTTGGCCGCCATGTCCGACATCACGCCGTCGGCGGTTCCGTTGAGCCACTCGCGCAGCGCCGCCGGCGCCCCCCGGTCGTGAAAATCCATCACCCTGAGTTCGACGCCCTCGATCGGCGCGATCTCGAGCAGATCGATGCCGATCACGCGCCCGCGCCCCTCGGCGGATTTGACCGCGCGGGCGGCGACCTGCGCCCAGCCGCCGGGCGCGGCGCCGAGATCGACGATGCGATTGCCGGGCTTGAACAGCTGATATTTTTCCGCGATCTCGCTGAGCTTGTAGGCCGCGCGCGAACGAAAGCCCTCCCGCTTCGCCTGCGCCACATAGGGATCATTGAGCTGGCGCTCCAGCCACAGGGTCGAGGCGAGCGTGCGCTTGCGCGCGGTCTTGACCCGCGTCTTCAGCGAGCGCCCGCCCTCGCGACCGGAAGTTCCCGTCATCGTCTAGCTCCGCGCCCGCGCGTGCGGGCCGACCCGGTCGGCGCGCATCAGCTGCGACAGGATGCCTTCGCGCAAGCCGCGATCCGCGATGCGGATCCGTTCGGCCGGGAAGCGGCCGCGAATGGCCTCCAGAATCGCGCATCCCGCCAGCACCAGATCGGCGCGCTCGACGCCGATGCAGCCATTGGCGGCGCGGTCGGCGTAGCTCATCGCGCGCAGCCGCCCGACGGCCGCGTCGACCTGTCCCCGCGACAGCCAGAGGCCGTCGATCGCGCGGCGGTCGTAGCGGGCGAGGTTGAGATGGACGCCAGCGATGGTCGTCACCGTTCCCGAAGTGCCGAGCAGGTGGAAGCGCGCGCAGCGCTGCATCGCCGCGACGTTGGCGGCGAACGGCGCCAGCGCAGCATCGACATGCTGCACCATCGCGGCGAACACTTCCGTGGTGACATCCTCGCCGCCAAAAGTCTCGGCGAGCGAGACGACGCCGAGCCTCAGCGATTCCCAGGCTTCGATCCGGCGAAGGCGCGGGTCGTCGCGGCCGCGCCCCATCCAGACAATCTCGGAGGAGCCGCCGCCGATGTCGAACAGGACGGCGCCTTCGGCTTCGGCATCGGTGAGTTCGCCGCAGCCGGCGGCGGCCAGATAGGCCTCTGTGCGGCGATCGACGATTTCGAGGTCGAGCCCGATCTTGTCGCGCACGCGATCCAGAAATTCGCGGCCGTTCTCGGCCGAACGACACGCTTCGGTCGCGATCAGCCGCGCGCGCGTGACGTTGCGCGCCGCCATCTTGTCGCGGCAGATGCGGAGCGCTTCCAGCGTGCGCAGGATCGCGGCTTCAGACAAACGTCCGGTCTGGCTGAGGCCTTCGCCGAGCCGAACGATCCGCGAGAACGCATCGACGACCCGGAACCCGTCCGAGGTCGGCTTTGCGACCAGCAGACGGCAATTGTTGGTGCCCAAATCCAACGCTGCATAGACTCGTTGGCCCGCCCACGATCCCGTCGAAACGGAACTCGCGGCGGCCGCGCGCGACGGTCCACCTGCGTCTGTTGGGCTCAAATCCGATTGAGCCAACGACGAAAACTCCTTGACGCTCAAGCGTCAGCCGCTCGAACGCTCTGTTGGGGGAAGCGTAGCACGAACCGGCCCGGATGCAATCTTCGGGCGAACGCTGCGTTTGTAGCCGCGGTCGCCTGTAGCCGCGGTCGCTGACCGCGGCAGCTCCGCTTGGAGAGAACTTGCGCGCCGTCCGAGGTCAGCGACCTCGGCTACAGAATCACGGCTTGAAGAATTTTGCGCGAACCTTGTCGCCGACCTTGAGATCGATCTTCGCCGCCGCGCCGCCGTTGATTTCGAGCACGCCGATGCAGGGCCCGTCGGAGGGGATGAGCTTTTCGGACAACGGCTCCGCATTCGCGGCAATATGAGTCACGACGCCGTCGGGCGCGATGAACACCATGTCGAGCGGAATGTAGGTGTTCTTCATCCAGAACCCGACCGGTTCGTTGACGTCGAACTGGAACAGCATGCCGCGATCTTCGGGCATGAAGCGGCGAAACATCAGGCCGCTGGCGCGCTCCGCTTCGGTCTTGGCGATCTCCACCTGAAAGACGTGCTCGCCGCTGGCGGTGACGATCGTCAGCGGCTCAAGCGCCTGCGCGACGGCGGGCGCTGGTCCGACAAACGCCAGCAAACACGCCGACAGCAGCGCCGCCAACAGATATCGGAACGGCCTTGCGGGCATCAACCTGATGGCTGTCGTCACGCAGCGAAACTCAGTGCGACGCAGGCGTGCGCAAGCCGTCGAGCGGACGGACCTCCGCGGCTAGCAGGCCCTTGGGTCCCGGCCCGAAGCGCGCCAGCATCGTGTCGCCGGGCTTTGGATCGATGAAGCCGTAGCGGCGCAAGGTTTCCATATGCACGAAAATGTCTTCCGTGCCTTCGCCGCGCGTCAGGAAGCCAAAGCCGCGGGCGCGGTTGAACCATTTGACGATGACGATCTCGAAGGCGCCGACCGTGCTGGCCTGCGTGCGCGTGCGCGCCGCGCCGCCCAATGCCGGCGGCGGCGCATCGCCCTCGGTGACCGAAAGCACGCGGAACACCTGCCAACCGCGATCGCGCCGCTGCACTTCGGCGACGACGCGGGCGCCTTCATAAAGCGTCGTGAAACCGTCGCGGCGCAGGATCGTGACGTGGATCAGAATGTCGCCGTCGCCGTTGTCAGGCACGATGAAGCCGTAGCCCTTGCCGACGTCGAACCATTTTACGCGCCCTGCAATCTCGACATGTCCGGACAGCATGCTCGTCCTCGGGCCTCGACGACGCGCCACTGACATAGCCTCCGGTTTCGGCGCCGATAAGAGGCTTCTCGAACTCTTCGCTCACGGTCTCGGCCCTCTATCGTCGGCGACGCCAGGCCCACAAGCCTGGACGCCTAGCCGCCGGACCCGCTGATCCGCCTTAGCGGTTCCTAAGCGGCGAATCGCCGTCAGAAATAATTCCTTCAAACAAGATAGCAAAACGCTTGCGGCGGCCTAGCGAAAACTACCCGGGGGCCGCGAAGTTTGTGGATAGGCGGCAAGACATTTCACAAACATAACGGGCCCGCGCGAGGCGATCGCGCGGGCCCGAGACAACATATCACGCACCGTAAAGCGGTAGAACCGGCGATTACTCGCCTTCGTCTTCGGGCTCGGGCGGAGGCGCCATGCCTTCGAGGCCGCGCAGCAAATCCTCTTCGGTCATGCGATCGAACTGCACTTCCGAGTCGGGATCGATCGTGGCGTTGGCCGGCACGAGCGGCGGGGCCGACTCGGTCTCGGGTTCGTCGACCTCGACCTGCTTCTGCAGGGCGTGAATGACGTCTTCCTTCAGGTCGCTCGGCGACAGTTTTGAATCGGCGATCTCGCGCAAGCGCGACGACGGGGTTCTTGTCGTTGTCGCGTGCGACATGGATCGACGATCCCGACGAAATCGCGCGCGCGCGATGGCTCGCCATCAGGACCAGTTCAAAGCGATTGTCGACCTTGTCGATGCAATCTTCTACCGTGACGCGCGCCATGGCGTGCTCCTCGAAATCGGCAAACTAGGGGGAACTTCAAAGCGGGTCCGTACACGAGGGATAGCGAGAAGGCAAGTTTCCCTGTCATGCACACGAAAGGGCGGCGGCAGTCGCTGTCAGCAACACGAAAGCCCGTTGCGGTAAAACGCCTCCGCCAGCGGCTCGAGCGCGGCAAACGCCTTGCGCGAACGCGGCGCGGCCGGGGACGCGCTCTCGGTATTGTTGGCGCAAGGCTTCGTGCGTCTCGTCGAGATCGACTCCGGCCAGCCGCCCCTCGAGAACCGCCGGTTTGCCGGCGACATAGAGCGCGTCGACATGGGCGGCGTGGGCGCGCGCGAACAGCAGATCGACCGGCTCGACGGGCATGACGGCGTCGCGGTCGAGCGCGGTCGAGATCGAGCACGAGGACGTCGGCGGCCGCCCCAACCTTCAGGGCGCCGTCGCCTGGCGCGCCATTGGCGAACCGGCCGTTGCCGACGATTCGCGCCAGCCAGTCTTCGCGGCCGACGCCCTCCTCGAAATCCCCAGCCGCCATGCAGGAAATGGCCGAGCCGCATCTCGCGCAGAATGTCGTCGTCCTCATCGAGCGCAGAGGCGTCGACGCCGATCGCGACGCGGCAGCCGCGGCGGATCGCCTCCGCAATCGGCGCTATGCCTGAGCGCAGATGCAGGTTGGAACTCGGATTGGTCGCGATGACGGCGCCGGCGCGGGCAATGTCGTCGAGTTCGTCGGGGCGCGCATGGACGCAATGGGCGAGCGTGATCCGCTCGCGACAGCAGGCCTAGCGCGGCGAGCCGTTTGGTGATCCCTTCGGGATAGGCGGCGTCGGCGAAGGCGCGCTGGTAGAGCGTCTCCAGCAGATGCATGTGGATGCGTCGGCCGGTGCGCTGCGACGCCTCGGCGATGCTCGCCAGCATCTCGTCCGTGCACCATTGCGCGCCGTTGGGGCCGAATTGCACCGTGAACGTCTCGCTCTCGGTCGCCGCGGCAATCGCCTCGACGCGAGCAATCTGGTCGGCGATTGAAGGCGCCGGCGCCAGAAAGCTCGCCTCGATCGCAGTTCGGGATTCGGGGTCGAGCTTTTCGAGCATCGGCTTCGCGTCACCGTAGACCACGGGGTTGCGGTCGCGCATGAAGACGGCGAGCGTCACGCGGACGCCCACGTCGGCAGCCGCGCGGGCGATCTCGCGCGCTTCGTCGACCGGCGACATCGGGCCGTGAAAGCGCGTGTAATGGGCCATCACGGAGCCCGCGCCGGCGCGGGCGGCGCGCGCGAAAGCGGCCTTGGCGCCGAGATAGGGATCGATCGCGGGCATCACGCCGAGCCGCAGCAGCCAGGTCTCCAGCGGCTTTCCCGCGGCGCCGAACGAGGTCGGCGACAGCGGGCGACAGTGATCGTGGGCGTTGGCGAGCGCCGGCAATGCAAGGCGGCGCCGCTCCGGCGCCGTGCGATGCGGGCGCGATGGACGTGATGAGACCGTTCTCGATCGCGATGTCATACGCGGCGTGAGGATTTGCGGCCGCCTCGGGCAACAGGCAGGCGGTAATCATGGTCGTCATTCAGGGAACCTCAGGCGCCCGGATTTCGAAGCAACTTCCACGCCGAAGCGCTACGCCACGGACCTCGTCCTGCGGCCTGTCGAAGGACGCTGCCCGAGCAGACGGTTGCGGCGGCGGCCCATCCTTCGACGAGCTCAGCGGTGCAGCGGCGGCGTCTGCAAGGCTCGACTCACCGGCCCTACGCCGCAGGCCGCCTAGACGCGCGCGTAAACGCGTCTGCGAAAGCCTCGACATCCGCTTCACTCGACGCCCAGCCGACGCTGAGCCGGATCGCGCCCTTTGCCAGTTCGAGCGGGACCTGCATCGCGGCCAATACATGCGACGGCGTCACCTTGCCTGACGAGCACGCCGACCCGGATGAGGCGGCGATCCCTTCGAGATCGAGCCGCATCAGCAGCGTTGCGGCGGGAACGCCGGGAACGGCGAACGCGACCGTGTTTGGCAGGCGAGGCGCGGCGCGCGAAAAGATCGTCGCGTCCGGCGCGGCGGCGAAGATCGCGCGCTTCCAGCCCGTCGCGAAGCCGCGCCAAGCCGTTCGGCCTCCGCATCGAGACCACGCGCCGCCGCCGTGCGCGGCGGCGCCAAAACCGACGATGCCGGCGACATTCTCGGTGCCGGCCCGCGCGCCGCGCTCCTGACCGCCGCCGCGAATCAGAGGCGAGCCGACCTGCAGACCCTCGCGAACCAGCACCAGCGCGCCGACGCCCTTCGGGCCGCCGAACTTGTGCGCCGACAGCGCCAGCATGTCCGCGCCGAGCGCCGCCGCGTCGCAGGGCAGCCGGCCGGCGAATTGCGCAGCATCGCAGAACAGCAGGCCGCCGCGCGCATGGACGAGCGCCGCCGCCTCGGCGACCGGCTGCAGCACGCCTGTCTCGTTGTTGGCGGCCTGCAGCGCGACGAGGGCGGGCTGCTCGCCGAGCAGCGCTTCGAGCGTCGACAGATCGACGCGGCCGTCAGCGTCGAGCGGCGCGACAACCACAGCGGAAGGCGCGAACCTGCGCCCCTGCAGCGCCGCGACATGTTCGCCGGCGGCGACGATCAGCGTTTCGAACCGGCCGCGGATTCCGGGGCCGGCAATCTCAGGCGTCAGCGCGGTGTTCACCGCCTCCGTGCCGCCGGACGTAAAGCTCACTGCCCGCGGCGGTACGCCGACCAAAGCGGCGACGGCCCGGCGCGCGTCCTCGACCAGCGCGCGCGCCGCGCGGCCCTCGGCATGGATCGAGGACGGATTGCCGGCCGCCTCGAATGCGGCGGCCATGGCGGCCCTCGCCTCGGGCCGCAGCGGCGCCGTCGCGTTGTAATCGAGGTAAACGCGCCTATCTGTCACAGGACACGCAGGATTTCAGGAACAGGCGTCGCAGCGGCGAAAGGGTTGAAAGCTTTGGCGAGGGCGCGCTTTTTCCTTGCAATCGCATGTGTGACCGCGTGCTAAGAGGCCCGACTTGGAATCCCCTCGGGCGTCCGACGTTTACGCATGCTGCCTCATTCCCGCAAGTCCGCCGCCGCTCTGCGCGCTCGCGCCGAGACGCGACAGGGCCATGCGGGCGCGTGCGCCGATCGCGCGCCCGCGCTCGCCGCGCCGAATCGATTTGGAGGCGTAATGCCTGAAGTGTTTTTTAACGGCCCCGCCGGCCGCCTGGAAGGTCGTTTTCATCCCGCCAAGCAGCGCGGCGCGCCCGATCGCGGTGGTCCTGCATCCGCATCCGCAGTTCGGCGGCACGATGAACAATCCGGTCGTCTACAACATGTATTACGCGTTCGCCGAGCGCGGCTTCAACGTGCTGCGCTTCAATTTCCGCGGCGTCGGCCGTTCGCAGGGCGTGTTCGACCACGGCCAGGGCGAGCTTTCCGATGCGGCTTCGGCGCTCGACTGGGCGCAGTCGATCAGCCCGGAGGCGCGCGCCTGCTGGATCGCCGGCTTCTCGTTCGGCTCCTGGATCGGCATGCAATTGCTGATGCGCCGGCCGGAGATCGAGGGCTTCATCTCGGTCGCGCCGCCCGCCAACCGGTTCGACTTCAGCTTCCTCGCCCCCTGCCCTTCCTCGGGCCTGTTCGTGCACGGCGACAAGGATCGCGTCGCGCCGCTGAAGGAGGTGCAGGGCCTGATCGAGAAGCTGAAGACGCAAAAGGGCATCGCGATCGAGCACGCCGTGATCCCCAACGCCAACCACTTCTTCGAGAATTGCACCGAGGAGCTGGTCGAGACGGTCGGGGACCTATCTCGACAAGCGGCTCGGCATGCCGCGCCATGCGCCGCCGCCCGTGCGCAAGGATCGCACCAAGCCGGCGCCGCGCCGGCGCCCGCGCTCGCCGGCGAGGAGTAGACGTTGTCGCTGATCGCCACGACCGCCGAGCTCAGGGCCGCCTGCGCGCGGCTGTCGCGCCGCGACTTCGTCACCGTCGATACGGAATTCCATCGCGAGACGACGTTCTGGCCGATCCTCTGCGTCATCCAGCTCGCCAACGAGGACGAGGCGCTGGCGATCGACGCGCTGGCGCCGGACATCGACCTGACGCCGCTGTTCGAGCTGATGGCCGACCCCGCCGTCATAAAGGTGTTCCACGCCGCGCGGCAGGACGTCGAAATCTTCTGGAAGCTGTCGGGCAGCGTGCCGAGCCCGATGTTCGACACGCAGGTCGCCGCGATGGTCTGCGGCTTCGGCGAGCAGGTCTCCTACAGCGAACTCGCGCAATCGATCTGCCGAAGGCGCACGATCGACAAATCCTCGCGCTTCACCGATTGGGCGCGCCGGCCGCTTGTCCGACGCGCAGATCGAATATGCGATCGGCGACGTCACGCATCTGCGCGACATCTATCGCGCGCTGATGGCGAAGCTGAAGGCGTCGGGACGGCTGGCCTGGCTCGAGGACGAGATGCGCGTGCTGACCTCGCCTGCGACCTACGAGCAGCATCCCGAGCGCGCCTGGGAGCGGTTCAAGAACCGCGCGCGCAAGCCGCGCGATCTCGCCGTGCTGATGGAAGTCTGCCGCCTGGCGCGAGAGCGAGGCGCAGACGCGCGACGTGCCGCGCTCGCGCGTGCTGAAGGACGACGTGCTGATCGAGGTCGCGCTCGCCGCGCCGCGCACGCAGCGAGGCGCTCGCCAATCTGCGCGCGTTTCCGCGCGGCATGGAGCGCTCGCGCGCCGGCGAGGAAATCCTCGCCGCGGTCGAGCGCGGCGCTGGCGCGCGACCCGAAGACGCTGCCGAAGATCGAGACGCGAGCGCCGCAACGGCAACGGCTCGGCGCGCGACGGTCGAACTGCTGAAAGTGCTGCTGCGGCAGGTCAGCGACGAGAGCGGCGTCGCCGGCAAGATGATCGCGACCGTCGACGATCTCGAAGCGATCGCCGCCGACGACAACGCCGACGTGCCGGCGCTGAAGGGCTGGCGCCGCAAGCTGTTCGGCGAGCGCGCGCTCGAGCTGAAGCACGGGCGGCTCGCGCTGACGGTCGAGCGCGGCAAGGTCGTGACGATCGAATGGCGCGAAACGGAAGCGCCGGAGGCGGTCTCTGCTGAGGGCATTTGAAGGAATGGTTGTCGTTGACGTCGTGGAATTGGAACTACGGTAACGGCGCGCTACCCAATCAATGCCTCAGTCATTGGCTTCAAGCTTCTTCAGATCATCCGCGTTAAGGGAGTTTTCGAGAATTCGACGCCACGCCGCTTTGGCGTCGCTTGGCGCAATCGTCGTGTCGTCGGCCCGCAGGTCAAAGACGAGATTGTATTTGTTCGTGATGTTTCGGCTCGAGGAGGTCCAGTCAACGATCGTGAACGCGTTCAAGGCCGGGTCTATGGGTGCGGGAGTTGTCGTGATGTCGATGTCAGACGATCTCTTGGTGCCGCCCTTCAGGGTCGCGACCGCGGAATTGATCCTGTCTCTGTCGCCCTGAAGCGTGAAGCGAACAATTTGGTCGGCGTCGTTCCTCGCCGAACCGGCGAGATTATACATGATCGCCTGTTTCATGACCGCGGCGCGGAAACCCACCTGCTGATCGTCTCCGGTGACCGTCGCCGCGATCGCTACATACTCGGCCATAGTCCTAGCTCCCGCCAGGGCCGCGAGCCCACGGCCCTAACGAGCCTATAACTGAAACTGCGGGTTCAGGAACTTCCGACTTTGTCGAACGGCGAGCGGCATTGCTCAGAACATATCTGCTGTAGACCCATCGGAACGTCGTCCGCATGAAGGCGGTGGAGGGAGCGCAGCAGGCTCCGCCGCGAATTTCCGCTGAAGTCCACCAGCGCTCAGCACATGAGCTCATATGGGCTATCCCCTCGAGCGCGCCGCATCAGGCGCCTTATGCGGTTCGAAGCTCAGAAGAGGCTTTAGCACTCCGGCGATAACCAGCGAAGCCAACCCCTACAACACCAACTAGCATCATCGCCCAAGTCGAGAGCTCGGGGACACTTGAACTTACGCTGACGTTTGTGAATACAAACGTCTCGTCATTGTAATTGTAATCGGCTCCAGGAAAGGGAAGGTCTTCAAACGCCACAAACGTCCCCACGGGCACGCCGCTCAAAATCGGGTCGGTGGCGGTGTAGGCAGTCGAATATACGTGGTTATGCCCGTCGACCGTCCCGTCCGCAGGACCTGCGTCATACGAAGTATTCATGGTCGGATCAGAATAAGCATTTGCGCCAAGCGTACTATTCACCAGTACAAATATCAGGGCTTGTCCCGCATTAGCAGATCCAAGGTTGAGTTTCTGCCCGATGCTAGATGTGTGGTCGTCGAGGCCAAAAACGTTTGTTGAGACGCCGTCCACAAGCAAACCGAGTTCGTTATCGTACGAGGCTCCGCTACCAGCAAAGTAAGCGTCAATTTCACCGGTTGTGGTGGCTGTGAATGTGTATGTGGTGGCGTTGTAACTACCGTAAGGATACGGGATAATATCAGCTTTTGCAGTTGGAATGGCGGTTGCAGAGACCAAGGCGGCAGCACTAAAGAAAAAAGCCTTAAACCGCATGGACCGCGCTCCTGATCGACAACTGTCGCTTCTCGTGTGCCAAAGCCAGTAAAATAGGCTCGGTTGCAATTGAATAAATTACAATTTCTGGGTTGTCAAACTCAAGAAAGCAGAGAAATGCGTCGTATCCGCAATTCATTCACAGTATTTGTGAAATGTTGCGGCTTCGTCCTCACCCATACACTTAATGCGGAGGTAAACTAATATGCCCGGCCGAAGGGTATGGACAAATGTACACTTTCAGCGCTGCGGCGTCGCTGCGGGAGCGGGCGAACAGCGGGTCACCGGCCCACTGCGGCCGCCCATGATTGTCACGCATCGCTGCTGAGGCTCCGCCGCTTCGGCGGCGCCAGAGCCGACAATGCCGGGCACGGTCACAGGCGCATTAAGCAGCCAGTTGCCGGTGTAAGGATTGAGATACTGCGCCTGCGCCGAGCCGGCGACGCCCGCGAGAAACGCCGCGGCGAAAACGACCGACCTTGTGCGCATGGCGACGCTCCGGAGGCGACGAAGGGGACTCGCGGCGAACCACTTTGACGCTTTCACATCATGGGCTCAAGCGGTGATTTCCGCATACGGTCGGTTAATACTTCTCGATCCCGTTCCAGTTTGCCGCCGCATAGCGTTCGCCTGCGGCAAAGCCGACGGGCAGGATACGCTCGATCTCGGCGAGATCGGCCGCCGTCAGCGTGAAATCGGCCCCGTCCGCGCAAGCCTTCAGATTCTCCGCATTGCGCGTGCCGGGGATCGGCACGATGTGCGGCGCCTTGGCGAGCGTCCAGGCGATGGCGAGCGTCGCCGGCTTGACGCCGCGCGCGCGCGGCAAAGCTCAGGAAGCCTTCGAGACGATCGCGGTTGCGCCGCCAGTTGAGGCCGGTGAAGCGCGGATTGCTGCGCCGGAAATCGCCTTGGGAAACGCCTCGACGCACCTGCAGCGCGCCGGTGAGAAACGCGCGCGCCAGCGGCGAGAACGCGACGAAGGTCGCGCCGACTTCCTCGCATGCCTGCAGCAGGCCGAGTCTCGGCGTTGCGGGTCCAGAGCGAATATTCGGACTGCACGGCGGCGATCGGGTGCACGCTGGCGGCGCGGCGCAGCGTGTCCGGCGCCATCTCGCTGATGCCGATCGCGCGGATCTTGCCGGCCTTCACCTGATCCGCCAGCGCGCCGATCGTCTCCTCGATCGGATGGCGCGGATCGATGCGGTGCACGTAATAGAGATCGACATGGTCGAGGCCCGAGCCGCTTCAGCGAGGCCGTCGAGCGCTTCGCGCATATATTCGGGCGAATTGTCGTGCGCGCGCGTTCCGTCGGGCATGCGGCGGATCGAGAATTTGGTCGCCAGCGTCACCTTTTCGCGCGCGCCCGGGTTCTGCCTTGAAGAATTTGCCGATGTAGGTCTCGCTGAGGCCCATGCCGTAGACGTCGGCGGTGTCCCAGAAGTCGACGCCATAGTCGAGCGCCTTGGCCAGCGCGTTCAGCGAGGTCGCCTCGTCGGTCGGTCCGTAGAAGCCGGCAAAACTCATGCAGCCAAAGCCGACGGCCGAAATCGAGACGCCGCCGCGTCCCAGTTCCCGACGTTGCATGGCGTGAGTCCCGTCTGTGATTGCGGCCGTGCTTTAGCGGTAAAGGCGAGGCGACGCAACGCCGACGCGCGGGCGGGATTTCAAGCCGCAACGTCCCTTGGGCAACTGGAAACCGATTGTTGAATCCCTTGAACTACCGGCTCCCGTTCCAATAGCGGCAGCTAGGGCCGCTCGCGCTTGCGATGTGTCGCTTGGACTTACTGGGCTCGACGCGAGTGATGGCGCATATCATTCTCCTGCTAATTTAAAGTTGCAATTATAATTCACAGCGCTATAATTCACAGCGCGAGGCGGCGTGCAAAACTTCAAGACAAGTTTTCGCAAAGTTCGCGCGACGCGAACGTATCTCCGACGCTAGCCTGGCCGAGGCGATTGAACGGGCCGGTCGCGGACTCGTCGATGCCGATCTTGGCGGCGGCATCATCAAACAAAGGGTGGCGCGACAAGGCCACGGGAGAAGCGGGGGCTACAGGACGTTGATCGCCTATCGTAGTCGGCAGCTTTGCCATATTTCTGTTCGGCTTCGCCAAGAATGAGCGTGACAATGTCACCCCTGAAGAATTGGAAGTCTTGCAGGCGACCGCTCGCCAATGGCTTACCGACCCGAGCAAAATCGCCAAGGACGCGAATGCGGGAATTCTCATCGAGGTAGAACATGACGACCACAAGAAATAACCGGCCCTCGCGGCTCCTTCGCGAAATGCGAACGCTGGCAGACGAAATGCACGCCAATGGCACCATGGATGAAGCGACCCATGGCAAGATAACGATGCGCGACGTCCCCAAAGACGTAAGCTGCGACGCTCTGCGCCTCTACTCGGGCGAGGAAATCCGGGCGATTCGCGAGCAAGCCCATATGAGCCAGGCCGTGTTTGCTCGCCACCTCAATCTAACAGTTGGCTACATCTCTCAACTCGAGCGCGGAGCGAAACGCCCGACAGGGCCGGCGCTCGCGTTGCTCGACGTCATCCGGCGCAAGGGCATCGAAGCCATCATCTGAGGCGAGGAGAATCGCTAAACTGTGCATCGGCCTACCTCGGCCCACCCCTCTCCCGCTGCCCAAACGCCTGCGGATTGGTGGCGCGCGCGAAGATCGCGTCGAAATTGCGCTCGAAGGCGGCGATCGCTGCGGGATCGTCGACCAGAACGAGGTCGTTGTCCTGCGCCGCAAGGCCGGAATGCGAGAAATTGCCGGAGCCGGTGCGCAGCCAGACGCCGTCGACCGCGTAGGCTTTCAGGTGCATCAGCACGCCGCGCCCTTTTACGCGCGCGAACACGTTGGGATAGGCGAGCAACGCCTCGATCGCCCCGCCCTGGCTCGGCCCATGCTCGGCGAACTGCCCCTTGTCGAGATAGAGCCGGATCGTCACGCCCCGGTCGGCGGCGTCGCTCAGCGCTTCGATGACCGCCCCGTCGCTCAGCACATATGCCGCCATGTCGATCGAACGCTCGGCGTGGCCGATCAGATCGACATCGATCGCTTCCAGGTTTTCCGCCGGGGCGTAATGCACCTCGAGCGCGCAGGCGGTGCGGCGCCCCGAGAAGCGCGAAAGCCACAGCGAGTGGGAATCGGCTCGAACGAAGCATGATTGGCCAATACAACTTTTAGTTGCATTTGCCAAGTTCCGCCAGAATTCGTCACCTTGGCTGCGCCAGGGAATCCGCCATGAACGCTCCGCTCGACCTCGTCCGCAAGCCGTCGGTCTGTCCGCACGACTGCCCGTCGGTCTGCGCGCTCGACGTCGAGGTGATCGACGGCGCCGGATCGGCCGCGTGCACGGCGCGCCGGATCAATACTACACCGCCGGCGTCGTCTGCGCGAAAGTCGCGCGCTACGCCGAGCGCATCCACCATCCCGCGCGCCTGACCGAGCCGCTGAAGCGCGTCGGGCCGAAGGGCTCGGGGCAGTTCGAGCCGATCGGCTGGGACGAGGCGCTCGACCGGATCGCCGAAGAGTTCCTGAAGGCCGAGCGCGACCACGGCGCGGAGAGCGTCTGGCCCTATTACTACGCCGGCACGATGGGCCTCGTGATGCGCGACGGGCTCGAGCGGCTGACCCACGCCAAGCGCTACTCCCGCTACTACGGCACGATCTGCACCGGCATCGCCTGGCCCGGCTATATCGCGGGCGTCGGGCGGCATGTCCGGCGATCTCGCCGCGCGAGATGGAAAAGTCCGACGTCATCGTCATCTGGGGCACCAACGCGGTCGCCACCCAGGTCAACCTGATGACGCACGCGACGCGCGCCCGAAAAGCGCGGCGCAAAGATCGTCGCGATCGACATCTATCCGACCGACACGATGCGGCAGGCCGATCTCGCGCTGCAACTGCGGCCCGGGAACCGACGGCGCGCTCGCCTGCGCGGTGATGCATGTCGCGTTCCGCGACGGCTACGCCGACCGCGACTACATGGCGCGCTACACCGACGCTCCGCAGCGAACTCGAAGCGCATCTGCAGATCGCGCACGCCCGCAATGGGCGCGCCGCGATCACCGGGCTCAGCGTCGACGAGATCGAGGCGTTCGCGGCGCTGGTCGGAAGCCACAAGCGCACGTTCTTCCGGATCGGCTACGGCTTTTCGCGCCAGCGCAACGGCGCCTCGAACATGCACGCCGTCACCTGCATTCCCGCCGTTACGGGCGCCTGGGCGCACGAGGGCGGCGGCGCGCTGCACGCCAGCGGCGCCGTCTACAAGCTCGACAAGACGCTCATCATGGGCCTCGACGTGCGCGACACGAGCGTGCGCCGGCTCGACCAGTCGCGCATCGGCGCGATCCTGACCGGCGAGCGCGAGGCGCTGAAGGGCGGCGGCCCCGTCAAGGCGATGCTGATCCAGAACACCAACCCGATGGTGGTCGCGCCCAATCAGGAAAAGGTGCGGCGCGGTTTTATGCGCGAGGATCTGTTCGTCGTGCGTGCACGAGCAGTTCATGACCGACACGGCGCGCTACGCCGACATCGTGCTGCCGGCGACGATGTTCCTCGAGCACGACGACCTCTATACCGCGAGCGCCCACCAGAACCTGCAGTTCGCGCCGAAGGCGATCGAACCGCCCGCCGGCTGCCGCTCCAACCATGACGTGATCTCGCGCGATCGCCGAGCGCGTCGGCGCCGAACATCCCGGCTTTGCGATGAGCGCCGCGCGAGATCATCGACGACATGCTGAAACGCTCCGGCCGCGGCGATCTCGCCGCGCTCGAAGCGGCGCGCTGGATCGACTATCAGCCAGCGTTCGAGGACGCGCATTTCCTCAACGGCTTCGCCCACGCGGACCGGAAGTTCCATTTCCGCGTCGACTGGCCGAGCGTCCCCTACGACAACGATGGCCCGGTCGGCCGCTGGCGCGAACTTCCGACCCTGCCCGACCATTGGGCGGC
This sequence comes from uncultured Pseudomonadota bacterium, assembly GCA_963771455.1. Lineage (GTDB taxonomy): Bacteria > Pseudomonadota > Alphaproteobacteria > Rhizobiales > Beijerinckiaceae > Roseiarcus. The sequence goes on from CAVYTP010000026.1 coordinate 27,042, forward strand.
GACGGAGAGCGCGGACGAAGCCCATCCGTTCAAGCTCGCGACTTCGCCGGCGCGCAGCTTTCTCAATTCGAGCTTCAACGAAACGCCGACCTCACGGAACCGCGAAAGGCGGCCGTGTGCGCTGATCCATCCCGCCGACGCTGCGGAACTCAACGTCGGCGATGGCGACATCGTGACCTTGGGCAATGTTCGTGGCTCTGTCCGGCTGCACGTCAAATTGAACCCCGGCGGCTCGCGCGGGCTGATCGTCAGCGAAGGGCTGTGGGACAACCGCGATTTCCTCGACGGCCGCGGCATCAACACTCTGACCGGCGACGACAGCGTCGCGCCGTTCGGCGGCGCGGCGTTTCATGACGCGCGGGTCTGGGTTAAGGCTGAGGCGAAAGTCGCGCCGCGAGAGGCCGTGGCGGCGGAGTAAGGGCGCGACAAGAACCGCCCTCACCCCAGCCCTCTCCCGCAAGCGGGAGAGGGGGCGAAACCTTCTCCCGCCTGCGGGAGAAGGTGGCCGAAGGCCGGATGAGGGGCGCCGCTTCAGCAAGCTGAGGCAGGCAATGACGTGACAAAGACGGGGTGAGCGCGATGTTGAGACGCCTGTTCGCTGCACTCGTTTGCGTGGGCTTGGCCGCCTGCCAGCCGACGCAGCAGGCCGCCCCACCGGCGCCGCCTCCGGCCGTCGGCTACATCACAGCACAGATGAGAGACATCCGTCCGTCGGAGGGATTTATCGGCCGCGTCAAGGCGGCCAACACGGTGCAATTGCGCGCCCGCGTCGAGGGGTTCCTGCAGAAAGTCCTGTTCAAGGAAGGACAGGACGTGAAGGTCGGCGACCTGCTCTATCAGATCGAAAAAACCCAGTATCAGGCGGCGGTCGATCAGGCGAAGGCCAACCTGGCGGCGGCGCAGGCGCAAGCCCAGAACGCAGAATATCAATACAATCGGGCCGCCGAGCTGCTCAAGAGCCAGACCGGAACGCAGGCCAACGCCGATACGACCCGCGCCACACTCGACAGCGCGAAAGCCAGTGTTTTGCAAAATCAGGCGACGCTGACCATCGCCCAGGAGAACTTGAGCTACACCGACATCACCTCTCCCATCGATGGCCGCATCGGCCTCACCGCCCTGACGGTCGGCAATCTCGTCAACCCGGCGAGCGGCGTGCTGGCGACGATCGTCAGCGAAGATCCGATCTACGCGGAGTTTCCCGTCAGCATGCGGCAAGTCGCCGACATCGCAGCGGCGCACCATGAGGACCTCACCGGCACGATGAACATCAGAGGTGTTTCTCACGCTCTCCAACGGGAAGCCCTATCCTCACGTCGGGACCTGGAATTTCATCGGCAACCAGGTCGATCAGCAGACAGACACGCTTGCTGGTTCGCGCCGTCTTCCCAAATCCCGAGGGTTTGCTGGTCGATGGCGCCTTCGTCACCGTCAAAGTCGAGCAGACGAAGGCTCAGCCTCGACTGGTCATCCCGCGCTCGGCGTTGCTGCTCGACCAGATCGGCGTCTATGTGCTGGTGGTCGACAAGGACAACAAGGTCGAGGTGAGGCGCGTCACCACCGCCGAGGCGGTCAACACCGATATCGCCATCGCGTCGGGGCTCGAGGTCGGCGACCGCGTGATCGTCGACGGCGTGCAGAAGGTGCGACCCGGCCAGGTCGTGCAGGCGACCGAAATGGCGCCGCCCACCGGAGCCGCCAAGTGATTTCCTCGCTGTTCGTCGACCGGCCGCGGCTCGCATTCGTCATCTCGATCGTCATTACGCTGGCGGGTCTGCTCGCGATCATGACAATCCCGGTCGCGCAGTTTCCCGATATCGTGCCGCCGCAGGTCACCGTCGTCGCCAACTATCCCGGCGCCGACGCCGAGACCGTAGAGACGACGATCGCGCAGCCGATCGAGGCCCAGATCAACGGCGTCGACAATGCGATCTACTATCAGTCGACCAGCGGCGCCGACGGCACCTATACGCTGAACGTCACGTTCGGCCTCGGCACCAACCCCGACATCGACACCGTCAACGTGCAAAATCGCGCCACGCTGGCGCAGCCGCAATTGCCGCCGGAGGTCTCCAAGCAGGGGCTTTCGATCCGCAAGAAGTCGGCGGCGCTGTTGCAGGTGCTGACGCTCTATTCCCCGAAGGGCGACTTCAACCAGCTGTTTCTCAGCAATTACGCGACGATCAACGTGATCGACGCGCTGTCGCGCATCAACGGCGTCGGCCAGGCGTCGCTGTTCGGCCCGCTCGACTATTCGGTGCGCGTCTGGCTCGACCCGGCCAAGCTCGCCGCGTTCAGCCTGGTTCCCGCCGATCTGACGCTGGCCATTCAGGCGCAGAGCACGCCGGCCGCGCTCGGCACGATCGGCGGCGCGCCGGTCTCCGATACGCAGCGCAGCTCATTCACGATCCGCACCCAGGGACGGCTGACCAGCGTCGAGGAATTCGGCAACATCGTCCTGAAGACCCAATCCCGGCGGCTCCGTCGTGCGCATCAAGGACGTCGCGCGCGTCGAACTCGGCGCCAATTCCTCGGATCGCTATTCGCGCTTCAACGGCTCGCCGACCGCGGCGATCGGCATCTATCAGTCGCCGGGCGCCAACGCGATCCAGGTCACCAAGGCGGTGCGCGAGACGATGGACACGCTCGCCAAGCGCTTTCCGGCGGACCTGTCCTATTCGGTGTTCTTCGACACCACCGTGTTCGTGCAATCGACGATCGAGGAAGTGGTGCGCACGCTCGGCGAGGCGTTCGTGCTGGTCGGCATCGTCGTCTTCCTGTTCCTCGGCAAGCTCCGCACCACGCTGATCCCGCTGATCGCCGTGCCGGTGTCGATCATCGGCACCTTCGCGGTGCTGCTGGCGATCGGCTATTCCGCCAACACCGTCTCGCTGCTCGCGCTCGTGCTGGCGATCGGCATCGTGGTCGACGACGCGATCGTCGTGATCGAGAATGTCGAGCGCGTGGTCGAGGAAGAGCCGGACCTGACGATCGCCGAAGCGACCAAGAAGGCGATGTCGGAGATCACCGCGCCGATCATCGCGATCACGCTGGTGCTGCTGTCGGTGTTCGTGCCGGTCGCTTTCATCCCGGGCATCAGCGGGCAGCTGTTCCGGCAGTTCGCGGTCTCCGTCTCGGTCGCGATGCTGATCTCGGCGCTCAACGCGCTGACCCTCAGCCCTGCGCTGTGCTCGATCCTGATAAAGCGCGGGCCCGCGAGCCGCGGCCCGATGCGCTACGTGCTCGGCGCGATCGACAAGACGCGCGACGGCTATGGCTCGGTCGTCAACCGTCTCGTGCGGGTCTCGCTGTTCGGCGTCGTCGCCGTGATCGGCGCGCTTGTTCGGCGTCAGGCTATCTGTTCTCGCACGTTCCGCAGAGCTTCCTGCCGGAGGAGGATCAGGGCGCCCTGTTCGCGGCGATGCGCCTGCCCGAAGGCGCGAGCGTCAATCGGACCGGCGTGGTGGTGCAGCAGGTCGAAGACATCATCAAGGGCACGGCCGGCGTGGAGGGCGTGCTCTCGGTCGTAGGATTCGATTTCCTCGACGGCGTCACCTCGCCCAACCAGGCCTTCTTCGTCATCCGGCTGAAACCCTACGACCAGCGAACCACGGCTTCCGAGAACGCGAGCGCGATCGTCGCGCAATTGCGGCCGAAGCTCGGCGCCGATTCAGCAGGCGGTCGTCTTCCCGTTCAACCTGCCGCCGATTCTCGGCCTCGGCAGCACCGGCGGCTTCCAGTTCATGCTCGAGGCGCTGCAAGGGCAGGCGCCGACGGAGATCGCCGCCGTCATGCGCGGCCTGCTGGTCGCCGCCAATCAGCAGCCAGAACTCGCCGGCGTGTTCAGCACCTTCGCCGCCGACACGCCGCAGGTGTTTCTCGATGTCGACCGCAATAAGGCGCAGGTGCTCGGCGTCGGGATCGCCGACCTGTTCAACGTGCTGCAATCGACCATCGGGCGTTTCTACGTCAACGACTTCAATCTGTTTGGTCGCGTCTGGCACGTCAATCTGCAGGCCGAGACGCAATTCCGCGGCGAAATCGACGACATCTTCAACGTTTACGCACGCAGCATTTCCGGCGCGATGGTCCCGCTCAGGGTGCTCGGCGAGCCGCGCATCGTGCAGGGCCCGCAAGTGCTGGTGCGCTACAACGGCTATCGCGCGGCGCTGATCAACGGCGCGGCGCGGCCCGGCTTCAGCTCGGGGCAGGCGCTGGCCGCGATGGAGCATGTCGCGCAGACAACGCTGCCGGCGGGCTATTCCTATGAGTGGACCGGCACGGCCCTGCAGGAAAAGGCGGCGGCGGGCGGCACGCCTGTCGTGCTCGGCCTCGCGTTCCTGTTCGCCTACCTGTTCCTCGTCGCGCTCTATGAGAGCTGGAACATCCCGATTTCGGTGCTGCTGTCGGTCAGCGTCAGCGTGCTGGGCGCGATCGGGGCGATCGCCTGGGCCGGCCGCAGTTTCGACGTCTATGCGCAGATCGGCATCGTCGTGCTGATCGCGCTGGCGGCCAAGAACGGCATCCTGATCGTCGAATTCGCGATCGACCAGCGCAAGCTCGGCAAGTCGATCCAAGAAGTCGGCGGAGCTCGGCGCCCGGCTCCGTTTCCGCCCCGTGATGATGACGAGCTTCGCGTTCATTCTCGGGCTGCTGCCGCTGGTGATCGCCGCCGGCGCCGGCGCCGCAAGCCGCAAGGCGGTGGGAACGCCTGTCTTCGGCGGCATGCTGGCCGGCTCGCTGATCGGCATTTTCATCATCCCGATGCTGTTCGTGGTGTTCGAGCGTTTGCGGGGGACATCGAAAAAGTAGGCGCCCCCTCTCCCGCTTGCGGGAGAGGGCCGGGGTGAGGGGGGCTTCGAGAACCCTCATCCGGCGCTTCGCGCCACCTTCTCCCGCAAGCGGGAGAAGGGATCGATCCTCGCCCTTTATTCGCCGCGTCCTTACCGCTATAGAGCGCGCCAATGAACGTCGCGTCCCGCGGGCGACGACGATTCGCAGGAAAAGTGAATTGAGCAAAAAACCTAGCGTCGCCGACGCGAAAGCCGCTTCCCGGCTGGACGTTTCGGTCGTTTCCCAGCTGGCCAAAATCGCCGCGAACAATGATCTCAGCGAAATCGAAGTGGAGCACGAGGGCCTGCGGATCCGCGTCGCTCGCCAGCGCGAGCCCGTCGCCGTTTCCCATGTGATCACGGCGCCTTCCGCTGCTGCGCCCGCAGCCGCCGCCGCGCCCGTGACCGTTTCCGCCGCCGCCGAGCCCTCGCCCGCCGATCATCCCGGCGCGGTGAAGTCGCCGATGGTCGGAACCGCCTATCTGCGGCCAAGTCCGGAGTCCAAGTCGTTCATCGAAGTCGGCTCCAGCGTCAAGGCCGGCGACAAACTGCTGCTCGTCGAGGCGATGAAAACCTTCAACGAGATCCTGGCGCCCCGCGCCGGCAAGGTGACGCGCATTCTGGTCGAGGACGGCACCCCCGTCGAATACGGCCAGCCGCTGATGATCCTGGAGTGACGACCTTGCGCCTGCAGGCGGTCCGGAGCGGCGCATGTTCGACAAGATCCTGATCGCCAACCGCGGCGAAATCGCCCTGCGCGTGATGCGCGCCGCCAAGGAACTGGGCATCGCGACCGTCGCGGTCTATTCGACCGCCGACAAGGAGGCGATGCACGTAAAACTCGCCGACGAGAGCGTCTGCATCGGGCCCGCCGCCGGCGCGCGAATCCTATCTCAACATCCCCGCCCTGCTCGCCGCCTGCGAGATCACCGGCGCCGACGCAATCCATCCGGGCTACGGCTTCCTGTCGGAGAACGCGCGCTTCGCCGAAATCCTCGACGAGCACGGCATCGCGTTCATCGGCCCGAAGGCCGAGCATATCCGGCTGATGGGCGACAAGATCGAGGCGAAACGCACCGCGACGCGGCTCGGCATCCCCTGCGTGCCGGGCTCCGAGGGCGCCCTCACCGACGACGCGACCGCCCTGAAGGTCGCCGGCGAGATCGGCTATCCCGTGCTCGTCAAGGCGGCGGCGGGCGGCGGCGGGCGCGGCATGAAGGTGGCGCTCGCCGAAGACGATCTGCTCGATGCGATCGCGACCGCGAAATCCGAAGCCAAGTCGGCGTTCGGGGACGACGCCGTCTATCTCGAGAAGTATCTGCAGAAGCCCCGGCACATCGAGATTCAGATTTTGGGCGACGGCCAGGGCCGCGCCATTCACCTCGGCGAGCGCGACTGCTCGCTGCAGCGGCGCCACCAGAAGGTCTGGGAAGAAGGTCCGTCTCCCGCGCTCAACGCCGCGCAGCGCGAGATCATCGGCGGTATCTGCGCACAAGCGATGGCCGAGCTCGGCTATATCGGCGTCGGCACGATCGAGTTCCTCTACGAGGACGGCAAGTTCTATTTCATCGAGATGAACACCCGCATCCAGGTCGAGCATCCGGTGACCGAAATGATCACCGGCATCGATCTCGTCAACGAGCAGATCAAGATCGCCGCGGGTTCGCCGCTGTCGATCACGCAGAGTGAAGTCCGCCTCAACGGCGCGGCGATCGAATGCCGCGTCAACGCCGAGCATGCGCGCACCTTCACGCCCTCGCCCGGCCGCATCACCTATTTCCACCCGCCGGGCGGCCTCGGCGTCCGCGTCGACAGCGCCGCCTACCAGGGCTACGTCATCCCGCCCTATTACGACTCGCTGGTCGGCAAGCTGATCGTCCACGGCCGCACCCGCACCGAGGCGCTGATGCGTCTGCGCCGCGCGCTCGACGAGTTCATCGTCGACGGCGTCGAGACCACCCTGCCGCTGTTCCGCACGCTGGTGCGCAACGCGGACATCCAGAACGGCTCCTACGACATTCACTGGCTCGAGCAGTTTTTGAAGAGCGAGGCGGAGGGATAACGCTCTCTGATATTTGTCGCTTCGCTGGGCTCCTCGTAATGAAGATTCGAGTTAAACGCGAAACGCGTTAACTGCCTGATCCCTGTTGATCCCAATTTTCTCAGCAATCTCTGTCGAGACCCATCTGCGGGCGCTTACGATCTTGTCGTTCCCGCCGTGATGCGTGGCCCGTTGCTTTGAAGAGCGATGTCGGGGAAACGTCATTACACGTACAGATTGCCAAATTATTTTTGACAAACTAAAAATTGCGGCTAGATTGATCCACGGCTGACCCCACATCAACCCGGTGATCGAACCATGGCTCTTCAGAGCAGGATGGGCGCTGCATTTTTTTCGACAGGCTTGGCGCTGTGCTGTGCGGCTCCTGCGGCCGCCAGCCACGTAATCAGCGCCAACAGTTCGGGCTGGATCAATTCGAGCGGCGTCGTGGATTCCACCGGTCCGGGAACCGGCATCAACAACAACTTCACCGGCTTTGAGGATGAAGTCTTCAGGCATTGGTTTGAAGTCACTTTGCGGAATAGAACCACCGCCTGTCCGAGCTTCAGCCTCTACAACAGGTCGAATATCTCGACGATGGATCCGAACGCTCTCTACATTCTTGTGCAATCCCTGTCGTTCTCATTCGCCCGGCTCAACACAGGACCATGGATCGCCACCATGAAGCTGGGCGTCGTCGACACCGGCTTCAATCAATATGTGAATATCACCGCGAATGACGGCGGCACCACAGAGCTCGACGCCGCCCTCAGCGGAGAATTCATCTTTGGCGGCGCGACGACTTCAGATGTCGTGGAGATTGCAAGTTGTTGCGACGATTGCGTCGCGGCCTTCGGTTTCAGCGGCGGATATCCAGTCGCCACGCTCAGCGTCAGCGCGGTTCCGGAGCCGTCGACCTGGGCGATGATGGCGATCGGCTTTTCATGCCTCGGCCTTGCCGCCATTCGTCGCCGCGGCGCGCTTACGTGGAGGGCCGCCGCTGGGGGGCGCGGCGCAGGCGTTGGTTGAATACTCCGACACCGAGCCCGCCGCGAGCGCCTCCACGGTTTTTGTGCGATCTTGGGTATCGCCGAGGGAGAGGATCTGCTGTCTAATACTTATATAGCTGTATTTGCCACCGTATAGCGCTGAGAAGCCCACCGAAAGAAGCATCACGTCAGAGCGAATTGGCAGTTCACGGCCAGCGACGTCCGCGTTAAACTCAACGGACCCTACCCCAATTTTGAGCGAGTTCGGGCGACTAGGGACGGCCGCAAAGCACCCTGGTAGCGGAAGAACGCCATGAAGACACAGATAGTGGTGGTCGGCGGGGGCGCGGGAGGGCTTGAGCTCGTGCGGCGTCTAGGGGCGAAGCTCGGGCGGCGCGATTACGACGTCATACTCGTCGAGAAAAACCGAACGCATATTTGGAAACCCCTCCTGCATGAAGTGGCGGGCGGCTCTCTCGATGCAAATCTCGACGAGGTCGGGTACGGCGGTCACGGCTATCGATGGCGTTACCGTTTCTTCTACGGCGCTATGGAATCGATCGATCGCAGCGCACGCCAGGTTGTTATAGCCCCGGTCCTCGACGAGGACGGGAGCGAGATCGTTGGACGACACCGCATTCGATACGATTATCTGGTCCTCGCGGTCGGCTCGGTCTCCAACGACTTCGGCATTCCCGGCATAAGGCAGCACTGTCTCTTTCTCGAGGACCGAGCGCAGGCCGATCGGTTCCGCTTGAAATTGCTCGATCACTGCCTTCGGGTCTCGCGCAAAGTCGCGACGGATCCGACGTCGGACGCCCGCGTACAGGTGGTTATCGTGGGCGGCGGCGCGACGGGGGTGGAGCTTGCCGCCGAGCTCTACAATGCCGCGGCGGCCCTCAAGCACTATGGACTGGAAGTTTTTGACGAGAAGCGGCTTACCGTGTCGCTGATTGAGGCCGGCCCCCGTATCCTTCCAGCCTTGCCCGAAGCGCTAGCCCAGGCGGCGCACGAAGAGCTTGAGGCGCTGGGCGTCCAAGTTCTCGTCAATACCACGATCAAGGAAGCGATCCCGGGAGGCGTGGTGACGGGCGCGGGAGTTGAGTTGCGCGCCGACCTTAGCGTCTGGGCCGCCGGAGTGAAGGGACCTGACTGCCTCAAGCAGACGGACGGCCTGGAGCTCACCCAGAGCCTCCAGTTGGTCGTGCGGCCTTCCCTACAATCCTCGCGCGATGATCGCGTATTCGTGATTGGAGATTGCGCATATTTCGTGCCTGAAGGCAGCCAGCGCCCGGTCCCGCCGCGCGCACAGGCCGCGCATCAAATGGCAAAGACGGCCTTCCGCAACATAATCCGCCTTTTGTCCCAGGGCCAACTTGAGGCGTTCGTTTATAAGGACCACGGATCCCTTGTTTCGCTCAGTCGATTTTCGACCGTCGGTAGCCTGATGGGCAATCTGATAGGCGGTCGCATGGCGATCGAGGGTCGGCTCGCTCGCATGGTTTATCTGTCATTGTATCGCGCCCACCTCATCGGCATTCACGGCTGGCTAAAAGGCGTCGGATTGATTGTGGTCGGGCACGTCAACCAAATCGTGCGCCCGAGGATCAAGCTGCACTAGAAGCTTGCATTCGGCTTAGCGGTGACGCGAGTTGGAGCCGCTTATCCGCGACGGTGCGCGTCTCCAGACAGGCAAGCTGTTCCGCAAATTCGGAGATATGCGGTCGCGCGAAGCTCTGGCAGATATGGTGACACACGCATATTTATCTATTCAACATTTGCGTCGTTCCCGCTGAGCGAAATTACGAACTTACCAAATGAGCGCGCGTCGCCGCTTTTCACGCCCTACACCGCCGTCGGCCGCCGCTTCACATAGCCCGTCGCCTTCTCGATCGCAGCGCCCAGCGACAGCAGTGCGTGCTCGCCGTTGTGCCTCCCCACCAGCTGCAGACCAAACGGCGCGCCCTGCGTTCGTAAACCCGCCGGGCGTCACCAGCACGGGATGGCCGGTCATCGCGATGCGGCACGCGAGCCGCTGCCAGAGGAAATAGCGCTCAAATACCGTCCCATCGATTTCGGCGACCCACTCGACTTCGGCGGGCGGGGCGCTGACCGGCGTCGCGGGCGTGACGAACGCATCGTAGTCGTGCAGCAGCGCCGCGGTGCGCTTGAAGATCTTCGTTCGCTCGCGCGTCGCGAACGCCAGCTCGGCCATCGAGGTCGTCGCGCCCTGCCTGAGGTTGCGGATGTAGTCGGGCCGGAACAGCTCGGGATGCGTGTGAGCGCGCTCGGGCGAGTCGGTGAAGAAGCCGAACATCTCGATGCCTTCCCACGCGCGGTCAGCAGTGGAGAGATCGAGCTCGACGTCGTCGATCTGGCAGCCCAGCGCCTCGAGCTCGCGGCGCGCGCCCGCGTAGGCGTCGCGGATTTCGGCGGAGATCGGCAGGCCGCCGGCGTCGCGGCTCCAGGCGAGCCGGACGCCGCTGAGATCGACGTCGGCGAGTTTTAGGAATTGGGCCGGGTCCTGATCGATGCCGAGCGGGCAATCGGGCGCGGCGCCCGACATCGCGGCGAGCAGCAGGCCGGCGTCCTCCGACGAGCGCGCCAGCGGCCCCACCACGGCGTGCGGCGTCCAGCCGTCGCCGAGCGCCTCGAACGGCACGCGGCCCGGCGACGTGCGCAATCCCACGATGTTGCAGAACGAAGCGGGATAACGGATCGAGCCGCCGCTGTCGCTGCCGTCCGCAATCGGCAGCAGGCCCGCCGCGACGGCCGCGCCGGAGCCGCTCGAGCCGCCCGCGTGGCGCGACAGATCCCAGGGGTTGCGCGTGACGCCGAACACCGGATTGAAGGTCAGCGTGCCGACGCCGTATTCGGGCGTGTTGGTCTTGCCGATGATGAGCGCGCCGGCCGCGCGCAGCTTTGCGACGAAGCCCGCGTCTTTTTCCGCCGGCGGGTCGGCGAGATGGGCGCGCGAGCCAAAGCGGGTCGGAAAGCCCTTGACCGCATTGAGGTCCTTCACCGCCGTCGGCAGCCCGTGCAGGATGCCGGTCGGCTCGCCTGAGGCAAGCGCACGATCGGCATCTTCCGCGAGCTTCAGCGCCTCGACGCTCTGGCAGCAGCGAGACAATCGTGTTGAGCTTGGGATTGGCGTCCTCGATGCGGCCGAGAAACGCCTTCATGACTTCGACTGCCGAAACGCTGCCTGTCGCGGATCAGCGCGGCGAGTTCGGTCGCCGAGCGGTAGTAGAGCGGCGTGTCAACCATGGTCTGACCTCGAGGCGGCGGGTTGCGCGCACTGCACGTAAAGCAATTTGCAGGCCTCGAGGGCCGCTCACGCCACCAGCTTGGGCGCCTCGCCCACAGGCGCCGGGCGGCGCGAAATTTCAATTGTCAGGTGGGAGAAATGTGCGAGCGACTGCGCGATGCGGCGATAATGCGCAGCTTCCCGCGCGCTCGTCGTGGCGATCAGCAGGATCGCGCCGATGTGTCCCGGTCCGAGCCGCCACAGATGCAAGTCGGCGAGTTCGTCGCCTTCACGCTCGATCGCCATGCGCAGCCGCTCGCCGAGCGCACGATCCGGATTCACGTCGAGCAGCACGCCCGCTGTGTCGCGGATGAGCTGCCAAGACCAGCTTGCGATGACCACCGCGCCGACGAGGCCGGCCAGCGGGTCCATCCACAGCCAGCCGAATGCGCGCGCCAGCACGAGGCCGACGATCACCAGCACGGACACGGCCGCATCCGCCATTACGTGCAGCAGCGCGGCGCGCATATTGTGGTCTTCGCGGACGGCCTCGTGGCCATGGTCTTCGATGAAACTGCATTGCGCGACGCCGCCTCGCAGCGTGAGTTGCGCCTCGAACTCGTGCGGCTCGGGAATTTGGTCACGCGAACTCCAGAAAGTCGCCGCGATCGATCATTTCGAAGCGCTGGCGCCTCCCGTCGGTCCGCAGCGTCTCCAGCACGACGCCTTCAGGGCGCGCGCCCTCGAAATGCAGCCGGAAGCGCGGCGGCGCGCCGGTTTCGAAGATCTCGAGCAGATAGGACGCGCCGGCGATCTCGAGGCTGCGCTTTTCTTCGCCGTGCGCGTGGCCATGATGGTGATGATGGCCGCGGCTCAGCAGCCACGCGCTGGCGATGTTGACCGCAAGCCCGAGCGCCGCGATCGGGATCGCCTGCCCAAAGTGGATCGGCTGCGGGGAGAGAAGTCGCTGCACGGCTTCGACGCCAATGCCGAGGGCGATGACGGCGAGGATCAGCGCGCTCGAATACCCCGCGAGATCGCCAAACTTGCCGGTCCCGAACGTAAAAGCGGGATCGTTGGCGCGGCGGCGCGCCAAAGTGTAGGCCAGCGCCGCGAGCAGCAGCGCGCCGGCGTGGGTGCTCATATGAAAGCCGTCGGCGACCAGCGCGATCGAACCAAACATCCAGCCGCCGACGATCTCGACGACCATCATCACAGTCGTCAGGGCGATCACGGCCCACACGCCACGCTCGCTCTGCGCGTGCGCTTCGCCAAGAAAGATGTGGCTGTGGCGTTCTGAGGCCGGCATCGCTAGGGTTCGCTGAGGCGCGCAAGTTATACCCGTCGGCGCTGGCGGTGTCGAACGCGCCCAGATTTGGGAGAGTCACATGAAAGTCGCCTTCATTACCGGCTGTTCGAGCGGCATCGGCGCCGCCGCCGCGCGCCATTTCGCCCAGCAAGGCTGGCAGGTCGCGGCGACCATGCGCAAGCCGACCGGCGCGCTGTCCAGCGGTTCGATCCGCGAATACGCGCTCGACGTCACGGACCGCGCGACGATCTCGGCGGCGATCGAGGGCGCGCTGAAAGATTTTGGCCGCATCGACGTGCTCGTCAACAATGCCGGCTATGGCCTGTTCGGTCCGTTCGAGACCGCTTCCGACGAGGCGACCCGTCGCCAGTTCGACACCAATCTGTTTGGTCTGTTCGACGTCACGCGCGCCGTACTGCCAACACTTCGCGCCCAGAAATCCGGCGTGATCGTCAATGTTTCCTCAATCGGCGGCCTCACCACGTTCCCGATGAATTCGCTCTATCACGCCAACAAATACGCGGTGGTTGGCTTCACCGAGGCGCTCAACTACGAACTCGCGCCGTTCGGCGTCGTCGCCAAAGTCGTCTGCCCGGGCGGCGTCTCCACCGACTTCGCTGGCCGTTCGCTGGCGCTGACGTTCGAGGGCGACGGCGGCGTCTATGCCGCGAACATCGCCAAGACGGCGGCCGCTTTCCGAAGCAATCCGGCGCGATACTCGACCGCTGAGCAGATCGCCGAAGGTCTGTTTGCAGCCGCGACCGACGGAACGCGCAAAGTCCGATACGTGCTCGGCGAAGACGCCAAGGCGCGCTGGGCGATGCGCCAGAAGATCAGCGACGCAGACTACGTCGCCGCCGTCGAAGCCTGGATGAACGGCGGTTGAGGGCGCGCCCCCACGACGATGCGTGCCCCCATTTGGGTTATCGGAACCGTCGCGCCGCGGCGCGACCGTGAAGAAACCGTGAGAAATTAATTATACTTACGTAGATCTTAAGTTTACCCTTGGTAAACCATTTAAAATTTGCTGTATCGGGGCTGGCTCCCGTTCCCGCCCGCGCTGGCCAATTGTTCGGCGTCGCGCGCGGAGTTAGCCCATTTTTTAAGGAAAGCATTTGGGGAGAGAGCGTCCATGACAAATCTGGTGACTTCATACTGGCAGCTGGCTGGCGGCAATTCCTGGTTGACGGCCAACGCCTGGAACGGCCCGGTCCCTCAAACAAGCAACGCGAATGCGGTCCTGGCGACGCTCGCTCAGCCCTACACCGTGACGTTGGCGGTCCCCGTTACGATCGGCCTGCTCGAAGTCGATACGGGCGTGACCTTGTCGTTGATGACGGGCGCGTCAGCTGTCGATTACCGACTCCGTCTTCCCGTGGTCGAACGTCGCGCTCTTTGGCGCCATCACAGTCGGCGGCGGAGCCACCCTTTCATTTGGTCTCCCGAACGATCCCAACAACGATAGCGAGGAGATCAACGGTCCGGGCAAACTTTCGATCAGTTCGACGGGCGCCGAGGCGACGTTGCAGTTCGCCGATTTGTGGGCCGGTCTGCTTGGCGGCGGCAAGATCGCGATGGCGGGCAACGCTCAAATTGTCGGATCGACCCAGTCCTACACCTATCTGGAAAACGTGAACGATACGATCAAGGGCTATGGCTCGATCGGCAATGGCGTAATCGGGACGCCTGCGGACGGCCTTTCCCTGAACAACGATTCTCGCGGGGTCATCAACGCCAGCGGCGCCGCGGGACAGGTTCTCACCATCAACACCGGCTCGCACAGCATTTATAACGACGGCCTGATCGAATCGACCGGCGCCGGCGGACTTCAGATCTATAGCCAGCTCAGTAACGACGGCATGCTGGAAGCGCTCGGAACTGGCGCGGTGACGCTGCACAATTCCCAAGTGCAGGGCCCCGGCTCGGTAACCGTCGCCGCGGGATCGACGATCAAGCTCAACAATTCCGGCTTCAACTATCTCGGCGGCGGCGTCGCCATCGGTTCAGCAGCCGTGAACGGCGGGAAGATCGCGACGACCTCTGGCGACTCCACTGACATCGGGTCAAGCAACGTCCTGGTCGGCGACTACCTGAATTCAACCATTACCAACTACGGGACCATAAAGGTCGCCGACAACTCGACCCTGAACCTCAGCAACAACGTATTCAATCGCGGGACCGGCAGAATTTTTGTGGATGGCGCCTCCGACAAGACCACTCTGGAGCTATACCAGTACGGCGCCAGCGTTGAAGGCGGTCAGATCGTCCTTTCCGACAGCCTGAACAATGCGATCGTCTCGAACGGAACGGCCATGTCGCTCAACACCAACGCCGACATCTCCGGATCGGGGGTGATCGGCGACGGGTGGCTTCAGCTCAACCTTGCCATGGGCGGCATCGTCAATTCGAACGGCGCGGCCGGGTTGACGCTCGAAGGCAATACTCTCGCGCTGCAACACGGCGGTTTCGAGAACAATAGCTCCGGATTGATCGAAACGACCGGCGCCGGCGGGATGACGATCAACGGAGAGTTGAACAACAACGGCGCGATTGAAGCGGACGGCCTGGGCGCGCTCACGCTAAACGGCGCGGTGATCCAGGGAAGCGGCAGTGTCGACGTGGCGGCCGCCGCGAGCATCCTACTGGAACACGGGTCGGCGCTCAATTACGGCAGCGTCTCCGTCGCAACCGGCGGAATGATCGCCACCGCCGGCGGCGACACAGGCTCGAACGCCGACACGATCAACGGGATGACCTCCAACGCCGGAACGATCAAAGTCGTTGGCGGTTCCGACCTGCTGATCGGAAGTGACCTGATGAACTCGGGCCAGGTCATAGTGAACGGTACAACCAAAGTGGCCGCGCTCGAAATCGACAATGGCCTCACCCTCGGGGACGGCGGCGTCATTCTCCTGAATGGCCCTAACGCTTCGCTGATCTCCTACACCGCCAACACCTTCCTCGACATCCAGTCCCAAACGATAATGGGATCGGGCGTTATTGGGGACTCCAATACGAATATCACCAATGCGAGCGGCGGCGTCATCGACGCGACCGGCGCCGGCGGCCTGACGGTCTCTGCGCAGTCTCTCACAAATACCGGCGTCATCGAGTCCAACTCCAGCGGCGGATTGAAAATCGTCGGAGGGCTTTTCAACGGCGGCGAATTGATCGCCAACACCGGCGGCAATATGTCGGTGACGGGGAGCGTCAGCGGCGCCGGCATCGTCGAAATCAACGGATCGGGAAATTTCGAGATCGGCGGCGCAGCCAACAGCGCGATGGTGTTCGGCGCCGGCGGCTCAGGAGACCTTATCCTCGACAACTCGGCTCAGTCGAACGGCCAGATAGTCGGCTTCGCCGCCGGCGATACGGTCGATCTGCGCGATTTCGCCTTCACGAGCCAAGATGCGATGCAGCTTGCCGAGCCGGGGACCTCTATCGGGCCTACCGACGGCAACGTGCAGATCACCAACGGCGTGGCGCTTAGCAATGTCTTCTGGTTCGAGGGCAATTACACAGCGGCAAACCTGGCTGCGGAACACCTCAAGGTCGCCTTCTCAGACGACATGCACAAGATGGGTGCGAATGGGCCGGACGGCACGCTCGTTACGCTCGTGTCGACCCAATAAGCGCCAAACGCCTTCAATCCTGCTCGTACCCATAGACCTCGGGCAAGATAAAGATCGCCGACAACAATCCAACCAGCGGGAAGATCGCCACCAACAAGGTGGCGGTCGCCTGCCCGACCGCGGCGAAAACCACGGGAAACAGGAATATCGCCAGGAACGAAGGGAATTTGACGAACATATAGGCGAACCCGCTCGCCGTGGCGCGGTATTCCGGCCGCGCCACCAGGGTGGGAATCGTCATGCAGTTGGAGGCGTCCCAATAGTGCCCCCACAGCATCGCCGCCGCTGCGAACGGCAGAATCAGCGTATGCCCGCTGTAGAGCGCCGCGGCGGCGACCAGCAGCGATAGGAACACGATGCCGAAGCCCGCAATCGAGATGCCGCGATGGCCAATCTTTGGCGTGATCAGCGGTCCGATCCAGCCTGATATCGCTGCAACGACGTAGAGCGCCATTGTGACGAGATCGTTGCCGAGTATCGTCGAGACGCCAACCATCGCGAACAACGTTGGCAGATAGAACGCGAAGGTCGAAAATTCGCTGCCCTGACAGAAGCACGCGATCCAGCCGAAAACGGTGGCGCGCCAGCGAGTCTGATCCTTCGGAAGATCGGCGAGAAACTCGGTCGCCTTCGGGCGCTCAACTTCCACGTCTCGGTTCGGCAGCATCATCAGCGGATCGCCGAACATGCGCTGCGCTACCTGCTTGGCCTCGAGGAACCGGCCGCGGCGAACTAGCCAGACGGCGGTCTCCGGCAGGTCGTGGCGCATCAGCAGAATGATCAGCGCCGGAACCGCGCCGAGGCCCAGCGTCACGCGCCAGATCGTTTCGTGGGAAAGATCCAGCACGATGAAGACGGCGATCACCGCCAGCGTGATCATCTGCCCGATCGCGAACATGAACTGCCAGCGGTTGCCCATCACCTCGCGCTCGCCTTTCGGCATCAACTCCATGATGTAGGCGTAGCCATTGGAGATGTCGCTGCCGAGCGGGATACCGAGCAGCAGGCGGACGACGACCAACGCCTCGACGCTGCTGACAAACGCCTGCGCAAGCGCCAGCACGATGAACAGGATCATCGTCGCCAGGAACATCACGCGGCGGCCGATGCGGTCGGCGAGCCAGCCGCCGACGATGGCGCCGATCAGCGCGCCGCCCTGCGTGCCCGCCGCCGCGAGCCCGAGCAGCCAGGGCGCCGGTTGATATTGCTCCCTGATGAAGATCAGCACGAACGCGATCGAGTACAGATCCCAGGCTTCGACCAGAATCGAGGCCATCATCAGCCAGCCGACCCGCGTCCCCCCGGGATTGTACTGGGTGACCAGATGGCGAACGGCCTTGTCCATCGCGGCTTTGTCAGCGATCGCGAGCATCCGGCCTCCCCATTTCGCAAACGGCGTTGCCCTATCGGAATACTGCACGGCCGGAATGTCAACGCGCCGAGGTAAAATTCCCGAAGTCGCGTTGTCTATTCCAGATGCATCGTCGAAATCTGCAAGCGCACCTCACGGGCGAGATCGCCG
>CAVYTP010000027.1:0-103474 GCA_963771455.1 uncultured Pseudomonadota bacterium
ATCGCGGCCGCGGAGGCGTGGTTGCTCTCCTCGCCGGAGCCCGTTCAGCCCTGGGACCGCGAAGACTGGATCGCGCCCTCGCCGGCGAGCGTCAGCGCGGCGCTCGAACCGGCGCGCCGCGCCGCGCTCAAATCCTCGCTCGGCCATTATCCGGCTGTGTTCGCCATTCTCGACTGCGTCGAGTTCGGCCTGCCGCAAAGTTTCGAGGGCGGCATCCGCAGCGAGATGACGAGCTTCTCCCATCTGGTGCTGCGCCCCGAGCCGCGCGCGATGATCCAGACGATGTTCCTCGGCCGTGTCGACTACGAGCGGCTGGAGCGGAAGGGTCAGTTGCCCGACTCGTCGAAAAGACCGTCGCCGCCGTGCGGGCGGCGCTGGACAAAAACCGTCCGCACGCCGAGGCGCTTGCGGCGGCGGGTTTTGCCGGTTTCGGCGAGGCGAGCCCTGTGCGCGAGCGAAGCCTGTCCCGGCTACTGGTTGGACGGCGACGACCCGCGCGCGCGAAGCGCGCGCGCGGCGCTCGCTCGTATCCACGATGCAGTGGCTCCGTTGGGCGAGGGGCGCAGCGACGAGGAGTTGCGGGTCGCCGATTACGCCGCGGTGCGGCAGGCCGGCTATCCCGCCTATCTCGGGGGTCCGTTCGCTTTCGCCGCCGCGAGGCGAAAAGCAGGCGAGGGCGCTTGACTCGGGCGAGGCGGCGCGGCAAATGATAAACTAGCTAACTATCTCGATCGCGCTTTGCGCTATGAGGAAATCAAAAGGGGAGGATGCTCATGTCCGGAACGCGTTTCGACCCTGTAGCGCACGCCAAGGCGATGCGTGAAGGCGGCTTCTGGATCGACAAGAGCTACGATCAATTTCTTGGGCCGATCGTCGCGCGCTCGCCCGACAAGCTTGCGTTGCTCGCCTATCGCGCAGGACCGGCCGAGGGGCGCCGCTTCACCTACGCCGAACTCGGCGATCTGGTTGCGCGCGCGGCCGCGTCGCTGCGCGGCTGGGCATCGGGCGCGGCGACGTCATCTCGGTGCAATTGCCGAACTGGTGGGAATTCGCGGTCGTCACGCTCGCCGCCTTCCGTGTCGGCGCCGATCGTCAATCCGCTGATGCCGATCTTTCGCGAGCGCGAACTCGCCTACATGCTCGATTTCGCCGGAACGCAAGGTGTTCATCGTGCCCAAAATGTTCCGCGGCTTCGATCACGAGGCGATGGCGCAGGCGCTGAAGCCCTCGTTGCCGAAGCTTGCAGCATATCGTCATCGTTGACGGCGAGGGTCCGAACAGTTTCGACGCGGCGCTGCTGTCAGGCGACGAGCGGCTTGCCGCCGCCGCCGGTCGAGCGACATTGGCGCGCTGCCGGAGACGCGATGGCGGTGCTGATGTTCACGTCAGGCACGACGGGATCGCCGAAGGGGGTGATGCACTGCCTCAACACCCTGATGGCCTGCAATGTCGCGCTCGCCGGCCGCTTCGGCCTCGACGAAAGCGACACGATGCTTGTTTGCTCGCCGCTCGGCCATATGACCGGCTTTGCCGCCGGAATGCTGCTCGGCTTCAAGATCGGCGCCAGCGTCATCTTCCAGGACGTCTGGGAGCCGAAGCGCGGCGTGACGATCATGGCGGAGGAGGGCGTCACCTATTCCGCCGGCGCCGCGACGTTCCTGTCCGACATGTGCGAGGCGGTGGCGGCCGGCGCGCCGAAGCCGATCGCAGCTGCGCAAATTCCTCTGCGCCGGCGCGCCGATTCCGCCCGCTCTTGATTGAACGCGTCTATCGCGAACTCGATCTCAAAGTCTGCTCGCTCTGGGGCATGACCGAATCGCTGTCGAGCACGCTGACCGAGCCCGAGCGCGCGCTGGAAAAATCCTCCAAGACCGACGGCCGGCCGCTCGAGGGCGTCGGGGTGAAGGTGGTGCGGACGGACGGGACGCCGGCCCCGGTCGGCGAGACCGGCGCGCTGAAAGTTCGCGGCGCGCAGATGTGCCTTGGCTATTACAAGCGGCCCGACATGGAGCCGTTCGACGCCGAAGGCTGGTTCGACACCGGCGATCTCGCCTATGCCGACGAGGAAGGCTACATCCGCATCAACGGCCGTCTCAAGGACATCATCATCCGCGGCGGCGAGAACGTGCCGATCGTCGAGATCGAGAACCTGCTTTTCAAACATCCCGCCGTTCTTGGCGCGGCGCTGGTTGGTTATCCGGATTCCCGGCTGGGCGAACGCGCCTGCGCTTTCGTCGTGCTGCGCCCCGATCACAAGCTCGATCTGGCGACGATCCAAGCCTACATGGCCGAGCACAAGGTCGCCAAACAATATTGGCCCGAGCGCATCGAGGCCGTGACGGAACTGCCCAAGACGGCGGCCGGCAAGGTGCAGAAGATTCGAACTGCGCGAGCGCGCCAAGACGTTCGGCGACGTCGCATGCGAAGGCGGGCGCATGAGCGAGCGCCTTGAGGATCGCGTCTGCGTCGTCACCGGCGCGGCGCGCGGCATCGGGCTGGCGATCGCCGAGCGCTTCGGCCTCGAGGGCGGCCGTCTCGCTTGCGTCGACGTGAGCGCGAAGCGCCTGCAGCCCGCCGTGGCGGAGCTGGAGGCGAAGGGGTTTGAGACGCGCGGCTATGCGGTCGACATCGCGTCGCGCGACGAGGTTCAATCGCATGTTCGCGCGGATCGAGAGCGAGTTCGCCGCGCCCGTCGCCGTCCTCGTCAACAACGCGGTCTGGGCGCGTTTTCAGCCCCTGCAGGACATCGACAGCGAGACGGCGTTGCGCATGTTTGCGGTCGGCGTCCACGGACTGTTTTGGACCATGCAGGCTGTCGCGCCGCAGATGGAGCGCCGCGGCGGCGGCTCGATCATCAATCTGAGCTCGGTCTCCGCTTTCCATCCTGCGAAGGATTCCGTCGCCTATTCCGCGTTGAAAGCGGGCGTGGTCGGTCTTTCGCGCGCGGCCGCTATGGAGCTCAGCCCAAAGAAGATCCGCGTCAACGTCATCGCGCCGGGCATGATCGGCACGCCGGCCTCGCTGGCGCAATTCGACGAAGCGACCATTGCGACCCGGCAGGCGGAGATGCCGCTCGGCCGTTTCGGTCGGCCCGAAGAAATAGCCGGGCTCGCGGCTTTCCTCGCCAGCGACGACGCGAGCTACGTGCAAGGCGCCGTCATGACCGCGGACGGCGGTTGGACGGTCCCCGCGAGATAGTCGGGAGTGGAATGCAATGAGGCGTCTTGAAGGAAAACGCGCTGTCGTCACCGGCGGCGGCAGCGGCATCGGCCGAGCGAGCGCGATCCGTTTCGCGAGCGAAGGCGCTTCCGTCTTCGTCGTCGGCCGTTCGGCAAATACTCACGAGACCGTGAAAGAAATCCAAGCGGAAGGCGGCGTGGCCGTCGGCATGGTGACCGACGCCTCCGTCGAGGCGAACGTTGCCGAGATTGTCCGTCGCTGCATCGCGGAGCTGGGTGGTCTGGAGATTTTTTTCGCCAATATCGGCGTCACCGGCACCAACACGCCGTTCCTTGAGCAGACCGAGGAGGAATGGGCGGAGGTCTATCGCATCAATACGATCTCTTGTTTCCTGGCGATCAAACACGCCGGCCGACATTTGACGGCGCAAGGCTACGGTTCGATCATCCTGACCTCGTCGGCGGCGTCGCTGCGCGCCAACGCCGGCGCGATCTCCTACAGCGCCAGCAAAGCCGCGGTGAACAGTCTGGCGCAGACCGCCGCCAACGCCTTCGCCGGGACGGGCGTGCGGGTCAACGCGGTGCTGCCGGGCCTGGTGGAGACCCAATTGACGCGCACGATGTTCGAGGACGCGCGCGCCCGAGGCGTCGAAGGCCGGATCGGGCATGTCACGCCCATGAAGCGCGCGGGCCGCGCCGAAGAAATCGCCGCCGCGGCAGCGTTCCTGGCCAGCGACGATTCTTCCTATGTCGATGGACAATTGCTGTCGGTCGACGGTGGCGTCAGCAGCACGCACCCGTATGGCCGCATTGCCCTGCCGAAGTGATTAGGCTTTCATCGTTGACGCATGCAGTACGTTAGCGTACGAATATGGTGAGACAATAATCAGAACTCTGAGGGAGGCGTGGCCGTGGATTTCGAACTGCCAAAAGAGATCACCGACAAGCTCGCGGAGCTCGACGCGTTCATCGCGGCGGAGATCAAGCCGCTTGAGCGGGAGAACATGCAGTTCTTCGATCATCGTCGTGAGCATGCCCGGACGGATTGGGACCATGACGGGCGTCCGCGCGCAGAATGGCGCGCGTTGATCACGGAAATGGAGGGGCGCGCCGACAAGGCGGGCCATCTCCGCTATGGCCTGCCGAAATCCTGCGGCGGCTCGGCCGCCTCCAATCTCGCCATCGCCGCCATCCGCGAGCATCTCGCGGCAAAAGGGCTCGGCCTCCACAACGACCTGCAGGACGAATCCTCGATCGTCGGCAATTTCCCGATCATTCCGGCGTTGGCTGACTACGGCACGCCCGAGCAGAAGACCTATATCGAGGGAATCATCAGCGGCAAGAAGCATCTCTCGTTCGGCCTGACGGAACCGGACCACGGCAGCGACGCCACCTGGTTGGAGACGACCGGCGTACGCGACGGCGATGGTTGGGTGATCAACGGCCGCAAGCGCTGGAACAGCCAGGTCGCTCGCGCCCATGCCAACCTGATTTTCGCGCGCACCTCCGGCAAGCCGGGCGAAGCCAAAGGGATAACGGCATTCATCGTTCCCACCGACTCGCCGGGCCACAACGTCCTCTACAATCACTGGACGTTCAACATGCCGAGCGATCACGCGGAAACGGAACTGAAGAACGTGCGCGTGCCCGACAGCGCCATCCTCCACCGAGAGGGCGAGGGGCTGGTCGTCGCGCAGCGCTTCGTCCACGAGAACCGCATCCGCCAGGCGGCCGCGAGCGCGGGCGCAGCGAGATATTGCATCCAGGAAGCCGTCAAATACGCGACCAGCCGCATCGCTTTCGGCGAGCCGCTCTCCAAGAAACAGGCGATCCAGTTTCCGCTCGTCGAGCTTTGGGCGGAATATGAAATGTTGCGCAATTATATCTTCCGCGTGGCGTGGCAGATGGACCGTCAGAACCCGCTCGAGATCAGCGACATGGTCTCCATTTGCAATTTCCGGGCGAACCGCCTGGCCTGCGAGGCTGCCGACCGCGCCATGCAGGTGCACGGCGGAATGGGATATAGCCGCGCCCTGCAGTTCGAGCACATCTATCGTCATCATCGTCGCTATCGGATCACCGAGGGCAGCGAAGAGGTGCAGATCCGGCGCGTTGCCCAATATCTGTTCGGCTTCAGCGGCAAGAAGGCCAACAAGGCATGAGCGAGGCGCCCGGGGCGGAAACCGACGTCGATTTCGAGGTCGGGCGCCTCGACGAATACCTGAAAGACTGGTTGGGCGGCAGTGCGCCGACACGCCTGGCGCGCACGCAAGGGGGCATGTCGAATCCGACCTATTTCGTCACCCGCGGCGATTGGCGGGGCGTATTGCGCAAGCAGCCGGGCAATATGCTGGTGAAATCCGCCCACGCAGTCGATCGGGAATTTCGCGTGCTGACGGCGCTGCGCGGCAGCGCCGTGCCGACGCCGGAACCGTACCGCTACTGCGCCGACCGCGAAGTGATCGGCACGCCGTTCTATCTGATGGAATGGCTCGACGGGCGAGTTTATTATGAATTCGCTACGCCAGGGTTGGAGCGTGGCGAGCGGGCCGAGCTTTTCGACTCGATGTGCGCGACGCTGGCGGAGCTTCACAAGCTGGATTTCCGCGCGGTCGGGCTCGCGGACTTCGGCAAGCCCGGCAATTATTTTAAGCGCCAGCTCAGCCGCTGGTCGGGGTTGTGGAACGAGTACCGCCGCGGCGACGACGACAATCCCGACCTCGACCGGGTCGTCAGCTGGCTCTCCGAACGCGTGCCGCCGAGCGAGACGCTCGCGCTGTGCCATGGCGATTTCCGCATCGCCAATGTGATGTTCCACAAGACCGAACCGCGCGTGATCGGCGTGCTGGACTGGGAGCTTTCGACGCTGGGCCATCCCCTGGTTGATCTCGCCTTCAACAGCCAAGCCTGGCGAATGGCGCCGAACGAGAATGGCGGCCTGCTAGGCTTGCCGCTCGAGGAATTGGGCATTCCGCCCGAGGCGGATTATCTCGAGCGCTACTACGCGCTTTCCGGCGCGACCGAGCGGCTGACGCGCTTTCACCAGGTGTTCGCCATGTTCCGCGGCGCGGTCGGCAGCGCAGGCGTCGCGGCGCGCGGCGATCTCGGCAATGGCGTTCTGCCCGACGCCGCGCGAGTCGGAAGACATCTGGCCCGCGCCTATGCGGCTCGGGGCGTCGCTCTGATCGAGGAGGAGCCATGAACGCGCATGAGCGAACGACGATGAGCGTCGAAAGCGCGATCCGAAGCCGCCGCTCGGTCCGCGGCTTTCTGCCCGACGAGGTCCCTGAGACAATCATTCGCGAGGCGTTCGAACTCGCGCAATGGTCGCCTTCCAATTGCAACGTGCAGCCGTGGGCGCCGCACGTGGTGTCGGGGCCAGCGCTCGCCAAATTGCGTGGCGCGCTGGTTGATGCTGGCATGCGCGACGAGCCGATCAAGCCGGACTTCGTCGGCCGACCGCAAGTTCACCGGAATCCATCGCGAGCGGCAAGTCGACGCCGCGCAGCAGCTTTATGGCGCGATGGGAGTCGAACGCCGCGATCTCGTCGGACGCAAGGCGGCCTATGTGCGCAATCACGCCTGTTTCGACGCGCCGCACGCTGTGTTCATCTTCATGGACGAGAGCTTCGGCGAACGCGAGGCGACGGATATCGGCATGTACGCGCAAACCCTGATGCTGGCCTTGACGGCGCACGGGGTCGCCTCCTGCGCGCAGGGCGCGCTCAGTCTGTTTCCCGACATCGTGCGCGCGCATCTCGGCGTCGCGCCCAGTCAGAAGCTGCTGTTCGGCGTCTCGTTCGGCTACGAGGATGTCTCGGTAAAAGCCAATATCGCCCGAGTCGGCCGCGCTACGCTCGAGGACGCCGTCCATTTCCACCGCTGACCCCATCCGCCGCGTCGGCGTCGTCGGCCCCGGCCTGATGGGGCTCGGCATCGCTCAGGCGATCGCCGCGGCGGGGCTCGAAGCGACCCTGTGCGGACGCGACGCGGAGACGGCTCGCGAGCGGCTCGTCAAGGCTCTCCGCCGGCAGGTTGCGCGCGGGCGCCTCGGCGCGCCGGAAGAGGCGACCCTTCTCGACAGAATCGGCGCCGCCACGGTGACGGAAAGCGGGCTTTCCGGGTGCGGCCTCGTCATTGAAAGCGTGCCGGAGGATCGGGCTGCCAAGACCGCGACGCTCGCCGCCATCGAGCGCGCGGCGCCCAAGGCGATCATCGCCACCAACACTTCGGGCCTGTCGATCGCCGGGCTCGGCGAGGCGCTTCAGGACCCTTCGCGCTTTCTTGGGCTGCACTTCTTTTCCCCGGCCGAGCGCATGCCGCTGGTGGAAGTCGTGCAGGGGCCGAAGACGTCGCCGGCGACTTTGAGCGCGGCGCTTGGCCTGGTTCGAGCGCTCGGCAAGCACCCCGTCGTCGTTCGTGACGGGCCCGGTTTTTTCGCGACCGGCGAGTTCGCCGCCTATCTCGATGAGGCCGTCGCCATGGTCGCCGAAGGCATCGACGCCGCCGAGATCGACGCGGCGGCTACGTCCTCAGGGCGCGCGATCGGGCCGCTCGCGGTCGTCGACGAGACGGGCGTGGCGCTCAATCTCGCACAGGCGCGACAGGCGCGGTCCGACGGTCTGGCGCCGCGATATTGTCGCACGCTCGCGGAGCCCGTGCTTGCGCTCCTGGTTGCGGCGGGGCGGTCCGGACGGCGCGCCGGCGGCGGTTTCTTCGATTGGCCTGCCGAGGGCGCCAGGGCGCCATGGCCAGGCTTCGCCAAGGCCTTTCCGCCCCGTGCAGGGACGGATCGCAAGACCCTCCGATTGCGCCTGTTCGCGGCCGAGAGCCGTGAAGCGCTGAGGCGTCTCGAAGAGGGGATCGTCAACAGCGCCGACGATGCGGACGCTGCATCGGTCCTCGGCCTCGGCTATCCCAAACAGGCCGGCGGCGTCGTGCGAGCTGTCGAGGATTTTGGGCTCGACGCCTTCGTCGCCCTCTGCGACGCGTTGACGGCGGCGCACGGCGAGCGGTTCGCGCCGTCGCCGTGGCTGCGCCAACTGGCGTCGCGCGGCGAGGGCCTCGCGGCGTTTCGGGGCGAGCGCGGGATCACGCCATGAGATTGATACTCGTGCGACACGGGCGACCGAACGAAGTGGATTCCGCAACGCCTGGCGATCCCTCGCTGAACGCCGACGGCTGTCGCCAGGCGGAAGCGGTGTCGAAGCTGCTCGCGACCGAGGGCGTCAATCGCATCGTCGCCAGTCCGATGCTGCGCGCACGGCAGACCGCGGAGCCGCTCGCGCAACGGTTAGGCCTCGACATCGAGATCATCGACGGCTGGGCGGAAGCCGATCGCGGCGCACACAGATATCGCTCGACAGAGACGCTGCGCGCCGAGGGCGGCGAGGCATGGCGACGCTTTCTGGCTGACCCGATCAGATATCTCGGCGGCGAGCCCGACGTCTTTCGCGCCGACGTCCTGGCTGCGCTCGAAGCAACCACAGCGCGCGAAGATCGCACGGCGCGCGTCGCAACTTTCACGCATGGAATGCCCATCAATGTCGTGCTCGCCCATGCGCTGGGGCTTGATAGCATCACAACTTTCCTGGTCGGCTACGGCTCTATCACACGGCTGCGACGCCGCGAGGACGGGACCTATGGCGTCTCCAGCGTCAACGAGACGGCCCACCATAGGAGCGATTCTTGAAAGAAGAGGCGGCAACGGAAGATCTTCCGAGCTGGGACGGCCGGGATGTTGCTGACCTGCTCGATCTGACGCATCTCGGCCCCAACAGGTTTCGCAGCCGGTTGGGGGAGAGGAACGAACACGGACGCATTTATGGCGGCCAACTGCTCGGGCAGGCCGTAATGGCGGCCGCGCTCACTGTCGCCTCACGATCGTCCGGTGACCTATCTGCAATTTCTGTTCGCTGCCGGCGGAATGCCCGAACAAGCGATCGACTACGAGGTTTCCACTGTGCAGGACGGCAAGCGCTTCGCCTCGCGCAGCGTTCGCGGAGCGCAGGCGGGTGGACGAATTCTTTGCGATGCGAGCGTCAGTTTCGCCAGCGCGATCGATGCGCCTGCCCATGCGGTTCAGGCCGCCAGCGACAGCGGGGTGAAAAGCGATCCAGACCAACTGCCCGGCCTGGCGGATCTCGACGCGCCAGGTGTGCGCGACGTCGAACGCACGCTGGGTTTTGGCTATCGCGCGCACTCGGCAATCGACGTGGCGCGCGCCGTTCGTTGAAGATTTTGTTCGCGGCGATCCGGATGGCCCGCGTGTGCGATACTGGATCCGGGTGCGAGCTCCCATGCGCGACGATCCCGTGCTGCACGCCGCTGCGTTTGCTTACATCTCCGACTATTGGATCAACTTCGTCGCGAACATCGCACATGTGGAATCGATCGCGAGGGAGGCCGGCGCTCTCTATGTCGCGAGCCTCAATCACGCGATTTGGTTCCACACGCCGTTTCGCGCCGATCAATGGTTGCTGTTCGACACGACGAGCCCACGCGCGGCGCGCGGCCGAGGCCTGTCGATTGCGCGCGTCTATTCGCGTACCGGCGACCTGGTCGCCAGCGCGACGCAGGAATGTTTGATGGCGCCGCAATAGAGAACGCCGCGATCCGCCCGAGAGGAGACGTCCAATGAACCTCGACTACGTCCGAAACCTGACCTTTGCGCCGATCTCGCAGAGCTACGACGCCAGGGATTCCGCGTTCTACGCGTTGAGCCTTGGCATCGGCTCCGATCCGACCGATGAGGATGAATTGCCTTATGTCTACGAGGGCCGCGGTCCGCGCGCCGTGCCCAGCCAGTGCGTGACTTTGTGCTGGCCGCCGTTCTGGCACGCCGAGCCGGCGACGGGGATCGCGTGGCCGCGCATCCTGCACGGCGAACAGCGTTTCGTCCTGCGCCGCCCGGTTCCCGCCGAGGGCCGCGTCGTGGCGGAGCATAGCGTCGTCGCGGTGGCGGACAAGGGCGCCGGACGCGGGGCCATCCTCTACACGGCGCACAACATTCGCGATCAGGCGACCGGCGAGCCGCTCGCCGATATGATGGCGGCGGAGTTTCTGCGCGACGACGGCGGTTGCGGCGGGTTCGGCGAAGCCCCGAGCCTGACCCGACCGCTCGAGCCGCGCAACGCGCCCGTCGCGAGCTATGACTACAAGACCTCGACCCAGGCCGCGCTGCTCTACCGGCAGGCGAGCTTCGACTACATGCCGATTCATGCCGACCCCGAGATCGCCAGGCAGGCCGGCTTCGAGCGGCCCATTTCGCATGGCCTCAACACGTTCGGCCTCGCCTGCCGCGCCGCGCTCAAACATTTCGCGCCGCGACGGCCGGAAGCGCTCGTCTCGATGTCCGTGCGTTTCGCGGCGCCCGCCTATCCCGGCGACACGATACGGATCGAGTTCTTCGAGGACGAAGTCCCGCGGTTTCGCGCCCGCGCCGTGGAGCGCGGGGTCATCGTGCTTGATCGCGGCGAGATTGGCTTGGGGTAGAGTTTTGGGCAGTTGGTTGAAAAAGCGCCGCCCTCATCCGGCGCTTCGCGCCACCTTCTCCCGCAAGCGGGCGAAGGGTTTAACCACGCAAGGCTTGCGGCCCCCTCGCCCGCTTGCGGGAGAGGGTTGGGGTGAGGGCGCTTCCGCTCCACGCCTTGCCGTCCTCAGGCGGCGTCGGAATCGTCGCTGGCGTCGTTGTCGGCGATCAACCCCAGCAGATTCTCCTTCATCTTGCGCAGCGCCCGCCCGGTCGCGCGAAGGTCGGTCTCGTCGACCTTTTCGAGAATTTCCTTTTCCGTGACGGTCACGCTTTCGCGAATGCGCGCGATCAGCGCCTGGCCGCGGCGGGTCAGAAATACCCGCTTGATGCGTCGATCGCCGTCATCGGCGCGTCGCGACACGAAGCCGGTCTTCTCCAGCCGGTCGATCAATTGACCGAGCGCCACCTTGCCGAGATCGAGTTCGTCGGCGAGCGCGACCTGGCTCATGCCGTCGGAGCGGGACAGAAACGCCAGAACCCACCACTGCGAGCGTGTAACGCCCAGCGGCTTCAGAGCGCGATCGACGACCCGACGGCGTAGCCGCGACACGTCGTGCACGAGAAATCCGAGTCTTAACTCCCAATTCAGGTCTGGCGCCATGTATAAACCCCGACGCCGAGGTCCCCCCGGCCGCGAACACCATAGATCACATGTTTACGATTCGCGAAATTGGCCCACCGCCGCTACGGTAAGCGGCGGGGCCCCCCTCCATGCCTATTCAGATTTTCCGATCGCGCCCTTCCCAATGGGGATCGCGCAATGCGTTCTTGCGCACTTTGCCGACCGAGGTGACGGGCAGGGGCTCGGCGCGGAACTCGTAGCTTCGCGGCACCTTGTAGCCGCCGATCAACTGCCGGCAATGCGCGGTGAGTTCGTCGGCCGTCGCCGACGCGCCCTCGTTCAGCACGATCACCGCGTGGACGCTTTCGCCCCATTGCTCGCTCGGGACGCCGATCACCGCCGCCTCGCGTACGGCCGGATGCTGAAACAGCGCCCGCTCCACCTCGATGGAATAGACGTTCTCTCCGCCCGTCACGATCATGTCCTTGACGCGATCGGCGACGTAGAGAAACCCGTCTTCGTCGATCGTTCCGGCGTCGCCCGTATGCATCCAGCCGTTCCTCAACGAGGCGGCGGTCGCCTCGGGATTGTTGAGATAGCCGCTCATCAGGGAGTCGCTGCGCACGACGATCTCGCCAAGCGTGTTCGCAGGCGCGTAGGCGCCGTCGGGCAGCAGGATCCGCACCTCATTGCCGGGCGCCGGCTGGCCGCCCGACCGCATGCGCACGGCTTTCGGGCCCGACAGGTGATGATCGCGCCAGCGCAACATGGTCGCGAAGCCGCCGGTCTCGGTCATGCCAAATATCTGGTAGAACCGCCAGGTTGGCAGCTTGCTGATCGCGAGCCGCATCAGCGCCTCGGGCATCGGAGAGCCGCCGTAGATACAGGTTCTGAAGCTCGAAAGATCATATTTGTCGAAATCGGGATGCCGCACGAGCATGTTGATCATCGTCGGCACGAGCACCATGTTGGTCACGCGGTGTTCGGAGATCGCGCGCATGACCGGCACAGGCTCGAACTTCGGTAACAATACGTGGGTTCCGCCGAGCATCGTGATGTAAAGCAGCGCGCTGGCGCCGGCGAAATGAAAGAAGCCGGCGACGTAGAGAAATTTGAGATCCTCGATATCCGGCAGCATCGCGATGTAGCCGAGCGTGGCGATAAACAGCCCGCGATGCGACATCATCACACCCTTGGGATGAGAGGTGGTGCCCGCCGTGTAGAAGATCACCCAGAGGTCTTCGCCGCTGCGGTTTGCGTCCTCCATCGGCTCGTGGCGCGCGATGAGATCTTCGTAGGCGATCATGCCCTCAGGCGTTTCACCTTCGCCCATGAAGACGAGCGTCTTCACCCAATCGAGCTGCGCCTTCAGTTCGCGCGCCTGATCGACGAAACTTTCGTCGACGAACAGGACGGAAGCGTGGGAATCGGTCATCGCATAGGCGTTTTCCGCCAGTGACCAGCGAATGTTGAGCGGCGCAAAGGCCCCGCCGGCCCAGGGCACGGCGAAAAACAATTCGACATAGCGATCCGAATTGAAGCCGAGCGCAGCGACGAAGTCGCCGTCCTTGACGCCAAACGCACGCAACGCCGCTGCGAGCTTCGGCACGCGCGCGCCGACTTCACTCCACGTGCGCCGCCGCGCGCCTGAGATCGTCGCCACGCCGTTCGGCTGGCACGCCACGGCCTGTCGCAAAAATTGGGTTCCCTGCATGGTCGACCTCCTGTCGGCTGTCAAAGATAGCTGCGCGTCACATCTTGCATTCGGGACTGACGGCCGGCTCGACTTCCTCGCGCGGCAGTTCCGAGCGCAACGTGATCTCGCCCTTGCCTTCGCCGGCCGCGGTGGCCTGCACGATCATCAGCGGGCGCAGCAGTTGGTGATCGGCGGCGCGCATTTCGATGTCGCCGACGACCGACTTGGTCTTCAGCCCTGCAAGCGCGTCGCGCACCGCGGGAACGTCTGTCGTTCCCGCCTTCAGGATCGCCTGATGCACGAGCTCGAACGAGAGATAGGCGTCGGCGTCGATATATGTCGGCTTGCGTTTGAAGCGCGCCTCGAACGCCGTGACGAAGGCGTCGTTCAAGTCGTTTTTCAGGCTCCAGAAGTAGCTCTGCGCGGACCACAGCCCGACACTGGCGTCGCCATGCGCGCCGATAAGGATTTCGTTCACCATCGAGGACGACAGCACGGTCTTGTATTTCTCGAACAGCTTGAACGGCGCCTGCTGTTTGATCAGCGCAATGCCCCCGGAGGACGGGTAGTACATGAACAGCCCCTCGGCGGGCTTGTCGACCAATTGCGCGATGTAGCTGCCGAGGTCGGAGGCGGTAATGGGCGCGAACAGCGTCTTGTTGATCGTTGCGCCATTCGCCTCGGCCGCCGCGGCGAACAGCTTGGCGCTGTCATGGCCGACGGCGATGTCGGCCATCATCAGGTCCCAGGATTTTATGCCGCTGCGCTTGGCGAGTTCGATGAACGTCTTGACCTGCATGCCATCGGTAATGCCGATGCGGAAGTAATTCGGAGTGCAGCCCTTGCCGGTGAGATCGTTGGAGGCGGCGGTGTCATCGACGAACAACGCGTTGAGGCCCGGCATTTTGGATTCGATAGCCAGCGCCGTGCCGGAAGCATTGAGGCCGGTGAAGAACGACACTCCTTTGTCCTGCACCAGCTTTCTGGCCGCTTCGATCGCCGAGGTCGGCTTGCCGTCGTGGTTCTGGATGATGAGCTCGTATTTGCGGCCCGAGCGCCCCGCCTTGCGCGTTGAGCTGCTCGACGGCGAATGTCGCCCCGTCGTTGACGAAGGCGCCGCTGACCGCGAACGGTCCCGTGTCTATGTTGACCACGCCGAGCTTGATCGTATCTTCTGCAAGTGCGGCGCCTTGCAGCCCCAGCGTCAGCGCCAGTGCGACCGTCAGTTTGTTGAACATCCTGTTTCCTCCCTTTAGAACGCCAGCGCGGCTTTGTGCCGCTCGCTATCTATTTCGTCTGTGACGCCGCGATCGATGATCTGGCCTTTGGCCAGCACGACAAACCGTTGGCTGACCCGCCGCACCAGGCTCAGATGCTGCTCGACGATGAGCACGCCGACGCCGGATTGCCGGATTTGATTGAACGTCGAAACCAGCTCATCGACAAGGACGGGCGACAGGCCCTCGGAGGGCTCGTCGAGCAGCAGCACGCGCGGATTGCCGAGCAACGCACGGCCGACCGCGAGCATCTGTTGCTGTCCGCCGCTGAGCGCCATGCCGGAGGCGTCGCGCCGTTCGCGCAGAATGGGAAACAGGCCGAAGACCTTTTCGAGCGTCCACGGCCCCTTGCGGCGGCAGGCCTGCCCAAGCAGCAGAATTCTCTTTCACCGTGAGATGCGGAAGGATCATCCGGCCTTGCGGCGAAAGCGCCGCGCCGTGTTTGGCGGCTTCGTAGGCCGGCAGCCCGCGCAAATCCACGCCATCGACGCGAATGGCGCCGCCCGTGATGGTCGTGCCGCCGAAGAACGACATCAGCAATGTCGACTTGCCCGCGCCATTCTTGCCGATCACGGCGACCGCTTCGCCTTCCTCGACCTCGAGATCGACGTCGCGCAGGATCGTCGAAGTTCCGTAGCCCGCGCGAAGGCCTTCAACGTGCAGGAAGCTCATGGCGATCCGCCCGCCGAGAAACGCGTCGCCAGCCGCCGCAGAAACCCGGTCAAACCATCGGGGAACAAAAATATGACCAGCACGACCCCGATACCCGTCAGCAATTCCAGATTTCCCGTTGCCCCAAATCTGTCCTGACCAATCACATAGAGCAGAGCGCCGAGCGCTGGCCCCAGGACAGCGCCGACGCCGCCGATCAGCGCGGAAATCAGCGCGGCGCCGCCGGTCGAGAAGTCCAGCAATTCCGGCGACGCGAAGGCGGTGTAGAGGCCGGCCAGCAGGCCTGCGACAGCGGCGATGAACCCGGAGATCGCGAAAGCCAAAACGCGCGGCAGGTAAGTGTCGAAGCCGGAAAACCGCATCCGCTCTTCGTTGGCCCGGATGGCGCGCAGGGTCGTTCCGAGTGGGGACGCGCCGACAAACCATACGAGAGCGACGACCGCGCAGAAGGCGAGCCACGCGAGGGGCCAAAAGTCCTCGGGTTTCGACATCGCCGCCTGATTGATGCCGAACAGCGCTCCGTCAAACGATAGCGACAAGCCATCGTCGCCGCCGGTAAACGGACGGAAATCGGTGATGAGCACGACCGAGCGCAGCAGTTGCGAAAGCGCGAGCGTGAGCATGGCGAAAGGCAGCGGCCGCGCCCTGACGATCAGCGCGCCAATCGCGGCAAAGATGAGCGTCGACAACGCCAGCGTCGCCGCGCATGCCGCCAGCACGCCGAGATCGAACTGGGTGATCGCGAGCGCATAAATATAGGTCGCGCCGCCGGTAAAGGCCGCCGCGCCGAACATCATCAGGCCGCTCTGACTGGCGAGGAAGCCGATAGAGGTTGCAGAGATTCCCAGTAAAATGGCGTTGACAAGCAGGCTCAGGTAGTAGGGTTCGTGAATGAAGGCGGGCGCCTTCAGGCCAATGAGAACGACGGCGATGACGAGAACCAGCCGCAGCGCGCGCGTCGCGCCGGCCGGGGCAGGGCGCTCGGACTGCGCCAGGCCGGAAATCCCGGGAGCGCCGGCCATCAGTCGATCCTCCCATTGCCGAACCCTTGCGGGCGCCACAGCAGGACGAAGACCAGCAGCAGATAGGGCGCGGTTACGGCGAGCGTAGGCGAAATCAGCGAGCCCAGCACTTCAATCAAGCCATAGGCGACGGCCGCCGCGATGGCGCCGCCGATGCTTCCGAGGCCGCCGACAACTACGACGATCAGGCAGCTGATGAGGATGTTGGCGCCAAGCCCCGGATCGATCGAAAGATAGGGTCCCGCCAACACGCCTGCGAAGCCGGCATAGGCAAGACCGAGGGAAACGACGAGCACGCCGAGCCTGTCGGTGTTGACGCCGAGAATGCGCGACACCTGCGGACTGCGGCTGACGGCGCGCACGTGCAGGCCCAGACGCGAAAATCGCAGCCACAGGGCCAGCGCCGCGCAAGCAGCGAAGCCGACGACGATGAGGAAGAGACGATAGGTCGGGTAGGGTTGGCCGAACAGATCCGTGGAGCCATCGAGCCATGCCGGCGCCGCGAGCGTCAGCGGCGAGGTGCCCCAGATCTTTATCACCAGCTGGCTGAGAATGAGCGCGAGGCCGAAGGTCAGCAGCGCCACGTCCATCTGGGAGCGGTTTCGCAACGGACGTATCGCCCCATATTCGAACACGATTCCGAGCGCCGCGAGCAGGATCGGCACGATGACGAGCGCCGCCCAGAAATCAAATAGCCGGGAAACCGAATAGCCGAGATACGCGCCGAGCATGAACATGGCGCCGTGCGCGAAATTCATGACATCGCGCAGCCCGAACACCAGCGCCAGCCCCGTGGCCAACAAGGTGAGCAGCGAGGCCAACGCCAGCGCATTGGCCAGTTGCGCGAGGCTGAACAGATGCACGAACGCCACGGTTCAGTTCCGAAGGTGGCGGCAAACGGGATAACAGGGGCGGGCGCGGCCGTCCGCGCAACTTGGGCGCATGAGATCCTCCCTGGTATCGCAACACCGTCGCAGCGGCGTTTCTGTTGAAGGGGACAACTACCGTTTCAACCCGTCGCATTATTGATACGGTAACGTACGACATTCGTCAATCGCTATTCGCAGCGAGCGTCGCGACAGCTCTCGGGTCAGTTCAGCTCCCGTGGAGAATAGCCGAGAATTTCGCGCGCGATGATCAGCCGCTGAATCTCCCCGGTCCCTTCGTAGATGTCGAAGATGCGCCCGTCGCGGAAGGCTTTCTCAGGAAGATGGGCGTCGGAAATTCCATAGGCGCCCAGCACTTCGATGCAGGTCTGCGTCGCCTTGCGGGCGAGCGCGCCGCCCATCGCCTTGGCGATGGAAGATTCCACCTTGCCGGGGCCTTCGTTCTGCTCAATCCATTT
Organism: uncultured Pseudomonadota bacterium; assembly: GCA_963771455.1. Taxonomy (GTDB): domain Bacteria; phylum Pseudomonadota; class Alphaproteobacteria; order Rhizobiales; family Beijerinckiaceae; genus Roseiarcus. Next base: position 17,288 of record CAVYTP010000027.1, read on the forward strand.
GGCCCTCACAACCGTGATCCAGGTCGCCTCCCATTCGGCCTCCAGCGAAAGCATCCGATCTGCGGCGGCGCTGAGCTCGGTCGGGCCGCGGTCATAGTCGGGCGTAACGCCGATCTCGGCCAGCCGCTCCCAGGTGAAGTCCATCGCCGCGCGTGTAACTCCCAGCGCGTAGGCGGCAACCACCGGGCGGGATTCGCTGAACGACTGCAGCGTCTTTTTCAAATCGCCGTCGATGTGATGGAATGCGGACACGCGGCAGCCCGAAAACACCAGGCCGGCGGTGTCCTCGAACCGAATGCCCATCTTGCGAAGCTGGCGGCCGACCGTGAAGCCCGGCGTGCCTTTCTCGATGATGAAGGTCGAGAGGCCGCGTCGTTCGGGATGGACGACGCGAGCCAATATGAGCGCGGCGTCGCAACTTTCGGCATAGGTGATGAAGATCTTCTCGCCCTCGATGACCCATTCGCCCGTTGCCGCATCCCAGGTCGCCGTGGTGCGGATCGAGGCGGGATCGGAGCCGCCGATCGGCTCTGTCAGGCCGATGGCGATGGTCTTGTTCGACCAGCGCGCATATTGCTCCGCAGTCCCGGCAATCTTGAGCACGGTGTTGCCCAGCGAATAGCGGCTTTCCAACAGCGGCACGCCGCCGCGCCATTCTTCCAGATAGAGCAGCGCGTTGAGGATTTTGGCGCCGCTGGTTTCGGCCTCGTGCTGTCGCGCAAGCGCGCGCGTATCGGGGCGACCTTCCGCCTCGGGATAGATATGCGGCAGCATCCTGTCTTCGTCGTGCTCGAAATCGCGGCGTATTTTTCCGCCAGCTTGGCCTGGGCGCGGGCCTCTGCAAGGATTTCCTCGTCGCGGTCCGTCAATGCGAAGCTGATCATGTCTGTTCTCCTCGAGGCGCCTTTAAATTTCACACTTCTTCGTCGCGACGCACGACCCTCATCCTGAGCCTGTCGAGGATGTGTCTGGCCACATCGCTTTTGCCGGCACTCGTTGAGGACCATCGCCAGGTAAGAGAGCCGCCACCCAGCTTCGCGCTGGCTGGAAGTCCTTCGACAGGCTCAGGACGAGGGGCGTTATGAATGATGCGAGCATTCAGACTTCCGGCGTCCGGGTTGTGTGAATCTGCCAGCCTCAGGCGCCGACGAGGCCATCAAACACGGAGAGCGTGCGGGCGTTGCGGCACCACATCTCCAACGGCATGTCTCTGATGTAGCCATGGCCGCCGAACAGTTGGACGCCTTCGTCGGCGACTTTCATTCCGTGCTCGGCGGCGTAGCGCCGCGCAAGGCTGGCGCTTCGCGCAGCGCTCGGCGCCACATCGAGTTCGCAGGCCGCGCGCAGCGTCATCCAGCGCATCGCCTGGATGGCGACATGCATGTCCGCGAGCTTGAACGCGACCGCCTGCTTGCGCGCGATCGCCTCGCCATGAACCACGCGCTCCTTCGTGTAGGGGAGCGCGTATTCGTAGACCGCCCGCGCGAGCCCGCCGAGAATCGCGGCGAGCGCGACGCGGCTCATGTCCACAATGCGCCGGGGCTTCCCGGAAGTCTGGCCTCCTCGGGGACGATGACGCCGCTGAAAGCGACATCCAGCCATTTGGAGCGCGCGAAGTCCCAGCGTGCCTTTCGCCGCTTCGGCCTGAACGCCGGGCGTGGAAGCCTCAACCACGAAGGCGGCGCGGCCCTCGTCGGTCTCCGCCGTGACCAGAAACAACTCGCATCGGTCCGGAAACGGAACCAGCGCCTTGGCGCCATCGATGCGCCAGCCGCCTTTCGCGCGGGTGGCGCGCGTCGCTCGGCCTGCTCCGCGAAACCAGCCGGCGTCCCTGTGGGCGATCGCAGCGAAGCGTGGCGCGTCGTCCTGGAAGCGAGGCAGATAGACCTGCCTCTGGTCGGCCGAGCCGCTTTCGGCGATCGCCTTGACGAAGCCGAGCGGCGCGGCAAGCGCCAGAGCGAGCGCAGCGTCGCCCGCGGCGATCTCCTCGAGCACGATGGCGTTCAGCGCCGTCGGCTGTTCCGACCGCTCCTCGCCGGCGGCGGTTTGCACGAGGCCGAGCGCCCACGCGCGGTCTAACGGAAGGTCGGAGGTACGCCCGCTCTCGTCGGCGGCGCGCGCCGCCGGGCGCGCCCATCTCGAGGCGAAATCGGCAGCGGCGGCGCGCGCGATATTCTGATCTTCGGTCAGGGCGAAGGAGATCATTCGGCGCTCCAGTTGCACAATCTAATGCAAATGTTTAATACATTTGCTCTAGAGAGGCAAGGATGCAGCAGGATATTTCGAGCCGCGAACGTTTCAAGCGCGCAGCGCGGCGGCTGTTCGCCATCAAAGGTGTGGACGCCGTCGCCGTGCGCGACATCATCGCCGAGGCCGGGCAGAAGAACGCCTCCGCGCTCAACTACTATTTCGGCTCGAAGGAAGGTCTCATCGAGACGCTGATAGGCGATGCGCTCGCCATCGCCGATGCGCGTTGGCAATCGGAACTCGACGCGCTCGAGGCTGCGGGCGGTCCGAGGACCATTCGTGAGATCGTCGAACTGCTCGTCCTGCATGGGCTGCCGCCGAACGCGCCCGAGGGTGACGAGGCCTCGGCGCGTTTTCTCGCCATGATTATGCAAACGCGGCGGGACTTGGTGGTCGCAGCCGTCAAGCATCGCGGGCTCACCGCCTACGATCGCGCCCTGCGTCACATCAAACGGCTGATGCCGGAAATGCCGGAGCGGGCGCGCGACCAGCGTCTACTATTCTACTTCTCGGCTTCGACCGCGGTCCTCGCCGTGCTCGAAGGCGCCAGCCGCCCGGGCGGCGGCTATGCCAAGCCGTGGAACCATCCGGATCCGCTGAGAAACTTCATTGACGGCATGGTTGGAATGTTCGAGGCCCCGTGGACGGGTTCGGCAGATGCGCCTTCGCCGCGCAAGCGGGTGAGGCGAACGGGGGATAGACAGTAAGCCTGCGTACGAATATCCTTGAGGGAACTGCACAAGATTTTCGGGAGGCGTCATGAAAGCGGCAGTGCTCGAGAAGCGGGGTCCCGAAGGCGTCAGTTGGCGCGAATATGCGGACCCGAAGCCGACCGCAGGCAAATCTGTTCTTCGCGTCGTCGCAAGTTCCGTCAACCGCGTCGATCTCTACATGCGCGACAGCGGCGTCGGCATCACGCACATTCTGCCGCAGGTGATGGGCGTCGAGGCCGCCGGCGTGATCGCCGAGGCCGAAGCCGGCAGCGGCCTGAAGGCCGGCATGAAAGCCGTTCTCTTTTCCGAAGCGTTCTGCGGCAAGTGCCGCTATTGTCTGGCCGGCGATCAGCCGCTCTGCGACAGCGTCAAGATCATGGGCGAGCACCGGGACGGCGGCTTCGCCGAATATATCGCGATGCCGGCCGCTGCTTTCTTCCCGCTGCCTGACGACGCCGACCTCGCCGGGGCCGGAGCGCTGATGACCGGCCACCTGACGGCCTGGCGCATGCTGTTTGGCAAGCGCGCGTTGAAGCCTGGCGAAAGCGTGCTGATCGTCGGTGATCGGCGGCGGCGTCGCGGTCGCCTGCCTTCAACTCGCCAGGATGGTGGGCGCGCGGGTGTTCGTGACCTCCTCCAGCGACGCCAAGATTGCGCGCGCCGTCGAACTCGGAGCGGAGGGCGGCGTCAACTACGCGACAGGCAAGGTCGCGAAAACGATCCTGGAGATGACGCGGCGGCGGCGTCGACATGGTGATCGACAGCGTCGGCGCGGCGAGTTGGGGCGATTCGCTGCGGGCGCTGCGGCGCGGCGGACGCCTCATCACCTGCGGCGCCACGTCAGGGTCGAATCCGCCGGCGGACTTGCAGCGCGTCTTCATCAGGCAACTGGAGATTTATGGTTCGACCGGCGGCAGCGTCGCCGAATTTCGCCTGTTGCTCGACGTATTCGGCCGCGGCCTCGTCAAGCCCATCATCGATTTAACCTATCGGATGACGGAGGTCCGCGCCGCTCTCGATCATCTCCACAGCGGCGCCCAATTCGGGAAAGTGTCGCTGGTCGTTTGAGCCGGCGGCGCCCTCGGCGCCGCCGTCCCGCTTCGCTCACATCTTGCAGGCCGGGTCGACAGGCGCGAGCAATGAATTCGCCGGGCATCACCTGCTTGATCTCGTAGGCGCCCTTGCCGTCGGCGCCCTTGACGATCTGGTTCATCAGAATCGGACGGGCGGTCTGATGGTCGGCGGCGCGGACTTCTACAGAACCGAGAACGGTGTCCGTCTTCAACCCGGTCATTGCCGCGCGCACGGCCTCGACGTCGGTCGAGCCCGCCTTGTTGATCGCCGCAGCCATCATTTGTATGGCGGCGTATTGATCCGCGCCGGTGTAGGGCGGCGCTTCGCCATTGTACTTCTCCTTGTAAGCCTTGACGAAAGCCTCAGCTCCGGCCCCGGGCTCGCCCGGAACAAAACCCAGCGTCTGATAGACGCCGAGCGCCGTATCGCCCATCGCCGGCAAGACTTGCGGAATTACAAAGGAATTGCCGAGCACCGCCTTGTATTTGCCAAACAGTCCGAACTGCGCCTGTTGCTTGGCGAGATTGATGGCGTCGCTGCCGAAGATCGTTACATAGAGGCCGTCGCCGGGATCGGCGCCGAGTTCCGAGATCTTCGCGCCAAAGTCGGCCGTGCCCGACGGTGTGAACAGCACCTTGCCGACCGAACCGCCTTGCGCCTTGACCAGCGCCTTGAATTTCTCGGCGGCGTCGCGGCCCGAGGAATAGTCGACCGCGATGATGTCCCACTTCTTGACGCTGCTGTTCTCCTTGAGGAACTGGGCGGCCGCATTCATCAGCATCGAGTCGTTGACGTTGGCGCGGAAATAATTGGGGGCGCAATTCTTGCCGGTCAGCGCGTCGGCCTGGGCATAGACCTCGACCATCAGGGCGTTCAGCGACGAGAGCTTCGCCGAAAGCGCGGGCGAGACGGCGGAGGTGTCCATGCCGGTGATGAACAGGGCGCCATCCTTCTGAACGGCGCGGGTGGCGCCGTCGACGGCAGTGTCAGGCGTCCCCGGATAGGTGATGAAATCCGCTTCGAGCTTCTTGCCCGCGGCGCCGCCGGCGGCATTGATCTGCTCGATCGCCAGATTGACGGCCTTGACCTGCGTATCCTTGAGGCCGGCGAGCGGCCCGGTGTCGATCAGCAGCACGCCGATCTTGATCGTATCGGCCGCGAACGCGCCGCCCGCGCCGCACAGCATCGTTGCGGCCAGCAGAGACGCGCCAAGTCTATTTGCAATTTTCATTCTCATGTTTCCTCTCCTCCAAAACCTGTTTTTCACATAGCCATCAAGGCCTGATTCTCGCGGCTATCCATCTGCGAGATTGGGCCGGCCCCGACGACTTGTCCCTTGGACAGAATCACGAAGCGGTCGGTCGTGCGCTTCACGAGACTGAGATGCTGTTCGACGACGAGAACGCCGGCGCCGGCGGATCGGATTTCGACCAGCGCGCGCGCGAGATCGTCGACCAGCACCGGCGAGAGGCCTTCCGAGGGCTCATCGAGCAGCAGGAGATCGGGGTTCGCCATCAGGGCGCGGCCGATCGCCAGCATCTGCTGCTGGCCGCCGCTCAACATCAGGCCGCCGCTATGGGCGCGCTCTTCGAGCACCGGAAACAGATCGTAGACCGTGCGAAGCGTCCAACGTCCGGGCCGCCCCGTGGCGCGGCCCAACAACAGATTTTCCCTGACCGTCAGATTGGGAAGGATGCGCCGGCCCTGCGGCGAGATGGCGACGCCGAGTTTCGCCGCCGCATATCCAGGCAGGCCATCGATGCGTACGCCGCGAACCCAGATCTCACCTGAGAAGACGGTCGTCTCGCGAAAAACCGACATCAGCAGCGTGGACTTGCCCGCGCCATTGCGACCAACCAACGCAACCGATTCGCCCTCGGCGATGTCGATGTCGAGGCCGCGCAGCACCGTCGAGGCGCCATAGCCAGCGACGAGGCCGTGAATTTTCAGAGCGCTCATGCGGCGCTTCCGAGATAGGCGGCGATGACGCGGGCATCGGCGCGTATTTCCGCCGGTGCGCCGGTCGCGAGATGTCGCCCGAGATCGAGCACGGTAACGACGTCGCAGCATGCAAACACCGCGTCGACGTCGTGCTCGACCACCACGGCGACGATGCCGCGCTCCCGCACCAGAGTTCGCAGATGCAGGAACAAATTCATCGTTTCTTCGCCCGACAGGCCCGCTCCCGGCTCGTCCAGAAGAAGAATTTGCGGCCTTCCAATCAGCGCCAGCGCGACATCGATCCGTCGCTGCACGCCGTAGGCGATGCGTCCGGCCTTTTCGTCGAGGCATTCTCCGAGATCCATCACCTCGATCACGTCGTGGACGCGGTCATCGCCGAGATGTCGCGCGACGAGCGAGAGTTGCTCGCGGACGGTGAGGTCCTGAAAGATGCTGGTGCGCTGGAACGAGCGCGCCATGCCGCGGCGACGGCGCCAGGCGACTGATTTGCGCGTGATGTCTTCGCCGCGGTAGCTTACCGTCCCGCTCGTAGGCGGCCGGCGGCCCGTGATCGCGTCGAGCAGCGTCGATTTTCCCGCGCCATTGGGTCCGATGATCCCATGCACGGCCCCCTCGCCGGCAATCAACAAGTCAACGCCGTCGAGGGCGCGCACACGTCCGTAGCTGACCGAAAGCTTGGCGATTTCGAGCATCTCAGGATCCCCTGCGCTCGTCGGCGCAAGGCCGCGATGAGTCCGCCGACGATCCCGCGCGGGAACACGACGATGAACACGACAATCGCCATGCCCGTCAGCAGTTGCGTGAGGCCACGCGCGCCGAATTGATCCTGTGCAAAAGCGAACAGCACGCCGCCGACGATCGGGCCGGTCGAACTCGCCAGCCCGCCGATCAACCCGGCTACGAGCGCGTTCGTGCTGACCGAGAGCCCGAGACTTTCGGGCGAAACGAAGCTGGAATTGAGCACATGCAGCAAGCCGCAGATCGCGGCGATCGCGTTGACGAACACGAAGGCGACCAGGCGGGGCAGATAGGTGCCGAAGCCGGAGAAGCGCATCCGCTCTTCGTTCTCACGCACCGCCCGCAGGATGGCGCCGAAACGCGAGCGACGGGCGGCGAACACCGCGAGGCCTAGCAGCCACGCCGCGCTCCAGGCGATTGGCCAGAAGCGGAAGGCGTTTGCAAAATCCTGAGATTGCAGGCCGAAGATGGCGCCGGAAAAATTGACGACAAGACCATCGGCGCCGGAGGTGTAGTCGCGCAGGCCCTCCAACATCACGCTATGACTGACCATTTCGCCAGCGGCCAGGGTCAACATCATGAAGGCGAGCGGATTTGTGCGAACGATCAGCGCTCCGAGAATCGCCGAGTAGACGAGCACAATCAGAAAGGCGACAAACAGCGCCGCGGTCGGCGAGAAATTCCATTCGCTCATCGCGATTGCAAACAGATAGCCGACGCCGCCGTAGACGCTCGCGGCGCCGAGGGCGACCAGTCCTGCTTCGCTCATCAGAAACGCGACGCTCAGCGCGAGGATGCCGAGCAGCAGGCCATTCGAGCCGATGCGCAACACGAATTCACTGGCGAAATGGACAGGCGCAAGGGCGCCGAGCGCGAATGCGAGCACGCCGAGAACCGCGAGCATAGTCCGACGGCTCGAGCCAGGGCGAGCCGCGACAAGCGCGCCGGCCCCCGCTCTCACGCCAGTCGCCGCGTCGCCGTTCAACTCAGCACCCGACCGCGGCCAATGCCGCGCGGCGCGACCAGCAGTACGACCATCAACAGGACGTAGGGCGCAAGGGCGGCGAGATCCGGCAGGAAGACGGAGCCCGCAACCTGGACAAAACCAAACAGCAGGGCGGCGACAATGGCGCCGCCGATGCTGCCCGTGCCGCCGATCACGACGATGATGAGACAGTCGACGATCATCGTGACGTCCATGCCGGGGTCGACGGAGAGATAGGGGCCGGCCAGCACCCCCGCCACGCCGGCAAAAGCGGCGCTGAGGCAGGTGACGAGCAGGCTCAGCCTGTCGGCGTCGACACCCATCATGCGCGCCACCGACGGGTCCTGACTGACGGCGCGGACATAGAGCCCCGAGGTCGAGAACCGCAGCCAGACGGCCAGCAGCGCGCAGGAGCCGAGCCCCATCGCGATCAGAAACAGACGGTAGACCGGGTAGGAGAGACCAAACAACTGGACGGAGCCAGCGAGCGCCTGGGGAGCGTCGACGCCGCGCGCCTCGCCGCCGTAAACGAAAATCAGCGCCTGCCCAAGTATGACGCCCAGCCCGAGCGTGACCAATGCGACTTCAATGTGCGAACGCCCCTTCAAGGGTCGCAGGACCAGATATTCGAACGCGACGCCAATCAGCGCGAGCAAAATAGGAGAAAGAACGAGCGCCGCCCAGAACCCGGCGATCAGCGCGATCGAGTAGCCGAGATAGGCGCCGAGCATGTAGAGCGCGCCGTGGCCGAAATTGATGACGTCGCGAAGGCCATAAATCAACGCCAACCCGCTCGACAGCAAAATGAGCAGCGAGGCAAGCGCCAGCGAATTGGCGATCAGCAGACCAATCACGTCGGCCCCCTTCGGCCGAACAAACTGGCGCCGATCCGGCGAAGTGTGCGATGACACGCGACGACTTGAGGCGGGATCATCCGCGTTTCCTCCCTCAGCCAGCCCGACCGGCTGAATTTAGTTAAGCAGCTTACCGTATCGCGAGCGCTTTTGCAAATGCCCATCCGCGATGCGCTCGATTCGCATCGGGAACGCTCGGAGCGGCCTGGTTTTCCTTGCAATCCATCACAAGGCTCGCGCAATTTGCGGCGCCTGCGCGCTCGCCGAACGGGCGGCCGACGAACCGAAGCGGACCTATGGGTCTCGCAAATATTGTGAATACGTTTACGAATAATCTGAGAGTTCGCGCCGCCCGACGCGATTTATGGCGCCGAGCGACCGAACGCGCCTTCGGCGGAGAGCGCGGCCACTTCGGAGGCGGCAAATCCCCAGTCTCGCAACGTCTCGTCAGCCGCCTCACCAGCGCCGCGGGGGGCCTTCGGCGTATCGGGCTTGGTGCGACTGAATCTCGGCGCCGGCCCCGGCTGAACGACCCCGTCGACCTCGATGAAGACGCCGCGGGCGCGGTTGTGCGGATGGGTCGTCGCCTCCGCGAGCGTGAGCACCGGAGCGAAGCAGACGTCGCTGCCTTCCATGATCTCGCACCATTCGGCGCGAGTCTTGCCGCGGAAGATTTCCGTCAAACGCCCGCGAAGCGCGGGCCAGCCGGACTGGTCGGTCTGATTGGGCGCCTCTGCCGCAAGCCCAGTCAGCCGCAGCAACTCGGCATAAAATTCCGGCTCCGCGGAGGCGATGCTGACGTAGAGGCCATCCGCCGTCTCGTACACGCCATACCAGGGAGCGGTCTCGCCATCCAGATTGTTCTCGCCGCGGCGGTCGCTCCAGTGCCCCGAGGCGAGCGCGGCGTAAATATAGGTCATCAACGAAGCCGTGCCGTCAACCATGGCGGCGTCGACCACCTGGCCGCGCCCTGACCCTTTCGCTTCCAGCAAGGCGCAGACCATTCCGAACGCGAGATAGAGGCCGCCGCCGCCGAAATCGCCGACCAGATTGAGAGGAACGCTCGGCCTGCCGTCTGGCCGGCCAATCGAGTGCAGCGCGCCGGTCAACGCGATATAGTTGATGTCGTGTCCGGCGGCCTTGGCCAATGGACCATCCTGCCCCCAACCCGTCATGCGGCCGTAAACCAGCCGGGGATTGCGCTCGAGGCAAGGCTCCGGCCCAAGGCCGAGACGCTCCATCACGCCGGGACGAAAACCTTCGATGAAGGCGTCCGCCTGCGACAGCAGCCTGCGCATGACTTCGGAACCGGCAGGCGATTTGAGATCGAGGGCAATGGAGCGGCGGCCGCGCTCCAGCAGCGCGACCTTGGGATGGCCGGGCGGCGACTTCTGACCAGGCCGCTCGACGCGCAGCACCTGGGCGCCCATGTCGGCCAGCATCATGGCGGCAAAGGGGCCCGGCGCCAGGCCCGCCATTTCGACCACTTTGATTCCGTTGAGTGGTCCCATCGCGCCCTCCCTTTGCTCACGCGTCGACCAGACTTAGGCCGGAAACACGCCTTATTAATAAGCATCCGTATCATATGCGCTCGCGCTGTTTCGTCAAGCCATTGCGCCCGGCGCGCCAAAGCAAAATGCGGGCTTACGAGGATCGAGGCCACTCGTCGACGCGCGCCGGGTCGTGCAGCGCCGGCATAGATAGTGAAGATACGTACGATAATCGAACGACGATTTCGAAGACATTCGAACCCGGCGTAACACCGGGGCGCCCGCCCCTTGCCGTGTCCGCTTCCACTCGCAAACGGTCATCTCTCGGAGCGCAAATAAAGAGATACGGCTCAGACGCGTATCCCTTGGCTGGACTTAGGATCCCTGTAAAACCCGCGGTGTTACCGCCAGATGAAACCCGTCGAATTGCTCGACGTTCTCCGCAGAATATTCCCTCGTCCATGTCTGACGCGCGTTGGGGGCGCCGCCGTCGACCCTGAGGCACGTGCCCGTGACGTACGCGGCCGCAGGCGACAGAAGATAGGTGATGGCCGCGGAAATTTCGGACTCGGTGCCGTACCGCGCGAGGGGCACTTTGGCCGGGTATTCCAGCAAGCGCGCCGTAATCTCCGGCGGGTAGGTATCAAATCCCGAGGAAGCGATTCCTCCTGGCGCGACGCAATTCACCCGGACTCCCGAGTGGGCCCATTCGCAAGCCGCGGTTTCCGTGAGCGTCAGCATCCCGCCGCGCGACGCGCCGGAATGTCCAAACTCCGGCCAACCATTCCATATGTCGGCGATGATATTGACTATGCTCCCGCCGTTGCGCTCCATCCACCGGAGGTAGACTTCGCGCATGAAGATGAAACCCCCGGTCAGATTGTTTCTGACGACCGCCTCAAACCCCTTGGTCGAAATTGTCTTGAGTTCCGTTCTATATTGTCCGCCTGCATTGTTCACCAACCCATCAATCCGGCCAAAGCTCGCGATCGTCTGATTGATGACTTCAATAACCTGAGATTCCTCTCGAATGTCGCAACGCAGGGCCGAGGCCTTGCCGCCGTCGCGTTCTATCTCAGAGACTACGTTTTCGAGTTTGCTCAGGTCGCGGCCGACGATAACCAGATTGGCGCCGAGATGCGCCAATTCATGCGCCGTGCATCGTCCAATGCCCGAGCCGCCGCCGGTGACTATGATCGTCTTACCGGTGAAAAGCCCAGCCGCATATATTGAATTGTAGGGCATCTTGGTATTCTCCAGATAGAGCTGGCGCGAAGGGCGTGTATCTCGGGGCGTCGGCTCGCCAGATCTCGCCGCCGGCTCTGTAACGGCCAAAAGCACGGGATCCGACCATCCCTGCAACGTCGGCGACGCGTCTGCAAGCGCTGGCGAACGCGTCAACTCCAGGCGCGACCGGCGTCGCGCCCGCGCTGGTTCTTGCGTGGAAGTGTGCCCGTATGAGTTCCACCCTGGCGCATTCGTTGAGACCTAGAGCATTGCTCCGCCTGATTGATCCGTCATTGCGAGCGTAGCGAAGCAATCCATCATTCCGCTGCCGCTCGATTTGCGCTTTATCCGCAACGGCTTGCGGCAGACGAAGGCTGGATTGCTTCGTCGCTGCGCTCCTCGCAATGACGATTCAAGTTAAACGCGAACCGCTCTAACGTACGCATACGTACGAGTAACATTCGGGGCCGTCAATATGGGCGTCAACGCCGAGCTCCACATCACGCTCCCTTTTCAGATGCATCGCGATGCGCGCCGCGCCACAGTCCACCACGGTCAAAAACAAACTGGATGGCTCGTGCAACACCTTGGTCGTTTCGATCGCTCAGCGGCGTGGATGCCCTGGACCAGCCGGGCACGACAGACCCGACGCAGTCTTGTGTCATTCCATCTGCGACTTGGCATTACCCTGAATTTCGCCGCTTTGGCACCCGCAGCATCTCGTCAATCAACGTCCGCGCACGACACGCCGTGGCCAACCCGGCTCAGTCCATTCGTTCCACCCATTGAGCGCGAGAAGCTCCCGGCTCAAACGGCGCGCCGAAATATTGCGTTTCGCGAACCACCTTCTCTTCTTCGAATTCCATGATGCTCACGACGTATATGGGCTGTTCATCATAACCTATGACGATTTCGCTGATCCAAAGCGCGCCGCCGCCGAGCAGCCGTCTCACGGTGAATCGCTTCTTGTTCGGCTGAGCCATGCGCAAATCCTGTATCCGCTGGCGACCATGGATGCGTTCGCCAGATTGCGGATACTCGAGGACCGCGTGTTCCTGGTAAATCTCGTGCTCGGCGGCGAAGTCGCCTGCATCGGAAGCCGCCCAATGCCGCTGCAAGGCGGCCCGCACGCCGTCGTCGCCCATTGCTCATTCCTTCCAACCGTGGCTCCACAAGCTTCGTCGCTGCGGCGAGAGTGAACCTCTCAGAAGCTTTTGGAGCTATCGATGACTCACATCTATATCAAGCCGGGTTTCCGCAATCCATAGCGCTTACGTATTGCGCAACGGGTCGAGCGCGCCGATCAATGTGCAGATGCAATATCGGGTTCCCAGGGGCAAGCGTCGCCAGAGTTCGCGCGCTCGCAAGGCGCTGTGGGCCGCCTAGGCTGCCGGAACTAGCGCCTTCGTCCACTTGGCCACCGCAAAGTCCCTGCACCCGTTACGGTGTGTCCTGTATGAGCCCGCAAGTTGGGTTGGTTGAGGGGGGCCGCGTGTTCGGGACGTTCCGGGAAGACGATCTGGCGCGATTGCTGTGGGTCAATGTCGGCCTGCCGCGCGACGTGGGGAGTTCACGGCCGCCCCCGATCGGCGTTGATCAGTCGAGGTCAAATCGCGCCCGCTTAAGGTTTGACCATCTTCTCGGGATCGACGACGCGATCGAATTCCGCTTCGTCGACAAAGCCCAACTTCAACGCCGCCTCTTTGAGCGTCAGATCGTTGTCCATCGCGTAATGGGCGATCTTGGAAGCCTTGTCGTAGCCGATCACCGGCGACAAGGCGGTCACCAGCATCAGCGACCGCTCGACATATTCGGCAATTTTTTTGCGGTTCGGCTCCGTCCCCTCGATGAGGAAGCGGCGGAAATTCGTGCATCCATCGGTCAGCAGCGTGATCGAATGACAGATATTGTAGATGATCAGCGGCTTATAGACATTCATCTCGAGATAACCGCCTGCGCCGCCGAAGCCCACGGCGACATCGTTCGCCATGACCTGCACCGCGATCATGGTCAGCGCCTCGGCCTGGGTCGGGTTGACCTTGCCCGGCATGATCGACGATCCCGGCTCGTTCTCCGGAATTATCAATTCGGCGAAGCCCGCGCGCGGGCCGCAAGACATCAACCTTATGTCGTTGGCGATCTTGTAAAGCGAAACGGCGAGCGTCCTCAGCGCGCCCGACAAGTGCACCAATGCGTCATGGCCGCCTTGCACGGTAAATTTGTTCGGCGCAGTTATGAACGGAAGGCCGGTCAGCTTAGCGATTTCGGCGGCGGCCGCTTCGGCGAAACCGGGCGCCGAGTTGAGTCCGGTGCCGACAGCCGTCCCGCCGAGCGCCAGATGATAGACGCCGCCCAGCGCCGCCTCGATCCGCTCGAGATTGTCGGAGAGCGCGCCGACATAGCCCGACCACTCCTGCTCGAGAGTCAGGGGCGTCGCATCTTGCATATGCGTGCGGCCAATCTTTATGATGTCGCTCCACCCCGCGGCCTTATCGGCGATCGCGTCACGCAGCGCCTGCACCGCCGGCATCAGCCGCTGCCGAACGTTGACCGCGGCGGCAATATGCATCGCCGATGGGAAGGAATCGTTGGAAGACTGACCCATGTTGACGTGGTCATTGGGATGAACCGGCGCCTTGCCGCCAAGCGGCGTCCCTGCGATCTGGCAACACCGGTTGGAAATCACCTCGTTCACATTCATGTTGAACTGAGTGCCGCTGCCGGTCATCCAGACGTGGAGCGGGAACATGTCGGCATGCCGTCCTGCGAGGATTTCGTCGCACACTTGCACGATGAGTCTGCACGGCAGTTCCTCCAGCCGATTGCCCTCATGGTTCGCGATCGCGACGGCTTTTTTTAGCGTGGCGTAGGCTCCAATCATCTCCTGCGGCATAAGGTCCTTGCCGATGCTGAAATACGCGAGAGAGCGCTGTGTCTGCGCCCCCCAAAGCTTGTCGGACGGAACCTCCACGTTGCCGAGACTATCGGATTCGGTGCGCACGCTAACCATTGGGCCTCCACAGAAGCTTTATCCACGACCTTCATTCCCGCGCCGTCGAACTCGAGATGGCGCGGCGCAACGCAATCGACCACCGCAGCGTCCTAGTAGGGCGGCGCCTGCAACAGGCGCTGCTGCCGGGCGGCCGAGGTCCACCAGGCAAGATCATCGGCGAGTGCGGTGGAAGGCCTCCAATGTCCGGCGGCCCGGCTCGCCGAGCGGCTTGCCCTCCGCGTCGATGGTCTCGGCGATAGCTCCGACGGCCACGGTGCTCGAGATCACGACCATGCCCATCTCCGAGAGGATCGGATGCCAGGCCGAGCCGGCCCGCGCGCCCGATAGCCGACCCGGCGAGTAACTGACGATGGCGGCCGGACGCCAGATACCATTCTTCCAGGAAGTGGTCGGTGAGGTTCTTCAGGCCCGGCTGCGGCCCCCAATTGTACTCGCCGACGACGAACACGAAGGCGTCCGCCGCACGGATCTTTCCGCGCGAGATCTTCCATCGCCTGCGGCGCCGTGCCCGGCGGATATTCCTTATACATCCGGTCGAGCATCGGCAGGCCGACTTCTCGGGCGTCGATCAACTCGGCGCACGGCGCCGCGGGCGCGAAGTTCCTTGGTGACGAAGGTCGCCATGCGAATGCCGACGCGCGTCGTGCGGTAGGAGCCGTAAAACACCAGCACATTGTCCGCCATCGCAGTGTCCTTTCTGTCGTCGTCCGGTTGCGACGCCGGCTCGGCCTTCGCAACGGGCGGACACTAACGCATATCTCCTATTTGGAGAGGCGGCGACCAATAGTCGCTACTCGCATCCCTGCTGGTTTGGCATCGGCCTCATGAAGGTCGTCGCCTCGGTCGGCGACACCATCGTCCGATAACAGCTTTCGCTGAGGGCCTAGTATCTAGGCCGTCAACCAGTGGTGGTCGAGATGCGGAGCCTGATGAAAGCGATGGTCACGAGCGCGCAATCAGGAGCCGTGTCGGTGGCGCGCCGGGACCAGGCAACTGCGCTCCGGCAGGGGCAGTTAACTATTGGCGTCGGCGTTGCGCCCGGATTTCAGAATGTGGGGTTGCGCCATTTTCACGCCGCCGATCCTACCTCGCGATCTGTTCCTTCCACAGATTCCACGCCCTCGCGACCTGCTTTTCGACATTCATCACGGCGGCGGCGCCTTCTTCCTTCGTGAGATAGATGACTTCGCCCAGGTTCTCGGCCTGGCACTGGTAGCGCGCGTTCAACTCCGCATAGACGGCACGATAGACGACCTGCCGGATCGACTCTCCCACCACCGTCGAACCGTGGCCGCGCATCAGCACGACATTGTGGGTTCCGCAGCAGTTCGCCAACGCGCGCCCGAGATAGGGGCTGCTGATCAGCAGGTCGGTCGCGGGTCCGGCGACGTCGCGAATTTCAAAAGTTGGGGCTTCCGTGCCGATGAAGCCGGCCATATGGAATACCGCTCTAAGCCTGTGCGTCTTGGAGATGCTGAGCGGCACGATCGAATGCGAATGGCTGTGAACGATCGCCATCGCATCGGGGCGCGCCTTGTAGATCTCGGAATGGATGAACCGCTCCAGATAGACCGCTCGGCCGTTGGCGTTGAGCGGTTCGCCATCGAGATCGAATTCGAGGATGTCGTTGGCGCTCACCTGTCCCGGCGCCATGTTGCGCGCCAGCAGGAATTTCTTCGGATCGGCGCTGTCGCGCGCGCTGATGTGGCCGAAGCCATCGACGATGCCTTGCGCAAACAGGATGTGGTTGGCGACCACCAAGTCGGCCACGAGGTCCGCCGCGCCCTCGCTGATCTGGGGGGGACTGGCAAGTGCGTTGGGAGCGATCGACGACATGGGGGTTCTCCTGAACTTCTCGATTCGCGCTCGATCAGAGCTTGATGTTGATGACTTTGGTCTCTGTGTAGCTCAGCAGTTCCTCGAGGCCTTCCTCGCGGCCGACACCGCTGTTCTTCAAGCCGCCGTACGGGACTCCGAGGTAGTGCGGACCGACCGTGTTGATCCAGATATGGCCGGAGCGAACTCGCCGGGCGGCGTTCAGCGCGTTCTTGATGTCGCGCGTCCAGATCGCCGCTGTCAGGCCGTATTCGACATCATTGGCGAGTTCCAGCGCCTCGTCGAAGGTGCGCCAGCGCGCAATCGACAGCACCGGCCCGAAGATTTCCTCGCGCCAGATCTTCATCGCCGGCGTCACGTTGGCAAACACGGTGGGCCGCACCCAGTAGCCACGCCGGAACATCTCGCCCGTCGGAGCCGCGCCGCCCGTCGTCAGGCGAGCGCCCTCCTGTTGGGCGCCGTCGATATAGGCGAGCACCTTTCGTAGCTGACCTGCCGAATTGACTGGCCCCATCTCGCTGTCTTCGCTCATCGGGTCGCCGACGCGCAGCTTCGCGACGCGCTCGGTCAAGGCTTCGAGCACGCGATCGTGCAGATCCTCGTGGATCAGCAGACGGCTGGTCGAGCCGCAGGATTGTCCCTGCCAGGTAAAATTCATGCCTGATATCGCGGCGCGGGCGATCTCGTCGGGATCGTTGTCGGGGAACACGATCATCGGGTTCTTGCCGCCGAGCTCCAGCGAGACATGTTTGACCGATGTCTCCGCCGCGGCGCGCTGGATCGCGCGGCCGGTCTCGACCGACCCGATGAACGCGATGCGCTTGATCTCCGGATGCCTGACGATGGCGTCGCCCACGGTGCGCCCGTGCCCCGTCACGACATTGAACAGCCCCGGAGGCAGGCTCGCCGCCGCGACTTCGGCGAGCAGCATCGCGGAAAGCGGACTGGTCTCCGGCGGCTTGACGACGACCGCATTGCCTGACGCGAGCGCCGCGGCCGTGCGCGCCACCGCAAACATCAGCGGATGATTGAACGGCACGATGCGGGCCACGACGCCATAGGGTTCGCGGATCGTCAGATGAAGATGATCCGATGTCGCGGGGATCGTCTCGCCCTTCAGCTCGTGGGCGATCCCGGAATAATAGTTGAGGCTGTCGACCGCATGCTGCACGTCGGCGCGCATCGGCTTGATCGTGTTGCCGGTGTCGGCGACTTCGACGCGCAGAATCTCGTCGCGCCGCGCCAGCAGGTTCAAGCCGAACTGGCGCAGGATTTCGGCGCGGTCCTTGATGGGCGTGCGCGCCCATTCGGGCCATGCCTTCTGCGCGGCGGCGACGGCGCCGTTGACATCCTCTTTGGTGCCCGGCAGGCACGCGGCCAATAATTTCCTCATTGGCCGGGTTGACGCATTCGTCCCACTCGCCGCTCGAACTCGCCACTAGCTTGCCGCCGATCAGCATGCGATCCGCGTTTGTTATGTAACCCATGTTCCTCGCTCCGTGGCGTCGCGCTGGCGACGCGCTCGAATGATATGAACCTGTCCGTCAGTGCGTCATCATGCCGCCGTCGACATTCAGCAATTGGCCGGTCACCCAGCGCGCCTGCTTGGAGAGCAGGAACAGCGCGGCGTCGGCGATATCTTCGGGCGCCCCGGCCGTCGCAGGCATTGGGTGGCGATCATCGCCTCCTTCTGCTCGGGCGTGACGGTCGCGCGCTCAACTTCGGTGAACGTCGGTCCGGGAGTGAGGGTATTCACCCGCACGCCAAACGGTCCGAGTTCGCGCGCCATGGCGCGCGACAGCCCCATCACGCCGGCCTTCGACGAAACGTAATGCGCATAGTTCTGCCGACCGAATAGGATGGTCGACGACGAAATATTGACGATCGAGCCGTGGCCGGACATCACAAGCGCTTCTCGCGCCGCGCGCGCCATGTTGAAGACGCCGGTGAGGTTGACCTTCTGAACGGCCTCCCATTCCTCCGGCGGAATCTCCCAGAACGGCCGCATCTTCAAGGTCGAAAAGATAGAGGCGTTGTTGATGAGGCCGAACACGCTGCCGAACGCTTGCATCGTCTTGGAAACCGCTTCTGCGCAGCTCGCCTCGCTGGCGATATCGGTCTTGACGAAGATGCGGCGGCCGCGGCCCGGGGTCGGTTCGGTCGCGACCGAGTGGCCCTTCTCTTCGTTCCAGTCGGCGATGCAGACATCGACACCCTCGGCGACCAGCGATAGCGCCATCCTGCGGCCGATGCCCTGCGCTGCGCCGGTGACGATGACGGCGCCGGAAGTGGGAAAGGGGTCCATGTAAGATTCTCCTTGGTTCAGACCGGATAAATAGTGAAGCGTTCCCGGCGTTGCGGATGCCCCCCACAGTCCTCATCCTGAGCTTGTCGAAGGATATTCCAGCTAGCACGGCTATCCGTGCAAGCCGCCGGCTCAGACGCGCCGACGCTTAGATAGATCGCGAAGCCGGCGCGAGTTGCAGAGCTGGTTGAAGCGTCCTTCGACAAGCTCAGGACGAGGGGAGGGCGAGTCGTCCGTACGCGAGGCAAGGGCCACTCCTGAGTTCAGATCGCCAGCGAGATCGTCGCCAGCGAAGCTTCATTCGTGCGCGCGATTTCCGTCTCGAGCAGCGAGCCACAATCGACGCAAACATGCTCGCGGATTTCGAGTTCGGCATGGGTGCGCATGTGGCGGCCGAGCGTGGCGGGAGCCACAACATTGGTGCGCGCGTGCTCTTTCCAATTGTCGGTCGCCGAGCCGAGATCGCAGCCGCACGAGCATTTGAAGCGGCCGGCTTTCACCGTGATGTCGCCGGCGCCTGCCGTGGCCTTCGGCTTGCCGTTGAGCCGTTCGGTCCTGATAGCGTCGCGCAGCGCCGAAGTCGCGGCCGCATCAATCTCGCTGCCCGCAAACACGACCCCGTATTGCGAGGCCGCCGCCTCAAGTCCGACATGGCCGTTGACCACGTCGAGCCCCACCGAAGCCGGCGCGCGCTTCAGCGGATCGCCGTAGCCCCCGCCACCCTGGAACGCATAGCCGAGCACATCGCCCGCCGCGAGCGCCATGCGGCCCGGCTTCGGCCCCAGCTCCTCGACGCCAACCCGCAGCATCGCGTCGAGATTGGCCGCCAGGCCTGCGACTTCGCTCGGGTCGCCGGAATTGCGGCGAATGAAATTGCGGCCGCAGGCGCCGGGCAATCCGCCGAACTGACCCACGGAATTCGGCACCTCGACGCCGTGGCCGAGCATCATCGCGTGCAGGCCTTCGGTATCGTAGGGCGTGATGGCGAGCGAGGCGCCGGCGCCGCCGCGCGTTCGGCCGGGGCCGCCGGTGTCGGGCACGAAGCCGCGGTAGAGGTAGAGGAACGGTCCGTTGGCTTCGTTGGATTCGACGTTGGCGATCGCCGGGCGCGGCACGCAGAAATCGCCGGAGCCGTCGAGCCCATCGTGGTCGGGATAGGCGCCGCCGCCGCCCGCAGTGGAGTCGAGCAGGAAGGTGCCGAACGGCCCGCCGTCGCGGTCCTGTCCCGCCAGCGTCATGACCGTCATGTGGCCTTTCGTCACCGCCGGCCCCTCCATGGCGAATTCCTCCGAGCAGGAGACCATGCGCGACAGCGCCGCGACGACGACGTTCTGCACGATCCAGGCCGTCGAGATGGTGCCTGACGAGATCGGCGCCGGCCAGGTCGCGTTGCACAGAATTCCCTCGGGCGCGACGAAGGTCACCGCGCGCATGATGCCTTCGTTCCAGCGAATATCCGGCGCCAGGATCGGCAGCATGCCGGTGAACGCGGCGCCGCGCATGCCTGAAGCGGTGCAGTTGATGAAGCCGGGCGCCTGCGGCGAAGTCCCGGTGAAATCGAGCGTCAGGTTCTCGCCCTTCTTCGTCGCGGTGACGCAGACATGGTAGAGCCGGTTGGCGTGGCCGTCGTGCTCGATGTAGTCGCGGGCCCGGAACACGCCGTCCGGCAGCTTCGCCAGCTTCTGACGGATCTGGCGCTCGGAGGCGTTGATCTCCTCCTGCATGATCGTCAGCACGGTCTCAGTCTGGTAGCGCTCCATCAGCGCGCGAAGCCGCTTTACCGCGACGTTGTTGGCGGCGATCATCGCCTTCAGGTCGAGGCCAAGCACTTGCGGCAGCCGCGTCATGCCCATGATCATCTGCCAGAGGTCCTGACGGAGCACGCCGCCCTCCACCAGCTTGATGCCGGGCAGCAGCATCGCTTCCTGCTGGATCTCGGTGGCGCCGATGGCCCAGGAGCCGAAACTCATGCCGCCGACATCGAGCTGATGCGCGCAAGAGCCTGCCCACGCGACGTGGACGCCCTCGTGAAACACCGGCGCGACGATCGACACGTCGGGCTGATGGATCGCGCCGCGATAGGGATCGTTGAGGATGAACATGTCCCCTTCCCGAATGCCCGGATTTTCCGAGAAATTCGAGATGATCGAGCGGATCACGCTCGACATCGTGCCGGTGTGGAAGATCACCTGCGGGCCCATCGTGACGATCGAGCCGTCGACGAGATAGAGGCCGTTGTTGAAGTCGGTCGCCTCGGTCACGACGGGCGAACCGGAAACCGACTTCAGCGTGATCGCCTGCTCTTCGGTGATCGCCTGCAACTTGTTGCGGACCACCTCGAAGGTGATCGGATCGATTTCGGAGCCTGGTGGTTTTCATCAGGCTCTCCCCGCTGTTCGATGGTGATGTTGTTGTCGGAATCGAGCCGCGCGATCTGCGAGGCGGCAATGAAGACGGAGGTTTCGGGATGCTCGACGATCGCCGGACCGACAATCGTGAAATCGCTGGGAAGCTCGCGCCAATTGTAGACGGCGGCCTCCATCCATTGGTTGACGACCGGCTCGAAGATCTTTCGCTTGCCCGCCTTCGGCGCCGTGGTCGCAGGGCGGAAGTTGAGATCCGGCCGCCGGGCCTTGCCAAACGCCTCGACGCGCACATTGGTAAGCTCGATGCCCGCCTCGCGGAAGGCGGAGCCCTTGCCGTAGTTCTGCTCGTAGGTCTGCTCGAACCGCGCGACCAGGTCCTGCAAGGCCGCTTGCGTCGCCGGGCGCTCCGGCATCGCGATCATCAGATCGTTGGTCTGGCGGCGATAGCGCAGATCGACGTTGCGGTTGAGCGTCACATCCTTGGCCGCCACGCCGGCGCGCGCCATTGCATCGCGGCAATCGGCCTCGAGTTTTTGGAACGCGGCTTCAATCGCTTCGGCGTCCAGACCCTGCCAGAGCGGCAACGGCCCGCCGCCGCCGCGCATCAGCAAAGAGCGCTCACTGGACGACTGGACGTCGGCGGCGAGCGCGCCATACGCTGAATGCGCCATCGATGTCACGGGCACGACGATCTTGCTGACGCCGAGTTCCGCTCCATAGCCCGCGCAATGCACCGGTCCTGCGCCGCCATAGGCGAAGATCACGAAATCGCGGGGATCGTGGCCGCGGCCGATCGTGACCTCGCGCAACGTGTCGGCCATCTTGGCGTCGACGATGCGCCGGATGCCCGCGGCGGCTTGCTCGCTCGTCATGCCAAGGGGCTCGGCGATCTCGGTGCGAATGGCCTCCACGGCGGCGGCGCGATCGAGTTTCATCTGGCCGCCGAGGAACGTCTCGGGATCGATGATGCCGAGCACGACGTCGGCGTCGGTGACCGTGGCGTGCTTGCCGCCGCGGCCGTAGCAGACAGGTCCGGGACGCGCCCCAGCGCTGTCCGGGCCGACGCGCAGCAGGCCGTCAACCACACGGGCGATTGAGCCGCCGCCGGCGCCGATGGCGCGCACTTCAATCATCGGCGTCGCAATATGGAAGCCGCCGGCTTCGTGGTTGGCCGACATCAACGGCTTGTCGTCAACAACGATCGCAACGTCGAACGAAGTGCCGCCCATATCTGTCGTGATGAGGTTCTTGTAGCCGAGCCGCTTGGCCAGATGGACGGAGCCCATCACGCCGCCGGTCGGCCCCGAAGTCACCAGCGTCACCGGCCGCCGCGCCGCCTCGGCGACCGGCATTACGCCGCCGGCCGAATTGAGGATCGAGAACGCGCCCTTGAAGCCGCGCCGGCGCAGCATCTGCTCGATGCCGTCGAGATAGGAGACGACTTTCGGCGCCAGATAGGAGTTCAGCGCCGCCGTCGCGGTGCGCTCGTATTCGCCGATCACGGGCGCCACTTCGCAGGAAAGGCTGACATAGGCCTTCGGGGCCATTTCGTTGATGATGCGGCCGACGATGCGCTCATGCTCGGGATTGCGGAACGACCACAGGAACGCGACCGCGAAGGTCTCGACGCCGGCTTCAATCAACGACGCGACGGCGCGGCGCACTTCGGCCTCGTCGATCTCGACCAATATCTTGCCGGCGTGATCGACGCGCTCGCGAATTTCACGCACCAGGCCGCGCGGCACGATCGGATCGGGATAGCGGCGTTTGGAATACCAGCCGAGCCGGTCCGCCGGCACGCCTGCCGTAAAACCCATCAGGCGCTGGATGGCGAGCGTGTCGCCGAACCCCGCGGTGGCGAGGAGGCCGGTCTTCGCGCCATCGCGCTCGATCACCGCATTGGTGGCCTGAGTGGTGCCGTGGCCGAAGGCGGTGACGCGTGCGAGCAATTGCTCGCCGGTCATGCCCTTCTGCGCCGCCGCGTTTTTCACCGCGTCGAACACGCCGACCTCCAACTCGCCCGGCGTCGACAGAGCCTTGGTCGTGGTGAGCTCGCCTTTTTCATCGAGCAGCACCAGGTCGGTAAAAGTTCCGCCGATATCAACGCCCAGGAACATGTGCATCCTCCCATCAATCTCAGCGTCGTTGCGCCAGCGCGCGGCCAGCCATCCACTTAGCCAGCGCGATCGCCGCCAGCAAAGCGCCACCATTGAAAAACTGCTCGACATAGAACGCAGCGCCGAGCTGCTGCAGCCCCGCAATGCCCGCCGCAAGAGCGTAGACCGCAATGACGGTGCCCCAGGCGTTAAATCGGCCAGGCCCCGCTGGCGCCGCGCCGAGGAACACGGCGGCGAACGCCGGCAGCAGATAGTTCATGCCGATGTTGGGGTTTGAAGAGCCGAGGATCGAGGCCGAGACGATCCCGGCGAGCGCCGACAGGATGCCCGACAGCATGTACGACTGGATGACGATCCGGTTGACGCCGATGCCGATCAGCGCCGCGGCGCGCGGGTTGCCGCCGACCGCGAAAGCCTGCCGGCCCCAATCGGTATAGCGATACACGGCGCCCATGGCGGCCGCCACCAGAAGCACGTAGACGAGCGCCAGCGGCACGCCGAGCGGAGCCATGCGGCCGAAGCTGAGGAAATAGCCGGGCATGGCGCCGAAGATCGAACTGCCGTCGGTATAGAGCTGCGTGAAGCCCTCGACGACGATCCCTGTCGCCAGCGTCGTAATGAAAGCATTGAGGCCGCCTCGAGCAATCAGCAGGCCGTTGATCAGTCCGATGATCGCGCCGAGCACGAGCACGATCGCCCCTGCGAGGATCGGCGGCACGCCGCCGAAGATGATCATTCCGGCGCAGAGCGATTGCGACAGCGCGAGCTGGAACCCGATCGAAAGATCGAACTGTCCCGCCACCAGCGGCGGCACGGCGGCGAGGGCGAGGATCGCCAGCACCGCGTTGGTTGACGCGATCATCTGCGCGTTTTCGATGGTGAAATAGCTCTCCGGACGGATCAGCGAGAAGATCGCCACTACGAGCACGAACAGCAACGCAAGGCTGTTCGACCAGGCGAGTTTCGCGACATTCCGGATGCCGTCGGCGTGCGCTACGGCGCTCATGACAAGACCTCCGACGTGTTCGACGTCGTGAGCGCCGTGTCCGCCGTGGGCCTCGGCAAACAGCCGGTCCCAGCGGATCTCATCGCCTTCGAGTTCCGCGCCGATGGCGCCGTCGCGAGCGACGAGCACGCGGCTGCTGATGCCAGCGACTTCCTCGAAATCGCTGGAGCCCAGCACGATCGCCGCCCCGGCCGCCGCCGCGTGGCGCAGCAGATCGTGCAGCTCGGCGCGGGCGCCGATGTCGACGCCTGCTGTTGGATCAATCAGCACCAGCACCTTGGGCTTCTGCGCCAGCGCGCGGGCGAACAGCACCTTTTGCTGATTGCCGCCGCTCAGCGACTGGATCTGCATCTCGGAGGCGCCGCGCGGACGGACGCCGAAATCCTCCAGCGTCCGCGCTGCGCTCAGCGCTTCCTCGGCGAGATCGACGCGGCCGTTCCGGCGGCCGACCACATCCGCGAACAGGTTCTCTCTGACCTTGCGCTCGGGAAAGGCGCCCGGCTGCGGTCGCCCACCACGATTTCGCAGCCTGCGTCGCGCGCCCGGCGCGGGGAGCCCAATTCGAGGCGCTTGCCATCGATGGAAACGGACCCCGATTGCGGCGCCTCAAGGCCACACAACCACTCGCAGATCTGGCTGTAGCCGGAGCCAATCAGACCTGTTACGCCGACGATCTCGCCTGATCGCACCGCGACATTCACCGGCGCATCAATCACGCCGCCCCTGAGCTGCTCGCCCCGGACGCGAACGGGCGCCTCGGCTCCGATCGAAGTCGCGCGGCGCTGGGTCGAAACCGACTTGCCGGCGATCCATTCGATCACCTGCTCCGATCGCGCCTCTTTGACGCTCGCCGTCGCGACGTTGCGGCCGTCCCGCAACACAGTCATGCGGTCGCAAAGGTCGAAGACTTCTTCCAGCCGGTGCGAAACATAGATGAATGCGACGCCAGCGGCTTTCGCAGCCCGGATCGCCCTGTGCACCCGGGTCGCATCGGGGCTGGGCAGCGCCGCCGTCACTTCGTCCAGCACGATCACCCGGGCGCCGCGCTGCATTGCGCGAGACAAGGCGACAATCGCCTTCTCGGCTTGCTGGAGCTGACTTACCCGCACATCGGGCGCCACACTCAGATCGAGCGCGGCGAGTTGGGCGCGCGCCGCCTGCTCGGCAGCGGCATGATCAATCAAGCCGCGGCGCTTCGGATAACCTGCAACGAGCGCGATATTCTCCGCCACGCTGAGGGTATCGATGAGGCCATAGTCCTGGTGCACGAAACGAAGCCCTGCCTTGGAGACATCATCGGGCGTAAAGCCCCGGGGAAGTGCGACGCCATCAACCGCGAAGCTCCCGGCGTCAGGCGCATAGACGCCGGCGAGCAGCTTGATCAGCGTCGATTTGCCGGCGCCGTTCTCGCCGAGCAGGGCGTGGATTTCGCCCGGCCGGATTTCAAGATCGACGCCATTCAGCGCCCGCGCTCCGAAGAACGCCTTGGTAGCGCCAGCGACGGAGAGAGCGGGCGCGTCGCTCATTCGACGCCCCAGAGTTTCTTGAACTGGGCGCGGAAATCGACGTCGCCCATCCATCCCGCCGTCGTCGGCGCGTTGTCCTTCTCGATCAGGCGGTAGGCGACGGGAATGTTGGCGGCGGGTTGGCCGGCGAAAGCGCGCGCCAGTTCGTCGGCGGCCTGCCAGCCCATCCACTCGGCGGGATCGGCGATCGACATCGCGTAATTGCCGTCGTGGATCGCCGCGATAGCCTGCGGATCGCCCTCATACGAAGCCACCTTGACCTTCGCCGACTTGCCGGCCTGGCGCACGCCCTCCGAGGCGAAGAAGCCGTTGGAGTCGAACGGCGAGATCACATATTGCGCGTCGGGGTGCCGGCTCAGCGCGGCGGCGACGGCGCTCGGCAACCGCTGCGCCATTTCCGAGATCGTCGAGTCCACCGTCTCGACGATCTTGCATCCTGCGCATTTGGCGAGCTCTTCCTTGAAGCCGCTGACGCGCTCGACAAGTTCGGGAAAGATCTTGTCAGATACGAGAATGACGACGGCCTGGCCCTTCGAGTCGGTTGCGACCCAATCGGCGGCAAGCTTGCCCTGATCGAAATGAACGGGACGCACGTAGGCGAACACGTTGTCCTTTTGCGCCGGCAGCGGATTGAAGACCGAGACGACGGGGATCTTGGCTTCCGCGGCCTTCTGCAGAGCATCGCCTACCAGCATCGGCGGGACGGCGGCAAGCACGATGCCGTTCGCCTTGGCGGCGATCGCCGACTGAATGCCCTTGTTCCATGTGCCGGGGTCGCCCTTGCCGTCGATCGTGCGCACCGTCCAGCCGAGCGCCGCGCCCGCTTCCTCGACGCCCTTCGCCGACCTCACGCAGCCGATGCCCTGCGAGGCGCAGGTGATGACGTAGACCACCTTGCCCTTCTCGACCGCGACGGGCGCCGTCGGCCCCGGCCATTTGGAGATCGGGGCGCGAGCCGCATCGACCGCTTCGGACATCGGATCTGCAAGGGCCAGCGAGGCAAAGGCGAAAGTGGCGCAAACCGCGGCTGCAATGGGCTTCAACATCTTGGGCTTCCTCCCGATCGTCGAGGCCGTCGTCACAACGCTCTTGGGCCTCTCGACAGGAGGGAAGCTAGATTTGGCGCTTCTCTAGTTCCAATATATAATTCGCCCCGATCCATAGGTGTTCGACTATAGGTTATTCATGCGGATTCTCGGGTCGGAACTTACCCTCCACAAGCTGGAAGTGTTCAGCGCAGTCGCAAGATACGAAGGCGTCACGCGCGCCGCCGAAGCGTTGCATATCGCGCAGCCGGTGGTGACAGCCCACATCCGCTCGCTGGAGGAGAAGCTCGGCGTGCAGTTGGTGGCGCGTCAGGGCCGGCGGCTGAGGATCACGCCGGAGGGACAGCGCGTGCTGTCCTGGGCCGACGACATACTGTCGCGCACCCATGAACTCGAACGCGAACTGACGGATTCCAAAGTCGGCGCACAGGGCAGCGCGGTCATCGCGACCTCGATGTCGATCGGCTCCTACGCCATACCGGAGAAGATCGTCGCGTTCCGCCGCGGCGTCCCCAACGGCACGATCTCCGTGCTGACCAGCACGCCGCGCTCCGTGGTTGAGGCGATCAACGAAGGACGCGCGGATTTCGGCGTGTCGATCCTCGACCAGCAGCAGGACCTGACCGGGCTCGACGTCCAGCCGATTGGCGAGGATGAGCTGATCCTCGTCTGCAAACGCAAGGGACAGTTCGACAAGCCCCGCCTGACAGTGAAGGAACTCGAACAACTGCCGTTCGTCGCTGCGCAGGCCAACACCGCAAGGCGCGACGTCGAGGAGGCGGAGCTGAGGAAAATCGGGCTAGCACGCCGTCGCGTCGTGCTGGAGTTCGGCCATGGCGAGGCGATGTTGCGTGCGGTGCTGACCGATGTCGGTGTCGCCTTCCTGTTTCAGTCCTCGATCAGAGACGAGCTGGCGAACGCGGCGTTGAAGCCGCTGTCCCCGAAGGCGCTGCAGATAAAAGTGCCGATCTACCTTATCAAACGGTCCGGAAAATTCTTCTCGACGTTCCAGAACCGCTTGTTCGTGTTCATGCAAGGCGCTTTTCGGATACGTGAGACACGCTAGCAAGTCAGGCGCACACACTGGACCGGCTTGTCCGCCGCGAGTCGACAGTTTGGAGGCGGCCTCCATAAGTGGTATGCAGTGAAGCGTCCGCCGCAGACGCGAATAGGGAATGAGGCCGCAAGGATGACTGCGATGCTAAGCCTAGCCGAGCTTGACGAGGAAATCCGCCAGGTTCGAGCGAATTTACGGGATCTCGTTGAACAGCAGACAGCTCGTTCCGGCGCTGAAGACGAGAACCGAGGTGATGAACTGATCGCAGCGCAGGAGGAAAAGCTTGCGCGCCTGCTCAAGGATCGCGAGTCGCTTGTCGGATAACTGTTCCGTAGCGTCTTACATATCCAGGAGATGAGCGGCGGCCCAAAAACAGCGTCGTTGCGATTGTCGATGTGCGGCAATCATCCTCGCCATGACGAACGCCGGATCCGTCGTCTCCTCGTACCATTCCGTTTCAAATTGTCGTGCTACACGTCGTTGATCGCCCAGGGTCGCGCGCGGCGATGAGGATATTTCATGCCGTCGATTATATCCGTGACCGCCGTCACAAAAAAATACGCGTCTGGCCTTACAGCCCTGGACGCCGTCAATTTGGAAATCGCAAAGGGAGAGATTTTCGCGCTTCTGGGCCCCAACGGCGCCGGGAAGACGACGCTCATCGGGGTCATATGCGGCATCATCTCTATGACCTCGGGACAAGTTCTCGTTGATGGCCACGACATCGTGGCAGAATATCGCGCCGCGAGAACGAAAGTAGGCCTGGTGCCGCAGGAAATCGCCCTCGATATCTTCACGACAGTGTGGAATACCGTGTGTTTCAGCCGGCGTTTGTTTGGCCGCCGTGCAGATGACGCTTATCTCGAAGGGTTGCTGCGCGAGCTCTCGCTCTGGGAGAAGCGTGGCAGCCGCGTGGTCGAATTGTCGGGGGGAATGAAAAGGCGCGTCATGATCGCAAAGGCCCTCAGCCATGAGCCTGACGTGATATTCCTGGACGAGCCGACCGCAGGCGTCGATGTCAATTTGCGTCGTGACATGTGGGCGCTGGTCCGAAAGCTGCGCGACAAGGGCGTCACCGTTATCTTGACGACGCACTACATCGAGGAAGCCGAGGAAATGGCTGATCGCGTCGGCGTGATCAACAGCGGTCGAACTCGTACTCGTCGAGGAAAAGACGGAGCTGATGCGCAAGCTCGGCAAGCGGCGTCTCACGCTGCTGCTGCGACGACCCATGCCGACAATCCCAACTTCGCTCGCGGACTGGCCGCTGGAAATCGACGACGACGGGCGGCGGCTCACCTACACTTTCAGGGCCGATGCCGAGGGCGCGGGAATCTCCGTTCTCCTTGCACGCCTGGCGGAGCTAGGGGTGGATTATAAGGACCTCAATACCTCCGCGAGCACGCTGGAAGACATTTTTGTTAGCCTTGTCGGGCCGGCCGAGGGATGACCTTGATGTCGATAAACCTGAATGGCGTCTGGGCGATTTATCGCTCGGAGATGGCGCGCACCGCCCGCACCATTTTGCAAAGTGTTGCTGTGCCGGTCGTCACGACTGCGCTGTACTTCGTCGTGTTTGGCGGCGCGATTGGCTCTCGCGTCCAGCAGGTCGGCGGCGTCGGTTATGGAGC
This sequence comes from uncultured Pseudomonadota bacterium, assembly GCA_963771455.1. Taxonomy (GTDB): domain Bacteria; phylum Pseudomonadota; class Alphaproteobacteria; order Rhizobiales; family Beijerinckiaceae; genus Roseiarcus. Next base: position 46,481 of record CAVYTP010000027.1, read on the forward strand.
CTTCATCGTCCCGGGCTTGATCATGCTATCGCTTCTGACCCAAAGTATCTCGAACGCCTCGATTGGCATCTATTTCCCGAAATTCACCGGCACTATCTTCGAACTCCTGTCGGCCCCTTTGTCGTCCTGGGAGATCGTCAGTGCGTATGTCGGCGCCGCGGCGACCAAATCGGTCGTCATTGGCCTGATCATTCTGGCGACCGCCACGTTCTTTGTGCCGGTTCATATCCTGCACCCAATTTGGATGGCTGGGTTCCTCATCCTCACCTCGGTCGCCTTCAGCTTGTTTGGCTTTATCATCGGGATATGGGCCAAGAATTTCGAGCACCTGGCGATCGTGCCCGCGCTGGTCATTACGCCTCTCACATTCCTGGGCGGCGCTTTCTATTCCATCGACATGTTGTCGCCGGCCTGGCGAACGGTCAGCCTTTTCAATCCCGTGCTCTATCTCGTGAGCGGGTTCCGGTGGAGCTTCTACGGCCTTGGCGATGTCAGCGTCGCAGGGAGCCTTGGCTTCACAGCCCTTTTCATTGCCGCGTGCCTGACGATTTTTTGGTGGGTGTTCAAGACTGGCTATAGGCTCAAGCCCTAGATTTGTGGCGCGTCTCTCCCCGCTTGATCGCGGCTTGCCGTTTTCGGAAGCGCATTGCGTACGCGCCAAGCGATGCGCGGCGCCGGCGCTAGCCTGCGCCCACGATAAGGTGAGAGACTCGATTCCGAGTACGCCACTCGGCGGCCATATTCCGACAAGACAAGGGCGGATAACGTCTCCGACTCGAAAGCCTCGTCACACGCTATGGTTGAGAAATCCGTTCTGGTCGGCCGAGAGGCCGCGACCGCTTCCGATATTCGACCTGAGGCCGACGTTTCCCGGCAAGAACTGCGCATGGTGCTGATCGGCCTGATGATGGCTTTGACGCTGGCGGCTCTCGATCAGAACATTGTCGCCACCGCGCTGCCTCGTATTACAGGCGACCTCGGAGGTTTCCAGCATCTGTCCTGGGTCGTGACCGCTTTCATCGTCACCAGCACGGTGTCGGCGCCGTTGTATGGGCGGTTCAGCGATATCTACGGCCGCAAATCCGCTTTTTCCGTCTCGATCTCTTTATTTTTGATCGGCTCCGTCGCCTGCGGCTTGGCGGGCGACCTGCTCCAACTCATCTGGGCCCGCGCGCTGCAGGGATTGGGAGCGGGAGGCCTGATCGTACTTGCGCAGACAGTTATCGGCGATCTGGTGAGCCCCCGCGAACGCGGGCGCTACCAGGGCTTGTTCGCCGCCGTTTTCGCGGCCTGCTCTGTCGCAGGCCCGCTCGTCGGCGGTCTCATTACGCAATTCGTGTCCTGGCGCTGGATATTCTATGTCAACCTGCCCGTTGGCGCGGCGGCGCTGGCGCTGATCCTGAGCTTCCTTCGTCCTCACGCGATCGACAGGAAGCCCAGCATCGATTTCGCTGGGGCCAGTTTGTTGACCGCCGGGACATCGTGTCTGCTTCTTCTTTTGACCTGGGGCGGAAATGTCTATGGTTGGCTTTCAGCGCCCATTCTCTCGCTAGCGGCGGCTACGGTCCTTTGTTTTGGTGCGCTAGTCGTAGTTGAGAACCGGGCGACGCAGCCGATTCTTCCTCCGATCCTGTTCCGCAATCGCGTCTTCGTTATTGGAGCGGGAGTGATCTCGCTTGCGGCGATGGCGCTTTTCGCTGCCGCCGTATTCCTGCCGCTGATGTTCCAACTGCTTATGAACGCCAGTCCGGCCAGCGCAGGCTTACTGATCTCGCCAATGATGGGCGGCGTGATCGTCGCCTCATTTGTGGGCGGCCGGTTGGTGTCACGCACAGGTCGATACAAACTGTTCCCTGTCCTCGGGCTCTTCGTTGCGACGGCTTCCTATGTCGCTTTGGCCTGGGCGGCACGGAATGCTATCGGCGTTATCCCTATCGAGGGGATACTTGTACTGATGGGAGTGGGCATTGGCTTCGTCATGCCAAATCTCACCACGGCGATCCAGAACGCCGTCGAGCGCGGCGAGCTGGGGGGAGCGACGGCCGCCGCCGCCTTCTTTCGCTCGCTGGGCGGAGCCGTTGGCGTAGCGGCGTCTGGCGCTATGCTCGCTTCCAGCTTGAGCGTTTTGCCGCGCTCAATGCAGGCCGCCGGAGGCGTGCTTCAAATAGCCTCATTCGCGCCGGACCAGCGCGAGGCCGTGTTTGCCGCCTATCGGGCAGGGCTTTCGAACGCGTTCGCGTTAGGCGCCGCCATAGCGGCGGCCGGCTTCGTGTTGGTGCTGTTTCTCCCGGAATTGCCACTTCGGGGAAGTCCTTCCCGGGAGGTTGCGAGAGCAGCGCGTTGAGAATTGCTGATCGAACGAGCACAGGCGCTCGCCGCAGTATTGTATGTGGGACCTATGGATATCGAAGCGCCTGATTTCGGCAAAAGGATTGCCGACAATTTCATGAGCGTATTCGATAACGGCGAGCTCGACCATTCAATGCTCAGGGAGGCCGCGCTCGAAGGAGTCCTTCCTACTGGGGATGTACCCTCCGCACGGCGAATTGCCATTCGCTTTGACCAAGGCGTTGGCGCCCAGATCGCAGAACTCGATGGCCAGCAAAGTCGCGGCGGCGCGCTGAGGTGAACGTATCAAAGCATCCCGCCATTGAATGGGCAGCGTCCGGAACAGTCGGACAAGGCTGCGCGTTGGGCCCTCAAGACGTCCGCGTCCTGCGGCTCGCGATCCCTCCACGAGCGAAGAGACCGCAACTGCACGACTGATCATTGTCGGATAGGAGCAAGCGTTGTCTTCATTGGAAAAATGGGCGCCTTATGTCCTGAGCCTCGTTCGCGTCGTTGCAGCACTCGCGTTCATGGAGCATGGCGTCCAAAAGCTCATCGGGTTTCCTGCGCCTGCTCCGCCAATGACCGCGTTACTTTGGGTACAGGCGGTGATTGAGCTTTTGGGCGGGATAGCGCTGCTTCTGGGCGCCTACACGCGACCGATCGCCTTCCTGCTGTCCGGCAATATGGCGGTGGCCTACTTCATGGCGCACTTCCCACGTTCGTTCTTTCCTTCAGTGAACGGCGGAGATGCGGCCATACTGTTCTGCTTCGTGTTTCTCTATCTAGCTTTCGCGGGCGGGGGTCCGTGGAGCTTTGACGGGGCCGTACTGAATCGGGAGCGATAGCAGCTAGCTGCTGATCGGCGTCGCGCCGACAGAGAAGTGGGAAAACCCCAACTCCCCGCGCAGCCTAACGGCGCCACCGTAAAGACTGCGATGCCGATCACAAACAGCTATCGCACAGTGAGAGCGCGCGTGAAGTGGCCGGTCAAGGGGATCGCGATGTCCTCGGCAATAAGATAGGGGTCTGCCGCAGTTGAGGTGGGAAGGAGCATCACACAAAAGGTGCGTGATCGTTTGCGCGACCTACCAAGCTTCAAAAGCGTGCTGGATCTTTTCAAGGAAGGCGGTGCGTTGTTCAACCGTGCTCGTGTTCATACCGTAAAGCGCTAGGTATTCGCAGCTGATATGGCGTCCCGCCGTTGAACGCAGTAACCTCTTTACCACTTTCCGGGGTGGATCACCAAGCAACATCGAAGGAAGTCGACCGGCCCCATAGGTGCAGACCGCCGCGAGTTTTTTGAGATTGCCGAGGCCTGGAGCCACGGAACCATCCGGCGCAAGTTGGAAGCTCACGCCTGGAATGAAGACGCGATCGAAAAACCCCTTCAACATCGCTGGAAAGCCCTCGTTCCAAACGGGGTAAACGAGGACAAGCCCTTCAGCATTTAAAACGCGACCGACGTAAGCTGAAACTGGCGCGCGATTGGATTTAGGATCATGATAGTGGGCTCGGTCTTCGTAGCTCAGAAATCGGATCAAAGCCCTCTGCATAGAGGTCACAATCATCGACCAGATGCCCGTTCGTCCTTAGAGTTTCTACCACTTGAGCGTGCAACGCGGCGCCAAAACTGGTGGGTACGGGATTTGCATACAAGACGAGCACGCGAATCATTTTGAGCTCCGATTCCCGATACAAAATTCGCTCGCTCGGCCACTTGCAACGCGCCCCGGCTGCCAACAGCGCGTGTTTTAGGCAATACTCCAGATAAGCCCACTAGTGACCAACCAGAAGATCTACGGCGCTGTTCCACAAACAAGACAAAAATCAAACGGACAGCTCTGCAGAACCGGTCGGTGGGACTGTTTGTCCGGCCGGCTTCGTTGCTGGTGACCACATTCGCTTTGAGCACGGGCATGACGCTGAGCGCCCAAGCCTGGCTTTCGATCACTCCGCGCCGAGTAGACGGGCCGGAGCTGCTTCCTGGATCCCGGTCCTGAGCAGCCTCCATGCGTCGGTCCAGTTCGCGCTGCCCAGCTGGGTGTGCGCGCGCGGCCTCGCAGTGTTTCTGAGTGTGTTCTTTGCAACGATGACTGTTGGAAGCGTCGTGTGGGGGCGCATTGCCAGCTTGGAAGGGATACCTGCGGCGTATTTCGCGGCCGCAGCCGGCGCCGTTCTGGCCGTCCCCCTGACCTGGCGTTGCAAGCTTGTAAATCCCGGCTGGCGTGGCCCGGAGCCCGGAATAAGCGTCAGGCCCGCGAGCGCGCGGCCAGTCGATGAACGTACCGATACTGGCGATGTTGCGATCTATTGCCGGGCTGGACAAGGAAGCCTGGCCAACCGCGAAATATTTACTGCTTCCCGGGAATAAAGCTGCCCGAAACCGAGTCTTCTCATCAGCGCGTCAATCAAATCGCCCAAAGGAGAAGATAATGAAGACATCGCATCTGACTATCGTAAGTCGCCCGTGTTGTGACGCCATCAGACAACAGAGAGTCTAAAAACTACCGATCAACGACGCGGCAGTGCGAGGTCTCTTAAGCGAAGAGATGGCGTAACGACGCGATAGCGTAAATTCCTGTCCCCGTCATTGTCTATATCAACGCATCCGATTGGCAGCCGTGGGCTTGCGCGGCGCAGCGGAAGCGTGCGGTCACGCGTGCCCACTCAGGGGGTAGCTGCGTCCGCGAGCAATGTCGACATTGAACCCATCAAGGAGTTGAATCATGAAAAAGCTATCACTAGCGATGATCACGCTTCTCGCTCTGAGCTCGGCCGCGTTTGCCCAAGGCGGCCCGCATTTGCAGGGCGGCCTGGCTCAGGCGAAAATCAGTGATCTGATCGTGGGTTTGGGCCCGACTCACTCAAGCCACCTGGTTCAGAATAGCGCCGAGTGCGCGCCGTCAATGGGCGACCCAATCTGGGGCCCGAACGGTCAGCTCGCGGGCTTCTCCTGCTACGAGAGCGCAGGCGCCAATTGACCAACCGGAACGCTCGTGGGGGCGTTGTCAGATCAGCGCGAAGCAGCGCAATTGAAGGCGGCTATTTGCCGCTAGTCAACTGCTTCGCCCGGCCTGCCGCCGCATAGAGGTTTAGGCGAGAATAGACGCCGAACGAGGAGCCGTCGTCGAGAAAGCCTCCGCCGGGACCTTCCGTTTCGGTCAGGAGTTGGTCGGCCTGCTCCAACGAGAGCATCGGAAACGCGGCAGTCAGAAGGTATCCGGCCTCGGGGGCAAGCTCGCCTACGTCTTCAACCCCGCCAGCATTACGGGGATAGACGACCGGCAAGCCATAAGTCTGGGTAACGGCGTAAAATGCGTCATTCGACGCCGGGTCACTGAACCGACCGGTGTCTTCGCGAGCACAGACTTCGACAGGATTGCCGCAAGCCGATTGAAGCACGGGAACGAGATCGGCGCGGGCCGATTTCAGGGCGGCCTGATAGTCGACTATGGCGGCCGGGCGCTTCGCCATACTGCGGCGCGTCCGACCCGGCATAGGCCGGATCGTTGGCCAGAAATGGGCCATATCGTAGGTCGCCAGAGTGCGGCCACCAGCAACGTCCATCGCGTAGTGCGCACCCATCAGGATACGATCATTGCCGTACTCGGCCCCGCGCGCAATCATCTGCTGGTAGCGTTCCGGGCACCAGAACCGCCAAGACAGGATCGACCCCATATAGCCGTACGTCGTGTGGCCGCTCGGGAAGGACGGGCTGTCGATCAGGTTCATCACGGCCCGCGGTTATAGACAAGATTGTCCGCCGGGATGTTGAAGTAGTCGGGCCCGATGATCGGCGCTATGGTCGGCTCGGTCTGGAATGGACGCGAGTTGCCGTAGGCGTCCGCGCCGAGGGCCGCCGGCGGGGCGGCCATAACCGCCGCCAAACAGATCTGGCGCTCCGCCGTTCTCTTCAGGATCGCGGACGCCTCGTCCGACACGGGGTTCTTGCCGTCGATCGTCGCGTTGGCGAAGAAGTATTTCCCTGAGTTCGAATCCGATTGCGTCGTCGCATTCGTGTAAGCGATGAGGTCCGCGACCGTCCGGGATATGCTGGTAAAATTCTGCCGGTCCGTAGTAATGGGCTCGCGCGAGATAGGCCGAGCCCAGCGTGGTCCCAAGGCCGTCCGATAGGTTAGCCAGATTGCCGCCCGTGATGAAGGCGTCCTTCAGCGCCTGCTGTTGCTGATCGGCGAAAGGCAAGAGCGTCGTTTGGCGGATGGCTCCCGTCTGGATGCCGCCCGTGACCGTGAAGTTCGCGGCCAACGCCGCTTCGCCTGCAAAACTGTTCGGCAGTGTCGTTACTGGCGCCAGCCCCTTCAGAACGACGAGGTTGGTGGCCGATTGCGCTGCAACCTCGAGCGGGGTCAGCATGCATCCGGCAATCAAGACGTATGTCACACTATTGAAAACGGCGCGCATCCTCATTTGTCTGGACTCCCATTAATCGCCTTCACTATTTTCCTCGCCGACGCTGACGGAACCGACACCGTTGATCTCCGACAATTTCGTCGCTAGTTTGGCGATAGAACGCATACCTTGAATCTCCATGGAGACGGTTACAATCCTCTTTGGATGGGTACGTCCGCTCTCCGGCTCGTCGCCCGCGGCTTCGTCCCAGAGCGCCTTTCGTCCCGGGCGCCGGGCCGCGATAGAAATCGGTCTGCGTGTTTGCTGGTTCCAAGCCGGCGAGGATGCACGAGGTAAGGAGAATGAGCCGGACTGCGACGGACATGCCTTACATTCCGTAGATGATCTTGAGATCGCCGCCTACGCGAAACACGATGCTTACGTCATCGGCCAAAAGCTGGATGCCATCGAGCTTGGCGGTTGCAAGCCGTCCTTCCATTCGGAAACCATTCTTCAAAGGCCGACTAGGCGTTCATTGGCGGCGTCGAGCATATTCTGATACGCGAGGCCATAGTCGATGTCCGGAATTTGCTTGAGAAGTTCGAGAACTCGGGTCTGAAGTTGGGCCGACTCGGAGCCATCTTGCGCCGAACTGTCCGCCGTCAGTTGGGAAAGCCTGATCGAATGCTGGTCGGGATCGATATTCAGCGCGGTTGACAAATAGAGCCATTCGCCGGCCGCTGGATCTTTGTCACTGGGCTCGGCCACGCGGACGGCGATTACCAGCTTCCCGGACGACGGATAGATCTGCAGCTCCTTGATGATCGAGCCCGCGCCGCCTGCGCCCGCAACCTGCATGAGCTTGTAACGCAAAAAGTCGTAATTGACCCGCACTGGCAGCAGAACCTCGAATATGCCGAGCTGGCTCACCTGGTTGCCAAGTTGGGGCAGGGTTGTCGGCGTTACGGCGGGTGGTGGCCCGCCGACCAATGTCTCTACGTTCGCTATGAATTCGAGCGCGCCTGAGAGGACTTTTGCGTTGGCGTGAACTCCGCCGAACGCCGCGCCGCTCGGCGTAATCTTCAGCCAAACCGGGGGATCCTGCGAAACCTGCAGTGGCTGGAACGCCTGTTCCCATGCTGTGGCTGCCTTGTCATGCAAATCAAGGCGCCGCGCCGCTTCCTGCGCGAGCGCCCCAATTCGGGCTTGCTGGTTGCGAATGCTGGGTTCGGCATATTTCGTCAGCGAGATCTCGCGACCAAGAACATGGAGAACCGGAGGCGCGGTCCAGTGGAAGGAGTCGCTGAAATTCAAGTCGATGGACCAGTCTTTGCGCAACTGCGGTCGGGATTCGACTTCGACCGCGGCTTGCCCCTCGGCCTTGCCACGAATGCGCGACGTGAACCTGTTCGCGCCCTGACCTTCGACTGTGCCAAAGATGGGAACCGAACCCACGACTTGATCGCCACGGCCGTACAGCGACAACGCGCCGCGATCGACAAAACCGGCGACATCGCAATTTGCTCTGACCCTGAACAAGAACACGCGTCTGTTTACGCAACCGATGCGCTCGTCGATGGTGGCAAGCCGCTTGGGAACCTCTCGTTCGATCGCCGATGCGACGCTTGGCAGTCCAAATTCGATCGCCATCGAAATCCGCGAAGTCGTCATCATCGCGTAGGGCTGATCCGGAATCAGCGGCGGCTTCTCCCCCGCAATTGCGGTACCAGCGAACCAGGCAGCGCACAGAAAGACCAATGCGCAGCAGCACGTCTGATTACACGTCCTTTGCAGGTAAATGGTCATCTTTCCGTTCCCCTTGAGATTAGGGTTCGTGACCAATCTCGCCTCTGACACGAGGGCGTCAATCTTACCGCAATAGCGCACAAAGAAAATTTTGCAATGCGGGTCCCGAGACAGCGGGGGCGTTGCGGCGACAGCTTTCCTCTACGCAGCGTTGCCATGGGCCTCATCGGACGCATCGTCCAGACTCACAAGTTCGTTCGCGTGCCGGCGATGAAGGCGCAGGGATCAGGCAGCACCATCAATATGTCGTCCAATTACGGCCAGTGTGGTGTTGGAAACCGCACACCCTATGCCTCCGCTAAATGGGCGGTGATCGGCTTTAGTAAATCTCTGGCGATTGAGCTTGGTCACTACAATATCCGCTGCAACGCTATCTGCCCCGGCGACGTGAAGGGCGCCGGCATCGACCGTGTAATCGCCGACGAGGCCGAACTGCGTGGCATTCCGTTTGAGGCCGTGGTCAAGGAACGCGTCGCGTCTCAATCGCTGTAGCGGTTTGTCGACCCCATCGGGAGTGGCCAGCCTGGCGGCTTTTCTTGCTTCACCTCAGGGGTTCATGATCAACGGACAAGACATCGCTGTCGACGGGCATACAGAAGCCTTCCACATCAAGAAAGGTTAGGCTGAATCAAGTGGCACGGGAACGGAATGCATTCCGATTCGACGATAGGGAGGTTCGTAGGGTCTGAAGGCGCGCCAAGCAAGACTTAGTGGGGAAAGTGAAGGCGCCGAAGCCGCGATCGCTGATCGACGCCTGTTTCTCACGCAAAGCTGGCGCGCCGTTCTCCACGTGCCGGAAGCGTCGTTGCGCTTTCTTACGGTTACCCTAAGTCCGCTTTCTACGATCCTTCTAAGTCAGGAAATGCTTAAGCATCGCCAATTTGCCTGAGCGCCAAACCCATAGCGCCGAGAGCCGATGCATCTTTGCCGAGCGATGCGGTCAGGAGTTGTGTGGTCGGCCCCGTTTCATTTGCTTCAATCGGGATCAGCACATTTCGCGACATGAACCCGCGAAGCGGGTTCAAGAGCAGCTCCCCGGCAGGCACTAAGCTTCCTGCGATGAGGATCGCTTCCGGGTTGAGAATGTTGCATGCGGTGGAAAGACAACTCGCCATCATCTCTGCCGCGTCGACCAGAATTCGGCGGCAGCCTTTATCTCCGTCATGCGCGCGCCTAATCAACTCTTCGATTGTGAAGATGTCGCCATGCGACGATTGTATCGGCTTGAGCAGAGCCGCGTCCGTCAAATAGCATTCGAAGCATCCGCGATTGCCGCAACGGCAAAGTGCGCCTTTCGGGTCGTAGATCAGATGCCCAAATTCACCCGCGCCGCCCGCGACGCCACGCTGAAGTTTGCTATTGATGACGACCGCCCCGCCGACGCCGCTTTCCGTCTTCAGGTAAACGAAGTTCGAAATGCCCCGCGCAGCGCCCCACGTCAGCTCCGCTAGAGCGGCACACGACAACTCGTTCTCGGCAAATACCGGACGTTTCAAATGCTCTTCGAACAGTTCGCTAACGCGAAGGCCGCCCCATGTTCCAATGGCGCTCGATCGTATCACCTGACCCGTTGATGGATGCACAGGGCTTGGAAGCGCAATGCCGATGGCCGCAAGCAATCCAGGATCGGATCGCGCTTCCTTCTGAACCTGTTTGATGAGGCTTGCAGTTGCGGCTAGCGCCTGCGTTGGCGAATAGTCCCAATCCAGTTCCTCGGTCCGGCTCGCCAGAATCGTGTGGGATACATCGGCGAGCACCGCCCGGATCGAATGGGCGCCCAATTGCACGCCGACGCAAGTCCCACTGTCCGGGTTGAGAGTGAGCGCCGCCGCAGGTCGTCCGCTGGCGCCGCCCGCCGGGCTCAGACTTCGTCCGGCGTCGCTTACCCGCCCTGACTTTTGAAGTTCGGCCACTGCCCGCGAAACCGTCGCCTTTCCGAGGCCGGTAATTCGCACCAGCTCGGCCTGACTGAGCGTGCCGCGCTCGCGCAGCGCCTGAATGACCGACGCATTCGCAGAGCCGGGCTTGGTTGCCGTGGAATGAACGTTCGTAGTTTTTTTCACTTGGAACACATATTCCATCTTGACGGACGCATCCTTAGTCTAATATCTTCCTTTTGGAACTAATTCAATCCAACTGCCCCCGTAGCGCCACAACGACACGCTACGCGGTCAGGCAAGGGAAATCGGTCGCTCGGACCGTGCTTTGGGAGGAAAACATGCGATTGGTCAAATTTGGCGGTTTGATCGCCGCTGCCTTGGGATTGACGACTTTGGCCAGTGGGCAGGTCGCCGCTAGCCCCGACAAGCCGGTCATCATCATGGTCTCTGGACCGCTGGTCGACCCGTTCTTCAGCGCGTTGAAAAAGGGCTTTGACGACGGCGCAGCGGCCATGAAAGTCGACGCGCAATATTCTACGATATCGGCCTTCGACAACGTTCAGTCAGATTTAGTCCATTTGGTTGAAGCCTCAGCCTCACGTAAGCCGGACGCCTTGATCGTCGGCAACTTTTTCCCCGACGCGATGGGGCCGGCGATCAAGGCGGCGGCCGACCAGGGCACGGCGGTCATCATCCATAATTCCGGCGAACAAACCTGGAAGGACGTCGGCGCCCTGACCTATATTGGCGAAGACCCCCGCGCGATGGGCGCCGCCAGCGGGGAGCTCGCCGTCAAATCGGGCGTGAAATACGGACTTTGTGTCGACCACGTGCCCGGCAATCCGGCTCTTGAACAGCGTTGCGAAGGCTATGACGACGCATTGAAAAAGGCCGGAGGCGGATCGAAGATGCTGACCGTTTCGCTCCAGGATTCGCAGAACCAGCAGGCGAATCTCCAGGCGATCAAAGGCGCGCTCCAGGCTGATCCGAGGATCAACGGGATCCTGACGCTGGGCGCCACGCAAACGGCGCTCGCAATTCAAGCCATCGACGAACAGGGCCTCAAAGGCAAGGTGACGCTGGGAGCGACAGACCTTTCCAGCGCCGGCCTGGCGGCTTTGAAGTCGGGTGATCTCGCGTTCCTGGTGGATCAGCAGGCTTATTTGCAGGGCTTCTACAGCGTCGTCGTGGCGGTACAGTACATTAGGTTCGGTCTCCACCCGATCGGGGAGATTCACACCGGGCCGCTGGTGATCACTAAGGACAATATCGATCAACTGATCGCCATCGACCAGAAGTACGGCGGCGTTCGCGGAGCGCAATAAGCCGGCAATCGGGGTCGGCCGCCAAGCCGACCCTCAGTTATTGCAGACGATTCCAGAGGCCAGAGAATGACCGATCTATCGGCAGCCGTCGTCTCGCCGCGTCAACTGCGCCGCGTTCCTCCCAATCGGCTTCGACGCTTATTGCGCCGCCCCGAAGCTGGCGCTTTGTTCGCCGCGATCGCTGTCTATCTGTTCTTCGCCATCGCAACTAGCAGCACCAATTTCGTCTCGCTCGATGGAACGGCCGCGTGGCTCAATTCATCGGCCGAACTCGGGATCATCGCCGTCGCGGTTGGCCTGCTGCTGATTGCCGGCGAATTCGATCTTTCGATCGGAGCCATTGTCGGCGCAAGCTCTGTCGCCATCGCCATCGGCACCAAGTTTTTCCATGTCGATATCTGGATCATGATCGTCCTGGCGCTTGCGGGATCGGGGCTGATCGGCTTCTTCAACGGCGTCCTCGTCGAGCGGACGGGCTTGCCGTCCTTCATCGTCACTCTGGCGACCCTGCTTGGCGTCTCCGGGGCCTCGCTCGGCCTTTCTCGCCTCCTCACAAATACCACGACGGTCTCATTGGCCACCCCTCCACTCGCTCACGCCGTCTTTGCAGGACGACTCGGCCAAGCGAATATCGCCATACTCTGGTGGGTCGGTGTCACCGCGGTTGCGGCCTGGGTTCTCAGCAAGAGTGCGTTCGGCAACTGGATCTATGCGACCGGTGGAAACCTCGCGGCAGCCCGCTCCTCAGGCGTGCCGACCACTCGCGTAAAGATAACGCTGTTCACGACCACTGCGTTGGCCGCTTCACTGGTCGGCGTTATTCAGGCAGTCGAGTTTCATTCCGGGAACGCCGCCAATGGGCAGGGCTATATTTTTCAAGCGCCCATTGTCGCCGTGATTGGCGGCATTCTGCTCAGCGGTGGATACGGCTCCGCGATCGGTATTTTCCTCGGCTCCGTCATCTACGGCGTCATAAGCATCGGTATCTTTTATACCGGCTGGAACACAGACTGGATCCAGCTCTTCCTCGGTGGACTATTGTTGGGCGCGGTGATCGCCAACAGCTACTTCCGCAAGCTCGCGCTTTCGGCCCGCTAGGAGCCTTGCAATGTCAAATCCGACCACTCCCCTCATTGAGATGCGCGACATCTCCAAGAGTTTCGGCGGCGTGCTCGCATTGCGCAACGTGTCGTGCTCGATCGGAGCGGGCGAAATTTTGTGCCTGCTTGGCGACAATGGCGCCGGCAAGTCGACTTTGATCAAGATCCTATCAGGCGTACATACTCCATCAAGCGGAGAGCTGCTCGTCGAAGGGCGCCAGGTCCAATTCTCTTCTCCACGAGAAGCCAAAGCCGCGGGCATCGCGACGGTCCACCAGGATCTCGGCACGATCCCGCTGATGAGCGTTGGACGCAACTTCTTTCTTGGTTCCGAGCCGATGAAGAGCTTCGGCCCGATCAAATGGTTCGATTCCGAATTTGCGAACCGAGTAGCGCTGGAACAGATTTGCAGCTTTGGAATCACGCGCGTCGCCGATGGCGACCAATTGGTTGGAACGATGTCAGGTGGCGAACGACAGGTCCTGGCGATCGCGAAGGCCATGTACTTCGGCGCCAAGGCGCTGATCCTCGACGAGCCGACTTCGGCGCTGGGCGTAAAGGAAGCCGCGCGGGTGCTCATCCTCGTCAAGGAGGCGCAAAAGCGAGGCATAGCCATCGTATTCATCACCCACAATGCGCGCCACGCGATGGCGATCGGCGACCGGTTTGTGGTCCTGATCCATGGCGCCGTCGCAGCCTCTTTCGCTCGGGACGAGAAGACCTACAGTGAGGTCCTCAACCTGATGGCCGGCGGTGAGCAGATGGAGGCGCTGGAAGCCCAGTTGATGTCGCGCGGCGATCAAACGGACGTGGCCTCGGTCGCTTAGCGTGCGCGCTTCGCTCCCCGTCCATTCGCCCCTGTAACGAAAGTCCTGCAATGACCGCAAATCCTGTGGCGAGAACTGCCTACGGCGAGGTCGAGGGAGACTGGAACGAGGGAGTTGCGCGCTTTCGCGGTATACCGTTCGCGGACCGCATCGATGGCGCGGGCCGCTTTCAACCAGCGCGGCCGCCGCAAATATGGTCCGGCCTTCGCCAGGCGCACACTTGGGCCCCCATGACCCCGCAGATCGCCGACGCATCTGTGGTCGCCAACGCCGCCTATCATCAATTCCTGTTCGGCGCCTTCTATACCACGCCTTTATCTGAGGAGGGTCTGTTCCTGAACGTGTGGACGCCTTCCGTCGATCGCGGCGCCAAACGACCGGTAATGGTTTGGCTGCACGGCGGGGGTTTCAGCGTTGGCACGCCGGCGAGAGCGCGCGAGGAGCCGTCGCTGCTGAGCGCGCGCGGCGACATCGTTGTCGTGTCGCCCAATCATCGTCTCGGCGCGTTCGGCTACCTGTACCGCGATCTTCCTGGCGGGCGCGGCATTACCCCGAACCTCGGCATGCTGGATATTGTCGCTGCGCTCGAATGGGTTGAGCGCAATATCGAGGCGTTCGGAGGCGATGCGGGCAACGTCACCCTTTTCGGGGAATCCGGCGGGGCCATGAAGGTCGCGACGCTGCTATCGATACCCAAGGCCAAGGGTCTGTTCCATCGCGGCATCTGTCAGGCGGGAGTTTTCGCGAAGGGCTTTCGCTTTGGCCCGTTAACACGGGCTGCGGCTAATAAAACGTCGGAAGCGCTCATGCAGCGTCTCGGCGTCGATGATGATCTCGACGCGCTCGCCGCAGTCCCAATGGCGGAGATCATCGCCGCCCAGCAGAATATGGATGGAGGGCTGATGGTCTGGCGGCCTGTCGTCGATGGCGAGATCTTGCCTGTCGATCCTGCTCAGGCGCTGGTGGACGGAGCCGATCTGGACCTGCCGGTCATCGTCGGATGCGCCGCGCACGAAGCGGATTTCATATATCAGGGCATCCCGCGCACCCGATCAGCACTGGTTGGACAACTGGGAGAGACGTGCGGCAAAGTCTTTGACGCTTACGCGGCCGCCCGCCCAAATGCCGACGCTGCAGATGTCGCGGATGCGGTGCTGACGGACTTCGCATTCGGGATGCCGACGATCAGGTTCGCGGAAGACCGGGCCGCTTCTGGGCACAGGACCTACGTGTACAGGATCGAATGGGGCCGCACCGACAACCCCGTCGCGCGAGCCACCCACGGCGCGGAAAACCCTTTCATTTTCGATCGATTGGAAACCACCGGCTATAGTCGTAATGCGGCCGACGCTAAGCCGCTTTCGAAAGTCATGCAATCGGCATGGATTGCATTTGCGCGGTCTGGCGACCCCAATGGGGAAGGCGTTCCCTTGTGGCCGCCCTATTCGCCCCCAGATCGCTCGGTGATGATGTTTGACGTCGAGTCGCATGTCGTTGAGGACCCCAAGCGAGCCGAACGTGAAGCATGGGCCAAGGCAGCGGTATAGCGGCGGCAGGGAAGGGCAAGGCGTGGGACAGTCGAATGCGCCGTATTCCACGTCGGGTGCAGGCGAAACGAAGGTCGGTCGTCTGCTAGCATTTCTCCTGCCGCCCGCCTTCACGATGTACGCGATCTTCCAGGGGACGCAGATTGTCGTCCTTCCCCTACAAGTACAAACAATAGACGCAAGCCGCAAGCTTACCTATCTCGCGTTCATCACAACGATATGCTCGATAACATCAGTAGCCGGACTTACCGCGGGCGGGGCGATCTCCGACATAACGCGAACTCGCTGGGGCCGCCGCGCTCCCTGGTTGGTCGGCATGGCTGGGGCCTCTGCAGTACTTCTTTTCGCGCTCGGGGCCGCGACCAGCCTGGCCGCGATCGTGCTGGTGACAGCGGTGCTGTGGTTCGCGCTAAATTTCTTTCAGGCGGTGCTGCTCGCCATCGTTCCCGACCGCATTGCGTCGGACAAGCGTGCGCTCGCATCCTGGGCCTTCGGATTCGGGGGTCCCATCGGCGCTTTCGTGGGCGTAAACATTGGCGCGCTGGCCCCGCCTTTCGCGACTTGCGCCATACTGGCGACGATGTTGGCGGCGTCTGTGGCCGCCTATGTCATCTTTGCATCAGAACCGTCTTCACTACATTTGGAAAGGGTAGGCCAGTTCATCGATGAGCAGCCCCTGCGGGTTCTTGGCCGCATCGCGCGTTTCGTTGAAAGCTTTGCGAACTGGGACTTCGCGGCGGCCTTTTCCGCTCGCGCGTTGGTCTTTCTCTCTCAATATGTGGTGTCGGGATATCTGCTCTATGCTCTGCAGGACTACGTTGGTTCGTCCGGTCTGCCCGGGGGCAGCGCCGAGGTCGCCACCGGCCTCTTCAACACAATTCGCACCATCGCTTCCGTTGCATCGCTCGTCGCAACCGGCTGGGTGCTGCAACGCACGGAACTGCGGCGCGCGTTTTTCGTCGCCTACTCGATTTTGATGGCGATCGGCATGGCATGGGCGGCGATCAGCCCTTCGTGGGCAGCTATGGTTGGTTTCGCGGTCCTGAGCGGCGTGGCCTGGGGGATATTCGCCAGCGTCGATCTCGCCATCGTTTCGCATGTGCTGCCCAGCCGGCGCTCCGCAGGGCGAGATATCGGAATTCTTGCGGTCGCCAGCGCGCTGCCGCAGTTGATTGCGCCGGGTCTGGGCGCTGCGGTCATCGCGACTTTCGGTTACCCGTGGCTGTTCGCACTGGGCGCCGCGTTGACAATATCGTCGGGGCTGGTCGCCATGCAACTTCGATCGGTCCGCTAGACGGACAGGGAGTCGCCCGGTTTGCCTTACGCTCACTCTAACACGGCGGAAATCTATTATGAAACTCGCGGCGCGTCGGAGGGCGCGCCCATCATATTGATCGAGGGCTTTGGGGTTCAGATGATCGGCTGGTGCGAGGCCTTCTTGCAAAAGTTGGTTGATCGCAACTTCCATGTCGCGATTTTTGATAACCGCGATGTCGGATTGTCTCAAAAATTTGGCGGCCCAAACGAGTGGGACGGAGGATATTCGCTGGACGACATGGCTGAAGACACATTCGGCGTCATGGACGCATTGCAATGGAAGCTGGCTCATGTCGTAGGTCAATCGATGGGTGGCGTAATCGCGCAGTTGATGGCCGTTCGGCGCCCTGAGCGGGTGCGTTCCCTGTCGCTCTTCTACACCGCTCCCGGTTTGGCGCCTTACATCAGGTCGCGCGAACGCCCGGCTGCCGAACTGGAACTTTACGCTCATCGGCCAAGAGCCGAAGCGATCGAAGCCTTCGTCCAGCGGGAGCGCATCTCCCAATCGCCCGCTTATGCATTTGACGAGGGTTGGATACGCGAATGGGCCGAGCGTAGTTTCGATCGTTGCTACGCGCCCGAGGGCGTTGCGCGTCAGGCGGCCGCGATACGGCGTTTGCCTGACCACATATCGGGGCTTGAACGTCTTCTGCATCCATCACTGATCATTCACGGCCGCGACGACGGTCACATCGAGCCGGCGGCCGCTATTGAACTCGGCTGCCTACTCAGGAACTCAGAAGTCCACATTTACCCTGGGATGGGCCACGAATTGGTAGAGCCGCTGTGGGAGGAGTGGGCGGGTATGATACATCGGACAGCCGCGCGCGCGGAATCAAATTGACCGAAAGAGAGCACCACAGCGCCCGCCGCAACGCGTGTCATCTGCTGTGATGCGGATCGCGCCAGCCGGCCGGTCGCGCAAATCGCTCAGGGCGGCTAATTCCCTATCGACTTCCTTCAGCCTCGGTCGGCGCTACGTTAAGCGTGGTCCGCGTGAGCATCTTTGTGCCCCAGTCGAGCTTCGAACGCGCCTACCGCCGTGTCCTGTTGCGCCTCGTGCGGAATACGCCGTTGACCAGCAGCGCCGTATGCTACGAGCCCAAAGAGACTCTCTCGCTCCAACCTCTTCCCGGGCCCACTCAGGGATGGTGAAAGACTTCTGTCATATCAGCCCACCATGTTCCCGCCGCGCGCGTCTCGTAAGGCGCCTGGCAGGGATCGGTGAAACTCCACCAATCGCGTGTGATGGGATCGGCCGCTATTTTGGCGGAATCAGCGGCAAAATCCGTTCCGTGATACTCCCAATAGGAGAACAGCAACATTTCCGGCTCGCGTAGGAATATGCTGTAATTGCGGACGTTGCTGGCGGAGATCCTCGCAAGCACGCCGGGCCATGCGGCAGCGTGAAGGCGCTTGTACTCTTCGGCCTTTTCCGGCCGCAGCCGATTGCACATTCCCATTCGTTTCATGTACGACTCCTCAGTCCGCGCGCGTTAGGCTGATCGCAGATCGTGCCGGCTTCCTTCCACCGTCTTCCTCTCGATAGCGGCTAAATCCCAGGCTATGCCGAGGCCTGGCGCCGGGCTGGGCTGCGCGCAGCCGTCGCAAATCCTCATCGGCTCGCTGGTCAAGTCGTCCAATTGAGGAATGTATTCTAGCCAACGTGAGTTCGGAACCGCGCAACACAGCGCGACATGCAGCTCCATAAGAAAATGGGGGCAGACCGCGACATTATAGGCCTCCGCCAAGTGGGCGACCTTCAACCAGGGCGTCACGCCACCGATCCGGGCCACGTCGACCTGGATGATCGAGCAGGCGCCGCGTTGCAGATAGTCGCGGAAATGGGAGAGGCCGTAGAGGCTCTCGCCGACCGCGATCGGAATCGAGGTCGAGCGCGACAACCTCACGTGCCCCTCAATGTCGTCGGCGGGCAAGGGCTCTTCGAACCAACCGATGTCCGCCGCTTCGTAGCAGCGTGCGCGGCGGATCGCCTCGTCTACGTTGAACGCCTGATTGGCGTCGGTGAGGATTTCGAAACCGGCGCCGAGCGCCTCGCGCATCGCTTCCAGCCGCTCGACGTCTTCGCCAATAGGTCGGCCGACTTTGATCTTGGAACCTCCGAAACCGAGCGACTTCGCCTTGAGCGCATCCTCGACCAAGGCTTGCGTGGGCAGATGCAGCCATCCGCCCTCGGTGGTGTAGAGGCGAATCATTTCCTTGGCCCCGCCGGCCATCACATGCAGCGGAAGCTGGGCCTTACGGCAGCGCAGGTCCCAGAGCGCCGTATCGATCGCGGCGAGCGCGAGGCTCGTGATCGCGCCCACCGAAGTCGCATGAGTAAGGAACAGCAGATCGCGCCAGATCTTCTCGATCTCTGCGCCGTCTCGACCCAGCAGCGCCGGAGCGAGCGAGCGCGCGAGCAACTCGACGATCGCCGGTCCCCCGGTTCCTATGGTGTAGCTGTAGCCGACCCCGACCGCGCCGTCGGAGTCAGTTATGCGGACGAAGGGCGTCTCCTGACTGACGAAGGACTGGATCGCGTCGACTCGCTTAACTTTCGGCTTGAGATCAACCATCCAGATTTCGACACGCGCGATAGTCGCCATTGGTTCCGTCCCTTACGATTTATGCTTATTGGGCGAAATATTTCTCGTATCGGCCTATTGGCTGTCGATTTCCGCGTCAGATTGACCCGCTTTTCTGTCGCTCAGTGACCCGCCTCGTTACGCCTAGAACTAACCGGCCGGTTGAATTTCTTCCGAACGTCAGGGGTCAGCGCCAATCGGAAACTTGGGTCAATCTGACGCGGAAATCAACAGCGGTTCTCCCCTACGAGGCAGGTGGGATATTGTGGCACGTTGTGTCGCGGTCGTTCAACATTATTTAGTAGTTGAGCGGCGTCTTAAAGTCCGCCAGGAGCGAACGCTCGCTCGAACCGTGTCGTGGGCCTAGTCACTCGGCGCAGTTGAGGAAGGGTGGGGTGAGTGAGGCTGGAAGGGGTGTGATCCGCCTCAGCCGTTCGATATTGGGCTCAAGCGCTCGCCGGACGTGAGTTTCGAGCGCTTTCATCGCCGCCTTCTTCCGGCCGCGGACAATCAGATCGTAGATCTCCAGGTGCTCCTCCAGCGTTCGACCCAACTCTTCAATATGAAATTGCGAAGCAAAGGTCGAGTGCGTGGGAATGACCGGAATTTGGTTGCGCCGGATCGAATCGATCATATGGATGTTCGCGTCAGCCAGCACCGTTTGAACATGCAGCTCCGTCTCTAATTTTTCGAGACGTAAAGCCGTAAAGCTTTGGCCGAGAGCTGTTTCGACGTGGTTGCGCCGCTTTGCGACCAACTTGGGGTCGAGGGTTTCCATCGACTGTCCCAACGCGACCGGCTCAAGCAGCCAACGCATTTCAAAATGGTCTTTAAGCCTCTGGATGCTGAGCGGCCCCGCGTACCAGCGCTGATTGCCTTCTTGCGCAATCAGACCATTGCGTTCGAGGCGCGTCAGCACTTCATGAGCGACCGTTCGACTTACTCCATAGTGCTCCGCCAGGGCTGACTCGTTGACGAGAAAGCGGCCATGCGCAAGGGCCGCGGCGATGGCGTGCTCGACTTGCGGATAAATGCGACCATGATGATTGCGAACCTCGAGACTGCCGGCCACTGTGATAGGCAATTTCAGTCCCGCGTCGATCAGTTCTTTGCGCACCAGCCTCTCTGGATCGGCGCTCGCAGCGAGCAACCCACGCCCTTCGAAACTCTTGAGCAGTCCCTCCGATTTGAGGCGATGGAGCGCCGCCGCCGCCGGAATCCGGCTTGATCCGAACGCCCGCGCCACAATGGCCTCCCCAAACACCAAGCCGACGGGAAACGTCCTTTCGTTAAGATGATCGCGAAGGACTTCGTAGATCAATTGATACAGCGGCCGCAGTTCACTCATGTCGCTCGACCGCCGGTGAACCGGAATTCGACGGAATGGATCCTGTCCATGATGGCGCTGCTCGTCCTTTCGTAGTTGTGATCGTTTTCGAACTCGCCGACAACGCGAAAACCATGCATCACGGCGATCCGGTCCGCGAGAATGATCATTTCAACCATATCGCTGGAAATGAGCAACACCGCAACGCCCTGCCGGGCGAGTTCGCCGATCAGCTCGTGCAACTCGACTTTGGTCTTGATGTCCACCCCGACGGTAGGCTCGTCGATTATCAGGATGTCAGTCCCCGCCGCCAACCACTTGGCGATCGAGACTTTCTGCTGATTGCCGCCCGAAAGGGTTCCGACAGGCTGGCGAAGCGAGGAAATCCTGATCGCGAGCCGATCGACATAGGGCGTCACCGCTCGGGCTTCGCTTCGCCCGCTGACAAGGCCGAGCGCCGAAGCGATCCGACTCCAAATCGTCATCGCGATATTGCCGCCGACGGAGTGTCCGAGGATCAATCCTTCGAATTTGCGATCCTCGCTGACAAGGCCGATCCGATAGCGCTTCAAGGCCTCATAGGGTCCGCGGATGCGAGCGAGTTTCCCACGGATCAATAGTTCGCCTGCGGTGATTCGGCCGACCCCGAAGATGGCGCGCGCGAGTTCCGTGCGTCCGGCCCCAACCAGACCATAGAGGCCGACAATTTCACCCTTCGTGAGCTCCAGGCTGACGCCCCTGTGGCCATAGGACGTGGCGACGTCGCGCAGTTCGAGCGCCACGGGTCCTTCCGCAACCGGCCGCCGCAAAAATTGCGCGGTCCGCTCTTCCCGGCCAATCATCAGCGACACCAGCCGGCTGCGCGTCATCGCAGCAATCGGCGCGTTGGCGGCGGCGACCTTGCCATCGCGCAACACGCTTACGCGATCGGAAATGGCCATCACCTCGTCAAGCTTGTGACTGACGAAAACAATGGCGACGCCGTCAGCCCTCAGTCGCCGCAATATGGCGAACAGAGCGGTCGCCTCATGATCGGTAATCGAGGCGGTCGGTTCGTCAAGGAGCAGTACGCGCGCATTGAGCGAAAGCGCTTTGGCAATTTCAACCAGCTGCATCTGAGCAACCGACAGGCCGCTCACTTCCGCGCGCGTATCGATATTCGGATCGAGCGGATCGAGCGCTTTGCGGGCGCGCTGATGGATGGCGGCATAGTCGACGAACCCATTCCTGAGCGGCAGATTTTCGAGCAGAATGTTCTCCCCAACCGAGAATCGGGGCACCAGATTTCGTTCCTGATGCACCGCACCGATCCCGGCCGCGAGCGCTTCGCGAGGCGAACCGAAATGCGCCGCTGCGTCGTCGAGCTTCATCCCACCCGAATCCGGCCGGTAGACGCCTGTGATGACTTTGATAAGGGTAGATTTCCCGGCCCCGTTCTCGCCCATCAACGCGTGAATTTCGCCGGGCAGGAACTCCATCGAAGCTTCGTTCAGTGCTTGTACGCTCAGAAACGACTTGCTGACGCGTTCGATGCTTAGGCGCATGTCTCAGACCTTGGCCAGACGGATCGTTCGCAGCCGATTTAGCCCCACTGTGAGCAGGATAAGCGCGCCCAGTGCAAATTGGACCCAGTAGGGGTCGACCCTGGCGAGCACGAGAAAGTTTTCGATCAGTGCGATGACCAGCACCGCCAGCATGGCCCCAGGGATCGAAACGTAGCCTCCGCTCAGCGAGGCGCCCCCAATGATCGGACCTGCAAACGAAATGAGTAGCCATGTGCTGCCGATCTGAGGCTGAGCGGCGCCAAGTTGCGCAACCGCCAGCACCGCCGCAAGCGCCGCCAGGACGCCGGATAGCCCATGAGCCAACGTGACCATGGCGCTAGTGGAGATTCCCGAGAGCTCCGCCGCATGGGGATTGCCCCCCACCGCCAGCAACCAACGTCCGGTTTTGAGCCGGTACAGGAAGAGCCAGAGCAACGGGGCCACGACCAGCGGAGTCCAGAGCAGTGCAGGGACAAAGCCCCAGCGCGAATCGCCGAACGCAACGAGTTGCTGTGGAATTCCGTGAAACGGCCGCGATTGGGTCAGTCCGAGATTGATGCCGGTAAACGCCGAACCGGTGGCGAGGGTGACGATAAAGCCGTTGATCCCTGTCCGCGCCGTCAGAATGCCGTTTATCAGGCCGCCGGCCAGACCTATTACGAGCGCCAGGGGGATCGCCAGAAAGAGGGGAACATGCAGCCGTTCTAGCATCGCCCCGAATAGCACCGCCGCCAATCCGCCGAGAGCGCCAACAGAAAGGTTCATCTGCCCCACTGCGAGGACGATCATCTGAGCGAACGCGACAAGCAAGCCCGACCGAGGCGCTCCGCAACAGCACGTAGATGTTGAGAACGGTCAGGAAACTCGGCGACAGCGCGGCCGCGACGAGACCGCCGATGAGAAAGATGGTCAGAAGCCCAATCCACTCTGCGCCCATCAGCCGCTTGAGCCCGATCATCGAAGGCCCATGCGAAATACGCCGCGGTAGCGCTGCGCTAGCACTGCCGCGAGCAGGAAGATCCCGAGGAACAATTGGAGCCAAAAATTGCCGATATCGAGCACCAGAAGCCCACTACGAATAATTGTCACCAGCGCGGCGCCGAGCACTGTGCCGACAACCGACACAAAGCCCCCGGCGAGCGCGACACCGCCTAGCACCGGACCCAGAAAGGACGGCAGCAGCCAGTCTTCGCCGCCAACGGCCGGCATTGCAGCGCCCACTCGAACGACCACCATGAGCCCAGCTACCGCCGCAAGCACGCCTGAGAGCATATGGCTCAGCACGATCGAACGACCGACCGGCAATCCCGACATTTCCGCCGCGCGCGGATTGGCCCCTGCCGCGAGCATTTGCTTGCCGGCGACAGAATAGCGGTAGAATACCAGCAGAGCGGCGCCGATAGTCACTGCGACAACCAGCGATGGGGAGAGCACCCCGAACACCCGGTATTGACCGATCTCGCCGACGATCGGCGGTAACCCGTTGATCGGCGTGGCCCGGGTGAGGATCAGCATGGCCCCGGAAAACAGGTTTGCGCTCGCCAAGGTTACAATGAAGGAATTGACGCCGGTCGCCACGATCGTGAAGCCGTTTAGCCAGCCGAGCGCGCCGCCGAGAACGATCGCCAGCAGGAACGCCGCGGAAGCAGGCATCCCCAGCGACTGCATCATATATCCCGAAGACATAACCGCGCAGACTCCAATCGAACCAACCGAAAGGTTCATGCCGCCCGTCGCGAGCACCACCATCTGGGAAAAGCCGACGGTCACATCGACAGCCAGCGAACGACCCATGCCAAACAGGTTGAACGAGGACAGGAAACCAGGCTGGCGAATGGCAAACGTCGCAACCAGCACGCCGATGATCGCGAGCAGGCCGACCTGCGGCGCATATTCGAATGCGCGCCGTGGCGCCGGGCTCAGGCGTTCGGCATCAGTCGACATGCTCATTCCCGCCTAAGGGCTCGCGAATCAAGTACAGGAAGATGGTCGCGGGCCCGGGTCGCATACCATCGCAGATGAACGGCCGAGCCCAATGTGTTCGGCCGCTCCGCCCCCTGCGCTACTTGCAAGTCAGATAGGTCGCTTTGAATTTCGACTGAATATCCTTGGTTAGCGCTTTGATGTCGGCCTGGTAGCCGCCGAGCTTGTCTGCGCTAACTTGCAGTACGCCGGAATCGATGAAGTGGGCGGTCTGTGGCGTCTTTATCCAAGGCGCGGCGGGATTTATCGTGCATGCGCCGCTCGCGATCAGGTCGAGAGCGTAGGCGCCGATATAGGCCTGGCCGTAGGGATTTTGAACATAGGTCGCTTGCGCGAACCCGTCCTTTACGTCGTCCAGCACCGCTTGATCATCATCGAAAGCGATGAACTTGATCCGCTTGTCGCCGATCGCTCGCAGTGCTTTGGCCGCCACTGCCGACGTAATATGAGCGGTTGCGATGATGCCGTCGATCTTGTCCTTGCTCGCCGCAAGCAGCGCGTTGATTTTCTGGTCGCCCATGGTTGGATCGTCAGTGTCGGCAACCGTCTGGAACAGCTTCACGGCTCCGTTGGTTTCATCGACGGCCTTCTGGACGGCCTGTTCACGCAGCGTGGTGTTGGTGTCGATGAGCAGGCCGGTCAGGTGAACGAGGTTGCCTTTGCCGCCCATGGCTGCAATCAGCGCCTTGGTCATCGTGTAGGTCGTCTTGTACGGATCGGTCGCAAAGCAAAACACAGCGTCAGTCGGATCGGCAGTGCACCCGCCAAGCGCCACCACGGGAATGCCGGCGCCCTTGAGCTCTGTAATGGTCGAGTTTACCCCTGAGGGGTCGCCGGGAAAGATGCCGAAGCCTTTAACGCCCTGGGATGCAAGGCTTTCGAGCAGTTCGGTCTGCAGCTCCAGCTTCCAGTCTGCGGGGACCTTGTATTGCACCGATGCGATGCCGAAATCTTTTTGCGCATCCGCCGCCGCCTGCTCCCACGGCGCAAAATAGGGATGAGGTCCGCCGGGGGCTACGACGATCTTGTTGTTTGACGCTTGGGCGACGCCCGCTGCAAGAGCGAGAGCAAATCCGGCCGAGACGATACGCCCGGTCCACGCTTCCCTAGATTGCATTGTTTCCTCTCCTCTGCCGGCGCCCTTGTTCACCAATACGGACTAGCGCCTGGGCGTCGCGTAATGCTATGGCAAGAGCATATCGCACGCAATAGGCATTTTAAGGGAGCGGGCAGAATGCGGATTACCGATATCAGGTGCTATGTCGTCGCGGACGAGCACCCCGCCGTCCCCTTTCGCTGGCGGAAAGGCCTTCCTGGCTCAGGCGATGGCACAGCGCTCACCGACAGGCCGAAATCGGCGATCCTCAGGATGGACACAGACGAGGGGATCATCGGCGCGTTGAAGATCGGCGACGGCGAAGCGGTGGCGAGCCTCACCCGACGCCGACTGAAGTCCCTTATCGGAGAGGATCCGATGATGACCGAGCGATTGTGGACCCGCATATGGGAGATCGATCGCATCGAGGAGATGAACATGGCTCACCTCGGACTCATCGATCTGCTGGCATGGGACATCAAGAGCCGCAAAGCCAATTTGCCGCTCTATCAACTCCTTGGCGGCAACAATCCGCAGACGCAGGTCTATGCGTCAACCGTCACGTGGGACACGATGGAGGAGTACGAGCGCCACATCAAGGAGTGCAGGGACGAGGGTTTTAGCGCGTTCAAGCTCCACGCGTGGGGTGACGATCGCGAAGACGCGAAGCTATGTCGAAACCTGCGCCGATGGACGGGCGACGATGCAGTCCTGATGTTCGACGGAAGCGCCGGATGGGACCTCGTGACTTCCCTGCGGTTTGGCCGGGTGCTCGAGGAGGAAGGCTTCTATTGGTACGAAGAACCGATGCGCGAATTCAATCTGACGGCGTATCGCAAGCTCGCCGACGGGCTGGACATTCCCGTGCTGGCGGCCGAGACTTCCGATGGCGTGCATTGGAACGCCGCGACATGGATCGACGCGGGCGCGCTCGACATGATCCGCACATCGACCTTCTACAAGGGCGGCGTGACCGGCGCGCTTAAAGATCGCCCACCTTGCCGAGTCACACGCGATCAAGGCGCAAGTGCACGGTATGGGATTGCCGAACGCCCATCTCTGCGCCGCAATTCCAAACAACGATTTCTACGAGCAGCTCGTGTTCTCGACCGAACACATCAAGGGGCTCAAGTCGCGAAACGAACTGCCGATCATTGCCGGCGAAATAACGACCCCTCCCGCCCCTGGCCTCGGCCTCGATATAGATTGGAGGACGCTTTCGAAAACCGCGCTGGCTGTCATTTGAGCGATCTCCGCGCGCGCGGCCTGGGAAACGCTAAATGCGGAACGCCCTGACGATATCCCCGCCGTCCGCGTCCATGCGGCTTCGTTGAACGATAGTGGACTCTTTTGCATTTACGCTTCGCGTCCTACCGCACCCCTCGAGCGCGCCGGCTCCCGAATATATGTCAATAACGCAGCAGGCATGTCGGATGCGGTCGCTAGAAGCCTCTTTGCGACGCTGACCTCATTCTGACCACGGATGTTGTGAGCGTCGGATGAAGCACTGGGCGGTAGCCGCCCCGGAGCGCCATGAAAGTCGAAGGCGGTGTCAGCAAAGTGTCGGCACCGCGTACTGGCGAGCGCCCACTGAATGTTGGTAGGCAATCGCCCGTAATCCGGAGAAGCCGCTGGCTCCAATAATTCTTCTATCGTTGAAGCGGTCGGGCAGGGGGGGCGCAAGCGCTACTCGAGGGACGCAACTCCTAGAGCGAAAGTTGGCCATTTTGCTTTTTTAAAGCCGACCTTATGTCGGCGTCTCCGCTCAACCTCCGCATCACTGCTTAGAATCTCTGAATGGCGCGACGTGGAGGTCCCGCTGGCCGAGCGGTACTTAGACGCAGGCGCAATGGCGGTCGTCTAAAACGCGTTCCTTCAGCCTGCCACAAAACTCACTCCGCGAACGCCCTATCGGCGCTCTGCGCCAGCAGACTTACGCACTATTGGCACGTCCCCTTCCGGTTTTGGGTGGGGCGGTCTAAATTGAAAATTGTTCCCACGTTAGCCCGCTGAGCCCCCATGAGCATGACTGTCCAAGGCGTTTCATTGTCGGTCGCCGTAGGGTCATCAACGTCTGGCCGACACGGACTTTAAAGAGGCGCAAGACCGTTCTCATGCCGGACCCCAGCCCCACCGACGCCGAATCCGCTGCGCGCGTTCTGCGCAGCGCGGCGCAATTGCATCGAGAGGGGAATTGGGCGCAGGCCGAAGCGCTTTATCTGGAATTGAAGGAGAAGCCGTCTGTCCGGTTCGACGCGCTGCACATGCTGGGGGTGTTGCGAGCTGAGCAGCGCCGGCCGGCGGAGGCGCTCGACGATTTGCGCGCAGCTCTCGAGATACGGCCGGGTCATGGCCCGGCTTTGAGCAATCTCGGGCTCGTGCTGGCCTCACTCGGGCGACATGCCGAAGCGCTTGCGAATTACGACGCCGCGCTCGCGGCCCAGCCGGACATGCGCGACGCCTGGAACAACCGCGGCAACGCGCTGATGTGCCTGGGTCGTCTGCACGAGGCGCTCGAAAGTTTCGAGCGCGCCCTTGCGATCGATAGCGGATTCGCCGAGGCGCACAACAACTGCGGCCATGCGCTTCATGCCCTGAAGCGACCAGCGGAGGCGCTGGCGAGCCACGAACGGTCGATCGCCTGCCGTCCCGGATTTGTCGCGGCCCTGCGGGACCGCGGCGTCGTGTTGCTGGAACTCGAGCGGCCTGCGGAAGCCTTGACGAGCCTGGACCAGGCGATCGACATCGCCCCCGACCCTGGCGACGCCCATGCCTACCGTGGCAATGCGCTGATGAAACTCGGGCGCGTCGAGGAAGCGCTCGAAAGCTTCGATCGGGCGCTCGCGGGTCGGGCCGATTACGCGATCGCCTTGAGCAGCCGCGGCAACGCGCTGGCCGAACTCGGCCGTTTCGAGGAGGCGCTGGCCAGTTTCGATCGGGCGTTGCGGACACCGGGTGACTTTCCGGAATTGCTCAACAACCGGGGCTCCGTGCTGCGCAAGCTCAAGCGGCCTGCCGAGGCGCTGGAGAGCTTCGAGCGCGCGCTGGCGCTCAGGCCTTCGCACGTGGCTGCGCACAACAATCGCGGCAATGCGCTGCGCGATCTCGAGCGGCTCGACGACGCCATCGTGGCCTATGAGGTGGCGCTGACGATCGATCCGGATTTCGCCGAGGCGTGGAACAATCTGGGCGCGACCCATCTGGAGCTTACACGCGTCGAAAAGGCCGTGGCTTGTTTCGACCGCGTCGTCGCGCTCAAGCCCGATTATGCGGAGGCTCGTCTCAACCGCGCGCTAGCGAAGCTGTTCCGCGGCGATTTCGCGGCGGCCCGCGAAGATTACGAGCACCGCTGGCGCGTGAAGATCGCGCCCCCGAGCAACCGGGTCCCCGGCGTTCCCGATTGGAATGGCGAAGATCTGCGCGGCCGGCGCATCGTCATCTACGAGGAACAGGGTTTGGGCGACGTCATCCAGTTCTTCCGTTTCCTGCCCCGGTTGCTGGCTCAGGGCGCCGAAGTCGCCTTTCTGGTTCGCCATTCGCTGCGCCGTCTTTTTTCGCCCTATGCTGCGATCATCGCTCTGCTCGAGGCGCCGCCGCCCGGCGCGCGTTTCGATTACCAGTGCGCGCTGATGAGCCTGCCGGGCGTGCTCGGGACGACGCTCGAAACAACGCCGGGGGACGTTCCCTATCTCTTCGCCGAACCTGCGCTGGTCGCCAAATGGCGGGCGGCGATCGGCGAAGCGGGCGTGAAGATCGGCCTGTGCTGGCAGGGTAGCGTCGGCCGGCCGATCGATGTCGGCCGTTCACTTCCTCTGGCTGCGTTTGAGCCTCTGTCTCGCCTTCCCGGCGTCCGGCTGATCTCGCTGCAGCGCCATCAC
This sequence comes from uncultured Pseudomonadota bacterium, assembly GCA_963771455.1. GTDB lineage: Bacteria > Pseudomonadota > Alphaproteobacteria > Rhizobiales > Beijerinckiaceae > Roseiarcus. The sequence goes on from CAVYTP010000027.1 coordinate 75,380, forward strand.
GGCGTCGAACAGTTGTCGACCCTGCCTGCGGGCATGGACGTGGAGACGCTCGGGCCGGAATTCGACGCGAGTCCGGGCTTCGAGGACACCGCAGCCGTGATGGCCTGCCTCGATCTGGTCATCAGCTGCGACACCAGCGTCGCCCACGCGGCGGGCGCGCTCGGGCGACCGGTCTGGGTCGCGCTGAAACAGGCGTCTGAATGGCGATGGCGACACGATCGGGCCGACAGCGCCTGGTATCCGACCGCCCGGCTGTACCGCCAAAGCGTTCGCAACGATTGGCGCCCGGTCATGCAGCGCATCGCCGCGGACGCGGCGCAAGCCTTCGCCCCGGCGGCGGCGTACGCCGGCGTAGATGTTCCGCCTCGGTTCCACGCGCCGCGGGAAGTGCTGTGACGAACCCGACGCCTCGCACGGAAGGCTTTGCCGAATGGCGCCGGCGGACGCTAGCGCTCGCTGTAAAGCGACGTGGAGCAGGCCAATGGCGAGAGGCGGCGTCCCTGTGCGAGAAGGTGCTGAAGACGGCGCCCGACGACATCGATGCGTTGCATCTGCTAGGGATCCTGCATTCGCAGCTGGGTCAGCCGATCGAAGCGGCGCGCTTCATCGAGGAAGCCTTGAGACATGCGCCCGATCATGCCGCGGCCCTGTCAAACCTTGCACTCATCTGGGTCCAGCTCGGCCGGCGCGAGCAGGCCCTGACGCTCTATGAGCGGGCGCTGGCGCTGCATCCCGACAGCGCCGAGGTTCACAATAACCGCGGCCATGCGCGGCTGGGCGCCGGCGGCCTTCGGGAGGCGCTGGCGGATTTCGATCGCGCTCTGGCGCTGAAGCCGGACTACGCCGAGGCGCATAACAACCGCGGCATCGCGCTGTCCTCGCTCGGTCAACATGACGAAGCGCTGATCAGTTTCAACCGGGCATTGGAATTGCGTCCAGCCTATGCGAGCGCCCTCAGCAACCGAGCGAACGCGCTCATCGAACTGAACCGGCTCGAAGACGCCCTCAGCGATTACTCCGCGTCGATCGCAGCCGACCCCAGCTTCGCGGAGGCCTACAACAATCGCGGCCTGACGCTGTTGGAACTGGGGCGCGTTCCCGAAGCGCAGGCCGCCTTCGTCTGCGCGATCGCGATCCGGCCCGATTACGCGGAAGCGCTGCACAACCGTGGCTGGGCGGCGCTGCTGACCGGCGACTATCTCACCGGCTGGCGCGACTGCGAGCACCGCTGGCGGGTCAACGGATTTCCTCGGCGGGCGCCGCCCGTGTCGACTCCCGAATGGCGGGGAGAGGATCTCGCCGGCAAGGCTATCCTCGTGCAGGAGGAGCAGGGGCTCGGCGACGTAATCCAGTTCGCGCGGTTCCTGCCGGTGTTGGCCTCGCGGGGCGCGCGCGTCACCTTCGCCTGTCGCGGTTTCCTGCACCGATTGTTGAAGACGCTGGACGCTCCGATTCGCTTCGTAGAAAGCGCGTCTGAAGGCGGCGGTTATGATTTTCATGGTTCACTGATGAGCTTGCCCGGCGCGCTAGGCGTGACGCTCCGCACCCTGCCGGCTCGCGTTCCTTATCTCTCCGCCGAGCCCGCGCTGATCGCCAAATGGAGGAAGCGGATCGGCGACACGGGACTGAAGATCGGCATTTGCTGGCAGGGCACGCCGACTGTGGACAAAGGGCGATCGGCGCCGCTGGCGCAATTCGGCGCTCTCGCGCGCCTTCCCGGCGCGAGGTTGATCTCGCTGCAAAAGGTGAATGGCCTCGAGCAACTGGCGAACCTGCCGACGGGGATGCGGGTCGAGACGCCCGGCGACGATTTCGAACAGGGACCGGACAGCTTTACCGACGCCGCCGCGCTCATGGCCAGCCTCGATCTGGTCGTCACGACCGACACGAGCATCGCCCATCTCGCAGGCGCGCTCGGACGTCCGGTGTGGGTCGCGCTGAAGCATGCGGCGAATTGGCGGTGGCTGATGGATCGCGACGACAGTCCCTGGTATCCGACGGCCACGCTCTACCGCCAGCGCGTCCGCCGGGAATGGGACGACGTGTTCCGGCGGATGGCTGACGATCTCACGCCCGGCGCCCCCTCGGCGGCGCCTTTCCCCCGGCGAAGGGCGCCGAGAAGCTTGGAGCTGGAACGCGTTTGTGATTGATCGCGTGCGCGTTCTCCATCGCGACAGGCGTAGACTTGCGCTAAAGTTCAGAGGCTTCGCTTGCTAGCTACCTGTGGATGTATTATCCAATATACGAGTTTGGGCTTCCGCAGCGTAACAGTTTGAACAAGAGTACATTTTCGGCCCAGGTGGCGATCAGGAAATCGCGATGACATCGACAGTATTCGCCAGGCCGAGCACTTTTTTCGTCTACTCGGACGACACTCTTACCGTCGGCGCCTCGGACGGCCTCCTGGAGGACGACTACACGATCCAGACAGGCTTATCCTCCGTCGAGGCAACCAGCTTCTCTTCGCCCTCGCATGGTTCGCTCAGCGTCTCGCTGGACGGCAGCCTGACCTATGTCCCCGACCCCGGTTTCACTGGCGTCGACACTTTTACCTATTACATCAGCGACGGAGCGAGCACGGCCTTCGCGGTCGCCACCATCGATGTGATCCAACCTTCGCTCGTCGCCGCGCCCGACGTGTTTGTGACGGGTGCGAACAGCACTCTGACGCTCGACTCCGCCCACGGCCTGCTGGCGAACGACCTTTCCACTCTCGGGGCGCTGAACGCTACGAGTTTCTCGTCGCCCGCGCACGGCTCGCTCAACGTCTCGCTGGATGGCAGCGTGACTTATGTTCCAGATCCCGACTTCGTCGGGACCGACACCTTCAGCTACTATATTTCGAACGGACACCAGACCGCGTGGACGACCGCGACGATCGACGTCGTCGATGCGCCGCCCGTCGCCAACAACGACGCCTACACCCTGCGGGCCGGCAGTACTCTAACGGTTGACGCGGCGCACGGATTGCTCGCCAACGATATAGATTCCGGCGGAACGGTCGACGCCACCAGTTTCTCGTCGCCCGCGCACGGCTCGCTGAGCGTCTCGCTCGACGGCAGCATTACCTACGTCCCCGACTACGGATTCACCGGCGTCGACACCTTCAGCTATTTTATCAGCGACGGCGCGCAAACGGCCTGGGCCGTCGCGACCCTAGACGTCGTCGACAAGGCGCCGGTGGCGGCGGCGGACTATTACCGCGTCCGCGAGAATAGCACGCTTATCGTCGGCGCCGCCAAAGGCCTGCTCGCCAACGATTTTGACCCCGATGGCGATCCGATTACTGCGACCAGTTTTTCGTCGACTTCTCACGGTTCGCTCAGCGTATCGCTGGATGGCAGCTTCACCTATGCCCCCGCCGCAAATTACGTGGGCGCGGACAGCTTCACTTACTATATCAGCGACGGCTCGCTGACCTCGAGCGCGGTCGTCACGCTCGAGGACGGCGAGACCGCCGTGATCGCCAACCCCGACACGTTTGACGTTTACGCAGGCGCCACTTTGACGGTCAGCGCCGCCAACGGATTGCTCGTCAATGACTATCCGTCGACCGCTCAGCGGGGCCTCTCGGTCCACGCGACGAGTTTCTCTTCGCCCGCGCACGGCCAACTGAGCGTCTCGCTGGACGGCAGCGTGACCTATGTGCCGAACGCCGGTTTCGTCGGGACCGACACCTTCACCTATTACATCAGCGACGGCGTCAGTACGGCCTCTGCAGTCGCGGCAATCGACGTAATCCAACCCTCACTGGTCGCCGCGCCCGATACGTTCGTGACAAAGGCGAATGGCTCCCTGACGGTCAACGCTGCCGACGGTCTGCTGGCGAACGACCTTTCGACCGCGGGCTCGCTCCAAGCCATGAGTTTCTCGTCCCCCGCGCACGGTTCGCTGAGCGTCTCGCTCGACGGCAGCCTGACCTATGTTCCCGACGCCGACTTTGTCGGCACGGACACTTTCAGCTACTATATTTCCAACGGCTACCAGACCGCCTGGACCACCGCGACCATCGATGTGATCGATGCGCCGCCGATCGCCAACAACAATTCCTACACCCTGCGGCCCGGCCGAACCCTAACAGTCGACGCGGCGCACGGGTTGCTCGCCAACGACGTCGATCCCGGTGGAACCGTCCACGCGACGAGTTTCTCGTCCCCCGCGCACGGCTCGCTGAGCGTCTCGCTCGACGGCAGCCTCACCTACGTCCCCGACTACGGATTCACCGGAGTCGACACTTTCAGCTATTTCATCAGCGACGGCGCCCAGACGGCCTGGGCTGTTGCGACGCTCGATGTCGTCGACAAGGCGCCGGTGGCGGCTGACGACCATTTTCACGCCGCATCGAATGGCCAGCTGATTGTGGGCGCCGCCAAAGGCCTGCTCGCCAACGACTTCGACCCCGACGGCGACCCGATTACCGCGACCAGTTTTTCGTCGGCTGCGCACGGTTCGCTCAGCGTGTCGCTGGACGGCAGCGTCACCTACACGCCCGATGCAAACTACGTTGGCACGGACAGCTTCAGCTATTTTATCACCGACGGCGCGCTCACGGCCACGGCGACGGCCTATATCGACGTCGTCGCCGATCCGCTCGTCGTTGCGACGCAAAGCGCCTATGTGCTCGGCGGCAACTCTGCGTCGCGAACCGCCGCGGCGGGCGCGCTCTATGGCGACAGTGGCATCGGCGCGATGAGCGTAGCGTCGATCGTCGGCGGGACTGTCGGCGGCGCAACGAGCGGCGCCTATGGGTATCTCATCCTGAATGCCAACGGCTCGTTCACTTATTACGCGAACAACGCCGCGGCGATTGCGGCGGCGCCGGTTGGCTTGCTCACCGACACGTTCACCTATGTCGTCAAGGACGCCTTTGGAGCGTCTGCGACGACCCATCTGAATCTGTTAGTCGTGGGTCCCCGAGTTTCGGTCTCCGAGTTGCTGAGCGAGAGCCGGTTTATTGGCCTGACGGCGGGCTATCAGGTGCAGGTTGTCGATAACGCCAGCAATATCCTGAACAATCTCTCGGCGCTGAGCGCTGAACTGCCGCAGATCAGTTCGATCCTGTCGACCGACGTCGTCCCGAGCGTGGATGTCGCCGATTTCACCAATTGGCGGACCACGCTCGACAAGCTGGTGAACGGCTTCGTGATTTCCGACGCCGCATCAGCCGTAGTTGGCGACCTTTCGACGATCGATACCGATTCCCATGTCGCCGCGCTGTCGATCGCAAGCGGCGCCGCCACGCTCAGCGGCGGGGTCAATATCAACGCGCCGACATTCTCGTTGAACGGCGCGGGAACCGCGCTGACACTGGGAGAAAACCTCAATTATGCCGGCGTGTTCACGCAAGGCGCCGGGGCCAAACTCATCATCAACGCGGGCGACACGCTTGGGTGCGCCGGGGTCCTCAAGGAAAACAGCGGCGCTATCACGATTGCGACCGGCGGCAAGTTGAGCCTGACGGGGACGGGTTCGCTGTCGAGCGCGGTCTCTGGCGCGGGCAAGCTGGCGATCTTGGGCGGAGTCACAACGCTCAACGCCGGCGCCACGTTGTCGGTGGCAAACCTGGCGGTCAACGGACCCGACGCTACCCTCGCGCTCGGTACCGTTGGCATGCTCAGCTATGCCGGCGCCCTCGATGAGGTCATCGGCGCGATCTCGATCGCGAGCGGCGACAAGTTCAGCCTGACCGGGACGGATTCGTTGTCGGGCGCGGTCTCTGGCGCGGGCAAGCTGGCGATCCAGGGCGGCGTCACAACACTCAACGCCGGCGCCACGTTGTCAGTGGCGAACCTGGCGGTCAATGGAGTCGGCGCCACGCTCGCGCTCGGCACGGTGGGCATGCTCACCTATGCCGGCTCCCTCGCGGAGGGCAGCGGTGCGATCTCGATCGCCAGCGGCGACAAGTTCAGCCTGACCGGGACGGACTCGTTGTCGAGCGAGGTCTCCGGCGCGGGCAAGCTGGCGATCCAGGGCGGCGTCACAACGCTCAACGCCGGCGCAACGTTGGCAGTGGCGAACCTGGCGGTCAATGGAGCCGGCGCCACCCTCGCCCTCGGCGCCGTTGGCATGCTCAATTATGTCGGCTCTCTCGCGGAGCTCAACGGGGCAATCTCGATCGCCGCCGGCAACGAGTTGAGCCTGACTGGGACGGACATGTTTGCGGGCGCGGTCTCTGGCGCCGGCGAATTGGCGATCGCGGGCGGCGGTGCGTCGATCCTCAGCGGGGCAAACCTCACGGTTTCCAATCTCGCGATCTCCGGCGCGGCCACCAACGTGACACTCGACGAAAATCTCAATTACGCAGGCGCCTTCTCGCTCCTCGGCGGCACGCTGGATCTCGCCGCGGGACAACTCGAGCTGAGCGGCGATGACAATTTGACCGGCGGCGCCGTGAACGGCTCGCACTTGTTCATTACCCAAGGGCTAGCGAAGACCGTCTCTGCACTCACGCTCGGCGGCACTTTGGATTGGGAGAATACGACGACTGTCAACCAGACCGGGACGGTGACAATCGGCGACGCCAGTGGCAACGCCGCGGTTCTCGACAACACCGCGAGCGGCATTTACGACTTCCTCGGAGACACCAAGCTGGCGGAGGGAACGTCGACGGCTTCCTACATCGCCAACGCCGGCGTCATCAAGAAAACCGGGGGGACAGGGATCAGCGCGATCAGGCCCGAGGTCGTCAACACCGGAACGCTCAAAGCGAAAACAGGCACGCTCGAACTCAAGGGCGCGATCACAGGCACGGGATTGGATTCGATCGCGGGCGTCGCGACCATGCAGTTCGACTCGACGGTGGCGGCGGGCCAGACCGTCAGCTTTTCTGGCAGCGGCGGCACGCTCGATCTGGCGGCGCCGCAAGGTTTCTCGGGCGCCATCACAGGGTTCGACCTGGGTGGAAACACGAACGACGCGCTCGACATCGGCGCGTCGTGGACATTCACCGGGGCCACCCAGGGCGCGGCGAGCACAACTCTCTCGCTGGTTGACGGCTCGGCCCACGCCGCCGTGACGTTGCTGGGCGCCTACACCGGTACCTTCAGCCACACCGCCATCACCGGCGGAACGCAAATTACCTACTCCCCCTGAGGGGGCTTTATAGTCGCCCGTCGGCTTCGACAGGCCGCTTGCGCCGCATGGGCGACGTCAACGGGGCGACTCCGCGCGCCTGTGGGACGCAATCGGCAAGATCATCGGTTCAAAGATCGCTTCGCTCTCGGCAAAGCCGTTGGTTCAGCGGTTTCTTCCCGACGGACCCCGATCAACTCCTGCAAGATCGCGGGGGTTCAATTTCTCGCAGTCACCCGATGCACCACGAGCGTCTGCGTCGAATCGACTGTCAGAGACGCTATGTTCCGCGACTATCATCGCCTATTGGTCGAGGACTGCACAGCGGAGCCAGTCGGAAATAACTTGCCAATAAGCAGTCATGCGGCCACTCTCCTGACGATCCAGCGGCTCTTTGGTTGGGTATGTGATTCCAACCAATTTTATTCCGGTCACGCTGACGGAAGAGGATGTCCTCACACGCTATCTGCTGGCGCACGACTACCCGGGCTCCGGCGGCATCGGATTCTGTCCGGGCTCGTTGATCGAGATCCGGCGCATGGCGAACGCGATCGGTAACGCAGTCGCACAAAGCAGCGCCATGACCCAGAATGCGCGCGCGCCAAGCGCGCCGTAGAGCGGCCCGGACACTAGCGTCATTATGGCGGTCATCGTACCCACAGCAATGCCCCCGTATATACCTTGGGCTGTTGCAGCCAGGGCAGGCGGGACGACCACCGCCAGCATCTGCATGCAGGCCAGATGCAACAGGGCGAACGTGAGGCCATGCAACGGTTCTACGAGCGCCATTGCCGGGAGCCAAGCGGTGACGGCGGTGACGCTCCAGCGCACGATTCCCGCGCTGGCCGCCAAGGCCGCCGCGCCAGCTGGCCCAAGCCGCCTCAACAACGTCGGACCAACCACTACGAAAACGACAACCTCCGCCAGGACGCCCTCGGACCACAATAGCCCTGCCGCGCGCGGCCCGATGCCACCCTCCTCCCAGCGCAACACTTCGAAGCCATCGTGTAGCGCGTGGCTACTCATAACCAAGGCCGCAAGCGCCATTAGCGGCAAGAAGCCCGGCGCCGCCAACAACGCGCGAACGTTTGCCTGCCGTGGAGCCATAGGCCGATCCAGCGCATTTCGGGGCAGCCAGAGCGCCGCCACAGCGGCAAGCGCAAGCAGCGTCCCGTTCATCCAGACTATGCCGCTTAGGCTCGTCGCCGCGACGACCTGACCGGCCCCTACGGAGCCCACGACAAACGCGGCCGACGCCCCACCGCGCACCCACCCATATTGAAACCGCCCTCGTGCTGCAACGAGGGTCATCGCGTCGGCAATCGGCACGATCGGCGCTAGCGTCAAAGCGTGCGCGATGCTGACAACGAGGAAGACCGCAAACCCGGCCGGAAGGTCATAACCGAACGCGATGACAGCGGCCGCAGCGAGCAACACAGCAATGGTTTGCTTGTGTGCGCCAAACCTATCTGCAAGGCGCGAAATGGCTGGCCCCGTTATGAGTCGGACGGCGGTTCCTGCCGCTAGCACCGCGCCGATTTCCGAAGGCCCAAGCCCGCGTTGATGAAGAAGCGCGGGCAGGAACGGGGACGCGACTCCGAAGGCCGCGAACATCGCGCCGTAGAGAATCAAAAAAAGGTCGAATGGCCAAAGCGCTTTGCGGGTTTCGGCCAGCGACCGTCGTGGCGGAGGGCTCATACTGCGCCGTATCCTTTGCGCTTGCGAGCCGCTGTACCTGGCACAGCTATGCGAGCCCTCATCGAGAGTGGCATTTAAAGTCGGCAGCTCCGTGGGCGCGCACTTGCGGATAGTGCGAAGGACAACGCAAAACGCAAGGCGAGCCACAGGCTCCGGCCCTATCCCGCACAAACTCCGCTGCCTCACGGACGGCCCGGGCTGTCTCAAAGACGCGACACTTCGGATCGGAGCGCAGTCGCCACCACGGAACTGAACGCCCCTGACGACTATTAGGCGTAATAGGCGCCCAAATTGCCAGAGCCGCACCATTGGCTCGGATTGCGCGCGAGGACACTGCACGCATGATCGACAAATCTGGCGGCAAGCCCCCCACCGCAGTTGAGCGAGCGTTTGAACTGGCTCGGTCGGGCGATATCGCGAACGTGGAAAAGCTCTTAAGTCGACTTCACCGCGAGGGCTATAAGACCGATGGTCACTTCGGCCCCGCGCTGCGCAAACAGCTAAAGGCTCTGATCAATGGCGCCAAGCCTGACGGCCAAAAGGCGCCGTCGGGAGGCGACCTACCAGCGATGAGCGACGAAGCCGCCATACCCGAGACGCCAAAGGGCGAACCTTACGACGGGTCGCCGGTGTAGAGGCTGACCGGCGCGCCTATGACCCGCGGGGCTCTTGAGATGGCGCATCCGCAGAGTAACTGATCTCCCCGTGCTCCGGCGCCGGCGGCCGGTCTGAGAGAGCCGGATGCTGGTGCACCATGCGCGCCTCTTCCCAGACCTCGAAGCCCTGATAGCCTTCTTTGCTTCTTCGGGATTCGTAGAGCAGACGGCATTTTTCTACCGCCTGTTCGTCGGTCAGACCAGGCATTAGCTCAACGGCGGCAATGTGACCGCCTCGCAAAAAGAAGCAGCGCATAACGCCCTCATGCCATTTCGCAGTGAGCAAAACGCGGTACTGCGAAAAGCGTATGACGATCTGGAGCTTTGCGCAATTGGTTTAACGCCCCACATTTCTGTGGAAAAGCGGACACAGAATTCGGCGCGCCGGAACCAATTCCATCACAAAGACTTTACCGTGTGGCGAGCAGTTGTGGGGACTGTCGGCCCATTCCAACGAAAGCCAGCAAAAATGACTCCGGCCAAGACGATTCTGCTCCTGGAGGATGAAGCTTTGATAAGTCACACCCTAACGGAAGCTCTTGAGGAGGCAGGGTTTAAAGTCAGTGAAATGGCACAAGCGAGCAAGGCGTTGGCCGCGCTCGAAGCCGAGCCATCGGGCTTTAACGGCTTGGTGACTGATATCAATCTCGGCAAGGGTCCGGACGGTTGGGATGTCGCCCGCCGCGCGCGAGAACTGGTTCCTAGCCTACCCGTAGTCTACATGAGCGGTCACGGTTCGATGGATTGGCCATCCAAAGGCGTCCCTGGCAGCGTAATTCTCAGCAAGCCGTTTGCCACGGCCCAACTGGTGACTGCGGTTTCAACGCTGCTCACGGAGGCAGACGCGCACAAAGCGCGGGAAGGTTAGGCGCGGCGCAAGACTCTCCGATACATTCCACTTGCAGATTCTCGGACGGTGCTGGCGACAGCACGACTAGTCGCCAGATATCACAAGCGACACCGTGTAATATGCAACCCTCGCGGCGTGCCAGCCCAAGTATCCGACCCAGACAAGCGTGAGGAGGACGCCCGCGGCAAGAAAAGCCAGCATCGAGAAATCGATCATGCGCTCACGCCGCTGGGCCCATCTGCCGCCGAGGTTCATGGTTGACAACGCCACTTTTGCCTTCGGCATCCTATCTCCTCTGCGCAAAACACGCGACTTACACGCGCCCTGGCGGTGAACCCCGACAACTCTAATTCGAGCTGATGCAATAGGTTCCAACGCCATGTCGCCCGACCGGCATGGGCATGCCGCCGGCGACGAAGCGCTTACGACTGTCGCTCATATTATGCGCGAGGAGCTTTCTGATCTTGGTCTAGTTGCGCGCCTTGGTGGTGGAGAGTTCGGCCTGGTTAGCTCCGAAGTCGAACCAGCACGCCTGCAGGATCGGCTCCAACGGTTTCGCCACCGGATCGCCGGTCCTCCAATAGCCGTCCGGTGGAATTCCGGACCGGATTATTCGGCTCCGAAGAAATCGAAAGTTACTTTGCGCCGCAAATACGGTCCGTTCGCAACGGCATTCGCGTTTTTCTCGGTCCGATCTTCAAGCCGACGCTGCAAATGCAAGTATATGAGTTGACCAAGGTCTTTGCGATTTATAAACAATTTTAGGGTCTGCGGAAAGGCGCTAGATGTCAGCCTCCGACTTGAACGAGCAGGGGCAGCGTCCAAGCTTGGACGCGGATTTCGCACGACATCTCGATATCTCGGTCCACGCAGGCGACCACGTCCATATAGACAATCCGGAACTGGTCTTCTCCGGCGCTTACGCCAGAGTTGGCGACGATCTCGTCCTCACTCACAATTTCGATAGCGTCTCGCTGCACGGATATTTCCGTTTGGGCGCCGCCGACCGGCCGGGAATCGAAGCGCCCGGCGGCGCCGCCCTGAGCGCAGCGGCGATCTCGGCGCTAACCGTGCGTCCCGACGGATTGCGTTACGCCGCCGACGGCGCATCGGGTGGAGCGCCCGAAACGCTTGGACGCGTCGAAATCATCAAGGGCGACGTTTCAGCAATCCGCAACGGCCAAGTTGTCGTCTTGCACGTCGGGGACCTGCTCTACAAAGGCGACGCGGTACAGACAGGTGAGGGCTCCAGCGTCTCGCTGACCTTCCTCGACGGCACAGCATTCTCGCTCGATGCAAATGCGAGGATGGTGCTCAACGACATGGTTTACGATCCCAAGAGCAGCGACAATTCGTCCTTGCTGACATTGGTTCAGGGATCAATCGGCTTCATCGCCGGCAACGTCGCTCACACCGGCGAAATGAAGGTCGATACGCCGGTCGCGACGCTGGGTATCCGCGGCACCGCAGTTCACGTCGAGATTGAAGCCAACAACGGCCGGACTCATTTTTCGGTCATGCGCGAGCACGACGGGAGAGTGGGCCGCTACGTCCTCTACGACCACAACGACCCCTCGCACATTTTGAGCACGATCGCAGACGTAACCGTGGTTGTTACGCTCGAACTCGTGAACAACCAGGTCAACATTTCGAGCGCGCCCAAGTCTCCCTTCGACGTTTCTCAGGAATCTGTTCTGACGAGCGTCTTGTACGAGGCCTTTCAGATCGCTCAGCAGCATCCGCTGCGCGTGGAACTGGGCCTGGATCCTGCCCAGACTCCCCAGCAACCCAATCAACCTCCGCAAACACCGCCGCCGAACGGCCCCCCTCCCCAACAACCGCACGACTCAGGCAGTCACGGGTCGTCAACGCCGCCGCAAGATCTGACTCCGCAGAACCCGACGACCAACCCCACGCCGCCGGCGCCCCGCTCCCGACCATTCTGCCATTCAACAACTCGCCGACGTTGTCGCCGACGACACTGTTCGCATCGACGACAAACCCGACGGATACGACCGACATTACGACGCCCAAGGTGGCGCCATTTCCGGCGGACGCGATCGGCGTGGTGTCGGGCGGAACGATCGGCGCGGGCGGGCAGACCGCGACGATCGACCTTCTCGCCGGGATAAGCCACAGCGCGACCGGACAGAACATCGGCATCCAGACCGACAGTTCCGGCCAGCCAATCGTCGGCGTAAGCGTGGTCGGCGGAAACTTCAATACCGCGGGCCTAACCTATACGGTCTCGCCTTCAGGGTTGCTGACCCTCGATCCCGCCCAGTTCAGCAAAGTCGCGCCCGGCACGACCGCCACACTGGCCTTCAACTATACGCTCGTCTCGCCGTCGGGCGCGACGGCCCCGGAAAAGGCGATCGTCACAATCGATGGCGGCTCTGCAGTAAGCTACGGCAACGGGCAACCAATCATCGTTGGTTCTGGCCCGGTCACAGTTTCTCCCACGGTAGTCTCTCCCGAACACGGCGACAGTTTCGCGATCGATCCTCCGGGCGTCCTGCTCATCACACAGCAAGGGCTCTACGGAACCGCGACGATCTACACGGCCTCCGGCACAGTGGTCTACACGCCTTCCGCGTCGCCGGGCACGGCAGGCATCGATACGTTCACGGTGTCCGACACCGACGCCGCCGGCGTCACGACCAAAACCCAGTTGAGCTTCGCAGTCGACGGCGGAACAGCGGTTACCTATGACAACACGACCGCTGGCGCATCGCCCGTGTTCGTCGCGCCAACTCTGGTCTCGCCCGAAGGGCAGGACACATTCTCGTTCGCAAAAGAATCAGGCGGGTTCGTTGACGCTGACTGGGGAATACGGAACGGCGCAGCTTTCCGCGACCACCGGCGCCATCGCCTACACGCCCACGGCGCCGCCGGGGACTGCGGGAACCGACAAATTCACGGTCTACGACGCCGACGCGCGGGGCGTGACAACCTCGTCAGTCGCGCAGTTCGTGGTTGACAACTACGTCGCGCCGACGATCGCCGGAGCCGCGGACGGGCTGACGACCACTTCTGAACACGCGTTGACGCCTTTCTCCGGCCTCGCGGTTACTGACATCAACGTCGGCGCGACTGACACGCTGACAATCACGCTGACCGGTGGCGGCTTGCTCGCCGGGGCCGGTCTTTCGCAGTCGGGCGGCGCTTACACGCTTTCGGGTTCGGCGACGGCGATCACAAGCGAATTGCAGGCGCTCGTCTACACGCCGGCCGTGGGCGCGCCTGCAACCCAGCATGCGACGCAATTCACGCTGACCGATTCGAGCAGCGTCATAGCGGCGACAGCGCACGATTCCGTTGTCGTTACCGACATTGACCCCGCGGTCGCGCCGCTGATTTCAGGAACCATCGGCGGCCAGCTCACGAGTTCAGAGGCGCCGCTCAATCCGTTCTCTCAGGCAGTCGTCACGGACGCGAACGCCAACGCGACAGATACTCTGAGCATCACGCTGAACGGGACCGGCGCGCTTTCGGGCGCAGGCCTAGTCGGTTCGAATGGCAGCTACATGCTGAGCGGTTCGGCGACCGAGATCACCAAAGAGCTCGAGGCGCTCGTCTTCACGCCTGAGGCGGGAACGGCGGGAACCCAGCACGCAACAACGTTCACGCTAACGGATCAGAGCAGCGCCACGACCGCGACGGCGGTCGATTCGACCACGGTCGTAACAGATGTCAACGTCGCGGGCGGCCCGACCATCTCGGGGACGCTGGGCGGACAGCAGACCATCTCGGAAGCATCGCTCACACCTTTCGCCCAGGTGACAATCTCCGACTTCAACGCCAGCGCGCAGGACACCTTGACGATCGGCCTGACGGGCGGTGGTTCGCTCACAGGCGCAGGCCTTGTTGGCTCGGACGGCAGCTACACGCTGACAGGTTCTGCCGCAGACATCACGAAGGCGCTCGAGGCGCTGGTGTTCACGCCTGCGGCGGGTGCGCCGGGAACGCAGCACACGACGACCTTCACGCTGACGGACTCGAGCAGCGCGACCGCGGCCACCGCGATCAATTCGACAACCAGCGTTACCGATGTCGACCCGGTGGTGGCGCCGACGATTTTGGGAACGGTGTCTGGCCAGCAGACAACTTCGGAGACGGCGCTCAATCCGTTTGCTGCGGTCACCATCGCTGATCCAAACGCTAGCGCAACGGACACTTTGACGATTTCGTTGACTGGCGGCGGGACGCTCTCGGGCGCCGGCCTAGTCGGATCCAACGGCAATTACACACTGACGGGAACTGGGGTCGAGATCACGACCGAGCTCGAAGCGCTCGTGTTCACGCCGACCGCAGGCGCAGCGGCGACACAACACACGACGACGTTCACGCTCACCGACGCCAGCAGCGCCACGTCAGCAACCGCAGTTGATGCGACGACCAGCGTCATCGACATCGATCCCGCCGTCGCGCCGACAATTTCGGGAACTATTGGCGGCCAACAGTCGATCTCGGAGACGCCGCTCGATCCGTTCGCGACCGTCACGGTCGCCGACGTCAACGCCAGCGCGACGGACACTCTGACGATTTCGCTGACAGGCGGCGGGACGCTGTCTGGAACAGGCCTCGTCGGTTCGAACGGCAGCTACACACTGACGGGAACCGCGGCGGAGGTCACGACGGCGCTCGAAGCGCTCGTGTTCACGCCCGCCGTCGGCTCGGCGGGGACCCAACACACGACCACGTTTACGTTGACCGACGAAAGCAGCGCGACGCCTACGACGGCGGTCGATGCGATCACCACTGTGATTGACGTCGATCCGGCGGGGCCCCTGGTCCTGTCCGTTCCGACGTCGACGATCCAGCTGACCCAGGCGCAACCGACGTCGATTCCCGGAATCTCACTGTCGGAAGCAGGC
The DNA here is from genome assembly GCA_963771455.1 of uncultured Pseudomonadota bacterium. Taxonomy (GTDB): domain Bacteria; phylum Pseudomonadota; class Alphaproteobacteria; order Rhizobiales; family Beijerinckiaceae; genus Roseiarcus. The sequence goes on from CAVYTP010000027.1 coordinate 90,532, forward strand.
GCTCCGGCCGGCGACGTCTTCGTTGTCAGTGTCAATGACGCGTACGGCCATCTGTCTGTGACAGCCCAGACCGGCGCGACAGCCTCCGTCAACAGTTCCGACGTCCTGACAATCACCGGCACGCTCGCCGGCGTGAACGCGACGTTGGCGACTTTGACGGACGCCGATTATCACACCGGCGACGACGCCATTGCGATCGCGGCCGCGGATACGTCAGGGTTGGTGGCGCTTCCGCAATCCATCGTTGTGCACGATCCCGGCCTGAACCTTGTTCTGAGCCTTCCTGCGAGCGCCAGCGTCACAACCGGGACGACGAGCGCGATCGGACCCATTTCCGTCGCCGAGAGCGGCGCCGCAGCCGACGATGTGTTCACCATCGCGCTGGAAGACACCAACGGCCAGCTCGCGGCGATCGGGCAAGGGTCCGCGCAGGTTCAGGGCAACGGCTCCAGCGTACTTGAGGTCCGGGGCTCGCTTGCCGACGTCAATGCCACGCTGCTGACGTTGACGGACTTGGACAACCAGACCTCAGGCGACACGCTCTTTGTTTCCGCAGTCGACACCTACGGGAACCGCGCCGGCCCGACCGGCGTCGCCATCATCGAGACCTCAGCGCCAAAAATCTCGGGATCGATCAGCGGCCAGCAGACGACATCTGAAGCGCCGCTCAATCCGTTCGCAACCGTCACTATCGCCGACGCCAATGCCGGCGCCAGGGACACGCTGACGATTTCGCTGACCGGCGGCGGGACGCTAACTGGAATCGGCCTTGCCGGTTCGAATGGAAGCTACACCCTGACGGGAACTGCGGCCGAGATCACGACCGCGCTCGAAGCCCTCGTGTTTACGCCCGCGGCGGGCGCAGCGGCAACGCAGCACACGACGACGTTCACCCTGACCGACGCCAGCAGCGCCACGTCAGCAACCGCAGTTGATGCGACGACCAGCGTCATCGACATCGATCCCGGCGTGGCACCGACGATTTCAGGGACGATTGGCGGCCAGCAGACGACATCTGAGGCGCCGCTCAATCCGTTCGCAACCGTCAGCATCGCCGACGCCAACGCTGGCGCCACGGACACGCTGACGATTTCGCTGACCGGCGGCGGGACGCTTTCTGGCGCAGGCCTCGCCGGCTCGAACGGCAGCTACACGCTGACGGGAACTGCGGCCGAGGTCACGACTGCCCTCGAAGCGCTCGTGTTTACGCCCGCAGCGGGTGCGCCGGCGACACAGCATACAACGACCTTCACGCTAACCGACGCCAGCAGCGCCACGCTGGCAACCGCGGTTGATGCGACGACCAGTGTCATCGACATCGATCCCGCAGGGCCTCTGGTCCTGTCGCTCCTCGGCTCCACAATCGAGCTTACCCAGGCGCAGCCGACGCAGATCCCCGGCTTCTCGCTGACGGAAAGCGGCGCTGCGGCGAACGACGTGTTCACCGTGGACTTGTCTGACGTTCAAGGCCACTTGGCTGTTACCGCGGCGAACGGGGCGAATGTCAGCGGTATCGGCTCCGCGGCGCTGACTATCACGGGTTCGCTGACGAGCGTGAACGCGACGCTCGTGACATTGACCGATACCGACTACCATACAGGCAGCGACTCGATCGCAATCTCCGCTTTCGACTCTACGGGCCGCTCCGCCGGCCCGGCAACGGTTGCGGTGCATGACGCAGGGCTGGATCTGATTGTAAGCGCGCCCCTGAGCGCAGGCGTGACAGTTGGTGTTGCGGGCGCCATCGAACCGATTTCTATCGCCGAGAGCGGCGCTCCGGCCGACGATGTGTTCACCGTCGGCGTCGAGGCGGCGCGCGGCGCGCTCGCGATGACGGCGCACGGGGCGGCAAGCGTATTCGTCAACGGCGCCGGCGTGCTCGAGGTTCAGGGTTCCCTGGCCGACGTCAACGCCACCCTCCTGACTTTGACGGACACGGATCAACAGACGGCCGGCGACACACTCACAATCACCGCGACCGACTCGGATGGCAATCAGGCAAGCTCGGTTGAGGTAGTGATCAGCGAAGCGCGCGCAGCGCCCTCGATCACGGCGCCCGCTTCGGCTACGCTGACGGAAGGCGTCGCCACGGCTATCCCCGGTCTCAGCATCGCAGAGATCGGCGCTGGCGGCGGCGCAAGCTTCTCGGTCACTCTCGACGATAGCCACGGTTTGTTGTCGGCGGTGGCGAGCGGCCTGGCGAACGTCTCGGGAGGCGGAACCGATCACCTCGCCATTTCCGGCAGCCTCGCTGACGTCAACGCCACGTTGCTGACGCTGACTGATACCGACAACGTTTCCGGAAGCGACACCCTTACCGCGCAAGTTTCGGACTCGTTTGGGGGCGCCAGCAACCAGGCGAGCGTGGCCATCGACAATCCCGCTCTCGCTCCGCTCGTAATCGCCACTGGGGCCACGGCGTTCGCCGCCTCGGAAGGCGTGCCGACCGCGATCCCCGGATTTGTAGTATCGGAAGTGGGCGCCGTCGCTGGCGAAATCTTTTATGTCACCTTGTATGATACCGACGGCGCACTTTCGGTAACGCTGCAGGGCGGCGCGCAGCAGGCGGTCTACAGTCCGTCAAACCTGACGGTTTCCGGCAATCTCACCGACATCAACGCGACCCTTGCGACGCTTCAATATACGAGATCCATTGACGGGATAGACACCGTCCACGCCGCCGTATCCGATAGCTTCGGAAACAGCGGCGGTTCGTCGAGCGTGGCGATCGGCAACGGCGGCCCTTCGCCAATCGTTGCCGCGCCGCCGCTGGTGAGTCTCGCCGAAAATGCCGCGACGGCAATTCCGGCAATCCTTCTGTCCGAGGCGGCCGCCGTTTCCGGCGAGACGTTCACGGTGACGCTGACGGATTCTTTCGGCGCGTTGTCCGTCGCCCCGCAGGGGGCTGCGCAGGCGAACGGAAGCGGTTCCACGAGCCTGTCAATTACCGGCAGCCTCGCCGACGTCAATTCGACGCTCGCAACATTGACGGATCTCGACGCTTTCGTCGGGAGCGATCAACTAACCATCCAGGCGACGGACTCGCTGGGAGGGGTCTCGGGGGTTCTGCGGGTCGACACGTTCAGTCTTGCGCAACTCAACTATGTCTGGTCGGCGGGAAGCGGGACGTGGAACGCCGCGAATGCGGGCGACTGGAATCCGCCGGGAAATTCCACCACGCCCGGCGCAAGCGCGACCGTCACCATCGGCTCGGGTTCCGGCGGCGTTGTCACGCTGGCAAGCGACGAGAGCGTCTACAGCCTATCCCTGCTGCACGGTTACAGTCTATCCGCTGCCGGCTATGCGCTGACGACTACCGGCGAGGTCTCCGTCTCTTCCGGCAGTTCGCTGACCGCCGCGGCTATGAACCTCGGCGCCGATCTCTACGTGGCGGGCTCGACGACGATCTCAGGCATCGCGACGATTGGCGGCGGGGCGCAGGTCGCAGCGGGCGGCATACTTTCGCTCAGCGGCGGGACGATCGCAAACACCACGCTTTCTGGTCCAGGCACGATCGAAACGACATCAGGACAAAGCGGCGCGCTGGACAGCGTTGCGATTGCGGTTGGCGCGACATTCAATGCCAGCGACAACGCCACGACTTATGTCGAGGGGGCAATCGTCGTAGACGGCCTCCTCGCATTAAATGCCGGCGGTGGTCAGAACGGCTACCTTGACCTGACGGCTGCGACAACGCTGTCGGGCGTAGGCGATCTGATAATGATCGAGAACCCAGCCTATGGCGGCTCCGCCATTGTGCAAGGCGACGGCCAAACGCTGACGATAGACCTGGGCTTCACGATCGAAGGCGTCGGGATCATCGGCAACGGCGCGCTGACGATCAACAATGCCGGCATTATCGAGGCGACGCCGGAACAAAGTTCGCCAGGCCTCACGCTCAACGGATCGGGCGGGATCGTCAACACCGGAACGCTCGAAGCGCTGGGCGGAACAACGCTGACGATCTCGGGCATGACCGTCACAAACACCGGCGGCGCGATTACAGTCGAGGACTCGTCGAGTGCGATCAAAATCGTCAACGCAGACATTGTCGGCGGCACGCTCAACAATGCATCCGGCGGCGTGTTCGCGACGCAGGGCAATTCGACGCTCGACGGGCTTACCGCCGGCGCGCTGACGATTTCCAGCTCAAGTCTGATCGTTGCCGGCGACAATGGGACGACGGACATCACGGGTTCGATCGTCGACAAGGGCACGCTTCAACTCGACGGTGGCGACGGCCAGAACGGCTATTTGAATCTGACCGGCGCGACCACGCTTTCGGGAGCCGGCAAGCTCGTGCTGTCCGAAGATCCGGCCTATGGCGGCTCCGCGATCATCGAGGGCGCCGGCCAGACGCTGACTGTGTCGTCAGGATTCACGGTCTTGGGCGTCGGCATTATTGGCAACGGCGCCCTGACGATCGAAAATTCCGGCGTCATCGAAGCAACGCCGGAGACTAGCTCTACAGGCCTCACGCTCAATGGATCGGGTGGGATCGTCAACACCGGGACGCTCGAAGCGCAGGGGGGAACATCGCTGACGATCTCAGGGTTGACTGTCGCGAACGAGGGTGGCGCAATTACGGTCGAAGATGCTTCGAGCGGTATCGTTATCAACGGTGTGACCATCGTCGGCGGCGCCCTCAACAACACGTTCGGCGGCTCGTTCACGACGCAAGGCAACTCCACATTCGACGGCCTCACGTCCGGCGCGCTGACAATCTCCAGCTCGAGCCTCGTTATAGCCGGCGACAATGCGACGACCAACATCACAGGATCGATCGTCGACAAAGGCACGCTGGAACTGGACGGCGGCGACGACCAGGACGGCTATTTGAATCTGATTGGCGATACCGAGCTTTCGGGATCGGGCCTTCTCGTCCTGGCCGAGAATCCGGCTTATGGCGGCTCGGCGATTGTAGAAGGCGACGGCCAGACGCTGACGGTCGACTTAGGGTTCACAATCAAAGGCGTCGGGATTATCGGCAACGGCGCCCTGACGATCGACAATTCCGGGGTTGTTGAAGCGACGCCGGAGAACAGCTCCACGGGCCTTACACTCAACGGGTCGGGGGGAATCGTTAACAAAGGAACACTGGAAGCGTTGGGCGGAACCACGCTGACGATCTCAGCCATGACCGTCTCGAACGCGACCGGCGAGATCACGGTCGCGGACGCTGCCAGCGCAATCGTGATCTTCAATGCGACCATCGCAGGCGGCGCGCTCGACAATTCGCACGGCGGCGTTTTCTTGACGCAGGGCGTTTCGACGCTCGACGGCCATACCGCCGGCGCACTCACGATTTCGGCCGCAAGCCTGATTGTCGCCAGCGACAATGCGACAACCAACATCGTCGGCTCGATAATTGACAAGGGCACGATCGAACTCGACGGCGGCGACGACGAGAACGGCTATCTGAACCTGACGGGCGCGACGACGCTTTCGGGCGCGGGCAAGCTCCTGCTGGTCGAAAATCCCGCCTACGGCGGCTCCCCGATTGTAGAGGGCGGGGGGCAGACGCTAACCGTGTCTTCGGGCTTCACCATCGAAGGCGCGGGCGTTATCGGCAACGGCGCTCTCACACTGGACAATTCGGGAGTCATCGAGGCCACGCCGGAGGACGGCAGCACGGGGCTTACGCTCAATGGTTCCGCGGGGATCCTCAACACAAACCTTCTGGCGGCGAGCGCGGGCGGCTCGCTGACGATCGACGACGCCACGGTGACGAATGCAGGCGCTGCGATCACGGTCGAGGATTCGTCCAGCACGGTCGCCATTACCGGTTCAACCCTGATCGGAGGAACGCTCAACAATTTCAACGGCGGGTCATTCACGCTCTCTTCCGGCGCCACACTCGACGGGCTCACGGACGGCGCGCTGACGATTTCAACCGGCAGCGTCCTCGCCGCTGAGGATGGATCCATAACCAATATCGAAGGCGCCATCGTCATCAATGGCGAGTTGGAGCTTTTCGGCGGGAGCGACGAGAACGGCACTCTCAATCTGCTGGCCGCGTCAACTCTGTCGGGGATCGGCGAACTCGTCATGAGCGTGAACCCTGCTTATGGCGGCGCGGCAATTGTTCAGGGCGATGACGAAACGCTCACCGTCGCGGCTTCATTCACGATTGAAGGCGTCGGGGAGATCGGCAACGGGACCCTCGCGGTCGACAATTCCGGCGTGATCGAGGCGACGCCCGAGCAGACATCGACCACTCTGACGCTCAATCCATCAAAGGGGATCGTCAACACGAACCTGATCGAGGCGTCGAATGGCGCGACGTTGGCGTTCTCCGGAGCTTTCACCGTCACAAACGCCAACGGCGAGATCAAGGTCGCGGACTCCGCGAGCACGGTCACGATTTCCGGCGCCACTATCGTCGGCGGAACGCTCACGCAACTCCGTGGGCGGTACGCTTCAGACGCTGAACGGCGCTACGTTGGAAGGGACGGTCGGCGATCCGCTTACGTTGTCGAGTGGCAGTGTGCTCACCGCCGAGAACGGATCGACGACCAACATCGAGGGCACGCTCGTCGACAATGGTTCAATTGTTGTTTTCGGCGGCGACAACACAAACGGCTATCTGAATTTGATCGGCGCGACGACGATTTCTGGCGTCGGCAACGTCGTAATGAGCGTCAATCCGTCATACGGCGGGACGGCTGAACTTCAAGGCGCCGACGAAACGCTCACGATCGCGTCTACAATGGTCATCGAGGGCGTGGGGACGATTGGCGACGATCAGGTCGGCCACGACAAGCTCGCCATCGTCAATCACGGCCTTATCGAAGCCACACCGGAAGGAGGCTCAAACGGCCTTCTGTTCGAGGGAAGCGGGAGCTTCACGAATGATGGAACGTTAGCCGCTGCAGTCGGCGGCGCGCTGACGATCGCCGTAACTTCGGTGGCGAATTCGACGGGAGTCATCTCGGTCGACGACGCCGCGAGTTCGGTGATCGTGAGGGGCTCTTCGATCGTCGGCGGGACACTCGAAAATTCCGCGGGCGGCTCGTTCTCGACAGCCGCCGGCGCCACGCTGGATGGCGCAACCGCGGGTTCGCTCACGATCTCTGCGGCAAGCGTCATTTCTGCGCTTGATGGTACGACGACCAACATTGTGGGCTCGATCGTCGACAAGGGCACAATTGAGATCTTCGGTGGCAACGACGAGAACGGCTATTTGAATCTGACCGGCGCTACGACGTTGTCGGGCGCGGGCGATCTCGTCATGAGCGTCAATCCGGCGTACGGCGGCTCGGCCGTGCTGGAAGGTGATGGCCAGACCTTGACCGTAACAGCGGCGTTCACGATCGAAGGCGCAGGCATCATCGGCAATGGCGCCTTGACGGTGCATAATTCCGGCGTCATCGAGGCGACGCCGGAAGACCAGTCGACCACTCTCACGCTAAACGGAACCGGGGGCGTCTTCAACCAGGGGACGATGGAGGCCCAGGACGGTGCGACGCTGGCGATCGCCGGCGTACAAGTCACGAACACCGGCGGTTCGATTACGGTCGCAGACGCCTCCAGCGCTGTCTCGATCAGCGGCGCGACTCTGATCGGCGGCACGCTCAACAACACCGAGGGGGGCTCGTTCACGACCTCGGCGGGCGCCACCCTGGACGGCCTCGCGGGAAACGCACTGACGATTTCGAGCGGCAGCGTCATTGTTGCGTCGAATGCCGCGACGACAAATATCGAAGGCTCCCTGGTAATCGATGGGTTGCTGCAGGTGGTCGGCGGGAACGACCGTGACAGCTATCTAGACCTCGTGGGTTCGACGACGCTATCGGGGACAGGCGATCTCGAACTGATTCAGTATCCGGCCTATGGCGGCGAAGCGCATGTCCAGGGCGACGGTCTGACGTTGACAATCTCGTCGACCATGACTGTCGAGGGTGAGGGGGAGATTGGCGACGGCAGCCTAGCGATCGTCAACAACGGCGCCATCATCGCACAGCCCGAAAGCGACACCGGCGGCCTCAAGCTCGACGGAACCGGCGGCGTCATCAACAATGGCGTGTTGGAGGCGACGGGCGGCGGTCATCTCTCCATCTTGGCTCCATTGTCGGGCGCGGGCTCACTTTCGGTCGGCGCCGCTTCCGAGCTCGAACTCGGCGCCGGCGTCGGCGCCGGCCAGGACGTGAATTTCAGCGGCTCCGGCGCCGAGCTCAGGCTCGTTGATGCCGCTAGCTACGCAGGAATTCTTCGAGGATTTAGCGTCGGCGAGACGCTGGATCTTGCGGGGATCAACGCGGTTTCGGCAACGCCCACTTACAACGGAAGCGTTACGACGCTCATGGTCGCGCTCAGCGGCGGAGGAAATCTGCAATTCTCGATGGCGGGCGATTACTCCGGCGACACGTTCGCCGTCAGCCATTCGGGATCCGACAGCAGCGTCTATTTGGTTGGCGAACCCGCGATCTCGGCGCCGAGCTCGGTATCCGAGACGACCGGCGGCGTGACGCCAGTTGCGAACGTCTTTCTCTCGGAGCCGGCCGCCAGCGTCGATCAAACATATACAGTTAGCCTCTCGGACTTATCGGGGCTGCTTTCGGCCACCGGCGCCGGCGTTAGCGGCGCCGGCACGGACGATCTTCTGATCACCGGATCGCTAGCGCAGGTGAACGCCGACCTTTCGACGCTTACCGTTCAGGAAGGTGGAGCGACTTCGGACACGATCACGATCAACGCTACTGACGGCCTCGGCTACTCTGCTGCGCCCAGTTCGATCTCAGTGATCGAGTTGACGCCTCCGCAGCCAACGATCGCCGTTCCGAACAGTGCGTACGGTGTAGTCGGTCTCGCAACGCCTATCCGGGGCGTTTCGGTGTCCGAAACGGGGGCGACCGCCTCGGAGACATTCACAGTCACCGTGTCTGATTATTACGGGAACCTGGGGGTCCATTCGGGCTCGGGGGCCTCCCTCTCAGGCGCCGGAACCAATGAGCTGACGCTGGTCGGCTCACTTGGTCAGGTAAACGCTGCGCTCTCGGGAATTGACGACACGCTGGGAAGCGACACAGGTGATTGGATCCAGGTTACCGTTGAAGACAGTTTCGGGCAGTCTGCGGGGCCCCAATGGATCTCGCTTACCCCTAGCACTGCCAATAACTGGTTCGGAGTTCGGCGCCCACGATTGGACAGTCGCTGCCGATTGGACTTCCGGGGCCGCGCCGGGACCCGATGACGATGCGGCGATCGGCATCCTTTCGACCCCGGCAACGGTGACAATCTCGACGGACGTTTCCGTTGGCGCGTTGCTAATCGTCGCCGGCGCGACGCTGGACATCACGACCGGCTCGCTGACAATCAACGGAGAGGACCGCAGCGAGATCGCCGGGAATTTTTCGAACAGCGGGACGCTGACCCTCGAAATCGAGCGTGAGCTTCTCAATCGATGCCGGCGCGTCCGCCCAGTTGGGCGACGTAACTCTTGGCTATGGAGACACAATCTACGCAGACAACGGTCTGAACCTCGACAACGCGACGGTCACATTTTCCGGGTACGGGTCCTCGGTGTTTCTGGACGTCGCCAGCGCCGGGGAAGCGCCTCCCCCGGTTGCGACGCTGACCCTGGGGTCTCACTTCACGCTCGTGGCCGACTCCTCTGGCGAAGCCCTGGGATCGGTCGGCGCCGTCGGCGACGACACGATCGACAACCAAGGAACGATCGAAGTCGAGAGCTCGGGCAACCTGACGATCGATCCAACGCACTTCATCAACCACGGATCGATCGAAGTCACGACCGGCGGGTCGCTGACGATCGACGATCAGAACGGTTCGCAATCCGTGACCAACGCGGGGACGATCTCGGGCGACGATGTGACGGTGACATTCGGAAACTTTGGTCAGTTCACGAATTCGGGGACATTCGACGTCACGCAGTCGACGATCAATCTCTACGGCAGTTTCTCGACGGCGCAGATAGCGGTGTTCGCAGGACTTGCCGACACGGTCGCGATCTACGGGACGCTCGTCAATTCGGACGCGACGCTGCAGCCGGGCGAATTTGCTCCGCTGGTGTTGACCTCCGGCGGCCACATCATGGGCGGGACGGTAAACGATCCCGACGGCGTTACGCAGTTCCAGAGCGGAACGCTCGACGGCGTGACCTGGGAAGGATTGCTCAACCTTCAGAGCGGGACTGTCTACATCGACGACGGCATTACGTTCGCCGGGGCGGCCGGTTCCGGCCTCGCGTCGGTGAACGTGGGCACATACTCGACCATGTATGTGAACGCGACACCGACTTTTGAAACGCCGACGCTGGACAACGCGACGATCGCGTATACCGGCTATTCTGGCGAAATTTATCTGAACGTTCTCAATGATGGACAGAGCGGCGCGCCGACGGCTACGCTGACATTGGGGGCTCACCTCACGCTCATCGCCAGCGACGACAACTACGGGAGCCTGACATCGACAGGCACTCTCGGCGACGACACGATCGACAACCAGGGAACGATCGAAGTCAAGAACTCGGGCAACCTGACGATCGACCCGACGAACTTCATCAACCACGGATCGATCGAAGTCACGACCGGAGGGTCGCTGTCGATCGACGATCAGAACGGTTCGCAATCCGCGACCAACGCGGGAACGATCTCGGGCGACGATGCGACGGTGACGTTCGGGAACTTCGGTCAGTTCACGAATTCGGGAACATTCGACGTCACGCAGTCGACGATCAATCTCTACGGCAGTTTCTCGACGGCGCAGATTGCGACATTCGCAGGACTTGCCGACACGGTCGCGATCTACGGGACGCTCGTTAATTCGGACGCGACGCTGCAGCCGGGCGAATTTTCTCCGCTGGTGTTGACCTCCGGCGGCCACATCATGGGCGGGACGGTAAACGATCCCGACGGCGTTACGCAGTTCCAGAGCGGAACGCTCGACGGCGTGACCTGGGAAGGATTGCTCAACCTTCAGAGCGGGACTGTCTATATCGACGACGGCATTACGTTCGCCGGGGCGGCCGGTTCCGGCCTGGGATCGGTGAACGTGGGCACATACTCGACCATGTATGTGAACGCGACACCGACTTTTGAAACGCCGACGCTGGACAACGCGACGATCGCGTATACCGGCTATTCTGGCCAAATTTATCTGAACGTTCTCAATGATGGACAGAGCGGCGCGCCGACGGCTACGCTGACATTGGGGGCTCACCTCACGCTCATCGCCAACGATGACAACTACGGGAACCTGACATCGACGGGCACTCTCGGCGACGACACGATCGACAACCAAGGAACGATCGAAGTCGAGAGCTCGGGCAACCTGACGATCGATCCGACGAACTTCATCAACCACGGATCGATCGAAGTCACGACCGGCGGGTCGCTGTCGATCGACGATCAGAACGGTTCGCAATCCGCGACCAACGCCGGGACGATCTCGGGCGACGATGCGACGGTGACATTCGGGAACTTCGGTCAGTTCACGAATTCGGGGACATTCGACGTCACGCAGTCGACGATCAATCTCTACGGCAGTTTCTCGACGGCGCAGATTGCGACATTCGCAGGACTTGCCGACACGGTCGCGATCTACGGGACGCTCGTCAATTCGGACGCGACGCTGCAGCCGGGCGAATTTTCTCCGCTGGTGTTGACCTCCGGCGGCCACATCATGGGCGGGACGGTAAACGATCCCGACGGCGTTACGCAGTTCCAGAGCGGAACGCTCGACGGCGTGACCTGGGAGGATTGCTCAACCTTCAGAGCGGGACTGTCTATATCGACGACGGCATTACGTTCGCCGGGGCGGCCGGTTCCGGCCTCGGATCGGTGAACGTGGGCACATACTCGACCATGTATGTGAACGCGACACCGACATTTGAAACGCCGACGCTGGACAACGCGACGATCGCGTATACCGGCTATTCTGGCGAAATTTATCTGAACGTTCTCAGTGATGGACAGAGCGGCGCGCCGACGGCCACGCTGACATTGGGGCCTCACCTCACGCTCATCGCCAAAGATGACAACTACGGGAACCTGACATCGACGGGCACTCTCGGCGACGACACGATCGGCAACCAGGGAACGATCGAAGTCGAGAACTCGGGCAACCTGACGATCGACCCGACGAACTTCATCAACCACGGATCGATCGAAGTCACGACCGGAGGGTCGCTGTCGATCGACGATCAGAACGGTTCGCAATCCGCGACCAACGCGGGAACGATCTCGGGCGACGATGCGACGGTGACGTTCGGGAACTTCGGTCAGTTCACGAATTCGGGAACATTCGACGTCACGCAGTCGACGATCAATCTCTACGGCAGTTTCTCGACGGCGCAGATTGCGACATTCGCAGGACTTGCCGACACGGTCGCGATCTACGGGACGCTCGTCAATTCGGACGCGACGCTGCAGCCAGGCGAATTTTCTCCGCTGGTGTTGACCTCCGGCGGCCACATCATGGGCGGGACGGTAAACGATCCCAACGGCGTTACGCAGTTCCAGAGCGGAACGCTCGACGGCGTAACCTGGGAGGGATTGCTCAACCTTCAGAGCGGGACTGTCTATATCGACGACGGCATTACGTTCGCCGGGGCGGCCGGTTCCGGCCTGGGATCGGTGAACGTGGGCACATACTCGACCATGTATGTGAACGCGACACCGACTTTTGAAACGCCGACGCTGGACAACGCGACGATCGCGTATACCGGCTATTCTGGCCAAATTTATCTGAACGTTCTCAATGATGGACAGAGCGGCGCGCCGACGGCTACGCTGACATTGGGGGCTCACCTCACGCTCATCGCCAACGATGACAACTACGGGAGCCTGACATCGACGGGCACTATCGGCGACGACACGATCGACAACCAGGGAACGATCGAAGTCGAGAGCTCGGGCAACCTGACGATCGATCCGACGAACTTCATCAACCACGGATCGATCGAAGTCACGACCGGAGGGTCGCT
>CAVYTP010000028.1:0-47871 GCA_963771455.1 uncultured Pseudomonadota bacterium
TCGGCGGGGGTCTTGAGGCCGGCGCGCGGTGAAGATGCCGATCTGCCAGTCGCCCATGATCATGAACGCGGCCTTGCCCTTGGCGATCATGCCGGTCGCGGTGTCATAGTCGCGGCCCGCAATGCCAGGATCCATGTATTTGGTGATCATCAGGCGGAACTGGTCGAACGCCTTGACCATGCCGTCCGAGCGCATCGCCGCGCTGTCGCCCTCGACGAACGCCTTGCGGAACAGGTCGATGTCCTGGCCGTAGACGACGACTTCGAACACGGTCGCGTCGGTCCAGTCGGCGCAGAAATGCGCCTCGCAGATCAGGCCGGCGGCGACGACCTTGTCGCAGTCCGCATTGAACTCGGCCCAGTTCTTCGGCATGTCCTTGATGCCGGCCTTCGGCCAGCGCGGCTGTCGAGGCCCACAGCCAGTTGATGCGGTGGATGTTCATCGGCGCCGCGACCCAGTCGCCGGTCGGCTTCATCACGGGCAGCAGTTCGGGCGCGACGACCTTGTCCCAGCCTTCCTCCTTGGCGAGCGCGTCGAGGTTGGCGGTCATGCCGGTCGCGTTCCATTCGGCGATTTCCGGACCCTTGAGCTGCACGGCCGGCGGCGCGTTGCCGGCGACGACGTCGGCGCGCAGCTTGGCGAGCGTGTTGGCGGTGTGGCCGGCGATCGAGGTCTGCTCCCACTTGCCGCCCGCGGCCGTGAACATCTCGCCGAGCTTGGCGATCGCCGCCGCGTCGGAGCCTTCCGACCATTGATGCAGCATGTTGGTCTTGGGTTCGGCAAAGGCCGCGCCGGCCATCGCCAAAGACATCACGCCGGCCAGAGCCGCTTTCCTCATCAGCATCGTTTCCTCCGTGTCGCGCCGGCGAATGTTTCGCCATTCGCGATTCAGCGGTTGCGCTATTGGATTCGCAGCGATTATTTCTATGGCGAAAAAAATAGCGTGTCAACGCGGCCGGCAAGGCTTTGGGGATGCTCAACGACGAACTGACCGCCCTGCTCGACGAGGACGATTCCTCGGCGCCGGAGTCGCGTCTGGTGCGCACGTTGAGCGAGCGCGGCACGGTTTCGGCGGGCGAGCTTTCGCGCCTGACCGGGCTCGCGCGCTCCACGATTTCCACGACGTCTCGCCGAATTGAAGCGCGCCGGCGTGGTGATCGAGACGGCGCCGGGCGAGGCGGCGCGGGGAGTCGGACGGCCCGCTTTGTCCTATGCGCTGAACCCGCAGGCCGGGCACCTGCTTTGGCGTCCACCTGTCGCTCAAAGACATCCGGCTGATGGTCGCCGACGTTTCGCATTCTGTCATTAGCGAAAAAACGATTCCCCTCGGCCTGGACTATACGCCCGAGGCCGCCGTCAACGCCGCCCGCCGCGCCCTGCGCGAGATCTATGCGGAAAAGGGCCTGTCGCTCAGCACCCTGATCGGCGTCGGGATCTCATTTTCCGGGCCTGTCGCCCCGGACGGACGTATTCAGCGCGCCAGCATCGTGCCGACCTGGGCGGGCGTCAACATCCGCGACGTGTTCCAGCCGACTCTGCAGCGGCCGATCTTCGCCGACAACGAGAGCAATTGCTCGGCGCTGGCGGAAATGACCTGGGGCGCGGCGGTCGGCGAAGAGGATTTCGTGTTCTTCACCGTCGATATCGGCGTCGGCGGCGCGATCGTCGCGCACGGTCGCGTCATGACCGGCGTGGCGGGCGGCGCCGGCGAATTCGGCCACATGACGATCGATCCCGAGGGCGAGCTCTGCCGGTGCGGCAATCGCGGCTGCCTGGAGCTCACCGCCAGCTTTTCGCCCGCGCTGGCGATCGCCTCGCGCGCGCTTGGCCGCGCCATCGAGATCGAGGAATTCGTGCAGCTCGCGCTCGGCGGCAACGTCGGCTTCGCGCGGCTGGTCGAGGACACGGGACTGAAGGCCGGTCGCGGGCTCGGCATGATCGGCGCGGTGTTCAACCCCGGCCTGGTGATCGTCGGCGGTCGCGGCGCCGTCGCCGGCGAAATGCTGCTCGCGCCGTTGCGCCGCGCCTACGACCGCCATACGCTGATCAAGCGCGCCGACGTGCCAGAGGCGCAGCGCACGCGCATAGAGCTCGGGCGCTTCACCGCCAACAACGCGCTGATGGGGGCCGTGGCGCTGGTGCTCAGGCGGCAGGGGCGGCTGGGTTAGACCCAGCAACGACTTTGAAGCGGATATCGACTTCGATCCGCGCGTCGAGCTTGCCCAGAATCGCGATCAGCCGATCAAGGGTGAAACGTCGGAGCTGCGCGCTGCGGATGCGCGAGAATTCGGTGTGCGAAACACCGGTGAGTTTCTCCGCTTCTCGCGTCGAAAGGCCTCGGGCACCGAGCGTCTTTATGATTTCAACGGCGATCATTGCGCGCGCCTGCGCCAATCCGGCGTCCCGCCGATCAAAATCGTCATAGACGTTCCCGCTGCCTCGGGTCAGTTCCATAATTGCATCGCTCAACCAAGCGCCTCCTTCAACCGCTTCAGCCGCACGCGTATGAGATCGACTTCCGCTTGCGGCGTCTTGATCCCGGACTTCGACTTCTTCTGGAACGCGTGGATCACCCAAATATCATCATGAATCTTGAGAGCGTAGATGGCGCGGAAAGCATCGCTTCGGTGGCGGAGCGCCACTTCGAAGATCCCACCTGCGACGCCTTTGAACGGCTTCGCAATGTCGGCCTTTCCGCCCAGAGCCGCAATCGACAACGCATCGAGCACATCGCTCTGCGCTTCGATGGGGAAGGCTTCGAAATCCTTCCGCGCCGCCTTGATCCACGAAATCGCTCGCGCCTTCATGGAAGCAAACTGGTGACATATTTGTCACCAAACAGCAAGCGATTTCGTATTTTATCCGGCCGCGATAATTTCCGCGAGAAACGCTTGCCTCTCGCCGTCGGTCGCCGCCTTCGCGCCCGAAACGCCGTCGAAATGCATGACCTGTGCGCCCTTGCCGCGCCACGACGGCCAGCGCGGCAAGCCCTCCCCATTCGGGTCGAGCGTCTTGACGAAATTTACCCAGAACCCCGTCGTCGTTGCGACAATGGCGCGGTCGGCGTCATCGATCAGCCACGGAAAGACGTCGAGCGTGTCGAACACGTAGTTGATCTCGCCGGCGTGGAAGGCGCCGGCCGTGCGGCTGTCGCGCTCGCCGAACCAGCCTTGCGGCGTCAGCGGACAGCGGTCGAATTGGAAGCGGTACAGGGGCGCCTTGCCCGTCGCCTTCTGGGCTTCGATCCAGCCCCAGGTCTTGTGGACGATGCGGATGTCGGCTCCGAGCGTCGCGGCCGACGCGTCGGCCTCAGCGCCGCCGGGATAGTACGCGGTCGCGGCCTCGGCCCTGCTCGCCAAACATCGCAGCGACAATGAAGTCGATCTTCTCCGCCGCGTCCTGTTGCGCGACGGTGAAGTTGAAACCTTCATCCTTGTTCCAGCCTGCCATCAGCGCGACGTCGTTCTGCTCGTGGGCGGCGAAGATCTCGGGCAGCGGTTTGGGCAGGAACTGGCCATCGATCGTCGGCCAGTAGCCGAGCCCGGGCGCCGCCTTCAGAATCGCTTCCGCAGGCAGCGCGCGCGCCTCGGCGAGCGTGCGGACCCCGAGCTTGGCGAAAAAGTCTACGCCGCTGGCGTCCGCCTCGGCGGCTGACTTCAGGGGTTCGACCAGTCCCGGAAACAGCGCGCCGCTCTCGCCGATGCAGCCGCGGAACAGGCCCCGCGCTGTCGGCGAGGCCATCAGGCCCGAGACCGAGATCGATCCCGCCGATTCGCCGGCGATCGTCACCTTGCTGGGATCGCCGCCGAACGCGGCGATATTGCGTTTCACCCACTGCAGCGCAGCAACCAGATCGAGCAAGCCGTAATTGCCGCTTACGCCGGCCTCGGCCGTCAGTTCGGGATGGGCTGACGAACCCGAATGCGCCGAGCCGCATGTTGACCGTCACGACGACGATGCCGCGCGCGGCCAGCCGATCGCCATGATAGCGCGGCTCGGCGCCCGAGCCGACGACGAAGCCGCCGCCATGCACCCAGACCATGACAGCGAGATCGCCGCTCGCGCCCGGCGCCGCGGGCGTCCAGACGTTGAGGTAAAGGCAATCCTCGGAGACGCCGATGTCAGGCAGGTGAATGTCGTCCCAGATTTTGCCCTGAACCGCGCTAGGCCCGAACGAATCGCTCGCTCGCACGCCCGACCAGGGCGCGGCTGGCTGCGGCGCCCTCCAGCGCAGCGGCCCGACCGGCGGGGCCGCGAACGGAATGCCCTTGTAGGCGCGCACGCCCTGTGGGTTCGGCGCCGGGACGGCAAGGGCGCCGGAATCGAGGGTGAGCGCGGGCATGAGGCTCCCTTTGGAAGTTTGGGCGCTTGGTTACTACCGAACGGGGAATCAAGGAAACAGAGATTGTGAGACCCTTCTCCCGCACGCGGGAGAAGGGTTAGCCCCTCGCGGCACGCAGCTTGGCGAAATCCTCGCCGGCGTGATGGGACGAGCGGGTCAGCGGGGTCGCGGACACCAGCAGGAAGCCCTTTACGCCGCCGAGCGTCGCGTAGCTCTCGAACTCCTCCGGCGTGACGAAATGGGTCACCGGATGGTGTTTCGGCGTCGGCTGCAAATATTGGCCGATGGTGAGGAAATCGACGTCGGCCGAGCGCAGGTCGTCCATCAGTTGCAGCACTTCGTTGCGCGTCTCGCCGAGCCCGACCATGATGCCGGACTTGGTGAAGATCTCGCGGTCGAGCTCTTTAACCCGCTGCAGAAGCCGCAGCGAGTGGAAGTAGCGCGCGCCCGGCCGCACCGTCAGATACTTGGACGGCACCGTCTCGAGATTGTGGTTGAACACGTCGGGCTTGGCGGCGACGACCACTTCCAGCGCGCCGTCCTTGCGGAGGAAATCCGGGGTCAGCACCTCGATCGTGGTCGCAGGCGAGCGGGCGCGGATGGCGCGGATCGTTTGGGCGAAGTGCTCGGCGCCGCCGTCGGCGAGATCGTCGCGATCGACCGAGGTCACGACGACGTGGGTCAGCCCGAGCTTGGCGACCGCGTCGGCGACGTGCTCGGGCTCCAGCGCGTCGAGCGCGTTCGGCATGCCGGTCGCGACGTTGCAGAACGAGCAGGCGCGCGTGCAGGTCTCGCCCATGATCATGAAGGTCGCGTGCTTCTTCTCCCAGCACTCGCCGATGTTGGGGCAGCGCGCCTCTTCGCAGACGGTGACGAGGCCGTGCTCCTTGACGATGGCGCGGGTCGAATTGTAGCCCGGCGACCCCGGCGCCTTGGCGCGGATCCAGGCGGGCTTGCGGGCGACCGGCTGATCCGGGCGATGCGCTTTTTCCGGGTGGCGCGGGCGCGCCAGGCGCGGGTCGGCTTCAGCGTGTCGATGAGAACGGTCATGACGGTCCCCGGGCGGCGGACGCCCTTGTTTTCAGTCCTGTAACATAGGCTGGGGACCGGCGAAAATCAGCCTGCGCATACCAGACCCGCGACATAAAAGCCGTCGGTGCCGGTCGCATGCGGGCTGAAGCGCAGGCCGGCGCCGAGTTTTGACGCGCGCTCAGCCACTTCGGGCAACCCGGCGCCGACCGCCATCTGCTTCGCGTCGAGCGGCAGGATATTGCGGATGGCGGTCGAGGAAGGCGGCGACTTGCGCCTCGTTCTCGGCCTTCAGCACCGAACAGGTGACATAGACGAGCCGGCCGCCGGGCTTCACATAGCGCGCCGCTTCGTCGAGCGCCTGAACCTGGTCTTTCAAGCCGCTGTTCGAGCGCGCCCGGACGGATGCGCCATTTGGCGTCGGGGTTGCGCCGCCACGCTCCGGAGCCCGTGCAGGGCGCGTCGACGAACACGAGGTCCATGTGGCCGAGCAAATCGCCGAGCACGTCCTCGGCGCCGCGCGGCGCCCGGACCTGCACGTTGCGCGCGCCGGACCGCTCGAGCCGGTCGAAAAGCGGGGCGAGCCGCCGTCCGTCCGAGTCGGTCGCGTAGATCTGTCCCTGATTGTCGAGCATCGCGGCGAGCGCGAGCGACTTGCCGCCGGCGCCCGCGCAGAGGTCGAGCACCTGCTGGCCCGGCGCGGCGCCGGACAACAGCGCGGAAAGCTGCGAGCCCTCGTCCTGCACCTCGACCAGGCCCTTGATGTAGGCGGGCTCGGCCGTCAGCGCCGGGCCGCGCCCGTCCGCCTTCGGCAGGATGCGCACGCCGACCGGCGAATAGGGCGTCGGCTGCGGGCTCAGATGAGAAAGCTCATCCAAGGCTTTGTCTCGACTTGATTTCAGCGTGTTGACGCGCAGATCGACCGGCGCGCGATCGGCGAGCGCCTGCCCCTCGGCGACGGCGTCGTCGCCGAAGCTCTCGGCAAACGCTGGCGCGAGCCATTCGGGAAAGTCGCCGGCGACATGGAGCGGCGCGCCTTCTAGCGAGGCGGCGGTGAGCCGCGCATGCTCGTCGGGATGCAGCGGCGGCGGCGCGTGGCGCTCGCCATTGCACAGCGCTTCGATGTCGGCGACGGTCAGGCCGCGCGTGCGTCGCAAGGCGCCGAGCATGATGGCGCGCGAACTCTCACTGCCCATCATGCAGGCCGAGGAGGCGCGCCGGCGCAGCGCGTCGAACACCAGGCCAGCGATGCCGGCGCGATCGCCGGAGCCGGCGAAGCGATGCGCGAGACCCCAATCCTTCAGCGCATCGGACGCCGGGCGGCGACGGCCGGAAATGTCGTCGAGGACTTCGAGGGCGGCGGAAATACGGGCGGCGGGCGTCATGGGTCCGTTTAGGCCATCAGGGCGCCGGACGCAAAGCCGAGCCGCGCAGATCGCTAGGGCGCCGCAACCAGCAGCGGATGATTGGAAACCAACGAAAGCAGTTCCGCTCGGCCGGCTTCGCGCCGACCCGGCTCGTCGGCCATGATCTTATAGATCGGGCTTTGAAGGTCCTTCCGATCGGCAGTCATCCCGTGGATCGCCATCAGCGCGCAGGACGCGTGATGACGCACCAACGGCTCCTCATCGTCGAGCGCCTTGACCAGCGCACACTTGACGGCCTCGGTCGGCATCTCCGCAAGCGCCATGGCCGCATCCATTCGGTTGGTCCATTCCGGGGCGCCGAGGGTTTTGCAGATCGCCGCCGCATAGCGCGGCGCCGCCTCGAGCCGCCAAAGCGCGTGCGCCGTCGCAATCAGAGTACCGACGTCGCCGTCCCGGAGCGCGTTGATTTCGGCTTCAAACGCTGTCCGAAGCCAGGGCTCTGCGCGCCGCGACCGGAGCGCGCTCAGCCCCAGGATTGCGCGCATATCCGGCAACAGATCGACCAGCATCGTTTCCGCCGCCTCGCGCTCGTCGTTCTGCAAGGCGATGAGCGCCGCCATGTTGAGGCCGTCCCTGGCCGAGTAGGGATCTTCAAAAAAACTGAAGCGGAATTTTTCGAAGTCGGGCGAGCCCGGCATTTCGATCTCCTCTCGGCCGCAAATGGCGGCTTGACCGCGGGCGGCGCCAAGCGGCCTAATCGTCCGCAAACAGGGAGCGTCTAGTGAACCGCCGCGAGTTTGTTGTAGGCTCCGCCGCCGCGCTTGTCGCGCGCCCCGGCCTTCGCCAATGTGCCCACCCCCTACAGTTTCGAGTCCGGACCGCCGACTTCGAGCAAGGAGGCGTTCGTCGAGTGGATGGTCAAGAACCGCGGCGAGAACCCGGGCTATCTGGCCCAGCGCTACGACCGCTATCTGCAGCTCGTCTCCCATAAGGACGTCTGGGACGCCAAGGACATCCGCGCCTATCTGATGACGCCGCGCGAGGAATTCGTCACCGCCGCCAATCTCGGCCAGGCCTACGAATGGCATCACCTCAACATCGGCTTTGGCGTGACGATCACCGGGCCGCACACGGTGGCGCGCATGACAGAGACGCTCCAGATACAGCGCTCCGACAACGTGCTCGAGATCGGCACCGGCTCCGGCTACCAGAGCGCCTACCTCTCCAATCTGACGCCGAACGTCCATTCGATCGAGATCATCCCGCCGCTTGCCCAGCGCACCCGCGCGCTCTACGACTCGCTGATCAGCCGCGGCTACAGCGAATATGCGGCGATCAAGACCAAGAACGCCGACGGCTACTATGGCTGGGCGGAAGCAGCGCCGTTCGACAAGATCATCGTCACCTGCGGCATCGACCACGTGCCCCCGCCGCTGCTGCAGCAGATGAAGCTCGACGGCATCATGGTGATCCCGGTCGGACCGCCCGGCGCGCAGCACGTGCTGAAGGTGACGAAGAAGCAGAACGCGGACGGCTCGATCACAGCGACGCGCACCGACATCTACGGCGGCGCGATCGTCCCGTTCGTGCCGTTCACGGGCGGCCATATGGGGTGAAGCAGGAGAGCGTCGCTCTGTAGGCGGGGTCGTCAACCCCATATGTGCCAGAATAAGGGCTTGAGCCGCCATTGGCCGTCCTGCCCGGGCTTGTCCCGGGCATCCACGCCGGCGGGCAGATCAGCGACCTGGCCAGTAAAACTTGGCGTAACGGCACGGCGTGGGTGGCCTGAACGACAAGCCCGGCCGTGACGGCTAACTTCGTTGAATTCCCCTTATCCTATGGCCTATGGGTCGCTGACCGGTCCGGCGCGTAAGCGCCTTACCTTGCCGGTCGAACTCGAGGCGGGGCGAACGCGGTCAGCGACCGCGTCTACAGTGTGCGGGGCATTTCGATTCAGTCGAGCAGCTACTGGTTGCTGGCCGCGACGATCGGCGCCGTGATGATCTTCACCGGCGCTCCGAGGATGGTGACCAGCGCGTTGGAAGCCGTCGCGGCGCCGCTCGGCGGCGCGCGCGTCTGGATTCCTGACGCCAGCATGGTTTGCAGCTGAGGCCCGACTTCGGCCAGTTGCATGAACTTGCCGTGGTTGGCGTCGTCCATCGACTTGACGTCGGTAAGATCGATCACCGTCGCGCCGAGCGCCGTCAGTTCCGCGACGTCGGTGGCGTTGCCGACGCGGGACTTGCCGCCGGCGATGAAGTTGGAGAGCCCTAGCGCGCGGTCGTCCCTCGAAAGAACCACATAGAACGGCTTGTGGATGTCGCCAAAGCTGCGCAGCTGCGACTTGAAGACGTCCATGTCGAGGTCGGGCGCGGCGAGCACCACCAGGCCGATCTTGTTTGCGTCTTTGAGGTGGCCGCCGATCCTGGCCTGTCGAAGCGCCTCGACCGTCACCCAGTTGCCCATCGAGTGCGCGAGGATGTTGACCTTCTCGGCGTTGCTCGCCAGCAGGAGCTGCAGCGTATGCTGGAGGTTGTCGCGCGCGGTGGTCGCGCTGTTGGTGTCGTAGACATATTGCAGCGGCTCGCCGCGCGAGGCCCAGGTGAACAGCACCGGGACGGCCTGCGTACCTGAATCGTTGACGAGCTGCGTCGCGGTGTACGCCGCCTCGGCGAACAGAGTGTTGAAGCCGTGAATGTAGATGAAGACGTTGCGCTTGCCGCGCGGCCGGAGCGCCAGTTGGGCGTTCACCGCCGCAACGAACGCCTTGTCGCCTTCCAGATAGTCCTCGTCGCGCACGACGAAATCCTTGGCCGGGTCGCCAGGCGCGGCAGACGCGAATTCGATCTTGCCGGGAACATGTCCCGGTGGAACCGAGATCTTCATCTCGGCGTAGCTGAGGGCCGTCGACCGTTCGCCGTTGAACATCGTTCCGGGCCGGTCGTCGCGCTGACGGGTGGTCGCGACGAGAATGGTGTGCTCGGACGCCCCGTCGGCAGGCGTAGCGACTGGCGCCAGGAATCCGGTCACCGGCCGCGTCGTCGCGCACGCCGCCAAGGTGGTCGCCGCCAGCAACAAAACGATGACCAGGCGCGCCCGTTGCGGCGCCGCCGCTACCCGGAATATCGAATGCAAGCGCCCTCTCCAGTCTCCGCGCATCGCCGCCGGCGCGACGTGCGTATTGGCCATCGGCGTTGCGTTCGACCCGCCAAGGCGTCGCCGATTGCGGCGAACGCGGCTGTCTCGCTTATCTCGCGAAACATGTCTACACGAAAAAACTATGGAAATTGCCTTGCGCGGGACTGTGGGACAACGCGACGAGTGTCGCGCCTGCGGTCGCTATTGATTGTTGACGCTCGCCGCTTTCGGCCAGCACCGAGATGAGCTCCGGAAGCATTTTCTGTCCTGCGCCCGCTTCGACGGCGCCGAGCACGGTAGCCGCCACCGCATCGGCGATCTCGTGTGCGGAATGGTTCTCGGCCGCCATCTCGCGGTAGTAGTTGAGGTCCTTCAGCGCATTGGAAATGTAGAACGGCAGCGCCGAGGCGTCTTTCGACACAATGTAGGGCGCCAACCGCTGCAGCGCGACGCCGCCGCCCCCGCCGCCGGCGAGGACATCGACGAAACTCTGCGGAGAGACGTCCGCCCGCTGCGCGCACGCCGCGGCTTCGGCCAGCAGCGACATGAAACCGATCGAGACGAAGTTGTGCAGCAGCTTCATCTTGTGTCCGGCGCCGATGGCGCCGACCACGGTGATCTGCTCGGCGAAACTCGACAGGATCGGTCGTATTTCCTCGATCGTCTCCGGCGCTCCTCCGACCAGAAGACTGAGCCGCCCTTCGTGAGCATGCTGCGCGGTCCGAGTCATGGGCGCGTCAACGAAGCGGCCCCCTCTGGCCTCGACGAGCGCCGCCATCCGCTCGGTTGACCCGGGGATCGCGGTCGAGCAATCGACGATGACGGCGCCGGGGTTCAGGCCGGCGAGCACGCCGGTCTCTGATGTCAGCACCTCTTCCACCTGGGGCGATCCTGTCACGCAGAGGATGACGACATCGGATTCGCGGGCGAGCTGCGAGGCCTCGGCGTGCGTCGCAGCGCCAAGCGAAAGCAGTTCGTCGAGCGGACGATTGCCGGGATGTTCCAGCGCCGTCAGACTGTAACCGTGCTTGAGGACGTTTCGGGCGATGCCGTGCCCCATCAGCCCGACGCCGATGATCCCGACTCTGGGTTTCATCATTTTGCTTCCTCGTCTCCTTAAAGGTTTCGCTCCTACGCCTTCGGCACGCCGAGCCAGATGACGTGTCGCGGACCGCCGTGAACGCCGCCGGCCCTCACCTTCCTCTCTTCGACCACGAACCCCGCCTTCTCGATCCGCTTTGCGAATTCGCGATCGGGGCCTTGCGACCACACGGCGAAGACGCCGCCCGGCCGCAGCGCGGCCCGCGCCGACGCCAGCCCGCGCATCGAGTAAAGGCGGTCGTTGGACGTTTGGGTCATGCCTTCGGGGCCATTGTCGACGTCCAGCAGGATCGCATCATACTGGGACTTCGCATTGCGGATCTGCGCCAGGACATCGCCTTCAACCAGTTCGACCCGGGGGTCGTCGAGGCACCCGGCGAACAGGTCGATCATCGGGCCCCTCGCCCAGCGGACCACGGCGGGCGCCAACTCGGCCACGACAATCTGCGCCTTGGGGCCGAACGCGCCCAGCGCGGCGCGCAAGGTGAAGCCCATGCCGAGCCCGCCGATCAGCACCCGCGCGTCCGGCCGGTCCGTCAGTTTCTCGGCCGCCAATGTCGCGAGCGCCGCTTCGGATGCGGAAAGGCGGGAGGTCATCAGCTCCGCGACGCCGAGCTTGATCGTGAATTCGCCTCCCCGCCGCATCAGACGGAGCTCGCCGCCCTTGGGCAGCGTGGCGCGGTCGAGTTCTACCCAGGGGATCATCGCGTCTTCCCGTCAGCGTCGACATCGCCGTAGCACGTCCGTCCGCGCAGACGAACAGCGCAGCCTCGGCCGGCCGCGCGTCTTGAGCGATGACATGCGCTTCCTCTAGCCTGCGCCGAGACTTAGCCGGGGTTGCTTGATGAAATTCTCACATGCGGCGGCGGTGATCTTGCTGAGCATGGGCGCGGCGGGTTGTTCGGAGACCAGCGCGAAACCGCAGGCCTCGCCGTTGACGCAGGCGCAGATAGGCGCGGAAGCCTCATCACTGGGTCCGACGCACACCAGCCGCCTCTATCAAAGTCCGGCCGACTGCCAGCCGGATCTCGCCGACCCGATCTGGGGGCCCGGCCAGAAACTGCTGGGCTTTTCCTGCTACCGGCGCGCCAACCCCGCCGACTGAGCGGCTGGCCAGCTCACTTGTTGAGCTTTTCGATCCGGGCCGCCATGTCAGGGACAATCCGCATTCGATAGACGCCGCTCTCGCAGGTGACCGTCCACACCGATTCGTTCGGCTTGGAAGCTGCCACATCGCGAACGGCGTCCTTCGGTTGTTCGCAGGCAAAGCCCTGCAGTCGAAGTTGGTCTGACAACAATTTCAGCGGCGCGTCTTCGGCGCGCGCCGCGCCGGCTCCCAGAATCGTCAGGCCGGCCAGCACAGCCGCCGATATCCATCCCCTCGTCATGATCCCCTCTCGCCTCGCGCCGATTTCGCCGTGCCTCAGGTTTAGCGCAACGTCGCCGTTTCGTCTCGGATGGGTGACCGCAACAACGCCTATCGCCCACATTAGTTGGCGAAATTGATGTGGATGATCCATGGGACGCAGAAAAATCCGATGCCATTCGCGGCCCGCGCTGCCTGTATCTGACCGCAAGAGGAGACATTTCCGATGAGCCCGCTAATTCTCACCGCCGCGATCCTCTCTCCGTTCTCGTGGCTGGCTGGGCTGGGCTCGCGCTAGCGCACGTTTTGCCCGAACCTTTCACTACCGGGCGCTCGCGCGACACGATCGGCGCGGTGGCCGGCATGCTGACGCTCTTGTCCGCACTAGTGATGGGCCTGCTGATCTGGACCGCGTACGGCGTTTATTCCGGCCAGAACCTGTCGGTGCAGGGGCTGGCGGGCAAGGTGCTGCAACTCGACCTCGCGCTTGCCGATTACGGACCCGACGCGACGCCGTTGCGAGCCAAGCTGAAAGACTCCGTCGCCAAGACAGTCGAGGATATCTGGGGCGCGCCAACAGAGCGACGCGGCTTTCGTCGCCAGGAACCTGAACGGCGCCGTGCAGAATTTGCGCACGCGCGACGCGGCTGTCACGGCGCTGCATCCGCAGACCGACCAGCAGAAGCAGGCGCTGGCGGCTATAAATTCTACTGTCGAACTCGATTGCCCAGTCCCGTTTGCAGATGGCGCTCGCGCTGAGCAATCCCGATGTCGTATCCGCTGATCTTCATCGTGGCGACCTGGGCTGCGATCATTTTTCTCGGCTACGGACTTACCTCGAAAGCAAATACGATGACTTTCCTGGCCACATTTATCGGCGCCTGCGCGATTGGCACGGCCTTTTTCCTCATTCTCGACCTCACCAATCCCTATAGCGGCGTTTTCCGGGTTTCGCCCGCGCCCTTGCTGGACGTGATAGGCTTTTGGGCAAGTAGTCGCCCCCTTCGCACCGCTTGCGCTACGGCGACCCAACGGTGGTATGAACGGCGCGAGGCTTTTGCGGAACGAGCCCCGTTCGAGGCAAGCTCGATCCAATCTTAGCCGACGAAATGTGGAGGCGGGGCGGACGTGAACGTGGGGCGAATACCTCCGGCGAACACGGACGTTCCGGCCTTGCTGCAAGTCGGCGCTCTGCCGATACGGTTCCGCGGCGGCGACGCCCAGGTGTTGCTGCTGACTTCGCGCGAAACCCGCCGCTGGATCATCCCGAAAGGCTGGCCGATGAAGGGACGCAGCAACTGGGCCTCCGCCGCCCAGGAAGCCAAGCAGGAAGGCGGCATTCTCGGCAAGACCTCGAAGCGGCCGATCGGCAGTTTTCTCTATTTCAAGCGCCGCGAGGCGCATTTCGACCTCTGCCGCGTCGAAGTGTTTGCGCTGTTGGTCGAAAAGCAGCTCCGCGCGTTTCGCGAGAAGGGCCAGCGCGAGGCGCGCTGGTTTTCGCTGGAAGATGCGGCGGAGGCCGTGCAGGAGCCGGGCCTCGCGGCGCTGCTTCACGATTTTGACGCGCAGAAATTTCGAAAGCCCAAGCGCAAGAAGACGAAGAGCTAAGGCGCCACTAAACGCGGATCCTGCCGAGCGGCTTCAGCGCTTGCGTGGCGGCCTTGTAGGCCTCAAACATCGCGTCATAGCGCGCCGCGCGGCGCGGCTCAGGCTCGAAGGTCCGCTCGACTTGGGTCATCGCCGCCGTGCCTTCGGCGAGCGAGCGCGTGCGCGCCGATGCCGACCGCGGCGAGGATCGCGGCGCCGAGGCAGCCGACATCGAGGTGGGCGACGCGATCGAGCGGCCGTCCCAGGCAATCGGCGCGGATTTGCGCCCACAGATCGGAGCGCGCGCCGCCGCCGGCGAGGAACAGCCGCGAAGGCGCCCCGCCCGCCGCCGCGTCGCAGGCCTCGCACAGCATGCGCGCCGACAGCGCCACGCCCTCCAGCACGGCGAGCGCGAAATCCGGCCCGCCTGGCTCGACGGTCGAGGCCGATGAAGGCGCCGCGCAGCTCGGAATCCCACAGCGGCGCGCGTTCGCCCTCGAGATGCGGCAGGAACAGGATCGGCCGTCCATCGCGCGGCGCCTCGGCCGCCAGCGCAAGGACGCCGCCGACGTCGAGCCCAAAACTCTCCGCGAACCATTGCAGGGAATCGCCGCCGGCTTGCGTCGGTCCGGCGTTGACCGTCAGCCCCGCGGCGGTCGGAAAGGTGACGACGCCCGGCGCGCCGATCCGCCTGGCGCTCGCATTGGCGATGATTTCGCTGGTGCCGCTGATGATAGACGCCCTGTCCGGCCTCGCGCACGCCCGCGCCGAAGAGGCCGCTCCAGGCGTCCATCGACGCCGGCGACGACGGGCGCCTTGAGGCCCGACCGCGCCGAGCGCGATCTCGCCGACCACGTCGGTGAAGCCGCGCGAGCGCCAGGCATTCGCTCGCGCGCGCCGCCAACTCTGGCGATCAGCGGCTCGACATAGGCGAGGTCGAGCCCGACGACGAAGAAGTTCGACATCGCGTCGGAGACCGTCACGCCCGTCAGCGCGCGCAGCACGTAATCCTTCGGCGTCAGCACCGCCCGCGTCGCGGCGAACACGTCAGGGCGCTCGCGCTTCATCCACGCCATGCGCGCGAGCACGTGGCTCGCGCCGATCGGCAGCGGCGCGCCGAACCAGGCGATGCGGTCCTGCGGCGGAAACGCCGCGTCGAGCTTAGCGGCGTCGGCGGCGGCGCGATTGTCCTGCCAGGCGATGGCGGGCGCGAGCGCGCGGCCGTCCGCGCCGACGAACACGTCCGTGTTGACCTGGCTGCACAGACCGACAGCCGCCACCCGCGCGGCGCGCCCCTGCCCTAATATCGCGTCCATGACCGCGACGACGCCGTCGACCCAGTGCTGCGGGTTCTGCTCGACGATGCCCGGGGTGCGCCGCGAGGTCGGATAGGCCTGGCTCGCCTGCGCGACGAGCGCGCCGTCGGCGCCAAACAGCCCGCCCTTGATCGCCGTCGTGCCGACGTCGATGCCGAGAAAAAGGTCGCGCTCAGCCATCCAGCCCGCTCCGCAGATCGATCAGCAAAGCCGCGAGATCGCGCTCGCCCTCCAGCGCCGCGCGCAGCGCCGCCGAGCCGACGACCACGCCGTCGGCGCCGAGTTCCACCGCCTCGCTCGCCTGCTCGCCGTTCGATATGCCGAAGCCGAGCAGGATCGGCGACCGCGACGCCGGCGTCGCGCATGCGTTGGATGCGTTGGGCGCTGGCCGGGTCAAGCAACGCGCGCGGGCCGGTCACGCCCGGCGCCGCCTGCAGCATCGCGTAAAACGACGCGCGGCTCGCCGCCTCGATGTCTTCCTCCATCAGCGGCAGCGGCAGAAACGCCGCCGCAGGCGCCGCCGCCTCGAGCGCGAGACGACGCGGATCGCTCGGACGGCGGACCACCATGACCGCGTCGGCGCCGGCGATGTCGTCAGGCGTCGGCTCGCCATAGGTCATCACCAGGCTCGCCACCCGGCCGTCGAGCCTGGCGCGCGCCTCGCGGAACGCCTCGGCGGGATCGCCGCCGAGCGTGCGCGCCATCGAGGCGCGGACATCGGGACCATCAAGAAAGGGATCGCGCGACGGCCAACCGCATTCGACCACGTCGACGCCATGGTCCACATAGAGATCGAGCAGCTCGACGCGGCACGGCGGGATCGGCGAGCGGGAAGTAGACGGCGAGATGTGGGGCCATCGGTTTCGACCAGGGCGCCGGTCGCCTTGAATCCAGTTGAAGCGAGCGAAGCGCCGGTGGTACGTCTGAACCGCGGCGCGCGCGAACGCGCCGCCCCGGGGGAATGACATGAAATTCAACGCCAAGTTCGTCGCGCTCGCCGCAGCGTTCGCCTGCGTCGCGACGTCGGCGCTCGCCGCCAAGATCACCATCGTCACGCCCTATCTCGCGCAGCCCGGCACGCAATATTACGTCGAGGCGTTCCAGGAGGTCGCCAAGCAGAACGGCTGGGACGTCAATGTCGTCGACACCAAGGGCGACATCGCCGCCGTCATCAGCCGGCATCGAGGACGCCGCCAACCAGAAGGTCGACGCGATCGTGCTCAACGCCGATCCCGCTCAGGTGACCGCCGGCCTGGAGACCGCCAAGAAGGCGGGCGTTCCGGTGTTCGGCATGGACGCCGGCGCGAGCCCGCTGCTCGTCGCCAACGTCACCTCCAACGGCTACGAGATGGCGGCGACCACGGCCTCCTATGTCGTCAACCGCATCGGCGGCAAGGGCGGCGTCGTGATGTTCGTGTTCGACGCCTTCCCGCCCGTGCAGGTGCGCGGCGTCATCGCCGACACGATCTTCAAGAACAATCCCGACATCAAGATCATCGACCGCGTGACGCCCGACGTGCAGGACGGCGGCATCGCCGATTCGCGCGCCAAGATGGAGGCGATCCTCGCCGCCAATCCGAAGAAGGGCTCCATCGCCGCCGTCTGGGCCGCCTGGGACCAGCCCGCGCTCGGCGCCCTGCAGGCGATCGAGGCGGCCGGCCGCACCGACGAGGGCATCGTCATCACCGGCATGGACGCCAACCCGCAGGCGCGCGAAGCGATCGCCAAGGGCGGCAATTTCGAGGCCTCGATGGCGCAGGATTTCAAAGGCATCGGCCGCACGGTCGCGGAGACGGTGAAGAGGAAGCTCGCCGGCGAGACGATCAAGCAGACCGTGATCTACGTGCCGACGAAGCTGATCACGTCGGAGAATGTGAAGCAGTAAGGGGCTACCTCTGGCCTTGGCGTCATGCCCGACGCCCTCTCGCGCAAGCCCCTTCTCCCCTTGAGGGAGAAGCGTGGCCGAAGGCCGGATGAGGGCTCCGCGCAGCTGCCGCGTCGCTCTGCGATGCGCCCCACGTCGTGCGACAGACCGCAGAGGTCTCGATCCTGTCACTAACGCAACCCCTCATCCGCGCTTCGCGCACCTTCTCCCTCAAGGGGCAGAAGGGCGCTACTCGCGTCGAGCGCCCGCTATGACCCTCCTCACCATCTCCGGCCTGCGCAAGGCCTACGGCGGCGCCGTCGCGCTGAAGCGGCGCCTCGCTTGAGCTGCACGCCGGCGAGACGCTCGCGCTGATGGGCGAGAACGGCGCCGGCAAGAGCACGCTGATCAAGATTCTCGCCGGCGCGGTCGCGCCGGACGGCGGCGAGATCCGGCTCGGAGGGCGCGCTCGCGGCGATCGGCAGCCCCGACGAGGCGCATCGCGCGCGGGCTGCGCTTCATCCATCAGGAACTCAACGTCGTGCCGGCGCTGAGCGTCGCCGAGAACATGTTTCTCGGCCGCGCCTATCCGCGCCGCTTCGGCCTGGTGGACTGGCGATGCGCTCCATGCGCGGGCGCGCGCCGCGCTCGGCGGCGCTCGGCGTCGAGCACATCGCGCCGCAAACGCGCTCGTCGCGCGACTGCCGGTCGGCGACCGCATGCTGGTCAAGATCGCCGCCGCCTTTCTCGAAGACGACGGTCCGCCGGCGCGCATCTTCGTCATGGACGAGCCGACCGCCGCGCTCTACGCCGAGGAATCCGCAGCGCCTGTTCCGCATCATCGAGGCGCTGCGCGCAGCGCGGCTGCGGGGTGATCTACGTCTCGCATCGGCTCGACGAAGTGCTCGCGATCGCCGACCGCATCACCGTGCTGCGCGACGGCGAAACGCGCGCGACGCTCGACGCAAAAGAGGCGAGCAAGGCGAAGCTGATCGAACTGATGATCGGACGCGAAGCGCTGGACGCGGCGTCCAGCGCCTGCGCCGACGCGACGGCCCCGATCGCGCTGAAGGTCGAGGACCTCAGCGCCGACGGCCTGCAGGATATTTCGCTTCGAGCTGCGGCAGCGGCGAGATCCTCGGCTTCGCGGGCCTCGCCGGCGCCGGGGCCGGAGCGGCTGACGCGCGCGCTCACTTCGACGGCGCCGGCCGCGTGACGCTCGACGGCAAGCCGCTTGCGCTGGACGGCCCCGCGTCCGCCTGGGCGAGCGGTCTCGCGCTGCTGCCGCGCGAGCGACGCGCCGAGGGACTGCTGCTGATGCAGGACATCGCCGAGCAATGTCGCCCTGCCCCATCTGCGCCGCTTCGCCCGTGCGCGCTGGTTTCTCGACCGCCGCGGCGAGCGCGCGCGCGCCGTGGAGACCGGCCGCCGCGTGCGGCTGAAGGCGAGCGGGCCGCTGCAGAAGACGCGCACCCTCTCCGGCGGCAATCAGCAGAAGGTGATGTTCGCGCGCGCCGTCGCCGGCGCGCCGCGCGTGCTGCTGCTCGACGAGCCGACGCGCGGCGTCGACGTCGGCGCGAAGTTCGACATCTACGCGCTGATTGCGCGAACTCGCGGCGGCGGGAACGAGCGCGATCGTCGGTCTCGACCGATCAGGAGGAGCTGCTGCGCCTCTGCTCGCGCATCGCCATCATGCGCGATCGGGTCGGATCGCCGACAATTGTCGATGCGAAGGGACTTGACGCCGCAAAGTCTGCTTGCGCTCTGCTACGGCGAGACGATGGTCTGATGGGAATGGCCGCGCTGCTTCGCCGCTACGGAACGCCGGTCGGCTTTCTGCTGCTGCTCGTCTTCTTCTGCGCTGAAGCTGCCGGACACCTTCCTCACGCTCGCGCAACCTGCTCAACATCACGCAGCAGATGAGCATGCTCGCCGTCGTCTCGGCGACGATGACGATCGTGATGGCGATGGGCGATTTCGACCTCAGCGTCGGCTCGATCGCCAGCCTCGCCGGCGTCGTCGCCGCGACTGGTTTCGTCAACGGCGCGGGCCGGAGCTCGCCATCCCCGCCGCGCTCGCGGTCGGGTCTGGCCGTCGGGCTGCGTCAACGGCTTGCTCGTCGCCTATGTCGGCATTCTGCCGTTCATCGCGACGCTCGGCGCGCTGACGGTCTACAGCGGGCTCGCGTTCCGGCTGTCGGGCGGCAAGACGATTTTCGGCTCGGCGATTCCCGCCTCGTTCGGAGGCTTTGCGCGGTCGGCGGCTCGAACTCGGCCCGGCGGGATCACGATCCCGAACCTGACGCTGGTCGCCGTCGCCGTCGCTGGTCGTCGCCTGGGTGCTGCTGGAGCAGACGATTTTCGGCCGCCGGCTCTACGCCATCGGCGGCAATGCCGAGGCGGCGCGGCTCGCCGGCGTGCGCATCAAGCCGCTGCGGCTGGCGGCGTTCGGGCTTTCCGGCCTCGGCGCGGCGGCGGCCGGGTCTGATGCTGGCGAGCCGCGTCGCCTCCGCCAATCCGACGCAAGGCGCCGGCCTGATGCTCGACGCCATCGCCGCCGTGTTTCTCGGCATGACGATGAGCGACGAGGGCCAGCCGCGCGTGCTGTTCACGCTGATCGGCGTGCTGATGCTCGGCGTGCTCGGCAACGGCCTCACGCAGCTCAACGTCGACAGCTACGTGCGCGAGATCATCACCGGCTCGATCATCATATTGGCGGTGGCGGCAAGCAGCCTGGGGCGCGCGCAGGAGGGGTAAATCCGCCGTCATTGCGAGGAGCGCAGCGACGAGGCGATCCATGCTTCCGCCGCCGCAAGCTCTGCTGTTAGTCACGTAAGTCGTGGCGGCGGAAACGTGGATTGCCGCGCTGCGCTCGCAATGACGGGCTATGCGCCCTTTGCAATACCCATTCGTTCTGCATATGTTCTCGTCCCCGACGTGGTAGCCTGTGCATGAAAACGAATCAAATCCGCAAAGAGCGAATGACCGACGATCTGTTTGGCGGCGCAGCCGCGCCGCGCAAAACCTCCGCCCGCCAAGGGCAAGCCGCGCCGCTCCGGCCCGATGGGCGAGGACGAGTACAACGCGTCCTCGATCGAGGTGCTGGAGGGGCTCGAGCCCGTGCGCCGCCGCCCCGGCATGTATATCGGCGGCACCGACGACCAACGCGCTGCATCACCTGTTCGCCGAAGTGATCGACAATGCGATGGACGAGGCGGTCGCCGGCCACGCGACCTTCATCGACGTCACGATGGAGCGAAGACGGCTTTCTCAGCGTCACCGACAACGGCCGCGGCATGCCGGTCGATCCGCATCCGAAATTTCCGGGCAAATCGGCGCTCGAAATCATCATGACCAAGCTGCACGCCGGCGGCAAATTCGATAGCGGCGCCTACGAGACCTCGGGCGGCCTGCATGGCGTCGGCGTCTCCGTCGTCAACGCGCTGTCGGTCGCGCACCGAGGTCGACGTGGTCGCGCGGCCAGACGCTCTATCGGCAGATGTTTCGAGCGCGGCGTCCCGGTGACGAAGCTGGAGATCGTCGGCAAGGCGCCCAACAAGCGCGGCACCAAGGTGCGCTTCAAGCCGGACCCGCAGATTTTCGGCGAGGGCGCGAAGTTCGATCCGGCGCGCATCTTCAAGATGACGCGCGCCAAGGCCTATCTGTTCGGCGGCGTCGAAATCCGCTGGCACTGCGCGCCCGCGCTGCTCGGCGCCGACGGCAAGGTGCCGGCCGAGGCGGCGTTCCACTTTCCCGGCGGCCTCAAGGACTATCTGGCGGCCGACGTCGAGGGCCAGACCACGGTCGTCGACAGCCGTTCTTCGGCAAGGTCGAGAAAGCCGGCAAGCACGGCTCGGTCGAATGGGCGGTCGCCTGGCTCGCCGCCGAGGACGGCTTCGTCCATTCCTATTGCAACACGATCCCGACGCCCGACGGCGGCACGCACGAGGCCGGCCTGCGCATCGCGCTGACTGCGGGCGCTGAAGGATCACGCCGAGCGCATCGGCCAGGCCAAGCGCGCCGCCGTCCTCACGACCGACGACGTGATGACCGGCTGCGCGGCGCTGATTTCGGTGTTCATCCGCGAGCCGGAATTCCAGGGCCAGAACAAGGGCGGCTGCAGACGCTCGAAGCCGCGCAGATCGTCGACAGCGTCGTGCGCGACGCCTTCGACCATTGGCTCGCCGCATTCGCCGAGCCAGGCGCTGAAGCTGCTCGACTTCGCGGTCGAGCGCGCCGAGGAGCGGCTGCGCCGCAAGGCGGAAAAGGACGTCGCGCGCAAGACCGCGGTGCGCAAGCTGCGGCTGCCCGGCAAGCTCGCAGATTGCTCGAACACTTCGGCGCAAGGCTCTGAACTATTCATCGTCGAGGGCGATTCTGCCGGCGGCTCGGCCAAGCAGGCGCGCGACCGCGCGACCCAGGCCGTGCTGCCGCTGCGCGGAAAAATCCTCAACGTCGCCTCGGCGACGCGCGACAAGCTGCCGGCAGAACCAGCAGCTCTCCGATCTCATCGCAGGCGCTCGGCGTCGCCACGGGATCGCAATACCGCTCCGAGGACCTGCGCTACGACAAGGTCATCATCATGACCGACGCCGACGTCGACGGCGCGCACATCGCTTCGCTGCTGATCACCTTCTTCTACCGGCAGACGCCGAAGCTGATCACGAGGGCCATCTCTATATCGCGATGCCGCCGCTCTATCGGCTGACCCAAGGCGCGAAGTCGATCTACGCGCGCGACGACGCCGCACAAGGAGCGAGCTGATGAAGATCGGGCTTTTCCGGACGCGGGCGCGATCGAGGTCAGCCGCTTCAAGGGCCTGGGCGAAATGCCGATGCGCGATCTGCGCGACACCACGATGGACCCGGCGCGCCGCACGCTGCTGCGCGTCGCGATCGTCGAGCGACGACGCGCGACGCGCACCGCGCGACGCGGTCGAGCGGCTGATGGGCACGAAGCCCGAGGCGCGCTTCGCCTTCATTCAGGAACGCGCGCCGAGAAGGCGCGCGAACTCGTCGATATTTGAAGCCGCTCGGCCAAGGGTTCGTTTACCCTAACGCACGTAAGTTCAGCTGATGCCGCTCAGCCTTGTACCGCGTTAGTGCCGCTGACGAATCGGGAAATGGACTGCCGAGCCGCCAAGCGAGGCCCGATGTTCGAGGATGACGACGCGCCGAGCGCCGCACACGTTGGGCTTCGCGGTGATACCGCGGCGGGCTGACACTGCTCTGCATCGTGATCGGTCAGGGCGCCGCGCAATACGTCGGCCTGACACCCGGCAGCCGCGACTCGATCGCCGACGCCGCAGCAACGGCGAAGCGCGGCCCAATTTCAACGCGATAGACTTCGCGACGACCGGTTCGATCAAGGGTCAGACGATCGTGATCTCGCCCTGCACACGCTAGAATCGCCTGACGCGCAACGCGCCTGCCAATGGACGAATTGCCCAAAAAAACCTCGAGAGGCTGATCTAGCGAAGCCAAAAAAAATGCGATAAGCTTGTGTTGCGCTTGGTCTTGACGAAGCGGTGCGCTCGGCCGGGCGGATTTGGGCGATGCGGACGAAGAATATGGAAATTTCTCTCGGCCAGTCGATCGGGAGGCTTCGGCTAATCCGGCTGAGCCGGTGTCGCGCCTCCGTTGTCCGACGCGTCCTCGAGGGTGCTCACGTTTGACGGGCCTTCGGGACGAGCGAGAGATCCCTCGCATCTTTTCATTGACATTCAGCGCGCGGGATCGCGCGGATCACGGGGTTTCGCCGACATCGGCGAGGCGGCGGGCGCTGTAACGCAAAGCGGTTGGCGCCATTTATTGGGCGGAGAATTGGGGTCACATGAGCAAGGGTAAGGATTTCGGGCGCCTCGCAAGCGCGGCTTCGACGACGACGGGCCGATGCCCTACGAGCCGAGAGCCGCGCAGTTCGCGCGCCTTCGGCGGCGGCCCCGACAGCGCTTCGGCGGCGCCGCCGATGGGCGGCGCCCGGGCTTTTCGCCGTCCGCGCCTGTCGCGGACCGACGGTCGACGCCGTGGTCAAATGGTTCAAGGCCGACAAGGGCTACGGCTTCGTCGAATTGGCCGGCGGCCAGGGCGACGCGTTCCTGCACGCCAACGCGTTGCACGCGTCCGGCCATGAGACGGTTCCCGCGGGCGCCAAGCTGCGCGTGATCGTCGGCGCCGGCGCCAAGGGCGCGCAGGTCACGCGCGTGGTCGAAGTCGACGCGGCCGGCGTCGTGGAGGCGCGCCCGCAGCGTTCGTTCTCCCGGCGACGTCGCGCGCGCCCGCCGCGCGCGCATGGCGCCCGATCCGTCGAGCGCGGTCACCGTCAGCGGCAAGGTCAAATGGTTCGACGACGCCAAGGGTTTCGGCTTCGTGGCCAGCGACGACGGCGGCAAGGACGTGTTCGTCCATATTTCCGTGCTCGGACGCCGCCGGCATTCCGCATCTTGGCCGAAGGCCAGCAGTGAACATGAGCGTCGTCGATACGCCGAAGGGCCGCGAGGCGATCTCGCTCTCGGTCTGAGACGGCTATCTGACTTCAAGCAAGCGGGGTGGCCGGGCTCGTCCCGGCCGTTTTCGTTTTGCGCGCCTCCCTGGGACGGAGACCGATGAGCGATGCCCTTGACCCCGTCGCGCGAAATCGGGCGCCTGCTCGAAATCATGGCGGCGTTGCGCACGCCCGGTCACGGGCTGCCCCTGGGACCTCGAGCAGACCTACGCGACCATCGCCCCCTACACGATCGAGGAGGCCTACGAGGTCGCCGATGCGATCGAGCGCGGCGATTTCGCGGATCTGCGCGACGAGCTCGGCGATCTGCTGCTGCAGGTCGTCTTTCATGCCCGGATGGCGCGAAGAAGAGGGACGCTTCGACTTCGGCGGCGTCGTCGAGGCGATCACCGCCAAGCTGATCCGCCGGCATCCCCACGTGTTCGGCGACGCGCGCGATCTTTCGCCCGACGAGGTCAAGGCGCTCTGGGGCCAGATCAAGGCGGAGGAGAAGCGCGCCCGCGCCGCCGAGCGCCTCGCCGCGGGCGCGCCGGCGAGCCGAAGGGCGGCGCGCTTTCCGGCGTGCCGCTCGACCTGCCCGCGCTCACGCGCGCCGTCAAATTGCAGGAAAAGGCGAGCAAGGTCGGGTTCGACTGGAACGATGCGCGCGCGGTGATCGCCAAACTGCGCGAGGAAATCGACGAGGTCGAGGCGGAGATCGAGGCCGAGCGACGCGAAAGCCGCCGGTGAAGAGGTCGGCGACCTGCTGTTCGCGCTGGCCAATCTCGCCCGGCATCTCGACGCCGATCCCGAAGCCGCGCTACGTGGGGCCAGCGCCAAATTCGAGCGCCGCTTCGCCCATATCGAAGCCCGCCTCGAGGCCGAGGGGCGCCGTCCGAAATCCGCCTCGCTCGCCGAGATGGATGCGCTTTGGAACGAAGCCAAGCGTATTGAACGAGGCAAAGCCTGAATTCGGGTTGTTCGGCTATAAATTCATCAATACAGGCAACAGATTCTTATATTCCCATAGCGGATCCGCTAAATAAGTAGCGCCAACGACACACCGATTTGGAAAAGCCTCCAAAGCGACCGCTCGAAATCGACCTTCTGCTTGTCACCTTTGCCAGATCGTCGCTTAATAGCTTCACGACATCATGAGTATGGCGTCCAAAAGGGACATCGATATATGAAGCTTACCGCATCACTTCTGCTTGGCGTCGTGGCGCTTTCGTCCTCTGCTTTCGCTGCGGATCTGCCGACGAAAAAGGGGCCGCCGCCGATGCCGATGGCCCTCCCCTTCAGCTGGACTGGCGGATATTTCGGTATTTACGCCGGCGGTTCGTTCGCCAATTCCAACATGCAGGAAATCAACGGACCGGGCGAACTTGCCTTCATCGACGACCAGAAGACGAGCGCCAATCTCGATCCCGACGCGTTCGTTCTCGGTGGCTATGTCGGCTACAATTACGAATTCCCGTCTTTGTTCGTGCTGGGCGCCGAAGTCGAAGGCGGCGGCAGCTTCGGCAGCACGACAGGCGTGACCAACAGCGGCTTCCATCCCGGCCCGCCGGAACTCGACTATATCCCCACCTACAACAAGTTCAGCACGCCCTGGGATTTCCGCGCCCGCGCGCGACTGGGCTACGCTTTCGGCCAGGTGCTGCCGTTCATCGCCGGCGGCCTCAGCGTGACGCAGGCCGATCTCGACCTGACATTCCCGTGCCCCAATTTCCCGGCGCCGGGCGTGACGACCTACACGTCCAACACGTCGAAGGTCCTCACCGGCTTCAACATCGGCGGCGGCATCGACTGGGCGATCACGCCCAACGTCATCGCGCGCGCCGAATATATTTTCGACGACTACGGCAGCCCGACTTTCAACGAAGACGGGTCGCAGGGCTGGAACAACCGGAAGCTGTCGAACCTGTACAACAGCACGGCCCGAGTCGCGGTCGCCTACAAGTTCTGACCGGCGCGGATATCCGCTTCTTGCCGTTTCAACCGCCGGCTCAGGCCGGCGGTTTTTTTACGCCCGGATGAAGCTCGTCAGCGAGCGAGCGAAATTTTCATCGAGCGGACGGCCAAGCAGGACGCGCGCCAGAATGGCGCCCTCGATCGCCTCTGCAGCGATCTCCCTGCGTCGGACATCGGTTACGACCCCGGATAGCGCGAGATACAGGTCGGCTGCGCGCGTCGCCAGCCATTGATCGCTCAGGCGCCGCATCAACTCCGCATCGCCGCGCGCTTCGGCCAACAGCCCGGCGAGCGCGTCGGCAAACCCTTTCAGTTGAGCGAGATCGGCGATCAGGAAGCGCTCGAGGTCGCCTGCGCGCATCGCCGCCTCGCGCGGCCGGTCGATGCGTTCGCGCAGCTTGGCGAGCATCGCCTCCAGCACCAGCGCGCCCTTGCTCGGCCACCAGCGATAGAGGGTCTGCTTGCCTGCCCCAGCCGCCTTCGCGATCGTCTCCGCCGAGGCGGCGGAATAGCCACGCTCGATGGTCTGCCAATAGGCGGCGTCGAGCAGCGCCGCGCGGCTGGCCTCGCTGCGCGGTCTGCCGACGGCGCGGTTTTGCGGCTCCGACATGCCCGCCATCGTAACGGGCAATTTAGGAACTGCAAGTCTCGTTTTATTTCGGAACTCGAAGTCTCGAAATAGAAAGACCTGAAAAGTCGAGAAATCGCGCCCATTCTGACCGACGCCGCTGCCTTTGGGGAAACGGCGATCGGAGAGAGTTAACGTTGCGTAATGTAGCTGAGGTCGCCGACCTCGGCTGGTGCAGGTCGCTCCTTGCTCGCTCTTCGCCAAGCGGGACCCCCGCGGTCGGCGACCGCGCTACAGGCGACCGCGGCTACAGGCGGCGCGCGCGGCTGGCGAGACTGAGGAAATAAACGGCGCCCGACAGCGCCGTGATCCAGAAGCTGGTCGGCCAGTCGGTGTAATAGGCGAGCGTCAGGCCGCCCCAGGCCTCCGCCAGCGCGAGGCCG
Organism: uncultured Pseudomonadota bacterium; assembly: GCA_963771455.1. GTDB lineage: Bacteria > Pseudomonadota > Alphaproteobacteria > Rhizobiales > Beijerinckiaceae > Roseiarcus. Next base: position 26,578 of record CAVYTP010000028.1, read on the forward strand.
GCGGAGAGGAAGATCGCCGGCGCGATGCGGCGCGAAAAATTCTGCGCCGCCGCCGCCGGTCCGACCATCAGCGTGAACACCAGCAGCACGCCGACGATCTGCGAGCATTCGGCGACCGCGATCGCCACGAGGCTCAGAAACGCGATCGACAGCCCGCGCATCGGCAGGCCCCTCGCCTCGGCGAGTTCTGCCTGCAGCGAGGCGAACAGCAGCGGCCGGGCGATGAAGGCGAGCGCGACGAGGCCGACGGCGGCCAGGACAACGAGCGTCCAGAGCGCCGCATCGTCGACGCCGAGCACGTTGCCGAACAGCAGCGCCGCCGCGCGCGTCGCGGCGCTGGTGTAGAAATGCAGAAACAGCAGGCCGAGGCCGAGCGCCAGCGAAAGCGTCATGCCGATCCCGACGTCGCGCTCGCTGAGCTTTTCGCCGAGCAGGCCCATGCCGATGCCGGCGAGGAGGGTAAAGCCCAGCAGGCCGGCGAGCGGCGAGAGCGCCGAACAGCGCGGCGCCCGTCGCGCCTGTGAAGCCGACATGGCTCAGCGCGTGGCCGGCGAACGTCTGGCCGCGCAGCACGAGGAAATAGCCGACAAAGCCGGCGAGCACGGCGGCCACGCCCGCGGCCGCGAACGCCGTGCGCATGAAATCGTATTCAAACATCCGGGCGTTCAGTGATCGTGGGAATGGGCATGGGCGTGCGAATGTCCGCCGTCTTCGTGCAGATGCGCGTCGCGTTCGACCTCGACGCCGCCCGCCATGACGAAATAGCGGTCTCTGACCCGCACGACCTCGATGTCGGCGCGGTAGAGCCGCGACAGCACCGGCGCCGTCACCACCTCGTCGACGGCGCCGAGCACCGCCGAGCCCGCCCCGAGATAGAGCACGCGGTCGATCCGGTTGACGAGCGGGTTGAGCTCATGCGCGCTGAACAGGATCGCCAGCTTCAGTTCGTCGCGCAGCCGGCGCGCGAGCTCGACGACGCTGGTCTGCTGCGCCGGATCGAGCGAGATCAGCGGCTCGTCGAGCAGCAGCAGTTTGGGCTTGCCGAGCAGCGCCTGACTCAGCAGCAGCCGCTGCCGCTCGCCGCCCGAGAGTTCGCCGATCGGGCGCTCGGCTCAGTTCGCGAGCGCCGACCAGATCGAGCGCGCCGTCGATCTCGCGGCGCAGCGCCGCGTCGAGGCGATGGAAGCCGAAGCGGGCGCCCATCGCCGCGCTGGCCACGACGTCATAGCCGCGGATGCGCAGCGAAACCGCGGCGCCGCGATTCTGCGGCATGTAGCCGACCTGCGCGATTGCCGCGCGTCGCCGGCTTGCCGAGCACGCGGATCGCGCCGCCGCCGATCGGGATCAAGCCCAAGCGCGGCGCGCATGAGAGTTGTCTTGCCGGCGCCATTGGCGCCGAGCATGCCGACGAACTCGCCCTTCCTCGATCGCAAAGCTGGCGTCGGAGAGGATCGCTCTGCCGCCAAGACGGATCGTCGCCTTGTCGAACGCGAGAGCGCTCAAGACTTCTCGCCGGAGAGCGCGCCGTCGAGCGCATCGAGTTGCGAGAGCATCCAGGCCTGGTAGGTCGCGCCCGCCGGCTCCGTCTCCGAGACGCCGACGACGGGAATGCCGTTGGCCTTGGCGAGGTCGACCAGCTTCTGCACCGCGGGCTCGCTCGCCTGCGCGTTGTAGAGCATCGCCTTGACCTTCTTGCCCTTGAGGTCGTTCTCGAAAGCCGCGACCTCGGAAGCCGAGGGCTCGGTGTTGTTCATGATCGCGAGCGCGAACTTCTCGTTCCGCACCTTCAGGCCGATCAAGCCCCGCCTGGTAGCCGAACACCGGCTCGGACGCCGTGACGGGCTGGCCGGCGAAGCGCTTGCGAAGGTCGGCGATCTTGTGCCTCCAGCGGCTTCAGCGAGGCGAGGAAATCGGCCTCGCCCTTCTGATAGTCGGCCTTGTGCGCGGGGTCGACGGCGGCGAGGTCCTGCGGCGATCGCGTGGGCCGCGGCCTTCACGTAGGCCGGCTCGTACCAGAGGTGCGGATTGTCGCCGGCCTTGCGGCCGACGAGCGCGCCGACGACGATCACCTTGCGCGCCGGCGCCTTGTGGGCGGCGATCAGCTTCTCCATCCAGGGATCGTAATCGACGCCGTTGACGATGGCGATCGTCGGCGTCGGCCACCGCCTTGGCGGTCTCGGTGCTCGCCTCGAACAGATGCGGGTCCTGGTCGGGATTGGTGAGGATCGAGGTGACGGCGACATTGGCGCCGCCGATCTGCGCGGCGACGTCGCCCCAGAAATTCTCGCCGGCGACGACTTTTACGGGATCCGCGAGCGCGGGCGCGGTGAGGCCGGCGGCGAAGGCGCGAGGACGGAGAAGGCATACAACGAACGCATGGGGATCTCCCGCGGATGATCGGCAGAAGTGTTATGTTATAACAATACAGAGACGCAAGACCTCCGGAATTCGTGAATTCGTGCATTACGAAGCGCGGCATCCGTCATTGCGCAGGCGGCGGCGATATGTTGTCGCTGCGCTCCGCAATGACGGCGCGAAGTTTGAGGTCGTCAAATGCATAGTGAACACGACGCCATTTCGCCATCCGTCTGGCGTCACGAAGTCGAGACGCGCCTGCGCGCGCCACAGCCTGACGCCTGACGCCTCTGCGCCAATCCGTGCTGGCGATCGTCAGCGAGAGCCCTGCCCCGCTCGGCGCCTACGCGATCATCGAGGCGCTGGCGAAGCGCGAGGGCAAGCCGATCGCGCCGCCGACCGTCTACCGCACGCTCGACTTCTTCCTCGAGCACGGCTTCCTGCACCGCATCGAGAGCCGCAACGCTTACGCGCGCTGCGCGCATTTCGACCACGCCCACGAGAGCGCGATGCTGATCTGCGAGAAATGCGGCCGCAGCGACGAGATCGAGGATTCCGGCGCTCGCCTCGGCGCTCGACGCGGCCGCGGCGCGGTTGAAGTTCAGACCGAAGCGGCGATTGGTTGAACTGATCGGCCTTTGCAGGGATTGCGCCGAGGCGGCGTGACGCGCCGCGGTGACCGTCAAATTTCAGGTTTGACCGAAGGTAACGTGCATGCCGAAAGCTGGAGACCACATCTACATCGTCGGCGGCGCCTCGGGCATCGGGCTCGCCCTTTCGGAAGCGACGCACGCTCTCGGCGCCAGGGTCACGTTGACCAGCCGAGGCGCTGAACACGCTGCCGAAGCCGCGGCGTCGATCGGCGCCGAGGTAACCGGCCTCGCGCTCGATCTGCTCAACTCCGCCTCGATCACCGCGGCCTTCGCCGGCGAGGCGCCGATCGACCACCTCGTGCTCGTGCCCGTTCACCCCGGCGACATCACGGTGACGAATTTCGACCGGGTCGAGGCGGCGCGCGCGGCGCAATTGAAGATCCTCGGCTTTCTGGAGACGATCCACGCGGCGCTGCCGAGGCTGAAACCGACTTCGTCGATCACGCTGTTCGGCGGCATCGCCAAGGCGCGCCCCTACCCCGGCAGCACGATCATCTCCACTGTCAACGCGGGCCTGCTCGGCATGATGCGAACGCTGGCGCTGGAGCTGGCGCCGATCCGCGTCAACACGATCTCGCCGGGGCTCGTCGGCGACTCGCCGCGCTGGGCGAAGCGCGCCAATATTCCGCAGGTCGCGCAGATGCTCGAAGGCATGGCGGCCCGCACTCCCGCGCGGCGGGTCGCCGACATGGCCGACGTCGCGCACGCCGTGTTCTTCCTGATGGACAATCGCGCCGTCAACGCGATCGATCTCGAACTCGACGGCGGCGCGCGGCTCGGCTGAGGCCGCAGCTCAGCCGAAGCGATAGCCCGAGATCGTCTTGCCGCCGATCACGTCGTGGAAATCGACTTTGCCGGCGTCGTCGCCGGCGGCGCCCGCGACCACCATCAGCGGCAACAGATGTTCTTCGCGCGGGTGACACTCGCGGCCCATCGGCGCCTCGTCCCAATGCGCGAGCTTCTGCTCGCGCTCGGCGCGCGGGGCCAGCGCGGCTTGCGTGAGCCAGGCGTCGAAAATTTCTGAGGCCTTGCCCTCTCCGTCGCGGAACGAGCGCAGGTCGTGGAAGCTCATGCCGCTGCCGACGATCGCCACGCCCTCGTCGCGCAGCGGCTCCAGCGCTTTGCCCAAGCCGGATGTGAAACTCGGCGTCGAGATCGCCGCGCAGCGACAGCATCACGACGGGAATGCGCGCTTCCGGATCGACGATCAGGAACGGCACGAATACGCCGTGGTCGAAGCCGCGCTCGCTGTCGTGTTTCGGCGACAAGCCCGGCGGCGGCAATCAGGCCCTCGACGCGGGCGCGCAAGTTCAGGTTCGCCCGGCGCCGGGTATTTGAGCTGATAGGTGTGCGGCGGAAAATTGTAGTAATCGTAGAGCATGCCGGGCGCGGGATTGACGCTGACGGTCGGCGCGTCGGCCTCCCAATGCGCCGTGCAGACGACGAACGCCTTCGGGCGTTCCGGCAGACTCGCCACCAGGCCTTCGAGGTAGTGGCGCAGGCCGTTCCAAGCGTCCTTGCCGAACGGCGGCGGGAATTCGATCCAGAAGCAGGGGCCTCCGCCATGCGCCAGGAAAATGGCCGGCTGCCGAACATGCGCCATCGAACTATTCCCCCGAAAAGATCTTACGCCCGCCGCAACGCGCCGCTGGCGGCGTCGTAGATCGACTTGGCGCCGAAGCCGATGAAAATCAGCCCGACGAAGCGCGTGACGATCACGCCATGGGCGAGGAAGAACCGCCGGACCGCCGGCAGGCCCGCCGCGAAGATCAGCGTCGCGTCCGCGGCGAGGAAGCCCGCGAACGACGCCGCCAGCAGCGCCGGCGCGTCCGCCGTCGAGAGCTTGTCGACATAGGGCGCGACGATCGCCGAGAACATCGCCAGCGCGACCGGATAGGCCTTGGGGTTGGTGAGGCCGAATGCGAGGCCGGTCATCAGCGGCCGGCTCTCGCCGATCGTGCGCGGCGGCGCATCCTTGCGCGTCATCACGGCGCGCACGCCGAGATAGCAGAGGTAGCAGCCGCAGAAGAATCCGAGCGCCTGAAACAGGGTCGCGCCGAGCTTGTTGGCGCCGATGATCGCCGCCACGGCAAGCCCGCCCCAGGTGATGTCGCCGACCAGATGCCCGCAGATGAAATAGGCCCCGCTGCGCCGCCCCTTCGACGCCGAAAGCGTGAACAGCGCCAGAAACGCCGGCCCCGGCGAGACGACGTAGAGATAGGCGGCGAAGGCGGTGGCGACGAGGATTTGCGGGTCGGTCATGTTTTGAAGAATTGCGCGCTTTGCCGCCGCGCACAAGCCGCCGCTTGACCTGTCGCCCGCCCCGGCTTCAGTTGGCGCCAATCAAGAGGGCGCCGATGCGTATCCGCGAACTGAAGACCTTCGTCGTCGGCAACCCGCCGCCGACCTACGGCGGGCGCTATTTCCTGTTCCTGAAGCTGATCACCGACAACGGCATCGAAGGCGTCGGCGAAGTCTATGCCGCGAGCCTCGCGCCCGACGTGATGGTGAAGGCGGTCGAGGACGTTTTTGCGCGCCACGTCGAGGGCGCCGATCCGTTCGGCATCGAGACCGTCTGGCGCAACGTCTACGGCCGCGGCTATTCGATGCGTCCCGACATCTCGCTGATGGGCGCCTTGAGCGGCATCGAAATGGCGATGTGGGACATCGTCGGCAAGGCCTGCGACAAGCCGGTCTACGCGCTGCTCGGCGGCAAGGTCCACGAGCGGCTGAGAAGCTACACCTATCTGTACCCGGATGCGGGCGCCGACGCCTATGCGGCGAGCCCCGTCTACGACAATCCCGACGCCGCCGCCGAGCGCGCGCTCGAATATCTGGCGATGGGTTTTACCGCGCTGAAGTTCGACCCTGCGGGCCCCTACTCCACCTTCGATCCGCGCCAGCCAAGCCTCGAGCGCCTCGCGCTCAGCGCCGCCTTCTGCAAGCAGATCCGCGCGGCGGTGGGCACGCGCTGCGACCTGCTGTTCGGCACGCACGGCCAGTTCACGGTTTCGGGCGCCAAGCGGCTGGCGCGCGAGCTGGAGCCCTATTCGCCGCTGTGGTTCGAGGAGCCGACGCCGCCGGAAATGCCGGAGCAGATGGCGGAGGTGGCGCGCTTCACCTCGATCCCGATCTCGACCGGCGAGCGGCTGACGACCAAATACGAATTCGCGCGCGTGCTGGCGCTCGGCGCCGCCTCGATCCTGCAGATGAACCTCGGCCGCGTCGGCGGCCTGCTGGAGGCCAAGAAGATCGCCGGCATGGCCGAGGCGCATTACGCGCAGATCGCGCCGCACCTCTATTGCGGCCCGGTCGTCGGCGCCGCCAACATCCAGATCTCGACCTGCAGCCCGAATTTCCTGATCCTGGAGAGCATCGAGCGCTTGGACGGCTTTCAGGCCAAACTGCTGAAGAAGCCGATCCGCTGGGAGGACGGCTACGTCATCCCGCCCGACGGCCCGGGGCTCGGCGTGGAACTCGACGAGGAGGTCGCGCTCGCGCATCCCTACAGCGGCAAGGCGCTGCATCTCGTGCCGACGTTTGGGCCGGTGGGACGCGGGGAGTGACGAACTTGGCTGGGTTGCAGACTTGATGTATATTGCATGAACTGCATGAAGGGTCATTTGCTGTGATCAAGGTCTCCGCCGCCGAATTCCAGCGCAATATCGGTCGCTACCAGGACGAGGCGCTTCGTCAGCCGGTCGCGGTGACTCGCAACGGCCGGGAAAGCTGCGTTCTGATCTCCACGGAAGAGTATCGGCGTCTGAAGCGCGGGGATCGACGCGTTCTCGCCATCGACGACGTCACTGATAAGGAAGCCGCGCTGGTTGCTGGGGCGCGGTATCCCGACGGATACCAACATCTCGACGAAGAGCTCAAAGACTGGAATCCGTGACCTGGCCGAGCCCACGGCCGGGCCTCGTCATTCGCTACGCCTATCTGTGGGAACGCGAGGCCCGAACCGGCAAGGAAGAAGGCGCCAAGGATCGGCCGTGCGCAATCCTGTTGGCGCTGATGCGCGACGACGATGTCGAGCCGCTTGTTTGGGTTTTGCCGGTAACTCACGCGCCTCCGTCGGACTTGAGTTCGGCAGTCGAAATTCCCGCGATCACCAAACAACGCTTGGGGCTCGATGGGGAGCGTTCGTGGATAATGCTGAACGAGGCGAACGAATTTCGCTGGCCGGGACCGGATTTGCGACCGATCGTGCATGGCGACGCTTCGAGCGTGGTCTACGGAATGCTGCCGCCAAAGTTTTACGCGCACCTGAAGGCGAAGTGGATTGAACGTTACCAGGCCGGCAAGGCTTTGAAGGTAAGGCGCACGGAATGAACGGCGGCGCGGGCCAACGCCACGGGTAGAATTGGGGGACAAAATTGCGCTACGGCTACATCGGTCTCGGCAATCTCGGCGCCAAACTCGCCGGCAGCCTGTTGCGCAACGGCTTCGATCTCACCGTCAGCGACCTCGACAGAAACGCCGCCGAACCGCTGATCGCCAAAGGCGCGAAATGGGCGGCGAGCCCAGCCGAGCTGGCGGCCAGCGTCGACGCCGTCATCACCTGCCTGCCCTCTCCCGCCGTGTCTGAAAAAGTGCTCGACGCGATCCTCGACGGCGCGAAGCCCGGCCTCGTCTGGATCGAGATGAGCACCAACGATCGCGACACGATCTTGCGGCTGTCCGCGCAAGGCGGCCGAGCGCGGCGTTGCGACGCTGGAGACGCCCGTCACCGGCGGCGTGCATCTGGCCGCGACCGGCGAGATCACCGTGATCGTCGGCGGCGACGCCGATCTGTTTGAAGCTCACCGCCCCGCGCTTCAGGCGATGGGCAACCGCATCTTTCACGTCGGACCGATCGGCTCGCGCATCGGTGATCAAGGTCATCACCAACATGCTCGCCTTCATCCATCTGGTCGCGGCGGGCGAGGCGCTGATGCTCGCCAAGCGCGGCGGGCTCGATCTCGCGCAGGCTTTTCATGTGATCGCGGCGAGTTCGGGCACGAGCTTCGTCCACGAGACCGAATCGCAGCTCATCCTCAACGGCAGCTACAACATCAATTTCACCATGGACCTCGCCTGCAAGGATCTCGGCTTCGCGATGGGCTTCGGCCGCGAATTCGGCGTGCCGCTCGACCTCGCCGCGTTGACCGCCCAGACCTTCATCCGCGCCCGCGAAGCCTACGGCGGCTCGGCCTGGTCGACGCAGGTCGTCAAGCTGCTCGAGGACGCGCTGAACACGGACCTGCGCGCGCCCGGCTTCCCCGCTGAACTTTAAATCGACGCGGCGGTCGTAACGGCGGCTTAACTTGAGGTCGCTACTACCGAGGTGAAGGTTTTTTTGCCGCTGTCAGGGAGTGGACAGCGCGCGGCGGGGACAGTTCTTGTCCGCGCCAGCCTTGCGGCCAGTTTGTTTTCCTGATGTCCGTTTCCCTCTTCGTGGCCGCGGATCCTCGCTGCAAGTGCGTCCTCGCCCGACATGAATGCTCGCGTCACTCAACTATGCATTCGTCGCCGGCCTCGGGCTCGTCGCCCTCGCCAGTTCGGCCTATGTCTGTTTGGGCGCCTGGACACGTCTCCACGATGTCGCCGAGGGACGCGAGCTCGTCGGCGTCCTGTCGCCCACCGTCAAGTTTGTTGACCAGCTGGCGCGGGAGCGCGGCGCCTATAGCGCCGCGCTGGTCTTTCGGCCCGGGTCGCATCCGGGGGCTTTCGCCGCCATCGAGGCGCGCCAAAAAGAGACCGACGCGCTGTTCGCCATAACGCTGGCCGCGGCGCGAAGCCTGCCATCGGATCTCGCCGCAAACATCGTTTCGCCGATCGAGCAGGCCCGCAACGACATCGAAGACGCGCGCCTCGAAGTGGCGCCATTTCTGGCGCCCGACGCCAAATCGACGCCAGAAGAGATCAGTCGCCTGATCGCCAGGTTTCGCTCTGTCGGCGCCGAGGTCGACCGGGCGCTGGCGGTCACGGAACGACGGCTCTCCGCGCTCGATCCTGCGCTCGGCCTGAATCTCGAAGTCTCCAGGCTGTCCAACGACATCCGCGAGGACGCTAGCCAGCGCTCGATGCTGCTCGCTCTGTATATCGCCGGCCGCGCGCCGTTGACGGCCGATCAACGCAAGCTGCTGCTGCGTGAGGACGGGGAAATCGACAACAGCTGGCGCCGTCTTCAGCGGATCGCCGGCGATGTCGGCGGGTTCAAGGTCGCGGCCAGCGTCCGGCAAATGAAGGCGCAGTTCTTCGACGCGGCCGGCCCCATCTATGACGCCACTGTCGAAGCTGCGCTAACAGGCGCGTCGCCGCCGATGGGGCCCGAGGAATGGGGGCAATGGACGGTCGCCCGCCTCGCCGAGACGCTGGCGCCGCGCGACGCAGCCATTGCGGAAGTCGCCGAGACGCTTGACGAGATGGAGACCGCATCCATTCGCAATGTCTCGTTTGGCCTGACGAGCATCACCGGGCTTCTGTTCGCTTTCCTGATCGTTGGCTTTTACCTGCAGCGGCGCGTGTTGCGCCCGATCTCGATCCTCGCCAGGGCGATAGATCCAAACATGGTCCAGGACGACGACGCCGGCGTCGTCGCCGCGGTCGCGGCCGATTTCGCCGAACGCGACGACGAGATTGGCGCGCTCGCGCGCGCCGTCGCGCGGATACGCGATCGAGCCGATGATCTGCAGGTCGCCAACGAAAGGTTCGATGCGCTGATCGACAATCTGCCGCATGGCGTGTGCCTCTACGATTCCCGCGACTTCTTGTTGGTCGCCAACCGCAAACTCGCCGAGATCTACGGCTTCCCAGATGTCGAAACGCTGATCGGCATGAAATTCTCGACAGTCTACGAGATCGGCAAGTTGCTCAATGGCGGTCTGCCCGGCCACGACTCCGAGCGATTTCTCGAAGAGCTGTCGAGTCGCGCCCAGCGCAACGGCCAGGTTGCGGGCAAAGTCGTCGAATTGCCAAGCGGGCGCGTCGTTGCCATCAGTGGCTGCCGGATCCCCGGCGGCGGCTGGATTTCCACGCATGTCGACATCACCGAGCAGCGTCGCGCAGAGCAGCAGATCGCCTTCATCGCCGAACACGATGCGTTGACCGGCCTCGCCAATCGCGCGCTGTTTTCGCGACGGCTCGCGCTGGCGTTCCAGCGGGCTGACGGCGGCGGAAACTTCGCGGTCATGAGCCTCGATCTCGACCGCTTCAAGCTCGTCAACGACATGCTCGGCCACGGCCCCGGCGACGAATTGCTGCGTCAGGCCGCGCGGCGGCTGCAGTCCTGCATTCGCGACGTCGATTGCGCCGCGCGCATCGGCGGCGACGAATTCGCCTTGCTGCTCGAAGAACCGAGCGAGGGACTCGCCGAAATCGCCGAGCGCATCATCGCGCGACTGAGCGAGCCCTACGATCTTGAAGGCCAACGCGCCGAAGTGAGCGCAAGCGTAGGGATCGCCGTCGGCGGGATCGACGCCGAGACGCCGCAGCAACTGGAGCGGGCTGCCGATCTTGCGATGTACAGCGCCAAGAATTCGGGGCGCGGCGTGTTCCGTCTTCTACGAGCCGGCGATGGACGAACAGGTGCGAAACCGCCGCGCGCTCGAGGACGACCTGCGCGGCGCGCTGGCCGCCGGCGAATTCGAACTGGAATATCAGCCGATCCTCAATGTCGCGCTCGGCGCGATCGTGGCCGCCGAGGCGCTGCTGCGTTGGAACCACCCGCGCAGGGGCCGCATCGCCGCCGCCGAATTCATTCCTTTGGCGGAGGATTGCGGGCTTATCGTCGAGATTGGCGCCTGGGCGATCCGCCACGCCTGCGAGGACGCGATGCGCTGGCCGAAGGCGATCAGGGTCGCGGTCAATCTGTCGCCGCGCCAGTTCAAATCGGGACGATTGGTCGCCGACATCGTCGGAGCGCTGGCGGAGACGGGCCTGTCGCCCTCGTCGGCTCGAAGTGGAGATTACCGAGCGCGCGCTGCTGGAAGACCCGGACGCGACGTTCGCAGCTCTGCTTCAATTGCGCAGCCTCGGCGTGTCGATTGCGCTCGACAAGTTTGGGACTGGCTATTCGAGCCTATCGCACCTCAGGCCGCTTCCCGTTCGATCGGATCAAGATCGAGAGGACTTTCGTGCGCGAAATGAGCAGCGACGACAGCGCGATGGCGATCGTGCGAACGGTTAGCGGGCTCGCCAAGCGCTCAACATGCAAATCACCGCCGAGGCGTGGAGACCAGCGCAACAAGCGGAAAGTCTGAGCGCGCTCGGACTGCACGGAACTGCAGGGCGCCTATATGGTCGGCCAGTAGCGGCCGCCGGCGTCGCCGCGATGAGCGGCGACAGCTCAGGTGGCGTGAAGCGTCTTCACACCCTCCGGAAGCCCCACAACGATTTCCAGACGCAGCGCGTGTTCGGCGAGTTCAGCGCCGAGCGGTTGAAATAGGACATATGGACCGTCGCGCCGTCGTCGGGATTGCGAATGCCCGACTTCGACCCGGTCGGACTTGAAAGCGACGAACTGGGTTTGGACGTCGTAGGATTCGTGGTCGGCCTGCGTGCGGGCGGAATTCGGTCGTGACGCCATCCTGCAGACACCCAGGTCGCGCCCAGCGCGGTGGTGACCACGATGCGCTTGGCGGTCTCGTCTGCGGTGACTGTCAGGGGGCCGAGTTTGCCCGGTCCCTGATAGTCGCAGGTGCGGGTGATCGGGTCGGCAAGCGCAGGCCCGGCGCAGATCAGCAACAGCAGACCAAGGCCCGGAAACACTCCGGGGTTTGGACAAAAGCCCATAATAACTGGCTCCCCTCGCGTTTGTTCCCGCGAGGTTAAGGCGGGACGCGAAAAAAACCAAGGCCCCACAATTCGATCAGAGACCGTTCCAACCGCCGCAGGCGCTGGCGACTGCCCCGACAACGAGCACCAGACCCCACGCCAGAGCGAGCCGAGCGCAGATCGCGCGGACGGAAGAAGGCGAACGCATGGACATCGAAAGCTCCCTTACAGGGCGCTTATCGCTCCCCTGCGCGCAAGGTTTCGATACGATTGAGCAGGCTTCGCCATAAGGACTTCGTAAGGCCCCGTCGCCCATCGCTGATCGCCGTCCGGCGCGCCGTTCAGAACAGCCCTTCGATCCTTCCCTCCACAACCCGGATCGCCTCGGCCGCCGGCGCGCGCGGCAAGCCCGGCATGGTCGAAATGTCGCCCATCAGGACGACGACGAAGCCGGCGCCGGCGCTCAGGCGCACCTCGCGGACCGGCATGTTGAAGCCGATAGGCGCGCCGAGCCGCGTCGGATCGGCGGAGAACGAGTATTGCGTCTTGGCGACGCAGATCGGCAGGCGGCCATAGCCCGCCGCCTCGAGTTCGGCGAACCGCGCCATCGCCTTCGCGTCGACTTCGATGTCGTCGGCGCGATAGATTTCGCGGGCGATGACGCGGGTTTTCTCGATCAGCGGCAGGTCGTCGGGATAGAGCGGCTTGAAGCGACCGGCGTCGCGGTCGGCGATTTCCACCACCTTGCGCGCCAGCGCCTCGGCGCCCGCCGCCCCCAGCGCCCACGACTCGTTCAAGACAACCTCGACCCCGCAGCGCTCCCGCGCGACCCGCGCGATCAGCTCCAGTTCGGCCTCCGTATCGCCGCTGAAGCGATTGATCGCGACCAGGACTTCCAGGCCATATTTCTTCACGTTCTCAACATGACGCACGAGATTGCTGAGGCCCAACTCGAGCGCGGCAAGGTTCTCGTGGCTCAAATCGGCCTTGGCTACGCCGCCGTTCATCTTCAGCGCCCGCGCCGTCGCGACGACCACCGCCGCCGACGGCCTCAGCCCCGCCTGCCGGCATTTGATGTCGAAGAATTTCTCCGCGCCGAGATCGGCGCCGAACCCGGCCTCGGTCACCACATAGTCGGCGAGCCGCAGCGCCGCGCGCGTCGCGATCACCGAATTGCAGCCATGCGCGATATTGGCGAACGGGCCGCCATGGATCAGCGCCGGCGAGCCCTTCGAGCGTCTGCACGAGGTTGGGCCGCAAGGCGCCGAGCAGCAACGCGGTCATCGCGCCTTGCGCCTTCAGGTCGCCGATCGTGACGGGCGTCTTGGCGCGCGTCTGCGCGACAACCATCCGCTTCAGCCGCGCCTCGAGGTCGTCGAGCGAAGTCGCGAGGCAGAACGCCGCCATCACTTCGGAGGCGACGGTGATCTCGAACCCGTCTTCGCGCGGAAAGCCGTTGATGGCGCCGCCGAGGCCGGCGACCGTCGCGCGCAGCGCGCGATCGTTCATGTCGACGACGCGCCGCCAGGTGATCCGGCGCGGGTCGATGTCGAGCGCGTTGCCCCAGTAGATGTGGTTGTCGAGCATCGCGGCGGCGAGGTTGTGCGCCGCGCTGATGGCGTGGAAATCGCCGGTGAAGTGGAGGTTGATCTCCTCCATCGGCGCGACCTGCGCGCGGCCGCCGCCGGTCGCGCCGCCCTTCTGGCCGAAACAGGGGCCGAGCGAGGGCTCGCGCAAACAGATCGCGGCGCGCTTGCCGATCCGGTTGAGCCCGTCGCCAAGGCCGATCGTGGTCGTCGTCTTGCCTTCGCCGGCCGGCGTCGGGTTGATCGCGGTGACGAGGATGAGCTTGCCCTCGGGGCGACCAGCGAGGCTGGCGAGAAAGTCCGGCTCGATCTTGGCGATATGCCGGCCATACGGGCTCAGCGAATCGTCGGGGATGTCGAGCTTGGCGGCGACGCGCGCGATCGGCGACAGCGTGTACTCACGCGCGACTTCAATGTCCGATTTCAACGATGCAGCCCCCACAGGTTCAGCGAGATTGGCGCAACGCGGCGGGGCGTTCAAGCGCCGCCGCGACACGCAAATGCCGTGAAGCCCGTGCTAGTTTCGGCGCAGGCGTCGATCTGCTCCCCTTCGGGATCCGTAAAGGGTTGGTGTCTGAACGCCACAACAGAATGCTCGATCGGAGGACTCCCATGAAAAAGACCCTCGTCACGCTGGCCGCATTGGCCGCGCTCGCCGCGTCTCCCGCATTCGCGGACATGATGAAATACAAGGCTAGCCTGTCGGGTCCCGGAGAGGTCCCGCCCAATGACACCAAGGGCACGGGCAGCATCGAGGCGACCTACGACAGCGCGACCAAGACGCTGAGCTGGACCGGCGAATATTCCGGCCTGACCGGACCGGAGATGGCCGCCCATTTCCATGGCCCGGCCGCGGCCGGCGTGAATGCCGGCGTGCTGGTGCCGGTTGACGCCAAGACGAGCCCGTTCAAGGGCTCGGCGACGCTGACTGACGAGCAGGCGAAGGATTTCGTGGACGGCAAGGTCTATTTCAACATCCACACCGCCGCCAACAAGGGCGGCGAGATCCGCGGCCAGATGGCGCCGGCGATGTAAGCTCAGATTGTGACCCCGCGAAAGCGCGCTTTCGCGGGGAACCTGCTACGCGCTCGCTGCGGCGTCGGAGCGCAATTTGGCGCGCTTCGCCTTCTGCACCGCGGCGCGCGCGGAATCGTTGAGCTCGAACATCTGCATCGTCTCGCCCTCGGCGTCGACGACTTCCGAGATCGCAGCGTCGGTGTAGGCGAGCAGGTTCGGCTCGGCCTGGATGCGGCGGCGTAGCTTCCAGAGGCTCAGGCCGTCTACGATCAGGCCCGCGTATTTGCGCGTCAGCTCGACGGCGCGCTTGGCGTAGAATACTGGCGCTGAATTCGATCGCCATTCCCGGACGGCGCTCGAGCCGCTGCTTGATGCGGAAATAGCCGCCCTGCAGCGGATGGACGCCCTCGTAGCGGATCGAGCCGACGATCTGCAGCACGCTGCGCAGGATGCGAACCGTCTTGATGCCATAGGCGGCGTTGCGGCGCGCCAGCGTCTCGACGTGGGCCGGCGTGTAATACCAGTCCCAGGCGTCAAAGTACGTCTGCTGCCACTCTTCCTTGGTCATCTTGGGATGGGCGAGCGTGACGTTCTCGAGGTCGTAGGCGTTGAGGTCCGGCTCCATCCAGACGCCCTTGTCGTAGAGGCGCTTGTGGTCCTCCGAGCCCGGCAGCGGCGTCAGCATCGTGAACTCGACGAGATCGACCGGCAGCTCGCGCTGCATCACCTCGATGTCGCGACGGATGCTCTCGCGCGAATCGTCGGGCAGGCCGAGGATGTAGCCGGCGTAGGTCAGCACGCCCACCTTCTTCCAGGCCTGGAATGTCTTGCGATATTCGGTGATCCGGTTCTGCGCCTTGCCCATCTCGACGAGATTGGCGGCGTTGATGCTCTCCAGCCCGACGAACACGTAGCGGCAGCCGGCGCGCGCGGCCTTCTCGACGAAATTCGGGATCTTGTGGGCGAGCGTGTCGACCTGGATGAAGAAATGGACGTGCAGGCCCTCGCGCTCGCTGAGCTCGATCATCCGGTCGAAGATCGGCTCCCAGTTGCGGTTGCGGGCGAAATTGTCGTCGGTGATGAAGAACTTGCGAACCCCCTGCGCCGCGTTGGCGCGCAGGATTTTCTCGATGTCGTCGGCGTCGCGCCAGCGCGACTTGCGGCCCTGGACGTTGATGATCGTGCAGAACGAGCAATGGAACGGGCAGCCGCGCCCGGCGTCGAACGACGACATCACGCCGTCGTAGCGCTTGACCAGCCGCGCCGGCAGAACCGGCGCCGGCGTGCCGCGCAGGTCCGGCAGATCGTCCATGTAATTGTAGAGGGTCTTGGCGGCGCCGTTCGCTGCGTCCTTGATCAGGCCCTCGAAGTGTTCCTCGGCCTCGCCCGCGAACAGGATGATGCCGAGGTCCACCGCCTCCTGCAGCTCCGGCGTCAGCTTCTTCAGCATCGACAGCACGCCGCTGACGTGGAAGCCGCCGATCGCGACCTGCACGCCGCGGGCCCGGAAACGCTTGGCGAGCGCGAGCGCGCGCGGATACTGATTCGACTGCACGCCGGTCAGGCAGACGAGGCCGCCATGGCCCGGCGCCGTCAGCTTGTCGGCTATCTTTTCGACCGGGACGACGCAGTTCTGCTCGTCATGGCCGTCGACCTCAATCTCGACTTCGTGGCCCGAGAATATGGCGCTCGGCGCAATCCTCGGCGATCGTGTAGAGGCAGGCGAGCGAATTGGAGGGCACCCACGCCTTCCACCACTGCACGACGTAGCCGTCGCGGTCGTAGTGGGAAGCCTTGACCAGTTCTACATGGAATTTGTGCACTCGGCTGCCCTTCCGTCTCAAGCCGGGACATATCCCAGCTTGGGTCGCGAGACAATGTCGCCGATTTTGTAGCCGAGGTCGCCGACCTCGGCCGGCGCCTCATCCGACGGAACCTCCGCGGTCAGCGACCGCGGCTACAGGGCGCCGCCTCTCTCCCGGCTGAAGCCGGCAGAGAGGTCTTTACAGAAGCCTCAGTGCGCGAGCACCGCCAGCAGCAGCAGCGCCACGATGTTGGTGATCTTGATCGCCGGGTTCACGGCGGGGCCGGCGGTGTCCTTGTAGGGGTCGCCGACGGTGTCGCCGGTCACCGACGCCTTGTGGGCGTCGGAGCCCTTGAAGTGCTTGACGCCGTCGTTGTCGACGAAGCCGTCCTCGAAGCTCTTCTTGGCGTTGTCCCAGGCGCCGCCGCCCGACGTCATCGAGATGGCGACGAACAGGCCGTTGACGATCACGCCGAGCAGCGAGGCGCCGAGCGCCGCGAAGGCCGAGGCCTTCGACCCGGAGATCAGCAGCACGCCGAAATAGACGACGAGCGGCGCCAGCACCGGCAGCAGCGAGGGGATGATCATTTCCCGGATCGCCGCCTTGGTCAGCATGTCGACGGCGCGGCCGTAGTCCGGGCGCTGCGGTGCCCTGCATGATGCCGGGCATTTCCCGGAACTGCCGGCGCACTTCCTCGACGACCGAGCCGGCCGCGCGGCCGACCGCGGTCATCGCGATGCCGCCGAACAGGTAGGGGATCAGGCCGCCGAAGATCAGGCCGGCGACGACATAGGGGTTCGACAGGTCGAACGAGACGACGCCGACGTCCTTGAAGTAGGGCGCGCCGATGTCGGTGAAGTGCTTGAGGTCGTTGGTGTAGGCGGCGAACAGCACCAGCGCGCCGAGGCCCGCCGAGCCGATCGCATAGCCCTTGGTGACCGCCTTGGTGGTGTTGCCGACCGCGTCGAGCGCGTCGGTCGACTGGCGCACTTCCTTCGGCAGGCCCGCCATTTCGGCGATGCCGCCGGCGTTGTCGGTGACCGGACCGAAGGCGTCGAGCGCGACGATCATGCCGGCGAGGCCGAGCATGGTCGTGACCGCGATCGCCGTGCCGAACAGGCCGGCGAGCTGGTAGGTGGCGATGATGCCGGCGACGATGACGAGCGCCGGCAGCGCCGTCGATTCGAGCGAGACCGCGAGGCCCTGGATGACGTTGGTGCCGTGGCCGGTGACGGAGGCCTGGGCGATCGACACGACCGGGCGCTTGCCCGTGCCGGTGTAATATTCGGTGATCACGACGATCAGGCCGGTGACGACCAGGCCGACGAGGCCGCAGACGAACAGGTTGCGCCGCCGGTGATCGACTTGCCGGCGACGTCGCCGACTTCGCCCCAGCCGATGAGTACTGCGTCGCGAGCGCGAGGCCGACGATCGACAGCACGCCGGTGGCGATCAGGCCCTTGTAGAGCGCGCCCATGATCGAGTTGTTGGCGCCGAGCTTGACGAAGAACGTGCCGATGATCGAGGTGACGATGCAGGTCGCGCAGATCGCGAGCGGATAGAGCATCAGCGCGGCGAGGTTCGGCCTTGCCGGCGAAGAAGATCGAGGCGAGCACCATGGTGGCGACGACCGTCACCGCATAGGTCTCGAACAGGTCGGCCGCCATGCCGGCGCAGTCGCCGACATTGTCGCCGACGTTGTCGGCGATGGTGGCGGGGTTGCGCGGATCGTCCTCGGGGATGCCGGCCTCGACCTTGCCGACGAGGTCGGCGCCGACGTCGGCGCCCTTGGTGAAGATGCCGCCGCCGAGACGGGCGAAGATCGAGATCAGCGAGGCGCCGAAGCCGAGCGCGACCAGCGCGTCGATCGACTTCACGATCGGCCGACGCCGTAGCCGAGCAGCCCGGTCAGGACGCGCGAAATAGCCGGCGACGCCGAGCAGCGCGAGGCCCGCGACCAGCATGCCGGTGACCGCGCCGGCCTTGAAGGCGATGTCGAGGCCGCCGGCCAGCGATTCGGTCGCCGCCTGCGCGGTGCGCACGTTGGCGCGCACCGAGACGTTCATGCCGATGAAGCCGGCCGCGCCCGAGAGGACCGCGCCGATCAGGAAGCCGATCGCGACGAGCCAGGACAGCAGAAGGCCGAGGATGATGAAGACGACGATGCCGACGACGCCGATGGTGGGTATTGCCGGCGCAGATAGGCTTGCGCGCCTTCGGCGATCGCGCCCGCGATTTCCTGCATCCGCTGCGTGCCCGCAGAAGCCGCCATCAACTGGCTGACCGTGTAGGCGCCGTAGACTAGCGAAAGTATCCCGCCGAGCAGGATAAGCCCCAATACCATGACGTTAAGCCCCCGTTTCGCGTTCCCGGCGCACACAAGGGCGCCCCGGATTAAAATAGGGGCCCCTTCTGACAGAAAGCTTCTGTCGCCGCAACGCGAGTAGTCCGGATTCACTAGAAAAGTCGCGGCGACCAAGACAAGGCTGCGCAGCCGCGCGGAGCGGCGCTCAGAGCCTGAAAAGCTTGTCGCTGAGGGCTAGTGCTCCAGCCTGTCGGCGAACAGCGCGATGGTGCCGGCGTAGACCGGCGCCGCGTTCCACTGGAGCAGCACCTGGTAGTTCGGCTCGCCCTCGCGCCATCCGGCGCCGCGCTTCCAGCCGTGGGATTTGAGGAAATTGGCGGTCGAGGCGAGCGCGTCGGGGGAATTGCCGATCAGGTCCGCGTTGCGCGCGCCATTGTAGGCGACGGCGTAGCGCAGATAGACCGACGGCATGAACTGGGTCTGGCCGATCTCGCCGGCCCAGGCGCCGCGCGCGTTCGAATCGATCGCGCCGCGCTGCACGAGCTTCAGCGCGTCGATCAGCTCGTCGTGGAACTCGTCGGAGCGGCGGCAATCGAAGGCGAGCGTCGCCAGCGCATTGAAGGTCGGATAGGTTCCCGATCCGGCGCCGAATTCGGATTCGAGCCCCCAGATCGCGACCAGCACCGGCGCCGGCACGCCATAGCGTTCTCGATCGCGTCGAGCGCCTCGCCATAGGCGATCATCATCTGCTTGCCCTTCTTGACCCGGTAATTGGTCACGCGCTTGGCGGCGAAAGCTGGCGACATCGCCGTGGAACGATGACCCTGGCGGCGATCGTGGGCGACGACGTCAGGGTCGTAATTGACGCCGGAGAGGGTTTGCTGGACGACGCCGGCGGAAACGCCCGCCGCGATCGCCTCCCGCTCCATGTCGGGCAGCCATTGTTCGAACCCGGCGGCGCTCTCTCCGCAATCTGGCCCCGCGAGCGCGCTGCCCGCCATCGCGCCCGTCGCCACCACGGCCGCCGCCAAAAAAGATCCGAAGTCTACGCACCTGTCACTCCGCTCATCCCGACCCAATAGAGCACAGAAAGCCTTGCGAACGCGGCTGAAAGTGGGCGGCACGGTTCGGCGGCTCCCCGTTTTGACGCGAATCGTTAATCGCGGCCCTCGGAGCCGTCCCTAGGCAAGTCCGGCTGAGCGCTTCGCCGCCGTCAGCACGTTCGACATCAGCATCGCAATCGTCATCGGCCCGACGCCGCCCGGCACCGGCGTGATCGCGGCGGCACGTCGCGGAGGCTTCCGCGAAGGCGACGTCGCCGACCAGCCTCGTCTTGCCCTCGCCGCGCTCCGGGCGCCGGAATGCGGTTGACGCCGACGTCGATGACGATCGCGCCCGGCTTGACCCAGTCGCCCTTCACCATTTCGGGCCGGCCGACCGCCGCGACCAGGACGTCGGCGCGCGCCGCAACGGCCGGCGAGGTCGCGGGTGCGCGAATGGGCGATCGTCACGGTGCAGTTCCGCGACAGCAGCAGTTGCGCCATCGGCTTGCCGACGATGTTGGAGCGGCCGATCACGACGGCGTTGGCGCCGACGAGCGTCCGCCCCAGCGCTTTGCAGGCATGGTCGATCAGGATCATCGCGCCGGCGGGCGTGCACGGCATCAGCGCGCGCTCGAAAGCGCCGATCGCGGCGAGACCCGACATTGATCGGATGGAAGCCGTCGACGTCCTTGGCCGGATCGATCGCTTCCAGCACTTCGGGTCGAATCGATGTGCTTGGGCAACGGCAATTGCACAAGAATGCCATGCACTTGCGGATCTTTGTTGAGGCGATTGACGAGCGCCAGCAGTTCGGCTTCGCGCGGTCGTCGCCGGGCAGGTCGAACTGCAGCGAATGGAAGCCGCATTCCTTCGCCGCCTTGCCCTTTCGCGCCGACATAGACCTGGCTCGCCGGATCGGAGCCGACCAGCACGACGGCGAGGCCGGGCGTCACGCCGGACGCTATCAGCTGCTCCGAGTTGGCCTTTACGGCGGCGAGCGTCGACGCCGACACCGCTTTGCCGTCAATGAGAAAGGGAACGGTCGCCAAATTCTGCCCGCCTTCGGTCCAAGGGAACGCGTCCGGCTACAAGGGATAAAGCCGTAGCGCAATAGCGAAAGAAGCCGGCATTTCCGGTTCCTCTCAACCCCTGCTTCTACCCTTGTGCTACGCGGACGCGGCGTCTATGCGGGTTTGGAATGGGGCCGACGCCGAGCGAGGCGTCACAACGGGGATATGCGAGCCACGCATGCGGCTGCGGCCATCAACGATCCCGCCCCTTCGAAAATATGACCTGCGCGGCGCGCTCACCGTCGCCGAGCGCTTCACGATCTGGCTGACAGCGTCTTCGCAGCGAACGCTCGCGTTCGCGCTCGTCTTGTCCATCCTGTTCGGCGGGTTTTACGCGCTGCGACTTGGCCAGGACACGAACGTCGATCAGCGCAACTACCATTTTGAAAGCGCCTACGAGTTCCTGAGCGGCCGCATCGACGTCGACGCCGCGCCCTCGGGGCTACTGCACTCCTATTTCAACCCGTTGCCCTACGTGCCCTTTTACGAAATGGCGCGACATTGGCGGCCAAGCGCGGCGATCTTCGTGCTCGGCGCCTGGCATGGCGTGAATTTCGCGCTCGCTTTCGCGCTGGTCTACCGACTGAGCGCGGCTCGAAATCTGCCGCGTCCCGCGCTTCTGTCCGCCCTGGGGGCGATCCTGGCGGCGCCGGGGCCATGACGCTTTCCGAGGTCGGCTCGAGCAACTCGGACCTGCTGCTAA
>CAVYTP010000029.1:0-17647 GCA_963771455.1 uncultured Pseudomonadota bacterium
GTCGAGCCAATCGATGGCCGCCGCGACGTCCATCGCGCCGGCGGGCCACGCGTAAGTCGGCGCCAACCGGTAGTTCATGACCGCGGTTGAGAAGCCGAGACGGGCGAAGGCGGGGGCCACATGAACGTATTCGGATTTGTCGCCGCCAACGAACCCGCCGCCAGGCACAAACAGCAATATCGGCGCGTTCGCCCTCCCAAGGCAGGCCAGGTCGAGCACTTGCCGCGCGTCCCGACCATAGGCGAGGTCGAAATAATGCCTACCGCCAGGGGGAAGCGAAAGGTTCCAGCGTCCGTCATAAAGCGCGCGCGTCGCCGCCAGTACCTCGCCGTCAAAACGGGCGCCGATCGCGCGGATTGCTGCGGTTACCGACGATGCTGCCCCGACGGTCTTGCTGTCTTCATCCATCGTGAGGCGCCCTCCCTATTTTCCTTCGGGGTCCCCGACAAATCAGCAGTCAGGAAACACGTATCTATACATCTTCCATGGAAGATGCTCACTCGTCAACAGGCCGGGATTCAAAGCGCCTGTGCGATTGGGCGCACTCCACCAGCGGGTTCACGCCGGGAAACGATTTTGGCTAGTCTCAAACATATGCCGGGTGTGGTTTATCAACTACGGGATCTATTTTTCCAGCTTGCTGGAACTCCGACGCACGTCGTCTGTTGTTTGTTTGCGCCCTGTCCCCCGATTGCGACGCGAGGATTGTCGGCGGGAAATTCCTTCGTCGACTTCGATATGGCCCCCGATGGGCTCTTTTTTCTTGAGGGCGAAGAGTTTGGCTGGGCAACAGGCTGTGTCTACCGAGGTCAAGGGACCCTTCACGGGAGCTCGCGCTGATCTGGGTAAGCGTGCGCGCGGCCACAGACACCGTAATCATCGCGGCAGCGGTAGCCGCAGCGCTTTACTTCGGCCGCGAAGTGCTGGTGCCGATCGCGCTCGCCGTATTGCTGAGTTTTGTCCTCGCGCCTGTCGTGATGACTTTGTCGCGGCTGCGCATCGGAAAGGTCGCGTCCGTTCTGGCGACGGTCATCGTCGCTTTCGGCCTTCTTGGCGGTCTGGGCGCGATCATTGGCAGGCAGCTTTCTGTGCTTGCGGAAAATCTGCCCCAATATCAGGTTGTCATCGAGAAAAAGCTGGCGACGCTGGGAAGCTCGGATTTCGGCAGAGGCGTTGTTGAAAAAGCAGCGGACGCCATCGAAGGATTGGATACGAAATTAGCAAAGCCTTCCGCACCTGCGCCGGCCGCGTCCCGCCCAGGGCAGATTGCGCGGTCGACCGATTCTACCGTTCATACCTGTCGAAGTCCATGACCCGGCGCCGGGGCCAATACAGATACTTCGAAGCATCCTGTCGGCGTTGTTGCCGCCGCTGGGGACTGCGGCCATCGTCATCATCTTCGTGGTGTTCATTCTCCTGCAACGGGACGACCTTCGCGATCGATTTATCGGTTTGACCGGCGCCCACGATTTGCATCGCACGACCGAGGCGCTCAACGACGCGGCCTTCCGCCTGAGCCGCTACTTCCTTGCGCTGACGGGCATCAACATCGCCTTCGGCGTGTTCGTAGCGATAAGCTTGGCGTTGATCGGCGTCCCCAACCCCCTTCTTTGGGGCATCGTCGGCGCGGTTCTCAGGTTCATACCCTATGCTGGCGCGTTCATCGCGGCCGCCTTTCCTCTCGCGTTGGCCGCGGCGGTTGATCCAGGCTGGACTCTGGTTGTCGAAACCGCGCTGGCGTTCGTGGTGCTGGAAGGGGTCATCGGGCAGGTCGTCGAACCGAAACTTTTCGGGCATACAACCGGCATGTCGCCGCTCGCCATCATTGTGGCGGCCGCGTTCTGGACGTTGATCTGGGGCCCCGCCGGCCTTCTTCTTTCGACACCGGTCACCGCCTGTCTGGTGGTGCTCGGCCGGCATGTCGAGAGCCTGAATTTTCTGGAACTGCTGCTCGGCGACAAACCTGCGCTTTCTCCCGTACAAAGTTTCTATCAGCGCATTCTGGCTTCGGATCCCGACGAGGTCGCCTTCCAGGCGGAAACGCTTCTCAAGGATATGTCGCTGCTCGACTATTACGAGGACGTAGCGCTGCCGGCGCTCGCCCTCGCTCAGGCCGACGTTACCAGAGGCGTCCTCGAGCCGGCCCGACAGGTCGGAGTTTGCGGGTCGGTCGAGCGGGTAACTGATGATCTATCAGACCATGTCGACGCGATCGCCCCGACCGACAGCGCGGAGATTGCCGCGGAACAGGAACCATCGGGTCTCGTCGAACCGGCGTCGCACGCCAGAACCGTCCTGTGTCTGGGAGGACGAACGCCGTTGGACCAGGCGGCGTGCGCGATCCTCGTCCAGTTGCTCAATCGGGAAAACATTTCCACCCATGTGGCAGGTCCCGACGCCATCACGACGACGGGAATCGTAAATCTGACCGCCGAAGGCGCCGACGCCATTTGCGTCTTTTATCTCGATCATCAAAGCGTCGCGCCGATCCGATTCGCCGTGCGCCGGCTGCGAAAGAAGTTTCCGAGACTTCCTATCGCCGTGTGCCTTTGGGGCGCCCCGAATTTGACCGCCAAGGCGGAGGCGGCCAAGGCCGACGCGACATTTGGGACGCTCAGAGAAACGGTCCAGTTTTGCCGATCCCCCGAAGGGACGGAGACAGCCTCCGCTTCGCCGAACCCATTGGTCCCGATAAGGCTGGTCGCCGGTTAAGCTCCGTCCGTCTCAACGTCGCCAGAACATCGCGCGGCGATGGCTCGGGCGAGGGCGCTCGTCAGATCGGTTCGGAGGCGCCCAACAGGCTGGCGACTTCTGTATGCAGTGTCGACTGCGTAAACGGCTTTGAAAGCCGCGGTAAATTCGAAGCGCTTCCTGGAGGAAACTCGGCGTATCCGCTTGCGAGCAGGATTGGCGTCTCCGCGGATCTTCGGCGGATGATCTGAGCAAGCTCGAGTCCGGTCATGCCAGGCATGGCGAAGTCGGTAATTACGAGATCGAAATTGTTTTGCTCACCGATAATCTCAAGCGCGCGCCGCCCTGAGTTGGCCTCTACGACTTTGTAACCAAGATCCTCAAGCATGTCCCGAGTGCTAGTTGCTGCAAGCGGGTCATCGTCCACCACGAGGATGGTTGCGGATCTCGTGTCCGAGAGCTGCGGCGCTACGACCTCTACGGGGAGAACTGGCTGCTCCGCAATTGGCAACCAGATCGTCGCCGCGGCGCCTCTGCCAGCTTCACTTTTCAGTTCAAGCGCGCCGCCAAGTTGCACGGCGAGGCCGTGAACCATGGAAAGACCGAGGCCGGTTCCTTTACCAACTGGCTTGGTGGAGAAGAAGGGTTCAATCGCCCTTTCAAGGGTAGAAAGGTCCATGCCCGTGCCTGTGTCCGCGACTTTGACTCGAATGTACCAACCATCCCTTAGATTCGGATGCTGATCGGCGCGCGCCCGATCCACGCAGATGTCGACCACCCCACCGTCCGGCATTGCGTCCCGACCGTTTATGGCCAGATTTAGGATCGCGAGTTCTACCTGGTTTGCATCAATCAAAGCGGGCGGGAGATTGCGCGCGACATTGACTTCTAAGTTCGATCCGAGGGCCAAGGGCATGTTTGAGGAGATCACGCATGCCCTCAATTAGCGTCTCTACATCGACTGATCGCGTTTTCAAGTCTTGTCGTCGTGCGAACGCGAGCATCCGCTGGGTCAGCGCTGCGCTTCGTTCGGCGCCTTGCAACGCGCCTGCGATGAGGCGTTGCGCGCGCTCGTCGGACTGCGTGTGCTTCTTGAGCAGGCTGAGATTCCCCATGATGACAGTGAGCAAATTATTGAAGTCGTGAGCGATGCCGCCCGTGAGTTGTCCAATGCTCTCCATTTTCTGGGCTTGCACGAGTTGCTGCTGCGCTTTCTCTCGGGCTGCGACCTCTCTCAACAGCTCGCTTGTGCGGTCCTGGACCCGCTTCTCCAGTGTGCGGCTCAGCTCAGACAGAGCTTCTTGCTCCGCAGCTAGGTCCATGACGAGGCGTTCCCGCTGAAGCTCCGATGTTTTGCGGTCAGTGATATCCGAAGAGACCCCCACTAGCTGCGCCACAGCTCCGCTGGGCCCGAGCGTCGCCGCCGCACGCAACTCGATCCAATGAACGGACCCATCCGACCAGACACTGCGATATTCCGTTTCAAAGTCGGTTCCGTCTTGAATAGTCTTCGCCAGACCCGAACGGAGATCGGTTGCGTCATCAGGGTGAGCTGCGTGGCACAGATCATCGTAGGAGAATGGCTGAGCACCGACCACTCCGAGATGAGCTTTAGTGGGCTCCGACGCAGAAAACTCCATACCCTCCACAGTAAGCGTCCACGAGCCGAGACGTCCGGCTCGGAGGGCGGTCTGTAACCTCCGGCCGCCCTCCTCGATCTCCATTAGACGCGCTCGCGCCTCATACTGACGTCGCCTTGCTCGAAGCGCGGATTTCACCAAACTGACGAACGTAACCGGATGAAATGGCCGTTCTAAGAAGGTGACGTTGCCCAATACCGCTGTGAGTTCCGAAGCGCCCGGCTTAGCGTCGCGACCGCCAGCGCGTTGCGTAAGGAGAAGAAATGGCAAATCTGACCAGGGCGGTTGATCGGCGACGAGGGACGCCAACGGTCGCAGGTCCGCAGCAAGAAGCGCCTCTTCCGCAACAACTGCGAGCCCCGCCCCTCTGTGAAGCTCCTGGCTAAACATCTGAACGTTGGCGCAGATGGCGGCTGGTAACCCGACCTCTGCAAGAATTGAAGCCGCCAGCTGGGCGTCTCGACCAAACGGCGCCAAAATAACTGCTCTGTCAGCGAGCAGGTCGGCGAAGCTCATTTGCGCGCGCTTTCCAGAAGGGGCTCTGGTCCGCCGGAGTAGGTGGGAATGCCTCTGAGAACGCCATGGAATTTATCTAGCGGCTCTCCCAGTTCCAGGCCTTTCCCGCTGATCTGGTACTCGCGGATGGTGGATTCGTGTCCACCGCTTCGTTTCTTTATGACGGAAATGGCGCGACGCACTTTGCCACGGGCCTCGAAGTAGCGCAGGAGAATCGACAGTGTCTGCTAGGTACGTGACGTCGACGGGAGCCTGCATGTCGCCAACGAGCCCGTGCTGGGCGACGGTCAGAAATGTCGTCGCGCCGCGCCGGTTTAGATATTGCAGCAATTCGTGGATGTGAAGAATGAGCGAGTTCTCTTCCGGCATAGCGGCCTGGTAGCCATTCAGGCTATCGATGATGACGGTCTTGATTTGCTGCGAGTCGACGGCCACACGGACGCGATGGGCAAATTCTCCCGGAGAGAGTTCAGCAGCGTCGACCTGCTCGACGAGCAACTCGCCCGTCTTGATCACAGATTCCAGGTCTATCCCCAGCCCTTTCATGCGCTCGAAAAGCAGGCCGATCTCTTCATCAAAGATGAATAGGGCGGCCTTTTCTCCGCGCGCGATCGCCGCCATCGCAAACGTCAAGGCAATGAGGGATTTGCCAGTTCCTGCGGGGCCCAGAATCAAGGTGCTGGAACCGGCATGCGTGCCGCCGCCTAGCAACGCATCGAATTTGGCGATGCCTGTCGACAGCAGGGTTCTCGCAAACGGCAGTCGGTGCTCGGCGGCGACGAGGCGCGGAAACACAACGAGTCCGCCGGTCGTGATCGTGAAGTCGTGATAGCCCCCCTTGTATTTCTGACCCCGGTATTTGTAGACGCGCATGCGGCGTCGTTCCGCGCCGTACGCAGGCGCCAGTTCTTCCAGCCGAATGACGCCGTGCACTATACTATGGACGGTCTTATCAGCGGCCTCGCCGGTGAGGTCGTCCAGCATCAGCACGGTGGCGCGATATTTGGAAAAATAGTGCTTAACAGCCAAGATCTGACGGCGGTAACGGAGTGAACTTTGCGCGAGAAGTCGAATCTCCGACAGGCTGTCCAGGACCACGCGTACAGGCTTTAGCCGCTCAACGACCTCAAATATCTGCCGCGTCGTCTCACCTAACTCCAGATCTGACGCGTATAAGAGGCTTTGCTGAGTCCCGTCGTCAAGCAGGCTCTCGGGGGGCACAAGTTCATAAATAGCAATGCGCTCATCCAGAATCCAGCTATGACGGGCGGCGCCCTCGCGTAGCTCGGCTTCCGTCTCGGACAGGGTGATGTAAACACCGGTTTCGCCGGCCTTGGCGCCTTCCATCAAAAATTGGAGGGCTGCGGTCGTCTTCCCGGCGCCTGGGGTGCCTTCGAGAAGGAATACATGGCCCCTGGACAGGCCCCCGGCCAGGACGTCGTCAAGCCCCGGAACGCCCGTTCGAGCTTGGGTTAACTCACCCGTCACGCACCTCTCCTGATCGAAGGCGGGCTACGCCGACAATCGACGTCGCGCCAGTCAAGTAAGAATTGATGGCGGGGAATTGTTCCGACTTGCGGCGTACTTCGTACGATCTGGTCAGCCTTGAAGTGGTCTGGCGCCGCATCGACGGTCAGACCCGTGCGGGCGCTTCACCGGCGCCATCCGCTCCGGGGTCCTGGTCTGCTTCCGGCGCAGATCGCGCTCGAGCCTTGCCGCCCCTGGCCTGCCACGAGAACAGGAAGATCGATATTGCGACAAGCACGAGGCCAACAAAGAAGAGCGGGCCGGCCGAAAACTTCAGCTCGGGCAGCCAGGGAGACATAGCCAAAGACATCAATGCCGTTATCCCCGGCCCGAGAAGAAAGAACATGGAGACGAAGCCGTTGTCGTTGTCGGTGGCGCTCAGCGACATCTGGTACACAACCAGCCCAACCGACGCGCCGAGAAATGTGCCAACCGCCAAGAGTAGCAGCGGCGGCGTCGCCTCAAGGAATACCCCAAGATCGGATCGGAGATAAGAAACGCCCGCCGTGATCGGAATGAGCACGAGTGCGGCGGACACAAAAGTAACCGCGATACAGGCCATTTCGTCGTAATCCGCGAACCACTTTGCGATCAAGGTTCCACTAAGCGCAAATAACAGGGGGACGGGCACGGCAAACAACCAATAGGGCGACATCCCGCCAAGACTTTCCAACAAAAAGGACTCGCCTTTCGTCTGACTGACGGCAATCAGCATGGCGCCCATGAACGCGACCGCCAGGCACGCGAAAAACACAGTGTAGGATGTCGGGATAACCTTTTTCGCGATCTGAAAAGCGACGAGTGCGGCCCAGAACGGAGACAGATTGAGAACAGCGGCTATGGTGACGGGATGGGCTTTGCTCATCGCGAGAAAATAAATGACGTGATTTGCCAAACCCAGGAGCAACAGCACCGCTATATATTTGAGGTTCGAAGCGGAGGTGACTAGCGTCCGGAAATCGCGCCGGGCTACAGCGGTTCGCAGCAGCAGCGGAGCCGACAAGAGAAGTATGACCTGCGTCGCCAAAACGAAATTGACGACACTTAGTCGCTGGGCCGCAGGAGAAGAAAAAGGATTTTGAGCGGACAGCAGCGCGATCGTGGCCAGGGCATAGATCGTACCCAGCTTATAATTCTTCGCATTGTTCGCCATTCTGTACCTGCAGCCGATCCATTTATGCGCGCGCATTTGGCGGAGACATCGATACGAGGGGCGCCCCGTGGTGGCCGAACCGGCCGCATCCGTATTCGTTCCTCCAATCGGCTGACGGGCGGCAGTTTGACGCATCGCTCGAGCGGGGCGACGCCTCGACGACGATCCTCGCGCCTGGCAAATCTCCAGCGAGAGCGTCGTTTGACTTCAATTTTGCGACGCTGCCCAACACGCGTAAATCCTGGCAGGAGGCGCCCGAGGCGCTGCGGGGCTTTGGTCCGGATGGCTCGCGCTAACGGGCGGTCATCCCATGGGACGAATGTTTGCGACGATCGGCGCTTTCGACAGGCCGCAGCCGACAAAACCGCCCGTCAAGGAGCGCACCTTCACAAAAAGTCATGATTTCTAGTCGGAATGGCGCGCCCGAAGAGATTCGAACTCCTGACCCCTAAATTCGTAGTCTAGTGCTCTATCCAGCTGAGCTACGGGCGCCTGTCGACGGTTCGGAGAGCTGGCTCCGCGTCGGGAGCCGCCGTTTAGACGGTTTTGCGGGGCGAGGCAAGCGCGGATTTGGCGGCTTGCCGCGACCTCGCGCCTTGCCAGCGGGGCGTGCGCGCGGATAAGCGCTTCGGCCATGTCCCAAGCCGCTCGCCCTCGTCAACGCGCGCCTCGATCGATCCCGCAGCGGAGCGGGAAACGCGGGGCGGCGTCTATGTGCGCGACGGGCGGATCGTCGGGCTCGGGCCGGCGGTGACGGCGGCCAATCTGGCCGCCGAGGACGACATGCATCGATTGCGAGGGCGACGTCGTCGCGCCCGGCCTCGTCGACATGCGCGCCTTCATCGGCGAGCCCGGCGCCGAGCATCGCGAGACGATCGCCAGCGCGAGCGCGGCTGCGGCGGCGGGCGGCGTGACGACGCTCGTCTCGCGGCCGGACACGCAGCCGCCGGTCGACGATCCCGCCGTCGTCGATTTCATCCTGCGGCGCGCGCGCGACGCGGCGAAGGTGCGCGTGCTGCCCTCGGCCGCGATCACCAAGGGGCTCGAAGGCCGCGAGATCGCCGAGATCGGGCTGCTGTCGGAAGCGGGCGCGGTCGCCTTCAGCGACGGGCCGCGCTCGATCGCCAACGCGCAGACGATGCGCCGCGCGCTGACATACGCGCGCGATTTCGACGCGCTGATCATGCACTCCTGCGCCGACGAGGCGCTCATCGGCGGCGGCGTGATGGCGGAGGGCGAGCGCGCCAGCCGGCTCGGCCTCGCCGGCATGCCGCTGCGAGGCCGAGACGATCATGCTCGATCGCGACCTCGCGGCTCGTCGCGCTGACCAAAGGGCGCTATCACGCCGCGCTCGTCTCGAATTCGCTTTCGCTCGAGGCGCTGCGGCGCGCCAAGGACGCGGGGCTCACCGTCACCGCCGGCGTCTCGATCAACAACCTGACGCCTCAACGAGATCGACGTCGGCGACTATCGCACCTTCCTGAAGCTCTATCCGCCGCTTGCGCACCGAGGCACGAGCGGCTCGCGCTGGTCGAGGCGCTCGGCCGAAGGGCTGATCGACGTCATCGTCTCCGATCACGATCCGCAGGACGTCGAGACCAAACGACTGCCGTTCGCCGAGGCCGAGGCCGGCGCGATCGGCGTCGAGACGATGCTGTCGGCGGGGCTTGCGGCTCGTGTCCTCCGGCGCGCTGTCGCTGCCGCAGACTGTTTCGCGCGCTGGCGCTGCGCCCGGCCGAAATCCTGCGACTGCCGCAGGGACGGCTGGCCGTCGGCGCGCCGGCCGATCTGATCCGGCTCGATCCCGACGCGCCCTACGTACTCGATCCCGCGACTCTGCATTCGCGCTGCCGCAACACGCCGTTCGACGGCGCGCGGCTCGAGGGTCAAGTCAAGCTCACGCTGGTTGCGGGCGAGATCGCGCACGACTAGGGTTTTTTTGAAACGGTCGGCGCGAATCCGGCGCCGCCGCGGCGGGTGGGCGCGCATGGCGGTTTCCTTAGATTCGGTCTACGCGGCGTTCGGCGCTCTGTCATCGGCTATCTGCTCGGCTCAATCCCGTTCGGCCTCATCCTCACACAGGATGTTCGGCGCGGGCGATCTGCGCAAGATCGGCTCGGGCAACATCGGCGCGACCAATGTGCTGCGCACCGGCCGCAAGGACCTCGCCGCCGCGACGCTCGTGCTCGACGCGCTGAAGGCGACCGTCGCCTACCTGCTGGCGGCGCTGCTGTTTCACGACGAGAGTCGCTGCGCTCGCCGGCTGCGGCCGGCGCGTTTTTCGGCCATCTCTATCCTGTCTGGTTGAAGTTTCAAGGGCGGCAAGGGCGTCGCGACATTTCTTGGCGGCCTGATCGGCGCGGCGTGGCCGGCGGCGATCGTGTTCGCGATCGTCTGGCTGATCGTCGCGTGGGTCTCCCGCTATTCCTCGCTGGCGGCGCTGATCGCAAGCGCCTCGGCGGCGCTGTTTCGCGCTCTGGCTCGCCAACGCGCTTAGTCGCCCCGGTGTTCGGTCTGCTCGCGGCGATCCTGTGGATCCGCCATTCCGAAAATATCCGGCGTCTGATGAGCGGCTCCGAAACGCGCATCGGCGCCAAGGGATGAAATGACGGAAAGCGCGCCCCCGAGCGAGATTGACGGACGAGCAGCGGTTCGACTGGCTGCGCCTCATTCGCTCGGAGAACGTCGGCCCGCGCACGTTTCGCGCCCTCGTCAATCAGTTCGCCGGCGCCCGCGCCGCGCTCGAGGCGTTGCCGGAACTGGCGCGGCGCGGCGGCGCGCGGCGGCGCGCTGCATATCGCCGATGTCGACGAAGTCGAGCGCGAGCTGATCGCGGCGCGACGCGCCGGCGTGCGATTCGTCGCGCTCGGCGAGCCCGAATATCCGCCGCTGCTGCGCCAGATCGACAGCGCGCCGCCGATGCTCGCTATCCGTGGCCGCGACGAAGCGCTGCAGCAACCCGCGGTCGCGATCGTCGGCTCGCGCAACGCGTCCGCGGCGGGGCTCGCCTTATGCGGAACGGTTGGCGCGCGCGCTGGGCGAGGCCGGCTATATCGTCGTCTCCGGGCTGGCGCGCGGAATCGACATCCGCGCTCATCTGGCGAGCCTGCCGACGGGCACGATCGGCGTGCTCGCCGGCGGCCATCGAAGCCCTATCCGCCCGAGGCGATCGGCATGATTCCGCGCATCGCCGAATTCGGCGCGGTGGTCTCTGAAATGCCGCTCGAATGGGAGCCGCGCGGGCGCGACTTTCCGCGTCGCAACCGGATCGTGTCGGGCCTGTCGCTCGGCGTGATCGTCGTCGAGGCGTCGCGCGGCTCGGGCTCGTTGATCACCGCGCGCTTCGCGGGCGAGCAGGGCAGGGAGGTGATGGCGGTTCCCGGTTCGCCGCTCGATCCCCGCGCGGAAGGCGCCAACGATCTGTTGCGTGACGGCGCCAGGATTTGCGCGCGCGTCGAGGATGCGGTCGCGCTGTTCAACGAGACGCGCGAGCAGCACACGTTCGCCAATCTCAGCGAAGATGCGCACGACGCCGAGGAGGCCGCTGTGGGGCGAGCAATCGTGCTCGGCGTCGACCCCGCCGCGACGCCGAAGGCGCGGGTGGCCGATCAGTTCGACGAGAAGACCGGCGTGAATTTCGATCTCGGCGTCGCAAGCGACGGTCGATCTCGTCGCAAGCCTGCTCGGGCCTTCGCCGGTGACGCTCGACGAACTCGCGCGCGCGGCCGAACTCGACGTCGCGAGCGTGCGGATCGCGGTGATCGAACTCGAACTTGCAGGGCGCATCGAGCGCTCCGGCGGCGACCGGGTCGCGATGCTCGTCAGGCGACGAGGACGCTGACGTCCTCAGCGTCCCTTTGGATCAGCGGCGACGTTGATCATCAGGCTTTGCGCTTCCGCGCGCGCCATGGCGAGCAGATAGGCCAGCAGCTCGAGCTTCGCGGCGCGGGCCATCGATTTCGAGTTGCCCCGTCATGTCGGCGAGATAGCGCGCAATCGCCTGCGCTTCATCGACACGCGCTGGTGTCGGACATCCTGTTGAAGTCGTGCGGTCCGGCGCGCCATCGCCGTTCCGAAAAACCTTCTTGCGGGTGAATTCTCCGTCGCTGGAATCTGCGAACATGGCCTGAAACCTTTTAAATGAAATGCACGATCTATGCGTCAAACATAACCCAGCGACAGATCGCTTACGATGGGCGCCGTTACGTCAGCTCTTTAAAAATTTGAGCTTCAGGGTTGTTAAATATAGTTAATTTCAATGCTATCGATGCGTCAGAAGCGAGAATGCGATCGCATCGAATCCAAAACGCCTTGCAGAATATACGCCGCAGCCATTTTGTCGATGACTTCCGCGCGGCGCCCGCGCGACACGTCGAGCGCAATGAGGTCGCGCTCGACGGCGGCCGTGGAAAACCGCTCGTCCCACAGCGTGACCGGGATCGG
This sequence comes from uncultured Pseudomonadota bacterium, assembly GCA_963771455.1. GTDB lineage: Bacteria > Pseudomonadota > Alphaproteobacteria > Rhizobiales > Beijerinckiaceae > Roseiarcus. The sequence continues at coordinate 11,971 of CAVYTP010000029.1, forward strand.
TTCGAGGGCGCCGAAGTTGCGCGAGAACGCCCGCGCGGCCTGAGCGCGCGGCGTGTCGGAGCCGTCGAGCGCCAGCGGCAGGCCGATCACCAGCGCGGCGGCTTCGTATTTGCGGATCTCCGCCGACAGCGCAGCCGCGTCGGCGGCGAACTTCGTGCGCTTGATGGTGGCGAGCGGCGAGGCGAGCCGGCGCTCGACGTCGGACAGCGCCAGTCCAATCGTCTTCGTGCCGACGTCGAGCCCAATCAGCCGCGCCTTGGGCGGCAGCAGAGCTGCGAGTTCGGAGATGGTGAGAGGGCGGGCCATGATGTGCGGCCGCTAGCATGACGCGGCTTTCAAGTCGAACCGCGCTCGCGGCCGTCGCTTCTGCAGATAACCGGCAAGCCTCAGAATTGGCCGCGTTGCCAGCCCGAAGCGCGCAATGGTATAGGGCGCGAACTTCCGTGACCTTAAGCCTTGGAGTTTGTCATGTCGGTCGATCAGGCCGCCGTCCGCCGCATTGCGCATCTCGCGCGCATCGCCGTCAGCGATGCGGAAGTGCCGCACCTGCAAGGCGAGATCAACGCCATTCTGTCGTTTGTCGCCGAGCTCGATCAAGTCGATGTCGAAGGCGTCGAGCCGATGACTTCAGTCATCCCGATGAAGCTGCCGATGCGCGACGACGTCGTCACCGATGGCGAGATCGCGCCGCTCGTGCTCGCCAATGCGCCGCTGACCGAGGATGGTTTCTTCCTGGTGCCCAAGGTCGTCGAGTAGACGCCGCGCCGCCCAGCTACGAAAGTTCTTTGCTGATGACCGATCTCACTTCCCTCACGCTCGCCGAGGCGCGCGATGCGCTGCAGGCGCGCAAGATCTCCAGTGTCGAGATCACGCGCGCCCACCTCGACGCGATCGCCGCAGCGCGCGGCCTCAATGCGTTCGTCGCCGTCACCGCCGAGCAGGCGCTCGAGATGGCGGAGGCGAGCGACGCCGAGCTTGCCGCCGGCGACGCCGGACCGCTCGAAGGCCTGCCGCTCGGCATCAAGGATCTGTACGCGACCAAGGGCGTCCACACGCAGGCCTGCAGCCATATCCTCGACGGCTTCAAGCCGCCCTACGAGTTGACCGTCACCGAGCATTTGTGGCGCGACGGCGCCGTGATGCTCGGCAAGCTCAACATGGACGAGTTCGCGATGGGCTCGTCCAACGAGACTTCCTATTATGGCCCTGTGGCGTCGCCATGGTTGCCGCCGAACTGGACCGAGGCGCGCGCGCGCGCCGCGCTCGCCACAGACAAGCAGGGCTTGTTGACGCCGGGCGGTTCGTCGGGCGGCTCGGCTTCTGCTGTCGCCGCACATCTATGTCTGGCGGCGACAGCGAGCGATACCGGCGGCTCCATCCGTCAGCCTGCGGCGTTCACCGGAACGGCCGGCATCAAGCCGACCTACGGCCGTTGCTCGCGCTATGGCATGGTCGCCTTCGCGTCTTCGCTCGATCAGGCAGGGCCGATTGCGCGCACGGTGCGCGACTGCGCGATCATGCTGCGTTCGATGGCGGGATACGATCCCAAGGATTCTACCTGCGCCGATACGCCGACCCCTGACTACGAGGCCGCCATTGGCCGATCGGTGAAAGGCCTGACGATCGGCATCCCAAGAGAATATCGGCTCGACGGGATGTCCAACGAGATCGATGCGTTGTGGTCGCGCGGCGCCGAATGGCTGAAGGACGCAGGCGCCAAGATCGTCGACGTGTCGCTGCCGAACACGCGCCACGCGCTGCCTGCCTATTATATTGTCGCGCCTGCGGAAGCCTCGTCCAACCTCGCGCGCTACGACGGCGTGCGCTACGGCCTGCGCGAGGCCGGCGGCGACATCGTCGACCTCTATGAGCATACGCGCGCCAAGGGCTTTGGCGCTGAGGTGCGCCGGCGCCTGATGATCGGCACCTACGTGCTCTCGGCCGGCTACTACGATGCTTATTATGTGCGTGCGCAAAAGATCCGCACGCTGATCAAGCGCGACTTCGAGCTCGCGTTCGCGGCTGGCGTCGACGCCATGCTGACGCCGGCCACGCCGTCGGCCGCGTTCGGCATCGGCGAGAAGGGCTCGGCCGATCCGGTCGAGATGTATTTGAACGACGTGTTCACGGTGACGGTGAACATGGCGGGACTGCCGGGCCTTGTCGCGCCCGCCGGGCTTTCCGCGGAAGGTCTGCCGCTCGGCCTGCAGTTGATCGGGCGGCCGTTCGACGAAGAGACGCTGTTCGCGCTGGGCGCGGCGATCGAGCAGGCCGCCGGCCGCATGAAGCTGCCGACGGCGTGGTGGTCCGAAGAGAAGCGGGGAGAACACCGATGACCGGCGAAACCAACGCAAAGCTCATCAAGGGCGCGACCGGCGACTGGGAGGTCGTGATCGGCCTCGAAGTCCACGCGCAGGTCACATCGCGCGCCAAACTGTTCTCAGGCGCGTCGACGACGTTCGGCGGCGAGCCCAACACGCATGTGTCGCTCGTCGATGCGGCGATGCCGGGCATGCTGCCGGTCATCAACCGCGAGTGCGTCGCGCAGGCGGTGCGCACCGGTCTCGGCCTGAAGGCGAAGATCAATCTGCGCTCGACCTTCGATCGCAAGAACTACTTCTATCCGGACCTGCCGCAGGGCTATCAGATCTCGCAGTACAAGAACCCGATCGTCGGCGAAGGCGAGATCCAGGTCGACCTGACGCCCGAGCATTCGATCCGCGTCGGCATCGAGCGCCTGCATCTCGAGCAGGATGCGGGCAAGTCGCTGCACGACCAGTCGCCGACGATGAGCTTCGTCGACCTGAACCGCTCCGGCGTCGCGCTGATGGAGATCGTCTCGCGCCCCGACATGCGCACCTCCGAAGAGGCGCGCGCCTATGTCAGCAAGCTGCGCACCATCCTGCGCTACATCGGCTCGTGCGATGGCGACATGGAGAAGGGCAACCTGCGCGCTGACGTCAACGTGTCGGTGCGACGACCGGGCGCGCCGCTCGGCACGCGCTGCGAGATCAAGAACGTCAACTCGATCCGCTTCATCGGTCAGTCGATCGAGACCGAAGCGCGCCGGCAGATCGCGATCATCGAGGACGGCGGCGTCATCGATCAGGAGACGCGGCTGTTCGATCCGGTGCGCGGCGAGACGCGTTCGATGCGCTCGAAGGAAGAGGCGCACGACTATCGCTACTTCCCCGATCCCGATCTGTTGCCGCTCGAGTTCGACGAAGCATTCGTCGCCGAGCTCGCAGAGCGCCTGCCGGAACTACCCGATGCGAAGAAAGCCCGCTTCATGGCGGAATACGGGCTTGGCGCCTACGACGCAGCGATCCTCACCGCCGATCGCGAGACCGCGGATTTCTTCGAAGCCGCCGCGCGCTTCAACGGCGCCGCGCGCGATGCGAAGGCGGTGGCCAACTGGCTCATGGGCGACCTCTCGGCGCATGCGAACGCCAACGGCCTCAGCGTCGCGGACGCGGGCCTCAGCGCGGGCGCGCTCGCCACGCTCGTCGATCTGATCGGCGAGAAGGTGATCTCCGGCAAGATGGCGAAGGACGTTTTGCTGATGCTGCTCGGCGACGACAAGGGCGCCGATCCGCGCGAACTCGTGAAGTCGCGCGGGCTCGTGCAGGTGACTGATACGAGCGCCATCGAGAAAGCCGTCGACGCGGTCATCGCCGCCAATGCGGAGAAGGCCGAACAGGCCAAGGCGAAACCCGGCATGCTCGGTTGGTTCGTCGGGCAGGTGATGAAGACGACCGGCGGCAAAGCGAACCCGCAAGCGGTCAACGACATGCTGAAAGCGAAGCTCGGACTCGAGTGAACGCAAGCGATTCGTTTCTCTGATTCGCGCGATTTCTCATTGCGCGAGTCGAAAATGCGCGGACGTCAGGCGCCTTCGCGCGAGTTATCCTAAAAAAAATTCGATCGCGATGCGTCGGCTTCGCACGAGGCGACGAGCTTCGATCGCCACCGCGATCAAAACGGCCGCACTGCACTCGGAATCGCCGAGGCGGTTTCGGTTACGTCGCGCTTCGATCCTTGGAGACGCCTTGAAATACAGGCGACATCGGGAACTCGTCGAAGCGCGCGCGCTCTGGTTGAAGGGAGCTGCGATGGCGTCCAGGAGGCGGCGGAAAACAGGCGGCGCCCGGAAACGCCCGCTTCTCAAGGCGTTCCGAGAGGCCCCGCATCGCGACTTTATTCGATGACGGAAGCCGCGAGACGCATGTTGAAACGTTGATTGACTTGCGGGTTGCAAAAACAAAGTTAACCTTGGTTGCGCATAACTGATGAAAGCGCTTTTCGAAGCGCACAGTCGCTACCCAAGAGGGACTAGGAACCATGGCAAAAGCTGCCGCCAAAAAGCCCGCCAAGAAAACTGCTGCGAAGAAAGCCGCCCCCAAAAAGGCGGTGAAGAAGGTTGCTGCGAAGAAGGGCGCTGCGAAGAAGACTGCTGCAAAGAAGTCTCCCGCCAAGAAGGCTGCGCCGAAGAAGTCAGCCGCCAAGAAGTCCGCTGCAAAGAAGTCTCCCGCCAAGAAGGCCGCGCCGAAGAAGGCCGCCGCCAAAAAGCCTGCCGCCAAGCGCGCCAAGAAATCCCCAACTCCACCGGCAGCGCCGAGCGAAACTCCGCCGGCTGCCTGAAATCGCGATACGCAAGGGCTGATCAGTCAAGCGCTCGCGCCCGCTGATCAGCCACAAGCTCTGCCGATCTGGACTTGTTCCGGAGCTGTGCGGCTGAGCATCCCTTTTCGCGTCGAGATGCGCTAGTGTCGGAGCCCCACGCTTCGGCTTAGAGGTGCTCTCATGCCCGGATCGGCCAAACCGATCACGCTCTACTATTGGCCGACGCCCAACGGCCGCAAAATCTCGATCATGCTGGAGGAGTGCGAACTCCCTTATTCAGTCGCGATGATCGACATCACCACCGGCGATCAGTTCGCGCCCGAGTTTCTCGCCGTCTCGCCCAACAACCGCATTCCGGCGATCGTCGATCCCGACGGCCCCGACGGCGCGCCGATCTCCGTGTTCGAGTCGGGAGCGATCCTGCAATATTTGTCTGAGAAGACCGGACGCTTCGGCGGGACGACGCCGCGCGAGCGCATCGCCGTCGGCGAATGGTTGTTCTGGCAGGTTGGCGGCCTCGGGCCGATGGCGGGGCAGGCCAACCACTTTCGCCTCTACGCCGCGGAAAAGATTCCCTACGCAATTGCGCGCTACACCGACGAGGTCAATCGGCTGTTCGGCGTGATGAACACGCGGCTCGCCCAGCATGAATATCTCGCCGGCCCCTATTCGATCGCCGACATGGCCTCCATCGGATGGGTGCAGGCTCTGGCGCCGGATGGGACAGGAACTCGATGACTTTCCGAACCTGAAACGCTGGTGCGACGCGGTGCTCGCGCGACCCGCGGTCGTGAAGGCGTTCGGGGTCGATGATTTCGCGCGCCGCCGCATCGATCTCGCCGTCGACGAGACGGCGCGCCGCACGCTGTTCGGCCAACGCGCGCGGCCCTGACGCCCCGCCTCTGACGCCTCTTGCAAAGCCCGAAACGGTCGGGCATACGTCCGCTGCGCTTCGCGCCGGCGATGCGCTACGGAGATGTGGCCGAGAGGCTGAAGGCGGCGGTTTGCTAAACCGTTATAGGGTTGTAAAGCCCTATCGAGGGTTCGAATCCCT
>CAVYTP010000030.1:0-62386 GCA_963771455.1 uncultured Pseudomonadota bacterium
CATGCACGTGAAGAACGTGGCGCCTTCGTCGGAGTGCAGGATTGCCAGGCGCAAAGCATCGCGAAGAAAGCGGCAGAACTCGTTTTCGTCCATCTCACCGGACGCCATTGGGAATTCACGATGCCGCTTGCCGCCCTTGCCGCTGACGTGGCCCGCGACGCGGACGTTGTACGGCGGGTCGGTAAACACCGTCGCGGCCATTTCCCCGGCTAGCAGAACCTCGTAAGAGCTCGGATCAAGCGCGTTTCCGCAGTAGAGGCGGTGATCGCCCACGATCCACAGGTCGTGGAGTTGGGAGACCGGCGGCCCCTGAAGGGGCTCTATCTGGTCGACACTGTCGCCAGGCTCGTCTGGCGGATCGAGCAACTGGATCCGGAGGTCGATCTCGGCGGTTGCGAAACCTGTGTCCTCGATCTCGAAGTCGAGCACGAACTTCGAGAGCTCGTCGAGGGCGACCGCGACCTTGCGATCGTCCCAGACCGATAGATCGCTCAGCTTGTTGTCCGCGAGCCTGTAGGCCTTGGCCTTTTGCTCGCTGAGGTGTTCGAGGCGGACGACTGGCACTGTCTTCAGCCCGAGCAGCTTCGCCGCTTCGAAGCGGCCGTGCCCTGGACGATCCGATCGAACTTGTCGACCAGGATTGGGGCATTGAAGCCGAACGCCCTCATGCTGCGGGCGAGCGCTGCAATCTGTTCGGCCGAGTGTTTTCGCGGATTGCCGGCGTCGGGAACAAGCGATCCGATGGCCACATAAGCGATGACCGCGCGAGGGAGTTTCGCAGGCAGTTTTATAAGGTTACGAAGATTTTTTGGCTGGGAAGTTGGTTTCATCGGGGCCTCTTGCGCCCTGGAAGCAAGACCGGGCGGCCCCTCGTAGCCGTATTTTTCAGCCGGGCGCTACGGCGCTAAATGGTTCGTTTTCGCAAGGGATTTTGTGTCGCCCGTCGGGCTGAGGAATCAGAGTTCCGCAGCTCGGCGATGACTTATGCGAGCGGCTACCAGCAGATCGACGAACATATCGTTCAGCCTTTCGAGCACTGGATTTGGAGCCAGCGCTATTTTGAAATATCTGGACCAGAATTTGAGGGGATCTTCGGCGTCAGTGGCGCGCCATCGAACCAAATCGAACCGTCCGGCAGGCGCCGCTCCTAGAGCAAACAGATGCTCAGCGGCCTGCGCAGCCTGCCCAGTTCGGGGGCCAGGCGGCTTGCCGTGAATGAATTTCCAAGCGACAACCACGGTGCTCGCACAAACCGCCTTCGCGTCCACCTGACCTGGCGCTAAAGCTCTACTTCGACCTGGGTTGGGTTTCCCATCGGACAGAAGCTCCGGAAAACGAGTGACTTCAGCACAACGCCTGCGCAACTCAAAAAGCAGCTGAGCGAGAATTACCTGTTCATGGGGTCCGAAGCCGGGACCGAGTCGCTCTCCGTCGAGGAACTTCATCAGCGGCCAATTCGCCAACAGTTCGCTCAGGGTGTTCACGGCTTGCGGAACCTCGTCAGATAATTTCTTCACCAGATCAACCCTCAACCATTGCATATTCGCCAAAGCAGCGAACATTCCGAGTTCAGAACCAGACTTGCGAAGGCTGCTGGGCCAGCGCTCCTGAGGCCAAATCCAATTGCGGACACCGCTCGCGAGCCATTCGGCGTCGCCGTCAGTCCCGGCAATTAGTCGAGCGGCCACATCGAAGCTGGGCGGAGCAACGGAACTATCCTGGTTCATTTGCAGTAGCTCCAAATCTTCAACTGCGCGGCAAATCGACAATAAGCTACATTCGAGTGGCCGCCCCGCGAAACCGACTGACGATCCGTGAACATGCTGACGCGATGTTCCCTGATGTGGTCAAAATCAATCCCTGATCTCGCGAAATAATTCCCTGTTATGATTCTTAGGGAATTTTCGTGTAAGTACCTGACTTCCCCTCAGTTATTGCTCGTCTTTCCGCAGGATTCGATCAGAAATTCAGAGGTTCCCTGCTATTTTCCCTGTTAGCAGGGAATTTCGCGCGTCGCAGACCTCTTTGGTCGGACTGCGTCCGCCACCAGGAAGTCCGCGCGAGCGGCGGTGGTTTCCCCGACGAGCAAGTAGCGCGATACTTTCGTGAGTTAGCGGGCGTCTTCGGAGACTCTGGCCCGAGATAGGTGCGGCCAAGGGACCATTTCGTGCAGCAGTCTCTGGCGGCAAAATTCCGTTTCCCGGCGCGATGGTATTTGCATCAAAGCTACTGGCAGTTTGATGAGCCGGCGCGGTCCAACGGTACGCGTAATCCTACCGGAGCAAACTAGAAATCGGCGTTGCGCTTAGGGGCGGACGGGCTGCTCAATCCCGAGGGCAATCCATTTCTTGCAAAATCGCCTCCAACACGGACCCCGCCTAACATGCTCGGCAACGCTTTGTCGTTGTTGACATATTATGGATTTGTGACTTTTCGATTCGTGCCCGACCGGAGCCATGGCCTCATACGACTCGACATATCAGTTGCTTGGTGCTGACGATGGGCGGGTCATTGTTGGACGCGATTTTTGCACCCCCATGGGGATGTACAATGTGACACGTCTGCATTGCGCCCATGTCCGCGGGTCTGAGCCACGGCCGCAATTCTCGATAGCGGACATAGCGACGCCTGCGCAGGTGGCGTCAGCCCGGTTGCAAAATGGACGAATGCCGCGGCGCGAAACGATTTGGTCGTGCACGCCGGAAACTTCTGCTTTCCCAGTAAATGGATTCAGATGTTCGCGGCGACGCGGCCGCACAGGTCCGAGTTTGCGCGGGACCGCCAACTCCTTCCTGTTGCGCGGGCGCCGGAAACGGAGACCGTCGAAGCGACAGTACCGCGCGATTGGCGCCCGCCTTGCCCCTTTTGCGGTGGGCGCATGCGCATCGTCGAGACGTTCGAACGCTGGATGCAGCCGCGCGCGCGGGCCCGGGCTCTCACATCAACCGAAACGCCGTCATGACCCGGCATGGCGAACAATCACCTCGCACCGCAACACGCCTTGTCTCGGCGATCGCCATCCGCGCGCCTCTCTCCAGAAACTTGACCAATCGCGTGAACATCGCGAGCGGCGAGCACCGATTGCGACGACCGATGCGCGCAAAGTCTTGCTCGCCGCATCACCGTCGGCGTGGTCGCCGACCCAACGCCGCCATCATCGCGCTCCGGCAAAAGCCGAAAAGCCGGTACCCCACCCGCGATAAGCAGAGCTTATTTGCCGTCGGTGATGTGCCAGGACTCCGCGACGTAACGATCGAGGATGCCAGCAAGAACTTTAGGACGAAGCGCGCATGGCTTGGCGGCGCGGCGACGCCCACGGCCTCGCGACCTCATCGCGGGCCCAGAACGATTCGATCGCGGCGCTCGCGCTCAAGGTCAAGTCGATCTCGTCCCAGCCGTGAATGAGCTGTTCCTTCCAGACGGGATCGATGGTGAAACGCATCGCCACGGCGCCGCAGCGGATTGTCTGCGCGGCCAGATGGATTTCGACCGTCATGATTTCCGCCCGCGACAGCGCCGTCGATCAAGGTCTCGGCTTCCGCTTCCTCGACTTTGGCCGGGAGCAGGCCGTTCTTGACCGCATTCGCCGCGAAGATGTCGCCAAAGCTCGGCGCGATGACCGCGCGGAAACCATGGTCGGCCAGCGCGTAGACCGCTGCCTCGCGCGACGAGCCCGAACCGAAGTTGCGGCGCGCGACCGCGATCTCGGCGCCGGCGTAGGCCGGGTCGTTGAGCGTGAAGGCGGGATCCAGTTCACCGCCGGCGCCTCGCCTCAGGTCGTGCAGCAGATACGGACCATAGCCTTCGGAACGTGGACGCCGCATGAAGCGCGCCGGGATCAACTGGTCCGTGTCGATATTGGCGTAGGGCAACGGGCAGGCGGCGGCGGTCAAGGAAACGAACGGGCGCATGGATCAGTCTCCTCGGCAGGAATGCGCGCGCGTCGGTCAGGCGGCCCGTGACCGCGGCGGCGGCGGCCATGGCTGGCGACATCAGGTGGGTGCGGCTGCCAAGTCCCTGCCGGCCCTTGAAGTTGCGGTTGGTGGTCGAGGCGCAGCGCTCGCCCGCGGGGACGAGATCGCCGTTCATGCCCACGCACATCGAGCAACCCGAGTCCGCCCATTCGAGCCCGGCCGCCTTGAAGATCGCGTCGAGCCCCTCCTGCTCCGCCTGCTGCTTGACGAGCATCGAGCCGGGCGACACGAGGCCGGGAACGACCGACCTGCGGCCGCTGAGAATGGCAGCGGCGACGCGCAGGTCTTCGATGCGGCTGTTCGTGCAGGAGCCGATGAAAACGCGGTCGATGCGAATGTCGGTAAGCGAGGATCCCGGGCGCAGGTCCATGTAGGCGATCGCATCGGCCATCGCTTCGCTCTTCTCGCCCTGCGGGAAGGGGACCGTCGCCGTGATCGGCGCCGCCTGCTCGGGCGTGACGCCCCAGGTCACCGTCGGCGCGATGTCGCGCGCCTCGATCTTCATTTCGCGGTCAAACTCGGCGTCGGCGTCGCTGGCGAGACGCCGCCAGTCCTCGACGGCGCGTTCAAACACGTTGCCGTCCGGCGCGAACGGGCGACCGCGTACGTAAGCGAACGTCGTCTCGTCCGGCGCGATGAGACCGAGCCGGCTGCCGGCTTCGATGGACAGATTGCACAGCGTCATCCGTCCCGCCATGTCGAGATCGCGGATCGCCGAGCCCGCGTATTCGATCGCATGGCCCTGCGCGCCATCCGCGCCGACGCGGGCGATGAACGACAGCGCGATGTCCTTGGCGCTGACGCCGGGAAACAAAGCGCCTTCGACCGCGACGCGCATGCGCTTCGGGCGCTTCTGCCAGATCGTCTGAGTCAGCAGGACATGCGCCACTTCCGAAGCGCCGATGCCGAAGGCGTAGGCGCCAAAGGCGCCGTGCGTGGAGGTGTGGCTGTCGCCGCAGACGATGGTGAGACCGGGCAGCGTGAGGCCCTGCTCGGGCGCGGCGACATGGACGATGCCACGCCTGATGTCGCCGATCACGAAGGCTTCGACGCCGAAGGCCAGGACATTGGCGCCGAAGCGCTCGACCATCTCGTGCGCCTCCGGCGCGCCGCGCGCGCTCTCCGGTCGGGTCGGCGCGTAATGGTCGGCAAAGCCGAAGGTCAGGTCGGGCCGGGCGAGTCGCGCCCCGCGCTCGCGCACCTGCGCGAAGCCGTGGTGCGAGCCTTCGTGCACGTAGTGGCGGTCGATCGCGATCAGCGCGCGGCCGTCCTCTCGCTCTGTAACGACATGCGCGTCCCAGATCTTGTCGATGAGCGTCGCCGGCATCGGCGCTCCTTCCTGCGGTTCAATCTTGACAGCCCATAGGTATCATGATGCATACATTTAAAGGTACTATCGGTAAAGGCAAGCCGGGTGGCCGGCGTCGAGACTTCCAAGGCGCGACAGCTCTATCTGTTGCTGCGCGACCGCATCGCCAGCGGCAGGCTCGACTGACGGCGGCCTGCTGCCGGGCGAGCAGGCGCTCGCCGTCGAACACGGCGTCTCGCGCGTCACGGTTCGCCGCGCGCTCGCCGAGCTGGAGCGCGAGGGCCTGGTCAACCGGCGCCGCGGCGCCGGCACCTTCGTCACCAGCGAGTTCGGCGCGCAAGCCGATCGTCGCCGACATCTCCGACGTGCTCGCCCATCTCGCCGCGATGGGCCGCGAGACCGGCGTCCGGCTGCTCGAGTTCGCGCTATCGCGAGCCGTCGCCGGCGGTCGCCCGCGCGCTGCGCCTCAAGGCGGGCGAACGCACGCAGTTCTCGGTGCGCGTCCGCCTGATCGACGAGCGAGCCGTTCTCCCACCTCGTCACCCACGTGCCGGAGCGCTTCGGCGTCACCTATACCGAAGCCGATCTCGCCTCGCGCCCGCTGCTGGCGCTGCTCGAGCGCACCGGCGTCAGGGTCGAGCGCGCGACGCAGGACGTTTCCGCGACGCTCGCCTCGCCCGAAGTCGCCGCCGCGCTCGAGGTCGAAGTCGGCTCGCCGCTGATTGGCCTCACGCGCACGGTGTTCGATCGCGACGGCGCGGGCGTCGAGCATCTGAGCGCGCTCTACCGGCCCGATCGCTACACGTTGCGCATGGAGATGGAGCGCAAGGTTAGCGCCGGCGTCAGGCGCTGGACGGCCGTGCTGCCGACGCCAGCCAATCGAGAAGGTTCGGCCAAACAAGCGTCCTGAACAGATCAAAAGATGGGAGTGGCAAGATGGGCATTTCGAAGATTTCCAGGCGTCGGGTTCTGCCGAGCGGCGCGGCCTTCGCGACGGCGGCTGTCGCGTCTCCCGCCTATCTGCGGGCGCAGGCCGCCCCCATCAAGGTCGGCGTTCTGCAGCCCGTCACCGGCGCGCTCGCGCAGGACGGCGCGCAGGGCAAGCTCGGCGCCGACGCCGCCTTCAAGCTCATCAACGACGACGGCGGCATCAAGTCGCTCGGCGGCGCCAAGCTCGAGATGGTGTTCGGCGATGCGCGCTCGACGCCCGATGGCGGCACGCAGGAGGTCGAGCGCATGGCGAGCGAAGGCGTCGCGGCCATCGTCGGCGGCTTCGCGAGCCCGATCTGCCTCGCCGCCACCCAGGCCGCCTCGCGCTACGACATCCCCTATATCGTCGACGTCGGCGTCTCCGATCAGATCACGTCGCGCGGGCTCACCAACACGTTCCGCTTCGCGCCCGGCTTCGGCATGGTGAGCAAGCAGGCGATCGAGAATCTCGTCAAGCTCAACGACGCCGCCGGCAAGCCCGTCGAAGACCGTCGTGCTCGTGCATGAGGACGGACTGTTCGGCATCGGGCCTGGCCAAGCTCATGCAGGAGGAACTGCCGAAAGTCGGCTTCGAGATCCTCGACTCGATCGCCCATCCGACGCCGGCGCGCGACATGTCGAACATCGCGCTGCAGATCCGCGCCAAGAACCCCGACCTCGTCATCCCCTCGAGCTACTACAACGAATTCGTGCTGCTCGCGCGCACGCTGCAGCAGCAGAAGATCCGGCCGAAGGGCATCTATTGCGTGCTGAACGGCGCGGCCTCCAACTATCGCTTCGTCAAGGAATTCCCGGAAGCGGCGCAGTATGTGATGGACACCAATCACTGGTACGATCCGCGCAAGGAAGCCGCGCTCGCCCTGAAGAAGCAGGTCGAGGCGGACGGCAAGTTCTTCACCTACAATGTCGCGCTCAACTATTCCGACGTGCTGCTGCTCGCCGACGCGATCGAGCGCGCCGCCTCCGCCGACCGCAAGGCGATCACCGCGGCGATCGCCTCGTCGACCTTCGCCGGGCACATCATGCCCTATGGCCCGACGCAGTTCGTCAACGGCCAGAACACCGGCGCCGCGCCGGTCAACACGCAGGTGCAGGACGGCGACATCAAGGTGATCTTCCCCACCGATTTCGCCGACGCGAAGCCGGTCTTTCCTGTCCCGGCGTAAGGCAAGAGCGTGCTCGCGCCCGACATCGTCGCCGCGGCGGTCGTCAACGGACTGACGACCGGCGCGATCTATGCCCTCATCGCTGTCGGGCTGACGCTCGTCTATGGCGTGCTGCACATCATCAACTTCGCCCATGGCGCCATCCTGGGGGCGGCGATGTTCGCCGCCTATCTCGCCTTTCAGATCCGGCGTTGATCCCTATGTCGCCATGGTGCCGCTCGCCGCGCTGTTTTTCGCTCTCGGCTACGGCGTGCAGAGGCTCGTCATCGGTCCGGCGAGCCACGGCGAGGACCGCAACGTTCTGCTCGTCACGCTGGGTCTCTCGATCGTGATCGAGAACCTGCTGCTGGCGATCTTCACGTCCGACACCCGCACCATCGACACCGCCTACGGGTTTTCGACCCTCGACCTCGGCTTCGTGTTCCTGAGCGTGCCGAAGGCGATCGGCTTCGGCGTCGCCTGCCTCACCAGCCTGGCGCTCTGGGCGCTGCTCGCGTTGACCGATATCGGCAAGGCGATCCGCGCCGTCGCCAAGGAGCGGATGGGCGCGGCGCTGGTCGGCATCGATCCCGCCCATATCTTCGCCGTCACGTTCGGCCTCAGCGCCGCCTGTCTCGCCATCGCCGCCTGCCTGCTGCTGCCGATCTTCTACGTCGGTCCGCGCGTCGGCGAGGCCTATGTGCTGATCGCCTTCACCATCGTCGTGCTCGGCGGCATGGGCTCGGTGCCCGGCGCGTTGATCGGCGGTCTCGGCGTCGGCGTCGTCGAGAGCGTCAGCGGCCTCTATTTCGGCGACAGCCTCGGCCAACTCGGGGTCTATCTGATCTTCATTCTCGTCTTGCTTGTGCGGCCGACCGGCCTGTTCGGGGCGACCGCCTGATGCGCGCTTATGGCCCGATAGTTCTCGCCGCGCTCGCGCTGGCCATCCTCGTCTCGTCGACGCGCTCCAACACGCTCGCCAACGCGATCGTGACGGTCATGATCGTCGCGCTCGCCGGATACGGCTGGAACTGGCTCGGCGGCTATGGCGGCCAGTTCTCGTTCGGCCACGCGGCCTTTTTCGGCTCGGGCGCCTATGTCGACGCGGTGCTGCAGGCGCGCTACGACGTCAACGCCTATGTCAGCTTCGCGCTCGCCGTGCTCGCCGGCGCCCTCGTCGGTCTCGTGATCGGGTATCTGAGTTTCCGCGCCAAGTTGCGAGGCTCCTATTTCGCGCTCATCACGCTCGCCTTCGCCGAAGTGTTGCGCATCATCGCCAACGCCGCGCCGATCACCGGCGGCGCGGCGCGGCACGCTCATCAAGCTGGATCCGTCGGTCGCCAATTTCCAGTTCCAGAGCCGTCTGCCGTATCTGTGGATCTCGCTCGGGTTCGTGGCGCTGGCGATGCTGCTGACGCGCTATTTCGAGCGTCGCCGCTTTGGCGCCTATCTGATCGCAGTGCGCGAGAATGAGGCGGCGGCGGAGGCGCTCGGCGTCGATACGGTGCGGGTCAAATTGCAGGCGATCGTCCTGTCGGCGGCCTTCACAGCGCTCGCCGGCGCGCTCTACGCCCAATATTTCCTGTTCGTCGACGCCAACATCGGCTTCGGCGCCTGGATCTCGATCGAGGCGCTGATGGGGCCGATCGTCGGCGGCCTGGGGACCGTGTTCGGGCCGCTGATCGGCGCGCTGGCGCTGCACTTTCTCGGCGAGTTCGCCCGCGACATCGCAGGCCGCATCCCCGGCGTCGACCTCGCGCTGTTCGGCGTCCTGCTCATCCTGGCGGTCGGTCTCGCGCGAAACGGCCTGCAGGGCGCGTTCGTCAGCGCGCTCGCCAGATGGCGAGGGCGCGCGGCATGAGCGCGCCGCTGCTCGAACTCGACAACGTCTCGAAGCGGTTCGGCGGCCTCGTCGCAGTCGATGGCGTGACGCCTGCGTGTGCCGCAAGGGCGGCGTCACCGGAATCATCGGCCCGAACGGCGCCGGCAAGACCACGCTGTTCAGCCTGATTGCTGGCTCGGAGCGCGCCAGTTCCGGCCGCGTGTCGTTCGACGGGGTCGATGTGACAGCGGTGGCGGCGCACGGCCGCGCCAAGCTGGGCATTGCGCCGCACCTTCCAGATCACGCAGCCGTTCGCAGGCTTGAGCGTGCGTGAGAATATAGCTGTCGGCGCCTATCTTCGTCACGCCAAGCGCGAAGACGCGTTGGAGCGCGCCGGCGAGATCGCCGGGCTCGTGGGCTTGAGCGACCGCCTCGAGGTCGCCGCCTCGAGCCTGACAGTGTCCGCGCGCAAGCGCCTCGAAGTGGCGCGCGCGCTGGCGACCGAGCCGAAGCTGCTGTTGCTCGACGAATGCTTCGCCGGCCTCAATCCGAGCGAGGCGCGCGACTTTGCGTCCGTCGTCCGCGATATTGCGGCGCGCGACGTGACCGTGCTGATGATCGAACATGTGTTGCAGGCGGTAATGAGCCTCTGCGGCCATGTGCATGTGCTGGCCGAAGGGCGCCTGATCGCCGAAGGCGCGCCCGCCCAGGCGACCCGCGACCCCAAGGTGATCGAGGCCTATCTTGGCAAGGGCGCGGCGGCGCGACTCGACAAGGGAGCCGCCCATGTCTGAGCCGCTGCTGTCGGTCCAAGGTCTGCGCGCCGGCTATCGCGACCTCGAAGTGCTGCGCGGCGTCGACCTCGATGTCGAAGCCGGCGCCATCGTGGCGCTGCTCGGCGCCAACGGGGTCGGCAAGACGACGCTCAACAAGGTGCTGTCCGGCTTGCTGAAGCCGACCCGCGGCGAGATCGTCTTCGAAGGCCGCCGCATCGACGGCCTGTCGCCGCCGGAGATCGTCGCCGCCGGGCTCATCCATGTGCCGGAGGGCCGCAAGCTCTATCCGAACATGACGGTCAAGGAGAACCTCGAGCTCGGCGCCTACAAGCGGGCGCGTGCCGATCGCCGTCGCAATTTCGACCATGTGCTGACGATCTTTCCGCGATTGAAGGAACGGCTCTCACAACGGGCCGGGACGCTCTCGGGCGGCGAGCAACAGATGGCGGCAATCGGCCGCGGCCTGATGGCCGCGCCGAAACTGCTGGTGCTCGACGAGCCCTCGCTCGGCCTCGCGCCGCGACTGGTCGACGAAATGTTCGAACTCATCAAACGCCTCAATAGCGAGGGCGTCGCCATTCTGCTCGTCGAGCAGAACGTGGTGCAGTCGCTGGAGATCGCGAACCAGGCGCATGTGATGGAGAACGGGGCGATCTCGCTCTCCGGCTCGGGGCGTCAATTGCTAGGCGACGATGCGCTCGCCAAAGCCTATCTGGGGATGTGACATGTTGCCGGGCGGTTCAGCCAACATCGCGCGGCCGGCCTGTCTGGAGCAACAGGCTCGCTTCCCGAAAGCGCTGAAGTACGAGGATCTGCCGAAGGCGGCGGTTGAACGGACCAAACAGGCGCTGTTCGATAGCATGCGCTGTCGGATGTGACGGCGAGTTGAAGATGCGAGCCTCATCATGAATGTGAGCCAGGGAGACCTGCTTTGCCGTCGCTAAGGGAACTGCTGTCCCGCCCCGAGATCGTGCTCGCGGCCGGCGTCTATGACGGGCTCACGGCCTCGCTTGCGTCGTCGGCGGGTTTTGCCGCGCTCTATGTCTCGGGCGCGAGCATCGCCTACACGCGCCTCGGGCGGCCCGACATCGGCCTTGTCACGCAGACCGAGGTCGCCGATACGCTGTCGTTGATCCGCGACCGTGTCGCGACGCCGCTGATCGTCGACGCCGACACCGGCTATGGCAATGCGCTGAACGCCCAGCGCACAGTGCGGCTGCTGGAACGCGCCGGGGCGTCCGCGATTCAGCTCGAGGATCAGACGTTCCCTAAGCGCTGCGGACATCTGCGCGACAAGAGCGTGATCCGGTCGCAGGAGATGGTGGGCAAGATCAAGGCCGCCGTCGATGCGCGCGCCAGCGCCAAGACCCTGATCATCGCGCGCACCGACGCCGTCGCCGTCGAGGGTTTTGAGTCCGCTGTTGAGCGTGCGCGGCGCTACGCGGAGGCGGGCGCCGATGTGTTGTTTGTCGAAGCTCCGCGCGACGAAGGCCAACTCGCCGCGATCGCGCGCGCGTTTCCGGACGGGCCGCCGCTGATGGCCAATATGGTGGAGGGCGGCGACACGCCGATCTTCTCCAAAGACAAGTTGCAGGCGCTCGGCTTTTCGTTGGTCATCTTCCCGGGTGGGATTGTGCGCGCGATCGCCCGCGCCGCACAGGACTTCTACGCGACGTTGGCGCGCGACGGCACGACCGACGCATTCCGCGGCAAAATGTTCGACTTCGACGCGCTCAACGCCGTCATAGGCACGCCCGAACTGCTCGCGCTCGGCCGCCGTTACGAAGAGGAGAGCCCATGATTCCCCTCGATCCTGTCACGCTGGCGGTGCTGAAAGGTCGGCTCGAACAGATCGCCGACGAGATGGATGCGACGCTGTTTCGTTCCGCCTTCAATCCCATCATCGCGGAAGCGCGCGACGCCTGTCATGGTCTTTATCATGCCGAGACGGGCGCGACGCTGGTCCAAGGCTCGACCGGCCTGCCGATCTTCGTCGGCGCCATGGCCTTCGCGGTCAAGGCGGTGATTGACAAGGTCGCGCGGGACGCCGCCTCGGGGCGCGACATCTTGAAGCCCGGCGACACGTTCCTGTTCAACGATCCCTATGAGGGCGGCACGCATCTCAACGATTTCCGCCTCGTCCGACCCATCCATCGCGACGGAAAACTCTTCTGCTGGATCGCCTCCGTTGGCCATTGGCTCGATATCGGCGGCAATGTTCCCGGCGGCTTCAACGCACGCGCCACGGAATCCTATCAGGAGGGCGTGCGCATCCCGCCGGTGAAATTCATTCGGGATGGCAAGATCGACGAAGACATCATCGATATTTTGTCCGCCAACAGCCGCTCGAGTAGCTCGAACCTCGGCGATCTCAACGGCCAGCTCAACGCGCTCGTGCTCGGCGAGCGCAGGCTCGCCGAGTTGCTCGACGAATATGGCGACCAAACCATCGACGAGGCCTTCACGGCGTTTTCGCGACGCGCCGAGGCGCTGATGCGCGAAAATCTGAAGGCCATTCCCGATGGCGTCTACACGTTTGAGGACTATCTCGACAACGACGGCGTGACCGACGCTCCTTTGAGAATAGCGCTCGACATGACGATCGTGGGCGACGAGATGATTCTCGATTTCTCGCGTTCGGCGCCGCCTTGCGCCGGCCCCCTCAACATCGCCTATTCGACCGCCGCGGCTTGCTGCTATGTCGCGCTCAAACATGTCTTTCCGGATGTGCCTGCCAACGCCGGCTGCCTCGCGCCCATCCGCTTCGTGATCCCGGAGACGACGCTGCTCGGCGTCAAAGCGCCCAAGCCCGTCGGCGGATACACGGAGACGATCCTGAGGGTGATAGGCGTCGTGTTCGGCGCGATCGCCAAAGCCGCGCCGGAGCGCGCGATCTCGGGACCGTTCGGCACCATCAACGCGCTCTCGCTCGCCGGCTATCGCGATGACGGCTCGCGCTTCGTGATGTTCTCCTTTTTCGGCGGCGGTCTCGGCGCCACGCCGGGCAGCGACGGCCTGAGCCATGGCAACAATCCGATCTCGATGGCGACAATTCCGCCGGTCGAAATTCTGGAGGCCTCCTATCCCGTGATGTTCACGCAATGGGCGTTGCGTCCCGATAGCGCGGGCGCGGGCCGCTGGCGCGGAGGGCTCGGCGCGATCTATGAGATCGAGGCCTTGGCGGAGACCGGCGCCGACGTGTTCCTGCTTGGCGAGCGCGGCAAGTTCCCGCCTTTCGGTACGGCGGGCGGCGGCGCGGCGGCGCTCAACCGTTTTGTCTTCGATACGCCCGACGGCCCGCGTTCGCCGCCGCTCGCCTCCAAGATCGTCGACGTCAAGATCAGGAAGGGCGAGCGGGTCCGGCTTGAGACACCGGGCGGAGGCGGCTACGGGCCGCCTCAGGAGCGCGACCCGGAGAAAATCGCGCGGGATGTGCGGCTCGGCTATGTGAGCCAAGCCAAGGCGCTTGAGATTTACGGGAAGGGCGGGACGGATCGATGAGGCCGCGAACCCTGATTGGCGTCGATGTCGGCGGCACATTCACCGACCTCGTTTCTTTTGACGCGGCGACGGGACGCATCATCACCGCCAAGACGCCGTCGCAGCGCGGCGACGAGGCGAGCGGATTTCTGACCGGGCTCGAAGCGCTCGGCCAGATCTCGGACTTCGGCGCCATCGTGCATGGCACGACGGTCGGAACCAACGCGCTGCTTGAACGCAAGGGCGCGCGCGTCGGCCTGATCACGACGCCGGGCTTTCGCGACGTTCTCGAAATGCGTCGCCGCGACCGGCCGCGCACCTGGGGCCTGAGGGGCGATTTCATCCCAGTGGTCGAGCGCGATCTCGCGGTCGAAGTCGCCGAACGCACGCTGGCGGATGGCTCGATCCGGGTCGCCATCGACGCAGAGGAGATTGCGGAGCGGGCGCGCGAGCTCGTGGCGAAGGGCGCGGAGGCTCTCGCGATCGTGTTCGTCAACGCTTACGCCAATCCCGCCAACGAACGCGCAGCCGCGACGGCCGCGCGCGCCGACTGGCCAAACGAGCACGTCATCGCGTCGCACGAAATCCTGCCTGAAATTCGCGAGTTCGAACGCGCTTCGACCACCGCGCTCAACGCCTATCTGCAACCGGTCGTGGGCAATTATCTGAACCGACTGCAGGGCGTGCTCGCGCGAAGAAAGTTTTCCGGCGACTTCCATATCGTGCAGTCGAACGGCGGCGTCATGTCGGTCGCTGGGGCCCGCAAGTTTCCGGTGCGCACCGCGCTTTCCGGTCCAGCGGCCGGAGTCATCGCCGCGTCCCGAATCGCCAAGGCCGCGGGCTTCGAGAATATTATCACAGCCGATCTCGGCGGCACTTCGTTCGACGTTTCGCTGATCGCCAAGGGGCAGGCCTCGCTCGCCGCGCAGACGACAATCGACTTCGGCCTCGTCATCCGCACGCCGATGATCGAGATCACGACCATTGGCGCGGGCGGAGGCTCGATCGCTTCCGTCGATCGCGGCGGGTTGCTTCAGGTGGGACCGGAGAGCGCGGGGTCCGTGCCGGGGCCTGTCTGTTATGGCGCGGGCGGCGAGAGGCCGACGCTGACCGACGCTCATGTCGTGCTCGGCCGCATCAACGCCCAGCGGCCGATCGGCGGCAAACTCTCCTGTCTCGACGTGGAGGCGGCCAGGCGCGCCATTCTCGCCCATGTGGGCGAGCCGCTTGGGCTAGATGCGGACGCCGCTGCAGCGGCGATCGTGCGAGTCGCCAACGCGCGCATGGCGGGCGCGTTGCGGCTCGTCTCGATCGAGCGGGGGCACGACCCCAAGGCCTTTGCCCTGATGCCTTTCGGCGGCGGCGGCGCCTTGCATGCGGGCGCGCTGGTGACGGAAGTCGGATTGAAGGCGGCGATTGCGCCACGCTATCCCGGCCTCACTTCCGCGCTCGGCTGCGTGATCGCAGATTTGCGCCACGATTCTGTGCAGACAGTCAACTGGATGCTGGACGGTCTCGACGAGGCTCGACTGGAGAGCAGGCTTATCGAGGAGGGCGCGGCGGCGAAGCTTATCGTCGAGAGCGCGGGCGTTCCCGTCGAGACCATCGACGTGCTGTTCGAGCTCGACATGCATTATGTCGGACAAACCCATTCGATCGCGACGCCGCTGCCTTTCTCCCCGAGACTCTCGGCGTGACGGCGGCGAAAGTGCGGGAGGCGTTCGAAACCAGTTACGAAGCGCGCTTCAGCCGCAAGCTCGAGGGGATTCCGATCAAGATCGTGTCCCTGCGCGCCGCTGCGATCGGACGTCGTCCGCCGTTCGATCTGACGAGTCTCGCGCCGTCGCCCTCCGCGAGCCTCGAGAGCGCGCGACGAGGGACGCGTGAAGTATGGTTCGACGGCGCCCGGCGCGAAACGGCGATCTGGTCGCGGCTGGATCTACCCGTCGGGGCGTTGATTGAAGGTCCGGCGATCCTCGAACAACCCGACGCGACGATCGTCGTCGATCCCGGGCTAACGGCGCGCGTCGATGCGCTCGGCAATGCGATCCTGGAAAGGAGCGACGCATGAGTCTGGCGAACACGGCCTTGCTGATCGTCGATTTGCAGAACGACTTTCTTCACGAGCAGGGCGCCTATGCGCGCGGAGGTCGGGCGAACGCCGATATCGCCGCGTTGCCATTCCGGCTGAAGCCGCTCGCCGATCTCGTGCGTCAGCGGGGCGGCTTCGTCGTCTCCACGCATTTCACGCTCGTCCCGGGGCGTGGCGGCGAGCCGATGATTTCGCCGCATCTGCAGGCCTTGCGTCCCTTCCTTCGCAAGGGGGACTTCGCGCCGGGCGCCTGGGGGCATGCGTTGGTTGATGAACTGGCGCCTTCAGATTTTCAGATCGAGAAGATCGCCTATTCGGCCTTTTACATGACGCGGCTCGAATGGGTTCTGCGCAAGGCGGGCATCGAAAAGCTGGTGGTCGGCGGCATCGTCACCAATGGCGGCGTGTCCTCCACGGTGCGCGACGCGCATGTGCGAGACCTGGAGACGACGGTGCTGGAGGACGGTTGCGCGGCGTTCGATCGCGCGACCCATGAGTCGGCGATCGCGGCGCTGAAATCGGTGGCGAGGGTCGCAACCATCGCCGCGCTGTCTGAAGAGATTTCATCATGACGATCAAGAGCCCGCCAGCGTCCTTCGAGACGGGCGCCGAGATTGTGATCATCGGAGCCGGCGCGGCGGGGCTGTGCGCCGCGCTTTCCGCCAGCGAGGCGGGCGCCGAGGTCCTGCTCATCGAGCGCGATCCCGTGCCCCGCGGCTCGACGGCGCTCTCGGCGGGCCTCATACCTGCCGCCGATACGCGCTTCCAGCGCTCGCTGGGCATCTCCGATTCGTCGACGCAGTTCGCGCGGGACATCCAGGCGAAGGCGCATGGCGAGGCCGATGAGGCGATCGTGCAACTCGTCGCGCGCGAAGCGGGCCCGGCGGTCGAATGGCTGGCGGACAATTATGGCCTGCCGTTTTCGGTCGTCCACGATTTCGATTATCCCGGGCACGGCGCCCGACGAATGCACGGCTTGCCCAGCCGCACCGGCGCGGAGCTTGTCGATCATTTGCGGGCGGCGGTCGAAGGGACGTCGACGACGCTGTTGACGCAGCGCGACGGTCGTCGCACTGTTCGTTGATGACTCGCGCCGCGTGGCCGGCGTCGAAATCGTGAGGCCCGACGGTGTTCGCGAAGCGATTGGTTGCCGCGCCCTCGTGCTCGCCTGCAACGGCTACGGCGGCAATCCAGAACTCGTCGCGCGCCACATTCCCGCGATGAAGGGCGCTCTCTACTTCGGCCATCCGGGCAATCGCGGCGACGCTGTGATTTGGGGTCAGGAACTCGGCGCCCAACTCGCGCATCTGTCCGGCTACCAAGGCCACGGCTCCGTCGCCCATCCTCACGGCGTGTTGATCACCTGGGCGACGATCATGGAGGGCGGCTTTCAGGTCGATTCGACCGGCGCGCGCTTCTGTGACGAGAGCCGCGGCTATTCCGAACAGGCCGAGGACGTGATCGCGCGACCGGACCGGCTCGCCTGGACGATCTTCGACGAGCGCATCGCCAGCGTCGCTCGGCAATTCGAGGATTTCCGGCAGGCGGAAGCGGCGGGCGCCATCCTTGCGGCGGACACGATTGAGGCGTTGGCCGAGCGGCTTTCGCTTCCGCCGGAGACCGTCGCGGCGACACTCACCGAAGCCGAGGCGCTGAAGCGTGGAGGCGGCGTGGATCGCTTCGGACGCGATTTCTCGGGTCGTCCGGCGCTAACCGCCGCCGTTCCACGGCGTGAAGGTCACCGGCGCGCTGTTCCACACTCAAGGCGGGCTCGTTGTCGATGAAGAGGCCCGAGTCGTTTGGGACGGCGGCGGCAAGGCGCCAAACCTCCACGCCGCGGGCGGCGCCGCAGCCGGTGTCTCTGGGTCCAGCGCGGCGGGCTACCTCTCGGGCAACGGTCTTCTGACCGCGACCACCCTCGGACGCATCGCGGGTAGAACGGCGGCTAGAGTGGCATGCAGGGGGTAATTCGGCGCCGGCGCCGCCCAACATCGCGAGCTGCGTCTCTTTCAATTTGATGGACACGATGAACCCTTTCGCGTCTCCGAGTTGGAAACAATCCGGCCTGTCACTGACGCGAGCCGCAGATCGGTCTGACCGTTGGTGCGAAGGGCAATCCGCGGCGTATATGCGCTTGCGCCCCTCTTTGAGCGGGCCCCCGGCAGCCTCAGGCAGACGTCTTGAAATCGATCGGGCTCACGCCCGCCATGCGCTTGAACGCCCGCCGGAACGCGCGGGCGTCGGAATAGCCAACCCGCTCCGCCACGTCGTCCACCGTCCTCCCGGCGCCCAGCAGGGATTTTGCGAGTTCCAGACGCCTCGCATCCCTCACCTCGGAGAACCGCACACCCTCGCGGGCGAGCTGCCGGTCGAGCGACCGTTCGCTGAACTCCGAGCCGCCGCGCGACGTCGCGCCGGCTGACCAGCCTCCCCTCTGCGGAGACGATGCGGATCAGCGGACTTTCGGCGTTCGCGTGCACCAGGGCCCCCTGCTCCCGCTCGGCGATCATCCGCCATTGCGCGCCGGCGGCAAGGTCCGGAAACGCGAGAGGCGTTTCCAGCGCCGCGGCGCCGTATACCCCTCGCGTGCGCTCCGCTGGCGAAATGACGGGGCATTGTAGCGCAAAGACGAGCTTGCGGCGCATGTCGGACGGCAGATCCCGTTCGAATTCGAGGCGCAGCGGGCGCACCGCGGCGCCCGGCAATTGCATGAGCACATGGGCGATCGTGACCAAATGGTCGACATGCCAGAAAGGCAGGAGGTCCTGGTCGCCGATCCTGTCCGCGGCGACGACGGAGACCTCATCGCCCGCAGCCTCCCATTCGAGCGCGAGAAGCGAGCCGGCGAGCGCGTGAAAATGAAGCGCGAAACCTAGCGCCGCGCCGACCGTCGGCTGGACCATCATGCCGAGCCCCACGACCCCGAGAAAGGCCAGCGATTTGCGGCGCGCATAGTCAATGGCGAAGCTCTCGCCGAGCCGCCGTCGGGCGCGCGCGAACAACTCGCGCGCCTCGCCATAAGACACGTACTGGCCGGGCGCCGCGACCGCTCCGTCGAATGCAACAAACGGAAACATTTCCCGCCTGTCCCATCCCCGCTCCGAGGAGAGCGCGAGCAGCGGCGAGATCGCCTGAACCGGGACGATCTTCTCGCGAGGCGACAGGAAACCGGAGGAGCCGGCTATGAGCGGGATGGCGATAAGTGTCCCCCTTTTGACCCGAATGGTCCTCGGCATTGCGGCGTCGATCTTCTAACGCCGTACCACTAGGGCTCTGGCGCGGGCTCGGCGCCGTCGGGCATTCCACGACGCTGAGCCTGTTCCGCGCCTCCTTCGAAGTCAAGGCGCCATGGGGCGCGCAAACGAATGGGTGCGACAGTGAACAGCATTTGGAAACACGACATCACCAGGACCAATCTCGCGGTCGAGAGGCTGCTGGAGACGACCCACAATCCCCGTCATCGCTTCATGCTGCTCGCCTATCACCGCCACCGCTATCTCGAGATCGCCGGACGCTACGAAGAAATCTTCGCCCCTGACATGACCGTCGAGACGCCGGCCTATCACGTCAGCCTCCGCAGCAACAAAGTGAAGCTTGAAGGACAAGATGAGGTGAAGAGCCTCTACCGCCTGTGGGCCGACACCAACCAGTGCATCTTCTACACCGACAACGAGCAGGTGGCGGTGGCCGACAATTACATCGCCTCGGCCGGGAAGGTCTATCAGCAGGTCTCCGGCAAGACCCTGATGTTCGAAAAGACGATGTCGTACCTGCCGGGATGCTCTCGGCGCCGCTGGTCAAAAAGGTGCTGTCGATGAAGAACGTCGCGCCCGATCCCGACGCCTACTACCTTTACGCCAACTACATCGAGATGATCTGGCCCTATGACGACACGGGTCGGCTGATCGGCGAAAACGTCTGGGAGCCGGAGCCCGAAAAAGCCGAGATCATCAAGCTTGACCCGGCCAATGTGGTGACGGTCGCCGAAGCGGCCGAGCGTCTCGCCCCCTACATCAAGCAGCTTCCGTCGTTCCACGAAATGGTCGGAAAGAATGCGGCGTGAACTTCGGCTCTCGCCACGAGCTTAGGACCGTGTTCGCATTCGGTCATAAATGAGTATTGCGATCTAGCCGTAGTTTGCCCTTAAGGTTGTTAGCGCCGGATCGCAAATAGAGATGCTCTCCTGGGCGCGGTGACGTTTTGCAATTTACGGAAGCCGACGCGGATTCACGATGAGTGTCTGCTTTCGCGATCGCTAGCAGAGGCGGCTACGGCTTGGCGTTTAGCTGTCGAATAAAATTGACGATCTGAGATGCCGTTGTCGCGGGCTGCTCCAATGGCAAAAGATGGGCGGCCCCCGGCACGTTCACGAGCGTTGCTCGATCGCCTAACTCTTTCTGCAGCTCAACGCCGTTTTCAGGAGGCGCAATTTGATCGTCGGCGCCCTGCAAGATTAGATACTTGGTTTTTCCCGGAGGCGCCCACCATACCTCAATCGGGGTGGCTTCAGCGGCCGTTTGCTCGAGACGCCCGACTGCGGGATCGCGAAAGGGCTTGAAAAGCGCCCAGACGCGGGCGGAATCCGCCGGATTTGATACGAAATATGGCATGGCCGCCAAGACCTCAGCGTCCGTGGACGCCGGGTTGAAGATAACTTCCAGCGCACGACCCGCCGCTGGTTTGGGTGGAATTTTCCCCCCTGCCGCAAGCAGAATTACACTACGCGTTAATTCGGGATGAGACGCGGCCAACATGCGCACGACCCGATTGCCGAAGTCGTTTCCAGCAGCATTAACTGGCCCTAGTTTCAGGGCTTGGATCACTCCGGCCACGTCGTTCGCTTCCGTTTGCAACGTGACGCCCTCGCCAGAACCCGTACTCTTTCCGGAGCCCCGGAAGTTGATGCCCACCACTCGGTAGCCGGACTTGGCGAGCGCTTCCGCCAGACCATCCAAGTATCCCACGGTCAGAGTTCCGCCCGGCAACAATACGATTGGTTCCCCTTCGCCCCGACTGAAGTATTCGATGTTGGAGTCCGTCAGCTTGACGATGCCGGTCTCAACACTCTCCGCTTGCGCGGACGCCGCGATTGTCGGGAGGGGGAAGCTGGCGGCGAAGAGGGCGGCCAGCACACATACGTTCGCTCGTCTCAAAGTAATTCTCCCTCAGGCCTACCGTCCTCATCGAACCTTTGCTGAAGTTCGCTCTGGCGGGATAATCAACCAACAGCGAGCCCCGGAGACGGGCTCAACGGTTGACTTGCGCCGCATAGAGCCTGACGTCCTACGCTTCAATGATCAAGCGCCGGAAAGCGGTTCGCACATTTCCCGGCGCTCTTTGTTCCTGGCCTGTTGCGCACGCTTTATCCGCCAACCTTCACAACCGCCGGAGGCTTCCAGGAGCCGTTGATAATCGACAACCCGGTGTCCTTGGGCCAGTACATGCGCAGCATCGGAATGAACTGTCCCTTCGGCGCAGGCAGCCAGTTCGATTCCTTGTCTTTGCCCGGCGACTCCGCCTGGAAATAGAGCGTCATCGATCCATCCGGGTTGGTCTTCAGATCGTCGCGGGGGCTCACAGTGAACTTGTTAAGCGGGTTCGGCACGAACCACCACCCTGCGTCGACAAGATACATCGTGATCGACCAGAAACCATTGACCGGCGGCAGCTGGCCTTTCGGGAAGGTCAGCGTGTACTTGTTGGCTCCGTCCAATTGGGCGCCCGCGCTATTCCTAAGCGTGTACGGATAGACCGCATCCTCTTGAAGGTTGGCGGGCCACCCGAACGCCGCGACCGTTGCCCGCTTGAAATAGTCGGTCCAATAAACTCCGAGGCCGGTGGTAATGGTCAAGCCGTTTTCTTGGCGACCCATGCCGTTCTGGTTGCCATCGATCTTTTGCCAGCCGGTTTTGACGAAATCGTTGACCGCTGATTGCACAGCAGGGTCGAGTTTCGACACGTCGAACGGCTTGCAGGGTTCGATCCCGATGGTGGCCATGCGCGCGACGATTAGCGCATCCTCGGCCGTCGGCGGGGCGTCCGCGCACATCAACTTCGCCATGTAGGTGAAATAGGTCGATGCATCCATTGCCGAGATCACCTCTTGCGGCTTTGCCGTCATGCTCGATTCCGGTGTTTGCATCGACGGGGGGCGCGACGGGCGTGTAGGGTTTGCCCCACTCCGAAAGCGGGACGAGTTTGTATTGCGCCTGAAGGGCATTGACCTTGGCGTAGTCGGCGTCCGACCCGTCGGCATAGGTGCGGCCCAGAATCACCATGTAGCGGGTCTCGGATTTGATCTGGGTCATCCCCGCCGGCACTTTACCCGTCCAGCCCGGGACCGGTCAGCAGATAGTTGGCGGCTTTTCCGCCTTGCGTGCGCGTGCCCGGGGTGTCGAAGTCTTTCATCCAGAGGTCAGTCATCTCGAAGAGGTAGAATCTGCTCGCCCATGTCGGGATGGCTGAAGACTTGCGGCTGCGAAACGTCGACCCATCCGAGGGAATAAAGCGTGTCGGCATTTGGAGCCGAGACGCCTCGGTAGTCCGCGGGCGGATAGCGCGGAATGTTGATGAATTGGCCGATCGGCGCTTGTCAAGCCAGCCGCCTTATCGACGTTGCTCATCTGTATCCGCGTCACGTCCGTGGTGATCAGCGAATAGCCATAGACAAAAGCGTCGGTCGCGATCGCGCAGGCGTCCTGCGCGCTCGGCGCCGCCGCGGCGAAAGCCGCGGGGAAACAACTCAAGATCGCGGCGCAGGCCGCCGTGGGGAGCGGGAGTGGACATTCGTTCACTATAGAGGTCCACTTACTTCGCGGCATTGGAGTGCCCCTGTCCCTATTGAGAAGTCGGTGCGACAACCGTCTCCGTGTTCAGTGTCTGTTTGATCCGCTCGCGCAGCAACGGCTTCGAGAGCTTACCCGACGATGTGACAGGGAATTCGCTGACGATCTCGATCCGCTCCGGGAACTTGAACTTCGCCAGTCCCTGAGCCTCCAGGAAAGCGCCTAGTTCGGGCACGCTGATGGCCTCGGATCCGGGCGTCGGAATAACGAAAGCACAGGCTCGCTCAGAGTAGACGGGATCAGGCATCGGCACGATCGCGATGGCGCCTATCTTGGGATGGCGCATCGCGATTTGTTCGACCTCCTGACAATTGATCTTTTCGCCGCCGCGGCTGATCCACGTCTTTGAGCCGGCCTGCGAACACGAGATAACGGCGACCGTCGATTTCGCGAAAGCACATGAGATCACCCGACCTGTAGTAGCCGTCGGCCGTAAAAGCCTCGGCATTGCGGTCGGCCGCGTCATAATAGCCGCGAATGGTGCATGGGCCGCGCGTCAACAACTCGCCCTTTTCGCCGGCAGGCAGCTCTTGCATCGTCTCTGGATCGACAATGCGAATTTCGTCGTAAGGAGACAACGGGACGACCGACCGTCCCATCGATGGCTGCCGGCTGATCGGATAGCGCAGCAGCAGGCGAGTAGGCCCTCGGTCATGCCAAATAGCGGAAAGGTTGGCGCGCCTCCCATCAGACGCGCTATTGGCGCGCGCCGCGCCTGGCGCCCAGGCCCCGCGAACGTTCGAAAAATCAATCTTCTCCAACCAGCCCGCTTCCTTCAATTTCAGGAGTATCGGCGTTGGGATCGCCAGGAAATTTGGACGCCTGTCGACCAGAATTGCTCCGATCGTCGCACGGGTCAAGTTTCGGCGCGATCGCCACTTCGCCGCCCGAATAGAGAGCGGCGCCGAAATAGCAAAGCATCGGAGCGTTGTGCATGAACGGGTTCGGCGTGAAAGCCACTATGTGTTCGTCAAAGGAATGCCGCGCGATAACAGTGCGAAGCGAGTAGAGATACTCGTTGTGGAATTCTGGAATGATCTTCGGGACGCCGCTCGTACCCCCGGAGAGTTGAAACAAGGCTACCTGAAAGGGATCGATATCGACTTTCGCGAGCGCGGCACGCGCTTGCTCCAGGCTCATGTCCTCAATCAAAGCGTCGAAGCTGTGGAAACCCGGCAAATCCGGAGCGGCCCCGCGCGCGACGACCGTATGTTCCAGACTAGGCACTTCCGATCGCATTTCCTGGGCGAATCCAACCATATCGTGGCGGGCGTCATCACCATGGACGAGGTGCAGGCGTGCGTTAGAATGGCGTCCCAGGTAGCCGATTTCTATCCGGCG
Source organism: uncultured Pseudomonadota bacterium (assembly GCA_963771455.1). Classification (GTDB taxonomy): domain Bacteria; phylum Pseudomonadota; class Alphaproteobacteria; order Rhizobiales; family Beijerinckiaceae; genus Roseiarcus. The sequence continues at coordinate 23,775 of CAVYTP010000030.1, forward strand.
ATGCGCTGCGAGCGTGCACACCGGGATCAGACCCGCCTTCAGACAGCCGAAAAACGCGATCATCAATTGGCGGGAATTGGAAATCTGAAAGATCACCCGATCGAGCGGCTTTAGTCCCAGGCGCAGGAATGCGGCGCCCGCGCGATCGGTCAGTTGGTCGAACTCGGCATAGGTGCAAGTCCAACCGGGTTCCGAAAGCGCCGTGCGATCGGCGTGCTTCCGGGCGACTTCGCGGAACGCGCCGGGAAGCGTCTCCTCAGTCAACACGCCCTCAGCGAGATAATGGGCCAAGCGGTCGGCGTCCTGATAGACCACCCCTGGCATGCGATGTTGCGGGCCGGTCATCACGCTCCCCCCAGGCGCTCGATCCAGCGCGTTTCATCAAGACTAGTGCGTCAGCCGCGCGTGGGGGAAGTTTATATCAGGCATAATCTCTATCACCCTGCTGAATATCAGGACGGCGGCGGCCGAGTCGATGAGATCGACGATCTGCTGCCGCAACCATCTGCTGCCCGCGTCCTTTTGTTGTCGCATGTGCCAGGCAAGCCGGATGGTGACTTGTGGGCTTGGTTCGGGAAGAGGCAGGGTTACCAGCGCCGTCCGTCGCGACAGTTCCTTTGCGACCAGGCTGGGAATGATCGACACAAAGTCCGTCGATTCCAGGATACCCGGAAGCACCATGTAGTGGGGCACTTCGAGAGCTACGCGCAATTTCCAGCCATGGGTGCGCGCGAGCAGATCGTGGACTGTTGTCGGGGAATTGGGCAGCCGCACGAGCACGTACGGCGCGGCTCTGAACTTATCGTAGTCCGGACTTTCGACGCCATGGGCGACGAGCGGATGCCCGGCGCGGCAGCCGAGCAGGTAGCGTTGGTCGAACAGGCGCTTCAAGACCAGCGCCTCCCCTTTCAGCTTGAGGCTGCCGATCGCTAGGTCGGCCTGGTCCGTTTCCAAGGCCTCCAGATATTTGGTCGGAGGCAGTTGGATGACCTGGACATCCATCAGCGGCGCATGCGTTTGCAGCCAGGGCAGCAGCCGTGGAAGAAACACGAGTTCACCGGCTTCGTTCATCAGCATCCGGAAACGCCGCCGCGTGTGGGCCGCTTCGAACGGCGCGGCCCTCTCCAGACTTCCGCGGATCAGCCGCAACCCCTCAGCGAGCGACGGACCGGCGGCGAGCGTATAGGCAGTGGGCTCCATCCCCCGGCGGGTGCGAACAAACAAATCATCATGGGTCAATGCGCGCAACCGCCGCAAAGCATTGGAAACTGCGGGTTGCGTGAGGTTCAGAGCCGCTGCCGCAGCCGAGACGCTGCGGTGCTGTTCCAACGCCTCAAACACGCGCACAAGATTGAGATCGAACGGAGTCATATTCACCACAGTGATGGAGACTATCCTCGATATAAACTACCACATTAAAGAGCGGCATGCCCATATTCCGAGGCAAGCCGCCGGGTAACGCGGTCGAACGGACACCGGGGGAACACGCACCATGAGAAGGCGCACTTTCATCGGCTCACTGGCCGCCTCTGCGGCTTTCTACGTTACACGGGGCGCCTTCGCCGCCGGTACATACGACACCGGCGCAAGCGATACCGAGATTCGCCTCGGACAATGCATTCCCTACAGCGGCGCAGGCTCCGCCTACTCGGGATGGGGTAAGGCGCATCTGGCCTGGTTCGAGTCGCTCAACGCCGCCGGCGGGATCAACGGTCGGAAAGTCAATCTTATCAGCCTCGATGACGCTGGACAGCCGCCCAGGACCGTCGAGCAGACCCGAAAATTGGTCGAGAGCGATCAGGTGCTGGCGATCTTCGGAAGCCTCGGCGGCGCTGGCGCCAGCGCCGTCCACGGCTATCTCGACGAGGCGGGCATTCCGCAATTGTTCCTCGGGCTCGGCGCCAATATCTGGGGACCGGCCCCCGCGTTCAAATGGGCGACGATGTGGTCTCCGGATCATAAGACCGAGACTCGCACCTACGCGCAGCACCTGTTGAGCACGATCCCCGACGCGCGCATCGCCGTCTTGACCCCGGACGATGATACCGGCCGAAATCAGCTCCTCGGACTGAAGGAAGCGCTCGGCGCCAATGTCAAACAACTCGTTGCGGAAGCGACCTACAGGAACAGCGATCCGACGGTCGATCAGCAGGTCATAACGCTTGGCGGCTCGGGGGCGAACGTGTTCGTCAACATGGCGTCGCCAAAATTCGCCGCGCAGGCGATCCGCCGCGCCGCCAAATCGAACTGGAAGCCGACGCAATATCTGTTCAGTTTCTCGTCGTCGGTGAAGGGGACGCTGACGCCCGCTGGCCTCGCCAACGCCGAGGGAAGTTATTCCGCGACCTACATAAAGGACCCTTCGAACCCCAAGATGAAGGACGATCCCGGCGTTCAGGAATATCTCGCCTGGTTGGCGAAATGGTATCCCTCCGGCGATCCCAACAGCGTGCTGAACATACAGGGCTATAGCGCCGGGCAAGTGATCTCTTCGGTGCTGCGCGCTTGTGGCGATGATTTGACCCGCAAGAATCTCATTCACCAGGCCAAGAGCATCAAGGGCTTGATCTTGCCGATGTTCCTTCCCGGCGTGCCGTTTGATACCAACGAGGACGATTTGAGCGGCATTCACACGCTGCGCCTTCAGCGTTTCGACGGAAACGCCTGGGAGGTGCTGGCGGCATGATCGACCTCGACCACGCTCCGTTTGCAGCCGGCTTGTTGTTCGGCGAGGGCCTTCGCTGGCATAGCGGCCGGCTCTGGCTCTCCGACATGTTGGGTCGGCATGTGTTTTCTTACGACGAGGCTGGCAACCGCAGCACGGCCGCGACGGTCCTGGCTCGCCCGAACGGCATCGGCTTCCTGCCAGACGGTCGACTTGTAATCACTTCGATGGCGGACCAGAAACTGCTGGTGCGCGAGGCGGACGGTCGCCTGACGACTCGCGCCGATCTCAGCCACATCATGACCGGCTATTGCGGCGACATGGCCGTCGATGCTCAGGGGCGGATCTATCTCGACGACGTCGGTTTTCGTGTCTTCGAGGGCGAAGCGCGTCGTTCGGGAACCTTGCTGTTGGTCGAAGCGGATGGATCGGCGCGCATTCTGCGCGACAACCTCGCATTTCCCAACGGTATGTGGATCACTCGCGACACAACGCGGCTGATCTTCGCGGAGGGACGCGCCGGAAATCTGTTCAGCTACACGCTTGGGCGCGACGGCGAGATCTCCCAGGAACGGCTGTTCGCCAAGCTTGCCAACCCCGTTCTCGATGGCCTCACGCTCGACGCCGAGGATGGCGTTTGGCAATGTTGCCCGCACGACCGGGAGATTCTTCGCATCGCACCAGGCGGCGAGATCACGCACCGGGTGCGCGTGGACGCCCAACCGGTCGCTTGCTGTCTGGGCGGCGCGGATCTGCGGACCCTCTACTTTGTCGCTGCCGACTATTCTCTCGAGCGCATGGCCTCCGACGACACAACCGCCGCGCTGTTCAGAACACGGGTCGAAACTCCGGGCTTCCTCTTGCACGGCGACGCCGGCCCATGAGCAAGACTGCGACCACGACCGCCGGTTTGCGCGGCACGCAATGGAATCCCGCGCGGCTGCCCGCGGGCGTCGAGATGAGCGTGCATCCGCTGCGAACCGAGGACGGCGCCTCCGCCACTGGCTATCTGTTTCGACGTGGCGGGGAGCGCACAGTCGTTTGCGCCATGCATCCGCGGGAATTGGTCGTGCCGTCCTATCTCGTGCCGGAGGTCCTTCACGGCGGATGTGCGATGTGGCTGATGGGCGCTCGATCCGTCGGCAACGATCTTCGCCTCGAACATGAATCTGCGCTGCTCGATCTCGCCGCCGGGCAACGTTTTCTCCGCGAAAAGATGGGTTTCGAGGCCTGCGTGCTGCAGGGCACGTCGGGTGGGGGCCCCCTTGCGACCTTCTACGCCCAGCAGTCCAACCGGGGCCCCGAGGCGCGTATCGCGCGCTCGCCGGCGGGCAAGCCGACGGGCCTGCAGAGCGCGACCCTGCCGCCGCCCGACGGTGTGGTGCTGATCTCCGCGCATCTAGGACAGGGGCGGCTTCTGATGAATTGCATCGACCCGTCCGTCATGGACGAGAGCGATCCTCTTGCGACTGACGAACGCCTGAATCCGTTCGCGCCCGAAAACGGCTTCCGCCGCGCGCCTGAGAGTTCAACCTATAGCCCCGAATTTCTCGTTCGTTATCGCGCTGTACAGCGACGCCGCGTCGAGAAGATCGACGCGTACGCGCGCGAGCAGGTTTCGCGCCGGGCTGAGGCGCGAAAGCGCATGAAGGAGGTTGCCAACCGCACTGACGCGATTCTCAACGCCTATTCGCCGATCTTCCAGGTCTGGCGCACGGACGCCGACCCGCGTTGCTTCGATCTCTCACTGGATCCTTCGGAGCGCGCCTATGGCACGCTCTGGGGCGCGGACCCGATCGCGTCTAACTGGGGCAGCATTGGTTTCGCCCGCGTTTGCACATCGGAAAGCTGGCTTTCCAATTGGTCGGCGCTGTCGTCCAACGCTTCGATGGAGGCTTGCGCGCCTGACTTGCGGGCGCCATCGCTGATGATTGAGTATACCGGCGATAACAGCGTATTTCCCGCGGAGTCCGAAGCGATCTGGGGTTGGATCGGGGGAGCTGACAAGACACGCGCCCGCATCCACGGCAATCATCATGGCCAGCCGATTCGCGACGGCGCGCCGAGCGGCCAACTGGAGTCGGGCGCCCGCATCCGTGACTGGTTGAAAGCGAAAGGCTTTTCGCGTGTCTGAGATCAGGCGCATCGGAATCGTCGGCGCCGGTCCGGCGGGCCTCTATCTCGCGCTTCTCGTGAAATGCAGGCGTCCCGATATTGATGTCAGGGTGATTGAACGGAGCCCACCGAATGTGACCTGGGGGTTTGGCGTGGTGCTCGCGGATGGCGCCCTGCGCCAATTGGCGGAGGCGCAGCCGAAGTTTCACGCGTCGCTGCAAAGTTCGCTGTGTTGGATACACGGTCAGATATTCACCGTGAATGGCGATGATGTGCCGCTTGCGAAGGCTCGGCCCGGAGGCGCCATCGAGCGGATGACGCTGCTTAGGTTCCTGCAATCGGCCTGCAGCGAGGCCGGCGTCGAGTTGCGCTTCGACGCCGCCGTCGGCGACCTCTCGAAATTCGACGACTTCGATGTCATCGTCGGCGCGGACGGCGCCAATTCCGTTGTCCGAGACAGGAACGCGGACGCATTCGGGACGCGCAGACGCCTGCTGACCAACCGCTTCGCCTGGTTCGGCGTCGACCGCGTCTTCGGCGAATCGCATTTGAATTTCAAACATATCGAGGGCGGCGGTCTCGTCGGGCACTACTACCCGTTTTCGCAGAAGCGCAGCACTTTCGTGATGGAATGCGACGCGGAGACCTGGGAGGCGACCGGGATGGATCGCATGAGCGAAACCGAGCGCAGGCGGTTCACTCAGTCATTCTTCGGAGAGGAACTCGAAGGCGCCGAACTCATCGAGAACAATTCGATCTGGCGCCAGTTCCCCGTCGTCACCAACGCGCGGCTCAGCCACGATCGCTTTGTGCTGATCGGCGATGCGCTGCGGACCGCGCATTTTTCCATTGGCTCGGGCACGCGGATGGCGCTCGAGGACTCGATCGCCCTCGCCGACGCCCTGACAGCGAGCTTGCCGCGGGACGAAGCCTTCGCGCGCTATTCGGCGGCGCGCGCGCCCGCGATGGAGAAGCTCGCCACGGCCGCCCAGCGCAGCTTCGAATGGTACGAGGATTTCTCTCGCAAGATGCGCGGGCTCACTGCGACTGAATTCGCTTTGTCATTTCTGCGTCGAACCGGTCGCATCGACGATGCAAGGCTCATGCGGGACTTTCCCGACTTCGTTGCGCACGCCCGCGCGGCAGGGGCGCTTCCCTTGGCGGGCTGACGCGCGCTTGTTGCAAGAGGCTTCGATCGTCTCGTCCCATACCGTAATATCGAGGAGCCGTCAGATGTCACAGCAAACGAGCCCAGTCGACAGCCCTTACGCGACAAAGCGCGACTATCGGACGCGCGAGGTCGATGTGGCCAGCTTGAAGCGCGCGAGCGAAGACGGAATCTTGCTGCGTCTGCATGGCGTGGATCACACTGCGCGTCCGACCTGGAAGCTGCGTGAGACCATCGAGTTCTACCGCGACGTGCTCGGTCTCCCGCTCGTGCACACGATCAGCGCAAAAGGATGGGGCGCACCGGGCCATCCTGACTTCTTGCACTTCTTCTTCGAAGCAGGGCAAGGAGCAACGATCGCGTTTTTCTACTACATCGGAACCGATCCAACTGAGCGATACCTGCCCGAGGATCACCATTTCTTCGTGGCCAATCACACCGCGTGGGGCGTCCCCTCTCGCGAAGATTTGGTGAACTGGAAGACGACTTCTGGAAGCGCGCGGTCTGATCGTGTCGTCCTACACGCGTCATGAAATTCTCGAATTGATCTACTTCCGCGATCCCAACGGCTACCCTCTCGAGGTCACGTTGCGACTGCGCGATATCGAGCCGCTCGATGGCCAGGACGCCGAATTGACGCTCGAAGCCGCGATGCAGGTTGAGGACGAGGCCCGCGCAGCCGGCGGCCGGTTGATGGACATCGACACCGTCTGGCGGCGCAAAGGCAAACTCGTCGAGCAATTGATTTCGGAGCGCTGAAATGGTCGTGCTCTACGTGCTCGACGTGCCGGAATTTTTGCCCATCGTCACATCTGCGCGGGCCAAGCCCGATTGCGTCGTGACCCGCTCCGGCAAGGGCTATTGGCGCATCGAGGCGCCGACCGAGATCGTGTTGAACCGACGCGAAATGGGTCTCAAGCCCGCAGTCTGGTACGGCATTTTCACGGGCGGACTGAACGGCGAAATCGCGTCTTTTGGCCGCGATGAGGTGCGCGTGGTTGGAACGAACAAGGCGCTTTGATCGAGGACAGCACTTGAGCTCGTTGTCTCAGCGGATGCCTTAAAGCGAGTAGCGGCGTTCCTCCCAATGTATCACGACTTAGTTCGGGGCCGGCGGGGACTGAAAATGCGAAGCAGTCGACCATACCCATCCCCGACGGTATCTAAACGACCGGTTTGGAGGCGCAGTGATCGCCGATTGAGCGACCAAAATGGGCGCAGGGCGGTCGACGCCGACCAAGATGGAAGAGCCCCTCTATGACCTTCTTGGATCGACAGGAGACGAACGTCATTCGCTGATAAAGATCTGCTTGGCACCCGCTGGTTCGGAATTCTTCCCGTCCGCTCATGGCCATTCTCGGTCGTTGAAGCAAGACTTCCCTTTCGCCAATGGCTGCATACCGAGACTGTGGGTGCAGCTAGCGCGCGCGTCCTCAGAATGAGTACCATAATCGACATTCCGCGGTCGCTCACTGTAGGCGCAAAGTTAACTACAGTCCTTTCTTATACGAGACATGCAATTATTGCAGGTTGCGAAATGCTGCGTTTATGCGCTTCAGCCACCGGAACCCGCTAGCTGCTAAGCACGCACCCAAGTCAGTTGATATCTGCCTCGGATTCACCCGTTTCTCCGTCGTTCTCTGACCCGCCTCACCACGAAACGAATTAATCGATTGGTTGATGGGTTGTTGAACGTGACGGCTCTGCACCAAATGGAAGAACGGGTCAATCGGAGGCGGAAATCACCACCCCTTCGTTGTCGTGCTGATTGCGCGCCGAGTTTGTTCCTGGCTCCTGCCTGACGCGGAATTCAACAGCACGGCGGACGCACCGACGAAGTCGGTTCGGTGGTCCGTCTCGGACCCGAACTTGAACCCGGTCTTCGCTCCTGAATGTTTGAGGAATTTCAAGTAGCACCCGATATGATCCACAAGACATTGCCGACGCCTCTATCACATATGTGCTAATTGCGATCGGCAGCTCGACACACGAAGTCGTCGCGATTACTAAAGCTCTCAGTCCGCTGATTTCTGCAGGATGTATCTAAGTTGCGTCCACTATCCAGCGTACTACGGCGTCGACAGATCTTGGCGTTAACACAGATTGACCTCCGCAATTAGGTCGCGAGAGCGCCTGGCGAAGCACTTGACTATTATAATATCAGTGGGGAACGACAAGGCAGTGGCAACCATTCAACTGGATCACTTCATCAACGGTCGCACCGCACTTCCCAGTACTGGGCTCTACCTTGATGGAAGTAACCCCAAATCCGGCCGGATCATCTCTCGAGTAGCGCGCGGCGGCGCCGCCGACGTCGATGCCGCAGTCGGCGCCGCCGAGTCTGCGCTCCCTGCGTGGCGGAACCTGCGGCCCGTCGTTCGCGGTCGGATCCTCACTGAGATGGCGCGAAAGATCAGAGAGCGCATCGAGACTTTCGTTGCGATCGAATGCCGCGAGACCGGCAAGTCCACTCCGATGGCTCGCGCGGAAATCGAAGCGACCGCCCAGTATTTCGAACTCTACGGTGGCCTGGTCAACGCGATTCAGGGAAATACGATCGATATCGGTGTCGACTACCACTCCTATACGCGACGCGAGCCTTTCGGCGTCGTCGGCGCCATCCTGCCCTGGAATGCGCCGCTCAATCAAGCAGGACGCGCCTGCGCGCCCGCGCTCGCGGCTGGCAATACCGTCGTCGCCAAGCCATCAGAGGCCACCTCCGGCTCTTTGTTGGAGTTGGCGCGGATGGCCGTCGAGGCGTGCGGTCTTCCGGCCGGCGTGTTCAACGTGGTCACCGGACTGGGCAAGGAGGCGGGAGAGAACCTTGTTCTCCATAAGGGTGTTCGCAAGGTCGCCTTTACCGGCTCCCTGCGCGCCGGCCGCGAAATCGGCCGAGTCGCGGCCGAGAGAATTCTTCCACTGACGTTGGAGTTGGGCGGAAAGTCACCTGACATCGTATTTGCCGACGCAGACCTGGTGGCGGCTGTTCCGGGTGTCTTGAAAGGATTTCTCCTTCACGCCGGACAGATCTGCCTCGCGGGCGCGCGCATTCTTGTCGAAAGGTCGATCCACGACGCTTTCGTTCTCGCAATGAAAGACTTCGATCAGCTCGTTCGTCGTAGGGGACGAAGCGAGCATTGTCGGACCGATGACGACGAAGGCCCAGTACGACAAAGTTCAGGAATACTACACCCTGGCGCGCGAGGAGGGCGCTGTTGCAGAGTTCGGAGGGACGCTGCCGAGTGATCCACGTCTCGAAGGCGGTTGGTACGTCTCACCGACCATTTACAGCGGGGTGACCAACGACATGCGGATCGCGCGCGAGGAAATATTTGGACCGGTGGGTTGCGTGATTCCCTTCGACGACGAGGCGGACGCAATCAGGATCGCCAACGACACGGATTACGGTTTGGGGGCTGGCATTTGGACGCGAAATCTGTCTCGCGCGCACCGGGTCGCAGCGCAAATCGACGCCGGGCAGATTTATGTCAACGAGTATTTTGCCGGCGGCGTTGAGACCCCTTTGGGCGGATACAAGATGAGCGGCTACGGCCGGGAGAAGGGTCTCGAGGCGCTGCACCACTACACGCAGCTGAAGTGCATAACGGTGAGGCTATGAACGCTGCGCCGCGGAACGGTGACGAGGTTCTGTCGGGAGCGGTCGTCGCAGATTCAGACGGGTTGGTGCGGACGAGGCGAACTGGCAGTGTCTCAAATTCGCAGCGCGTCCAACGATTCGTCTCTCAAGAACTGATTGTGATCCTAATCGCTGTCGTAGCTTGTCTGCTCTTCTGGCTTGTGTTGCCACGCTTCGCCACGTTCGGCAATGCGATGGCCATGCTTCGAAGCGTCTCCGTGCTGGGAATTCTCGCGCTCGGGATGTCGATCGTGATGATTGGGCGCGGGATTGATCTCTCCCTTATTGCTACTTCTCTGATTGCAGCGGGCGTGGCGGGAAAGCTCGTCATCGCGGGTATGGCGACTCCTCTCGCCATGGCTGCCGGACTACTCGCCGCAACGATTTTGGGCGCCGTAAACGGCGCACTGGTTGCTTACGTCGAGATACCGGCGCTGTTTGTTACGCTTGCTACAACCTTTCTGTTCGTGGGCCTTGCTCGGAGCTTGCTGCTGGGATCGATGATGATCTACCTTCCCGCTCAGCATGAAGGGCTCATCTTTCTGGGTCAGAACTGGCGCGGCGTTCCCATTCCGCTGATCGCGTTTGGCGCGTGTGCGATACTTGCTCACCTTTTTCTCACCCAGACGACCGCAGGTCGATTCATCTACGCTCACGGTGACAACCCAGCCGCCGCGCGCCTGTCGGGGATCGGCGTACGCCCTCTCACCTTGTTGGAATATGCGCTTTGCGCAGCGATCGCTTACGTCGGCGGCCTCGTCACTGTCGCTTCGACAGCCAATATCGACCTCAACGCCGTCAATTCAACGCTCATCTTTGAGGTCATCATGGTCGCAGTGCTCGGTGGCGTCAGCCTCGCAGGCGGCCGCGGCAGCGTGCTGAGCGTGCTCGCGGGGACATTGTTGATCGGCGTGCTCTTGAACGGCATGGCGATCATGGACCTAGGCTACCACGTACAGAGCATAATCAAGGGCGCCGTGCTGCTCGCGGCTATCATTCTCGATCGGTTCCTGCATCCGCGCGACGAGGAGACCGCCCGTCAGGGCGACTGACAATTCGAGCGAGCACGAAGTTCAATTCCATCACCCGTTAAATCAAAGAAGGAAGCGTCACAATGCGAACAATGATGAAATATGCGGCAACCGCGCTGGTCGCAACCCTAATCGGAGCAGTGCCCTTGACGGCCTCTGCTCAGAACGCTCGGTCCAAAGTCCGTACGGACTTTGAAAGCGCGATCAAGGGCAAGACAATTGCATGGGTGCCCATGACGCTCGGCGTTCCGATCACCGAGACCTGGACCGAGGTGATGCGGCAGGGTTTTGAGCGATACGGCATGAAGTTCGTGGTGCGCGATCCCAATTGGAATACCGACGCCCAGCTGCAGGCCGTTAACGCCCTCATCAACGAAAAGGTCGACGTGCTGATCGTGATGAACCAGAACGTGTCTACGCTTGCCTCAGCCCTCAAGCGGGCAATGGATAACGGGATATACGTCGTTCAGGTCAATCAAATGTCGAATCAGGCCGGTGACGCCTACGTCGGCGTTGACTGGTCCGATATCGGCAAGACGATCGCCAAAGAGATCGTTGCGCAGTGCGGCAATGGCAAGGGCTCCGGCGAAGTCGCCATTGTGCAGGGCGAGGCCAATGCGACAGGCAGCGTTGATCAATTGAACGGCGCGATGGAAGTGTTCAACGCCGACAAGTCGATAAAGGTCGTTTCTTCGCAGGCGGCGAACTGGGATGGCACAAAGGCTAACCAGCTCACCGCGACCGTGCTACAGCAGCATCCCGATCTTTGCGCGACTTACGGGTTCTGGGGCGGCATGCAGGCGGGCGCGGCGCAGGCGGTGAAGGCTGCCGGCAAACAAGGCGCGGTGAAAGTCTACACCTCCAGCGATGGACCCTCTTCCGACTGCGATATGGTGGAACAGGGTCTCTTTACCAAGGCGCTTTCGTACCGCGCCGACGTGCAGGGAACGCAGATCGTAGACGCCGTATTGACGCTTTTGCAGAATGGCGACAAGCCAGGCTCCAAGCATCTAGCCTTTCTGTCGAACAATTATTGGGTCGGCGGAAAGACGGATCGAAACTACTGCTACAATCTACCTGGCGACAAGCAGTAGGCGCAGCAACAACCCAGGCTTGCTAAATCTCCTTCTGCGGCGACGGCTAGGACGGCCGCCGCCGACCGAAAGAATGTCGCCACAGTTGCGTGACCGAGGCGCGCGATGGGATGACAGGCAGTCGCCAAGGCATTGGCGATCACGATACGTCAAAATCGCCGCGCGTGCGAGCGACGACGCCGATTAAAGCTGGACAGTCATGACAAACGCCGTATGGCGCCTTTCCTATCGCGCCTCTCCCAAGCTGTTTTTCGCCGAGTTGCTGGAAAAGCGCTGGATGGAGCCTATTGTTCCATTCGTCGCCATGTGCTTGCTGTTTGCTGGATTTGCGCTGACCGTTCCCCATTACCTCAGTGCGGTCAACCTTCAGCAACTTGCGCACGATTTTGCCGAGCCCGGATTGGTGTCCGTGGCGATGGCTTTTACAATTCTTGCTGGCGGCATCGACTTGTCGGTCGGCGCTAGCTTTGCGATGTCGACCTTCTTTACCTTGTTGCTGTTTCGCGTGCTGGGCCTGCCTCTCGGAATTGCGGCCATAGGCGGCTTGAGCGCAGGTCTCGCGATAGGCGCTTTCAACGGATCGCTGGTGGCCTACCTGAAGACACGACCATTTCTCACGACTTTGGCCGTGCTTTTGATCATACGGGCGCTGTTCGATGTTCTCACGGAAGCCACAACATCAGACCTTGCGAACGCCGATCACAGCACCGACGCATGGGAGTTCCTGAGCTCCGGCGACATTCTCGGCGTACCGTTCGACTTCCTAATCCTGGTCGTCGTTGGCTTGGCCGCGCACCTTTTTCTAAGCAGGGTCCGCGCCGGACTACATATCATGGCGGTGGGCGCCAGCCGCAAAGCGGCGCGGCATGCAGGGATCAACGTCAGCCGGACGTTGATGTTGGCATATTCGATCGGTGGAACCATTGCAGCGCTCGCCGGCGTTCTGTACGCGGCGCGGCAGAACAGCGCCGGGCAGGACACCGGCCTCGGCTGGGAAGTGACGGCTTTGACCGCGGTTGTCGTGGGGGGCGTCAGTTTGGCGGGGGGCCGTGGCACGATTGCCCGCGCGCTGATTGGTTCGTTCATTATTTTCCTGCTGATCAGCGGATTGCTGCGCCTGAACGTTCCGGGCAATCTGAGTTCCGCGGCGGTCGGTCTAACCCTGCTTGTAGCGGTGGGCCTGAACGTCAAGTGGTCCAAAAACAGGGGCAAGACGCTTCAGAAGATCTATCTCAATCCGGTTCCGCTTCAACTTTCTCCGCCTGCGGAGATCGCGCGGGGCGCAGCCAGCGCATTCGCGATGAACGACCTGCTCGCACGCGCTGAATCAATCGGACTCGATCAGATCGAGGGTCCTGAGGACGTCATTCTCGACCGGCATGATCGCGTGTACGGATCAACGCGCAACGGATGGATCGTCCGCTTTTCCGGTCCCAATCTGTCGGTCTGCGAGCCATTCGCCAGGATTGGCGGCCGCCCATTGGGAATGGCGTTCGATCGCGACGAGAACCTCATCGTCTGCGTCGCCGGCATGGGCCTGTACGGCGTTCGCCCCGATGGCGAAGTTTATAAGCTGACCGACGAAACCCCGCGGTCTCGTTGGAAATTGAAGGACAACTCGCGCCTGTCGCTGGCTGACGATCTGGATATTGGCCCCGACGGAAAATCTATTTCTCCGAGGCGACCGTGCGATATGACATGCAGACGGTGGTTAGCGACAGCGTCGAGGGCCGGGGCAATGGGCGACTGATCTGCTATGACCCCAAGACAGGCAAAACGCAGACGTTGTTGCGTGACCTCGTGTTTCCCAATGGCGTCTGTCTGGCTCATGATGGCCAGTCGATACTCATCTGCAGCACTTGGGCCTGCAAGGTTTTGCGCTACTGGCTCAAGGGCCCCAAACAGGGCGTGCTCGAGATTTTCATCGATGGCCTGCCCGGCTATCCCGACAACATCAACCGCAGTTCGGACGGCGGCTTCTGGCTGGCCCTGATGGGTCTACGGGCGCCTGCGCTCGATTTAGCGATGATGCACCCTGATTTTCGCTTGCGGATGGTGAAACAAATTCCACCAGACGAATGGCTGGGCCCCAATCTCAATCAGGGATGCGTCGTGAAGATCGACGCGTCGGGAACGCCGATTTTGTCGATGTGGGACCCTGAGGGCAACAGCCAGCCGACCGTCACCTCGATGCGTGAGCACAAGGGATGGCTATACATAGGCGGCCTCGAAAACAATCGCATCGGGCGGATCAAACTCGACGACGCGGATCAGAACTGGACTGGTTGGAACTCCTACTGGCGCCGAGAGGACGACGATGTCGCTGTTGGCTGATCTGGCCCAGGCGATCCTGGCCGCCCAACCGGGATCCGCATGCCATTCCAATGCTCGACGGGCCGTTATCTCCCAACGCGCATCTGGAGATCGCGCCGCAGATTTTGGCGCACTTCGAACGACCCGATGACGCGGTGCTCGGCGCGGACGGCGCCCTCTACGTCAGTGACGGCAAGCGCATTCTGAGGTGCGAGTCGCCGGATTTCTCGCAGGCGCGAGAATGGGCTCGCTTCGATCAGGCTGTATCCGCACTCGCTGTGCTGCCAGATGGCGGCCTCGTGGCCGCGCTCGAGGGGGAAGGCCTGCGACTGCTCGATCAGCAGGGGATCGTTCGGCACAGCCTTGGCAATTCTGGCGATCGTGCGCTGCGTTGCATCACCGCCTTGGCCGTCACTCGCAGTGGCCATATCTACTTTTGCGATGCGTCGCAGTTTTCGCCAAGTGGCGACTGGCTCCAGGATCTGATGAGCACACGCGCGCCGTCCGGCGCCATCTTCGTCGCCGACCCCCACCTTCGCAGAGCCGAGCTCAAAGTGGACGGTCTCGCGTGGCCGAATGGATTGGCGCTGGCCGATGACGACAAGGCGCTCTGGTTCAACGAAGCGTGGAATCACTCGCTGTCGCGGATGGACGTGGCCTCGGGCCAATCGCGCGTGGTGCAGCCCAACCTGGCGTTTTATCCAGCTCGCTTGCGGGCCGATTCGCAGGGGAATTTGTGGCAGGCCTGTTTTGCGTTACGCTCTCCCCTGGTCGAATTCGTCTTGCGCGAACACGCCTATCGCGAGGATATGATTGCCACGATCTCGCCCGACCTATGGATCGGACCATCGCTGCGCGCCGGCGTCGACTGCCGCGAGCCGGCGCAGTTCGGCAGCCTCAAAAAGCTAGGCATTCACAAGCCCTGGGCGCCGGCGCGATCGTATGGGCTCGTAGTCAAATTCTCACCCCGTGGCGCACCAAGCCAAAGTTGGCACAGCCGCGTCGACGGCTCTCGCCACGGCGTCACCTCTGTTTGCCCGTTGCCTGACGGCGACGTGCTCGCCGTCTCAAAGGGGCATGGCCTGCTTTTGCGCCTGTCCGCTTCACGTTCGCATCAGGGGGAGTGATGGCCATCACACAGACGCCCGTCATCCTCGAGATTCAACGGGGGACGAAAATCTACGGCGGCATCCGCGCGTTAAGCGATGTGGATATCAAGCTCCGTGCGGGCGAGATCCATGCCTTTGTGGGTGAGAACGGCGCGGGCAAGTCGACGCTGGCCAAGGCGATCGCGGGCGCGGTAACGCTTACGTCCGGCGCCATTCTTCTCGACGGACGGCCGAAGCAGTTTCGCGCGCCCAGCGAAGCGCTGCAGGCGGGCGTTGTCATGGTGTACCAGGAGACGAGCCTCGTACCCACGATGACGGTTGCCCAAAACCTTCAGTTGGGGCGAGAACCCTGGTTAACTCGCAATCGCACCCTGAACATCAATGCTCAGCAATCTCTTCAATCGCTGAATTTCAACGTCAATCCACTGGCGTTGGTTGAGCAACTCGGCGCCGCACAGCGACAGATGGTCGAGATCGCGCGCGCGTTGCACTGGAATGCGCGGATCATCATCTTCGACGAGCCCACTGCGAGCTTGACGCCCGAGGAAATACAGCATCTTTTCCACTTGCTGACCAGCTTGAGAGATCGTGGCGTCGCCATCGTCTTCATCTCGCATGCCCTCGAAGAGACCCTGCGAATATGCGACCATGTGACGGTTCTGCGCGACGGAAGGATCGTACAATCAGCTCCGGCCAGCACATTCGATCGCGGCAGTCTCATTCGGCAGATGGTTGGTCGCGATATTGTCCCGACGGTCCGCGCCAAGGCGTCGCGAATTTCGCCTGACGCGCAGCGCGAGCAGGTTCTGTCGATCGAGAACGTGACGATGGGCAGCATCGTGAAGAACATGTCGTTCTCGGTTTACGCCGGCGAAATTGTCGCCATTACCGGCTTGATCGGTTCCGGCCGGACCGAAATTGCGCGTATCGTCACGGGTTCTCTCAAAAGAAACCTGATACGCGGCGGCATGATTTTTCTGCGCGGTCGCCCGGTCAGGTACCGGACTCCAAAGCAGGCCATCAATGATGGAGTTGTCTACATCACCGAAGACCGAAAAATCGATGGATTTTCGAGACCATGTCGGTCGATGACAATATCTATCTTGCGCGGTTGGCGTCGCGCAAGGGAAGATCACTCCTCTTTTCCTCTGCAGAGCGCCGGCGCATCGCCGATCGGTGGATCGGTCGTTTGTCGATAAACGCGCTACGCCGCAATGCGAAGGTGATCGAATACTCAGGCGGAAACCAGCAGAAGGTAGTTATCGCCAGAGCGCTGGCGCAGGAGCCCGGAGTGATATTTTTTGATGAACCCACGCGCGGCGTGGATGTCGGAGCGATACCCCAAATACATGCGATGGTTCGGAAGTTGGCGGCGGAGGGCAAGGCCGTCGTCGTAATTTCTTCCTATCTGCCCGAAGTCCTCGCAATCAGCGATCGTATCCTGGTGGCGCGCGGCGGCCGCATCGTCGAGGAGTTCGACGCGTCGCAAGCGACCGAGGAAAAGATCCTCTACGCAGCGGTGCATTAGGCGATCGAGGGGAGCGTCGGCGCAGCCGGATAGACCTTCGTTCAATAATTGATGCGCGCCCTTCAACTCAGAGAGAAAGCGCCGTTCACGCTACCAATCATTTGCGCCGCTCGACCTTGAATGGCTCAACCGCTTGCCTCAAGGCATTGAGGAACTCATCTCGGTGGGCCTGGATTTCCGTGACCGTCGCGCCGATTCCAATCGCCATCGGCGATTGCCCTTTCGACGTCTGCAACTCGATCGCGACCACACCCGCCTGAGGATTTACGGAGCCTTCCGTGAGCGCATAGCCGCAGGTTCGAATATGGTCGAGGTCGCGCAGCAGCGCGGTGCAGGTAATGCGCTTGCTCGGGTCCGGTTCCTCGGCATTGATTCGTCGCAGCAGTTGCTCGACTTCCGTGTCGCTCTTCAAGCTGAGCAAGACCTTTCCGACGGCCGAGCGACATAGCGGGCGGAGGGAGCCGTTTTTGATGTACCAGTGCGGCACCTGCGGCTTGAGCGCTTGAACCAGGTGCACATATTGGACATGAATGCCGTTCTGCATGCCCAGGATCACGGTTTGACCGGTGGCTGCGTGGAGTTCGTCCACAACCCGTGACAGGCTGGCCTCGCTGTAGAGTTCGTCCTGCACCCAGCCGCCGAGCAGGGCCACCCGCATGGTGGGCATGAATTGTCGCTTGTGACGATCGTGATTCAAATAGCCTAGCTTTACAAGGCTCTTCAGTAGAGCGGAGACGCTCGATTGCGGGTAATTGAGCGCCCGCACAATGTCGCTGACGCCAAGCGGACGGCGGCGCTCGGCAAAATATTCGAACAACTCAAGGGCGCGCTGCGCCGATTTGATCGCGCCGGCGACTTCGGCGCCATAGGGGTTCTTGCCAGACCCCTCATCCGTCGCACCTCGATCCAGCAAGCCCGGCCTCCGCGCTTCGCCCGGCCGGCCTTTTATCTTCGCCGTCACGGGTCGAACCGCAACGTTAATATCCTCAATGGTCCTGTTGGGGAAGCGTCGGGTCATGGCGCTGACGATTTGCGGAAGGTGAGAACCCGGGTTGGCGACTACGCAACGGACGAACCGGCGGGGTCCGCATCCTGGCCGGTCATGCCGTAGAGGTCGCCGCGTTGCAGGATGCCATTGCGCAGCACGCGGACCGTCGCGACATCGACCATCATTCCGTCGTAGGTGATCGCGCCTAGACCTTGGCTTTCCGCCCGCGCATATTCGGCGACCACTTTGCGGGCCGTAGCCAGCTTCTTCGGGTCTGGACTGAAAAGCTTCGATCGCGAGCGGGATCTGGGCCGGATGAATCGCCCATTTGCCGACGCAGCCCAGGAGCACGAGCGCGGCGGCATTCCTCGCGGTAGCCGCGTCTCGTCACGAAAGTTGGCGAATGGCCCGTCCACGGGATCAATGCCGGCCGCGCGGCAGGCCATCACCAGCCGGAATCGCGCGTAGTGCCACATGTCGCCGGGGTAGCCGCCGGTCTCCCCGATCGCCGCCTCCAAGCTGATGCCCATCGACGCGGAAAAGTCGCCCATGCCGAAGATGAGGCACTCCAACCGATCCGATGAGCGAGCGATCGAGTCGATGTTTTGCATGCCTTCGACCTCCTCGATGAGCGCCTCGAGGCCGATACGCCGCTTCAATTTGAGTTTCTTCTCCATCATCGAGCAGCAGACGATCGGCAAACAGGACGTCGGCAGGGCCAGTGACTTTCGTCATCATGAAGGTATCGACATTGTCGCCGGCGCCGTCGACAATCTCAATGATGTCCTCGTAAGCATATTCCGTTGAAAGATCGTTGATGCGCACGCAGCGCGTCTTGCCGCTCCAATCGAGCGTGTTCAGGGCCTCCACGATTCGTCTTGCGCGCGTCGCGCCTTCTGATTGGGCGCCACCGAGTCTTCCAGATCGAGAAAAACGTGGTCGGCCCTGCTCGCCGCGGCCTTCGCAATCATCTTTTCCGAGGAACCCGGCGTCGAAAGCTGCACCCTGCGGGCACGGCGTGGGCGTGATTGGATCATTCTCAGTATCCCAGGTTGTCAAGAAACGATGCGCTGGTCGCGCAGCTTCTGGATTTCGTAGTCCGCATAGCCGGCCTCGCGCAGGACCTCCTGCGTATCTTCGCCCAGAGTCGGCGCGCGCCTGGCGATTCTTCCGGGGGTTTCGGTCATCTTCACGGGAATGCCCGCGATGCCAACGGATTCAGACGAGCCCGGATGTGCGACCTGAACGATCATTTCGCGCGCAGCAAAATGCGCGTTGGCCTTGATGTCTTCGATGTTTTCAACGGGGCCAAACGGAATCTTTCCACCGAACAGCTCGCTGAGCTCGGCCTTGCTTCTGAGCGAAGTAAAGCCCTCAACCTCGTCGTACACCCGTGCGCGGTTGCGCACTCGGGACTCCTGCGTGGCGGTTTGCGTGTCTACGATCAGATCCTCGCGTCCAATCAGCTTGCAGAGTTGCGCCCATATCTTATCGGTGTGAGCCGCGATGGTGACGTATCCGTCCTGAGCGCGCAGCATGCCAAACGGCGCCAGCAGCGGATGACGATTCCCTTCGGGATGCGGCACAACGTTCTCGAACGAATTCTGGTGAATGATGCGCTCGCACAAAGCCAAAACGCTATCGACCATCGACACATCGACGAACTGCCCCTGCCCGGTCCGCTGCGCTCTGAGAAGCGCAGCGCTTATGCCGAAGGCGCATAGAGCGGCCGGAACCAGATCGCCAACACCCGGTCCAACCTTCATCGGCGTATCCTTGTCGGGTCCGTTGATTTGCATCAACCCGCCCATGGCCTGCGCAACGACATCAAATGCAGGCCAGTCGACGTAAGGGCTCCTGCCCGTGCGCGGGTCGCCAAACCCACGTATCGCTGCATAAACCAGCTTCTGGTTGTTCGCACGCAGCTGTTCAAAACCGAGACCAAGGCGTTCCATGACGCCGGCCCGATAATTCTCGACTACAACGTCCGCGCCGGCGGCGAGCCGACCGAGAATCGCCTTCGCCTCTTCGTGTTTGAGATCAAGCCCGATGGACCGCTTGTTGCGATTGATCGAAGCGAAGTAGCCGCCAAACGCCCGCACCCGGTCATCGGGCAGGAAGGGGCCAATGTTGCGCGCGCCCTCCCCCTCGATCGGCTCGACCTTGATGACCTCCGCGCCCTGATCGGCGAGAAGTTGTGTGCAGAACGGGCCCGCCAGCATCTGCGTCAGGTCAATGACGCGGATTCCATCGAGCGCGCCGTATCCAGTCGCGGCCATCAGCGCGACCTCGCTGCGCCGAAACGCTTCGTTGGACCGCGGAATTGATCCCAGAGTGACGACGTCATCAAAGTCCTTCCGATCGGAATTCCGCCATCAGCCGGCCGACGTCGGCCAGGTGTTCGATATCCGCTATGCGCTTGGCGACTCGCTCGGCGTTCTCCCCGCCGAGGCGCGGGGTAGTCAAAGTCATGAACTTGCGATGGACCATCGCGCCTTGCTGGACGTAGTCGCTCATCGGCTGGCTCGCGTCGCGCCGCCCGGCCAGGGCGCGTCCGTCCCTGGCCATGAGCCGGATCTCGCTCTGCATGTTGCTGCCGCTCCGCGGCACGACACGGACTCTGACGCGTTCGAACAAACTGATGAGATCGGGGCGCGAGGTGATCTCGTCGGAATAAACACTTGGCGCCGAAGTATCTTCGCCGGCCAGCGCCAACGCAGTATTGAACGCGACGCTGAACTTGGCCTGTAAGCCATTGGTCGGCCGCGGAATGTTGCACATGCGATCAAGCGAAGCATCTATCGTGACTTCGACGCTCTCCACATCGAACGACGAAAGCCCGTGTTCTCTGCGCATATCCTCGGCGGCGCCTATGGCCGCGTGCGTTCCGTAACAAGCCGCGCTAAATTTGAACAGGTTGTCTCTGATACGCCACGCGCCCGGCTCTGGAAATGCGTCCGGCGCCGCCTCGGCGTCAGCGCCCAGCGTCGCCATGACGCCCTGCGGGACCTCGAGAATGTTTGGGCAGCTTAGAAATCCGCGCCTTGCGAGTTGGGCGCTGAGCAGTCCGTTTTCACTCGCCTTCCCAGCATGCAGCGGCTTGCACATGGTGCCGAACTGCGCTTTGAGACCTGCGGCCTGCGATCCGGCAATGCCCAACGCGCGAGCCGTTGCTTCGTCGTCAAGATGAAACAGCACCGCGCACGCCGCCGCGGCGCCAAAGATGCCTACCGTGCCGGTTCCGTGATAACCGCGTTCGTAGTGCCCTTGTCCCATGCAACGCCCGACAATGGCCGCCGTCTCATAGCCGGCGACGAAGGCCTGCAGAAGGTCGGAACCGCTCGAACCCATCATCTCGGCTGCGGCGAGCGCCGCAGGAAAAACGGCAGCGGTGACGTGACCGAGCGCCGCGAGGTTGACGTCGTCATAATCCAGAGCATGACCCATCGCGCCGTTGACGAGCGCGGCTTGCCTCGGGGACACTCGCGCGCCGCGCCCGACGACGCTCGCCGAGGCGGCGCCGCCTTCATCGACGACCTGGGCGAAAAGGATGTCGACCAACGGCTCGCGACAGCCGCTTAGCGCTACCGCAAACCAGTCGAGCATGCATTGCCTGGCGATCTCGCTGACATCGAGCGGCAACTCGGCCTCGACAATTGACCGCACGGTCTCGATGACCCTTCCCGTCGTCTGCATTTGGGGCGCCGCGTTCCCGCCGGATTCTGGCTTCACCGGCTCCCCCAATGGCTTCTTCGCTTGAGGATCACCTGCCTCTCGACTTCGACGCAGAGTTGGTCGTTCTGATTAAGTCCGAAGTGCTTGAAGGTGACGACCCCCGCGTCCTCGCGTTGGCAATCGCTAACCGACAGAACCTCGCTGTACGCGTAAAGCGTATCGCCGTGCACGACAGTGTGCGAAAGTTTTACCTTGTCGAGCGAGAGCTCCGACAGCGCTTGCTCGGCGGTGTCCTGTGAAGCGAGGCCGATCACGATCGAGAGATTTATGCCGCCGAACACGACACGTTCGGAGAACATGCCGCTGGTGTCGGCGCGCATGCGGTGTTCATTGAAATGTCCCTCGGCGGTATTCATCACCATGTTGGTGATGAGCACATTGTCCATTTCCGTCACCGTCTTGCCGCGGGCATGCGCGATTACGTCCCCGGGGCGGAAGTCCTCAAAATAATTGTTAGCGCTCAACAAATGCGACGTTTTCATTTTGAACGCGCTCCAACTTTCGACGTCGCGCCAAACGTGTGCTCGGCGATGATCCGTTCGCTCTCGGATTTGCCGAGCAGATTGTTCGAGATGATGCGCTGTTGAATCTCCGACGTACCTTCGAAGATCTTCGTCAGCCGCGCGTCGCGCCAATAGCGCTCTACGGCATGGAGCGTCGTGTATCCAGCTCCACCGTGAATTTGGATCGCCTCGGAGGTCACCCGCTCCGCCATCTCCGTGGCAAAGTACTTCACCATTGAGGCCTCGGTGTCGCACCGTACGCCCTCGTCGATCTTGGCGGCGACAAAATATAGCAGCTGGCGAGCGGCCTCGATCTCCGTCGCCATCGTGGCGATCTTGAAACGGATCGCCTGGTTCTCGGCAATCGGCATGCCGAACTGTCGGCGCGTCTTGGCGTAGGCGATCGAATCCTCGAGCGCCCCCTGCGCCAGGCCAATCGCCCGCGCGGCAGTATGCGCGCGCGCGCTTTCCAAGCCTTTGGCCATGATCAGGAACCCCTGGCCTTCCTTGCCGACAAGGCCATCCGCAGGCACCCGAACGCGATCAAGGGCGAGCTCGAACGTCTTCCAGCCGAAATAACCAATCTTGGGTATCGGGGCGCCGGACATCCCATCGGGAAAGGCGCCGCGCTGCTTTTCAACCAGAAAGCAGGAGATCCCCTGAGTTCGCTTCGCGGGCCCGGAAGGCGGCGAGGTCCGCGCGAAGATCAGAAGATAGTCGGCTCCGTCAGCGAACGTGCACCAGTATTTGTTCCCGGTCAGCACCCACTCGTCGCCATCGCGCTCGGCCCTGCACGAGATCGACGCCAGATCCGAACCGGTATCGGGTTCGGATAGCGAGACCGCGCTGAGCAGTTCGCCGCGCGCGATCCGCGGCAAATACTTGCGTTTCATCTCTTCGGACATCGCGTCGCGAATCCATTCCCCCTGGCCTCGCGCGACAATCGAGGCCACCGACATCCAGCCCCGCGCGAGCTGCTCGGCGACGAGGCAATATTCGAACACACCGAGCCCAAGACCGCCGTATTCCTCAGGGGTTGTGATGCCAAAATATCCCATGTCAGCCATCTTCTGGCGCAAGGTCATGGGAATAACGCCCTCTGGACCGTCCAGTCTGTTGGCGACAGGCAGAACTTCGTTCATCGTGAAGCTCCGAGCGATGTCGCGTATCATGCGGCGTTCTTCAGTCAGGTATCCGTGACCATCGGCGGCAGTATTCATTGATGAGCCCGTTTCATTGCCTGGCGACGAGCCAGAACGTCGCGATCAAATGGTTGGCTTCGTCGACGGCTCACGGCTCGCGTCGTCGCTGCGGTTTTTTCTGATAGCACGATCGCTCGATTCTCGTCTCCGGGGTAGTCGTGAAATCGCCGACTCGCTCGACGAACGGAGCTTAGGGTCTGACCCTGACGAGGTTCGATCGCTCGAATTCGACAATCTCGAAACCGTGCTGGTTTTTGCCGATCGTCTTCCAGGTGACAATGCCGAAGCCGGGACGCTTTGCACTACGGCGGGCCGCGATCACCTCGGAGGTTGAGTACAACGTGTCGCCGGGATAGGCCGGCAGTTTGAAGCTTAGCGAATTTACGCTCAGGAAGGGTCCTCCTCCCTCGGACAGGTCTTCGACCGAGAGGCCGAACACAACATTGAAAACCAGGAACGGATTCAACGGAGAGGTCGGATGCCCATGTGCGATCGCAAACTGCTCGTTCGTGTAGAGCGGATTGTAGTGAAGAGTGAGATTGCTGAAGACCTGGTTGTCAGCCTGGCTGACAGTGCGCCCCCAGTGATGGGTGAAACGCCTTCCTATATCGAAGTCATCGAACGAATGGCCTCTCGCCCACGATCTCGCGGTTGATTTTAGCTTATCGACATCGACGCTGTCCGCGGTCATATCCGTGCTTCTCGGTGAGGATGCGCCGACGGCGAACGGACGCTGGCGGCATCGCCGTTCGATCGCACCAATGAACGTTTCCAGCCCATGTTGAACAATATTCCATCAGCAGAGCGATATTCTCCAGTTACGGTAGCCAGTATGCGTCGAGCAAAGCAACCTGCGCGGCCGAGAAATCACATCCATGATATCGGCGGAATGGGGTTTAATGACATCGCCGGGCGTGTCACCGTTGAATGCTCCGCAAGCCAGTTGAAGATGTACGCTGCGGATAACGCTACTTCATCGGGATCGACCTCAGGTGCCAAAGATCAATAGAATTGCGAGAAACTGCCTCTTCGGACGCCGGAGGGCAGCGCTCGCAAATATAGTGACGTCAGCCGAGAAGCGTTTTGGCGTCTATGTGGCGACGTCCGACATCCCTCTCGCCGGTTCTAGCGTGTTGACGGCGATGGCAGGAGGGCTCGGCGCCTCCCGCCGCAATCGCCTGACGGATGCAACCCGATGAATGAACTGGCGGACAGCTCCTCGTCCTTTGACTACATAATTGTCGGGGCAGGCTCCGCGGGCTGTGTGCTCGCCAACCGGTTGAGCGCCGATCCAAACGTGCGCGTCCTTCTGCTTGAGGCCGGCCGCGATTACGAGCCGTTCTGGGTCCGAGCCCCCGCTGGCGTCGCCTCCTTGTTTCAGAACGGTGACCTCAATTGGAAATATTGGACGGATGAGGAGGCGGCGCTGGGCGGCCGGCGCATCTATTGGCCACGCGGCAAAATCGTCGGCGGCAGTAGCGCGATCAACGGTATGATCTATATGCGGGGTGAAGCGAGAGACTACGATGGTTGGAGCGAACTTCAAAATCGCGGATGGTCGTGGTCGGACGTACTCCCGTATTTCAAAAAGGCCGAAACTAGCGATCTCGCAACAGGCGACCATCGCGGCCACTCGGGTCCATTGCGCGTCTCGCGGCCCACAGAGCAGCAGCTGGTGACCGACGCTTTCGTCAAGGCCGGCATCGCCGCCGGACTTCCGTTAAATCCGGACGTGACCAGCGGTGTTCAGGATGGCGTCGGCTATGTGCAGCACACGATTTCTCGCGGCGTCAGATCGTCGACCGCCGCCGCCTATCTCAATCCAGTGCGGCAACGCAAGAACTTGACGATCATCGACAAAGCGCTCGTCCATCGAATCCTGATCGACGAAGGGCGCGCGGTTGGGGTCAAGTACCACCGCGAAGGCGGCGAATTCGAGCCGCGGGCCGCCCGCGAGGTTGTCTTGAGCGCGGGCGCCATTGGTTCGCCCCAACTTCTGATGCTATCGGGCATAGGCCCCGGCGATCATTTGCGAGCGATGGGGTTGCCCGTCAAGAACCATCTTCCCGGCGTCGGAGAGAACCTTCAAGATCACCTCGCGGTGAACGCTGGCTACGAAACGACCAAGGGAATGTCGCTCAACGAGGGTTTGCGTGGCGTACGGAAGCTCGCAAATGGCGCCCGCTATCTTTTGACAAAGAAGGGGCCGCTGGCCGTGGGAGTTTCTCACGCTGTGGCATTTGTTCGAAGCAGCGACGCAGTTGCGACGCCAGATTTGCAGATTTCCTTTCGTCCGCTGAGCCTTGCGTTAGACAAAAACGAGCGCGTTCAGATTTATGAATTTCCGGGAATTCAATTTGCCGGCGCGGTGCTAAGGCCTGAATCACGTGGGGTAATTCGCCTTCGCTCGAGCGATCCAGGCGTCGCCCCTTCTATACGCCCGAATTACTTGAGCGCCGAAAGCGACGCGCGATCCGCAGTTGCGGTGCTTAGCTGGATACGCCGAATTGTCTCCCACTCGCCACTGCGGGAGCTCGTGCGCCGCGAGATCTTGCCGGGCCCGAGATTTAGAGATGACGGACAATTGGTCGAGTTTGTCCGCATGGGCGGCCAAACGCTCTATCATCCCGTCGGAACCTGTAAGATGGGCGCAGACGGACTTGCCGTGGTCGACGATCGCCTGCGCGTGCATCGTACTTCAAACCTTCGCGTAGTCGACGCTTCCATTATGCCCACAATTGTTAGCGGAAATACAAATGCTCCGACGATTATGATCGGCGAGAAGGCGGCCGATATGATTCTCGAAGACGCACGCGCCAGATGACGTAAATTTTGCATTAGAGCTTACAGCAGTCCGAATTTTTTGAAGGTGCACGACGTAAAGGAATTCGAGAGAAGTTAGTGCGGGTCGGTGCGGAGCCACTTTTCGACTGCGGTAATTGGTCGGGCGCGCCTACCCAACCGTATCTTCTCAACGCCTATTGATACGCGTGAGCGAATGTCGCCCGCGTCGAAAAATAGCAGCGCATGTTTGCTTCCGAGCATCGTCCGCGACTGTTCACCGGGTATACGGAGCTACAGTCCGTTGATTTCCGAGTCAGATTGACTCGCTTCTCCGTAGTTCTCTAACCCGCCTCACTCAGATAGGAAGTAACCGTTTAGCTGATAGCTTGTGGACGTGACTGTTCATCGCCAAACGGAAAAACAAGTCAGTTAGAGGCGGAAATCAATACCGCAAGAAT
The DNA here is from genome assembly GCA_963771455.1 of uncultured Pseudomonadota bacterium. Classification (GTDB taxonomy): domain Bacteria; phylum Pseudomonadota; class Alphaproteobacteria; order Rhizobiales; family Beijerinckiaceae; genus Roseiarcus. The sequence goes on from CAVYTP010000030.1 coordinate 50,105, forward strand.
GACCGCGGCTTCTCCGGTTCATCCCGTCGTCATCGCCGTAGCCGCCTCTGCCGGCGCGAGTTCCTGATGCATAGGCTCTTTGAGAGACCCGTTCGGATAGACGCGGGAGCCGGTTCGAAAGGTGGCGACGGCGCGCAATAGAAATCGCATTCAACTTGAATCGGGCCGAGACGCACGGCTAGAGCAAAAAAGCAGAAGGACTATCACGCGGTTTGCGAGATCGCTGTTGGGTCAGGCGGTCGACCTTGTAGACGACGACCACGTCGATCCCGCGCTCCTTGATATGGGCGAGCAGATTTTTGCATTGCCGGCCGCGTGAGGGAGGCGCTGGAGTAGCCGTCGTCGTCGTAGCGGTCTCGGTTCAAGACCCGGGTTGAACTCCTGCTCTAGGCCCGAGTCGGTCGACATGCGGGTAGAAGGCGCATCGCGGCCTGCAAGGCGGCGAGGACGTCATAGGATCCTCCCGCTCGTTCCCAACGGCATGCTTGAGTTCTTGGAAGGCCGCTCCGATTTGAGACGAAAATTGGCTGGACGGCCAACCTGGGTCGACAGGAGTTACGGGCACTTCGGGCATGAATGTCTGCTCGGCGCCCCGCTCGACCAATAGGCCTAAAGTCGTTCTTCGGCCAAACATCCATGTGCCGCGTGATCGCCGGTTTCTCAACAACCTTCCTTTTCGGGACAACGTTCGTATTATTTGAAAATACTGACAACTCTTTTTGGCAGATTGCTATCGGCAACGACTGAAGACGTCTTCGCGCGCAAACGGATGAGCGACCAATCCGGGCCGATGGACGCGTTATGAGCTCAAAAGAAGCCAGCCATATAGCTGAAACGCCCGTCATGTTCCCGATTGGAGAAAATTATAACCAGTCGCAACCTTCGCGCCGTCCTGTTTATACATCGACCACACAGCAAGACATTCGCCGTGGTGATTAATCAATCGATCGGTCTTGAAATGGCATCCCGGCATCTTGGTCTGGAAATCCTCGATGTGTTTGATCAGGCTTTCGCGGGTTTTGCCTTCTCCGCCGGGGTTGGTGAACACGACATCGTCAGTGACGCTTTGCGTGAGCAATCGCGCCCGCTCATCCGCCTCGACAGCGCCAAACGCTTCCATATACGCATTCCAGAATTGTTCCTGAATGTTGGCGGTCATGCTTGGTCCTCACTTTTCGTCGGTTCAGCGGCCTCAGGCCGCGACGTTCGCATCAGCGCTTCGGTCGACGCGACCTAGATAGAATTCCGTCGGCGCGCTTGCTATAATCAAAACTCCGAAAAACTTTACGTACTGTCCAAAATGTCATGGATCCGTTCCTCGACCTTATCCGCTTGCTCCGGCCGTCAGCGACACTTTGGGGCGGTCTCGAAGGCGTAGGCCGATGGGGCTTGTCGTTTCAAAGGAAAGACGATCTTCTGATTTGTTGGGTTGAACGGGGCGAATGCTTACTGACACGCCCAGATAAACCTTCCGTCCGCCTTCGGACGGATGACTTTGTTCTGATCCGCTCGTCGACCCCTTTCACGCTGACCTCCGACCCAACCGTGCCGCCTGTGCAAATTGAGGCGGCGGTCGCAGGGACCGAGAAGACGTGGCTAAGTCTCGGTGAGGGCGAAGAGCTGCCCATGACGCTGCGAGCAGGCCGATTCGTTTTCGATTCCGCAAACGAAGACATGTTGATGGAGTTGCTCCCGCAACTGGTGCACATCGCGGCAGGAGACGGATCTACTGACCGCTTACGCACCCTGTTGACACTGAACGAAATGGAATTTCGACGCCCCGGCCCCGGCAGCGAATTCGTGATCGCACGCTTGATCGAGTTGATCCTGGTGGAAATCCTTCGAACTCCGACGGCGCGCGTGGGTGCTGAACATACTGGGATGCTCGCTGGCTTGGCCGACCCAATAGTCTCGCGTGCGCTGTCAGCGATTCACGGAGATGTCGCGCATGACTGGACAGTCGCTGCGTTGGCGAGGCTTTGCGGCATGTCGAGGTCCAGCTTCGCCGCTCGGTTCCGTGGGATCGTTGGCAGGGGGCCGATCGAATATCTGCTGCGTTGGCGTATGGCGCTGGCCAAGGATGAGCTACGCCGAGGAAGGCTGAGCATCGGCGAGATCGCGCACGCTATTGGCTTTCAGTCGTCGAGCGCGTTCAACACTGCGTTCAGGCGGGCTTTCGGTCGTCCGCCAAGGCGGTTTGCCGCCTTGGCCCGTTGAGGCGGAAACTCCGCATTTTCGCGCTCTTCTCGCAGGCCCGGCGTTTTCGGCCAAAACGCACAGTTCCCCACATTTGTTGATTAGTGTGTTGATTTCCACCGAGAACTGACCCAGGAGTTCCATTGAGAACTGACCCGGGTTGATGATGGTTTTGGGGTCAGGCGTTCGTCAAGTTTCGCTGTTTCTCCTTGGTGGGCTTGGCAGGTTTTGCCGAGCTGTTTTTGAAGCGGAAGCTGTCGTTTCCAGTTTCGAGGATGTGGCAGCGGTGAGTGAGACGGTCGAGGAGCGCCGTCGTCATCTTGGCGTCGCCGAACACGGCAGCCCATTCGCCGAAGCTTAGGTTGGTCGTGATGATGACGCTGGTTCGCTCGTAGAGCTTGCTGAGCAGGTGGAAGAGCAAGGCTCCGCCAGAGGCGCTGAACGGCAAGTAGCCAAGCTCGTCGAGAATGACGAGATCGGAATAAGCGAGCCGTCCGGCGATCTGCCCGGACTTTCCCTGAAGTTTTTCTTGTTCGAGGGCGTTGACGAGTTCTACCGTCGAGAAGAACCGAACACGCTTGCGGTGATGTTCGATGGCTTGAACGCCGATGGCGGTGGCGACGTGCGTCTTGCCTGTGCCGGGGCCGCCGACCAGGACGACGTTGTGGGCGTCCTCCAGGAACTCGCAACGGTGGAGTTGGCGGACGAGCGCCTCGTTGACCTCGCTGCTGGCGAAGTCGAAGCCGGCGAGATCGCGATAGTTCGGGAAGCGCGCGGCTTTGAGCTGGTAGGCGGTTGATCTGACCTCTCTGTCGGCCGTTTCCGCTTTCAGGAGCTGCGACAGGATTGGTAGCGCGCCTTCGAAGGCCGGGGAGCCCTGTTCGGTCAACTCGCCGACGGCTTGGGCCATGCCATGCATTTTGAGGGTGCGCAGCATGATGACGACGGCGCCGGCGGCGGGATTATGACGCATGGCGCGCCTCCCGAGCTTTGCGTAGGGCGTCGTAGCGCTCAACATTGGCTTGCGGTTCGGTGGTCAAGCTCAAAGCCTGCGGCGCATTTATCGGCGGCGTATCCATAGGCTTCCCATCGACCAGGCGGTGAAGGAGGTTCAGGATATGCGTCTTGGTCGGCGCGCCAGCCTCCAGCGCCATCTCGACGGCGGCGAGCACAGCCTGCTCGTCGTGCTGAAGCACCAGGGCGAGGATCTCGACCATCTCGCGGTCGCCCCCTGGCGCTTTGAGCATGCGCTGTTGAAGGGTCCGGAAAGCCAGTGGCAACTCCGCAAAGGGGCGCCATTGCGCAGGGCTCCGGGCTTGCGCTGGATGACGGCCAGATAGTGACGCCAGTCGAAGACTGTCGTCGTGCTCTTGCGCTGGTGGGAACGGGCAAAGACGCGGACGTGCTCGCAGACGATCTGCCCTTCGGCGGCGACGACAACGCGCTCGGGATAAACCCGCACGCTGACCGGTCGATTGGCGAACGAGGCCGGCACGCTGTAGCGGTTGCGGTCGAAATGGATCAGGCACGTCGGCGAGACCCGCTTGGGATATTCAACAAAGCCGTCGAAGGGCCTGGATGCAGGCATCAACTGCCGCGTCTCTTCGGCCCAGGCGTCCGCTACAGAGCCCGGGTGCGAGCCGTGCGCCGTTTGCGCCCATAGCTCGCGGCAGCGCGTCTCCAGCCAGTCGTTCAGCGCCGCCAGGGAGGGGAAGCTCGGTGTCGGCTGCCAGAGCCGATGGCGGGCGTCCTGGACGTTCTTCTCGATCTGTCCCTTCTCCCAACCCGACGCCGGATTGCAGAACTCCGCTTCGAACAGAAAGTGGCTGACCATGGCGGAGAAACGCGCGTTCACCCGTCGCTCCTTCCCGCGCCCGATTCTGTCTACGGCCGTTCGCATGTTGTCGTAGATGCCTCGCCTCGGCACGCCTCCCAACACGCGGAAGGCGTGATTGTGGGCGTCGAACAGCATCTCGTGGGTCTGCTGCGGATAGGCTCGGAGAAGGAAAGCTCGACTATAACTGAGCTTGAAGTGCGCAACCTGCAGCTTGGTCCGCTCGCCGGCGATAATCGCCCAGTCTTCCGACCAGTCGAACTGGAACGCCTCGCCGGTAGAGAACGCCAGGGGCACGAAGACGCCCCGGCCCGTGGTTCTCTGTTCGAGTTGCCGAGCAGCCTTCCAGTCGCGGGCGAACGCCGCCACACGATTGTAAGAGCCGTCATAGCCAAGGGCGACCAGATCGGCGTGCAACTGCTTAATCGTCCGCCTCTGCTTGCGCGACTTACCCGCTTCCTGTCGCAGCATATGGGACAGCTTGCCGGCATGCGGATCGAGCTTGCTCGGCCGGTCGGGGACGTTGAACTTCGGCTCCTCGGTGTCCGAGCGCAAATATCTGCGCACCGTATTCCTCGAAAGACCTGTGCGGCGAGAGATCTCCCGGATCGAGAGTAGGTCTCGAAAATGCCAGCGCCGGATGACGCTCAATAACTCCATGTCGATCACTCCGTTGCCCCCCGGCCGCGCCAAGGGGGTAAGGTTCGAACATGGGTCAGTTCTCAGTGGAAAAACTCAGGCTGACTGGGTCAGTTCTCGGTGGAAATCAACACGCCAGCGCCGCCGATCATCGCCTCAGAGACCCGCGCCAAGAATCGCCATCACCAAGATCAGGCCGCCGATCCACAACAGGAGCCGGAAGCCGGGCGTGTTTTGCACTGAGCCCGAGGCGGGAGCGGCGTTGCGACAACGGCGCCGGCTCAACGTCTGGGTCCACGACAGGCCAGAACCCGGGAGGCCGAGCGTGACGCGTGGCGTTCGACCGAGCGTGGCTCGCATCCCGGGCACGCTGGTCAGCGAGACGCCGGATTTCGAGACGTTGATGCGGCCGAACGGCGTCGAGATGCGCTTTTGGAACCTTAGACCCACGATATTTCTCCTTCGGAAAGCACCCTATTTGGACCCGGGAATCGATGCTTGGCGTGGCGGGCCAATCGAGCCGCGTTGCTTGCCAAGCGACAGGCGCGGGATCCACATCGCTCATGCCTCCACATTGGCGCTGGCCTTCGCGATGGTTTTGGCGCGGTGTTTCGGATTTCGAGGCGGGCGAATATCGAGAAGCGGCCCGGCGGCGATGTGCTTTTCGATATCGGCCAGCACGGATGCGAAGACGATCAGGCGCTTTGCACGCGAGGCGAGGAACGACTGATATGAGCCGTCGCGCATCTTGCGCTCGACCTCGGACCGGCTGAGGCGGGTGTAGACGCAGACTTCGGGCACCGTGGCGTATTTGACGTTGAAAGCGGCCGGCAGGGAGACGGCTTTGGAGGCCGGCGGTGGCCGCTCGCCGCAGGCCTCTCGGCGGCGAACTTCCTTTTCGCGGATCGCGGCAAAGAGGGCGTCCCGTTCGACCGAAAGCATCCGGGCGGGCGTGTCCGGCGGAAACGGGTTGTTGCGACTGTTTCTGATGTTCTCGCCGTCGGTCGATTCACGCAAATTGCGCGCGCGATCATCGCGAGGGTCGCGGTTCTTGTGGTCGATGACCAGCATCGGGTCGGGCCACCGGTTGTTGGCGAGGGCGAATGCGAGGCGAGCCGCGATTATCGTGACGTTTTGTCCGTCGAAGGGAACCAGCACTGTAACGCGCGAGCCCTCTAAGACGCCCTCGCCGAACGGCAGCCCGACGCGCTTGCGACGCCATTCCGTCCAGTGCATTTCGGTCTGGAAATATTCGCGAGGCGCGTCGAGGCCGGTGAAAATTCCCGTCTCACGGTCGTAAGCGAGGCAGCGGCGAACGTGGTCGAGCGAGATATCGTTCCGAGGCTTGGGCATCGCTTAAGCCTCCGCCTTCGCCTTGGCGGGACGTCCCTGTTTGCGTTTTTCAGCTTTTGGGTCCGGCGGATCCGTAATTGCGGACCGGCTGCAAGGCAGCGCTCGCGATCAGCGAGAACGGATTCGCGGGTGATGAGGCGCTTGTCGCCCGATTTGAACGAGACGTAGGCGCCCGCCCTGATCTTTCTCAGGACTGTCGAAACGCCCTCTCGACGGAACGTCGCGACCTCGTCGACGGTCATATCGGGGCTGTCGGCGATGGCGAGATTTTGGTGCTTTAGGCGCTTGCCGGTGCTGGTGCGCTTGGTGGCGGTCTTGGACTCGTCAGCGGTCGTCGTCATCCTTTGCCTCCCCGGCCCACGAGAGGGCCGGCCCTGTTCGGGTTTTGGAATGGGCAGTGACCGCGAGGCGGGGGTCCATTTTCCCCGCGTGCGATGCCGTAAATCAGAGCTGGTTCGGGCCGCCTATGACGGCGTGACCCCTGCAGGTGGGCTACGGATCTCTGCTAGACCATGCCCCTGCCTTGCGGGCGGGGTTGAGCGGGGTTGGAAACCGCTCGGCCTTGATCGCATTGGTATGGCATTGGCGCGCTGGTCGCTTCAACCTTTTTCTGAAATTTTGTGGCGTGTTCGCCGTCCTGGCTCTCGCCCAGAATCCGGGCGTGGCGGGTTTTTTGTCCGGGTCCCGCATGGGGCTTGAAAAACGCGCGGAAAAGCTGGGTATCGGGAATCCTCCGTCTCCGCCAATTAAACCAATAAGCGCCTGTATTTGCTGAATTTATGAGCGTTTCCTGGACGCGACTGCGCGGCCGGCATCTGAGCGCTTCAGGCATTTCAAAAAAAATGGCCGCGCCAAAAGGAAAACGGCCTAACGCTGTTACGCGTCAGGCCGTCCCTTTGGGGTTGTGAAGCTTGCGGCGTCCGCTCAACCCCACCGGTATTTACGGGATGGGCGCCTCGTCAGATTGCATCCGGTGCATAAAAAATGAACGGCTCGTTGCGTCGGTTCGAGGGCGGCGTCGGCGGTCAGGCTGCGACGGGAAAACGTTGGCGCTGCCCGAAAATCGCTTAGCCAGCGTAGTGTTACGCAGCCGCCATCAGGGAGCGGGCCTTGAGGCGTTCGTTCCCAACAAATACCTACTTCTCGTAATTTCGCGTCGCAGCAATTTGCCTCACCTTCATGGGGTGAGCTGGTCCTTCCTGCCACCCAGCCAGGCCGAGCTCGCAACTTAACTTGGCGGTTGCTGCCTCTCCCTAGCGACCGCCAAGCTTTTGACCGTCGTCGGGCGATTCACAACCGCTGACCCTACTATCTCCTGACGCGTCGCCTCACAACACTTACGAGGGAAAGCTCCTCGCTCACCTGCGCGCGTCGGCCGTCCACGCCAAAGCACAGACGAACGGCCGATCGTCGAATCCAGTGAGCGCATGACAAGATCTCTCTATACGCAGCCCATCATCGCGGGGCTCGTCGCCGCCTTTGTCGGCTTCGCCAGCTCGTTCGCCGTCGTGCTCAAGGGGTTGCAGTCGGTGGGCGCGGACCACGCGCAGGCGGCGTCCGGACTGATGGCGCTGTCGATCGCGATGGGCCTCGCCGGCATGGTGCTCAGCTTCCGCTATAGGATGCCGATCTCCGGCGCGTGGTCGACGCCGGGCGCGGCGCTGCTGGCGGCCACAGGGGCGGCCGAGGGCGGCTTCGTTCGGCCGTCGGCGCCTTCCTGGTCGCGGGCGCGATGGTGTCGCCACGGGGCTCCTGAAGCCGCTGGCGCAGGCCGTGGCGCGGATCCCGTCGTCGCTCGCCAATGCGATGCTGGCCGGCGTGCTGTTCGGCCTCGTGCTGCAGCCGATCCGCGCGCTGATCGTGACGCCCGCGCCTCGGCCGCGCTGCTGATCGTCTGGTTCGTCGTGTCGCGCTGGAAACGCGCCTGGGCGACGCCGGCGGCGGCGGCGGTCGCGATCGCCATCATCGCGGCGCAGGGTGGCGCGGCCGGCCTGACGTTCGACGAGGTGATGCCGACGCTGCACTACGTCAACCCGGTCCTTTCGCTCGAGGCGATCGTCAGCATCGCGCTGCCGCTGTTCATCGTCACGATGGCGTCGCAGAACCTGCCGGGCGTCGCGGTGCTGCAGGCCTATGACTATCGGCCCGATCCGGGTCCGCCGATCGCGCTGACCGGCGTGTTCTCGCATGGCCGCGGCGCTGTTCGGCGGCCACGCCGTCAACCTCAGCGCGATCACGGCGGCGATGTGCGCCTCGCCCGACGCCTCGCCGGATCGAAAGCTGCGCTGGATCGCCGCTTTCGTCTGCGGCTTCGCCTTCCTGATCTTCGGCCTGTTCGCCGGCGCGATCACGCATTTCGCGGCGGGCTCGCCGGTGCTGGTCGAGGCGGTGGCGGGACTCGCGCTGCTGGCCAGTTTCGGGCAGTCGCTGCACAATGCGCTCGCCGACCCGCAGGAGCGCGAGGCGGCGCTCGTGACCTTCGTCATCGCCGCCTCGGGCGTCGGCTTTCACGGCATCGGCGGCGCCTTCTGGGGGCTGCTCGCCGGCGCCGTCGTGCTCGCGCTTACGCGCTTCGGCGCTTTCTCGCCTCCACGGCTAGGCAGGCCAAAGTGAACAGCATCTGCGCGCCCGCCTGCGCGGTGATGGTGGTCGCATCGTAGGCCGGCGCGACTTCGACCACGTCGCAGCCGACCACGTCGATGCCGAAACAGCCGCGCACGATCGCCAGCGCCTCGCGCGGCGTGAGGCCGCCGACCTCCGGCGTGCCGGTGCCGGGCGCGAAGCCGGGGTCGAGGCTGTCGATATCGAACGAGACATAGGTCGGCCCGTCGCCGATCACCGCGCGCGCCTTGGCGACCACGGCGTCGACGCCGTCGCGCGCCAGTCCTCGGCGTGGATCACCGTCATGCCGCTCTCGTAGGAGAACTCCCACAGATATTCCGCGCCGCCGCGGATGCCGATCTGGATGACGCGCTCGGGGTCGAGCACGCCGTCCAGCACGGCCTGCCGGAACGGGCCGCCGTGATGGAACTTCGAGCCCTCGTAGGGGCCCGACGTGTCGCAATGCGCGTCGATGTGCAGCATGCCGACCGGCCGCTTGGCGCCGACGGCGCGCAGGATCGACTGCGTGATCGAGTGATCGCCGCCGACGCTGAACGGGACGACGCCCGCCGCGACGACCTCGGCGATGAAGGCCTCGATGTCCTCGTGGCAGCTTTCCAGCGAATAGCGCGAGCGCATGAGAATGTCGCCGACGTCGGCGAAGCGCGCTTCGGCGAGCGGCGACATGCGCAGCACATGCTCATAAGGACCGATGCGCTCGACGGCGCGCACCGCGCGCGGCCCGAAGCGCGCGCCGGCGCGGTTGGTGACGCCGAGGTCCATCGGAACGCCGATCAGCGCGAAGTCGAGGCCCGAAAAATCCTTGGTCTTCTGGATGTCGCCGCGGTAGGGCGCGCCGAGCAAAGTCGCGACGTCGGCGAACGGCCATTTGCGCCGGTCGCCGCCGGTGAACTGGCTGTCCGCGACCGCGGCGAAATGAGGGTCGTACATCACGCCGCCGGGCGCGTCGCGATAGCGTTCTCTCAGGCGCTGGAGTTTGGCTTCGTCGACCATGGGGCCTCCCTTCACGCCGAATAGATCCAGTCGTAGCGCGCCAGCAGCCGCTCGGGTCCGAGCGCGCGCATCGCGAGATCGCGCGCGAAAGCCAGCGGGCCGGCTCATGTGATAGATCTTTGCCTGAGCCAGCGCATCGCGCTGCACGCGGCCCGCGCGCGGCGCGCGCCGTGCGAATAGGCGGCGAGCGCGGCCGCGATGTCGCGCCGCCGCTCAGCGCCTGGCGAGCGCGCCTGCGTCCTCGATCGCCTGACCTGCGCCTTGCGCGAGGAAGGGAACCATCGGATGCGCGGCGTCGCCGACGAGCGCGATGCGACCGGACGCGTAGGTGGGGATCGGCGGGCGGACGCTGAGCGGCCAGGCGCGCCAGTCTTCGGCCGCTCGATCAGGCTCCGCGTCTCGCGCGACCAGGAGGCGAAGGCGCGCTGCAGCGCGTCGAGATCGGCTTCGCCGTCCCAGGGATCGTCGCCGGGTCTGTCGCGCCAGCCGGCTTCGATGGTCGCGACGAGATTGACGATCGAGCCGCCGCGCAGCGGATAGTGGACGAGATGGCGCGCGGCGCCGAGCGCAGGTTGACTTCGGGCGCCGCGAATGCTCGCCGGCAACTCGCGGGCGGGAACGGTGGCGCGGAAGGCGACGCGGCCCGAGAACTCTGGTTGCTCGGCTGCGCCGAAGCCGAGGCGCTCGCGCACCTTCGAGCGCAGGCCATCGGCGCCGATGGCGAAATCGCCGCGCTCTTGCAACGAGAGCAGGCCGCGCTTCAGGCCGAAGGTCACGCCGTCGCGATGGCTCGGCGACGCCGGCGACCGCGAAACCGAGCCGCAGCTCGATGCCGCGGCATCGCGGCGCAGGCGTCGGCGAGCGCGCGCTGCAGGTCGGCGCGGTGGATGACGAGATAGGGCGCGCCCCAGCGCGCGGCGCGCGTCCGAGAGCGGCAGCGCGCCAGCTCCGCGTCGTCCCGGCCGCGCCGCATGACGGATGGCGCGGGCTCGAGCGCCAGCGCCTCGACGGCGTCGAGGGCGCCGAGCCGCTCGAGAACGCGCGACGCGTTGGGGGTGATCTGCAGGCCGGCGCCGAATTCGGCGAGGGCTTCGCGCGCTCGAACACGATCGCCTCGATAGCCTGCGCGGCTGGAGCGCGAGCGCCGCGGCAAGACCGGCGATGCCGGCGCCCGCGATCAGCGCGCGCGGCGCCATCTCAGGCGCGCCGGCGAATTCGCATTCCTTGGGGTCGGAGTGGGCGCCGAGCGCCGGCTCGTAGACGAAGCGCGTCGAGCAATAGCCGCAGATCGCCTCGCCTTCGCCGCCCATGTCGATGAAGATGTGGGGATGATCGAACGGCGGCTTCGCGCCCATGCACATGAATTCCTTCACGCCGACCTTGATCGTGGAGACGCCGGGGTCGTTATGGAAATGCAGGACGGCGTGGTCCGCCATGGGGAATCCTCTTCGCGCGTGGCCGCGTTTAAGCATTTTTGCGCCGCGAAAGGAAGGATTGTCGCGGCGATTTCCCGCGGGCGCGCTGGCGTTCGGTCAGGCGGCCGGCGGCGAAGCGCCAAACATCGTCCGCAATTGATACTTCAGTATCTTTCCGGTCGCATTGCGCGGCAGCGCCGCTACGAACTCCAGCCGGCGGGGCAGTTTGTGACGAGTGAGCGACTCTGCCTGCGAATTCGCATAGTTGCTCCAAAATCGAGCGACTGGCCCGGCTTGAGGGCGACGATCGCGACAATCCTTTCGCCCCATTGCGGATCGGGTTCGCCAATTACAGCGACTTCGGCGATCGCCGGGTGGCGCATCAGGGCGCTTTCCACCTCGGCGGGGTAGACGTTCTCGCCGCCCGAAATCACCATGTCTTTGATGCGGTCGCTGATCGCGAGGAATCTGCTCTCGTTGAGGAATGCGGCATCGCCCGTTCTGAACCAGCCGTCGGCGTCGATCGCCTTGGAGGTGGCGTCCGGCAGGTTCCAATATCCGGGCGTCACGTTGGGTCGACGCACCAGCACTTCGCCTAAAAGGCGCGGCGCGCGGATTTCGGCGCCGGCGGCGTCGACGATCTTGATTTGCGTAAACATCGGCGGCGTTCCCGACGAACCGGCTTTCTCGAGCGCAAATTCCGGCGCGAGGAACGTCACCATCGGCGCCGTCTCGGTCAGGCCATAGCCCTGCTGCATCATGACGCCGCGGGCGAGATAGATCTTCAGCACCGGCAGAGGGCAAGGCCGCCCGCCGACAATCAGCGTGCGCACGGAGGAGAGATCCGTGTCCGGGAAAGCCGGGTGCTGCGCCATGAACTGAAACATCGCGGGCACGCCGAACATCGTCGTCACTTTATGCTCGGCGATCTCCGACAACACGCGCCCGGGATCGAATGAGCGCATGAGCGCGACGGCGGCGCCCTTCTGAAACGCCATCAGCGTCGTCACGTTGAGGCCGCCGATATGAAAGATCGGCGCCGCGACAAGCGTGACGTCGTCATTCAACACGTCGAGCGTCAGCAGCCCGTTTATGTTGTTCCACCAGATGTTGCCGTGCGTCAGCATTGCGCCCTTCGGGCGGCCCGTCGTGCCCGAGGTGTACATAATTACGGCTACGTCATCGTCGTCCGAGGCCACCGGCGCAGGCTCGGGCAACTCGCCTTCCACC
>CAVYTP010000031.1:0-21240 GCA_963771455.1 uncultured Pseudomonadota bacterium
CAACAGTCCCCATGGACGAAGCACTGGAGCATCGTGATATGAGGGGCGTGAGTTTCATCCAGGGCGAAACCCTTGGGGAAAACGCCAAGCAACCGGGCGTTGTCCGCGGCGGCATGCTCATGCATCACGGCGTCAGGCTGCAACAATATATCAAGGCGATAGTATCGGACGGAAACACGGTTTTCCAATCGCCTCTCATGCTGACGACCGTCCAGCGGTCCTTCTTCGCATGCTCCTCGAGCGCGGGCGTGAATGCGCCGAGTTTGACCTCGGGCAATCCTCGAGCCGGACCATAGGCGAATTCCCGAGCCGCATCGTCATGCAATACTAGGAGCTCGAAGCGCGCGCCGCCGCCGCTTTGGGTGCGTCCCGTCGAGTGCTTTTTTGGCGCGTTTTAGGCGCGGGTGAAGGACCCGCTTGGTACGGCTGCTGGCCTGGTTCCTCAGTTGAGGCGCGTACCCTCGACTGCCCGCCTGCCTTAGCGACTGGACCCGCGCATCGCGTCACGGTGTCGCGACATTAGCCAGAAGTCGAGCTTCCCCTTTAGGATTACTGTAGATATATCATGTTATGATATATTGCTTCGCCTCGGAAATGAGGTGCCAGGTCCGCGCAACGGCTTCGGCTGGGCGAGGTCATATTGGCGAACACGGCCAAACGGGAGGAAGAGAAATGGCGTCTGATGTCAAACTGGTTGATTTGTCGCGTCGATCGGTGCTGATCGGCGGCGCGGGGTTCCTCGGGGGTGCGGTGCTTCCCGCGGGGATGATCCTGCCGGCTTTCGGTGACGATATGCCGGCGATGGGCACGTGGCCTGAGGGGTCCTCGGGTTCGTCTGTCACGATTGGCGCGACAGTGCCGCGCACGGGCACCTACGCTGTCCAGGGCGAGGACGAACTCAAGGGCGTCCAGCTCGCCATCGAGCATATCAACAGCGGCCATGACCTGATCAAGAAGATCGCTCCCAAAGTCACCAAGGGCCTGCTCGGCAAAGAGGTGAAGCTGGTCGTCGCAGATTCCGCGGCCAAGCCGAACCAAGCGGTGCAAGAGCAGCAAACGTTTGTCAGCGACAACAAGATCATCGTCATGTTCGGCGCGACATCGTCCGCTGTCGCTGTGGCGCTCAACAAGCTCGCCCAGCGCGAGAAGATCCTTTATCTCGTCGGGATTTCGGGGTCGAACGACACAACGGGCAAGGACTGCGCGCGCTATTCGTTCCGCCAGTGCCTCTACGGCGAAACGGCCGCAAACGCGATCGGTCCTGCTATCGTCAAGGCGTACGGCAAGGGGAAAGAAGGCGGCGTTCATGACGCCGGACTATACCTACGGCCACACGACCACCAAATCGGTCAACGACTACCTCACCGCCAACGGCGGCTGGACGCAGGTGACCGATCAGGTTTCGCCGCTCGGGACACAGGATTTCAGCCAATACCTGACCAATATCGCCAATTCCGGCGCCGAGGTCATCATCAACGTCAACTTCGGCCGCGATGCGGTGCTGTCGGTCCAGCAGGCCAAACAGTTCGGCCTCACGCCGAAGATGAAGATGGTCATTCCCTACCTGACCCCGTTCCTCGCCAAGGAAGTGGGGCCCGACCTGACCGAAGACGTCTACGCCGCCACCGACTTCTGGTGGACGCTGGAGGACAAGTACCCGCTCGCCAAGATGTTCGTCGAGGAGTTCGAGAAGAAGTACAACTATAAGCCGGAATGGGGCGCCAACAACGCCTACATGCAGTTCGCCATCTGGGCGCGGATGGTCTCAGGAGCCGGAACCTACTACCCGCCGGCCGTAATCAAGGAATACGAAAAGGGCGAGAAGTTCGACTCGACCGTTGGCGAAGTGTACTTCCGCGCCGCCGACCACCAGCTCGTTCGCCCCGTCATCATTGTCAAAGGCAAGGCCGCCAAGGACATGAAGAACGACCAGGACTTCTGGGAGGTCATCGAAATCGTACCCGGCGAAGGGCTGATGCAGAAGCCAGACGCGTTCGGCTGCAAGCTTGGCGATTACACCTGAACGTCGTACGGCTGGGTTGTCGCGCCGCTGGTCCTGCACGGGACCAGCGGCGCGTGCGATGATTTGGCGACGCCTCACAGCCGAAAGATGCGGGCCTAACCGTGGTCAACTGGACGAATTTCGTATCGCAGTGCTTTAACGGACTTGTGCTTGGCGCGCTTCTCGCGCTGATCTCTTCCGGTCTCACGATCATCTATGGCACCCTCGGCGTGCTGAATCTCGCCCATGGCGCCCTCTTCATGCTCGGCGGCTATGCTGGATGGGTCGCCTTTGCCTACACGGGCTCCTTCGCCGCCGCCGTGATCGGCGGATCCCTGTTCGTGATGATCGTCGGCGTCGTGATCGAGCGGGTGATCATGCGGCGGTTCTATTCGCGACCGAGCGAGGACCAACTCCTCGTCACGTTCGGACTTGGCATTGTGATCGTCGAAACGGTCCGGCATTTCTTCGGCAGCCTGTCGAAGACGCTGCCGCCGCCGCCCAGCCTCGCCGGCATCACCTCGATCGGCTTCATGCTGTATCCGACCTACCGTTTGGCGCTGCTCGGCATCGTCGGCGTCGCGCTGCTGGCGCTCTATGTCGTCCTCTATCGCACCCGCATCGGCATGATCGTGCGGGCCGGCATCGAGGATTCCGGCATGGTCGATGCGCTCGGCATCGACGTCTTCAAGGTCTTCATGCTGGTGTTCGGCATCGGCGCCATGGCCGCCGGCTTCGCGGGCATCGTCAACATGCCGGTCGTTTCGATGTCGCCCGACTCCGGCGAGTCGATCCTGGTTCAGACATTCGTCGTCGTCGTGATTGGCGGGGTCGGCTCGTTTCCCGGCGCTGTGCTCGGCGGCCTGATCGCCGGCGAGATCATCAGTATCACGTCGATGTTCAACCCTGGCTACGCCTACGTCATGCTGTTCGTGGCGATGACGCTGGTGCTCGTGTTGCGGCCCTACGGGCTGCTCGGCGCCGCAGGCCGCGAATAGGCCGGGACCTGATGTTCAAGCGATTTCCCTTTCTCGTAGAAGCGCTGACGGCGATTGGGCTGATCGCGGCGCCATTCGTGCTGCCGCACCTCGGCTTCTCGACCTCCACCATCGACCGCATCCTGATCTGGGGACTGTTCGGTCTCGGCTTCGACATCCTTTTCGGCTTTACCGGGTTGTTGTCGTTCGGCCAATCGGCGCTGTTCGGCACGGGCGGCATGGTCACGGCCTATCTGCTCACGCAGACCAGCATGACCAACGTCCTGCTGGCGCTGCTGATCGGCACGCTTGTCGCGGCGGCGGTCGGCTTCCTCGTCGGACTTATCGCGCTGCGCCGCACCGGCATTTATTTTGCGATGATCACGGTCGCGATCGCGGAAGTGTTCTATTTCGTCGAGTTCAACCCGCTCTCGGACTATACCGGCGGCGAGAACGGGCTTGCCTGGCGTCCCGGCGCCCTCGGTCAATCTCGGCTTCAGTACGTTCACTTTCGACTCTGAGCCGGTCCACTTACGCCTTCCTTGCCTTCTGGTTTCTGATCGGCCTCATCATCGCGCGGCGCATCGTCGGTTCGCCGGTCGGCGCCATTCTCAAGGCGATCCGGGACAATCCGCTGCGCGCGGCCGCGGTTGGCCATGACATCTGGCGCTACAAGCTGGCCGCCTTCGTTGTGGCCGCCGCCTACGCGGGGTTCGCCGGCGGTCTGCTCGGCCTGATGCAGGGCTTCATGCCGCCCGACGCGTTCATGTTCGACACCTCCGGCCAGCTCGTCATGCAGACCGCAATCGGCGGCGCCGGCACGCTGTTCGGTCCCCTGGTCGGCGCCGCGATCTGGCTCTATCTCAGCGACTTCTTCCAGAACACGTTGCATCTCGGCAGCGACTGGAAACTGGTGCTCGGCATCGTCTTCGTGGTGCTGGTCGTATTCCTGCGTCACGGCGTCATCGGCGGCGTCAGGGATCTGATAGCCTTGGCCTCTGGCTCGCGCACGCCGGCGGATGCGCCCGAGTCCGATCCCAACGCGCCGTCAACAGGCGCCGAGCCGCTGCGCGCAGCTCGCCTCACCCAAAGCGCCCGCAGCGGCGCTGTGCTTGGTCCCGTCATCCTCGAAGCTCGCAAGCTGACGCGCCGCTACGGCGGCCTGCTCGCCAACAGCGACATCGACTTCGCCGTCAGGGAGGGCGAGCTGCGCGGCGTCATCGGCCCGAACGGCGCGGGCAAGAGCACGTTCTTCAAAATGCTGACCTGCGAGGTCAAACCGTCGAGCGGCCACATCCTCTTCCACGATCGCGACATCACCGGCTGGGATGTCGCGCGGGTCTGCCAGCTCGGCCTGACCAAGAGCTATCAGGTCAACCAGTTGTTCAGCCGCCTCACTGCGCGCGAGAACGTCGTCATCGCCGCCCTTGCGCAGAAGCGCGGCCGCTTCCGCGCCGACATGCTGCGCGACGTCATGAGTGTGCCCGGCCTGAAGGATCAGGTCGACGAGGCCCTGGCGCTCGTGCATCTGACAGCGCGCGCCGACGCGCCGGTCTCCGCGCTGGCCTATGGCGAGAAGCGCCGTCTCGAGATCGGGCTGGCTCTTGGCCGCCCGGCCGAGCCTGCTGTTGCTCGACGAGCCGCTCGCCGGCATGAGCCCGCGCGAGCGCGTCGAGACCGTGGCGTTGCTGAAATCGCATCCGCGCCGGCCGAACCATGATCGTCATCGACCACGACATGGACGCGATCTTTGAACTCGCCGAGCGCATCACGGTGCTCAGTCAGGGCCAAGTGCTGGTCGAGGGAACGCCGGAGGAGATCAAGACCAACGCCATTGTCCAGGAAGCCTATCTCGGCGGGGTGAACGGGCCATGAGCCTGCTCGAAGTTTCCGGCCTCAACAGCTACTATGGCGACTCGCACATCCTGTTCGACGTCGGTCTGCGGGTCGAAAAAAGCGAGGTCGTCGCGCTGCTGGGCCGCAACGGCGCCGGAAAGACGACGACGCTGATGAGCCTGATGGGCATGGTGCGCCCGCGCAGCGGCTCGATCCGTCTCGAGGGCGAGGAAGTCGCGGGCAAGGCCGCGCATCGCATCGCCCACGCCGGCATGCAACTCGTGCCCGAGAACCGGCGCGTTTTCGGCTCGCTCAACGTCGAAGAAAACATCGTGCTGGCGAGCCTCACCGCCCCGAAGCCGTGGCCGCTGAAGCGCATTTACGAGATGTTTCCGCGCCTCGCTGAGCGGCGGGCCAGCCGCGGCACCGACCTTTCCGGCGGCGAACAGCAGATGCTGGCGATTGCGCGCGCGCTCGTTCGCGATCCCAAGATCGTCCTGCTCGACGAGCCCTTCGAAGGCCTCGCGCCGGTCATCGTGCGCGATCTGATGAACGTCTGCCGGCGCCTTGCCGCCGAGGGTCAGACGATCGTTATCGTCGAACAGAATCTGGCGGCGATACTGGCGCTCGCCTCGCGCGCCTACATCGTCAACAACGGCCACGTGGTGCACGAGGGCGCGACCGACGAGATCCGCGCCAATCCCGAGGTGCTGCGCAGATATCTCGGGGTTTGAACGTCACAGGCGGCGCGCAACTCGCCCGCAAGACGGCAGGCGAATGCGCGCCGCAGTATTCGCGGGTCAGCCAATACGGATCAGTCGGAAGGCTGCGCCTTGCCGATCCCGCGCAGTCGCTTCAGCGATTGTGCGAGCAACGGCTTCTGCTCCAGCAACGCCTTGACATGCAGCGCAGCCAGGCGTTCGAGCGTCGCATTCCCTTTGGCGGTAAGCGAAACCAGCACGCTCCGGCCGTCGGTCGGCGAATGGCTGCGCTCGGCGAGCCCACTGGCGACGAGGCGATCGACCATCTGAACCGCGCCATGCGGCTGAAGCAGCATCTGCTCGGCGAAATCGCGGATCATGATCGGGCCGTCCGAGTGCGTCTTGATGACCAGTAGCGCCTGATATTGCTGCGCCGTCACGCCGGCGGCGGCCGTAACGGTCTCGCTGAAAGCGAGAAAACGGCGCAACGCCAGATCGGAACGCCGCAAGATCTTCGTAAACACTCGGATCAACTGACAACAAAGAACTCATGTGAATAGGCGGCGGGTCCAAAGTACTGCTTTGCCACGTGCGTCTCCGACAGCTCATTGAGACAAATCAAGGCCAGTCTCCGGACGTTCAGCACGACGGACCCTCTCACCAAACTTGCTATACATATGTCATGACATGATATATTGCGCCAACCGGTTCATCCGAAAGTTGGCTGCCGCGTGAGAGATCGATCCGGGCTCTGGCGTCGCGGTTGACCGCGAGGTGGACGTGATCGAACCGAAAGCCGTCATGAAGCCCAAGTTACGCAGATCTCGCGAACGAATTCGTCTGTCTCCGCCGCGATCGTCGAAGACGAAACCCGCACGCTCAGCCTGCTCAATCCTGACCCTGCTTGGGCTCGCGCTCGGGGATCGTGACGGGGATCGGCGCGGTGCTGTTTCGCGACCTGATCAACCTGCTTGCACAATCTGTTTTTCGCCGGCAGCTTCAGCTTCGCCTACGACGCCAATGTCTTCACGGCGCCGAGCCGATGGGGCGCGTTCGTCATTCTGGCGCCGGTCATCGGCGGCGTCATCGTCACCTTCCTGGTCAGCAATTTCGCCCCCGAGGCCAAGGGGCACGGCGTTCCCGAGGTGATGGACGCGATCTACTACAAGGAGGGCGTGATCCGGCCGATCGTCGCCCTGGTCAAATCGCTCGCCTCGGCGTTCGCCATCGGCAGCGGATCGTCGGTCGGGCGCGAGGGGCCGATCATCCAGATCGGCTCGGCCATCGGCTCGACGCTCGGGCAGATCATCGCCATGCCGGCGGGGCAGAGAATCACCCTCGTGGCCGCCGGCGCGGGCGCGGGCATCGCCGCGACTTTCAATACGCCGATCGGCGGCGTCATGTTCGCGATCGAATTGATGCTGCCGGAAGTGAGCGTCGACACCTTTCTGCCGGTGGCGGTCGCGACCGGCGCGGCGACCTTCGTCGGGCGTTGGTTCTTCGGCGATCAGCCGGCCTTCCAGGTGCCGCCGATCGTGGCGATGACGCCGCACGCCAACACGGTGACGCTGCTGCTGCTTTACACGATCCTCGGCGGTCTGGTCGGGGTCGCCGCCGCCGGTTTCATCCGCGGCATTCATCTCGTCGAGGATCGTTTTCGATCGCATTCCCTGGCGATACGCGCGCCACATGCTCGGCATGCTGCTCGTCGGCGTGCTGATGTACGCGCTGTTCCGCGCTTTCGGCCAATATTACGTCGACGGCGTCGGCTACGCCACGATCGAAAGCATTCTGGTCGGCGACACTTCGGCGGCTTGGCTGCTCGGCCTGTTGCTCGTCTGCAAGGCGCTCGCGACGATCGACCAGCCTCGGTTCCGGCTCGTCGGGCGGAATATTTTCGCCGTCGCTGTTCATGGGCGCGACTCTGGGCGGCGGCTTTGCCTCGCTGCTCGCGACCGCTGGCGTCGCCATCCCGCTCAGCATCCCCGCCTTCGCCATGGTCGGCATGGGCGCGATGGTCGGCGGCGGCACCGGCGCGGTGATGACCGCCGTCACCATGATCTTCGAAATGACCCGCGACTACGACATCGTCATGCCGCTGATTCTGGCGGTCGCCACCAGCGTCGGCGTGCGGCGCCTGCTGTCGACGGAGAGCATCTACACGCTCAAGCTGGTGCGGCGTGGCCGCACGCTGCCCAAGGCGCTGCACGCCAACATGTTTCTCGTGCGGCATGCGCGCGAGGTCATGGACTTCGAACGTGCTGGTGCTGCCTGCCAAGATGACGCTCGACGCATTTTTGCGCAATCACGTGACCGGAGCCGGATTTCATCACGTCGTCGTGACCGAGGAGGGCCGGCTGTTCGGCGTCATCCGCCTCAACGCCGCCCTCTGGCGCGGAATCGAGCGCGCCGACAACTCGGTGACGCTGGGCGACGTCGCCAGCCGCGACTTCACAATCGCTCCGCGAGGACGCGATCGCGTTCGACGTCATCGAGCGCATGTGGCGCAAGCAGCGCGTTCATGGCGATCGTCGTCAAGGGGAGCGGAATTCCGCACGGCGAAGACGTCGTCGGCGTCATCACCAAAGAGCACGTCGCCGACTCCGTGGCGAGCAGCATGAAGATCTATCGCGAATTGATGGGGACGAGCGGCGATCCCACCCATTTGAACTCGTCCGACCATTTTCTCTCGGGGTAACGCAGAGTGAACAAGACACTTCTTGCACAAGCAAATCTTTCCGGCGAAAAGATTGAAGGTCGGTCGACGCTCGAACCATCTACCGAGCCGATCACCACCCGCGCGCAATGGATCGCCCGCTATATATTTGCTGGCGCGCTTCTTACCATTTGCATTTGGCTGCTGTGGAGCTTCATAGCCGCTTTGGCCTGGGCGGCGATCATCTCGATCGCGACTTGGCCGCTTTACCAAAGGTTGAAGGCGCGATGTTCTCCAAAAGTCCGTGAGGTTGCCCTGCCGGCCGCGTTTACGCTTGGAATCGGCCTCGTTTTCGTGGTTCCCCTCGTTTTTCTGGGCATCGCGATGAGCCGTGAGGCTCACACCGCCTTCGCGTGGGTCGCGCAGGTCCGCCAAAACGGCTTGCCCGTTCCTGATTGGGCGACGGGCGTGCCGTTGTTGGGAGCGACTCTCGCGAACTGGTGGCGCGACAACCTTGCGCGTCCGGAGGACGCGGCCGCGCTCGTCAATGGGCTCAATCATCACGATCTTGTCGCGTTCGGCGAGAGCTTCGGCAGCCATATTGGCCGGATCGCGTTGACGTTCACGGTGACGTTGCTGACGTTGTTCTTTATGTTCAAGGACGGCGAGTTTCTTTCCTCTTCATTGGACTCCTTCAGCGAGCAACTCTTCGGTCCGCGTGGCCGGTCGCTGGGCCGACAGCTTGTCTCTTCGGTTCACGGCACGGTCGATGGTTTGGTCCTCGTCGGAATTGGCGAAGGACTTGTGCTGACGATCGCCTATTATTTCGCTGGCGTGCCAAATGTGACATGGCTGGGCGTCGCAACCGCCATCGGGGCCATCATTCCGTTTGGCGCCTTCCTGATGTTTTCTACCGCGTCCCTGCTGTTGATCTACAAGGGAGCAATAGTCGCGGCGACGGTCATTTTCGTATTCGGCCTCATCGTTCTGACGTTGGCCGATCATCTCATCCGACCGATTGTGATTGGCAACGCAACGAGGTTGCCGTTCCTCCTGGTGCTGCTCGGCATCCTCGGTGGGGTCGAAACCTGCGGATTGTTGGGTCTCTTCCTCGGGCCGGCGATCATGACAGTGCTGGTAGATCTGTGGCGCGAGGGAACGCTTGCCGGCAATCCTAAAGCGTGTGAGGCGGAGTAAGGAACAAGCAAAGGTCTTGGCAACGGGATAAGACGCAAGGGGCGAAATTGACGGACGCATCGACCCTTCGACCTTCCCGGAGAAGCGCGTCGGCGCTCAAGCGGAGCGTCGAAACAGGCGCCGCTCCATTCCTGCGGCGCGGGAGGCTTTTCGAACCGGCTGTACAGCATTTGCTGGTCTCGCTGGCGATTGCGCTCGCGGTCGGCGCGCTGGTCTTGTCCTTCAGCGATGCGTTGCGCGACCTCGACTATTCGCAGACGATTCGCATCTTGCGCCAGCTGCCGGGGAGGGCGATCGCGCTGGCGATCGGCGCGACCGGCTTGAGTTTTGCGGCGCTGCTCGGTCGCGAAGCCACAGCGCTGCGCTATATCGGCGCCCGTGTTCCCATCGCCGCATTGGTGATCGCCGGCTTCTGCGGCGCGGCGCTCGGCAACGCAGTCGGCTTTGGCATTTTGACCGCCGCAGCGGTCCGGTATCGAATTCGACGGCGCCGTCGGCGTCAGGACCTTCGACGTGGCGAAACTTGTCGGTTTCGTCGCCGCGGGCTTCGCCATAGGCCTTGCGGCGTTCGGAGGGTTGGCGTCACTTTGGGACGCTCCGGATGTCGCGTCAGTGCTTGGCATGCCTGCGATTCTGATCCAGACGGCCGGCGGCGGCGCGGTGATCGCGGTAGGACTGCTGCTCGGCATGGGTTCCCCGCATTCGCTGCGACTGGCAGGCGTGTCGGTTCATGGGCCAGGTCGCGATCTGATGGCTGCGCAGGTAATCCTGACCGCGGCTCGCCTCATCGGCGCTGCGACAGCGCTATGGGTGCTTCTGCCCCCGACGCCGATGAGTTTTCGGACTTTCACGTCGCTATTCGCCGCTGCCACGGCCGTCGGCTCGATTTCTCATGTCCCGGCCGCCGCAGGCGTGTTCGAAGTTGTCGTGTTGTGGGCTCTCCGGGGCAAGGCGCCGGCCGAGAGCGTCGCCGCGGCCCTTATCGCCTATCGCGCAATCTATTACGTCTTGCCGCTCATGCTGTCTGCGCTCGCGTTCGCATGCTTTGAGTCAAGCATTGCGCTCGCGCCCGGCCGATATCGGGGCGACCTTCGACTAGCGCACGCCGCCGGGCGCCTGGCGCCACCCTTCATGGGCGTCCTGGCTTTCGCCACCGGCGCGATGCTCGTGGTCTCGGGAGCGACCCCGACTTTCGGCCAGAGGCTGTCGGTGCTTTCGCAGCACGTGCCGCTCTGGGCGTTGGAAACTTCGAGCTTCTTGGGCAGCGTAGTGGGCGTGGTCTTTCTGTTCGTGGCGCGCGGACTGCTCGATCGTCGCGACGGCGCGTGGCGGATGGCGATCGCTCTCGGCTTGGCGAGTTTTGTCTTCGCGCTGTTGAAAGGGCTAGCCTTCGGCGAGGCTGCCTTTCTGCTGTTCTTCTCGGCATTGCTGCTCGCGACCCGTCAGCAATTCGTCCGACCAACTTCTATGTTCGATCAGCCGTTTACTTGGGGATGGTTCGCAACCGTCGGCGCGATCCTTTCGGCCGCGTTCGGAGTGCTTTGGCTCGCCTTTCACGGCGGCGAATCCGGGCTTCATGGCGTGTGGTGGCAATTCGAATTCGACGCGCAAGCTCCCCGCGCGTTGCGCGCGGTTCTCGGCGCGTCGATCGTCGCGGTGGCGCTTGCGCTCCGGCAAGCGCTCAAGCCGCCTGCAGGTCGCGCGCTGCCGCCAACCGCGCTGGATCTCGAAAGGGCGCGCGCGGTGATTGAAAATCAACCGCGCGGCGACGCCTGGCTGTCGTTCATGGGTGACAAGTCGCTGCTTTTCTCCGCTTCGGGCCGCTCGTTCCTGATGTACGGAAAGCGTGGGCGAAGCTGGATCGCTCTATTTGATCCTGTCGGCGAGCGCGATGAGTGGCAGGATCTTGTCAACCAGTTCGTGGCCGTTTGTTGCGATCACGGCGGACGGGCGAGCTTCTATCAGGTCCGACCCGAAAATCTGCCGCTTTATCTCGACGCGGGGTTGGCGGCGATGAAGCTCGGGGAAGAGGCTGTGATCGAGTTACCGAGCTTCACCCTCGAGGGCGGCGCCCGCAAGCACCTGCGCTATGCCTTGAAGCGAGGCGAACGCGACGGGCTTGTCTTTGAACTATTGGACGCGGAACAAGCCGCCCACCGCAGCGACGATCTCGCGGAGATCTCGGCAAACTGGATGGCGACACGAAGAGGCGAGGAAAAGGGATTCTCCGTCGCCGCTTTCGATCCGCAATATATGTCTGGGCAACGCGTCGGGCTTGTTTCCGAATGCGGCGCGCCGATCGCCTTCGCATCGGTTATGGCGACAGGCTTACGCCAGGAGGCGACGCTCGGCTTGATGCGCTGCGCAGGCGCAAAAAGTCCAATCGCCATGGAGTTCCTCATCACCCGCCTTGTTCTGGACCTGCGTGAGCTCGGCCTTGCGCGGTTCAGTCTTGGGGTCGCCCCCCTCGCCGGAGTTCGGGCGGCCCGGCAATCATCGCGGTGGCATCGGTTGGCCCCACTCATCTGGACGCATGGCAATCGCTTTTACAACTTTGAAGGTCTGAGGACTTTCAAGAACAAGTTCAACCCCCGTTGGGAGCCACGCTATTTCGTATCCTCCGGCGCGCTCGGGCCGTTCGTTGCGCTCGCGGACGCTGCGGCCTTGATCGGCGCCCGGGGAAATCAGCAGAAGGGAGCCATCGATGCATAAGCTTTGTCATGGCGATCGTTGCGTTCGTCTGCGTTCTGGTTCGAGCCGCGCCGTCATTTGCGGTCGATGGCGGGCGCTATGGCGAGGTCAAGGTCGCCGTCCCGGCAAACGCGCCGCGCGGCTACGTCGTGCTGTTCTCCGACGCCGGCGGTTGGACGACGCAGCGACGACGCCCGCCTGGCTGCGATCGAAAGGGCTGGCGCGCTGGCGGTCGGCGTGGACACAGACGCCTATCTGGACCGCGCGGCGCGTCAGGATCCCCGTTGCCTTCAACTGTTGGACGACGCCGAAGGCCTCAGCCGCCAATTGCAACGCGAGCATCCGGGCTCCGAATATTTCTTTCCGATCCTGGCTGGCGTGGGCAAGGGTGGCGCGCTCGCCGGCGCTATCCTGGCGCAAGCGCCGCCCGCGACGATCGGCGGCGGCGTGTCGATCGATCCTTGGAGCGCGGTCGACGGGCCTCGAGCTTTTTGCGAGCGAGTCGCCACCCGCGACGACGAGGGCGAACCACGGAATCCTCGGTGTCCCGATCTTGAAAAATCCGTGGACCGTCGCGCTCTCTCCTGAAGTCATGTTGCCGGTTCGCGCGCATTTTCAAACGCTCAGCACCCTTGTTCCGAAACTGGAGGTTCGGTTGCTCGCCTCCGCTCCCTCAGTCGACGCGATCGCGGAGTTGATCGAACCAAGTCTAGTTCCCGACAACTTCTCAAACGTGGCGGGACTTCCGCTGATCGAGCTGCCCGCCAAAGCGAAGACTGGGCGTATGGCTATATTTGTTTCGGGCGATGGCGGCTGGCGCGACATCGACAAGACGATTGGCGAGAATCTGCAGACGATGGGCGTATCCGTGGTCGGATGGGACAGCCTGCGTTACTTCTGGAGCAAGAAGTCCCCAACGCAGACCGCTTCCGACATTGCTGCGGTCATCGGCGACTACAGCGCGAAATGGCATTGCAACAAGGTCGCGTTGATCGGTTTTTCCTTCGGCGCAGACATTCTTCCGTTCGTTTATGATCGCTTGCAGCCCAATCTGCGCGAGCGCGTGGCGATGATGACGCTGTTGAGCCCGAGTCGCGCCGCCGATTGGCAAATCCGCGTCGCCGGCTGGCTCGGTGCTGGACCGAGCGTTGACGCTACGGCGCTCGCGCCGGAACTCAAGGCGATTCCCGGTCAAACGATCCAGTGCTTTTACGGCGATCAGGATCAGAATTCGTATTGCTCGGAGCTTACGCAGTCAGGGGCTGAGGTGTTTGAAAAGGAGGGGCTGCACCATTTCGATGGCGACTACGTCCTGATCGCCCGTCAGATTCTTGACGGACTCATCCGCCGGATTTCCGCCGGGAAGTGAGGGTGACACGGACATGAAATAGCTGATGGCGTTCTCCGAGACGACAAACAGCAATTGCATAATTCGCCGGGTTGCATCGTCGATTGAGACTAGCAATGTGCAGCGAGGGAAGCTCGCGGGCGGCAGCAACTTGGTTGCCGAAGCTGCGTCGCCAAAGACGATCGTGCAGGCATTGTCACGCTGCTGGGCGCGCGCACTTGAGTTCGGCGCGGCCGACATTTTTATGATGAGTGGAAATCCGACCCGAGCCCTGAGAGACGATGCGCAAGACAGTTGCTTGGTGAGCATGATTTGCGGTTCTGGCGGGCGTGTTGCGCCTAGTGGCAGCGGCCTGCACCGGCGCACCATCTATCGGCGGTTCCGGCCCAGACATTCCAAAATGGAACAGTCTGTTTCGAATTAACCGCAAGCTTTTGTCTACTCGGGAACCGGGTCTCATTTGGACCTACGTTTTGTCTGACATCGGCATCGGACTGGCGTATTTTTCGATTCATTTCGTTCTTGGCGTGATCGGCCGGCGCTGCGATCACCTCGGCTTCAGGCCACTCTTTGCCCTGTTGCAGCATCCATCCTTGCGGCCTGCCGGCGGTCGTCAAAGCGATAACGGCGATCGTTTCAGTCTGCACCGCGGTGGCGCTGTGGCGTCTGTTGCCGACGGCGGTTCAATTGCCATCGCCAACAGGCCGAAGACACAGCACCCGAGACCTTCCCCATTGCTCCCGAAACCCCTTGATCAAGGGTCGCCAGCCAGAAATGAATATCCCTGGCGCCGCGCCTGCGCGCGCTCAATTTGCGTCGATCCAGCTCCAGGCTTGCCGGGTGTTCCCCGAGGGGAAGATGCTCAACTCGCCGCCGATGAACGGCGCAAACAGTCTGGTCGCCCAAACGACCCATTTCGGGCCGCCGACGAGCGCAATCTTCGCGAAATCAGCGCGGTGTGTGAGGCCGAAGTTGGCGTCGTCCCACACCGCGGGCAGCTCCCACCCTGCAAAATTGTCGGCAATCTCGATGATGAGACGCACCCGGCGGTGCTTGGCGATAGTCTTATCCAATAGCGGGATTAGAGTTTGCTCGTAGTCGATATGTTTCAGCACGCCGCTCGCGCGAATTCCGACCGTGGCGTCATGACTTTGCGGCAGGACTTCGATCATGGCGATCTCCAGCGTTTTGGCTCCGGCGCGGGACCAGCGACGCATCCCGAGCGTTCTGTCGCAGCCGTCTCAACCAGCGGACCAGCAAAGGCTCCCGCTCCAACAGTTCACTGACGTGTTGTGCGGCAAGGCGCTCTAGCACGTCCTCCTCCTTCGCTGGTGACGCCTTTCGCTCGACAGCCTCGCTTCGCCCCGCGGCGACGAACCATGCCCTAAACAGACACGTTGGGGACTTGGGGCGCTCGGAAAAAGCCGAAACCACGGAGCGGGCGTTTCCGTCCGCCTCCTCCCGATGGATCGCTCTTCCCGGAGCCGCAGAAAGTATGTCATCTTATGATATATTTTGCAAGCCCGGGTCGCAAGGTCTTGCATCCGACCGCTCAAGGACTCGACCGTCCGACCCACGGATGGACTTGAGAAAGCGCAACCGCAAAATGTGTACCGGAAAGCCCTCCTCATGCCCGGAGCTATTGCGACTCACGACGAGCCTCGGTTCCCACGGCGAGGGTGGAAGACCGGACGCGCACGCTCAACGTGTTCCTCTTGGCGCTGCTCGGCCTCTTGCTTGGGATGGTGACCAGAGTCGGGGCCGTGCTGCTCCGCGACGTCATCGTGAACGGTGTTCTCAGGCCACGGCTTGAGCGGCTCGGCGGCTGCATAGGCCTAGGGGAGCAGCTCGTCGATGGACCGGTGGTTATAGCAGCGCTTCGCAAGCGTATTCCGCGCTGATCAACGGCGGCCATGGCGGCAGCTTGCTTTCGCTCGGTTCAAAGGGTCGATTGAGTTGGTCGCCGACGCGTCGCTGCTTTCTTCCCATTTGAAGATCGGGTAACGCTCGCCACTTGTTGAGCTCAAGCGCTTTGGCCTGAACCCGTTGATCGCGGTTCAGTGAGCCTCTCCGACCGCTGCGATGAAGGTCTGTAGCATGTCGGCGAAGCTCTTTAGTAGGGCGTCATCCGCCGATAGAGCGGTTTCCCACCTGAGTGAATTGAGCCGGGGGATTCCCGAATTGGCCGATAGAACTATCTGGCGGCAGGCCTGATCGCGATCGGGGCTACGACGGCGATTTCCGGCGTGCTAAACGGGTTGGCGTTGCGGGCCGGCCTCGTCGGATACAGCATGACTACACTCGCCTTCGCAGAGTTGATGGCGCTTGGCGTCGGGCGAGGATTTCTCAACTCGGGAGGGAACACAGGAGCCACGCTGAGCGACGATCTGATCCCTGGCATGTTTCAGGGCCTCGGGAACACGCCGAGGCTATTCTGGTTGTCTCTGGGGCTACTTATATTCGTGTACGCGACGGTCTGGACGCTGGAGACAAAAACCAAGTTTCGCCAGGTTGGATATCAATCCGGGAAAATGAACTGCGGACCGAGATGCTCGGCTACAACGTGTATGGCTACAAGCTCGTTGCCGCTATCACCGCCTCATGTTTGGCGAGCGTTTGCGGCGTTGTCTACGGACTCGTCGTCGGAGGCGCGCAGCCTACCGTAGCGCAGGTTCTATTCTGCCTTGGTCTGGTGGTTATGGTGAACCTTGGAGGTCGCCATGTTGTCTGGGGAGCGCTTATTGGCGGCCTCCTGCACACCTACTTGAACCTTCGGCTTCCCACAGTGATGGGCCCAGGGGTTGAATCCCTGCTAAAAGTTCTTCAAATTCCGCTGTCCGAACCGGATTTCATCATCGTAACTTGTTTCGTGCTGGTGATTTTGTTCCTGCCCAATGGGATCGCTTCAGTTTTCTTAAAGAGGGAATCCGCGAAAAGTGAACGCAGATAGCGCGCACTTATCAGATTTTTTTGTCCGTTGAGACCTACGGCTAGATTGATGCAGTCCTGCTAGGCCTAATCGCCCGCGCTGACTGACCGTTCACGCGATCATGTTGATATTTGCTTCAATCCGGCAAAAGGGAAGATCCCACGGCGGGGCCAACGTAATAAAGCCCCCTACGGCATCAAGGCGCGGATAGGCCAGGCAATATTTTATTGTCGTTGTCTTCGCCGCTTGCGGCCACAGTCCCTGCGCCTTGCTTCGCGTCGCGAGTGCGCAACCGGCTAAGCCAAGCCCTGAATTCCTGGTCCAGGGGAAACGTAGGCTCACCATGAGCCACACTGCCGCGGCGGTGGCGCGGATGGCGAGGGTACTGGGTAGGAAGGGCGTGGCGCCGCGCGATCCCGTAGTCCTGCTCGGCTATAATGGCGTCGAATGGCTCGTAGCGTTCTGGGCTCTGCAAATTCTTGGCGCCACCGCCGTGCTTGGGAATGCCTGGTGGAGCGAGGAAGAAGTTGCAAGCGCGCTTCGGGGGCTAAATCCAAAGCTCATTCTATCGGACCGGACGTCCGAGGCGCTTCACGGGCTCGGCGCGGAGATTCTGAGCCTAGATGACGTCGCGCTTGTCATCGAGTTTTCCGACTGCGTCGAATTGGAAACGACTGCGGTGGATGAAGAATGGCCAGCTTGGGTGATCTTCAGTTCCGGAACCGCGGGACATGCGAAAGGGGTCGTCGCGAGCCATCGCGGGATCATCGCGAACCTGCAGAACCTGCTGCTGCTTACGGGTCGACTGCCGAGCGAACTCGACACTACTCACAAAGGCCCTGTCAGTCTGATCACCATGCCGTTGTTTCATTTGGGCGGCATTCAGATATCGACCATGTCGATGCTGACGGGCGGCAGGGTGATCTTGACGGGCGGGCGCTTCGACCCTGTTGAGGTTCTACAATTGATCGAAACTGAAAGAGTCCGCTCGTGGGGCAGCGTGCCAACAACGGTCTCTCGCGTTATCCAGCATCCCGAGTTCGCAAAATACGATACCGCGAGCTTGGCGAGCGTACAGATGGGCGGCGCCGCCGTCCCGGCCTCCTTGCGAGCGGACGTCGCCGCGGCCTTTCCCGCGACCCGTGGACGGGTAGGCAGCATGTACGGTTTGACCGAGGCAGGCGGCGTCCTGGCCGCCGGATCGGGCGCGGATCTCGATGGCAGGCCTGGATGCGTCGGGCGGCCGCTCCCATCGGTCGAAATCGTGATCCGCGATGCCGATGCCCACGGTGTCGGCGAGATCGCGGCGCGCGCTCCGAGCGCTCCTATCGGCTATTTAGCCGACGCGACTCCGATCGGGGATTCAGAGGGCTGGGTGCTGACCGGAGATCTCGGCCGGTTCGACGATGAGGGTCGCCTGTACATCGTGGGACGATCGAAGGACACGATCATTCGGGGCGGCGAAAACGTCGCGGCGAACCATGTCGAGGCCGTGCTGCGCGCTCATCCCGCCGTTCTCGATGCTGCCGTAGTTCCGCTTTCCAACCCCGACCTTGGCGAAGAGGTCGCCGCGGCCGTCGTCGTACGACCGGGCGAGACGGTCACCGTCGACGAACTCAGAGCGTACGCCGCGCTGCGACTCGCGAAATTTGAAGTTCCGTCACGTTGGCAATTGCGCCGAGCGCCCCTGCCGATCAATGCCACCGGCAAAACCGTCAAGCGAGACGTCATAGCGGGTTGGAAAGACGACGAAGTCGATGGGAGCGGGAAATGAGCAGAACACTTGCAGGCCTGCGCGTACTCGACGTGACCCAGATGGTCGCGGGGCCGCTTTGCACGATGTTGCTCGGCGATCTCGGCGCCGACGTGATCAAGATAGAGCCCCCGGGTGGCGACAGCTCGCGCGGCATCGGACTAAACCGTCCCTGCGGGGAGAGCGACTATTTCCTGAGCGTCAATCGGAACAAGCGAAGCGTGGTTCTGGATCTCAAGGCCGAGAAGGACCTTGCGGTCTTCCGAGACCTCGCGGACCGCGCCGACATCTTGGTCGAGAATTTCCGCCCCGGCGCCATGGAGCGACTGGGTCTGGGGTTCGAAACGCTGAGCCGGTCCAATCCACGTCTCATCTATTGCGGCATGCCGGGATTCAATGCGGATGGCCCCTACCGCGACCGGCCCGCGTTAGATCCCATCGTTCAAGCGATGTCGGGGATCATGCAGCTCACGGGTACGGCGGCAAGCGGGCCGTTGAAGACTGGGATACTCACGTCCGATTTCGTTCCACCTCTATTTGCGACCATTGGCATCTTGGCGGCTTTGATGACTCGAGCCACGACGGGTCAAGGCCAGCGCGTGGACGTCTCCATGCTGGATGCGACAATTTTCTCGATGCTGCCTCGCGAGGGCTTCTATTTCTCGACCGGTCAAACCCCTGAACGCCTCGGCAATGCGCACTATCAGCTCTCACCTTGGAACAGTTACGAAACTCAGGACAACCGCTATCTGATCTTGGTCGCGCACACCGAGAAATATTGGAAAGCACTCCTAAGAGGTATCGGGCGAGAAGATTTGGTGGAAGACCCAAAATTTCGGAACAATGCGTCGCGCCTCATGCATCGTGACGAGGTAGACACAATTGTCTCTGCCGCGATCAAGTCGCGCTCATTCTCGGACTGGTCGGATCGGCTGGCTAAGGCGGAAGCACTATTCGCGCCGGTGCGAGATTTAGACGATGTGTTTAAGGACCCGTCGGTACGGCAATCCTCAGTCGCGGAGATTGACCATCCAACAGCGGGCGCCATCTCACTGCTGAAGACGCCCATTCGGTTTTCTGGCGTCGCGCCGGCCATTGAACGCGCTCCGCCTCTGCTCGGTCAACATACCGTGGAAGTTTTGGCGGAAATCGGGGCTTTGAAGTGATGTGATGGTTGCCTCGTCGAAAAATCTATTGATTTCCGTTCCGGTTGACCAGCGTTTCCATAATCCTCTAATCATATTCGTCGCGCCGAAACTCAAGAGGAGGCTGGGGACAATATCGTGATCGGGCAGCGCCTCAAGCGCCGCCCGCGCCTGCTCGTCGAGCTGCGGGAGATCGCGAATGATCGAAGCTGGCGACGTTCGATCCGCCTCAGCAAACACGGCATTGAGACCGACCGCAACTGCGCCTAGCGTCCTGAGACGGTCGAGCAGTTCCGCGAACCGCGTTCTCGGCCATGGCCATTGCCCAAACGCGGCCAGACTTGCGTCGTCGATATCGATGATAACCACCGGATGCGCCGCGACCGGCCGCAGCCAGACCGCCCAGACGACGACCGCCTAATCGGTTCCGTTTGCGAAACAGCCGGGGCGGTCATCGCGAAAACCTTGCGCCTAGAGTGAGAACACGTGTTCGTGGAGGCTCGGGTGATGCGCGCTTTCGAGCTGCGCATGTCCCTCGTGTTCGAAAGTCTCGGCCAGGCCGGCATCTGTAGCCGCTTGCACGAGCGCATGGTATGCGGCGAAGTGATGGGTCGACGGATCGGAAACTTTCGTCGATCCCGGCGCCGGCTCTTGAGACGAGGCGTCTTCCGCACTCTCGCCCATATTCGACTTGAAAACGAAAGCGTCGCTGACGAGGCTTCTCATTGGCGACGAAGCGGCGGGAGGATCGACGAGATCGACGTCGTTGCCGTCTTGCGTCGGCGTCCAGGTCGAACCGGAATAGTCGCCATTGAGGGTGAACGTGAGCGCGGACTTTCCCGATGGCGTAACCGTTAGCGTCGTAGTGTTGGTCGTGGAGTTATAGGCATCCGCCGTCGTCGCTGTAAGTCCCGTTGCGCTGAGGTCCGTCAACTCGATGACATCGCCGGAGCCGATGATGCCGGCAATGGTCGCATGGAATTGCGTCGGCGCATCGATCTTCAGCGTGCCCGCGTCTTCAGCAAATATCACGGTTCCCGCGGCGACCGACGAACCGAACTCCAGCACGGCGCCTGCGTCGATGTGAAAGGCGCCAGCCCCAGTGACAGCGCCAGCGAGCACGAGGTCGGAGTTCGTTTCGACATTGCCTAGATTGCTCAACGGCGCCGATACCGAGCCCGTAGTTCCGATCAGCAACCCCTGCGAACCCACTGTCACCCCAGTGGTGGAAAGCCCGCCGCCATACAGATGGAAGTCGCCGTCGTTGATCGTCAGTGACTGCGTCAGCGTCAACGACCCTCCGTTTTCATCGTAAATGTCAGCTCCTGCCGCGTTGACGACAAGTGAATGCGCTACGGCGTCCGTCGTAATCGTAATCGTATCGTCCCCGCCGAGCGTCACGCTGGCGTCGGTCCCCGCCGTAGGAAGGACGCCGTACACCCAATTCGTCGCTGTGCCCCAGTCGCCACCGTCTCCACGCCATCCCTCTGCGGTCACGGTCGTCGGGCCGACAACCAGGTCGGTTCCGGTGGCCCCGTCGGAATACATGTAGAGTTTGTCGCCCGGCAATGCAGCGCTGAGTTGGAACGTCAAAGACCCGCCGCCGTTCTCGTCGACGACAATGGAAGAGCCGGAAATTATCGCCGAGGCTATTGACGACGGTGCGAGCGCGGTGAGGTCGATCGTATCGCCGTCGCTCAGACCGGCCAGTTTAGCAGCGAAGGACGAGGGGTCCGCCAGGGCCAACGTGCCCGTGGCGTCCTCGAACGTCACCGTCTCGCTCGATGGCGCGCCAGAAGTCGAACTTCAATACCCCTTGATTGGCGACGTCGAGCGCTCCTGTCCCGCTGATCGCATGGTCAAATTCTATCACGCCGCCCGCCGCCGACACGACGCCCTGGTTGACGAAGTTCGCCGAGGCAATGATGACACTGGATCCGGATTCGGCAGTTATGAGGCCGTTCTCAGGATTGTTGGAATTTGTGAACGTCGTCGAATTGATCGT